>JBGANU010000016.1:0-90779 GCA_044222145.1 Cyclobacteriaceae bacterium
TTGACAAGTAAAGAGCGGGGACCAGCATTGCGAACGGTCTGGTGGACCCATGACGAATCTCGGTCTTGCTCCGCTCCTCTCTTTTTGATAATACAAAATAACCTTTGATTTTTAAATCCGCTTCAAACGTAGCATGACGTATCAAATCATCTTTAAGTAATCGATACTTCTCTTTAAAGCAGCTTCAGGATTGGCCACCATGTCTTGCTCAACAAAGAAGTGTTTGACGCCAGCTTTCTGAGCGGCCGGAATAATTGATTTCAAATCCATCACACCATCACCTGCTGTGGTCATCAGGGGAAACAGCTCGATCCATTGATTTGAATCACCACCATCGCCAGAGAATTGTTTTTTCTCTTTCATGTCTTTCACATGCATCAGGTGATAACGATTCGGGTTATTTTTTAACAACGCAACAGGATCGGCACCACCTGCTACTGTCCAATAAATATCCATTTCAAAGAAGACAAGCTTCGGATCGGTGCCATCGAGAATTAATTGCAAGGGCATTTTCCCTTCCATTTGTTTCAATCCATAACCGTGATTGTGATAACTGAATTTGAGACCATTTTTTTTGGCTTGCTCACCGATGGTATTGAATTCGTCTGCTATCTTCTTATAGTCGTCCAGTGTTTTGCGTTTGTCGGGCGGAATAGCCGGAAGGCCTACGTATTCAAAGCCTAGCTCATGACCTGCTTCACCTAATGCTCCCATGTTTTTCTGTAAGGTGATCAGATCGGTGTGAATGGCGGGTGTTGTGATCTTATTTTCCGCCAGGATGGACTTAACTTCTTTTGATGAAAGTCCAAAATAACCGCTACCGCTAAAGCCCAACGAAGGAGTTACTGCTTTCCAACCGTCTTGCGCTTCTTTTGCACTGAACGGAAAGGGTCCATACAGTTCTATTTCTTTATAACCAAGTTGAGCCAACATCTTAATCGCGCCCCGAAAATCATTTTCCAACATCTTCGGTAACGAAAACAGCTGTACTCCAATACTTTTTAACGTACCAGCGTGGGCAAAATCAAAATTGAAAATGCCTGCAGCAGTCAACGCTGCAGAGGATTGAATAAAATGGCGTCTGTTCATAGCAATATAAAGTTTAGGTTAACTAAAGTACTGAATAAATAATCACCTTGTCGTTTCCAGGATGAGAAGTTACTTTTCGCATTTACGCCATCCTCTTATCTTTGCCCGACAAAAAAAATAAACATGGCCAAATCAAAACTGACGATTAGCGTGCACACGGGTTCCAAAGGCGATCCTCTTTATGGTGGAATTGTTAATCCCATCTATCCCTCGTCAGCATACGATTATGACGCTGAGGTGTTATACCCCCGCTACTACAATACCCCCAACCAAAAAGCAGCTGTTGAAAAAATTGCGGCCCTTGAAAATGCTGAAGACGGATTGATGTTCAGCTCGGGCATGGCGGCCATCATGACGTCCATGTTTGCGCTTCTGAAGGCGGGTGATCACATTATTTTTCAAAATGATTTATACGGAGGTACGCACCATGCCGCATTGCACGAATTGAACCGTTATGGAATTGAGTACGATATGGTCGATGCGTCTGATCCCAGAAACATTGAACAATCCATTCGCAAGGAAACAAAGGTGATTTATATCGAAACTCCTTCCAACCCATTGTTGAAGATCACCGACATTTCAGCGATCGCTAAAATTGCAAAGCGACATAAACTCATTACCATTATTGATAACACCTTTGCGTCACCGATCAATCAGAATCCAATTGATTTGGGAATAGATGTTGTTACCCACAGTGGAACGAAATACATAGGCGGTCATAGCGATCTGGCGTGTGGTGTGATGGTTTCGTCCAAAAAGTTGACTGCTATCATCAAAGCGAGCGCACAACACTTTGGCGGTAGTTTGGATGCGTACACTTCTTATTTGGCGGAACGCAGTTTAAAGACTATTGTATTGCGCGTGCAGCAACAAAATAAAAATGCGATGGCGATTGCCCGTGCACTTGAAAAGGAATCAGCAATAGGAAGTGTGTATTACCCCGGGCTGACAAATCACCCCGGTCATGCGATAGCCAAAAAGCAAATGAAAGGTGGCTTTGGTGGCATGTTGTCATTCGAAGTGAAAGGCAATCCTGATAAGTTTTTGAAACGATTAAGACTGATTAAGAAGGCCATTAGCCTCGGAGGGGTAGAGACCACTATTGGCGCTCCTGTAAAAACTTCTCATGCCAAACTTAGCGCAGCCGAGCGCGCAGCCGTTGGTATTTCTGATAAACTGTTGAGACTTTCGGTTGGCATTGAAGATGTATCCGATATTATCAACGACATTAAACAGGCACTCTAAATTTTAAAGAGTTCCGGGTTCCAATCCTTATTATGATACGCGCAGCAGTCATTACAGACCTCCCCACCATAATTGAATTTCAATTAAAGATGGCGTGGGAAACCGAACGAGTTACTCTTGATAAAGAAATTGTAACAAAAGGAGTACACAACCTTTTCAACGACATCACAAAAGGAAAGTATTATGTTGCTGAAGAAGACGGTTTAGTTGTTGGCAGCCTGATGACCACTTATGAATGGAGTGACTGGCGCAATGGTACCGTCTTGTGGATTCAGTCTGTTTACATCAACGAGTCGCACCGCGGAAAAGGCGTTTATAAAAAACTGTATGAACACATTCAGCAGATCGTTGCGCAATCTTCTGATTTGCGGGGCATTCGCTTATATGTCGACAAAACAAATAAATCCGCTCAGCAAGTCTACTCGAAGCTGGGCATGAATGGCGAACACTATCAGGTGTTTGAATGGATGAAATCAAATTAATAAGGTAATGTCCAGTTAGTCAATGTGCCAATTACTAATGGCAATTGGCACATTGATCCATTGATCATTAATTCTCCAGCTCTACGATCATCTCTACTTCCACGGCAATGTTAGAAGGTAGTGCATACATACCCACTGCGGAGCGTGCATGTTTACCTTTTTCTCCGAACACAGCCACCATCAGATCCGAAAAGCCATTCATCACTTTCGGTTGATCGGTAAAATTTTCCGTGCAGTTTACCATGCCCAGCACTTTCACAATGCGCTTTACTTTATTCAAATCACCGATTTCTCCTTTCAGCGTAGAGAGAATGGCAACGCCTACTTGTTTGGCAGCTTCGTAGCCTTGTTCCGTGGTTAAGTCTTTTCCAACTTTTACGGTGATGTTGCTATTATCGGCCCGGGTTGGGCCATGGCCTGCAAGGAATAATAAATTGCCCGTACGAACAGCCTTTACATAGTTGCCCATCGGTTTGGTGGGCGTGTATAACTCAATGCCGGCTTCTTTTAGTTTTTTATCAAAGTCTACTGTTTGAGCAAATGATGCGCATGCTATTGAGAGAAACAAAATAATGGAAAGCACTTTTTTCATGACGATCGATTTAGTTGAGTTTAGTTTAGTTGTGAGGTCTGGCAAGATACGATTTCCAAACATCATGCGCTTTTCGCGCATTACCATTTTCATCATAAAGACCAGTGTCTCTCCAGGCAATTGGAAGTCCCGTTGGTGAGCCAACCGACTGCCATAATTGATCATAATCACGCACTACAAAATTAATGACGAATAAAGCATTGTGAACACTGCACGCGGTAAGTAAGTCATTGAAATATTTTGCCTGTTTGTCGGCATCCGAGTTGATGGTCACCGATGTTCCTGGCTCTACGTCAATGGTGAAGGTTTGCGCTGTATATCCTGTCTCGGCAATAGCCAGATATTTATCACTGATGGCGAACAGCTCATCAAACACATTTTCCGGATACGGATTACCCAAATAGTTGGAGAGGTACGGATAAAAAGATAGTGCATAAATGTCGGAGTACTCAAGTATTTGTTTTACCGCATCGCGCTGCTTGAGATAATCATTTCCGGTGAAGGCACCATCTAACATATGTGCTCCGGTGACGGACGAGAACACCGCAAGAGATGGATAAACTTTCTTTAACTCCGTGTAGACATATTGATGAAACACCAAATAGCTAACCCACAAGTCGGGCTGATTGAAGTAAAGCAGATTGGCTTCAATGGACATATTAAAATAATCGGGCTTAAAGAACTCGATGATTCGTTTGCAGTAGTTCAGGTAGGCAGTCCTCACGTGCTGATCGCTGAATTTGTAAGTATCCCATGGCGATGGCAATGGCATATTTTCTTCTGCTGCACGATAGCCAGCCAATGAATTCCGCGAAAAGCTAAGCGCCCCAACAGAGACATAAACTTTGTGACCAATTGGAGTGTGAGTTTTCCGATACGTCCAGTCGTTCATGATGTTGGCGTGGAAAGGCGCATCGGTTTCGGCTTCTACCCACGGCACACCATTATCAAAGTGGTGATTAATGATGTCGGCATCTAATCCGATTTTTTGATACACGTAATCCAATGCGGTTTGTGAGGCCTCGTAAGGAAACGGAGTGAATCCTAAATAGAATGATCGTTTGGCCAGTGTTGGGTCATTCTTATTGCAACTGACCAGAATCAGGAAAAGCAGGAGAAATCGTTTCATGAGAATAAATATAAACGTTATCTCCTTCGGAAAACTAATTTCAACCCGCGCTTATTCTTTCCGGCAATATCCACAAACATGCGCGACTCGCGGAGGTTGCCCTGCATATCCCACAAATAATAGGTGCCCATTTTTCCCTGATTATAGGATTGAGTGGTCATAGAACCCATCCAATAATTTTCGCCTTTCAACGATGTTGAGCCGAGCACTGTCATGGCTTGTGGGCTCTTCGGGCGATAGGTTAACTGCCGATCGGGCGAAAGAAAAGGAAACAGCAAAGATTTGCGAAACAACGTGGAATGTTGAGTAGCCAACACATTGGGATAGGGAATGAACCGGACGCTGCTTTGATTTTGTGCAACAGCACTGACAACAATAAGCGTGAGAAAAAATAGTAGGAAGTATTTCATCTTTGGCTGGATGAAGATACACTATTTTATTTTCATTCTGGTATTTTTAACAATCGCAAAACGCTGGTATGAAAGACGAAGCTGAAAAATTTAGATGCCCCTGGTGCCTCAAGTTCGATCAATACATTCAATACCACGATGAAGAGTGGGGCGTGCCCGTTCATGACGATCGGATTCATTTCGAATTTTTGATTTTAGAAGGCGCCCAGGCCGGGTTAAGCTGGTCAACGATTTTGAAGAAGAGAGAGGGCTATCGAAAGGCCTTTGCTGATTTTGATCCGGTGAAGGTGGCGAAGTTTACAGAGAAGAAACTGGAGAAAATTTTGTTAGATCCAGGTATCATTCGCAACCGTCTGAAAGTATATGCAACGGTAAATAATGCCAGGCGATTTCTGGAAGTGCAAAAAGAATTTGGAAGCTTTGACAAATATATCTGGGGTTTTGTCAATCACAAACCGATTGTAAATAAGTGGAAAACATTGGATCAGATAAAACCGACAACAAAAGAATCGGATGCGTTGAGCAAAGATTTGATTAAGCGAGGCTTTAAGTTTGTCGGCTCCACGGTAATCTATGCGCACATGCAGGCGTGTGGATTAGTCAACGATCATCTGGTAGATTGCTGGAGATACAACGTCAGTTAACGTTCAACCCCGAAAGAAAAGATATTTGGCAAACGCATAAACCCCCAACACCAGCAGCGTAGCGCCCGGCACGAGTTTCACAATTTGATTGTCCTTCACATAATGCGACAATCGCTTAGCCAGAAAGGCGAAGATGATCAGCAGTATGAGCACACCAACCGATGTTCCAAAAAGATAGCTGTGCAACAAGGGCGATCCGGAAAGATCAATCCAACCCTGTGCTTTTAAATAGGCTGTCACACCAATCCAAAACGGAATGGCCATTGGATTTAATACACTCAGCACGAGACCACGCCTAAATCCACTTTCGTTAAACTTTGCAGAAAAATCTGACGGCTTCTTTGCCGACCACAGGGTAAATATTCCAATCACTGTCATGACCACAGCCGTGATTAATTGAAAATTTTCTATGATCACGGGAGACGAGGTGATCCAGTCCTCAAACACAACGGCAATCCAGGCATACGGATATTCGATAATGGCCACTGCAATTGAGAAGCGCAGCGCAGTTTTTATTTTATGCTCCATACCGAGCTGCAACACGGCCAGGTTCATGGTTCCCGGAGGAATAGATCCTAGAAAACTGAAGACAAGTCCTACCAGAAATACCTGAATGATCATAGCACGCTAAAAAATTTCTGCGAAGGTGAATAGATTATTCTCCATGATCAAGAGCGGAAGAAGTAAATAAGAACATCTATTTCTTCAATGACTTGAACTTTTTGTAAATCGTCCTGCCCTCCTTCATCGAAAGATAAGGAACGCCACGTTTGTGATTTTCGGCACTGATGCGATACATATTTTTCCAATGGGTAATCAGCACACCAATTGCTTCCCAAATAGATGAGCCGGGTTGATAGATGTGCGCGGGCTCGGCACCACAGCCATTTAGCTCAACAATTTTTACGTTTCCTTTTTCAAGATCCTCCAACGAACCGCAGCGAAGATCATAACGACCAAAATAGAAGCCATCGATTTGCTTGCTAATGCGATCAAAGGATTGCGTGAGCTTATCGGTGATCAGATGATTGCCATTGAGAAAGGTGGTGCCCAGGCAATGATTGCCGATGGATACAAGCTCGAGGCGTTCACCGGATTTTAAAATTTGATCGAGCTTGTCTTTGTGAGTTTCTTTAAGAACATCCCATTGAAGAGCTGCCCGATCTTTCGCCAAAATCAACTCTTGCACTGTTTTCTTCCCGTCTCCCTCCACAAACAGAAATTCTTTTGCGGTGATGGAATTAACAAATCCATTTTCTTCATCGGGAAACCGTACATAATAAACACCAAACTCATGAGGGAGGTCAACTAATTCCTGAATGAGAAAATCAATTTTAATTTCCTGCAGGTAGTCGTCTATTTCTTTTTCATCGCGAATTTTTCTCACTAACCAACCGCGCTCACCCAGATCAGGTTTGAATATCACCGGAAACGAGAGATCATTCTTTTTCATGATGCCCATAATTTCCTCACGTGTTGAAGGATGTTTGACGAGAATAGTTTTAGGCTTCACTTCATCCGGAACGAGATTGAGCACGTCAAACTTGGATTCGCCCATCATGCCTCCGGTGAGAATGCCTGGGTTAGAAGCAGAAAAGTATAACAGCGATTTTTCTTTTACGGCATACCAGATCCAATATAAAAAGATCGGAGCCTGAATGATGCCAAATGGCCAGTACTCCCAACTCCTTAACTTGATAAGAAAGTTTCGCGAGAAGATCACGCTCAGAAATTTCATCCCCTATCGGGAAGTAACAACACCAGACTCTTGATAGCGGATGGTGGAAACGGCAATGCCGAAATCGGAAGGGAGTACTACGTAATCGGCCACTTCGCGTATGCCTATTTTCATAATGGCCATGTGGTGTACGGTGTGCTCAATATTGTAGGTGAGCTCTCTCCAATAGTTGGTGGAAATGGTTGTGCAGGTATCGTTGTCGCGGTCATAGCCTACCTCTAACTTAAGCGCCTTATCGGATGATTGCTTGATCACGAAATCTTTGATACGCTCGAGCGCTGCCACGGCAATAAACTTGTCACTCTCAATCAGCTTGTCATGTTGCCTCTTGTCGTAGTTGACAATGCCTTTATCAAAGCCTTGTTCCAGGCAGATAAAAAACTCAATTGTATGACGCAAGTGCTGGCCAACCGTTGATTTGCTTAATGTTTCGGAGGGTTTGCAAAAATCTTTTTCATCCATTTGCTGCACAACGTCAGTCAGTTGGCCAAGGATTTCAAGACAGGCATTCTTAAGTTGCATAACGACTAAATGATTCGTCAAAGATAAAATAAATCAAAATGATATACGCGGTTCAACGGCAACTGGATTTATGGGATAAACTTTTTCCAATTCTGGTCGCCTTTTGACTTTAATGGTTTTTCGTTCTTGTTCCAGTCGGTTAAAGTGTTGTTCCCCCAAAAATTATAAAACAAGTAGAGCTTGCCGTCTATAATTTTATAGGTCTCCGGATCGACCTTTACTTTCTCACCGGTTTCGCCCATAGCGTAGGCACACCAGCCTCCATAAGCAGGTTCATATTTATCAGGGGCGGCCTTGAATTTTGTGAGGTTTGAAGGATTGGCAAACAAATAGGTAATGCCTTTGTAGGTAAACTTCAGATTCGATTTTCCTTCCACTGGCTTTTGATCAAAATAACTTACGGGATCGTAGCCTTCAAGGGCAATGTCTTTCCTGATGTTGTAGTTCTTCTGCCTCGTCTCTTCACTTTGCGAAAAGGCAAGTGATGCCACGAAAATAAAGATGAATACGAGCGAGCCTTTTTTCATTTTTGCGATCCTGTTTTAGCTAAAAACGGAAAGTACAAAGATCGGTTCTTCCCGCAACCCGAATTGTCGCTGTGAATACAAATGGTAAGGTAAAATTCCGGATTCAGTCGGGTAAAAGTTTCTTCACCATCTCCCAAACCAGTTCGGGTTCATAACCCTTTGCGATGGCAAAGCGCGAAACTTTATTGCGCTTGATAAACATGTTTTCCTCATCTAGTTCATCCGCTTTCTTCAGAAGCAGAGCACGCAATGTTTTGGTGTAATCTGCCGGATCAATTTCTTTAAGGCCTCGGGTTATGCAGTTTTTGGTTAGCCCCCGACTTTCAAGTTCATTGACAATCTTATTTCGTCCCCATTTCTTCACACGGAATTTGCCACCTGTAAATGCTTTGGCGAAGCGCTCTTCATTAAGGAAGTTATCGGTGATTAAGCGCGAAATCAATTCATCCACTTCATCGGAGGAGAGACCGAAGGAATGAAGTTTATATTTTACTTCCTGATGCGAGCGCTCCTGATAAGCACAATACTTTTGAATCTTAGTCAACGCCTCAGCGGGCGTGATGCGTGTGGTAAAGTCGTCTTCTGAAAAGTGATTTCCTGTCTTTGATTTCCTTTTCATCAACGATTGCCTCACCCGGCAGGAGTGACTCCTATTTCACCAATCCTTTTGTCTTGAGAATGCTCGCTACAAATTTGCGCTCATTGTCGGTATTAAAAATCTTGAAGGGAAGATGAATCAACTGGGCGCGGTTAACGAATAACAGAAAATGATCCTTGCCCACCTGCGCGCTTTTAATCTGGTCCCACTTCATGGGCATGCCTTCGCGCGCGTTAATCTTCATTAAAATCTGTTGGCTGGTGATTTCGTAACTAAAGCGTTCAAAAAGCATTTTGCCCTGATCTAATTGGGTGACACCGTAAAACTGCACCCACCAAAACAAGAGAAACAAACCTGCACCTAAAACAGCCACTACAAACCACCAGAAGCTGGCAATCCAGAAGTAAGGGAGACAAAGCGCCACCACAATCAAACTTACCCACCATTGCTGTTTTAATGTATGGCGCAGCGCCATTTTGATATAGTCCTTCTTTTCTAAACGATAATTCTTTGTCTTTACAATCATATGCTCCAGGTCAACTAAAGGGACGCAAAAATAGAAAATTTAATGTAGTCTGTCGTTTTGTTTTTCAGTCGATCGGATGGTAGAGTTTGGCAGTAATTTATTTTAACCGCAGCCGAGATTCTTCTTTAGATCGCGACTGGGCAGGCCGCCAAAATCGAATCGTTCGTCTTTATTTTCAGTCGGAACAGGCGGAAGTTTCTTTTCACTTTCCTTAATCGATTTGGTCTTTTTCTTTTTCATTCTTCTAAGTTAAACAACTGAGGTAAATCATTGCTTCTGTGTTGGGGGCCTTCTATATTGCGCTTGTTTAAAATTAATCTAAATAAGGATGGAGGGAAAGTCGAAGAGTGTTGCGGACATGCTGCCAGGCGAAACGGCAGTTATTTCCGGCTTTTCCGATGATTTACTTTCTTCCAAGCTTCTTGAAATGGGTTTTTTGCCGGGTACGGTGGTGACTTTCAATTTTACTGCACCCTTTGGCGACCCTGTTTGTGTGAGCGTTTCAGGCTTTGACTTATCGTTGCGGCTGGATGAAGCTTCTATGATTTCCATTTTAAATTAGTCGGCCTGCTGCATGAGTGACGTTCAAAAGCTGAAAATTGCCTTAACCGGAAAGCCAAACGCTGGCAAGTCATCGCTCTTTAATCAACTCACCGGTCTTAATCAGAAGATTGGAAATTTTCCAGGAGTAACTGTTGATAAACGCACAGGTTTTACACAACTGAACGACAACATCAGCGCAGAAATTCTTGACCTTCCGGGCATCTATAGTTTATATCCTCGTTCGTTGGATGAGAAAATTGTGGTGGAGGTTTTTGCCAACAAACGTGGCGAATATTTTCCCGATAAGGTGGTGGTGGTTGCCGATGCCACCAACCTCAAGAACTGCATGTTGCTGCTTACCCAGTTGATTGATTTGGAGTTGCCGGTAGTGCTGGCGTTGAACATGATTGATCTGGCTGCCAAGTCGGGGTTAAGCATTGATGTAAAAAAACTTTCAAGTCTATTGGACATTCCGGTAGTGTTGATCAACGCGAGAAATGGACAAGGTATTGAAGAACTTAAAGCACTGCTGACTAAACCACAACTGGCATCGCGCAAGAAAATATTTACGATTAACAATGAAGTGAGGGCAGCCGTTACTCAGGTTCGGGATCGTTTTAATTTAAACTCTGAATACGAAGCCTTTCAATTTCTTCAGCAGCCGGAGAGTTTCATTTTTCTCACGAAAGCAGATAAAGAATTCATCCGTGGAGTAGCCGAGCAACATCATTTCTTTCCGGCCAAGTACCAGGGAGCCGAAACCATTCATCGGTATGAATTTATTCAGACTGTTCTCAACCAGGTAGTTTTAAAAGCTGCCGGACACGAATGGAAAAAATTGTCGTCACAGATTGATCGCGTTCTTACGCATAAGATATTCGGGTATCTCATTTTCTTCTCTGTTCTGTTTCTCATCTTCCAATCCATTTTTGCCTTAGCGCAAATTCCAATGGATGCCATTGACAATGGATTTGCATCATTCAGTCAGTATCTGACGGATGCTCTTCCTTCGGGCCCGTTGTTTGAATTAATAGCTCAGGGTATCGTTCCCGGTATTGGCGGCATTCTGATTTTCATTCCACAGATCGCCATACTGTTTGCCTTTATTTCAATTCTGGAAGAAACCGGCTATATGGCACGCGTGGTTTTTTTGATGGATAAAATCATGCGCAAGTTTGGATTGAGTGGCAAAAGCGTTGTTCCCTTGATGTCGGGCTGGGCATGCGCTATTCCTGCAATCATGGCAACACGCACAATCGAAAACTGGAAAGACCGTTTGATCACCATTTTTGTAACAC
This sequence comes from Cyclobacteriaceae bacterium, assembly GCA_044222145.1. Taxonomy (GTDB): domain Bacteria; phylum Bacteroidota; class Bacteroidia; order Cytophagales; family Cyclobacteriaceae; genus ELB16-189. Next base: position 11,344 of record JBGANU010000016.1, read on the forward strand.
CTTTCATGAGTTGCTCGGCTCGCCTGCCGGTGTTTACCATACTGGTTGCGTTGATTATTCCCGATACGAAAGTGCTTGGCTTCTTCGGTTTTCAGGGATTGGTGCTGATGGGTCTTTACCTGCTGGGTTTTCTGGCCGCCATCCTATCGGCCATGGCCATGAAATTGATCATCAATGCGAAGGAAAGAAGTTTCTTAATCATGGAAATGCCCACTTATCGAATGCCAAAGTGGTCAAACGTGGGTTACAACATTGTTGAGAAGACGAAGGCTTTTGTATTTGAAGCGGGGAAAGTTATTCTGGCGGTGTCCATTATTTTATGGGTGCTAGCCAGCTACGGCAATGCCGATGAAATGAATAATGCGCGGGCCGCTGTGCAACAAGAGTCTGCCAATCTGCGGCTTACCGAACAGGGCTTTGAACACCGGGTAGCCGCTTATAAGCTGGAGCATTCTTATGCGGGCAAAATAGGAAAGGCAATGGAACCTGTCATTAAACCATTGGGCTATGATTGGAAAATCGGAATAGCATTGCTCACCTCGTTTGCAGCACGCGAAGTTTTTGTGGGCACCATTGCCACCATTTATAGCATAGGTAACACCGATGATCCCACCACTATAAAAGCTAAGCTTGCATCAGAAGTCAACCCCGAAACAGGCGAGCCTCGCTTCAATCTTCCGGTGGGACTGTCATTGCTAATTTTTTACACGTTTGCCATGCAGTGTATCAGCACACTGGCCATCGTGAAGCGCGAAACCAAAAGCTGGAGATGGCCTCTTATTCAACTTGCCTACATGACAGGGCTTGCCTATTTATCGGCCTTTATCGTCTTTCAGGTTTTGTCCTGATCTTCTTTTTGACGCATTCAATTTCTTTACTCAGCTAACTATTTTATATTTAAGCATAATTGATCACTATGGCTTCGAATAAAACCTACCAAATCGGCTTGCTTTATCTCGTTCACCTGTTAATCAGTGCCGATGGCGTGGTGGATGAAAATGAAAAGAAGGCCTTGAAGAAGGTGAAAGAAAAAGAGAATATCCCCGACTCTCTTTTTGCCGAGTTTGAACATCAAGTGGCAACAAAAAAAGAGCGCGATATTTATCAGGAAGGAATAGAGATGATTAACAAATGCACCGAGGAGGAAAAGCTTAATGCTTTTGTACATCTATATAAAATGAGTGAAGTAGACGGCCGCGTTCACGTAAAAGAAGTAAGGCTTCTGTTGTATTCTATCAAAATGGCCGGCATTGAATTCAATGATGTGGTTGCCCGCGCAGCACTGATCAAGGCTTATTAATTGTTAATGAATCGTCTTTTTGTTTCGGCACTCATCCTTGTTGGATGGAGTTGCTCTTCAGATCATCCCAATAAATTTTCTGATCCTACATTAGTTCGGATTTACGAATACAAAGACAAGCGTCAAACAGATAGTTTATACCAATTTTTCAATTCAGAAAAATCATCTGTTCGTCAGGAAGCCGTGTTGGCATTTGCCTCTATTCAAGACACTCTTGCTTCTCAGGCGTTGGGCACTATTTTACTGGAAGATAGCGTTGCTGATGTGCGTCAGGCCGCAGCATTTGCACTTGGCCAAACAAAAGGTTTTCTGGCTGTTAATTCGTTGATACCGGCCGCCTCCGATAAAGATGCGCATGTGAGTGCCGAGGCACTGGAAGCATTGGGCAAATCGATAAGCAAAAAAGATATTGATGTGTTAAACCGGTTCAAGTCAAGGGATACTCTGGTGCAGGCTGGTTTAGTTTGGGGATTTTATCAAGCAGGATCCAGAGGTTTGGCTGATTCGCTGATGATTGAACGGTGTCAGGAGTTTCTAAAACCATCGTATTCTGTTTCAGTCCGACTCGGGGCAGCACATTTTTTTAATCGCAGTACTATGCTCCCAACTCAGGCCTATCGTGATGGCTTGATCAAAACGGCTATTGACGACAAGAATGCTTTTGTAAGAATGGCAGCAACCAGCGGTCTTCGAAAGATCACTTCACCTGAAGTCCTTGAGGCGTTAAAAAAAATTATTGCTTCCGATGTGGATTATCGCGTGCGATCGAATGAAGCGCGTGCACTGGCCGCTTTTCCATTTGAGCAAACACAAGAAGCATTGTTGAAGGCGTTGAAAGACGAGAACATAAACGTTGCCATTGCCGCATCGGAATCAATTCGCACCAGGGCAACTGAGAATTTTTTTCAGCCGATTACCGAGGCAGCTCGGGCATGTAACAACTGGAGAGTACAAGCCAATCTTTTTGAAACCGCTCTTGGACTGAAGCCTGAAAAAGAATTGATTGCAGAAGTTGAATCAGATTACACCAACTCAAAAAACGATTATCAAAAAGCCTGGTTATTGAATGCGCTTTCCAAAGCAATAGAAACGTATCCATTTATACAGGAAGAGTTATTTAAATCAAGCGTGCCGGTTATAAAATCGTCTGCCGCGCAGGCACTGGTTGCCATTAATCATCACAAAGATTTTTCGCCTTCGCTAAAGAAAGATTTTTCTGTGGTTTACGAAAAAGCTTTGCTGAATGGCGATGCCGGTGTGATCGTTTCTGTAGCAGGTGCGCTCAGCGATTCTACACTTGACTACAGGTCGGTAATCAGCGATGTGAATTTCCTATATGAGACCAGAAAAAAACTTTCTTTGCCCAAAGACATAGAAGCACTTCAGCCACTGGAAGAGGCTATCGCTTATTTTGAACACAAGAAAAAACCAACCGCGCCCAAAAACGAATACAATCATCCAATCAATTGGAAGCTGACAAGCACGATTTCAAAAGATCAAAAGATACTTTTGAAAACATCAAAGGGTGATATTATTCTTCGCCTGTTGGTGGAGGAAGCGCCAGGCTCGGCCACTAGTTTTGTTGAGCTGTGTCATCAAAAATATTTTGATGGAAAATTTTTTCACCGGGTGGTTCCAAATTTTGTTGTGCAGGCCGGTTGTAATCGCGGTGATGGCTATGGAAGTGAGGCATGGTCAATCCGATCCGAATTTTCTCAAAGAAGATATTCTGAAGGTTCTGTTGGAATGGCTTCAGCCGGTAAAGACACAGAAGGCATGCAATGGTTTATCACACACTCGCCCACTCCTCATCTGGATGGCAGGTATACAATTTTCGCTGAAGTTGAACGTGGCATGTCGGTTGTTCACCAGATCGAAGTAGGTGACATCATCTTAAGCGCTACGCTCGTAGATAACTGACAGATAGTTTTCTTTCGTTAGGTTTTTAAAGACAGTCTTAATTACTTTTGCCCACATGGCGGAAGCATTTTATCAGAATTTTAAAGTCGGAGTATTAGGTGGAGGGCAGTTAGGCCGCATGTTAGTGCAGTCGGGCATCGATCTGAATATTAATTTTTCCTTTCTTGATCCGGATCCTTCTGCGCCTTGCAAATCCTTCGGAGAATTTGCGTCTGGTAAACTTACTGACTACGAAACGGTCATGAAGTTTGGTCAGTCGTGTGATCTGATTACCATTGAGATTGAGAATGTAAATACCAAAGCTCTTCGCGAATTAGCTAAGCTTGGCAAAAAGGTTTTCCCGCAACCAGAAGTGATCGAGTTGATTCAGGATAAGCGGACGCAGAAAGATTTCTATAGAAAGAATGCTATTCCAACAGCCGAATATATCCTTATAGAAAACAAAGAAGACGTTGTCAGGAACAAGTCATTTTTACCAACAGTAAATAAGCTTGGTAAAGAAGGTTATGACGGCAGGGGTGTTCAGATTCTTCGGTCAGAAAAAGATTTAGACAAAGCTTTCGATGCTCCAGGTCTTTTAGAGAAGTTGATCGACTTCGAAAGAGAAATATCCGTTATCGTTGCACGTAATGAACGAGGAGAAATTTGCTCGTATCCCGCTGTTGAAATGGTTTTTCATCCGGTTCAAAATCTGGTAGAATACCTTTTCGCTCCCGCGCACATTAGCGAAAGTGTGGCGAAACGTGCAGATTATATAGCCCGGCAGGTTGTGGGCAAGCTTAACATGGTTGGACTTTTGGCGGTGGAGATGTTTGTTACCAAACAAGGTGAAGTTTTGGTCAATGAAATTGCGCCACGCCCGCATAACAGTGGCCATCAAACCATTGAAGCCAATGTAACATCGCAATACGAACAACACTTGAGAGCAATTCTTAATCTTCCGTTTGGCGATACTTCGATGGTATTGCCAAGTGCTATGGTCAACGTGTTAGGTGAAGAGGGATTTTCGGGTCAGGCGCGCTACGAAGGTCTTGAGAAGGTGTTGGCCGTGAAGGGAGTTCATGTTCATTTGTACGGAAAGAAGATGACGAAACCTTTTCGTAAGATGGGACACGTCACCATCGTGGATAAGGATGAGAAGAGCCTTAAAGAGAAGGCGGATTTTGTAAAGAAACATTTAAAAGTATTGGCATGAGCAAACCGGTTGTTGGAATTATTATGGGCAGTCAATCTGACTTGCGCATCATGAAAGAGGCCGCAGAGTTTTTAGATGAACTGCACGTGCCGTATGAGCTTACGGTAGTTTCCGCCCATCGCACGCCACAGCGAATGGTAGATTATGCAACAAAAGCGCGGCAGCGCGGAATAAGGGTCATCATCGCGGGTGCCGGAGGTGCTGCTCATCTTCCTGGCATGGTGGCTTCGATGACATCGCTGCCCGTAATCGGGGTTCCGATTAAATCATCTAATTCAATTGATGGCTGGGATTCGGTGCTTTCTATTTTACAGATGCCAGGTGGGGTACCGGTAGCAACCGTTGCACTGGATGGCGCAAAGAATGCGGGCATATTGGCTGCACAAATCTTAGGATCATCGGATAAAACCATGGCCACAAAACTTGATCGGTTTAAGTCTGGCTTAAAGAAGAAGGTCGAAAAATCTGCCCATACGATCGAAAAGAACGGCTGGAAATCGGCCATTTGAACCGTATTATATGAGCGCGTTTTAAACCATTTTAAAAAAGCGTATCTTCTCCTCCATTTTTAAATGCTACTGCATGAAACCTGCGGAAAAGGGGTGGCTTAAAGAGTATCTTGAGTTTAGAAAGGACTTGTTGAAAGATCTTGCCAACAATGGTCGTAAGTCTTCTCACCCTGAACATTCGTTGTATAGAATTGTGCAACCCACTGGCTTGATGTACGGCCAGTCCATTGACACGGTTGAACATCCGGATTCAAAAACATGGGATCAAAAAGATCGCATGAAAATTTTGCTCGCAGAAAGCCTGATCAGCAGTTCACTGCTTTTTCACGAAAAGTCAATAAAAAATCCAGATGAGCTAACAGACGTGATCATGAAGACCGTGGAGAACATCGGTAACTTCTATAACAACATTTTTCCCGAATTGGCCACGCCCACCAAAACGCTCTTCGGTCGAAAGAAATCTTCGCTCGAGTTGGCAGAAAAAATTCTGGACAAGCGGATTGAACACACCAACTCTTTCAGCGGAAATTTCTGGTCGCAATTTTTTCACAACAGTTTATTGTTCCTAGACATTTTCATTTTTGGTCAATGGATTCACACCAATGCCGATCGGATTGTTTCAGACTTTTTTAAGTATGAAAGAGAGGAGCTAAGATTTTCGGTGGTTAAGGTGATGGCCGCAGCCGCCCACGCAAACGTTACGATTGAATTTGAAGAAAGGCGATTACTGGAGTTCTTTTTACAGAGCGCAGGATTGAGCAGCGAGAAGAAAAAGGAAGCGCTCGTTATTTTTGAAAAAGGCGTTGAACTTCAGGAGATAAATTTGCCGACCAATAATTCCTGGATATTGAAGAAATATTTTCTGGAGATGGCGATCCTCACCATTTGGTCAGACAAGCGTGTGGAGGATATTGAAGTCGACTTTCTAAAAAGGTTTTGTGAATACCTGGGCTTCTCAGATGATGATCTTGAAAATAGCATGATGGCGATTGAAGGGTTTGTGCTGGAGCATTGGGAGCAGCTCAATACGCTCCAAAATAAAAAGGACTATAATCAGGTAAGTGAGCAGTTCATCAGCCGCATGTCAAAAATCACGGGCAATAATAAAAGCCGGTTGATGAAAGAAGTGCAGGAGAGCGAAGAACTGGTGGCGTTGCTGAAGAAAGCCAAATCAAACGAACTTAACGATCAAGAGAAGTTGAGGATACAAGAGTTGTTAATTACAGTGTTGAAAACGATCCCAACGTTTGTGATTATTTCCTTGCCGCAGCGTTTCCTTACGCTTCCCATCTTGATGAAGATTCTGCCAAAGAATTTTTTTGCTGAAAGCTTAATTGATTAAGCTCCTTCCGATTTTTCTTCCTTCTTGGGAACGATGATTGAAAATATAATGGACAGTGTCAGCGTGAGAATGATGACGGTGAAGGAGAGTCCCACGTGGATATCGATATCAAAGATCTCTAACAGCATCTTCGCTCCGATAAAGAAAAGGATAATAGATAGCCCCTTTTGCAGCAGATAAAATTTGTCGATCACACCGGCCAGTAAAAAGAACATGGCACGCAATCCAAGCACCGCGAAAATATTGGATGTATAAATCAGGAATTCGTTTTGCGTGATGGCAAAGGCTGCGGGTATAGAGTCTACCGCGAAAATTAAATCAGTTGTCTCGATCAGAACCACCACTAAAAAAATGGGAGTGAACATGAATTTGCCAGCCACGCGGGTCACAAATTTTCCACCCATGTCATCCTTGGCGATTGGCAAGTATTTCCTGCAAAGTTTGAGGATCGGATTTTTTTCGGGATCGATTTTTTCATCGCTGTCTTCGAAGTATATCTTGATACCGGAGTAAATCAGGAATACGCCAAAGATGTATAGAATGAAGTGGAACTTCGCAATAAAATAGGCACCCACAAAAATGAAGAAGCCCCTGAAAATCACCGCTCCCAAAATGCCCCAGAACAAAATGTTATGATAATACTCTTCCTTCACTGAAAAGTATTTTAGGATCAGCAGAATAACGAATATATTATCAACAGAGAGGGCATATTCAGTAAGATAAGCGGAGAAATACTCAAGAGATGCATCAGCTCCACGCTCGTCATTGCGGTAGATAAGAAATCCAAAAATAGTACTGATAATGACCCAAAATACCGACTGATACAGGGCTGATTTGGTAGTAATTTTATGGGCGTTTTTGTTAAAAACACCCAGGTCTATTAGCAGGAAAACCGTAATGACAACCGCAAAAACACCAAAAAGGATAGTCTCATTTTGACTATGGCTACTGAACAGAGAGAATACAAGCATTGCCTTTTATCCGTGTTTTTACATTCAAAAAAGAGGTGACTATCGCTCTCACTTGAGACTGGTAATCACCTCCTTGTTCTGAGTCAAAGCTACAAATATATATTAAACCCAGAAACTTACACGTGTCGTTAATGCAGGCTTTTTACCAAAAGAAACCGGTTTCGTAAAAACTATTGGCAATTAGAACAAACGCCTTGAATGAGCACATTCAACTCCTGGGCTTTATACCCTTTGGGAAGTTTAAGAGCGGGCACCACCACTTCATCCAGGCAACTGGTTTGACCGCATTTCGTGCATTTAAAGTGTACGTGGTCATGATGATGTTCCGCGGTACTGCAATGGTCGTTACACAAGGCGTATTTCAAAGTCCCGCTATCGTCAAGCACCTTGTGAATAACGCCTTTATCTAAAAAGCTTTTAAGCGTTCGGTAGACAGTTACCCGATCGTATGATGCCGATACTTCTTTTTCAATATCGGAGTAGGAAAGCGCATGATGTTGATTAAAAAAAAGACCAAGAATGGCCGAGCGACTTGAAGTAGTTCGGAGTTTATGGGTCTTTAGCAGATGGTCGGGAATCTGATACATGGGCAGAATCAGAAAATTCTAATGTACTTCTAACTGAAGTTTAAGCAAGTTACTATAAATACCATTATCGCGGGTGCTCAGTTCCTGATGTGTTCCGGACTCCTCAATCTGGCCATCCTTAATCACCAGAATACGATCAACTTTACGAATTGTACTCAACCGGTGCGCTATCACAATGGAAGTTCTTTTCTCCATTAACTTTTCGAGTGCATCCTGAACCAAACGTTCTGATCCGGCATCCAACGAGCTGGTTGCTTCATCTAAAATCAATATGGAAGGGTCTTTTAATATCGCCCGGGCGATGGCAATTCTCTGTCGTTGTCCTCCCGATAATTTTACTCCGCGGTCGCCTACAATGGTTTCCAATTTGTCGGGGAAGCTTTCGATAAATTCCAATGCGTTTGCCTTTGCTGCAGCTTCTAGAATTTCTGCTTCCGTTGCGCCTGGCTTTCCATACATAATGTTTTCGCGAATGGTGCCGCCAAACAGAATGACCTCCTGTGGAACGATGCCAATATTTTTTCGGAAAGCAGTGAGCTCATAATCGGTTACTGATTTTCCATCGGCTTTGATTACACCACTTTCAATTTTGTAGAAGCGCATCAATAAACTAATAATCGTGGATTTGCCCGAACCACTTGGGCCAACCAATGCAATCTTTTCTCCGGGGTTAATGGCAAAGCTCAACGATTTCAACACCTCAAACTCCGGGCGCGTGGGATAAGAGAAAGAAATATTTTCCACCGAAATGGCGCCACTCAATTGCAGTGGTTGCGTGGGAGTATTGCGCTCATCTGGTTGATCCAGGATTTCCAGAATTCTTTCTGAGGCACCAATAGATCGTTGAAGTTGGCTATAAATATCGGCTAGCCCGGCAATGGATCCACCAATGAAAGACGTATATAAAACGAATGAGAATAAGTCACCGACCGTTGCTTCCCCTGATTGGACAAGAGATGCTCCGTACCAACTCACGCCAACAATTCCGCCAAACAACGCAACGATTGTGAACGAGATGAACAATCCGCGATAACGCGATGCATAAATGGCTGTGCGCACCACTTCGCCCAACGACTTTTTGTAACGCATCACTTCGAAAAGCTCATTGGTAAATGACTTTACTACGGCAATGGATTGAAGTGTCTCTTCTACAATGACATTGGTGCTTGCCAGTTGATCCTGAGTTTTTTTAGCCAGCTTTCGAATGAACTTGCCAAAGAACAAGGCGGCCAAAACCAACACCGGAAAAGTGAGCAGCATAAACAGCGTAAGTTTTGGCGTGAGGATGAAGATCAGAGGCACCCCGATCAACAGCACCAAAATCTGACGCAACAATTCCGCTAAGGTGAAAGTAAATGTATCCTGAAGTGTGCTGACATCAGCCGTGATGCGACTAATCAACTCACCTGTTCTACGGCTGTCAAAGAAGGACATCGGTAACCAAATAATTTTTTGATAGATATCGTGGCGCAAATCTGCGAGCGCTTTTTCGCTCACAATGGTGAAGGAATAAACCCGTATGAAGGAAAATACACTTTGAATGACAAGAATGCCTAAAAGGGCAAGCGCAATTTGATTGATGGTTGAAAATACCGGAACCTGTTTGCCCTGGGCAACATCTAAAAGTTTGCCCGCGAAATAAGGGAATGAAAGCAACGTGCCACTTGAAAGCCCCAGCGAGACAAGGCCCCAGATGAACGTCCATCTGTAGGGCATCATGAAGCGAAAAATACCCGCAACTTTTTTCAAACTCGAAGCATTGACTGCTCTCTTCTCACCTTCCTCTAAAACTGCTCTCTTTGCCATGCTTAATAAATGTGAATGAATAACTCCATGTAAATGGACGACCAGAACATGGATTTAGTCTAGAACTATTGAATAACTGTTGTGTGAATTGTGTAGTGCACGCTGTCACTAAGAATCATTTTTTGATTGCCTTCAATGGAGAAGCTTGTTAATAATGGTGTTCCCGTGGCGTCATCAAAATACATCTCCAGCTTTCGCTGACTTGCATAGAGTGAATTGATTTCCTGATAAAGTGCTTCCAGTTTTCTTAATCTTTTCGGAGAATCCTGATAGTACATTCGCAAATACGGAACAGCAGAAGTAGCCGAAGCTTCAAAAGATTTAATCAGCAGATTGCTTTTAGAATCTTTCTCGTTACTACGAATCTGATAAGCATCTTTGTAGATAGGACGGTTAATCAGGTCTAACTGACGAAACACATCCAACTCATGCGACCAGGTTGTGCTGTCCAAAACAGAAGTTGTCGAACTGATTTTACCTCCGATGGATGCTTCTTTTTTAGCAGACACATTTGATTTGGCCAGATGCTTGATCTGTTGATTGATCAGGCTGTCCATGTCAATGTAGCGCTTGTCATGTGCCGATTCCTTTTCACATCCAAAAATAGAGGATGAGAGAAAGAATAGTAAGGCTACTTTTCTCATTTCGTCTCTATCAAAACATGACCACTCATTTCTTTAGGAACCGGTATGCCCATGAGTGTAAGAATAGTAGGTGCCAGATCACCGAGCTTGCCATCTTTAATTTGTCCTTTGTACTGGTCGTCAACCAGAATGCATGGAACTAAACTGGTGGAGTGAGCCGTGTTGGGTGTACCATCTTCATTGATCATGAAATCGGCATTGCCGTGATCGGCAATAATGATGATGCTGTATCCATTTTTTAAGGCAGCTTTTGTAACCATTTCAGCGCAAGCGTCAACAGTTTCAACCGCTTTCACCACCGCAGAAAACACTCCTGTGTGACCGACCATGTCAGGGTTAGCAAAGTTGAGGCAGATAAAATCGGCAGACTTGTTATCTAGTTCCGGAATTATTTTATCCCGAATGTCAGCAGCACTCATTTCGGGCTTGAGATCATACGTAGCCACTTTTGGTGATGGCGCCATGATGCGAGACTCGCCCGGAAATGCTTCTTCACGGCCTCCTGAAAAGAAGAAGGTTACGTGCGGATATTTTTCTGTTTCGGCAATACGAATTTGTTTTTTACCGGCTTTGGAAATAATCTCTCCGATTGTGTTTTCAAGATTGTCTTTATCGAAGATCACTTTAACATCCTTGAAAGAATCATCGTAGTTGGTAAGCGTAATGTAATGCAACTTTAATTTTTTCATTCCCTGTTCGGGGAAGTCTTGTTGCGTAAGTGCCTGCGTTATTTGTCGTCCGCGATCGGTGCGGAAGTTGAAACAAAGAACAACATCACCTTCCTGAATGGTGGTGAGCGGATTGTTATTAGCGTCAACCACCACTATCGGCTTTATAAACTCATCGGTCACTCCGGCTTCATACGATTTTTCAACAGCCTTAATAGCATCTGTCGTTTTTTCACCTACCCCTTTCACCATTAAATCATACGCCAGCTTTACACGCTCCCATCGCTTGTCGCGATCCATCGCAAAATAACGACCGATTATGGTAGCCACTTTGCCGGTTGTCTTTGACAAATGCTGTTGAAGATCCTTCAGATAACCAACGCCTCCTTTTGGATCGGTATCGCGGCCATCCATAAAAGCGTGAACAAATAAATTCTTTATCTCGTGGCTATGAGCAATGGAGATTATTCCTTTTAGCTGAGCAATGTGCGAATGAACTCCGCCATCCGATAACAAACCAATCAGGTGTATCGATTTCGAATTTGCTTTCGCGTAGTTAAGAGCATCCACCAGAACAGGATTGGTATCCAACTCTTTATCTTCAATGGCTTTGTTTACACGCACCAGATCCTGATACACAACGCGACCCGCACCAATATTCATATGGCCCACTTCTGAGTTTCCCATCTGGCCATCGGGTAAACCTACTGCTAGACCAGAAGCCTCCAATTTGCTGTGTGGATATTTGGTATATAAGGAATTGACAAACGGAACCTTGGCCTGATCAATTGCGGAAACTTTAGGATTCTTGGCGATGCCCCAGCCATCCAGGATCATCAATAGTACTTTTTTGTTCATGACAGTAGCGTTAAAAAAATTAGCCCGTAAATATAACGCCTAATAGAATGATAATAATTCCATTCATGAAGACTTATTCCAGACTAACAGGCCTTAGGCATTTCGCTAGTTTTCGAAAACGTGGACCACATAAAAATTGAAAGGTTCTGGCTAAGTGTTTTGCTTCACCGTTGCGAATGGCATAATTTTGGCCTTACCTTGCAAGTCATGAAGAAACACGTTTTTGGAATTGTATGTATGGGATTGGCGGTCTTTGTTTTCGGTAATAAAGCCGTTGCACAGGACGCTATTTTTGCTCCTTTTAAAGAAGTGATCAAAGCGGGCAACTCCAAAGAGATGACCAAATTCCTTAACCAATCGGTGGATATGAATTTGGATGGCGAAGTAAATACGTACAGTAAAACTCAGGCCGAGTTTGCCTTACGTGATTTCTTTAAGAAGCATCCGCCAAAAGATTTCAGTATTGTTCACACAGGTTCTTCAAAAGGTGGATTGCAATTTGCCATCGGCCGTTATCTGAGCAATGGTGAAAGTTACAGTGCTCTTATTCGTGTAAAAGAAGTTAACGAAGCTTATCTGATTCACGAAATCAACTTTGTAAAAGAGTAGTTGGTTTTTGTACCTCATTGTATTTCCGTTTTACATCTCATGCGTCCAACGTATCTTACCGATTCAGCTATTTCACACTTTATACAGGAAGCGTTAGCAGAAGATATTGGTGAGGGAGACCACTCCACATTGGGTGCGCTGCCAACAGATGTCAATCGCAGAGCAAAACTTTTAGTAAAAGATGAAGGCATTCTGGCTGGCGTTGAAATGGCCGAGAAAATATTTCATCAGGTAGATCCTTCCTTGCAAATAGAATTGTTCAGGCGCGATGGTGAGCAGGTAAAGAAAGGTGACATCGCCTTTAACGTCAGTGGCTCTGCAAGATCTATTCTTTCGTCCGAGCGACTTGTGTTGAATTGCATGCAACGCATGAGCGGCATCGCCACCTTCACACACAAATTGACAAAGCTAATTGAAGGCACATCTGCCCGACTAATGGACACGCGCAAAACCACGCCTAACTTTCGCCTGATGGAAAAGTGGGCAGTAGCGATCGGGGGTGGGCAAAATCATCGCTACGCATTATACGACATGGTGATGTTGAAGGACAATCACATTGATATGGCCGGGGGAATAGCAGTGGCCATCGAAAACACCAAACAATATCTATCGGCAAAAAAGAAAAATCTGAAGATAGAAGTAGAGACTCGTAACTTAAGCGAAGTGCAACAAGTGTTAGATGCGGGTGGTGTTGATGTTATTATGCTCGATAACATGAATACAAACGACATGAAAAAAGCGGTGGCTTTGATTGCCGGCCGATGTAAGACTGAAGCCAGCGGAGGAATTACCGAAGATACGCTAAGGGCTGTGGCCGAATGCGGTGTTGATTTTATTTCTGTTGGCGCTTTGACACATTCTGTGAAGAGCTTGGATTTGAGCTTGAAGAACATCTCCTAGTCTACTCAATAATTTCCTTTTACCTTTCTGCTATGAAGCGATGGCTATTTGTTTTTTCTGTTGCCCTGTTCAGCACTCACGTTGGCGCGCAAGAGCAATCGGTTCAGGACACCGTTCGCAGGCTTGACGAAGTTGTCGTGAAAGCTTATGCTTCCGATCGTATTTTGCTGGAAGTGCCCGCTGCGATTGGTGTAGTAGATTCAAGAACGCTCAATCGTTTTAACAACACTTCATTGTTGCCTGCACTCAATACCATTCCGGGTGTGCGCATGGAAGAACGTTCGCCTGGAAGTTACCGGTTATCCATTCGTGGAAGCACGCTTCGATCTCCTTTCGGTGTGCGCAATGTGAAAGTGTATTGGAACGGCTTGCCTTTCACCGATGGAGGTGGCAATACCTATCTGAATATTTTGGATTTTAGTTCTATCAATAATATTGAGGTTGTAAAAGGCCCGGGTGCAAGCTTGTACGGAGCTGGAACTGGCGGAGTAGTGCTCCTGAACAATCAGCTTAAAAGAGAAACAGGTCTTGATCTTCATATGATGGCCGGCAGCTATGGGTTGCTTCGTTATGGAGGATCAACACATATGTTGACAAAGAAAGGAATCTGGAAGGCAACTTTTGTTCAACAACAATCGAAAGGATATCGCGAACAAACCACGATGTCGAGACTAGCAGCACAGATTGAAGGCATAACTTCGATCGGAAAAAAAAGTACACTCTCCACTATTCTCCTTTCATCCTACCTCGATTACCAAACGCCCGGAGGTTTAACTCAGGCACAGTTTGATGCAGATGCAAGACAAGCGCGACCGGCAACACCCACTTTACCGGGTGCAGTTCAGCAGCATGCAGCCGTAAAAAATAACACTACCTATCTCGGGTTTGTGCATGAAGTCAACTGGAATGATTCGTGGATGACGCGCACTGGAGTGTATGGTTCATTAACCGATTTCAAAAATCCAGCTATCCTGAACTATGAAAAGCGATTAGAAAAAAATGTAGGTGGCCGCACAGAGACTCAGTATAAGTTTAAGAAGTCTGGCTGGCAAGGCAAGATCACATTTGGAGGCGAGCTTCAATATTTCTATTCTCCTGATGCTGTTTACGCCAATGTAAATGGTGATGCGGGTGCAGTGAAAACTATTGATACGCTTGTCTCACGAACAGTGCTTGGTTTCGCGCAAGCAGAGTTTGATCTGCCGCACCAGTTTTATGTGACAGTTGGTAGTAGTTCAAACTTTTTAAAATATCATTTTGAGCGCTCAGCACCGGCTACTGTTATTCAAGACCGAAAATTCACCCCGCAAGTTTCACCTCGCCTGGTGGTGTTGAAAAAAATAAACACATCTCTTTCCGCTTACGGTAGTGTGAGTTCCGGATTTTCGCCACCCACCTTAGCGGAGGTAAGGCCTTCTACCGGAAATTTTAACAACACGCTTAACCCAGAGCAGGGAATTAGTTATGAACTAGGTGTGCGGGGCAAAGTTTTGCAACACGTGTCTTTCGATTTAACGGCTTACAGTTTTCAATTGAGTCAGACCATCGTGATACAACGCACGCCTGACGGAGCCGATTACTTCATCAATGCCGGCAAGACTTCTCAAAAAGGCCTTGAAGCAAGAGTTTCATGGGAACCAACTCTTACCAATACTCAGGTTATTTCAGCGCTTCGGTTGTGGAGCAGTTATTCCCTTAACAATTATCACTTCAAAGATTACGTGAATGATGCTAAAGATTACTCTGGAAATTTGCTGACAGGCGTAGCACCAGATGTAACCGTTGCCGGGATGGACATAACTGCCATCAAGAAATTTTATATGAATGTCACGGGCACTTATGTTGACCATACACCGCTTAATGACGCCAATACAGCTTTTGCGAAAGAATATGTTTTACTGGGCACGCGTATCGGTTACAAAGGTGTGATCAAACAAAAAACTCCTTTCGAGATTTTTGGTGGCGTGGATAATCTGCTGGACCAACGATACAGCCTGGGCAATGACCTTAATGCCACGGGCGGCCGTTACTATAACGTTGCTGCAGGCAGAAATTTTTATTCCGGGATAAGAATTCATCTGTTCTGAGATAAACAGAGCTCTCAGTTACCTTGAGATGTCGTTTGGTATAACTGCAGACAAAGACTAAAACTTTCTGTAACTTCATCAACGCAAACCCCAAAATTTTATGAAAAAGTTAATTCTACCCGTGCTGGCACTGCTGGCTGTTTCTCTTTTCTCGTGCGACCTGTTTGATAATGGGCCGGAGGTATCATTTGATGCCGATCTGCCCTTGACTTTTGCCGTGGCCGAGAATGGCACATTTACCAATAAAGATTATGCGAACACGCAAACCCTCGATGCCACGGCTAATGCTGATGTGCTGAAATACAAGGATAAGATCAAAGAGTTTAAAGTGAATAGCGTAACGTATAAGATCACTAATTTTTCGTCAACCCCTCCTGGAACTGCCGTTACGTTTAGCAACGGTGAAATGTCTTTCGGAACAGTTGGAGCAACCCCCAGCATAGTGGCGTCTTTGGGTTCGTTAAATCTTCTTACCGCATCGGGCGGAAGTGAAATGACACTCGCGATCGATCAGGCAGGATTTAATTCGATGGCCGCTATTCTTCTTGCAGATAAAAAGATTGCCGTTAAGACAAAAGGAGTTTTGTCGTCAACTCCGGCATCATTTAATGTGGAGGCTGTATTTCACGTGACGATCAAAGCAAATCCTTTGAAATAAAAATATTCAAAATTTAATTTTTGAAGATGCCTCTCAATCCGGGAGGCATTTTTTATTTATTTTTTTGACACGAGATGACCAAGAATCATATCCGCATGAACGCGTGAATTTTCAATAAACCATTTATTTGCTTTTAATCCGCCACAGACAACGCCAGCGAGATATAATCCCGAAACATTTGTCTCCATGGTGTTTTCATCATAAACCGGAGTGTGAAATTCATCGGATTGAAATTGAATGCCGCACGTTTTCATAAATTCAAATGGTGGCTGATAGCCCGTCATCGCCAACACAAAGTCATTTTCCAACACCACTTCACCTTCCGGTGTTGTAATAGTGATGGACTTCTCAGAGATATTTTTTACGGACGAATTAAAATACGCTTTAATGGATCCTTCCTTGATGCGATTTTCAATATCCGGCCTTACCCAATACTTTACGCTTTCGCGGATGGAAGACTCGCGAATAATCATGGTGACGTCAGCACCTTTGCGCCAGGTTTCCAGTGCCACATCAACAGCCGAGTTTGCTGCACCCACTACGGCAACCTTTTGCGCGAAGTAAGGATGAGGTTCATCATAGTAGTGTTTTACTTTTGGCAAGTTTTCACCCGGAACATTTAGCAAGTAGGGAAGATCATAAAATCCCAATGATAAAATGACCGCCCTTGCTGAATAATCATTCTTAATTGTTTTCACTAAAAAATCTTTTTCAGCATTTTTTACAACTGATTTTACTTCCTCGTATAACTTCACATTTAGCTTTTCGCTGGAGCAAACTCTGCGATAATATTCCAATGCTTCAGGCCGGGTAGGTTTTGGGTTATTAGAGATAAAAGGAATATTACCAATCTCAAGACGATCGGACGTGGAGAAGAAAGTCATATTGGACGGATAGTGGTAAAGAGAATTTACCAAACATCCTTTTTCCACAATCGCATAGGAAAGCCCTTCTTTTTGAGCAGCCAGGCCACACGCCAGACCAATAGGGCCAGCGCCAATAATAATAAGATCGAAGGTTTGCATGCCAGGTCTTTGAATAGTTAACAATATTGTAAAAATTTATGCAGGATAATGCTGTGCGCATAAACAGATTTTTAAACTTAACGCGTCATGACGGAGCAAGAACAGTTTCAAAAACGGTCCAGTACATACGTTAAGATCGGCCTGATCTTCGCGTATAGTTTTGCGTTGCTGCACGCGTTGGGGGCGTTCTTTGGTTGGGTGTTGTTTGCCGGAGCATCGTATTGCTTCGCGTTAGCGTTTTATTACCGAAGACTTTCAATGCCTCAGCAAGAGTCTTCCCATCAACAATGGACGCAACCGAACAGACCATTCAATCAAACGGCCACTACTCAAATTTCTTTCACTAAAATTTTAAGGTTTCTGCCGATGATCATTGGCGCTATTGTGATCGTTTCGATTGCAGCCGCCATTTTTTCAGTTGGAAGTAATATCGCGGATAACGAACAGAATACGGTGACTGACGACTCAGCCGTTTCAGAAACCATCGAACAAAAACCATCAACAGCGGAAGCATTCGTGGATCGTGGAAATGAATTTTATAATAACAACGAATACGACTCCGCGCTATTTTACTACGGTGAAGCGCTTAAGCTAAAGCCCGACTACCAGGAGGCTGAGTACAACATAGCATTAGTGTATTCTAATCAAACAAAATATGACGAAGCCATAACAGTTATCGACCGATGTTTACAACAGCATCCGGATTATGGTGAGGCCTGGCAACTGAAAGGTGATTGCGTTTATTATCAAAAGAAAGAAGATGAAGCTTTAGGCTTATACGAAAAATCATACGCACTGGGCACGCGCAATGCTTACCTCAGTCACATGCTGGCTTACCTTTATGATGTGAGAGAAAACACCAGCAAGGCCATCGGACTTTACAAAGAAGCCATTCAGCTTGATAGTTCGAAAGTCGAAGTGTACAAGCGATTGGCGGAGTTGGAACCCGACAAAGCAGATTGGTACACGCGGAAGGCGGAGCAATGGTCAAGCAATAATTAACGCATGCCGAAAGCAGGGTCAGCACTTTATTTTATTGCCATTGTTCCGCCATCTCCGGTTTTGGAAAAAGCACAAGACTTAAAGAATTATTTTAAGGACCACTACCAAAGTAAAGCAGCGCTCAATTCGCCACCGCACATCACCCTGCACATGCCCTTTGAATGGAAAGAAAAAAAGGAAGAGGTGCTGATCCGGCAACTGGAACATTTCTCGAAAGACAGAACAGCAGTTGATCTTCACCTTCAGGATTTCTCTTGCTTTGCGCCAAGAGTTATTTTTATAAATGTTTTGGAAAGCGAACCATTGAAAGTCTTGCAAAATGAACTCCATCGATTTTGTAAAATCGAATTGAATATTTTTAATGCACAATACAGAGACCTTCCGTTTCATCCACATCTTACGCTGGCATTCCGCGATTTAAAAAAGCCAATGTTTGAAAAGGCATGGGAAGAATTTAAGAACAAAAAATTTTCAAGTTCTTTTGTTGCGAGTCAATTCGTTCTACTCAAACACAACGGCAAACTCTGGGAATCCTTTCGGGAATTTCCATTGCAACAGATGACAATTTAATATGAGACCAGGTGACGATTTATGAATCGATCGATTTGTATATTTAACATCCAAACAGGCAAATTATGAAAGCGCTGGTAACGTTGATCTTGTTCTTTATGGCGACTGCAGTCTTTGCACAGCCGGGTTCGGAGATCTATGTGTTTGATTTAAAAAATAAGAAAGGAAACGTGACACTTTCAAACCCCGTCAATATTACGAATCATAAAGGCTACGACAATCAGCCTTCGTTTGATGCGGATCATTCGTTGATTTACTATTCTTCCTTTAATGACGATGGCCGCTCGGATATCAAGACGTACAACTATAAAAACAAGGAGACGAAATCATTCACCATCACGCAAGAGCGTGAATATTCTCCCACGCTTACGCCCGACAAACAATTTATTTCGTGCATCATTCAGCGCGACAACAATGCGCAGGATTTGGGGAAGTATCCCGTTGGTGGTGGAACTCCGGATGTGATTATTAACAACCTGATTGTGGGGTATCATGCATGGATGGATAATAGCAACCTCGCGTTGTTTGTACTGGGAGAGCCCAATACACTGCACGTATATCAGTTGCCTACGCGCGAAGACAAGATATTGGCGAACGGAATCGGAAGGTCACTTCATAAAATTCCCGGAGAAAGAGCCTTCAGTTTTATTCAAAAGGTTTCTGAAAAAGAATGGTTAATTAAGAAGGTAGATTTGAATACGTTCAAGATATCCACTATCACGTCAACACTTCCTGGCCATGAAGATATCACTTGGACGGGGGACGGCCTCATTTTGTCCAGCGATGGTGAGAAGATTTTTTCGTTCCAGCCTGGGAAGGATAAAGAGTGGAAAGAAGTAGTGATAAAGACTGGAAAAGAAAATCTGAAAGGTGTTACACGCCTGGCCGTTAGTCAGGATGGGGAGAGACTTGCGGTGGTAGTCGCTGAATAAATCTTTCTTTTTTTTGTTACTTCTACTGGATAGCCACATTCTTCCAGGATATGGAAAGAGTAAATAGGCGTAAAAGGAATACATTTTTGAATAGCTACTCTGTTACTAGCATCGGAGTAATTATTGTCACAGTCTTGATATCACATTACATTTCCAATAAGAGCAAGACTTACAGAGAAATTCCTTATGATCAACCAATTGCTGATGGTGATTTTTATGGATTAACTGCTAATCCAAATTGGCACAAAATTGACGTTGGAGCATTCTCTTTGGAGACACCTAACGCCTACTTGTACACTAGGCTCAAGGGGTTTGATAGCAAAGTCGGCCAATTCAGTAACCAAGTTGATACTATTCTTTTCGATTATGGTTGGTACTCCTACAATTTTAGAGAAGAACGCAATGACGAAAAGTTTGCGATAAATTCAATGAAGATTAATGGACGGCTTTTTACAATTTTTAGAAACGAAACAGGAACCATAGGAGCGTACACGGAGGATTTGCCAAACGACTATAAATTAAGTATTGCTTGCGATAAATGTGGGAGCTTCGAAGACATTATAGAAATAGTCAAGACAATTAAATTTAAGATTGACGAGCACTAAGCAGCACTACTTCTCGCAAAATGATCCTTTGGCGATATAAAGTTGTTTGAAATCCAGTTCAAGCAATCCTTCCTGCACAGCAGGATCAAACTCAATCACCTCTCGTTGCAGGTCGCCCTTCATCACTAAAATACCGCCTTCGC
Organism: Cyclobacteriaceae bacterium; assembly: GCA_044222145.1. Classification (GTDB taxonomy): domain Bacteria; phylum Bacteroidota; class Bacteroidia; order Cytophagales; family Cyclobacteriaceae; genus ELB16-189. The sequence continues at coordinate 31,675 of JBGANU010000016.1, forward strand.
GATCTCCGAATATTCCCTCGGCAATTACATTCCCAGTTTGTTCAATCTTTTTAAGATGCTCATCGTGCCTTTTAAAGGTGAGCGGTGCATCGCCAATGGTGAACTTGTTAAGGTTGGATGTATAACGAACAAAATTATACATTGTCATTTCATAAGGTTCTTTTGCGGAGCAAACAGAACCAGCACGCACCGTAAAGGGAAGCACTTCAATATTCCAACGCTGGGCCTTTACGCCAGGATCATCATTGATCCAACTTTTAACTTCTTCCGCTGAAGTAGAATTGAAGATGAAGATACCGCCACCGCCTTCAAATGGCCCAGCTGCTATCAGCTTTCCTTCTTTTGCCATCTTGGTGATGTTGGCCATGTGACCTTCCATAATTTTATCCACCTCTTCCTTTGGCAAGACAGCCTTATCCGGCTTGTTGTTGAGAAACACAAACGTGAATTTCTTTTGTGCGTAGGATGTGGCACTGAGCAACACCAACCACGTGAAGAATAGATTTTTCATAAAACGAACATACAAAGAACTGAAAACACAAAGACTCCTTGCCGTTTAAAATTACCCGAACCGGAAAAAATCTATGCTGAATCTCTAAAGTTTTTTCCTTTGATGGTTTTGTAATCGCCTAAGCAATCACTTTTTAGCTTTCTTCCCTCTACTGATCAACAACACACCAATCAAAATCATGGCCGTGCCAACTATCTGTGCTGCAAAGATTGGTTCGTCCAAAAAGAAATAGGCCAGGATGATAGTTGATACGGGACCAACACTTCCCACAATGGCCGCGTTGTCGGAACCTATTCGCTTTATTCCAAAGCTCACCAGATAAGATGGAATAACGGTTGACAGAATTGCCATCAGCAAACTATACACATAAACGGGCGTTGGTAACGTAGTTAGGGATTTTTCGCTGGTAACAAAGAAATGAAGTAACACACCAGCGCAGGCAAAACTCATTGCATAGCTGTTGAACTTCACTGCGCCTACTAACGGAATCAATTTCCCACTGCCAACAATGTACGCTGCGTAGGTGAAGGCGCAAACGAAAATGAGGAACGATCCCCAAAGAAAATTTTCTCCTTGTGGTGAATCAAAATCCATTTCGCTAAAAAAGGCGAGCGACAGACCAGCATAGGTAATCAACACGGCCAGCCATTGAATCGATTTTATCTTTTGTTTGAAGATCAGGGAGTTCATCACCAATACTAATGTGGGATAAATAAATAAGATCAATCGTTCGATGCCAGCTGTGACGAACTGCAATCCTAAGAAGTCGAGCAGACTGCTGATGTAATAACCCAGACAACCAATCAGCGCTACATAGGCCCATTGTTTGTTAGTGAATTTCACATTGTTATCTGTAGAAGAAGACACGCCCGCAGAAATAAGAAAGAACGGAAGGGAAAAAATCATGCGCAGTGCAAGCAGCGACACAGCATCAACAGGCGTGTCGCGGTAGGCAATTTTTACAAAGACCGCTTTTGTGGAAAAACAGACTGCGCCCAATAAGCACATAACGATGCCCCAAAAGAAGGGAGAAGTCTTTTGCTGAGTCATTTAAGATAAATGAAAAACAACTTGAACGTTAACACTCCGATTATTACTTGACTAATCGCATTTCATAGCATAATAAAAACAAAAAGTATTTTTTTTGTCGGTGGTGAAAATACTACTTAATAGGTATTGAAATCTGTTTCTTACCCTGATAGTTTTAAAATTTTAAATGTGTGGTAACAATATTAAAACGGAAGCGAAACTTTTGGTTACCATCTTTGTTGCCTAGTAATTAACGATTATAAATTACGAATTCATGAAAGTTCAAGGAGAAAACTACAAAGGGATAGAGTTCGTTCGCATTTCCACCTTACCTGACGATCAGAAGCAACTCATCTGGACTTCTCTAAAGAGAGATAAGATCATTAAAATTTTAAAGAACGATTGCCTGCTGAACGATTGTGTGCAAGTGCTTGATTATGAGGCATGGTACGCAGAAAATTATCGCACGGAGGTGATCAAAGCCGTGAGCAGCACCAACGTGCAAAAGCAACCGGACTACACGCTGGCTTTTAAACAGAATTGACCCAGCTAGTCGTTCCATATTCCAACCGGAACGATTTCTACAACATTGCCTATCGGGTCTTCAAAATAAAATGACTCCTGACCGGTTTCCCAAATTACAGTATCAATAATCAAAACTCCTTTCGAAGCAATTTCGCGCTTATGTTCATCATATTCTTCGCGAGATACTTCAAACGCAAAGTGATATTTGCCCGCTGAAAAATGTGCAGGCGGACTTTTCTTTAAACGCGAGTCATCAGGATTGAAACAAAGCAACACCGAACTTCCTGCCCGAAAGAAGATGTGTTTGTCTTGGACATAACTAATGATCGGCAATCCCAGCAATTCGTGATAAAATACACGCGCCTTTTCGAGATCATGAAAGTATAAGCACGTTTCTTTTATCTGCCGGATGTTCATTTAGGAATATCAGGTTTGTATTTCGAGTCTTTGAAAAGCTTATCTGCGTTTGAAAAATTCATGAGCTGCGGCAACGTGGTGTCTGGATTCCGTTTCATGTATGCGTTTACCATTTGCCAGCCTACCCAAGTGCCAATTCTGCCCGGGCATTTCTCACCTACTTCAATTGTCTTAGGGCGCTCGTCAATAAATTTCTGCTTTACCATGTGGCTCGTTTGATACAACACCTGGTCTTCCACCAACCGATACCAGATCAATCCTTCATTCTTTCGCGAGCCGTCAATCTCTTCTTGTGTATACGCAATGAAAACACTGTCGGGAGTGCAGGGCATCATGCGCTTGGCGAAATAATAGGCTTTGCCATAGGCAATCATATCCGCCAAAATAGTCTTGTCTTCAATGCTGGTTTTGTTATACCGGTTGTCGATGCCATATAACAACATAACGGAAGGCACAATGAAATTCTTTTGATAGCGTCTCAACATGTAATCATACATCTTGGGTTTGTATTTCGGCTTGGGGCCCAAAAAATAATCCAGGCCGATGATGATCAGCGAATCCGAAACATACAGGTCTCCTTCCAGTCCGGTGATCATCGTTACAATCTTAGGCGGGTTGAAGTCCGGGTAATAGTATTTCATGTTGGCAAAAGCCTGGCCAAATTCACTTTTCAATTCCGACAGATCGCCAAACACTTTTTTGGTTTCCATCAACAACGTGTCGATGTGTGGGTTGGTGAAGCGATGATATAGTTCGTTGATGAATACAGAATCATCGGGGTAAGCCGGGCGGTTAAAAAAATGATCACGCACCGTTGGATGATGCGACAAAAAAGCCACTACCTCTTTCTTTGTGGTAACAGAAGGCAGGGAGTCTTCAAGCGATTCGACAGTTAAGTTGATGCTCTCAGCCGATGTTTCGGGAATGTAAGCGCAACGCTCTTCCGGATCTTCATCGCATCCTGTGAGAAAATACATCAACGGCAACGCCAAAAAAAGAATCCTCTTCATCCTCAAAAATTATTCTGCGAAGATGCTTAGAATTTTACAAACCTGAAACCCAAACCGTTAACGACTGACAGTGCGTGAGCGATCTTTTGAAATTATTTTGTGCCTCAGCGGATTGTATATTTACCGCGTGAATACACCTAAGCACATAGCCGTTTCCGGAAACATTGGTTCCGGTAAAACAACACTAGCGGAAAAACTTGCTAAACATTATGGATGGACACCGCTCTACGAATCGGTTGATCATAATCCTTACCTGAAAGATTTTTACGAAGACATGACGCGGTGGGCATTTCACCTGCAGATCTATTTTCTAAACAGTCGCTTCACGCAAGTGCATCAGATTCGCGCCAGCGAAAGAACGATCATTCAAGATCGCACCATCTATGAAGATGCTCACATATTTGCAGCCAACCTTCATAAAAGCAAGCACATCAGCGATCGTGACTATCAGAGCTATCTGGATATTTTTAATTCCATGATCAACTTTGTGAAGCCACCCGACCTGCTTATTTATCTGAAAGCAGATATTCCAAAACTCGTTCATCAAATCCAAAAACGCAACCGTGATTTTGAATACAATATCAAACTCGACTATCTGCGCACGCTCAATGAACATTACGAAACCTGGATCGGTCAATATAAACTGGGCAAACTTTTGATCGTAGATGTGAACAACATGGATTTTGTTGAGCGTGTTGAAGACTTCTCTGACATTGTAGGAAGAATTGATCTGGAACTCAATAATTTATTTGGCAGCTTAACAACGCCCTAGCCACACATGACCTCACGAAGAAAATTTATCAAAGCGGCCGGTGTATTGACTGGATTATCCGCTCTTCCAATGCTTGGCTCGTCAAAGGAAAAATCTTCGTATTCTATAAATCCCTCAGAAGCAGCAAATGACGATGAACTGTTTGCCCTGGTGCGCAAGCAATTGCTGGTTCCCGAAAATCGCATTTACCTCAACACTGGAAGTCTTGGCCCAAGTCCGGCTAATGTGATTGAAGCCCAAACTGCTGCCTTACGCCAATTGGAAATGAATCCGGTTTCGGAAAACTGGGGACCACTGGGAAATCAAATGGAGAGCGTGCGAAAGAAAATTGCCGACTTCATTCATGCGGAAGTAGATGAAGTTTTACTAACGCGAAATACCACGGAAGGTCTCAACTTAATTGCGCAGTCTCTTGAGCTGAAACCAACTGATGAAATACTCACCACAACCCTTGAACATGGTGGCGGTGAAGTAGGCCTTGAGTTTTTACAAAAGACGAAGGGCGCGGTCATCCGGAAAATAGAATTACCTCTTCCCGCCAAAAGCATTACTGAGATCGTGGAAACGGTGCAGAAGAATATCACCAGCAAAACAAAATTGATCATGCTAAGTCATGTCAATACGGTAACTGGAGTGTTGATGCCATTTGCAGAAATTTCCAGGATCACGAAAGCAAAAAATATTTTTTTGATTGCTGATGGCGCTCAGGCTCCCGGCCTTACCAAAGTAGATGTGAAAGCACTGGGTGTTGATGCTTACTCGGCAAGTGGACACAAGTGGTTGATGGGACCGAAGGAAACAGGTTTCCTGTATCTCGAAAAGAAATTTCAGAACAACGTGCATCCGGTGTTTTCATTTTCAGGATTTTCGGCTTACTCCGCTTCATCGGGCACACGCAATGTTGCCACCATCATTGGATTGGGCGCTGCGCTCGATTGGCATATGAGCATCGGTGTGGAGAAAATTCAAAAGCGCTGCCTGGAGATTCGGAACTATTGTTTTGCTGAATTGAAAAAGCTGAAAGGACTTCGTGTCATTAGCCCGGAGGTTGAATCGTTGTCCACAGGCATCGTGAGTTTTTCTTTGGACATCGTTTCAAATTCTGACGTCTATGGCAAATTGAAAGAACAGGAAATTATTGTGAAACTACTGACGCAACACAATGCGATTCGCATCTCCTGCCACCTGTTTGTTTCCAAAGCAGACATCGACAAGTTCATAGCTGCATTGAAAAAGATTTTATAACGAATAAAAGGAGGCTGCCTGCAAAAACATTAGTTTCAGAGGCAGCCTCGTATTAAATCAATATCTTTTATTGTCCTGCAATGAAAACAGCATTTGAGAAAATCATCTTGCCGTTTTCCCAGAAGCTTCTGAACATTGGGTTATCCATCAGATACACTACGTGTCCTTTTCCTTTGTCTTCGACACCAAACACCAGCGTGTTTTCGAGCTTCTTGTTGATCTTATATCCGGCAAAGCCAATCAATGGTTTTTGTTTTCCTTTTAAGATCCCAACATTCCAGCCTTTCTCCAGATACGGATAATGCAATTCGTTGGTGCGAAGTGAATAATAGAAATCGCCAAGGCCGAATGCCAGCGGATGTGATTTGTCTAGCGTTACTTTATAAATCGCGCCAAAAATATTGTTCGACAATTCTTTGCGCTCAGCTTCTCCATACTTTAACGGTCCTTCTTTCTCAGCTTGTTCTTTATCCGCCTTCTCCACTTGTTTCTTAATGTCATCGCTCGCATACTCTTTCAAACCAAAACCTTTTTTATCGGCAAAGAAGGAATTGCTGCCTGCCACCAATACAAGCTTTCCGCCATCTCCCACCCAGCGATCTATCATGGATAAAAGACTCTCATCAAATATCCGGTAGTTTCCATCCGGCACAATCAGCACATTATATTTCCACAGGTCAATAGACTTGATGTAGTCTGTGCCAATCACGCTGATGGGATAGTGAATATTCTGTTCAAAGAAATGCCAGATTTCTCCATGCCCCAGCGATGATGTTTGATCGCCACCCAGCAAAGCGATCTTAGCGGGCTCTAAGTAATTTACTTCACTCGAGCCAAAATCATAGCCCTTATCAACAAAGCCAGTGGTTGTGGCATAAATTTTACGTCCGAGATTTTTCGCTGTTGCGCGAACAACGTTGTCAAAGTCCGTTACACTTTCGTTGTTTCTTCGGGTAACGACAAGTGTTCCGGGATCGAAGGTTTGACCATTAAGCGTGAATGCTTTGAGTACACTTCTAACCTTGACCTTTTTCTGCTGCAAGGCACCCAAAAACTCCACATCATTTAAACTTTGATAGCGGAAGATGTAAGCATATGGTTTTGCGGGAAGATTATCCGTAGAAATATTTTTACTGTCACTGGCTTTTGTTACATCATAAGGTTTGGTCACCACAACTTTCTCATTCAACGCGTAGGCTTTCAGATCGTAGCTGTACATGAGGTTCCACGCGGTGACATCATACGTTGCAGAATCATTCAACTTAGATTGAGGTTCAAAAACGGTTGTGAGAAATCTTCCTTTTGGCTGATAGATGTTGAAGACGATATCGCCTTCACCAATATTAAAAGCTGTTGTTGTTTGTGTTTGAAAGTCAAAGCCTTTGGCAGGTCGTGGTGTGGTGAAACCGTATTTAACCGATTGTGAATCGAACCAGCTGGTGATCTTATTTATCTTGTCGGCATTGTTCTCCGCTTTAATCACATAACTCTTGTAAGCGAAAGGAGGATTGGTGTTCGTATCCTTGAAGAACTTTTCGAATTCATCCACCAGTTTATTGGCATTCAAAGAAGAAATCTCGATGGTCGACATTCCTGTTGTGAAGTGATGCGTCAATCGGTCTTTCAATGTCAACGGATCTCCTTCTGTTGTGGTAACTGACAGGCCGGCACCAATGCCACCTTTTTCATAGGTCATGCCAATAGCGCCACTATACATGGGATAGGTATCGCCATAGCTTGGGTAGTAAAGGTCAAAGCGCTCTTTCGTGAAATAGAGCCAGCCTTGTTCGTCAAAATATTTGGCGTTGTTGCGGCCAATGGTAGTTTGAAATTCTTTTTGCCAACTGGTTAGCACTTCATGAAGTGGCTCGGCAGCCGGGGCAAAGTAGTAGGGATTGTTATAACCTTGCTCGTGATAATCTACGTGCACATGTGGAAGCCATTGGTTGTAAACTTTAATGCGGCTTTGCGATTCGGTTTGTGTCAACCACGCCCAGTCGCGATTTAAATCAAAGAGATAATGATTGGCGCGTCCACCCGGCCAAAGTTCGCGATGCTCGCGTGCCTGCGGATCGTTGTTGGCGGGAAAGTTTCCGTATTGATTATAAAAATTGGCGTAGCGATCGCGCCCATCCGGGTTGATGCACGGATCGATAATCACCACCGTGTTTTTCAACCACTCTTTTGTTTTAGCGTTGTCGGGATTCACCAGTTCATAAATTGTTTTCATCGATGCCTCCATGGAGTTGGCCTCGTTGCCGTGAACGTTATAGCTCAACCACACGATGGCCACTTTCGTGGAAGGTGTTCCGTCCAGCACACCGGCACGTTTTAGATTGTCTTGTCTGATTTGTTCGAGGTTTTTGAAGTTATCGGGCGAAGCCACGATTGCATAGATCAGCGGACGATGCTCATATGTTTCTCCGTATTGCGTGACGGAAACATTTGGCAAAGCGTCATCAATTGATTTAAAATACTCCACCACGCGATGATGACGAGTAAAGCGATCACCAAGTTCATAGCCCAGAAACTCGGCTGGACTCTGAAGTTTAGCCTGACCAAAGGCTGCGTGGACAAACAGGAAAAGACAAACGAAAGAAAGAAATTGTTTCATACCAGGAATTTTAGAAACGGCAAAATATAAAAAATAGCGGCAGCAGCAGGTTTTATGCAATCACTATTTTAAAAGGCGATTAATTTGTGGCCGGTGGTGAATAACATGTTCGCGAAAGAAGATAAGTGCATGCTGAATGTTGATCATGCCGGCACGCGGATGCCGATACACTTGTTTTGAGATGTGATGATCGGAGAATTTTTCAAGCAGCGATTTTAGTTCTGCGCGGGTCTTATTCCACTGTATAATAAGCTGCTCGCGTGTGGCAAATGACGGAGTGTTTGCTACTACCACTTTCGGGGCGCGAAATTTTAGCGGCAATCGTTGCGAAGCTTTCACCAGTAGCATAAGTACTTCATGATAAAGAGTGGTGTCTTTATACTGTTGGATGCCTAGAATTTTTTTGTTGAGATATTGAACCGAAAGTTGTTCGGAAGTTTGCAGATGAGCGAGTAGTTCACTCACCGACCATTTGCCTTCAGATGGTTTTCTGCTGAACGCCTCATCCGAAAGTTGCTCCACAGATTTTAAAACCTCGTGGCGCTGGGCTTCCAGTCTATCAAAGAGTTGTTGAAGGCGTTGGTTCAAAGGAACAGGTGTTTGATTGTAAAGATAAGATTGTTCATGTGAATCGCTTTGGTAAATGACGCGCTTTCTATATCTTTCATAACCCCTAACCTCTAGTTAAGCTATGAAAGGCGAAAACGGAAAAAATCGTAAACACTGCTAACCCCAAAAACCTATGGAAAGTCAACAAGCTCAAGTAATGTCTACCAGAGAGTGGATCATTACTATTCTTATTTCAGCAATACCTTTAGTCGGATTCGTTATGCTATTCGTTTGGGCTTTTGGTTCTGGTGAAAATCCCAATAAGGCAAACTGGGCAAAGGCAATGCTTATCTGGTTTGCAATTGCAGTCGGACTATTTATTATTCTATGGGTTACAATTATCGCAGCACTTGTTGGTGCTTATGCGACTAGATAGTACAAATTGGATTTTCGTCAAAAAGCATCTCTTCACGGGATGCTTTTTTTATGGAATAATAATTTCGCTGGCAATCATCTCAAAAAGAGAATCTGCTTTGGCAGTACGTCAATTCTTGCGGGAAGCCAACCCATCCATTCGCCTTCCGCTTCCAGCGGGCAAGGTTCCGGAGCCGTTATTTCGATAGATGAGCACGTGTCGTAGCGGATAAGATCGCTGTTCACTTTTCTTTTTCCTTTGATCATCTGAAGAAACAACAGAAACTTCAGCAAGGGCATGTCTTTGGCCAGGAATGTTGAGAACACACCATCGTCTGGTTTAGTATCGGGAGCAATAAACATTTCGTTGCCGAATGATTTTCCATTCGCGATGGCCAGCACACGCATCTTACCTTTCCATTGCCAATGACTTGCTTTCACTTCTATCTCCTGTGGCTGATGCGAAAAGAACGTTGAGGTAATCGCTTTCAGGTAAGTGAGTGTTGGGCCCAACGACCGATCACTTTTTAATAATCGCTTCACTACTTCGGGGCCCATGCCCATGCTGGCTACATTGATAAAGTAGCGAGTGATCTCTATGCCTTTATCAGTGTGGCAATTTATTTTTCCAATGTCAGTTGCCTTGGGTTGGTTAGCCGTGAGCAGTTTTGAAATTTGTTCACCGTTCGCGCGGATGCCGCACATCTTGGCAAAGTCGTTTCCCGTCCCCAACGGAATGATGCCGATTGCTGGTAAGCGCTTTCCACTTGACTGCTTTAACAAAACTCCATTCAAAACCTGATTGAGTGTTCCGTCTCCGCCAGCTGCAAAAACGAAATCAAATCCTTTGTCAACCGCCTGCGAAGCAAGTTCAATACCGTGTTGCGCATGTTCCGTTTCAAAAGCTTCTACTGCGTGACTTATTTGAAGAGCTGGATAAATAGACGAGTAGAAGAATTTCTTTTTTCGTGAGATGCCGTTGAGGATAATGGCGACTTTCATAACATCGTTGATGGTGATTAGTTGATAATTGCTCGTAAGATTTTATAACAAACTAACAATGATCAACCGACAACAATTATTTGCAGCTCTTTTTGATAGCCGCTTTTGCATCGGCTGCGCCAAGCTCATCGGCACGCTTTAAGTCCAAACAGCCATCGTAGTTATTGTTCATCAGCAACTTTACAAGCCCGCGCTGCAAGTATGTTTCGCCATCGGCAGGGTAGAGTTCAATGGAAGTAGAGTAATCTTCAACCGCTCCTGCGTAATCGTCTTTTTCTGTTTTACTCAACGCACGATTATCAAAGTAAGTAGGGTTGGTGCTATCCAGGTCAATTGCTTTCGAGTAATCGCCAATAGCGCCATCATAATCCTGAAGAGTGTGTTTTAAAACGCCACGCAGGTTATAGGTTTCCGGATCATCGTTACTCAGTTCAATGGATTTGTTATAATCTTCCAGTGCGCCCTTCAAGTCTTCTTTCGCAGCCTTTGCCAACGCGCGGTTTTCATATTTGGTCGGGTCTTTTGCATCAAGCTTTATGGCGAGGTCATAATCAGCAATAGCTGCATCAAAATTGGTCGTGTTGTAATACGCTACTCCGCGATAGTTGTAGAGACTTGCATCACTTTTATCCAATTCAATGGCTTTGTTGTAGTCGTCAATGGCGCTTACATATTCACCTAACTCCGCCTTGGCTACTCCGCGATTAAAATATTTGTCGGCATCGGCTGGGCCGAGCTCAAGTGCTTTTGAGAAGTCGAAATAGGCGCCCTGCAAATCCTCCAGGTTATATTTTGCAAAACCGCGGTTGGTATACGCGTCTGTGTATTTCGGATTAAACTTAATGGCTTTATCCAGGTCATCAATTGCTCCTTCATCGTCACCCAAAAGTGTTTTGGCTTCTCCACGATTGTTCAGTGCTTCCGCAAACGTGGAGTCAATGTCCAATGCTACCGTATAATCAGAGATGGCACCATACACATCTTGCAGGCCAAGTCGGGCTTTGCCTCTTAGGTTTAGCGCTTGTTTGTTTTTCGGATTGCTGTCTAACAGCTTGGTGAGATCAGTTTTGGCGCCAGTGAAATCTTTGGCTGTTATTTTCTTTCGTGCGGCCTCGACGACGGGATCGCTTTGTGCAAAGGAGGCAACTGAAAGAAGGAGGAAAAGAAAAAATGGGAATGACTTCATTCGTTTGGTTTAAAAAATGAATGAGCCAAGTTAAAAAGAATTGCTGGTATTTTTTAAAGACGATCAATCGCCTACCAATATCGCACACGAAAGCCCTGACGCCAATGTGCTCTTCTTTTCGCAGGAGCGGATATCCAAATACGAGCGTGCATTCTTCTGTTCCACTTCCAATAACCTGGCGTTGAGCAACCTGGTTTTACCACAACAACAGATGGATTGCCTTGAGCATGCGAACTACGAGCCACAAGTGACAACACGATGATCATCACAAATACCGAGAGCGAGATAAGCTTTTTCATAAAGATTTGTTAATTGACGATTAGACGAGGTGATGATCGCTTGGTTTAATGCCCGGCTGGTTTATTTTTACCTTTCAAATCAACTTGTTGCCGGAGTTTTGGATTTTAAGAACTTCCGAAACGGTTAGTCGTAAATTGTCACAAACAAAAAAGCAGGGATGAAAAAAATTGTAACCGCTTTAACTCTTTTATTCAGTAGCTACTTCTTAGCTGCGCAGGAAAAACCATTGGATATGAAAATGGATTTTGAGGAATATGATCCTCCGTCTTCTTTGGTGGTGGAGGAGCATCACCTTACCCGCGCCAAATTTCCATTCATCGACATTCACAACCATCAGGGCAACATGAATACGTCCGATTTCTCGGATTTGATTTCGAAGATGGACAAGCTGAACATGGCGGTGATGATTAATCTCAGTGGACGTGGGTTCCGTAGCAGCGGAGATCATCTGGAGAAATCCATTGAGAACATCAAGAGCCGATATCCAAACCGATTTGTACTGTTTACGAATGTGGATTTCACGGACATTGATAACCCGGAGTGGTCGGCCAGAACAACCAGACAACTTGAAGATGATGTGAAGCGTGGAGCCATGGGATTAAAAATTTATAAGAGCCTTGGATTGTTCAGTAAAGACAAGAACGGAAAAGTAATAGCCATTGACGATCCGCGCATTGATCCTGTTTGGGCAAAATGTGGTGAGCTGGGAATTCCGGTTTTAATTCACGCAGCCGATCCCAAACAATTCTGGCAACCCATAGATAAAGACAATGAGCGATGGCTGGAGTTGAAACTTCATCCCGGAAGAAGGCATGACACCGATACCATTAAATGGGAAACAGTGATTGAGCAGCAGCACAACATTTTTAGAAAACACCCCAAAACAAAGTTCATCAATGCCCACCTGGGCTGGTATGGAAGTGATTTGAAAAAGCTGGGTGGTTTGATGGATCAGTTTCCAAACATGTACACAGAAATTGGGGCGGTGATTGCCGAACTAGGCAGGCAACCCCGCGCGGCCAAAGCTTTCTTAACAAAGTATCAAAATCGTGTTTTGTTTGGCAAAGACAGTTGGGTGCCCGAAGAATATGAAACTTACTTTCGCGTGCTCGAAACCGAAGACGAGTACTTTCCTTATCACAAACGCTATCATGCGTTCTGGAGAATGTATGGCATCGGGTTGCCAGACGACATCTTGAAAAAGATTTATTACAAGAATGCCATGTCGCTTATTCCAAACATCGACAAGAGTTTGTTTCCGAAATAGTTGATAATTTTTGAAGCAAATGAAAGAGCCTTGGGTGATGTACACGCAAGGCTCTTTTTTATTAAAGATGTCTTAGTTCAATCAGTTGATCCAGCATCCAGCCGGTTAAGCTCAACCGCTCGCGCGTGGCGGGTAAAACTTCGTGTTCAATCTGATCGCTGCGAAAACAGACTAACCGTCCGGCAATTGGCAATATATCCTTAGCTCCATCGGGCAGGTGCATTCGCAATTGTCCGCCTTCTTCTTCTTTCCAGTTGCTGTTGAGATAGCAGATAACGGAAAGTTTGCGATGATCGTCTTTGTGAAACTGATCAAGATGCCGTTTATAAAAACTTCCGGCAGGATATACCGTCATATGAACTTCATAATCTTTTAGACTCAGAAAAAGATTTTGATTGATGTACGGGATAAGTTCCTCCAGTCGTTTGACGTACACAGCAAGTGGTCCAGCGCTGTTTTGTTTGTCAATCCACTGAATATAATCACCCCGAATGCTCTCGTTGATCTGTTTATCCTGTTGTTTGCCAATGCCGGCTTTTTTAAAGTGCAACAAAGCGCTTTTGAAATCGTCTAGCTCCAGAATGGCAGCCACTTCAGGTGGAGAAAGAAAATTGTCGATCACGGCATAACCGTTCTCAACCAAACCATCAATGAGTAAATCAAAATGCGAAGTCATGGGCCGTCAACAGATTCACAAAAATAGAACCCTTTTGTATTAACTTTGATTTTTTCTGACGTATGAAGATTACTATTTTTTATTTACTGGTGCTTCTTTCATTCACAACGGCCTGCGTGCCGAAAGAAGATGTTGTGTTGCGCGCTATTAAAAACGAAAACTTTGTGACCGATGAAAATGGCCAGCAGATTTTGAAGGCCGATGCCATTTTCTACAACCCCAACAATGTGCGGATGAAGCTGAAAGAAATTAATGTGGAAGTTTTTGTGAACGGGAAGAAATCAGCCTATGCCGATCAAAAATTTAATTCATTGATCAAACCAAAATCTGAATTTACCGTGCCGCTCGAAGTGAAGCTCAACTTGAAAGAATTAGGACTGTTGGATACGATCCTTTCTTTTTTGGGCGGCAAGAAATATGAAATACATTTCAAAGGCTATTTAAAAATTAAATTACATGGCTTCACCTTCAAGGTTCCGGTTGATCAGAAAGAGCAACTGAGCATATAATTTGATGACGGGCCAACATCCAGTAAACTGATTCAGTCGTATGCAAGGTGTTTGGATTTTTGCGGGCATAGCACTTCTGGCGTTTGTCAGTTACATCATCCTTGCCTATCGCAAGTCCATGCGATTGAATCGATTAATTCTTCTGCAAAGCAAAGAAATTCAAAAGCAGAATCGTGAATTGGAGCATCGCAATAAGCTATTGCAGGAACTTAATCAGGAGAAGCAACAAATCATTGGCGTAGTTTCACATGACTTAAAGGGCCCGTTCAATCGGATATTTGCGCTTATTCAGTTGATGAACATGTCGGCCGAAAATCTGACGGAAGACCAAAAGGAATATCTTGGCAAGATTCACCAAATCTCCGTAGACGGTTTGAGCATGGTGCGCAATCTCCTCGATAACAGGAAGCTGGAGGAACGCGGAATTGACATGCGACCTGAGCCGTTGAACTTCTCAGCAGTTTTAAATTCTTTGATTAAGCAGTACCAATCACTTGCCAGTAAAAAGAACATTACCATTCATTATGATGGACCATCTTCGGCATCCATCTTAGCTGACAAGGTTTATCTCACCAGGATTTTTGAAAATCTTTTATCCAATGCGGTTAAGTTTTCGCCACCCGGCAAAAATATTTTTGTGAAGGTGAGCGATTTTGAAAATGAGATAGAGACATCTGTTCAAGATGAAGGCCCTGGGATTAATCTGGAAGATCAGACGAAGCTGTTTCAAAAATATCAGAGACTTAGTGCGCGGCCCACAGGCGGGGAAAGTTCAACAGGACTGGGATTGTCGATTGTAAAAACAATGGTGGAAAAGATGGATGGAAGAATCCACTACGAACAACCAGAAAAAGAAGGAGCAAAGTTTGTGGTAAATCTGCGAAAGCAGGTTAATTGAAGAGATAGTAATCGTCCTCTTTGCCTTCCATAACAGCCGTCAACGATTCGATAACACTCTCGTCTTTGATCACGTAGTCGCGAACACCGCGTTGAATGAAACTGAGTACCATGTTGCCATCGTCAAGCGCACTGAGCATGATCACTTTATTCTCGTCTGTAATCTTTGATTTTATCTGCTCGTAAAAATCAATCCCTGACATGCCCGGCAATTTGTAATCGACAATCAATACATCGGGTAGCTTTCCATTGACGGCCTTCAAGGCATCTTCTGCAGTTGTGAAAGCGCTGATTTTGTAACCAGGATTGCTTTTCTCGAGCGCCTTCTTTACAAATTGGGCGTAAATTTCATCGTCTTCTACCAGGTAAATATTCATTCAGCTTAGGTTCTGACATGCAATATAATAAGCTTTGAAAAATTTCAGCACTTCTGAACAACGATTTGCGCAGAAGGTTGCCGTCAATAAAATCCATCTTGCAAGGCCTTTGGATTACGGCTATATTCCACAATAAACCTTGCAACCATGAAATTTCACCGATTTCTGCTTTTACTCTTCGTTTTGGCCATGCAGTGTTCGCCAGATTCAGACACAAAAAGTCCAGTCAAATTTTCGATTTCGTTTACAAAAGAACTCAGCGATCAGGCGCAAGACGGCCGTCTATTGCTTTTACTTTCTACGTCTGAAAAGGCCGAGCCTCGATTTCAAATAAACGATGGCCTGGAAACTCAGCTTGTATTTGGTGTAGATGTAGACGGTATGCAACCGGGTCAGGAGATAGTTGTGGATGCTTCGGCATTTGGATTTCCGATCACAAGCTTGAGCGATGTTCCGGGCGGAGACTATTTTGTTCAGGCTGTCATCAACCGATACGAAACGTTTAAGCTCAAGACAGGTCACACGGTAAAGCTTCCACCCGATCAGGGCGAAGGTCAGCAATGGCATTCCAAGCCTGGAAATTTTTACAGCAAACCTTCGAAGATAAAAATCGACCCCACGAAAAGAGAAACTTTCAAAGTGGTGATGGACCAAAAAATTCCACCTATTGCCGAACCCAAAGACACCAAGTATGTTCGCCACATCAAGATTCAAAGCAAACTGTTAACTGAGTTCTACGGAAAGCCCATGTACGTAGGTGCGCACGTGCTGGTGCCAGAAGGCTTTGACGACCACCCGCAAGCTCATTATCCATTAATGATTTATCACGGACACTTTCCCAGCGACTTTGGTGGATTCAGTACGGAGCCACCTGATCCAAAAATGGATACGAGTGATTACAGTGCGCGTTTCAATATCTATGGGTACAAAAAATTTGAAAAACAAGAAGCGTATAATTTCTATAAGCAATGGATATCGAAAGATTTTCCCAGATTTCTCGTGATTGAAGTGCAGCATGCTACGCCTTATTATGACGATTCTTATGCTGTAAACTCTGCAAGTATGGGCCCTTGGGGAGATGCGATTATGAAAGAACTAGTGCCGGAGATTGAATCCAGATTTCGGGGCATTGGGCAAGGGTGGGCACGCTTTACCTATGGCGGATCAACAGGAGGCTGGGAAGCGCTGGCCGTACAAATGTTTTACCCTGATGATTTCAATGGCTGCTTTGCAGCTTGCCCTGATCCAATTGATTTTCGCGCTTACTGTCTGGTAGATATTTACAAAGACAAAAATGCCTATTGGTACGACAGTGAGTTTAAGAAATTGCCGCGTCCGGCACATCGCAATTACCTGGGGCAAATTCAAACCACCACAGAGCAATCCAATCATTATGAGTTAGCGCTGGGCACTCATTCGCGGTCGGGTGGGCAATGGGATATATGGGAAGCAGTTTACTCACCGCAAGGCGAAGACGGTTATCCGAAAAGAATTTTCAACAAGGAAACCGGGGAGATAGACAAGAGTGTGGCAGAGTATTGGCGGGAAAACTTCGATTTGCGATACATTCTGGAGCGTGATTGGAAAACACTTGGGCCCAAGCTGCAAGGCAAGATTCATATCTATTGTGGCGACATGGATAATTACTATCTGAACAATGCAGTTTATCTAATGGAAGATTTCCTGAAGAAAACGCAATCACCTTTTTATAAGGGTGAAGTTGATTATGGAGATCGCGCTGAACATTGCTGGAATGGCGATCATGAAAATCCGAATTATGTTTCGAGGTTGCGATACAACACGATGTATCTGCCTAAAATCTTAAAACGCATTTCAGAAAGTGCACCAAAAGGTGCGGATTTGAAAAGCTGGAGATATTAGAAAGCAGCACAGGCATAAGTATGAGATCTGTTGTTGAGGCAATTGGTGCCATTATTTTTTTCTCCTTACCAATAGTTTTTTGGTATGGTTCTGGAAAATTACCCAATGACATTTACAAAATCTATAAAAAGTATAATGTAATGGGTGACTACTTAAGTATTTACAACCCTTTCTATACCCAGCTTAATTCACTTATTAAAAACACTACCAATGAGGCCCTTAAAAAAGAACTTGTCGACAAGAAAAAGCTCATCTCAAGATTTAATAAACTATGGTGGCTCCTTGTAGCGTTGATGCTTTTAATCTTTTATTTTAAAGACAAGCTTCCAAACTAGAACTCGCTTAACCTGTTATTGGTGTACTTTACTAAGTCAAGTCTTAATCTGAGCCGTTCTCAAATTAAAAAATTAGTGAATCGGTGGCATCATTTCATTTTTGTCCCCTTAACAGTGGGCCAGTTTTGATTGGCTTTGTCGATAAACTCAATCTGTTTTTCACTCCAGATTTTTTTCACCTCCACATTGTAGTTCAGGTAAAGTTTTCCGTCTACGATGGTCCAGGCATCGGCATCTGTCTTGGCCTTGTATCCGCGCGACATTCCATACGCACAATAACCGCCAAATTGTGGTGCAAATTTTTCAGGGCTTGCCTGAAAGGTCTTTAAATTCTTTAGTGAGGAGAAATACCAGGTCTCGCCTTGCCAGACAAATGCATTTTCTTTTTTCCCTTCAACAGGTTTGCCCTCCGTAAAGTAGGCAACAGCATCGTAGCCGTTGATGGCACCATCCTTTGTGGCAAAGATCGCTGATTGACCAAAAGCACAGATGGTGATGACTGAAAAGACTAAAATCGAAATCAATCGCTTCATGTTTTTTTCGAACAAAGGTAGAGCGGAGAGTAATTGCAACTTGTCAGAGAGTTGACAGTTGTCCCTTTTTTTAAAGAAATCAAAATGGGGTAGCTACTGCGATGGAGAAAACCCAAATCATCAGTGCCACCAAAATCCCCAGTATCATTATCAATTTTCTGCGGGCCGACATTTCTTTAATCGAACGATTAAAAGTAAGCAGCTGCACTTAGGGTGGGAAATCAAATGCGATGAATCAACAATTGGTGTAACTCGAGTGTAAAAAATCCGGATTGAACCGGAAAAGTTAACCCTTCAACTGCCTCAAATAAAGTTGAATGGTGTTTTCCAGCCCGAAATAAAGTGCATCACTTATCAGTGCATGCCCAATGGAAACTTCGTCCATATAAGGAATCGAATCTTTCAGGAATTTTAAATTGTTTAGGTCGAGGTCATGACCAGCATTTATTCCGAGCCCTAGGTTATGAGCAGTTGCGGCCGCTTCGATATACGGTGCAACAGCGGCTGCTCTGTTGGTTGGATAGTGTGAGGCGTAAGGTTCGGTGTAAAGTTCAATGCGATCGGCACCGATTTTTTTTGCCGCTTCCACCATTTTCGAAACGGGGTCAACAAAAATGGAAACGCGAATGCCGGCTTGTTTCAAATCGCTTACAATTTTTGTTAGCAGACTTTCATTTTTAATAGTGTCCCAACCTGCATTGGAAGTAATGGCGTCAGGTTTATCAGGAACCAGCGTGGCCTGATCGGGTTTCACCTCCAGCACCAATTTCATGTAGCGATCATCAGGGTAGCCCTCAATATTAAATTCTGTGGTCACCACTTTTTTAAGTTCGATTACATCGCTGTAGCGAATGTGTCGTTCATCCGGACGAGGATGGACTGTAATCCCTTGTGCCCCAAAGCGCTCACAATCAGTTGCTACCTTGATCACGTCTGGATTGTTGCCGCCACGGGCATTGCGAAGTGTTGCGATCTTATTAATGTTAACAGAAAGTCGTGTCATCGTTTCAATTTTTAACGAATTCCTAATCGAACTATCAGCAGTATTAAAAATTTTTTTATCTGCTAAAACTAGTCTTAATTTCGAATCAAAATTACCAAACGGTTTAACGAAACCATACCGCTATGAGTTTAAAACAGCAGATTGATACGGACATCAAAGCAGCCATGCTTGCAAAGAATAAAGATGAGTTGACTGCATTACGCGCTATCAAGTCATTGATATTACTGGCTGAAACAGAAAAGAGTGGAATAGGCGAGCTGACAACTGATGTAGAGAGTAAGCTTCTGATGAAGGCAGCTAAGCAACGAAAAGAATCTGCCGAAATTTTTCAAAAGGAAGGCCGTGAGGATTTAGCCAAGAAAGAATTACTTGAATTGGAAGTGGTGAGCCGCTACCTGCCAAAACAATTTTCCGAAGCTGAGCTTGAGGCAGAAGTAAAGAAAGTCATTGATCAGGTTGGGGCAAAGGGCCCACAGGATATGGGCAAAGTAATGGGTGTGGCCACCAAGCAGCTTGCCGGTAAGGCTGAGGGTAAAGCAATTTCAGAAATGGTTAAAAAACTTTTGGCGTCTTGAGTAAAGCGGATATTTTTTTAGTCATCGCATTAGCGATAGGTGCCTTCAATGGTTATCGTGAAGGATTTCTGATGGAATTATTTTTATTGATCGCCATTGTGCTAGGAATATTTGGTGGCTTTAAGTTGATGGGCGAAGGAATGATTTTGCTTCAGGATAAATTCAATGCCGATACAAAAGTTCTGCCCTACATTTCATTCGGTATCATTTTCATTGTGATCGTCATTGGTGTAACGTTAATTGGCAGACTGCTTAAGCATTCCATCGATAAGACTTTCTTAGGTAGAATGGATCAGATCATGGGCCTGATTCTTGGTGGATTCCGAACATTGTTTGTGATAAGTGTGTTGATTTGGATCGCAGACTCTTTGAGATTTACTTTCAAAAGTGAGTGGATCGATAATTCCTGGCTGTTTCCCTTCACCGCTAAACTAGCCCCCACGCTTGCGCAGTGGGCGGGCGATTTCATCCCGGTTTTCAAGGAAATCTTCAGACAGTTCTAAGGTTCGTTTTTTTTTAGTTACTTATCAGGAAATTTTGAATATGGCTCTTCAGGTAAAAGAGGAAAACGAGTTTAAATACGTGGATGAAGGGCAGGGTCAGGTGCTAATGTTATTGCACGGACTTTTTGGTGCGCTCAGCAATTGGGAAGGAGTAGTGAATCGTTTTTCAAAAAATTTCAGAGTGATTATTCCCATGCTTCCGATTTATGACATGCCAATTAAGGAAGCAGGGCTTGAAGGCTTGCGCAAATTTGTAGAAGACTTTGTGATCATGAAGAAACTTGAGAACATGATCATCATGGGAAATTCTTTGGGAGGACATGTTGGACTACTTTACACGCTTAACAATCCAACGAAGGTTGCCAAACTCATCCTCACAGGAAGTTCCGGTTTATTTGAAAACACAATGGGAGGTTCTTATCCCCGCAGAGGAAGCTATGATTATATAAAAGAGCGAGTGGCTTATACCTTTTATGATCCGCAGGTAGCTTCAAAGGAATTGGTGGATGAGGTATTTGAGACTACGAAGAGCATTCCCAAGTGCATGCGCATTGTGGCGATCGCCAAATCGGCCCAGCGCAACAACCTGGCTCAAGATTTACACAACATAAAGGTTCCCACATTGCTGGTATGGGGATTAAACGATACGATTACTCCACCTATGGTTGGCCACGATTTCAATCGACTGATTCCAAATTCTGAATTGAAGTTTATCGATAAGTGTTGTCATGCACCTATGATGGAGCACCCTGATAAGTTCAATGAAATTGTTGTTGATTTCTTAATGAGATGATAGCTGAAGAACTCATCAACCACATGATACCCCCGCTCAAAGTCACAGACGATGCGCACAAGGCAATCGTGTGGATGGAAGAATTCAGGTGTAATCATTTACCCGTAGTGAATGAAGGTCACTTGCTCGGATATATCTCCGAAGACATCATTCTGGAATCTAATGACATTGAGAAAAGCTTGGGTGAGTTTGAGTTGGTCGGTAAGGACTGTGTCGTTTCGCTCGAGTCACACTTCTATGATATTCTCAGAATCGCAGGTGAGAACAAACTTCAGATAGTCGCTGTGTTAAATGATGATCAACAGTATGCGGGTGTTATCACCGTACAGGACATCATGGCATCGTTTGCTCAAACAGCTGCAGTAAAAATGCAGGGTAGTATTCTCGTGCTTTCAATGGATCTTATTGATTATTCACTGGCAGAAATTAGTCGTCTGGTGGAAGAAAACAAAGCCAAGATCATTAGTAGTACGCTGGTTGAAGATCCACTGGATCCCGGGAAAATAAAACTAACCCTGAAGATCAACCAGGTTGATTTATCCAGGATCGTTGCCACATTGGAACGATTCAGTTATCGGGTCATCGGTCGTTATCAGGAGATCAGAAAACAAGCCGATGACAAAGATCGAATTGATATGCTGCTGAAATATCTCAATATATAGGATAACATATTTTTTACGCCATGCGAATCGGTATACACGGAAAAGAAGTGCAAGGTCACGCGGCCCGATTCAACGAAAAAATATTTGAAGACCTTCAGCGTAAGAAGGCTGACATACACGTATCCGCAAAATTTTTAAAACACCTGAAATCGTCCAAGCTCAAATCGCTAAAGCTGGCGTCTTTTGATCATGGTGATAACTTAAAAAACTTCGACTTCTTTTTGTCGTTGGGAGGAGACGGAACCTTACTTGAAACGGTAACCTATGTTGGAAAGCATGAGATTCCAATACTTGGCATTAATACCGGCAGGCTTGGATTTCTGGCAACCACTAGCCGCGAAGAGACCGATTCGGCACTGGAAAGCATCTTTAAAGGCAATTACAAAATAGATGCACGTACTGTACTGGAGTTGGAGTCTGATGCGAAGCTATTTGACGGACTTAATTTCGCACTGAATGATTTTACCATCATGAAGAAGGACTCTTCTTCTATGGTTACGGTACATGTTTTTGTTGATGGCGAGTTGCTGAATTCCTATTGGTCAGACGGAGTGATTGTCTCCACGCCAACAGGTTCAACAGGCTATTCGTTAAGTTGTGGCGGACCGCTCGTCTACCCGAAGTCGGAAAGCTTTATCATAACACCCGTCAGTCCGCATAATCTTACTGCTAGGCCAATTGTATTGTCGGATAATTCGAAGATTTCTTTTCAAGTAGAAGGCAGAAGCAAGAAATTCCTAATCTCTCTTGATTCGCGCTTTGCATCTATTGACGAAACGATCAGTCTCACGATTAAGAAGAGTCCTTTCAAAGTGAAGTTGATTCAGCTTCAGGGCAGTCATTATTTTAAAACCCTGCGTCAGAAGTTGAGTTGGGGGCTGGACATCAGGAATTAAAAATTGAAATAAATAAGTGATTTAGATCGATTGCTGAAGCCCCTTAGACATAATGGCTCAGGAATGACTAGAAATTGAGGTAATTTTAATAGTTTTGTAGTTCGGCAAATCTGTTCAGTATGAGAAAGTTATCGTTGGCGTTGCTCCCTTTCCTGTTGGTTGCTTTTCTCGCGACCGACTCCATGGCGCAGTTGAATAGGAAATCAATAAAAAAGAATAATAAGCGCATTTCTCATTTTAAAGGAAAGAAGCAGGGATTTACCAAGGAGAAGAAGTATAACTCGCTTGGTTTTTCTGTGAATGCCTTGAACTATTACGGAGACATTGCCCCGCGCCCTAACCGTGTGAGCACGGATATTTCCTTTACGCGTCCTGGCCTCGGCCTAAGCTTTACACACCGGTTTGGTCCAAGATACTCTCTACAGGGTCAGTTTATGTACGGGGTTCTAAAAGGTTCGGATGCTAAGTCAGCTGATCCTACAAATGACAACGCAGCATCTCGCTATAAAAGGAATTTGTCTTTCAGAAATCAGATAAAAGAATTTTCTGTTGTAGCAGTAATAGATCTATTTAAGAATGAAGCTACATACATTAGTCGCGTTAAGTGGACGCCCTATGTGTATGCTGGTGCCGCAGGTTTCATCAATGCACCAGAAGCAATCGCCCCAGCAAAGGACCTCACTGGGGCTCCTCTGGCTGAGGCAGGAAAATGGGTAAAACTAAGACCTCTTGGAACGGAAGGGCAATACTCAACACTTGATCCCACAGATGCAAATTATGGAATCAAGCCCTATAAAGCCTTCCAATTTGCTATTCCTTTTGGAGCTGGCGTTAGATTTAGGATTAACGAGGTCATGGACTTATGGGCAGATATCGGCTATCGATATACTTTCACCGATTATATAGACGATGTGAGTAAAAATTACGTTGGTCTGGAAAAATTAAAATCGCCATTAGCACAAGCAATGTCATATCGAACGAATGAAATACCGGGTATGCCTACCGCCCCGGTAATAACACCGAGTGGTATAACTGTCCAGGCGGGATACGGTCATGAATATCCGGACAACATGAGGGGTAGCAAAAACGACCGTGATATCTATATGGTTACTAGTATCAGACTCACTTACATTCTTGGCGCAACCTTCCATAAGGCTAAGTTTAGATAATGGCTAATATTTCGTGGAAACACGGGTTGAGGATCATCTGTCTGGGTAGCTTGCTTCTCATTTCAAATATAGCCGTGGCCCAGCTCTCACAACGCTCCGAATTTGGTTTTGGCGTTGGAGCGTTTAATTATACAGGGGACCTGGTGCGCAATTACAACATCCTCGACTATCGGCCTGCCGGCACCGCCTTCTATCGAAACAACATCAGCAAAGTTGTCAGTTTCAGAACTTCTTTAACAGGAGGAAAACTCGCAGCTAGTGACAAACGGCCCGTTGATGCTTTCGCCACTAAACGCGCGGCTGGCTTTAACCTTTTTCTGCTGGAGGCATCTACCACGTTTGAGTATCATTTTCTGGATTGGCGTGATAGCAAACGAAGGCTGAGATTTACGCCCTACCTGTTTGCAGGCTTTTCACTTTTCATCATGTCTGGAAATGTGCAAAAGAATGCGGAGTACAGCAATGTCCAGCCAGCCATTCCTTTTGGTGCAGGCATTAAGTATGTACTTAATCCGAGGTGGTACCTTGCAGCCGAGATTGGTGTGCGGAAGACATTTTTTGATTACCTCGACAATATTTCTGACGGTGATCTTTCGGTCAAGAATTATCAATACGGTAATCGATACGACAACGATAATTATTTTTTTACCGGGGTAACAATTACCCGCACGCTCTACGATATACCCTGCCCTACGAATCCTTACCGGTAATTCAAACTATTTCTAACGGTCTGACATCTTAGTTTAGATCCCGTAGTTAGGGGCCTAAAATTGAGGTGATTAGTTTAAAAAAATAGGCTACTTTTGCACGCTTGTGGCCTCTTTCAAGGAAAATATAGACTTCAATAATTTGCCAAGGCATATTGCCGTTATCATGGACGGCAATGGCAGGTGGGCAACAGGAAAAGGCGCGGCCAGAATTTTTGGACATCGCAATGCGATTCAGGCCGTCAAAGATGTGACGGAAGGTTGCGGTGAACTTGGTATAAAATATTTAACGCTCTACGCATTTAGCACAGAGAATTGGGGAAGACCGAAAGACGAGGTGGACGGCCTCATGGAGTTGTTGGTCAATACGCTTAAGAAGGAGATTAAGACCTTACATGAAAATCAAGTAAAGCTTATCACGATTGGAGACTTGGGTCATCTTCCTCCAGTATGCCAGGACAATCTCCGCGAAGCCGTTGACGCAACAAAAAATAATAGCGGCCTTACATTGTTATTGGCACTCAGTTATAGTGGACGGTCGGAAATTGTAAAAGCAGTGAAGAAGATTGCAAAGGATGTTAAGGAAGGAGCAGTTGCCGTGGACAGCATTGATGAAGCCATGTTTGGCAACTACCTCGAAACAGCCGGTGTTCCTGATCCTGAGTTGCTAATCCGAACAAGTGGAGAAATGAGAGTAAGTAATTTTTTATTGTGGCAAATCGCCTACACGGAGCTTTACGTAACAAAAACGTTGTGGCCGGATTTTCGCAAAGAAGATTTGCATGAAGCTATTTGTGCCTACCAGAAAAGAGAAAGAAGATTTGGAAAGGTTTTGGAAAGAACTGTGTAACGTGTGATGAAGAGATTTTTTACTGTCGTATTGATCATTTTTTTAGGAGCTCCAACCGTCTTCGCGCAATTCAGAAAAAGCCGTGAAAAAGCGGCTCAACCTGCCCCCACAGAATCAACTCTCAACTATGCCAACCCTCTCGAATACTATATCGGGGGCATTGAAGTAGTAGGCCTTAACGTCCTCGACAAAAATGCGATGATCTCGCTGACTGGTTTAAAAATCGGAGACAAAGTAAAAATACCGGGCGATCAGATTTCAGGAGCGCTTCGAAAACTCTGGAAACACGGACTGGTAGGAGATGCCCAGATTTTAGTCGATCGAATTGAAGGTCAGAATGTTTTCTTAACGATCAAACTTTCAGAGCGTCCGCGACTGACCGAATACTATTTCTCAGGCATTGCAAAAGGGAAGCAGTCGGCTCTTAAAGAAGACCTTACGTTAATCAAAGGCAAGATCGTAAACGATGCCATGATTCGTAACACGGAACTCACCGTGAAAAAACACTTTACCAAAAAAGGATTTTTAAATACTGCGGTGAAAGTATTTCAGGAAGCCGATACACTCAACCGTGGCGGCATCAGGCTTCGGATTGATGTGGATCTGAAAACCAAAGTTCGCATCAATGAAATTCTGTTCGAAGGAAACGACAACATCAGTGCTTCTAAATTGAAGAAGCCCATGAAAAAGACACACGAGCATGCGCGTTTTGCTTTGCATCGTGTCTTCCTCGGTATGCTACTCGACTTTAAGCCGAGAAAAGTCTTTCAGGTTTTGGATTCAAGTTACGATGTCAGTTGGAGGGACGTTAAGGAATTCGTGAACAAGAATGTGAAGCTTAATTTTTTCAGCGGTTCGAAATTTATACGCTCAGAGTTTGAAGCCGATAAGCTGAAGATGATTGAGTACTATAACACCAAAGGTTATCGAGATGCCGAAATAATCTCGGATACAATCGTTGCTCACGATGACAAGACCATTGACATTAAGTTCAAGGTGTCTGAAGGAAGAAAGTATTATTTCAGAAATATCTTCTGGACGGGCAACTACCTGCACACTGTCGCTACGCTGAACAAAATTCTGGACATAAAAAAAGGCGATGTGTATAACAAAGAGATGATCGATAAAAAGACAACCTTTAACCCGAAAGGTGCAGACATCAGCGGCCTTTATATGGACGATGGTTATCTGTTTTTTCGGGTAACACCAGTAGAGGTTGCGGTGGTGGGCGATTCGATTGACATTGAGATGAGAATTTTTGAAGGTGATCAGGCGATCATTGATGAGGTGATCATTAGCGGTAATGAAAGAACAAGCGATCATGTAATTCGCAGAGAGCTTAGTACCATTCCCGGCCAGAAATTCAGAAGATCAGACATCATTCGCACGCAGCAACAGTTGTCGGCCATGGGATATTTCAATCCTCAAAAGGTAGAACAAGATATTCGCCCAAGCCCTGCTGATGGCACGGTTGATATTGAATGGAAAGTAGAAGAACAATCCAACGATCAGATACAATTGTCTGGTGGTTGGGGAGGTTACTACGGATTTGTAGGTACTGCGGGTATCACATTCAATAACTTCTCAATGCGTAATATTCCGCATCCGGATAAATGGCGTCCGCTGCCTGTCGGTGATGGTCAACGTCTTTCGTTGCAAGCACAGGCCAATGGAAAATCGTATCAGAGCTATAGTGTGTCTTTCACCGAACCCTGGCTTGGCGGCAGAAAGCCCAATTCATTTACCATCAGCTTGAATAAATCCATCTCCCGATTGGCTCAGGCTAATTATGAATTCAGCGATAGGTCGTCACTTAAGCAGAGTGGTATCACCGTTGGTCTGGGCAGAAGGCTGGAGTGGCCCGATAACTATTTCTCGCTCACGAATTCACTGTCTTTCTTACAATACAGATACAACAATTACTTTGGCTCGTCAGCGTTACCTGCAGAGGGAGTAACCTACGATTTCAATTTGAACACAACTCTTGCACGCAACAGTATTGACAATCCGATGTATCCCACTCAGGGATCTACTATTTCCCTCGCGATGATTTTAACGCCACCTTATTCGCAGTGGAGAGATCCAAGCTATTACGACAATGTAAATAATCGTTACCGGTGGGTAGAGCAAAACAAGTGGATGTTTGATGCGAAGTTCTACATGAAGATACTGGGAAGCTCTAAACCCAACGGACGCAGTCTTGTATTGGAAAGCAAGGCGCACTTTGGTTTCATCGGAACCTATTCGAACTTCCTGCAGCCAGGGCCATTTGGTCGCTTCCTGGTTGGTGGCGATGGATTGGCCGGAGGGTTTAATTCGTATGTACTTGGCCAGGACATTATCGGCTTGAGAGGCTATCCGAACAATCAGGTGACTCCTCCTTACTTTACACAACGTGGGCAAAGCCATCCGAACAATCCATTGATTGAAGGCGGTACAACTTATTCTAAGCTCGGATTGGAATTACGTTATCCGGTTACAACAGGTCAAACAGCAACGATTTACGGCCTCGTGTTCACTGAAGCGGGCAACAACTGGAACGACTACAAAAAATATAACCCGTTTGAGCTTTACAAGTCGGCAGGTTTTGGAGCGAGAATATTTATGCCGGCCTTTGGTCTCATCGGTCTGAACTGGGCCTATGGCTTCGATACGTTGCCCGGAGCTACTCAAAAAAGTGGTTCGCAATTCCACTTCACGATTGGGCAACAAATCCGATAAAATGAAGCTTTTTGCAGCAGCAGCTACAGTTTTTGTTTTAGGCCTGAATTTTGTTTCAGCTCAGAAGTTCGGCTACATCGACTCCGATTTTATTCTGGGAAAGATGCCCGAATATAAAAAAGCTCAGGATGAAATTGATCAACTCTCGGTCGGCTGGCAAAAGGAAGTGGAGGAAATGCAAAAGAAGGTAGAGGGCCTTTATAGCAGTTTTCAGGCTGAGCAGGTGTTATTGACTGAAGAAATGAAGCAGGAGCGACTGACGGAGTTAAAAAGAAAAGAGACTGATTTGAAAGAATATCAAAAAAAGGTTTTTGGATTTGGCGGACTCTTTTTTTTGAAAAAACAAGAATTGATTAAACCTTTGCAGGACAAAATTTTTGATGCGGTAGAGAAAGTGGCGAAGGCAAACCGGTTGGCCATCATTTTTGACAAGGCCGGGGAGCTGGTGATGATCTATACCGATCCAAGGCATGATTATACCGACTTTGTGTTGGAAGAACTCGGGTTGGGAGACCCTAACGATAAGATTAAATAACCAAACAACTAACTAACACAGTAATGAGAACATTTCTTCTTTTGATTTTATTAGGTTGCGCTTCTGTTGCGACTTACGCGCAAACACAATCACCAGTCGTTCAGAAAATGGGCTATGCCGACTGGGACTACATATTCTCACAAATGCCCGAGTACAAGCAGATTGACAGCGATTTGAAAACGTTCAGTTCTCAGCTGGAAAATCAGTTAAAAGCGAAAAGCTCGGAGTTGGAAACCAAGTACAAAGCTTATCAGGCAATGCCGGCAACTACACCAGATGCCATTCGTGCCGACAAGGAACGTGAGCTTCAAGGCATGCAGGAAAGCATTCAGAAGTTTCAGCAAGATGCCTCTACTTCTTTGCAAACAAAACAAAATACATTGATGGCACCCGTTTATTCCAAAGTGGGCAAAGCCATTGAAGATGTAGCAAAGGAAAATGGCTATGCTTTTATTTTCGCTCCTCAAATGCCAAATGGCGGTGATATTCTTCTTTACAGCGATGATAAATATGACATTTCATTGCTGGTATTGAAAAAGCTTGGCATTACACCGGCACCAGCGCCTGTTACCAAGACCAACTAGAATTTTCAGGTTTAAAGTTTATAGCCTCCCGATTTATCGGGGGGCTTTTTTATTACTTTTAATTCATGCGACCTACATTCTTATTTCCCGGAGATACAATAGCCATAGTTTCTCCGGCAGCAAAGATCAAAAAGGAAAGCTTGTTACACGCTATTCCAATTTTGGAATCATGGGGATTAAAAGTTGAAACAGGCCAACATATTTTCAGTGAATCGCATGAATATCTTTCTGGTTCAGATGATGAAAGGTGGATTGACTTTCAATCGATGTTGGATGATCCAAAAGTTAAAGCCATCATGAGTGCACGAGGAGGCTACGGAACCACCCGTATTATCGATCGACTTGATTTCTCAAGATTTATACAACATCCGAAGTGGATTATTGGTTTTAGTGATGTAACCGCGCTTCATATCAAATTACATCAGCTGGGTTATGAAAGTATCCACAGCGTGATGCCGATTCAATTTCCTAAACCAGAACACGCCCAATCAGTTGAAAGTCTGAAACGGGTTTTGTTTGGGGAAGCAGTTGCGATAAATGCTATGCCATCAGCGCTCAACAGAGTGGGCGTTGCTTCCGGTGAGGTGATTGGCGGTAACTTGACGCTGCTGACAGATTCACTTGGTACAAAAACTGAAATCAATACAGATGGCAAAATATTAGTAATTGAAGAAGTTGGCGAGTATCGGTATAAACTTGACCGGATGCTCACTCACCTGAAGAGAACCCGTAAACTTGATCACCTTGCCGGGTTGATCATCGGTTACATGACAGACATTCACGATTCCGATACTAGCTTTGGACAAACAGTCGAAGAAATAATTTTGGATAAAGTGAAAGAGCACTCTTATCCTGTGGCGTTTAACTTTCCAATCGGGCATGAAGCACCTAATCTTGCCTGGCGGCATGGAGGATCAGGTACTTTAAATGTTACTAAAGACCAGGCCAGCCTTCATTTCAATTAGGTGATTGGATTTTAATTCCGTTCATCTTCAAATAATCATTGATTTCCTTCGCGAAGGAAACGGCATACTTTCCATCACCGTGCAAGCACAGCGTATCAGCAAGCATAGGGATCATTTCTCCTGTAACAGATTTTACTTTCTGTTCCTGAATCATTAGCATCACCTGTGCCAGCGATTGTTGAGTATTGGTGATCAGTGCGTTTTCATGGGTGCGCGGTGTTAGTGATCCATCGCGTTGATACGTGCGGTCGGCAAATACTTCGTTGACTGTTGCCAAACCCAGTGCCTTTGCTTCCGATATCAGGTAGCTGTTGCTAAGTCCGTATAGCAGTAGTTTTGGATTAAAATCTTTTACCGCCTTTGAAATAACCCGACTCATTTGTTGATCTTTTGCGGCCATGTTGTACAAGGCGCCATGAGGTTTTACATGATGAAGAGTTGCTCCAGCGTCACGGCAAAGAAGGTCTAGCAAAGAAATCTGTTTGCTGATGAGATCATATAAAGCTATTTCAGAAAGCTGGTGATTTACTCGTCCAAAATTTTCTTTGTCGTCAAATCCAGGGTGTGCACCAATTGCAACATTATGTTTCAGGCAAAGCTCAATTGTTTTGCGCATGATGCTTTCATCGCCAGCATGATAGCCACATGCAATATTGGCACTGCTGATGTAAGGCGTGATGGCTGCATCGCCTGGCATTCCTTCGCCCATGTCACAATTAATATCAATTGAGTTTGTCATAAGGAACA
Source organism: Cyclobacteriaceae bacterium (assembly GCA_044222145.1). Taxonomy (GTDB): domain Bacteria; phylum Bacteroidota; class Bacteroidia; order Cytophagales; family Cyclobacteriaceae; genus ELB16-189. The sequence goes on from JBGANU010000016.1 coordinate 62,434, forward strand.
TTAAGGCCTTTCGCTAAGTATAGATCGTGCTTTCAATTGCAATGCTGATGCTATTGCAATCTTACGCAACAAACTTTCTTGCATCAACCAGCGATCTTCCGCTTGTTGCAGCGTTACCATTTTAAGCGACAGTGATTCCCCCCGCCGCATTTGCGCCAGCTTTGGAAGATCGGTCTTAATTACCTGGGCAATGCGTGGATAACCGCCTGTTGTTTGATGATCGGCCATCAAAATAATTGGATGTCCATTTGGCAAAAGTTGAACGGTACCAAATGAAACGGCCGTTGATATCAACTCCTTTTTCTTTTCCTGTTTTAGTTCAATCCCTTTCAACAGGTAGCCCATGCGATCGCTTTGTTGACCGAGTTGAAAAGCTGTCTTGAATAAATCGGTCTTTGATTTTTTTGTGAGCCAACCGAACTCGTTCCCTTCAAGGCAATGAACGAACGGAGTGGCTGGATAAATCTCAGTAACATTTGCCTTCCAATTGAAACTCGTTATAGCATCCGTGGTTGCCAAACTATGTTGAAAGGGAATGCAATCACCCCTCTTCAATGTTCTCCCCTGCCAGCCGCCAGCACTTGCTTTCATATTTGTACTCTTGCTGGCAAGCCAGTCTGGCAGTTGAAAACCACCCCGGACAGCCAGATAACAAAAGTTTCCATTGTGAACGTGCGTGAAGGAGAGAATAGTTTTAGCGGGAACGAGGAACAGTTGATTAATAGCGACCGCTTTTTTATCCAGCGTTGCCCCAAAGTCTGCACCACTCAAAGCAATCAATGCCGCTTCATTAAATAGAAGTGTTGCTGACGGAAACCCCATTTCCAATACCGCTTCGTTTGGATTATTTCCAACTAATGCATTTGCAACCTTTTGAGCCGCAACATCCATCGCCCCGCTCGGATTGATACCAAGATGTTGATGGCCCCAACGACCAGCGTCTTGAAACGTATCGTGAAGACCAGCTTTGATTACTTCAAGACTCATCAGATGTTAGTGTTAGAATGAGTGGCTGTGTAGTTCTTATATTCTGCTTTGGAAATAGCTTCAAAGGAAACCCGGTCACCAAGTTGAAAGAAGGTGGGTTCGTTTCGCTCAGCATCGAAAATCGAGAGAGGAGTTCTTCCGATGATGTTCCAACCGCCAGGTGAATCCAACGGATAAATTCCTGTTTGCAAGCCAGCAATGCCAACGCTACCGTGCGGCACAAGTTTTCGTGGCGTGGATAAACGAGGTATTTCAAGCTGTGGATCGACAGGCCCCATGTAAGCGAAGCCGGGCAGAAAGCCAATCATGAAAATTTGATAGGTAACGGCTGTATGAAGTTCTACCACTTGATCGAAAGTGAGTTTATTCTTCTGGCAAACTAGTTTGGCATCTAGGGCAAATTCAGGTTCATAACAGATCGGAATTTTTACGTGACGCGAGTGGATAGGTGGAACTTTGGAAATGTTGCTCAATCTTTTTTCAATCTCAGCTTTTACAAATTCAAACGCAGAGGGATGATGTCTTTTGGTCGCCAGATCATACACAACCGTGACATCTGCGTAAGCGGGGATGATATCCAGAAAGTAATCGGGTTTGTTTTCCTGTAAGGCGTAAAAAACGCGAAGAACTTTCAGACGGGTTTCTTCAGAGATGGCATTACCGAGTTGAATGGTGAGTGCCTGTTCGCTTAAGGGAGAAATTTTATAAGCAAGAGTTGGCATCACAAGTAAGCGAAAGGCTAATCTTTGATTGAAAGCACAATTTCTTTTTTTGGCATGCGGATGCCGAGCGCCTTCGTGAACTCCACCGAGCCATCTGGCCGTTCTTTTAAAATTGGCTTTGTGTATAAGATGGAATCTTTACCGAGTTTTTGGATGTTATCGTTCAGTTCTACTTGACCCGTTCCGGCTATATAGGCATCAATGATTTGTTTCTCCACCGCGCGACTCGTAGAGTCACCAGGCTTCATCGAAATGATTTCAACGTGGTAAACATTTTGAAGAGAATCCAGGAAGGCGCGATTGTTCAGCTGTTTGTCTTTTTGTTCAATTAGTTGTGTAATGGATCGGCCCAATGCAAACGATGCTTCTGTTATTTCAGAATCGGTGACGCGCTTTAGCTGACCCTGGTCAATTGCCTCGCGCGCTTTTTTTCGCTGCTCGTCAGTAAGTGTTCCGCCACAAGCGGTAAGGATTATAAAAGAAATGAGAATAACGTTTTTCATATCGGGAATATCAGCGTGAAGTTAATCAACTCAGGTGACATGGGAGGTGACAAAACATATTTGCGAGCATCTGCCTACGCTAAAAGCTTCTGGCAGGCCAGGCTGCCAAAAAGCAATCCATCATCATCTATTTTCTTAACTTTGCCCGCCCAATTGCGAAAGCTATCGGAATTTTGGGATTTGAATTATGATTGAGAAACTGGAAGAAATAAAGCTCAGGTTTGAAGATGTGGGTCAGTTGCTGGCGCAACCTGAGACGATGAAGGACATCAAGAAGTTCAGCCAACTGAGCAAAGAGTATCGCGACCTGGAAAAGGTGGTGAAGAAATACGATGAGTTTGCCAAAACAGTAGCGGGGATTGATCACGCCAAAGAAATACTGGAGAAAGAAAAAGACCCGGAGATGCGTGAGTTGGCAAAAATGGAACTGGATGAGCTTACGCCCAAGAGAGATGAACTGGATGCAGCCATTAAAGACTTGCTGATGCCGAAAGATCCGAACGATGATCGGAATATTATTCTTGAGATCAGGGCCGGCACCGGTGGAGATGAAGCTTCGCTTTTTGCAGGTGACCTGTGGAGAATGTATCAGCGCTATTGCGAAGAGAAAGGATTTAAGATGCAGGTGATGGATGTAACCGAAGGTACTGCCGGAGGCTACAAAGAAGTGATCAGCAGTATTGAAGGCGAAGGAGCCTACGGAATTTTTAAATATGAATCGGGCGTGCATCGTGTACAGCGTGTGCCTGCAACGGAAACACAAGGTCGCGTGCACACATCGGCTGCATCGGTGATTGTTTTGCCGGAAGCAGAAGAAGTGGAAGTAGAAATTAATCCTGCTGATATTGAAGTGATCACATCACGATCGGGTGGTGCTGGTGGACAGAACGTGAACAAAGTAGAAACGAAAGTGCAAATGACGCACAAGCCAACGGGCATTGTGGTAACATGCCAGGTAGAACGATCACAACTTGGCAACCGCGAACGCGCTATGGCCATGTTAAGAGCCAGATTGTATGAGCGTGAAGTGGAAAAGCAACAAGCTGAAGTTGGAGCCTCTCGCAAAAGCCAGGTGCGCAGTGGTGACCGCTCAGAGAAAATAAGGACGTATAATTATCCGCAAAGCCGCGTGACGGATCACCGCATTGGCTATACGCAACACAACTTGCCGGCAGTCATGAATGGCGACATCGGAAATTTTATTGAGCAATTGAAGATTGCCGATACGGCTGAGAAAATGTTGGAGAGTAAATAAATTAATTGGTCAATGGACAATAGTCAATGGTTTGTTCTCCCATTTGCTATTGACCACTGACCATTGACTAATTTTCTTCGGTCTTCTTCAACTCCTCATCCAAAATTTTCTGAATCACTTCCTGCTGACGCTCGTCAATCTTTTGATCGGTTTTGGCTTGTTTTTTCATGAAGCGGAACATGGCATTCTTCTTGATTTCGTAGGCAATGAAGACGGTATATTTTTTTTCTTTCTCGTTATAAAATTTTTCTTCTCCAATTTTTCTGAGGTCGGCAATGTCGGTGTTCATGGTTTCGCGCACCAGGCTTTGAAATTTGTCGGCTACATCGGCAGCGTTTGCGTTTTCAGCCTGACCTAAATATTGATCGGCTACTTGCTTCATGGTGGTGTTGACCTGGCCGGCTAAAATTGATTTTGCTTCAATGTCGGCTTTGCCACGTGCAATGTTGTCTGCAGAGCTTTCGCCTTTACCAGTTGCGCGGAAGAAGCGATTGTTGGATTCGTAGGCTGAACCTTGAAAAGGCTCTTTTACTTTTTTACCAAGTATACCGTTGGAGCAAGCAGTAGCGATGGCTATTACGGCAAGAAAAAGGATTTTTGTTTTCATAAGAATGAGTTTTCAGATGTAGCTTTTGATAGCTCTCGTGTACGAAATTAGAAAAAATTGTGCCAGAAAACTGGTCGATGGGGATAGTTAATTGAAACGTATGATGATCTGCCAGCGAAAGGCCCATTTCCATTTCAAAGAGTAATTGGTGATGCCAGCTTTGTCAAGAATCGTAACCAACTCATTTTTGGTGAAGGCACGCAACACCGAAAGTGGAGCATCAAAACGCACCATCGAAGATTTTGAAAAGAATTTGGTAAGGATACGAATTGAATGATAGGCGAGGGGATGACGATGAATGTCGTTAATAATAATGCCGATCGTCACCTGATCTTTCAGTTGTTTGAAGAATTGAATCAATTGCTCGTTGCTGAAGTGATGAAAAAATAAAGTTGCCAGTACGATGTCAAACTTTTTTTGTTGAAAGTCTTTCGAGAAAATATTCAGTGCTTCGAAATGAATATTGGTGTATTGTTTTGAATGGGCTTCAGCAAATGAAGTGATGTTGGGATTTGCATCGATGCCCAAAAGATTTACTTGCCTTTCGCTTTGTAATTCTTGCGAGGCAATTAGTCGCAGCATTTCACCACTTCCGCAACCAAGGTCGGCAATTGAAATATTTTGAGCCTGAGATTTTGACAGTAGTTCGTTCAGTCCGTGGAGTGTAACGGCATTTCCACCCAGCCAATGATTGATGAAATCAAGTTCACGTAAAGTTTGATCCACCACTTCACCCTGGCAATCCAAATCATCCATGATCTCAGTTCCTGTCGATCGCGTGGTGAAGTCAATCATGTTAATGACGCTCGATGGTCAGAACCATGCTTTCTAATGTCAATCCCGGACCGAAAGCAAAACTTAGAATCCGTTTTCCGGTATCAGCTGGTTGCAGGCTTTTCAACAATTCTTCCAAAACAAAAAGCACTGTTGGTGAAGACATGTTACCAAACTTTCGCAACACATTGTGCGCAAATTGGTTTTGCTCTTTTGTCAGGCCGAGTTCTTTTTCAATGGCTTCTAAAATTTTCTTTCCTCCGGGATGCACAGCATAGAAAGTGATGTCAGAAAGTTTCAACGAAATGCCCGATAACAACGAGGCAGTGAGTTCATTAATTCCTTTTCGGATGACGCCCGGAACATAAGAAGACAATTGCATTTCAAATCCCAAATCACCAATCGACCACGCCATGTCTTGTTCTCCTTCATAGGCGAGATCGCAATAGAAATTTTCAAGCGACAGATTCAAACCTTTGCGGGGAGTTGATTCTATTAGCAGTGCGGCAGACCCATCGGCAAACAAAGCGTTGGCCAACATATTGTTTTCGCTGCTTTCTTTTTGAAAGTGAAGCGTGCACAACTCGGTGCAAACAATCAAAACTCTGGATGCTTTATCCGCTTTGCAAAAAGTGTCGGCAAGTTTCAAGGCATTGAAGGACGCATAGCATCCCATGAAATTAATGCACGTGCGATGGATGCATGACTTTAGCCCTAATGATTTAACAAGATCGATGTCCAGACCCGGCGCGTACATGCCGGTGCAGCTCACCACAATCAAATGTGTGATGGATTGTAAATCGATCACGCTTTCTGACAGGCAAGAGTGAATTGCTTTGAGGCTTAGGCCAACGGCATGCTGACGAAAAAGATTAAGCCTTTTTTTTGTGGAGGGAAATGGTTCTAAGTCTTCTGTGTTGGAATAGAAGTCAAATCCATTCAGCTTTCCATAATCGTCCAATACAGAATAACGAGATTCAATGCCCGTTGCCCGAAACAACGCTTTTAGTTTTCGCTCGTCATCACCTTTCAATTGCATGGCACGCACCATAAAATCTGCGATGACCGATTGATCAAATTTGTGAGGAGGTGTGGCCGTGCCAATCGCGGTGATGTAGCTCATCTGTGTAAGTATAACCTAAAAAAACCTATCTTGTTGAAATAGTTCATCGATATGTTTTCGAAATCAACCTGGCTTCATCTGCGGATTCCGTTTTCCTTTTTTCTGTTGCCGGTTTATCTTTTTGCATTGGGAATATCCCCAAATTTTAGTGAGCCCAGATTGATCTGGTCGTTCGTAATCATTCATTTATTGTTGTATCCTGCCAGCAATGGATACAATAGTTATTTTGACAAGGATGAAGGCAGCATTGGTGGTCTTAAAAATCCACCACCTGTACATAAAGGTTTGTATCATACATCGCTCTTGTTTGACGGTGCAGCCATCGTACTTGGCTTTATCAAAATCAGTTTGTTGTTTTCTATTATGCTTCTTGTGTATGGACTGGCATCAAAAGCATACAGTCATCCTGCTATCCGGCTAAAGAAGTTTCCGATTGGAGGATTGATTACGGTTGCCTTCTTTCAAGGATGCTTCACCTTTCTCATGTGTTATGTAGGCATTAATAATTTTGATATTGAAAATCTTTGGAGTGCGCGTGTGCTGGTTCCGGCAGGCCTTTCGAGCTTATTGTTAATCGGCACCTATCCGATGACGCAGATTTATCAACACGAAGAAGATTCAAAACGAGGCGATAAAACGATAAGCCTCGTGCTTGGCATTCGCGGTACATTTGTTTTTGTGCTGGTTGTTTTTCTTTTCGCGGCCGTGGGTTATGTCTCTTATTTTTATGCGTTTTATTCGTTGCAATACGGTCTTGCATTTTTGTTTTTTCTCGGTCCGGTCGTGATCTATTTCCTGGTTTGGTTTTATGTAGTCAGCCGCCATCCGCAGCAGGCCAATCATCGAAATACAATGTGGCTCAATTTCCTTTCGGCCCTTTGCCTCAACGCTTTCTTCATTTATTTCTTCCTGGATTCAAGTCAGGTATTGCAGGCCATCAAAGGCGGCTACTAAAAGCTTGAAATGAGGCTGAAAAAGGCTTTTTCCGTTTTTATTAAGATGGGAATTAATTCGAATACATTTTTTGTTTTAGGTGCGACCCCGTATTTTTGCGCATCTTTTTTAAATACTTTAAACGAGAATTTTTTATGGCCAAATCAAATAAAAAGTCTTCTGCCAAAGCAGCCAAAAAACCAACCGCTAAGGCTAAGCCAAAAGCGAAAAAAGTAGCTCCTAAGGCGAAAGCTAAAGCAGCTAAGAAGCCAGCTCCGGCAAAAAAGGTAGCTAAGAAAGTAGAAGCCAAGAAGGCTGCTCCTGCCAAGAAAATTGTTCCAAAGAAAGAAGTAGTGGTGAAAGCCCCCAAGGCTGCAAAGGAACCAAAGCCATTGACGAGAAAGCAAGAAGCTATGGCCATTCCGGCAACTTCACCGCAGTTGAATATTTTTCCAATATTAACACAGCGTCCTATCGCGCATAAACCAGCGAAGTCTTCTACACCAGATGACAAGACGCGTTACAGCGAAGAAGAGTTGAAAGAATTTGAAGTGCTGATCAAAGGGAAGCTTGAGAAAGCCCGCGAAGAATTCAAGATTTTGAAAGAGACGTTGAATCGCAATAATGATGCTGGCACCGATAGCACTTCTGGTGGCAATACAAAAGTTTTGGAAGATGGCGCTGAGACTGCTGAAAAAGAAAATCTGAGTCAGCTGGCAGCCCGCCAATTGAAATACATGACCAACCTTGAGAATGCATTGGTCAGAATTAAAAATGGCACGTATGGAATTTGCACCGTAACAGGTAAGTTGATTTCAAAGGAGAGATTGATTGCTGTGCCACACACAACACAATCTATCGAGGCTAAAATGATGAAGCAAGACTAAACCCGTTACCAGTTGCCTGTTATCGGTAACTGGCGACAGGAAAATTTTTATTATGGATTTTTTACAGAACCACGTTGAAGCCTTAATTTTTTGTTCGCCTTCACCTACCAAGGTGGTTGACATCAAAGCGTGCTTATCAGAAATGTTTAATGCGGATGTTCCCGAAGAAGATATCACGGCAGCAATCCAACGCATTGAAGAGAAATTTACGGCAGAAGAGTATTCCTTTCAACTCTACAAAGGTGGTGGTGGTTTTCAGTTCCTGACCAAGCCCGCTTACCAGGCAAGCATTGGCATTATGCTGAAGCAACAGTCAAAGAAGAGATTGTCAACCTCTGCGATGGAAACCTTGTCAATCATTGCGTACAAGCAGCCCATCTCCAAGACAGAAGTGGAAAACATTCGCGGTGTGAACTGCGACTATGCGATTCAGAAACTTCTTGATAAAGGTTTAATTGAAATTCGCGGGAAAGGTGACACCATCGGACGCCCAATGTTATACGGAACAAGTGCGAAGTTCATGGAGTATTTCGGTATCAACGATATCAATGAATTGCCGACTCCAAAAGATTTCACTCAGGAGGTGAACACAATCGGAGAAGCCAACGACAATCAATAACACAAACTATTTATCCAGCCCCCTTCATTCCGGATGACGGAAGAAGGGGGCTTTTTTATCTACAAACATTGTAACTAACTTTAGAAATGGCACAGCAAAGAAATAATAAAAGCAAACCGGGCGGCAAGTCCACCTCATTCGGAAAGAGGTCGAGTGCAGAAAAAGCATTTCGGGGCAAAAAAAAATCAGATTCTTTTGGTGACGAACGAAGAGCATCTGGTCCGTCTGACTTCAAAAAGACGTTCCGGAAATCCGATGAGCGATCAGGAGGAGGTTCGTTCGGAGCGCGTTCTGAGGGACCACGGAAATTTTCAAAACCATTTCGCTCTGAAGGCGGTGATGAAAGACCGTTTCGCAAAACAGGAGGTTCGCCATCTTTTGGAAGAAAAGGAAGCTTTGGAAAACCTGATGGTGATTTCAAAAGACCGTTCACTAAAAGAGGAGAAGATTCTTTTGATTCCAGATCAGAGAAACCAGGATTCTCAAAACCTTTTCGTAACGAAGGAGGAGCAGATAAACCCTTCCGTAAAACATCAAGTTCATCTGGTTCATTTAGTCGCCCAGGAAGATTTGAAAAATCGGATAGACCAGGTGCCGATTTTAAAAGACCTTTTAAGAAGAGAGACGGAGACGCACTTGATTCGGGATCGGATAAACCAAGATTTTCTAAGTCACCGCGCGCGGAAGGCGGAGATGAAAAACCATTTCGTAAAACAGGAGGCGCTTCTGGTGGATTCGGTCGTCCGAATAAGTTTGAAAGACCAACTGGAGCAAAGCCTTATTCGGCAGACTTTAAAAAATCAGTTAAGAAAGTAGAAGGCGCAGATGCAGAGAAGAAAGAAGGGTTTGAGAAGAAATCGTTTGGAGAAAAAAGACCGTTCATTAAAAAGCCAATAATTCGCTCGGCAAAATCATTTAAGCCGAAAGTCTGGGATGAGAAACCCTCGGATGGATTGATACGCCTGAACAAATACATCGCAAACAGTGGAGTTTGTTCGCGCAGAGAAGCAGATAATTTGATTACCATGGGCTTGATTTCCGTGAACAAAGAAACGATTACCGAGTTGGGCTATAAAGTGAAGCCGGGTGATCAGGTTCGTTACGAAGACAAGTTGCTGAAAGCCGAGAAGCCTGTTTATCTTTTGTTGAATAAGCCAAAAGGATTTATCACTACAACGGATGATCCGCAAGAGCGCAATACGGTTATGAATCTGGTGGCGAGTGCTTGCAAAGAAAGGATTTATCCGGTTGGAAGATTGGACAGAAATACAACGGGATTGCTTTTGTTAACCAATGATGGCGATCTCGCAGAAAAGCTGATGCACCCATCCTATAACGCCAAGAAGATTTATAAAGTAGAATTGGATAAGCCAATCACCAAAAATGATTTCATAAAAGTTCAGGAAGGTGTTCGTCTTCCGGAGGGAAAAGCAGTGGTAGATGAACTTGCAATGGTCTCTGATGATGGAAAAACGGTAGGAGTTGAAATTCACATTGGGTGGAATCGTGTGGTGCGCAGAATTTTTGAGACGCTCGGATATCAGGTGGTAAGACTTGATCGTACAGTATATGCCGGACTGGATAAGAAAGACCTTGGCCGTGGCGAGTGGAGATTTTTAAAACCGGAGGAGATTGTTAAGTTGAAGCATTTTAAAGGGTAACTTATATTTCAAGTGCGATAGCCACAGATTCACAGATGATACAATTCTGTGAGTCTGTGGCTATTTCTTTTGCCATCTTATCTCAAATTCGTAAAACCAACTTCCTTTCCTTAGTTTTATCATCGACCAAACTTTGCCCGATGAAAAAGCTATTTGTTGTCCTGATGTGCGCACTTTCCTTTTCAGGATTGGCACAGAAGAAATCTTCCACGATCGCCATACAAAAGAAACCTCTTAGTCACGAGGTCTACGACAGCTGGAAAGATATTTCTTACAAAGCCATTACGAATGATGGCAACCATGCTGCATTACTGATCAATCCTCAGGATGGCGATGGCAAGGTCGCTCTCTATAATTTCATTACTGCCAAACAAGACACGGTACAACGTGCAGAAGAAGTAGCGCTCACGTACGATAGTAAATATGCCGTGTTCAGAATTAAGCCGCAAAAGGAAAAAGTAAAGGAGCTGCGCAGAAAAAAAAAGAAAAAGGAAGAACTGCCAAAAGACTCTCTTGGGATTTTCGATTTGACGAGTCGCAAACTGGATAAGGTTGCTAATGTAAAATCGTATAAGGTTCCACAAAAAGCCGGTGGTTGGATGGCGTATCAACTCGAAGCAAAAACGGAGGAGAAAAAATCAGCTACCGACAAAGCCGATACGCTTAAGAAAAAGACAACTTCCGAGACGAAGAAAAAAATAAAGAAAAACAACGATGACAATGGCTACACATTAACATTGCGCAGATTGTCTGATCGTACGGAAACCCTTTTTGGATTCGTCAAAGAATATGCGTTCGCAAAATTTGGACAGGGATTACTTTTTGCGTCTGCCGGCAATGATAGTACTCAAACATCAGGTGTTTATTGGTATGACCTTCAAACTCAAAAACTACAACAGCTCTACCAGGGAAAAAACAAATTCAAGTACAAGGGGCTTGCCATAAGCGAAGATGGAATGCAGGCGAGTTTTTTAGTCGATAGCGATACGACCAAAGCGCCCATGCGGTACTTTAAACTTCACCATTGGAAAGCTGGTGATGCACAATCTTCACTTGTTGTAGATGAAAAAACGCAAGGTGTGCCTGCCGACTGGATCGTGAGTGAATACTTTACTCCTGCATTTTCAAAAGACGGAGGCAAACTTTTTCTGGGGCTTTCTCCAAAACCACTTCTGCAGGATACGCTAAAACTGGAAGAGGAAATTGTGAAGGTAGAGGTATGGAACTGGAAGGACAGTGTGTTATACCCGCAGCAGAACAAGCAAGCTGAGAATGAAAGGAAGCGCAGTTATTATTCTGTTTTTAATTTGGCAACAAAAACCTTGTCCTGTCTTTCCAATGAAGCTGTGCCGGATGTTACGCTGGCGGACGAAGGTAATGCATCCGTAGCGCTTGGCATTTCCGACAGACCATACCGCTGGCACAAATTTCACGACAACATTGGCTATGCCGATGCATATATCATCCAGATCAACAATGGTGTTAAAACCAAAGTACTCACCAAAGTCAAAGGCAGCATTAACATTTCTCCGAAAGCAAATTATCTCTTTTGGTTTAGCCTGCCAGATACCTCCTGGTTTAGCTATGAAGTAGCATCCAAGAAAACAGCAGCTCTTACGAAAGCGACTACTGTAAAGTTTGCGGATGAAGAAAATGACGAGCCCGATTATCCGTCTTCTTATGGTTCTATGGGATGGCTGGAAAACGATCAACGCCTGCTTGTTTATGATCGCTATGATATCTGGTCACTCGATCCAAAGGGCGTTAACGCCCCGGTTAATCTGACAAAAGTTGGCCGTGAACAGAAAGTTGTTTTTCGCTATGTCAAACTTGACCCTGAGGAGCGATTTATAAAAAAGGATACCGATCTTCTTTTATCATCGTTTGATGAAACAACAAAGGCCTCTGGATATTATAAGCTCTCGCTTAAGAACGGACAGTTACAAAAACTGCTGGCGGGGCCACACCGATATGCAGGAACTATCAAAGCGCTGAATGCCGATCGGATCTTGTTCACCAGAGAAAGCTTCACCGAATTTCCGGATTTATGGGCGAGTAACATGACCTTCAACGCACCGGTAAAGATTTCAAACGCCAATCCACAAGTGAAGAATTATTTATGGGGCAACGTGGAGTTAGTGAGCTGGACTTCGTTGGACAACGTGCCTTTGCAAGGATTGCTCTATAAGCCTGAAAACTTTGATCCAAAGAGAAAATATCCAATGATCGTTTACTTCTACGACCGAAGCAGTGACGAATTATATTCTCATCTTAAACCGCAACCTTCGGCTTCCACCATTCAACGAACCATGTGTGTGAGTAATGGCTACCTGGTTTTCGTTCCGGATATCGTGTATAAGATCGGATTGCCCGGTGAAAGTGCCTATAACGCTATTCTTCCAGGAGTGACCGCCATGATTGCAAAAGGTTTTGTAGACGAAAAAAATATTGGTGTACAAGGACAGAGCTGGGGTGGTTATCAAACTGCTTATCTGATTACACGGACCAACTTGTTTAAGGCGGCCGGTGCAGGTGCGGCTGTGGTGAATATGACAAGTGCGTATGGCGGTATACGTTGGGGCAGTGGTTTTAGTCGCATGTTTCAATACGAGCAATCTCAAAGCAGAATTGGAGGTACGCTTTGGCAGAAACCCTTATACTTTATTGAAAACTCTCCATTGTTTTTTGCCGATAAGATCAACACGCCTGTGCTGATCATGCAGAATGATAAAGATGATGCTGTGCCGTGGTACCAGGGCATTGAGTTTTACATGGCATTGCGAAGACTTGAAAAACCAGTTTGGATGCTCGTTTATAACGAAGAGGTGCACAACCTGATGCAGCGACAAAATCGGGAAGACTATTCTGTGCGTTTGATGCAGTTCTTTGATTTTTATTTAAAGCGTGCGCCAGAACCCGACTGGATGAAGAAAGGTGTTCCCGCAATTGAGAAAGGAATTACGAAAGGATATTGAATCATGTAAGAGGCGCTAAGTCATTTGCGCCTTTGCCAATCAATTGTCGTTGTCGGTATTCTTGAAGTATCTGTCCTCATCAAATTCATCTTCGGATTTCTTTTGAACGGGACCAATTTCAAGAATCTTGAATTCTGTTCTTCTGTTTCGTTGGCGACCTTCCGGGTTGTCTGATCCATCTGGATTGGTATTTCGGGCGATTGGTCTTTCTTCACCATAGCCTTTGGCCACCATTCGTTCAGGAGCTATTCCCTTTCTCACGAGATAAGCCACGGTAGATTCTGCTCTGCGCTGCGACAACTGAATATTGTAAGAGTTGGAAGCAATACTGTCCGTATGAGAACTCATTTCTATTTTGATTTCCGGGTTATCATTCAATAGTTCAACCAACTTATCTAGCTCCGCAGCTGCATCAGGTCGGATGTCCGATTTGTCAAGTTCAAAGTAAATGTTGTTCAGCACGAAGATTTTGTTCTTCTCGAGTTTATCCAGAACAAGAATCGTATCCAAGGTAATGTTGGTTACTAATTCCTTCAGCGATTCCAGCGGCACAGATTTTCCCACGGTCGTGTAAGGCTGCCGCTTTACGAGGTAGCCATCATTTTCTCCCATTAGCGTGTAGCGCTCGTTTTCATATACACGGAATAAAAACTTTCCGTCATTGCCCGTCACAAAATCCTGCATCACGTCACCTTTCACGTCAAGAATAGTCACTTTGGTATTTGGTAAAATCTCCCGCGTGCTGTCGCCTTTCTTTGGTGTGTAGGTTATTCCGCGCAAGAAATAATTGACAACTTTTAGATTAGGGTCTTCATTGACAAACGTATAAATATCATCATCCCCTTTTCCGCCATCGCGGTTGGATGTAAAAAATCCTTTGTTCACTTGAAATAAAAATATTCCGAAGTCATCGCCAGTTGAGTTCACCGGTTGCCCCAGATTTTCAACTTTGTTTTTACCGTTTGCACGATTGACCACAAAAATGTCGAGCATGCCGTATCCGGGTTGTCCGTCAGACGAGAAGTATAGTTTTCCGTTGTCAGACACATAGGGAAATAACTCATCACCGGCCGTATTAATCTCTGGCCCGAGGTTACGCACTTTGCCAAACCGGCCACGACTGTCCATTTGGGCAGAGTAAAGATCCAAGCCGCCATATCCTCCTTTTCTATTCGAAGAGAAATAAAGCGTTCTTCCGTCAGGACTGAATGCCGGTGTTGATTCCCAACCTTCTGGTTGGTTGATGTTAATTAATTGAGGAGCCGTCCACGCGCCATTTCTAAATCGGGAAAGGTATAGATCTACATCACTGGTTCCTTTGCGTTTGCCGGAATTACCTTTTCCAAAAACCATTGTCTTTCCATCGGGAGAGAACGTGACGGTACCTTCGTTTATAATGGGAGAGTTGATCACTTCCGGCAGGACCGAAATTGTGTTTACATCGACAACAGCTCCCTTTGTGGCAACTTTATAAAGATCAGAAAACGGAGTGCCTGTTGCTTCATAGATTTTACCAGTACCGCGTGATGATGTAAAGTATAATTCACTGTTCAGGTAAACCGGAGCATATTCACTCATAGGCGTGTTTATGGCTTCCAGATTTTTTACGCGATAATAACTTTTTTTCTCTGCCAGTTTTTCGAGGTCTGCAAGGCCATCGAGCTCTTTCAACGCTCTGTCTTTCATTTTTTCATCGATGGCATGGGTGCTTAAGCCCTCCAGTTGCTTGCGCGCTTCATCATATTTTCCATTTGCACGTAAGGCCTGAGAATAATACAACTCTACTGAATCTTTGCTGATGCCGGCACCTCCCGCCTTTTCGTAAAAATGTTCGGCTTGTTTAATGCGGTTGGAAAGACGATAGGACTCTGCTACAAAGTAATTGGCCCTTCCGTTGTTCGGTTGCTTTTGCAAAACATCCTGGTAGTAATTAATGACCGTTTGATACTTACCCAGTTTGAATTTTTTTTGGATTTTCTTTTCAGGGCTACAGGAGATCAGCAGGACCAGAACAATCAGACTAAAGAAATGGGTAATCCTCATACTGTGCTTTGCAAAATTGAGATTAAAGTTAGTAAAAAGATGCAACCCGCATCAGTTTAGAAAATTGAAGGTAGTAAGATAAGCGACAGAATTGATGAACAAATTTAGGCTACCGCACTCTTCGGTAGATATTTAATCAGCCATGTCTTGTCGGCAGTCGTTAACCAGTTCTTTTCAAAATCTGATTTTGTTGCCACCAGGTTGTTAAACGTAGGTGTGGTGGTCGTCAGTCTTGACGAACCAAACAAATTTTTCAATTCGGACAGGCCAAATGTTTGAATAGAGCCTTCTAACATGAATGCCACTCGCGTGCGATTAAAAAAATCAATGCCCGTTTGTTCTTGTAATGATTTTAGAATTCTGACCGATCCGTCTATCGAGCATCCACTGGCATCATTGTAGTTTTCGTCTACGGCCAAAATCACGAAATGATGTTGTTCTATTTTAAAAGAAGTCTTCAGAGCCTGGCCATGCGCTTTCCATTGTTCACAAAAATCCTGCAGCGAAGAGGCCAGAGATTGTTCTTCCGTTTGCGTCAATGCTCTATCTGCCTGGTAAATCCAAATGCGAGCGTCAGCAGGAAGAGAATCAAATGGAACGAACATGATGCGATTTTTTAAATTTCAGAATTTGAATAAGACAGATGTCAAGTCACCCGTTACGTTCATAAACCTTGCGCTTCCGCGATAAGTTCCGAAACGTCTTTCACCGTTACGTGTGCTTCTTTTTCTTTGTTCTTCACGCCATCGCTCATCATGGTCATGCAGAAGGGACATGCCACGGCAATGGTTGTTGCTCCTGTTGCCAGTGCTTCTTCAGCGCGTTCGATGTTAATGTCTTTTTTTCCCTTCTCAGGCTCCTTAAACATTTGCGCTCCGCCAGCGCCACAGCAAAGCCCATTGGTGCGGCATCGTTTCATTTCTACCAAATCCGCATCAAGCGATTGTAATACTTCTCTTGGCGCTTCGTAAACTTCATTGGCCCGGCCGAGGTAGCACGAATCGTGATAAGTGATTTTCTTTCCTTTAAAAGCACCGCCATCTTTCAGTTTTATTTTTCCCTCCTGAATAAGTTGGTTGATGAAAGTAGTATGATGAATCACCTCATAATTTCCGCCAAGTTCAGGGTACTCATTTTTTAATGTGTTGAAGCAATGCGGACAAGTGGTAACGATCTTCTTCGCCTGATAGCCATTCAGCACGGTGATGTTGTTCATCGCCTGCATTTGAAAGAGGAATTCATTGCCGGCTCTGCGCGCGGGATCGCCCGTGCATGCTTCTTCGGTGCCCAACACTGCGAATTTCGTTCCGACAGCATTTAGGATTTTGACGAACGCTTTTGTTACCCGCTTGGCCCGTTCATCGAAGGACCCCGCACAGCCTACCCAAAATAAAACCTCGGGAGTTTCTCCTTTGGTGGCCAAATCAGCAAGCGTAGGTACGTTCATAGTGGTTTCTTTTTAATGCTAAACTCCAAATTGCTTAAGATGATGATCGATGTGCTTGTACATGCCCTTGCCCCAGCCTTCGGGAGTAAGTTTTCCGAAGAAGGGATGCGGTTGAGAAGTAGCAGTCGTTAAACCGTTTTGTGAAAAATTAATGACGGTCTCCTTCAGGTGTTGCTTTTCTTTCGCGAAATCAAGATCGGTTCCAATCTTTAAACTGGTGGGGCTATCTTTATCGAAAGGTTTGTCGTTGCTGTAAAGGTCTTTCATGAAACTTCCGATGACGCGGCCGATTAAACTCCGAGGAGGAACGTTTCTTCCGGCAGCCATATCAAGCCCTGCTGAACAATGGGCCAGCATCTGCGTAACGTCCATCTTGCCCCACTGTCGTTGTGTTTGCGCAGTAAGTGCTTCAATGCGATTCAATATTTCGTCAGCTGCCGGTTTTTCGAACAGACTTTTCATCAATAAATTTATTTATCGTCCTTCGCCCAGTTGAATCGATCAGCGGCCGAAAATTTCCAAGGAGCAAAGCTGGTCTCAATATTTTGGAACATCGAATTCCATTGAGCAGGTGAACCCGATTCTTCCATCGCCACATATCTGCGTAGTTCTAAAATAATTTCAAGTGGATTGATTAACACCGGACAGGCTTCCACACAGGCATTGCAACTGGTACACGCATTGATTTCCTCTTTCGTGATATAATCGCCCAGCAAAAATTTCCCATCGTTTAAACCAGCTCCGCCTGTTTCTATACTTTTTCCAACATCCTCCATCCGATCGCGTGTGTCCATCATGATCTTGCGTGGCGACAATTTCTTGCCGGTAAGATTAGCCGGACATTCGGAAGTGCAGCGTCCGCATTCGGTGCAGGAATATGCCGACATCAGGTTATTCCAACTCAAGTCATTAATATCTTTTGCGCCAAATCTTCCGGGTTCAGTTGGTGCGGTTGCAGGTTCAGCTGGTGCTAACCCCAACATGGATTTTACCTCGCGAGTTACTACCGGCATGTTGTTGATTTGACCTTTGGGGTCAAGTTTGGCATAATAGGTATTCGGGAAAGCCAAAAAGATGTGTAAATGCTTGGAGTAGGTGATGTACACGGTAAATCCGAGAATACCAATGATGTGAAACCACCATGCAAAACGTTCAATAAAAATAAGTGCAGGAGTGGAGAGCGATTGCAGTGATGACGTAAGAAAAGAACTAAAGAACAAAGTGCCAGTTGCTACGTAATGATCGCTTCTTGTCTGGAGTAGCTGATCAGAAGCATTCATAAAAAGAATGGCAAACATCAAGACAATTTCAATGGTGAGAATAAGATTACCATCCATGCGTGGCCACCCAGTCATTTCTGCAGACTGAAAGCGAGCAACCTTCAACACGTTTCTCCGGAAAAGAAAAGAAACGCAGGCAACTAATACGGCTATCGCTAAAAACTCGAAGATATTCATGAGCACATTGTACACGCCACCGAGGTAAGGAGCGAAAATACGGTGTGTTCCGGCAAGGCCATCAATAATAAATTCCAGTACCTCAAGATTGATGACCAGAAAGCCGACATAAATAAAAAAGTGCAGAGAGGCAGGAACGACTTTCTTGAACATCTTCCGTTGCCCAAAAGCAATTAAGAGCACATTACTAAGCCGCTCATTTTTTCGGTCTGTGATGTCGTTCTTTTTACCTAGCCGAATATTGTCGCGAATGCGTAAAACCCTTTTGCGGACGATATAGCCCGCGATGCCGAGAATAACGAGGAAAACAAATTGTTGAAGGATTGCCATACTCAAACTTAGGAATAGGGATTCAATGTGCCAATGGATGATGAAAATAAGGTAATCTTGTGGAGGTCGATTTTCAAATTGATATAATTCTTTTACTTTTGTGCCCCTGTCGAACGAAGACAGGCGATTTTACTAGGTGACGTAGCTCAGTTGGTAGAGCAAAGGACTGAAAATCCTTGTGTCGGGGGTTCAATTCCCTCCGTCACCACTTTAAAGCCCTTATTTTTGAGGGCTTTTTTGTTAAGGATGACCGAACAACCATTCTACGTTTACATCCTTCAGAGTAGATTTAATGACTCTTTTTATAAAGGATCAACACACGACCTTTTTAGAAGATTTTCAGAGCACAATGACGGAAAGGAGCAATCAACTCGCAGATATGCGCCCTGGGATTTAGTTTGGTACACAACTAAACCAACTCGATCAGAAGCCTTGATTCTTGAGAAGAAACTTAAAAACCTTTCGGTGAAAAGAACAATTGAGTTCATGGCCAAATATCCAATTATCAATTGGGTCGGGGGCCCTGACGTGGCGCCCGTGCGCCAGTCAGGATGCTGACCGAAGCGTCAGCATTCAATTCCCTCCGTCACCACTTTAAAGCCCTTATTTTTGAGGGCTTTTTTTTATCGGAGAGCAATATTCTGAGCGGCCACCCAGGCCGTGGTCCAGGCCGATTGAAAGTTAAATCCTCCTGTCTCACCATCGATATTTAAAACCTCACCTGCGAAATAGAGGCCTTTTATCGTTTTACTTTCCATCGTTTCGGTATCAATTGATTTTAAATCAACACCGCCACAGGTTACAAACTCTTCTTTGAATGTTGTTTTGCCTTTGATGTGAAACGGACATCGGATCAGGTACTCCATGAGTTTGTTCTGGTTCTTCAGCGCAAGTTCAGACCAGATTTTTGTTTCGGGTATTTCCGCCAACTCACATAGCCGTTGCCATAATCGTTGTGGAATGTTGAACTGTGGATTGGTTAAAATCTTTTGCTTGCCATGTTTTGTTTTGATCTCTGTAAAGAAATTTCGCATTTCTTCTTCCGAGGCATTTCCCGTCCAATTGACTAGCACGGTAAACGTATAATGAAGACCATGCAAATATTCTGCAGCCCATGCTGAAAGTTTGATTACCGCTGGTCCGCTCAATCCCCAGTGCGTAATGAGAACGGGTCCCTGCTCAGTCAATTTGGTTCCGGCAATTTTTACTTCTGCTTTCGCTACAGCGACACCCATTAAATCTGTAAATTTTTTTTCGGTATCGTTGAAGGTGAAAAGCGAGGGAATTGGGTTGAGGATTGAATGTGAAGTCTGTGCAAGCCATCGATAGCTGTTCAGATTATTGTAGCCACCAGTGGCGATTAAAATTTTCTTAGCGGTGTAGTGTTCATCTTTTTCAACGGAAACATCAAATCCGTTTTGAGAAGAAGTGATTCCCGTCACTTCAGAATTTAGTTTTATGCTGATGTGATGACGTTCCGCTTCCCGAAGAAAGCAGTCAACAATAGTTTGAGAAGAATCGGTCACCGGAAACATACGCCCATCTGATTCAGTTTTCAATTTCACCCCCTTCGATTCAAACCAGGCGACTGTATCCTTAGCTTGAAATTTTCGAAACAAAGATTTTAGTTCTTTGCTTCCCCGCGGATAATGCTTAGAGAGCGGAGTTGGTTCAAAGCAATCATGAGTGACATTGCAACGGCCACCACCGGAGACTTTTACTTTAGATAACAGCTTTGATGTTTTCTCGAGAATAAGAATGGAAAGTTTTGGTTTTTTTTCAGCGGCAACAATAGCTCCGAAGAATCCGGCTGCGCCCCCGCCAATTACAATGAGATCATAATCTGATGAAGCCTTTTGCATTTATTTCTGTTTCCACGATTCTTTCATCAGTCGATTCATTTTCACGGTGGCGTGACCAAACACATAGCCCAATCCCATGGCCAATGGATAATCGCTTGCCCAATGAACTCCATTGTTGATCATGGCCAATCCAACCAAGGTCATGACTGAATAACCCACTGGGTTTATCCATTTCTTTTCAGGATAATTTGCAGCAAGGACTACCGTGGTGGACATCAATGTACCCATGTGCCCTGATGGAAATGCATCGTGACTGGGTGTGTTTTGCTGATACGTCTTCAGATTAGTGAAAGGCTGCCAAGCGCCTGCGGGCTTAGTGGATACAAACGGGCTTTCCCTTCCCGACATGCGCTTTAAGATTTGCGTGGTGATACCCATTGCCATGGTCGCTTGAAATATTTGACTTGCCGTGGAAATGGAGCGATAATCTTTTTTTATGGTGCCGTACGTAATCATTCCTAATGAAAGAAAAATGGACGGCATCCCTTCGCCCACGGAATAAATCGCAGAATTAAGGTTATCAGGTATGTCGTAGATGCTTTTGTCCTTACCTCCCCATTTGAAAGGAATAAAGCTTTTATACTGCCGTTCAGAATTTAGTCCGATGTGTCGCGAGAATTTTTGCACGCCATCTAAAATTTTTTGATCCGTCATTAAAAGTGCGGCAGTCGATCCGGTCATCAATGCCCAGCCCTTCATACTTTTTTTTCGGAAGGACATCTTAGCGGCATCTTTGAACGTGCGAGGCACATATTGGATGAACGTATAGAATTTTGGTTTAGGATAAAGGAGCAAATTGCCTTTAATTGGATACGCCATCATGTTGGTATGATGATCTGAATCACTGACAACAAGCGTATCATATTTTTGGGCCGAGCAAAAGTTAACTATAACGCAATTACAAAGTAGGACGAGTAGCAGTCGATTCATCTTTATGTTAATGTGGCATAAGTCCAAAACTATTACTTTTATTCATGCGAGTTACAAAAAGTAGTTTGGTTGTTCTCATGGTGACGCTCCTTATGGTGGAGTTTAATGCTCTGTCGCAGGATAGTATAAGTCAACGCTCAATTCCGAAACGCAGATTTTATAAAGAACTGATCGCACCGGTTGCGTTAATCGGTGCCGGTTTGTCTATTAAGAGTACCAACCACGGTTTGAATACAACCATCCGCGGCAGGCGCAATGAGAGCTTGCCCAACTTTCATACGCATCTTGATGATTATCTTCAGTACGTTCCGATTGCAACAGTTTATGCACTCAACGCAGCAGGAATCAAAGGCAAAAATAATTTCGGGAACAGCATGGCGATGTTGATCAAGTCAGAGTTAGTAATGACAGCCATCACTCAGCCACTCAAAAGATTTACACACGAGGTTCGACCCGATGACACCGCGGATAATTCCTTTCCATCCGGGCACACCGCGCAGGTTTTTGTGGCGGCTACTTTTATGCACAAAGAGTTTGGCAAGAAAAGCATTTGGTACAGTATTGGCGCCTACACGTGTGCCACTGTCGTGGGAACGATGCGTGTACTTAACAACCGGCATTGGGCCTCCGATGTCTTGGTGGGGGCGGGCATCGGAATTTTGTCAACTAACCTCGTGTATCACACTCATCGCTACAAATGGGGAAAGAACTCCAGGCGCACAGTGGTTATGCCCACCTATGGAAAGGTACCAGGATTATATGTCTCTTATAATTTCAAATAGAAACTAGATATCGATTTCAACCTGTCCTCTGATCAGGTCTTCGAACGTGTCGCGTTGGCGGATAAGTTTGGCCTTGCCGTTAATTATTAAAACCTCAGCCGGTCTGAAACGCGAGTTATAGTTAGATGCCATTGAATATCCATAAGCACCCGCATTCTTTATCGCTAAAATATCGCCTTCTCGTACTTCCGATAATTTGCGATCTGATCCCAGCGTATCGGTTTCACAAATATTTCCAACAACCGTATAAATTTTTTGAGATCCGTTTGGATTGGAAGCATTTATGATTTCATGATATGCGTCATACATCATCGGGCGTATCAGATGATTAAGGCCGGAGTTCACACCTACGAATGTGATGGTTGGAGTTGCCTTCACTACGTTGGCATTTACGAATAGATATCCGCATTCACTTACCAGATATTTTCCAGGTTCAATCCATAATTCGAGCTTTCGCCCATAGCTCTGATAAAATTCCTTAAAGGTCTTGCCAAGCTTCAGGCCGAGGTCGTAGACATTTGTTACCAAATCGCTCTCTTTATAGGCTACTTTAAAGCCCCCACCAAAATCAATAAACTTAAGACTTGGAAAATCCTGCGCAATACCGAAAAGAATTTCAGCCATCTTAATAAACACATCCGATTCGGTTATTTCTGAACCTGTGTGGATGTGAAGACCGTTCACGTTTATCTTATACTGATCTACAATTTGCCTGATTTGTGGAAGTTGATAGACTGATATTCCAAATTTTGAATTGCCGTGGCCGGTCGAGATTTTGTAGTTACCGCCTGCCATAATGTGTGGATTCAATCTTATGCAGCATGGGTAGTTACTTCCGTATTTCTTACCGAATTTTTCGAGCACCGAAAGATTGTCGAGGTTAATGTTCAGACCCAACTCAACACCCTGAACAATCTCTTCAAAGTCAACACAATTTGGTGTGAACATGATTTCAGATGGCTCAAAGCCAGCTCTTAGTACCAATTGTGCTTCTTGAACAGAAACAACGTCAACGCCAGAGTCATTCTTTTTTAATAACCTGAGGATCGAGAGATTCGTGAGCGCCTTGGCGGCATATTTTACCTTCACATCATTTTCGGAAAACGCATTTTTTAGACTTTTTAGTTGAGCTACAATTTTAGCAGCATCATAAACATAAAGAGGTGTCCCAAATTCTTTGCAAATCTCGGCAATGTCAACGCCTTGAATTTTAAATGTGTTGTTTGATAACTCCATAATCAAAGGATAAACTTCAAATATACTGTCTCTTTCTCAACTGACCGCGGGGTTTTGATAGCTCAATTCTTTATTATCTTGCTGGCATGAATTTATTCTTTCGCGAATCAGGAGAAGGTCAACCGCTTATCATTCTGCATGGTTTGTTTGGTTCGTCAGACAATTGGTACACATTGGCTAAGACGTTTTCTCAGGCCTATAAAGTTTATTTGGTTGATCAACGTAATCATGGTCAATCTCCTCATAGCAATGATTTTAATTATAAACTACTGGCCGGGGATCTTGAAGAATTCATCCTACAGAATGCAATCTCCGATCCTATTGTGATCGGCCACTCTATGGGAGGTAAAACAGCCATGAACCTGGCGGTAAAGCGGACTGATCTGATTGACAAGTTAATTGTAGTGGATATTGTTCCAAAGTCTTACCCAGTCCATCATGATCATATTTTGGATGGATTGAACGCCATTGATTTGCAGAAACTTTCGTCCCGTACTGAGGCGGATCAGATACTCAGCAAATTTATTCCGGAGCCAGACGTGAGACAATTCTTATTAAAGAACCTCAGCCGGACATCAAGCGGAGGATTTGAATGGAAAATAAATCTTGAAGCCATCGATCGCCACATCGAGGAAATAGGTGAAGGAATGCAATTTCCGGGTACTTACAATAAGCCAACTCTATTTATCAAAGGCGCCAAATCTAATTACTATGCTGATGGTGATGAGGAGTTGATAAAATCAATTTTTATCAAGGCGACATTTTCAACACTTGACACCGGCCATTGGGTGCAAGCCGAAAGGCCTCAGGAATTTGCAAATGCAGTTCTGCAATTTCTACGAGCTAACTAAATGACTGGAAAAGGGAAATTATTTTTGATACCAACCATTCTGTCGGAAAACACGGAACATTCTGTTATTCCCTTACACACAACAACACCACTGAAGGATATCCGTTTTTTCCTTGTTGAGAACATCCGGACGTCAAGGCGATATTTAAGCAGTCTAAAAATTTTCCCTTCGATTGAGTCGTTGTCTTTTGAAGTGCTTGATAAAAATACCCGCGCTTCAGACTTACCGACTTTGATGAAGCCTCTTTTGGAAGGCGAGAACATGGGAGTGATCTCAGAATCCGGCTGCCCTGGAGTTGCCGATCCTGGCTCGTTGGCTGTTCAATTTGCTCACCAAAATGGAATTTCGGTTGTGCCGTTAGTTGGACCTTCTTCGATTTTACTGGCCTTGATGGCATCAGGTTTGAACGGGCAAACTTTTGCTTTTCATGGTTATCTTCCGGTAGATTCCAAAGAAGCAGCTAAGGCGATAAAGGAATTTGAGAAAGAATCGATGAATAAGAATCAAACGCAAATATTCATTGAAACGCCCTATCGAAATAATCAGGTATTGAATCACTTCTTAAACTTTTTGAAGCCAGGATCGCGATTGAGTATTGCATTAGATATCACGGGTCGGGGTGAATTTATTCAGACAAAATCCATAGAGGATTGGAGAGCAAACAAACCAACCCTTGCAAAAGAGCCAGCCATATTCTCTTTTCTTGCTGGATACTGAAAAGAGAACTCATTATCTTTTTGGTTTTAAGCGCTTTACTCTATTTTTGCGCCTCAATCAAAACGTAATAAACCAACATGCCTTATTTATTTACCTCAGAATCGGTTTCAGAAGGTCACCCCGACAAAGTTGCCGATCAAATATCAGATGCATTAATCGATTATTTTTTAGCGTACGATGCCAATTCCAAAGTGGCATGTGAAACACTTGTAACAACCGGACAAGTGGTGTTAGCAGGCGAGGTTAAATCTGAAGCCTATCTTGATGTACAGGATATTGCCCGCGAGGTGATCAAGAAGATTGGGTACACTAAAAGTGAATACATGTTCGAAGCCAATAGCTGTGGAATTTTATCAGCTATTCACGAGCAATCGCCAGACATTAACCAGGGAGTAGAACGCAGAAAAAAAGAAGATCAAGGTGCAGGAGATCAGGGCATGATGTTTGGCTACGCCACCAATGAGACGGACAACTATATGCCATTGCCATTAGAGTTAGCTCATTTGTTGTTAAGAGAATTGGCCGTGATCCGCAGAGAGGGAAAAGTGATGACTTACCTTCGCCCAGATGCAAAATCACAAGTAACCATCGAATACGGAGATGATAACAAGCCACAGCGCGTGGATGCGATTGTAATCTCAACACAACACGATGACTTTGCTGCCGATGCTGTGATGTTGAAAAAGATTAAGGATGATGTGATCAACATTCTCGTGCCGCGTATCCTGAAAAAGCTCCCCAAACGTGTTCAGAAACTTTTTAATAGCGAGATAAAATATTTTGTAAACCCAACTGGAAAATTTGTGATTGGCGGACCGCACGGTGATACAGGCCTAACCGGTCGCAAAATAATTGTTGATACGTATGGCGGAAAGGGTGCACACGGTGGTGGCGCTTTTTCTGGTAAGGATCCTTCTAAGGTTGATCGTTCTGCAGCTTACGCCACACGCCACATTGCAAAGAATATGGTTGCTGCTGGTGTTTGTGATGAAGTGCTTGTGCAGGTTGCATATGCAATTGGTGTTGCTAAGCCTGTAGGTCTTTACGTTAACACATATGGGACCGCTAAGGTGAAATTAAATGATGGCGAAATCGCGGAGAAGATTTCTAAGATTTTTGACATGCGTCCGTATTTCATTGAAGAACGCTTTAGTTTGCGCACACCCATCTATTCTGAAACGGCAGCTTATGGCCATATGGGCCGTGAATCCAAAGTAGTTGAAAAGATTTTTAATAAGGGCAAGAAGACTGAAAAGAAGGTCAAGGTTGAACTATTCCCTTGGGAGAAATTGAACTATGTGGAGGCAGTCAAAAAAGCTTTTAAACTGTAATCAATAGTTTCTGATAATAAGAAGAGGCTGTCCTTTCCAGGAAGCCTCTTCCTTTTTTATGGCCCGTTTGTGTTATACGCGGCCTGCTTTTATTTTGGTTTTAAATTTTTTCAGCTGAGCTCTTAGTGCCTCTGATGCCAGATCAGTAGCCGCTTCAAAAGTCCTGGCCTGTTCCTTCGCGAATAATTGACTTCCTGGTACTTTAAGTTTTATTTCGACTGTTTTATTTTCTATGCCTTCGTTATTGAGTCGTAAGAAGACTTCACCATCTACTAATCGATCGTAGAACGTCTCCAATTTGTCTAGCCTCTTTTGGATAAAATCGATGAGTTTAACATCTGCATCGAAATGAATGGAATGAACTTGTAACTTCATAACGTAAAAAATTTAAAGAGTGAAACATAAAACTTAATTCCGGCTTTGGTTGAATTGACTGGCCGACAGTCTTTTTTGATTTAATCTTTTGTCATAGACATTTGGTTTAGGCTTTTGGATGAGCTTGTTCAAAGACTTTTTTTAATTTCTCCATCGAGTTGTGCGTATAAACCTGCGTGGCAGCCAGGCTGCTATGCCCCAGCAAATCCTTCACCGCGTTAATTTCTGCGCCCTTATCCATTAAATGAGTAGCATAACTATGTCTAAGCACATGCGGGCTTTTCTTTTCAACGGAGGAGAAAACTTTTAAATACTTTTTAACGATGCGATTTATCAGCATCGGGTAACAACGTTCACCGCTATCGGCTACCAGCAAAACTGTAGGATCTTTAATCTCCACTTCGCGGTTCCTCGCTCTCCTGTACCCCTCAATCATAGGAACGAGACTCTCGCTGAAAGGGATGACCCTTTCTTTATTTCTTTTCCCCAATACTTTAATAACGCGATCTTTGAGATTAATTTGAGATTCTTTTAATCCGATAAGTTCTGAAAGACGAATGCCCGTTCCGTACAAAAGCTCAATAATAAGTCGTTCACGCCAGCCATTATGATTGTCTTCAAAAACCGCGTGATCAAGAAGCTTCACAATGTCATTTTCCTTTACAAAATGAGGTAGTTTCTTTTTGATTTTCAGAAACTTGATTTTAATCATCGGGTCTTTCGCAATTAATTCCTGGCGTTGCAGGAACTTATAGTAGCTACGCAAGCACGCTATCTTTCTATTAACGGATAGATTATCAATATCAGATTCCGCTAGCTGCACAATCCAGGCACGCACCACTCCGTAATCAGCCGTTTGAATTGCGTGATCGGGAAATGTGCCAGAAAGAAAATTTTCGAATTGCTTTAGGTCAGTCTGATACGCAAGAACAGTGTGGGCACTAAATCTTTTTTCGAATTGAAGATATTTAAGAAAGGAATCAACCATTACTACTCCGCCCCGCGTGTAGTAGCAATATAAAAAAAATATCCCCCTCAGTAAAGAACTGAAGGGGATATGTGCATGGAATGTATATTAAATGTTAATAATTATCAGAGGCAAATTTCTTCTGAATATAGGCTGCCTTGATAATCTCGCCTCTGCGTCTGACCGATGGCTTAGTAAAAGATGTTCTGGAACGTAGCTGTTTCAATACACCTGTCTTTTCAAACTTCTTTTTGAAACGCTTAAGAGCCTTGTCAATTGACTCGTTTTCTTTAATGTTGATAATCAGCATGCTTTTATTCTTTAGGGCTGCAAATATATGGCTATTTGATTCAATTTTGCAAAGCTATTTTAAAAGAGCACGCGAAATAACTAATTTTTGTATCTCAGACGTGCCTTCACCAATCGTGCACAATTTGGCGTCTCTATAGTATTTTTCGGCTGGAAAATCTTTAGTATAGCCGTATCCTCCGAATATTTGAACCGCCTCATTGGCTACGTCTACAGCAACTTCTGAAGCATAGAGTTTAGCCATGGCCGATTCCAGATTCACATTTTGACCTTTACTTTTCAGGTTGGCTGCTCTGAAAGTCAACAACCGGGCAGCCTCAATTTTTGTAGCCATTTCGGCCAGTTTAAATGATATCCCTTGAAAGCTTGAGATCGGCTTGTTGAATTGGTGCCGTTCTTTAGAGTAGTGCAAAGCCGCCTCGAAAGCTCCCTGCGCAATTCCCAGGCTAAGGGCGGCAATTGAAATTCGCCCTCCGTCAAGAACTTTCAGGGATTGGACAAATCCTTCACCCTCCTTTCCAATTATTTGGCTCCTGTGAATTTTACAATCATTAAAAATTAATTCGGCCGTCTCAGAAGCTCGCATGCCTAACTTATTTTCCTTCTTTCCGGATGTAAAACCAGGTGTTCCCTTTTCTATGATAAAGGCGCTCATTCCATGCG
>JBGANU010000005.1:0-339697 GCA_044222145.1 Cyclobacteriaceae bacterium
CGTAGCTGGTATTGCTGGAAGTGGTGGATTTTCGGGAGATGGTGGCCTTGCCGTAAATGCTTTGCTTTATGCACCCCGAGGCCTGATGTTTGACTCGAATGGAAATCTTTACATAGTCGATTACGGTCCCAATGGAAGAGGCAGGATCAGAAAAGTGGATACTTCTGGTGTGATCACCACGGCCGCTGGAAATGGGGGGTTTGGTGGCGATGGAGGTCTTGCCGGGAATGCCACGATACAGAGCCCCCGGGGGATCGCGTTTGATTCGAATGATAATCTTCTTTTCGCGGATGGTGATAATTATCGAATCAGAAAAATTGATAACACCTCCAATATCATAAATACAATTGCAGGAACAGGAGTTTCTGGATTTTCGGGCGATTCTCAATTGGCCATTAATGCCCAACTTGGATTTCCGCAGGGAATTGCACTGGACGCTAGCGATAACATTTATTTTACTGATCAGCGTAATTCAAGAATACGAAAAATTGAAAGCGCAACCGGGGTCATAACTACGATAGCCGGCAATGGAAGCTATGGATACAATGGAGACAACATTGCGGCATTGGATGTTTCTATGAACGGACCAGACGGAATCACTGTAGACGTAAACGGAGATATTTACTTTGCAGACACTTACAGTCACCTTGTTCGGAAAATATCGGCCAGTACAAATTTGGTGACAACTATTGCTGGGAGTGGTTCGTCCGGTTTCACGGGAGATGGAGGCTCAGCCGTGGCGGCAAAACTGTCTTATCCCATAGGAGTTGCACTCCATTCTGACAAGCTTTTTATCGCTGATAAGTTTAATAACAGAATTAGGCAAGTAGATCTTACTACGGGTATAATCACAACAATCGCGGGCGGGGGCTTTTCGCAACAAGAGAATTCACCAGCTCTTGACTTCATGTTGAGTTTTCCGATTCATCTCGTGGCAGACCATGACGGGAATTTGATTATCGTTACCGATGGGAAAGTGTATCGCCTTGACAAAGCCACTAATTTCATTACTACTTTTGCTGGAAGCGGATTGCAGGGATTCTCTGGCGATAACGGACCAGCTCCATTGGCCAGAATGCTTTGGTTAGCGGCTGCCGCTTTTGACTCAAACGGCAACTTGTTTATTTCGGATGGAGGCAATAATAGAATTCGTAAAGTAGCGGCAAGAATTCAGCAGACAATTACATTTAATGCGCTGCCTGCAGTGACAGTTGGTGATTCACCTATTCTACTCACGTCTGCTATTGTTTCTGCGAGTTCGGCACTCCCGTTGACATTTACGAGCTCAAATCCCTCGTTAGCATCAATAAACGGCAATCAAATTGTAATTCATAGTGCCGGTTCAGTTACCATTACGGCCGTCCAGATAGGTGATGACAACGTCTTGCCAGTCAGTAAACAACAAAACCTGACTATACATAAACAAACCCCAACAATTTCAATAACATCAGAATCCTCCGGTGAACGCACTAGCACAATTAAGTTAGCGACTGACACTGGCGGGTCTAATGGCAGTGTGATCTACAGCGTAATCAATGGCACTGGATCAGCAACAGTTGCAGGTGAAGTGCTGTCGTTGTTGAGTGTCGGAACTGTGACGGTGCAGGCGACAGTTTCTGAGGATAATAATTATGCGGAAGGATTTGCAACACAGATTGTAACGATTGAGAAAAAGACACCTATTCTAAATTTCACATCCGCGACAAATGCAATTGTAAATTCACCTATTTCATTATCAATTGATCGGGAAGGATCTACCGGAGCGATTTCATTTGCCGTTATTAATTCAGGTATGGGTCAGTCGTTTTCACTAAACGGAAATTTGTTAACAGCAACGAATTCTGGCAGCATAAGAGTGCGAGCAACCATTGCAGAAGACAACGATTATAAAGGAAATGAAATTGATCAATCGATTATCATTAACTCAACTTCACCCAACCCACCCAACCAGGCTAAAATTTGGGGGACTTCGCAATATGGGGGCTATGACAATGCTGGTGTTATTTTTAGCTCCGGATCGGATGGAACCAATTTGCTAGGTAGTTATGAATTTAATACCGATGCAAGCGGTTACTCCCCTGGGTTTACTGATGTGACATCCGCGAGTAATGGCAAGATATATGGCCTTGCAACACAAGGCGGGATTCATAATCATGGAACTTTATTTGAGTACGATTTAGTTGGCTCAGGTTACAGTGTCAAATTTAACTTTGGCAAGCTATTAGGCTCTGACCCGGTTGGAGCGATGGTAGAAGGTCAGAGCGGAAAATTATACGGAACCACTTACAGAGGTGGTGAGTATAGTAATGGTGTACTATTTGAATATGATCTTCAAACCAGCGTTTATACCAAGAAGCATGACTTTGATTTTCATACAACTGGATCGGCCCCATCGGGCTATCTATTGAAGGCGAGTAACGGGAAATTATATGGCACAACTTCAAGGGGTGGTGTTAATTCCTTGGGAGTATTATTTGAGTTTGATCCAAGTAACAACTCAATTCAAAATGTTCACGATTTTGATGGGCTGGTCACCGGTTCCACTCCTTTGGCCGATTTGATGGAAAAAAATGGTAAAATAATTGGAACCACCTCTGCAGGTGGCTCTAATAATGTAGGTGTATTGTTTGAGTATAATTTGGCAACGGGTGATGTTATTAATCTGCATGATTTTACAAATCAAGACAGTCAAGGCGGTTTAATGGCTTTTGTCTCCATGGGACCGGACGATAATTTGTATGGAGTCAGTTATTCTGGAGGTGTAGGTAATGTAGGATTTGTTTTCAAGTACGATTTCTCCAATCAAACATACAGCAAACAACATGATTTTGATTATAGTGACGATGGTGGATATGCCGTTGGTATGAAATTGTCAAACGGTAAATTTTATGGGGCAGCATTCTCAGGCGGTGCATTTGGCCAAGGTACGCTGTACGAGTATGATCCAATAGCTGCCGTGTTTTCAAAATTATTGGACATGAATGCATCGACAAATGGGCGGTCCCCTGCCGGTGCCTTGGTGAGTCATCCAAATGGGAATTTATATGGATTGACCAATTCCGGAGGCGTGCATAATGCAGGTACACTGTTTGAATATGCGATAGTTGATAATACCGCTAAGACTGTCTATGCGTTTAAAAAAGCTTCCGGAGGTAATGAGCCACTAGGTAAGTTGACAAGAAGTTCGAATGGCAAAATGTACGGGCTCAGTTTAGGTGGTGAAACTGGACAGGGAACTATTTTCGAACTCGATACCGAAACAAAAGCGTTTAGTAAAAAAGCTGACTTCAATGATATTGAATCAGGCATAACCCCAACCGGCAGCTTATTAGAAATTGAAAACGGTAAATTATTAGGAGTAACAATTTCCGGTGGTGCGTACGGACAGGGTGTAATTTTTCAGTATGATCCTATTTTAAATGTTGTTGAAAAGAAATACGACTTTCATGGATTTGACGGAACGGCACCTCAAAATCTTTTCAAAGCAAGTAACAATAAAATCTATGGCACAACAAAGATAGGAGGCGCAAATGGTGTCGGTGTTCTTTTTACCTATGACCCTGTTATCAATGTTGTCGCAAAATTGTTTGATTTTGACGGCACTAACAGCGGAAATGCCCAGTATGCGAGTTTGATGCAAGCCGCCAACGGCAAACTCTACGGTTTAACTCAAAATGGTGGTTCCAATAATCTGGGAGTTTTGTTTGAGTTCGATATTGAAACTAATGCATTTAAAAAGAAAGTAGATTTGGAATGGTTGACCGGGGCATTGCCAATCTCAACTTTAGTGCAAGCTGAAGACGGATTACTATACGCAGTTACATTAGCAGGCGGAAGCAACGGAAGCGGGACCCTTGTGTCGTTTAATCCAGAAAGCGGTAGCTTTTTGAAAAGATTTGACTTTGAATATTCGGGAAGCGGTGGAAATCCGCAAGGCGAAATGACGATTGGTCATGGTGGTAAACTATATGGTACGGCAAAACAAGGTGGCTCCTTTGGTCAGGGTACCTTATTCGAGTTCGATCCATTAAACAATTCAGTTCTCATTAAATCTAATTTTACCGGATCCAATGGGTCAAATCCGAATGGAGATTTGATTCTTGTTAAGCTTGACCAGTTGATTTCATTTCCGCAGCCATCTGATCATACCTTCGGAGATGGACCATTTGATCCTTTGGCAATATCAAATGCCGGATTAGGAATACTTTATACCAGCAACAATCCGAATGTGGCGGTAGTTAATAATGGTAAGGTACAAGTGGTGGGTGCTGGCAACGTTACAATTACAGCACATCAATCAGGTAACTATGATTATCGTCCTGCAGGCGATGTGTCACGAACATTCACGGTGAACAAAATGGATCAGGCTATAACATTTAATTCTTTAGCGACTCTACCTTTTAGCAACACACCCGTTACATTATCGGCAACAGCGACTTCTGGTTTAACAGTTTCTTATGTCAGCTCGAATACGATGGTTGCAACAATATCTGGAAATGCCGTTACTATTGTTGGCACTGGCACCGCGGATATAACAGCAAAGCAAATCGGTAATGCAAATTACAACCCGGCCGTGGACATTACACAATCACTAATTGTCAAAAAGGGTAATCAAACTATCGCATTCAATTCGCTGTCCGATAAGTCAATTATCGATGCACCTTTTCAACTAACCGCAAACTCAACTTCTGGCTTGCCAATTTCCTACTTAAGTTCCGATGAAACTGTTGCAACCGTTTCTGGAGGCACAGTAACCATAAAAGGTTTTGGAACCACAACTATTACAGCAAGGCAAAGTGGCAACTCTAACTATAATGCTGCTGCAGATGTAAGTCGAACATTAATTGTAGGCAAGAGCAGTCAGGTCATAACATTTTATACTCTGGCGCCCAAGATAATTGGTGATGCCCCTTTTACACTATCAGCAATGTCAACATCCGGATTGGATGTTTCCTATTCAAGCTCTGATGAAGCAGTCGCAAAAGTTACGGGAAACACAGTAACTATTGTGGGTGCAGGAACTGCAAACATCACTGCAAAACAAGCTGGCAATTCTAACTATAATCCAGCTGCAGATGTGATTCAGCTATTAACAGTTGATAAAATCAACCAAACAATCACATTCAATTCTCTCGCAACGAAAACCTTTGGCGATGCTCCTTTCACCTTGTCTGCAACTTCAACGTCCGGATTGGATGTTTCCTATTCAAGCTCAGATGAAGCGGTGGCAACAGTTTCCGGTAACACCGTAACTATTGTGGGCGCAGGAACTGTAAACATCACGGCAAAACAAGCCGGTAACTCTAACTATGGTGCTGCCTCTGAAGTAATCCAAGCACTGACGGTGTCAAAGGCAGAGCAGTCGATTACTTTTTCAACAGTAGCAACAAAAACGTTGGGCGATGCACCGTTCAATTTGAATGCAACATCTAACTCTGGTCTTGCTATTGAATTCACTCCAACCTCAGATAAGATAACACTTTCTGGAAATCAGGTGACGTTAGTCAGTGCAGGGAGTGTTACGGTGAAAGGCGATCAATCAGGAAATAGCAACTACAACGCTGCGACATCAGCATCACAAACATTTTGCATCAATCCAGCACGACCCACAATTACTACAACTGGCTTAAATACAGGATCTCCATTACTCACTTCAAGTAATTCAACGGGCAATCAATGGTATAAAAATGGTGTGTTGATCACGGGAGCGACATCGAATACATTTTCCCCATCAGATGGAGGATCATTTACTGTTAAGACCACGGTCGACAATTGTTCAAGTGAATTATCAACTGAACAGATACTGGTAGTTACAGGAGATATCGTGTCATCCACCGACATGGGACTTTACACTTACCCCAACCCGGCAAGTCACTCTCTCACAATTAACTTAACCGGATTTGATATTGACTCTTCAGTAGAAATTATAATTCACGATATGCTGGGGAAAGAAATGGATAAGATATCAGTAGTAGGAGAGAGGACCACACTATCTGTGACATCCTATTCACGCGGTACATATTTCATCAAGGCCTCGCAGGGGAGTAAGATTTATGTAGAAAAATTTATTCGAGAGTAATTTTTTAAAGCAGAACAAGCAAGGGAGCGATGAACTCCCTTTTTCTTTTTCCCCAAGGGGTGAAAAGGGCATTCTAAACGCGACTGTGGCCTTGTTTAGGTTTATTCGAGTTAATTAATTAGCTTATAAATCTAATCCAGTTGGCTTCATGAATCGCTTCCATAACCTGGGACTGTTCTCGCTCCCGCTTCTGTGGTTTTCACAGATCTGTTTTTCCCAAACACTTGACAATGTAAAGGCCAGTTTTGACGGTGATAAGGTGATCATCACTTATGACCTGAACAACGCGGATGTTAACCAGAAATTTAAGGTAGGACTTTATAGCTCACATGACAATTACAACAACCCCATTTCATTCGGCACCGGTGACATAGGAGAAAACGTACTTCCGGGGAAATTGAAGAGAGTGGTTTGGGTGGTTAAAAACTCTTTACCATTGGATTTCGATAATGATATTACGATAAAAGTAAAAGCGACTAAGATGGTTGCTGCCTCAAAACTTGCTATCAAGCCTCTTCCCAAAAATGCATACAAAAGTGGTCAGAGCATAGATGTGCAATGGCAAGGGGGAAGACCGACAGATAAGATCAATATTGCTTTATATAAAGATGGTGTAATGAACCAAAAACTTGGCGAGAATCTTAATAATAATCAAACATACAAATGGTCAGTTCCTAAAGGGTTGAAAGGAAAAGGTTACAGTCTTCACGTTTCTGATGGCTCTGACCAGAGCACGAGTCAAGTTTTTAGTATTAAGCCCAAAGTACCGTTGTTATACATAATTGTTCCGGTTGTTGTAGTGGGGGGAGTAGTGGCTCTTTTGGGTGGAGGATCGGAAACACCACCAACAACCGTACCTTCCAGTGATTTACCTGGACCGATAAAGCCATAAGTAGTGACTTAATTATTTATTAATAGGAAGTATTACTATACCTGTGTATTACGTCTGAAAAAAATATAGGCTCGTGTTATCGAATACAGAAGAATCATATAAAATATGGAGAATCGAGAATCAATTCAGAGCAGAAAAAACAAATCGAAATTGATAAAATCAAAAGGAAGACTTTGGTGGGTTGGAATTCCAATACTTCTTGTTGTGATTGTTTCGTTTTCTTCCTTGAATGATAATTCAAAGAATACCTATTGGTTTGGCCAGACTGATTATACCTCAGAGTTAGTCAAAGCGTACAATACACTTGCCTTTTATACTCAACATGGTGCGCTTTATACGATAGTTGAATTGAGTAGTGATGAATTGGTGATACCAGCTAGAGGTGGTGACTGGTATGATGGTGGCTCCAATATAAATGCTCATAAACATACGTTCTTACCTAGTGACCAGTTGTTCAATAATGCATGGCAGCAATTGTACAGCGGAATAGTCATCTGTAACAAACAGCTTTTTCAGTACGATAAAATAACCACTTCAGATGTAAATGGCTACCGTGCAGAGTTAAAGGTGCTCCGAGCCTATTATTATTATCTACTGCTGGATAATTTCGGAAGAGCACCTTTGATTGTCGATTACTTTCCAAAGAACCCAACTATTCCATCTGCCAATACCAGTGCTGAACTTTATGCTTTTATTGAAAGTGAAATAACGAGCAATCTCGCCAACCTATCCGCTGCTAAAGTTTATGGTCGTTTTAATCAAAGTGCCGCCAAAGCACTCCTGGCTAAACTTTATTTGAATGCAAACAAGTATATAGCCACTCCAAAATGGACCCAAGTGGTAACACTCTGTGATGATATCACCAACTCAGGACTTTATAGTCTAGCCCCGGATTATTTTACAAGCTTTTATGTCAATAACCATAACTCGCCTGAAATTATTTTCCAAATCCCATACGATTCTGCCTCCTTACCCGGATTCAATATGGGACAGATGACTTTGCATTATGAAAGTCAGCATACATTTAATTTTGCACAACAGCCATGGAATGGATATGCTTCTGTAGAGGATTTTTATAACTCATTTCAGGCGGGTGATGCAAGAAAAGGCCAGTTCCTTGCGGGGCCTCAGGTGGATATCAATAACAATCCGTTGGTTGACCCCGTAAATGATGGCGATCCGGATGGAACCACGATAAACTTCACCCCTGCTATTAGCAATATTAACAATGCTTATCGTCAGGCTGGTGTCAGAATAAACAAGTGGAAATATAAGCTTGGAGGTGGTACTCAGATGGATAATGATTTTGCAATCTTTCGGTATTCGGATGTCCTTTTAATGAAAGCAGAGGCAAAGCTGCAATTAGGAGATCAAGCTACCGCTCTTATTTTGATAAACCAGATACGAACACGAGCTGGCCTTTCCTCTTTCACTACTTTTTCGACTACAGCCCTGGCGTTGGATGCTTTATTGGCAGAGCGCGGTAGAGAGTTTTTTGCAGAGACCTGGAGAAGACAAGACCTTATCCGATTTGGAAAATTCAACCTGGCTTGGTGGGAGAAACTTGCGTCCCCTTCTTATGTAAACATATTTCCAATACCATCAATTCAGTTACAGAATAATCCTAACCTCACCCAAAATCCCGGGTACTAAACTTTTGGATGATGAAGAAACTAGTTCTTTTTCTAATCATAATTTCAGCTGGTTCTGCTTTCGCCCAGTTTAGTCCCATATTAACCATTAGCGATCCAAATAATGGGGGTTTGGGTACAGCACTTGATCCGGTGGGTGACATTAATAATGATGGATTTCCTGATTACCTAGCTGGCGCTTGGCTTGAAGATGTTCTCTCTACTGCCAATGCAGGTAAAGCTTATATTATAAGTGGAGCAGACCAGACTGTAATCCGCGAATTGGTTTCGCCATCTCCTATTGCTGAAGGATGGTTCGGTTATTCAGTGGCTTCCGGTTATGATCTTAATAGTGATGGTATTATTGATTTTGTCATTGGAGCGCCAGGCGAAACGGGTGGTGCCAGTGGCTCAGGTCGAGTGCATGCATTCAGCGGAAGTGATGGTTCACTTCTTTATTCAATTAACTCTTTTAGTCCAGCTGTCGATGGTAGATTTGGTAATGCTGTGCTCATTCAAAATGATTTAGATGGTGTAGGTGGACCCGAAATTGTTGTAGGGGCTTATCAGGAATTTGGGTCAAGCGCAACCGCTGCAGGAAGAGTACATGTTTACAATCGCAATAGCTATCGCAATACAATATTATCAGGAACAGAAAAGGATAGAGGAGGCTTTGGCTGGAGACTTGCATCAGCTAGCAACTTTAAGGGAAAGTCGGTTCTGCTTGTTTCGGCTGTCTTCGAAAATCCGAATACAAGTCCAATCAACTCAGGTGTGCTTCATGCATTCGATATGACTACTGCTGGCAGCCCGCTTTTGGTGCGAATACAAGATGGATCGCCAGGTTTGTTTGCAAATTTTGGATGGTCCATAACATCTTATCTTGATCCAGGTGATGGAGGATCTGAATTATTAGTGATGGATGGAACAGGGCGGGTAGTTGGTATTGAAAGTGATGGCACTCAAAAATTCACAACTACTTCCGGAGGCACCAGTGTAACGGCAGGAAAATTTGATAAAAACAATGTGCCAGATTTCGCAACCGTAAATA
Organism: Cyclobacteriaceae bacterium; assembly: GCA_044222145.1. Lineage (GTDB taxonomy): Bacteria > Bacteroidota > Bacteroidia > Cytophagales > Cyclobacteriaceae > ELB16-189. Next base: position 9,654 of record JBGANU010000005.1, read on the forward strand.
ATTTGTTTTTTGATGGATTAAACTATAGCAATGCAACAGGATTGCCTTACGGAGGAGCAGGTTTTTTTCTATATGAAAATGGTTTTGGTGATGCCATTGCAACACTCGGAGATGGGGATAATGATGGAGCCAATGAAGTTGTTGCATTTTCTGCGGGTGGAATTGGACTAATGTCATTGCGTCAACTTAATTCAAATCTTGCTGCGGTACCAACAGGATTTTCAAGGACGGACTACACTACTGGACCAAGTCCAAATGCTGTGTCTTCTGGCGATTTTGATGGTGATGGAAAATTTGACCTGGTGGTGGCAAATGCAAATAGTAATTCGGTTTCAATATTCCATAATACAACTGCTGCTGTTGGAACAATTAGCTATAGTGCTAAAGTGGACTATCCAGTTGGCGTAACTCCCGTTGGTGTTGCTGTTGGTGATCTTGACGGTGATGGTAAACTAGATGTAGCAGTTGCAAATTTGAATAGCAACAAAATATCTGCATTAAGAAACACAAGTGCAGCAATTGGTGCTATTAGTTTCGCTGCAAAAGAAGATTTTGAAACAGGCTTATACCCATGGTCTGTTGCTATTGGTGATTTGGATGGAGATGGAAAAGCAGATTTGGCTTTATCCAATTCAAGCAGCAACACGATTTCTGTGTTGCGCAATACCAGCGCGGGGACAGGAAACATTGGGTTTGCGACTAAAGTAGATTATGCATCAGGTGCGAGCCCCTGGATAATCGCGATTGGAGAGCTGGATGGCGATGGTAAATTAGATTTAGCAGTAGCAAATACTAATGATAATACCGTGTCTGTATTTAAAAATACGAGTACAGGTGCTGGAAATATCACCTACGCGCCAAAGGTGGATTATACGGTTGGTTCGTTTCCCAGATCCGTCATAATTAATGATTTGAATGCTGACGGTAAAGCGGATCTGGCTGTAACAAATCAGGCCAGTAACACGGTGTCTATCCTTAGAAATACAACAGCAGCTGGAACAATTAACTTCGCCACAAAAGTAGATTATGCAACTGGTACAGGACCATGGTCCATGGCTAAGGGAGATTTATATGGAAATGGCAAGGTAGACTTGGCCATCGGAAATTATAATAATGGTACAGTCACAGTTTTGAAGAATACGAGCACAGGACCAGGTGCAATCTACTTTGCTTTAAAAGAGGACTATCCGATTGGATCCTATCCACGGTCGGTTTCGATAAGCGATTTAGATAAGGATGGTATGCCGGATATAGCAGCCGTGAATGAAGGGAATGGTAAGTTGTCTATCTTAAGAAATGTTATTCCGAATATTGCATCATTCTCACCAACAAGCGCAGGTGCGTCATCTACGGTATCGATTTCAGGCACTAACTTTACAGACGCGACAGCTGTGAGTTTCGGAGGCACATCTGCCACTTCCTTCAATGTTGTTTCCTTAACAAGTATGACAGCTGTTGTTGGTTCAGGCACATCCGGAAATATATCAGTCGTTACCCCAATAGGCACAGCAACAAAATCCGGATTTACCTGGGTTCTTGCTCCATCCATAGCATCAATTAATCCAACAAGTGCATTGTCAGGAGCCACTGTTACCATTACAGGCACTAACTTCACTGGAGCCACAGGCGTGAGTTTTGGAGGAACAGCGGCTGCATCATTTACGGTGGTTTCGCCTACAAGCATCACGGCAGTTGTGGGTTCGGGCACTTCTGGAAGTGTGAGCGTAACCACTCCTGGTGGTGCGGCCACGCTGGCAGGATTTATATTTATTCCGACACCAACTATCGCAACCTTTAATCCGACATCAGGTCCTGTATCAACCTCAGTGACAATCACAGGCACAAACTTTAGCACAACAGCTGCTAACAATATTGTAAAGTTCAATGGCACAGCGGCTACTATAACAGGTGCACCGACTGCTACAAGTATTGTTACCTCTGTTCCTTCTGGAGCCTCCACAGGAAAAATTACTGTAGAAGTGAGTGGAGTTGTTGCTACAAGTTCTACAGACTTTGCGGTCACGTCTGCACCCCCCCCCACTATTGCAAGTTTCAATCCCACAGCGGGTCCGGTAGCTACAGCAGTAACAATATCGGGCACGAACTTTAGTACAACAGCTGCTAGCAACATTGTTAAGTTCAACGGGACGGTGGCCACGGTCACTGCGAGCACAGCAACCAGCGTTACCACATCCGTGCCAGCTGGAGCAACCACGGGAACAATTACCGTGACCGTGGGAGGCCAGACGGCAACGAGTACAACCAACTTTACAGTGACCAACACTGTCGCGGACATTGATGGCAACGTTTATACTACCGTTGCTATTGGCACTCAGGTTTGGATGGGACAAAACTTAAATACCACCAAGTACAGTGATGGTACGACCATTCCTTTGATAGCAGGTGGAACGGCTTGGTCAAATGCTACAACGCCAGGCTATTGTTGGTTTAATAACGACCAGGCGACCAACGGCCCTACCTATGGAGCGTTGTACAATTGGTATGCTGTTGACAAATCAAGTAACGGCAACAAAAATGTCTGCCCAACGGGATGGCACTTACCATCCGATGGAGACTGGACAACCTTAACGACCTACTTAGGTGACGAAGGCGTGGCTGGTGGTAAACTGAAAGAGGTGGGCACCACACATTGGTCAAACCCTAATACTGGTGCAACCAATGAAACAGGATTTTCTGCTGTTCCGGGTGGCGACCGAGTTGGCTCAGGAGCTTTTCCGGGAATGGGTGTTGTTGGCCTGTGGTGGAGCGGGACTGGGCTTAATACAACAGATGCTTACGGCAGGGCGATGAATTACAATAATACGAATGTAGACAGATTTAACTATTCTAAGTTCTTTGGTTTTTCAGTTCGTTGCCTTGTAGATCAAGTTATCTCACTTGCACCAACGGTAATGAGCTTTAACCCAACGAGCGGCTCGGTAGGCACCTCTGTAACTATTACGGGAACAAATTTTAGCACAACGGCTGCCAACAACATTGTTAAGTTCAATGGAACGGTGGCAATCATCACAGGTACGCCTACAGCTACTAGTATTGTTACAGCTGTTCCAACAGGAGCTACCACTGGGAAAATTACAGTGGAGGTTGCAGGACAGGTCGGTACGAGTTCAACAGACTTTGCCGTTACAGCAGCAAGTTCGCTTACAATTACTAATGAATCCTTTGGGACCACTTACGATAAAGGCTCTACCTTAACGTTAAGTGTTACCGTGAGTGATGCAAGTTTAGTTAGTACTGTCAACCTGAAAACGCGTGGCATAACCGAGGCCGCCACTGCATTGAAAAGTGTTGCTGTAACGGCAGTTGGCAATAAGTTCGAAAAGATAATAGCAGCTGCTGACCTCACTGATGCAATAGGACTTACCTATTATTTTGAAGTATTGGATAAACAAACAACACCGGCTGTAATCACCAGCACAACCGGAAAAGCCTATGTGAAATTTCCCGTCTCTTCAACGGATCAGGTTCTTCCTGGTTTGAGTTTTGGAAATCAGGTAAGCAACTATCAGATTATCTCTGTCCCACTTGATCTCACGGATAAAAGTGTATCGAAAGTGTTTGCATCATTAATGCCTTATGATAAGACCAAGTGGCGGCTGTTTGATTTTGCAAACAACGACAACCGCGAGTTCAGTGCATTCAGTACCATTGATGCGGGCAAAGGATATTGGTTAATTGTAAAAACAAATACCACCATAAATCCTGGAGAAGGAAAAACAGTGCAGGCCGATGACACATCACCTTTTACCATCAATCTTACTACGGGCTGGAACCTGATCGGTAATCCGTATAATTTCAGAGTTTCTTGGACGGACGTATTAGCAGCGAATTCCGGCTCTGCTGCTGCCGGTGTTACGAATCTCAAGGTATTCTCGGGAGGCGCTCTCACGAATGGCACAGTGCTTGAAAAGTACCGGGGGGCATTTGTGTTTACAAACAATGCCATTGCGATGAAAATACCTGTTACCAAAACGTTGTCAGGAAGAGTCATGGAAGAAAAGGGTATTGAAAATGCACTCGACCAAAATCATTGGGAGGTAAAATTGAATCTTAAGAATGGACTGCTCAGCAATGAACTTGGTGGAATCGGGATGCATCCAAATGCCGCGTTAAAAGGCAAGGACGAATTTGATGAGGTAAGTGTGCCGCTGCCTGATGGCCTTGGTCTTTTTGAATTGGTCTATCCTCATCCTGAAGTCTTCACGAATTTCAATAAGGAAGTAGTACCTACGCAAGAATACTATGCCTGGGATTTTGATGTAAAAAGGGACGATCCTTCTGCGAGTTTAGATCTGTCATGGCCCAACTATTATTTCGGTGATAATGATAAACAGTTGATATTATTTGATCCTTTTTCTTTGCAGGTAATTGATATGCGGATGACAAACCATTTTACTTTATCCGAACGCTCAGAAAAAGTGAGAATATTTTTTGGGGGGAAAGAGTATATCCAGCAGGCATTGGATAAAGAATTGCCCTGGTTAGGGAATCCATACCCCAACCCGGCAAGAGTAGATGTTACCATACCATTTAGAGTTCCTGAGACAAAAGATCAAATGGATGTACAAATTAAAATTTACAATAGTCAGGGAAAAGAGGTTGCTGTCCCAATCAGCCAACACCTGGAAAAAGGAAGTTACGAAGTGAAGTGGCAGTCGCAGGAGTCGGGCCTATTTGTTGTGCGAATGAAAATAGGACAACAAGAAACCCGGTCAACAAAAGTGATTATTAATCCTTAAAAAATATGAAAACCATTAACGCCTTTCTTGGTCTGGCCTTGCTTTTTGTTCTTGCCATGGATGTCTGTGCACAAGAGGTAGAGGCAACAAGCAATCCAATTCGGGTTACCCTCAAACCAAAAGAATCTGTTGCCTCCAATGCCACATCGGCACATCGTTACTATGCTCTATTGATTGCGGTGGAGGAATACGCAGATCCTGCTATTTCTCAATTAAGTGAACCCCTGAAAGATGCTAACAAATTAAGGGATGTACTGAAAAGTAAATACACGTTTGAGGACAAAGACATCACGATATTAAAGAACCCCACCTTTGAAGACATGAACGTAGCCTTTGAAGACCTCAGCAAAAAAATTGAACCGACAGATTTTCTGTTGATCTTCTACGCGGGTCACGGATACTTCGATGAGAAAACCAACATCGGATATTGGCTGCCTTCCGATGCTCAGGAAAAGAATCGAGCCAAATGGTTTCGCAATAGCGCATTGGTGGAAAATATTGGAGCTATCAATTCCAAGCACACACTGTTAATTGCGGATGCTTGCTTTAGCGGAGGTATTTTTAAAACCCGTGCTCCCTTTAATAATGCCAATGCAGATATAGCTAATATGATCAAGCGTCCGAGTCGCAAAGCGATGACAAGTGGATCACTAACCACTGTTCCGGATAAAAGCGTTTTTATGAAGTATCTTTTGAAAGCACTGGATGAAAACAATAATCAATACCTGCCGTCAGAAGATCTCTTTGACGATGTGAGAATATCCATGAAGAATAACTCTGACACAAAACCATTGTATGGCGAAATCCAAAACGTTGGAGATGAAGGAGGTAATTTTGTACTAATAAGAAGGAATTGACAACAACGAGTATCATCGTTAAATACCAATTCCATGAAATAAGGTTACTTTTTAGGGCGAGCCAAACTTTATTTATATTGTCGTTTAATAGTTAAGCGACCTATTCATGACCACCGAAAAAAGACTCAACCTTTACAACATACTTGCTCTTATTTGTGCCATTTGGTTTTTGTTGTGTGGCTGGACATGGATTTACTGGCTCAATGTCTTTTTTGTTTTCCCTTTTGCCATTGCTGGCTTCTTTTTATGGCGCAAAGGTCGTGCGGCTGAGAAGAAGACCTTGAATAAAGTTGTCGGCTGGATGCTTTGGTTGGGATTGGTAAGCGCGATTGGCTGTTTGATCGCGTTGCAACTTCGCAATTAATCATCTTTCAAATCCTGAGACTTCTGCTTATTTTCATCGCAAAGAGAAGTCTATGAACTTAAACCTGAAGGCAAAAGCTGAAAATACATTTGATGCCATTGTGGTGGGATCGGGTATCAGCGGGGGATGGGCCGCTAAAGAACTTTGTGAGAAAGGTCTGAAAGTGTTGATGCTAGAAAGAGGAAAACCAGTTGAACATCCCAACTATCCAACCGCTACTAAAAATCCATGGGAGATCGATTTTCGTGGAAGACTTACCGAAGAAGACAAACGAAAAAGTTTTGTACAGGCCCGTCACTACTCATTCCGTGGTGATAACAAACACTTTTATATCAACGATTTGGAGAATCCCTACCACGAAGCAAAGCGATTTGATTGGGTGCGCGGTGATGTGGTGGGTGGACGTTCGCTCTTGTGGGCACGCATGAGTTGGCGCTGGAGTGATCTCGATTTTGAAGCCAACAAAAAAGACGGACATGGAGTGGATTGGCCCATTCGCTACAAAGATTTAGCGCCCTGGTACGATTATGTGGAATCATTTATCGGTGTGACGGGAAATGCTGATGGTATCCCGCATTTGCCAGATGGGAAATTTCAACCGCCCATGGAAATGAATTGCGTGGAGAAAGATTTCAAATCCAAGCTTGAGGAAAAATTTCCAGGAAGACATTTGATCATTGGCAGGTCGGCCAACCTTACACAACCTGTTAAAGGCCGGGGGCAATGTCAGTATAGAAATCTGTGTCATCGCGGTTGTCCGTATGGTGCGTACTTCAGCACCAATGCAAGCACCTTGCCGGCAGCGTTTGCAACTGGCAACCTGACACTTCGACCAAATTCACTGGTCAATAAAGTTATCTACGATGATGTGAAAGGAAAGGCTATCGGTGTGGAATTGATTGACACAGAAACAAACGAAGTCATTGAATATTATTCCAAAATCATTTTTTTGAACGCGGCAACTTTAGGCACAGCCTTTATTTTGTTGAACTCAACTAGTTCACGTTTTGAAAATGGATTGGGAAACGGAAGTGATCAGGTGGGAAGAAACCTGATGGACCATCACAAGCAAGCGGGAGCGAATGCAACGGTTGAGGGTTTTGAAGATCAGTATTATTCAGGGCGTAGGCCAACGGGCGTGTATGTTCCGCGCTTTCGAAATATCGCTGAAAAAAGAACTGATTATATCCGTGGATTTGGTTTGCAGGGTGGTGCCGACAGAAGTGGCTGGAATCAATCCGATGCGATTGGCGAAGCGTTGAAGAAGGAAGTGCAAACGCCAGGGCCATGGCGCATGGGGCTTGGCGCGTTCGGTGAATGTTTGCCGTACGCAGAAAATCGTGTGACGTTGAACCGGGATTTGAAAGACAAATATGGTCGGCCTTCGTTAACGATGGATTGTGAATTCAAAGAAAATGAAAAAGCTATGCAGCAAGACATGGCCAGCTCTGCCGCAGAAATGCTGGAAGCTGCCGGTTATAAGAATGTAAGTCCGTATGTGAACACGTCCTTTCCAGGAAATGCGAATCATTAAATGGGTACGGCAAGAATGGGAAGAGATCCGAAGACATCCGTACTGAACGCCTTTAATCAAATGCACGAAGTGAAAAATGTTTTCATCACCGATGGCTCGGCCATGACTTCTTCTGCTTGCCAGAACCCATCACTCACCTATATGGCATTGACTGCGCGCGCGTGTGATTATGCGGTGAATGAACTGAAGAAGCAGAACTTATGACGTAATTTCTTTGCGGTTCTTTGCGTCCTTTGCGTTTAATTTTTTTTAACCGCAAAGTTCGCGGAGGTTCGCAAAGAAATAAAGAGTGACTAATTGATAGTCACTCTTTAGTTATTGGATTTTTCTTGCTAAGCAATTTCCAAATGAAAATCGGTAGACTGAGCAGAATCGATCCCATTAGGAATGTAATACCCGTGACCCTTAAAAAATAAGGAATGATCGTAGATGCTTTAACTTCGGTCGAAGACTCCATGGCATCGAATGAGTAGAAGAAACCCAGCAATACGGAAAGAACCCCCCAGCCAAGAGCCAAATTAATCAGGTGATTGGTAGCTTCCGGCCAGTGTGAGGATATTTTCATTCTGTAAAATTATGCTTGAGAATTACGTGCTGTCAATTTAAGAATGATATATGCCAGCAAGGACAAACAGAAAATGATGAGGCCCCAAAGAACGGTAATCAGTGCAACCTTTAAACCACCCATGATTACCTGAAACGGAATAATATCTTTCGAAGCCTCCAAGGCATCAAACGCATAAAATAATCCAATGATTGTTGACAATGTCCCCCACGCGGCTGCCAATCCACCAATTTGTTTGATAGCCTCTAACCATTTTGAATTTATTTCCTTTTTCTGAACCGCTGCAACCAAAGTGTAAATGAAGATGCAAATGTTTGCCAATAACATGAGCGACATCGGTAACATGTAAACCATGCCACCTTCAATGTGTAAATCGATAAATGAACTTACTAACATAGTTGTAAAGTTTAAGTTTAGTTTTTGTTTCAGCAAGATTACCTACTCAAACCATCACAAATATTTTTTTCTGACTGCAAGAGAACTACCCTGGCGACACAGCAGATTGTTGGTGCCTTGTGGCGAAAGGGTATCGAAATCTGTCGAAAGGTTTGTTTCGGCATCTCTTCTGTTCATTTTCATTTAAGCTCATTGGATTTTTTCCTAATTATGCGGTCAATGGATCGGCTCGGAAATTTTCTGGATTATCTTTTTACCAGGCAACGTTGGGTTATCCATATCGCTTTTTGGTTGGGGATACTCCTCTTTTATGTGGTGTTCTTCGGTCGCAGAAACAGCAACTATGTCCAGACGTTTTTCTTTGTTGGGTTGTTAATGCCTGTCACGATTGCCACTACCTATTTTTTAAACTATTACCTGGTGCCACGTTACCTGATGAAGGAACGATACGGATTCTTTCTGTTATACTTCGCGTACACGCTGATTGGATCGCTCTTTTTAGAGATGATGATATCCATGCTCACATTTGTTGTGATGGCGGGAATCAAAATAAAGGACATGAGCCCGGCTTCCATTGATATTTTTTTTCTGCTGACTTCACTGCTGATGGTGGTTTTTTTTGGAGTTGCCATTAAAATGATGTTGCATTGGAGAAGGTCGAAAGAAGATTATCAATCGCTGATGAAAGATAAGGTCGAAGCAGAGCTGAAGTTTTTAAAAGTGCAGCTCAATCCACATTTCTTATTTAATACACTCAATAATCTCTATTATCTCACCACCGAGAAATCAGAAAAAGCACCTCAGGCTATTCTTCAACTTAGCGAGATGTTGGATTATGTGATGCATTCGAGTAAGTCGGTTTTCGTTCCGCTGGATGAAGAGCTGAAGCAGGTTGCAAATTATATCGCACTTGAACTGCTTCGCTATGAAGATCGCATACAGGTGGATTCAATAGTGTCGGGTCAATCTGAACATCAGACCATCGGTCCGATGATTTTAATAACCTTAATCGAAAATGCGTTTAAGCACGGTGTCATGAACGCTACGGGCAAATCGTGGATCAAAATGAAAGTTGAATGCAAGGCTGATCAACTTCAAATCTCCATTAGCAACAGTTGGCGAAGCAAAGAGTCTGGTGCTGGAATAGGATTAAAAAATCTGAGAAGTCAGTTGGATCATTTGTATCCGGAAAATTATTCGTTGACCGTGGATTCGCAAAGGGCCAATGAATTTTCAGTTAACTTAGTTCTGACAACGAAGCGATGAAATATAAATGTCTGATCGTGGATGACGAACCACTTGCTCGCAAGCTGGTTGCCTCTCATGTGTCAAAAATTGAAGGTCTTGAGTTGTCAGCAGAGTGTGGCAACGCTATCGAAGCCAGTAATTTTTTAAGAGCACATTCGGTCGATTTAATCTTTCTGGACATTCAAATGCCTGAGATCACCGGCCTTCAATTTATAAACACGCTTAAAAATCCACCCGCTATTATTCTGACAACGGCTTATCGCGACTTCGCCCCAGAAGCATTTGAATTGGATGTGATTGATTATTTGTTGAAGCCGATTTCGTTTGAACGTTTGTTGAAGTCGGTGAATAAATTTTTTGATCGAAAGGCTCAGGGTTCAATGGCTAACGTAAGTGCTATCGATCAGCACGATGTGTTTCTGCACCTGAAGGCTGCCCGGAAGATTCATAAAGTTTCTATTCGCGACATTCAATACATCGAAAGTCTGGATGATTATGTCAAGGTTTATTTTAAAGACAAAGTGATTGTCACCCGGGAAAACATCAGCGCCCTTGAACAACGATTAACAGGATCACACTTCGTGCGTATTCACCGATCATTTGTTGTGTCCACAAAGGCGATTGCCTCCGTCTCTTCAGAGGGCGTGGAGGTGGCGGGCAAACTACTTCCGTTCGGCAGAACCTTTAAGCAAGGAGCGCTTGCCATGATTGGTATCACCAAGGATTTACGTTAACATTTTCTCAATTCAGTAACTTTTCTTCATCTTTACCGTATGCTTGTTTTGCGCAAGCTTACTCGATACGACTATGAAGCTGTTTATCTAATCTGAAATCCCTTTTTCAAAGGCTATTTCAGTTTTTTATTGATCACGTGTCAATTCTTTTCTCCAGCCGGAGCGCTTCATTATTTTCATTACTTATATTTCTATTATGAAAGTTTTCACAAAAACAGTTTCTGTATTACGTCTTTTTAAACAAGCCATAAATGGCGAGGAACAAAACTTCACAGAAGGTAGTATCAATCGCGCCATCTTTCTGTTGTCCATTCCCATGATTTTGGAAATGGCTATGGAATCTCTGTTGGCCGTAGTCGACATATTTTTTATCAGCAAGTTGAATGACAACAACGCGGTAACTGCCGTAGGGCTTACTGAATCAGTGCTGGCCATTGTGTATTCATTAGCCATGGGTTTAGGTATGGCGGCAACGGCCATGGTGGCCAGGCGCATTGGCGAAAAGGATCAACCCGGTGCAGCTGTGGCAGCAGTGAATGCTTTATATATTGGTCTGATTGTATCTGTCGTGATCAGCGTCATTGGAGTCTTTTTCTATCAGGACCTTTTACGCTTGATGGGTGCATCGGAAAGTATCGTGAGCGTAGGCTCGGGTTACACCCAATGGATGTTGGTTGGTAACTCCAGCATCGTTGCGTTGTTTTTGATCAATGCCATTTTCCGGGGCGCGGGAAGTGCAGCAATTGCCATGCAATCGTTGTGGATCGCCAACATTCTCAACATGATATTGGATCCCATTCTGATTTTTGGCTGGGGCCCGATTCCGTCATGGGGCGTGGAGGGTGCAGCAATCGCAACAAACATTGGGCGAACAGCAGGTGTGTTGTATCAACTGTATTATCTCTCAGGCGAAAAAGGAATTATCAAAATTCACAAAGAGAACATCAAGATAGATTGGAGTATTATCACGCGCTTGTTGAAAGTATCCGCAGGAAATATCGGACAGTTCATGATTTCTACAGCAAGCTGGCTATTCATGGCGCGTATCATCGTTACGTTTGGCAGTGCAGCATTTGCGGGCTATCAGTTTGCTATTCGGATTATAATTTTCACCATACTTCCATCGTGGGGTATGGCCAATGCGGCAGCAACATTAGTAGGACAAAATCTGGGAGCACAGCAGCCTGATCGTGCCGAGAAATCAGTTTGGACAGCAGGGTTTCTAAATATGATTTTCTTGGGATTGATTTCGGTTCTGTTCTTTTTCATTTCCGAACCCATCATGAAACTTTTTTCCACGAATGAGGAAGTCATTCGCTATGGCACACAATGTCTTCGCATTGTAATGTTTGGCTATGTGTTTTATGGTTATGGAATGGTGATCGTGCAATCATTTAACGGAGCGGGTGATTCGAGAACGCCAACGATACTCAACTTGTTTGGTTATTGGGTTTTTCAGATACCGGTAGCCTATGTGCTTGCCGTTAAACTTGACTTTGGAGCGAGTGCAGTGTTCTGGGCGATTGGATTGGCAGAATCGGTGATGGCAATTGCAGCTATTATTATTTTCCGTCAGGGCAATTGGAAGAAAGTGAAAATCTAGTCTTGAGGTTATAGTCCTTAGTAAATAGTAGTTGCGTTATTATTTACTAAGGACTCAAGACTTATGACTCAGAACTTTTCTTCTTAAAAGCTGCTTTAATAGCGTTGCTTAATTCGTCACCTGCTTTTTTAAGACTGACTTCTACCTCTTTCCAGCGCTCTTTGTTTTCGGCATCATTCTTAAATTTTTCGGCACTTGCTTTCAGTTCGTCAAATTTTTTTTGAAGATCACCCTCCAGCCGTGTGCTGGCTTCTTTTGCCTCTATTATAAATTGATCGACTTTCTTGCCAAATTCTTTAAAGAATTTTTCCGCTTTTCCATCTGTTTCTTCCATACCCAAATATTTTTTTACAATTTACTAAGCTAATCAATATTCCATGAGTGAACAACCCGATCCCTTAGATCATATTCAGCATTTGTTGGAAAGTAAATCAACGGCCAAACAAATTACTTACAAAAATCTTTTGACTGCTTTCACTCTCCTTTCGAAGGAATCGAAACGTATTATTCAGGAATTGCAAAAGAAAGTAAAGCCCGGTGATGAAGATGTTACCGTGGATTTTAAAGTTATTCATGAGCACGAGTTTCATGTAAAACTAGCTGGCGACTTATTGGTGTTTGTGCTGCACACGAATATTGTCACGTTTGATGAGTCGCATCCGGTGATGCAAGATCCGTACATCAAACAGAACGAGGTGAATCGCTACTTTGGACAAATCATGATCTATAACTTCATGTCCGATTCGTTTAAATATAATCGGGTGAATGATCCCGGATATTTACTTGCTCGCTTGTTGATCAATCACGAAGGTCGTTATGTAGTGGAAGGCGAGGGGCGTTTGGGTGCGTTAAGCAATCGGATATCGGAGAGTGGTATTACTGAAACCGATCTCAATATTCTCGTCAAGTTTGCGTTGACAATTGCGATCGAAAATGATTTGATGGCTCCGCCTTTTCCCGATGTTCGTTTTATCACCCTGTACCAGAAGATGGAAAAAACACAGGAACTAGGTGCAGGTCAAAAGATTGGGTTTAAAATGAGTTATCAGAATAAAGTGGAAGGATAGCCATTCGTAGGAATTACTTTATTTTTGAATCGAATAAGGATGAAGATGAGAAAAATTAACATTATATTGATTGTAGGATGTCTGTTAGTGGCAGCCTGTGCTTCGTCCAATCACACGAAGCATAAAAAGTTGAAGCATGGCAAACCAATTCCTTGTCCTTTAAAAGATTGTTAACATGCGAAAGATTATCATAGCCATCGATGGTTACTCGGCCTGCGGAAAGAGCACAACAGCAAAAGAGGTCGCGAAAATATTAGGCTATCGCTATATTGATTCCGGTGCGATGTACCGGGCTGTTACGCTGTATTTCCTGGATCATCACATTGCATTAACCAATCCAAAAGAAGTAACAAAAGCGTTGGATGATATTAAGATCGCCTTTCATATAAATGGAAAGGGCATATCCGAGACTTTTTTGAATGGCATCAGTGTGGAGAAGAAGATCCGCAAAATGAAAATCTCGGAAAATGTTAGTCAGGTGAGTGCGATCAAAGATGTGCGGTTGGCCATGGTAGCCCAACAGCGGAAGTTGGGAAAAGACAGAGGTGTGGTGATGGATGGAAGAGATATCGGCACTGTGGTATTTCCCGCAGCCGAATTGAAATTGTTCTTAACAGCCGATATTCTGACCAGGGCTTTCCGCAGGCAGAAGGAATTGCTGGAGAAGGAAGAATTGGTAGATATTGACACCATCGTGGCAAACCTTAACCAGCGCGATCAGATTGACAGCACACGAAAAGAAAGTCCGCTGGTAAAGGCGCAAGATGCACTGATGATCGATACGACAAATGTGACGATTGATGAGCAAGTTGACGAGGCAATTCGCATGGCCTTGTCACGTATTTTGAAGGCATAATCCGGCCGGTCAAATCACTTCAAACCCCCTTAAATTCTTACTTTCTGATTCGCTTTGCTGGACAGATTTAATTCTTAATTTTGCCCCGTCTTGTGCCACCTTGTATACTTTACACAGTGAAGCAGGAAGATCAGGCAGCCTAAACTAATTTAAATTTGCTGGTAACGCATGGGCAAATACATCCGACTCAAAAAGGGTTTTAATATCAATCTCGCGGGCAAGGCCGCACCTAAAGTATCCGAAGCAGAACAAGCCGAAACGTTCGTCATCAAGCCAACTGATTTCCATGGCCTTTACATGCCAAAACCAGTGGTAAAAGAAGGCGATGTGGTAAAGGCAGGAACTCCACTATTTCACGATAAGAAACACGACAACGTAGTGTATGTGGCACCGGTTAGTGGTGAGATCGTGGAAATCAAACGCGGTGAAAAACGCAAACTGTTGGAGATAAAAATCTTAGCCGACAAGAAAGTAGAGTCTGAGCAGTTTAAGAAATATTCCATATCTGAAATCGCCAACTTATCAGCTGCAGAAGCCAAAGAACAGCTTTTAAAGTCTGGTGTTTGGCCGAATATTATTCAACGCCCGTTTGGCGTGGTGGCCGATCCGGCTGCGACACCAAAAGCGATTCATATCTCAGCCTTCGACACGCACCCTTTGGCGCCAGATTATAGCATGCTTTTCCGCGGGCAAGATCAGGCATTTCAAGTGGGTGTAGATGTGCTAAAGAAATTTGCTCCAACTGTTCACGTTAATGTTCACACCACCAGCGAAATCTCAACCGTTTTTTCGCAAGTAAAAGGAGTGGAGGTAAATAAATTCAGCGGGCCACACCCGGTAGGTTGTGTAGGCGTTCAAATTCACCATATTGATCCTATTAATAAAGGAGATGTTGTGTGGACGATCAATCCGTTTGGAGTGATTCAAATTGGCAAACTCTTTATGAATGGTGTTTACGATGCCTCTAAAGTAATTGCTGTAACCGGTTCGGAAGTAAAAGAGCCTCAATATTACAAAACCTACACCGGAGCTTCTATTAAGAAGTTTGTGGATCGCAATCTCAACAGCGAGCACGTGCGTTGTGTATCGGGTAATGCGCTGACAGGCGTCAACATTGGAAAAGACGGACATCTTGGATTTTATGACCATCAGCTTACCGTATTGCCCGAAGGTGATCAATATGAATTTTTAGGTTGGATCGCTCCTGGTGCCAATAAACTGAGCTTTCACAGAGCCTTTGGTCTACTTTCTTTCTTTACACCAAGCAAGGAATTTAAATTGACAACCAACACCAATGGCGAAGAACGTGCATTTGTTCAAACGGGTGTGTTTGAGCAGGTAACACCGATGGACATTTTGCCAACGCATTTGATTAAGTCCATCCTTGCCGATGATCTTGATGAGATGGAGGCATTGGGTATTTATGAAGTAATTGAAGAAGACCTGGCGCTTTGCGAGTTCGTGGATGTATCCAAACACAACGTGCAGGAAATTTTAAGAGGTGGAATTGAACTGATCCAAAATAGTTAATCGGTTATGAAGTTTTTAAGAAATCAATTAGACGGACTGAAGCATAACTTTGAGAAGGGAGGAAAGTGGGAGAAATTATATTTCGCCTATGAGGCTTTCGATACTTTTCTGTTTGTACCCAATACAACTGCTGGAACAAAAGGTGTTCAGGTAAGAGATGCAGTTGACATGAAGCGCCTGATGATGACAGTGATCATCGCCATGGTGCCTTGCCTACTCTTTGGAATGTGGAATGTTGGACATCAGCACTTCTTAGCGATCGGTGAGTTGAATGCTTCCTTTGGCGAAAAATTCTGGATTGGAATTGTAAAGACCGTTCCGATTATCGTAGTGTCTTATGGCGTTGGTCTTGGTATCGAATTCCTGTTCGCAACCTTAAGAAGACATCCGGTGAACGAAGGTTTCCTTGTAACGGGTATGCTTATTCCATTGGTAATGCCACCCGATATTCCGCTTTGGCAGGTTGCCATTGCAACAGCATTTGCTGTGGTGATTGGTAAGGAAGCTTTTGGTGGAACAGGTATGAACGTGTTGAATGTTGCACTAACTGCACGTGCGTTCTTATACTTTGCATATCCAACCGATATCTCAGGTGAAGTTTGGACCTACATGGGTGAAGGTGCAAAAGCAGTTGCCGGCTATTCTGGTGCAACACCGCTCGCCATTGCATCTGCTTCGACAGGCAGTGTGGTTTCTGATCTTAATGCTTTTGGTGCTTCGTGGGGCGCTGAAGGAATCTATAGTTTTAAAAATATGTTTTTGGGTGTGATGCCGGGCAGCATTGGTGAGACCTCTACCTTAATGTGTTTGATTGGAGCCGTCATATTAATCATGACCGGTGTTGGCAGTTGGAAGATTATTGTAAGCGTATTTGCCGGAGCCTTTGGTATGGGATTGTTCCTGAATCTTGTCGGTGCAAATCCATTCACCCAAATGCCTGCCCATTACCACCTGGTAATTGGAGGTTTGGCATTCGGTGCAGTGTTTATGGCTACCGATCCGGTAACCGCTGCACACACCGAGACTGGAAAGTGGTTTTACGGTGCGCTGATCGGTATGTTTACCGTGTTGGTGAGAGTATTTAATCCGGCTTATCCGGAAGGAATCATGTTGGCGATTTTATTGATGAATGTGTTCGCGCCACTGATTGATTATTTTGTAGTTAGTGCAAACAAAAAACGTAGATTACAACGTGCGACAGTCTAATCTTTACATCCTCTTATATGCAGCTGCCATTACCGTGGTGTGCGGTGGCTTGCTGGCATTTGCTTCTATTAGCTTGCGCGATAAGCAACAAGCTAATATTGAGCATGAACGCAAACAGAATATTCTTGCTACCGTTATCGAACTGAAAGAAGGAGATAATGTAGAAGAGATTTACGCCAAACGCGTGAAAGAAATTGTTATTGATTTTTCAGGTAACGCTAAAGAAGGCATCAAGGCAAGTGAGGTAGACATTGCATCCGAATATAAAAAGAAGCCGGAAGAGCGCCTCTTGCCTGTATACGAATTCAGAAACGAAGCCGATCCATCAAAAGTGGAAAACGCTGTTATTCCTGTTTATGGTTATGGACTTTGGAATAACATCTGGGGTTTTGTAGCGCTTCAATCTGATTTGAATACGGTGCAGGGTGTGAAGTTTGAGCACGCTGGCGAAACGCCCGGATTAGGTGCACGCATTACCTCTGAAGAAATTCAAGCCCGCTTCAAAGGAAAGAAAGTATTCGAAGGAAATGATATTTCATCTGTGGTGATTCAAAAAGGTGAAGGAATGGATTATTCCAACGACCCACACAAAGTAGATGGCATGTCCGGAGCAACACTTACCGGAAAAGGAGTAAACAATATGCTGAAGGACTACTTCGGCTGTTACAAAAATTATTTGAAGAAGAACCAACAAATATCCCTCAACTTATGAGCACTGACGTAGCGGAAAAGGAACAGGTCGTTGAAAAGAAATCAGAACCTCTCTTCTCGAAGAAGAATAAAAAACTGATCAGTAACCCACTGGACATTGATAACCCGGTAACGGTGCAGGTGCTTGGTGTGTGTTCGGCTCTGGCGGTAACCACGCAAATGAAGCCGGCTTTTGTGATGGCGCTGGGACTTACCATTGTAACGGCCAGTTCGAATGTCGTTATCTCTATGTTGCGCAATTCCATTCCATCGCGCATCCGAATCATTGTGCAGTTGGCCATTGTGTCGCTGTGGGTGATTTTGGTCGATCAGATTTTGAAAGCGTATGTATACGATGTGTCAAAACAGCTTTCAGTGTTTGTCGGCTTGATCATTACCAACTGTATTGTAATGGGCCGTTTGGAAGCTTTTGCGATGGGCAATAAGCCATGGCCTTCCTTCCTGGATGGTTTGGGAAATGGACTTGGCTATGGTTTGATCCTGATGACGTTGGCTTTCTTCCGCGAAATATTAGGTGGCGGTTCACTTTTTGGTTTTAAGATTTTTGAAGCTATCGGTGTGCACTACAAAGGTAATGGCTTGATGCTCTTGCCGGCTGGTGCATGTATTTTACTTGGAATTATTATTTGGGTACAGCGATCCATCAACGGCTATCGCGAATCACATTAATCGATATTGAATATGGAGAATCTGATTAACATAGGTGTTCGTTCGATTTTTATCGACAACATGATTTTCGCTTACTTCCTGGGAATGTGTTCGTTCCTGGCGATTTCTAAGAAAGTAAAAACCGCTTTCGGGTTAGGTGTCGCTGTAATTTTTGTGATTGGTATCACCGTGCCCATCAACTGGCTGATTCAAAATTATGTGTTGGTTCCAGGTGCATTGGCGTGGATGGGACCGCAGTTTGCCGACATTGATTTGAACTTCCTGCAATTCATTGTGTTTATCTCTGTGATTGCAGCGATCACGCAGTTGACGGAAATGGTGGTGGAGAAATTTTCACCGGCATTGTATGGCACACTTGGAATTTTCCTTCCGTTGATCGCTGTAAACTGTTCGGTGTTAGGAGCGGCTTTATTTATGGTGGGCCGTCCGTATAACCTGGCGGAAGCAACAGTATTTGGATTAGGATCGGGTATAGGGTGGATGCTGGCGATCGTAGCGTTGGCCGGTGTGCGCGAGAAGATGAAGTATTCAAATGTGCCGGCCCCGTTAAGAGGCTTGGGCATTACTTTTATTCTGGTGGGATTGATGTCGCTTGGATTCCTAAGCTTCCTCGGTTTCTCTTTGTAAGTGATTGCGAACTGATTTTGGGAAGGCTTCGCAAGAAGCCTTTTTTATTTTAAAGGACTTGAGTGTGTTAGAAAATGAATTCGTATGAGAAATATTCTGGGTAAAATTGTTCGGTACTTTTTTAATGGCACATTGTTCATTGTGCCGTTGGTGGCCACCGTTTATTTCATCATTGTTTCGTTTCAATGGTTGGACAGCCGCCTGAACTTGCCTTATCCGGGGGTTGGATTTGCGATCATCCTGACTGTGATTACCGTGTTTGGTTATTTCACGTCCAACTTTGCCTTTAAGGCATTTTCAAATTGGTTCGATCGTGTCGTGAACCGGATTCCGCTGGTTAAACTTATTTATTCATCTGTAAAAGATTTGTTAGCCGCTTTTGTGGGAGAGAAAAGAAAATTTAACAAACCGGTGTTGGTCACGATCAATAAAGAAAACAATCTTCACCGCGTGGGTTTTATTACACAATCTGATTTATCAGAACTCGGACTTGCCGATATGGTGGTCGTTTACTTTCCACAGTCGTATGCTTTCGCGGGCGATCACTTTGTGGTTCCCAAAGAAAGCATCAAACCCCTCAATGTTTCGGGGCCTGTTGCTATGAAGTTTATCGTGAGTGGAGGGATTTCCGGATTTAAGGAGCAATAGCAGTCTTTGCTCTTACTTCGTCTTTGACAGAGAATAGAAGAGTTGCGGCCATTGCGAGCGAAATAGCTTCTGTCAACAACCAGGTGATCACGAACGTATTTGGTGCTCCATCGATCACAATTCCTGCGAGGCGACCGAACACAAAGCCTGCAGTGTAAAGTGTCACCAGCAACAAAGGTCCTTTCGATCCTTTAAAAATTCCCCAAATACAAAATGCGCCAAAGGCAAAATGCATTCCGCCATACACCGCGCGAATGGAGCTTAACGCACTGCTGTTGTCCAGCACAATGCCCACATTTGCCATTACCGCTTGCGGAGTGAGCAATGCTTCAACACCTACTTTGCAAAACGCCAGGCCCATCAGGCCCAGAAAAATTTGAGTGATTCTTTTTGTCATCATGGTTTTATTTGTTTTTTGATCAAAAGTAGGTTGGGCAGTTTGGCTCTCATGTGATAACTTGTGACAAAAACCGGACACTTCGCGCCATGTACGCTCACATGCCGATCATTCGAGATATTCTGTACGGTGCTGCCAACCGGGGAGCAAGCCTTGTGCGGTTGTGCGATGAGTTGACGATCTCATCTTCCGAGTTAAATGATTCCGACAGTTATTTGGATTTTGAGAGATCGTATCAGGCTTGGGAGAAAGCGGTGAAGATGACGGGCGATGAGTGGCTTGGCCTTCACCTCGGTGAAACTAGTAATCCTTCAATTCTTGGTTTGATCGGCCATTTGATGCAAAGCAGTCCTACGCTGGAAACTGCTTATCACCATGTGTGCGAGTACAGTAAACTGGCCACGAACATGTTTTTTTATTCAATCACCAGAAAAGGTAATCAGCGTATTTTAAGTTATGAGCCCGCATCCACCTGGATGATGGTTTCCCCTAAATCAGCACATCAGGCGGTGCAACAAGCCATGGCTGGAACACTTCATGTTTTTAAATTATTATCAGCGCAGGCAATGGTGCCCGTAAGTGCTCAGTTTACTTTTCCGAAACCGAAAGTGACCAAAGAGTTTGAACGGATTTTTCAATCGCCTTTAAAATTCAATGCAGACCAGAACCAATTAATATTTGATCGTCAAACGTTACAAACACCCGTCATCACCTACGATAAATCGTTGTATGCACTATTTGATCAATTGCTGAAAGACAAAGTGGAGGCACTTGTTCAGCATAAGAATTTTTCGGATCGTGTGATTAAACTGATCACGACCGAATTCAAAGGGCAAATTCCTTCGATGGAGGTGGCGGCCTCACGCATGAACATGACGCCAAGATCGTTTCAAAGAAAACTTCAGGCTGAACAGAAAAGTTATCGAACCATTGCCGCTGCGTTGCGACAGGAACTAGCGTTGCAACTTCTAAAACGCACAGATTCAAAAATGGAAGAAATTGCCGATGTACTCGGTTACTCCGAAGTCAGAGCATTTAGAAGAGCATTTAAAACGTGGACGCACTCATCGCCCGCCAAAATGAGGAGTGCATCGTGAAGAAAGTAGTTCGCGTTATCTTCTTCTTATTTGTGATCATGTTTGTGATCATCCGATTTTATTCTGGCGTTCAGGGAGACTACAATCCCACTCAAACCGATGATGGAGATTTTGATGTGATCGACACCGTACAGCAGATGGTGACACACAATCGAAGCTGGAAAGACTTTGATGATGCGGAGCGGAAAATCGGCTACACGTTGTCGTCTATGTCGTCAATGGAATCTTCCAATTACCGAAATGGTGTAAACGTGGAGTATGACGGAGTGGAAAAAGTATTCTGGCGAGATCTGTATTTTAATTTATACGATCACGATGAGAAGGAACTGGACAATTTGAAAGACTCTATCGTTTCGCTGGCTACCCAACAACATATTCAAACTCATGAGCTGCCTTACACCGTGGTTTCATTCGTACAGGATATTCCGTATAACTACATCATCTCATCCGACAGTTGTGCCATGCATGACGATCATCCCTGTGTGCCGCTGCAACGTTATGGCATCTTATCACCGATCGAATTCCTGTACACGCTTTCAGGTGATTGCGATACACGCACAGTAACACTTTTTACTTTGTTGAAGAAGTTGGGTTACGATCCCATTATTGTTAACAGTGCTGAGTACAGACACTCCATGCTGGCGCTTGATATTCCTACCGAAGGCGACTACTTCGTTCACAAAGGAAGGAAGTTTTATTTTTGGGAAACTACCGCTAACGGCTGGTTGCCGGGCATGCTTCCACCTGAAATGAATAACATTGATTACTGGACTATAATCTTAGACTATGAATTCCAAACTGACGCTACTCGCAATTATTGAAATCCTTTCTGCATTAAGTATGGGTGTGGCCATTCTTGCTGCCACCTATCTGTTGTTGAAGTATGTTGCCAAAAAGCGATACGAAATTCAGGAGAACAATCAGGCGTTTGGAGTGGTGATGGCGAGTGTTCTTTTTTCGGTGGGCTATATGGTGAGCAGTGTCATTCATCCGCTTTTATCGCTGTTTAGGATTTTATCGACAAAGACAGATGATACGTTTAGCCTGATGATTTCATTTATCGGCTATGGTGGCATTTATATTTTTATGGCATTCATTGTGGCGCTGGTTGTTTGCTGGCTGGGGATGGCCATCTATAACTACATCACACCCATTGATGAAATACAAGAATTGAAAAATAATAATCTGACCGTGGCGCTGATTGTGGGTACTATCATCATTACGTTGAGTGTCATGACGCACGATGGTGTGGAGTTATTAATAGAGTCGTTTATTCCCTATCCGCAGCAATATCCAAAGTAGGACCTTAGCGGGGAAGTATTAAGTGGGGAACGTTTGGTTGGCTAGTTGATCACTCCGGAGCCAATCAGTTCATCGTTTTCATACCACGCCACAAACTGACCGGGCGTTACACCTCGTTGCGAACGATCGAAGATGATGTACAGCCCTTCTTCCTTTTTGTGAAGCATGCAGTTTTCTAAAAGCTGGCGATAGCGAATGCGCGCGAGATATTTTCTGGATTCGCCAACTGACAATTTCAAATCTTCACGTATCCAATGTTCGTCTGCGTTGGGCACAAACAAACCTTTGCGATATAATCCCGGATGATCATCACCACTGCCGGTGTAGATTACATTTTTTTCTGTATCGGTGCCAATCACAAATAATGGTTTTTCATAACCACCAATGTTTAGCCCTCTGCGCTGGCCTATCGTATAATAATGTGCGCCATTGTGTTCACCCACTACTTCGCCAAGTTCAGGACTCAGTAAATAGGATTTGGTGATGTGTGTCAGATCATCTTCTGAATATCCATTTGCAAATGCTGTTGAGTCAAACGGTACTTCGATCACTTTCCCTTTCTTCGGTTCAAGTCTTTGCTGCAAGAAATCAGGCAGATGAACTTTACCCACAAAGCACAAGCCTTGCGAATCTTTTTTATCAGCAGTTGTCAGGTTGGCTTTCTTCGCAATCTCTCTTACTTCGGACTTCAACAGTTCGCCAATCGGAAACAGTGCTTTGGCAAGTTGGTCTTGCTTAAGCTGACATAAGAAGTAGCTCTGATCTTTGTTCGGATCTTTTCCAGCAAGCAGCTGATAAACTTTCTTACCGTCTTTATTGATTTCGCCTTTGCGGCAATAGTGACCTGTTGCCACATACTCGGCACCGAGTTTCATCGCAGCATCTAAGAATACATCAAATTTTATTTCGCGATTGCAAAGTACGTCAGGGTTTGGTGTTCGTCCCCGTTGGTATTCGGCAAACATGTAATCGACAATCCTTTCTTTGTATTGTGCACTGAGATCAATTGCCTGAAAAGGAATGCCCAATTGTTGAGCTACAATCATAGCATCGTTGCTGTCGTCCAGCCAGGGACATTCGTTACTAATGGTAACTGAGTCATCGTGCCAGTTTTTCATAAACATACCAATGACTTCATACCCTTGCTCTTTCAGAAGGTATGCTGTTACACTGGAGTCTACTCCGCCCGATAAACCGACAACTACTTTTCTTTTCATTTTGCAGCCCTAGGCTTGTTTCTTGAAGCTATTTTTTAGAAGCTAAATCTTCTGATAAAAGTTCGTTTATGATGCTATTAAATCTCTCTTTATACTGCTCGTAATAAATTCCGGTTCCGGGGCCTTCAAAGCCCGTACGGATATGTCTCACTTTTCCATCTTTGCCAATAAAAATGGTAGTGGGAAAAGCCAGCACTTTGTTCAACATGGGCAGCGTCTCAGAAGCTTTGTCTTTATCATCGGTGCCGGCAATAACAAAGTCATACGGCACACCTAATTTCGATTTCATCTTTTTTACGCGACTGCTCGCATAGTCGAAGTCATCTTTTCGCTCGTAAGCCAGTCCTAAAATTTCAACTCCACGGTCTTTGTTTTCCTTGTACCATTGCGTTAAGAATTTAGTTTCATCCAGGCAATTGGGGCACCACGTTCCAAAAATCTGTAAGATCAATACCTTGTTCTTAAATTTTTCATCTGATGGGCTCACCATGTTTTTATTAACGTCAGGAAATTTAAAATCGATTCGATCATAACCTTCCTTCAAGTAGGTCAGTGATTCAGCATTGGGCATGACGGCATTTTCATTTTTTATGGCCGTCCATGTTTCATGAGCGTTTCTGCCTGACCAGTAATCGCCCACTAATGTTCCGTCTTCTTTTTTTGATGCGGTGAACAAGTAGGCATGATTGCCATCGAACGTGCTGAGATGGAGTTTGTCTGTGACTACATTTCCCTCCAGGTAGCGATAGTCGCCAGTGGGCGTTAAGAATGTTCCTTCCACATAGTTTCCTTTTTGGGTAAAGATGCCAACGGAAATTGTCGTGTCGTTCTTATCGCTGATGAATAGCACGTCATATTTTCCTGAAAAATCGGTGGACGCTTGTTCGCTCGTTTTTGCAAATGTGAAGTCATCGCCAAACGTAGCATGAAATGGAAGTTTATAGGTCTTGTCAAAATTCTTATAGAAGAATCCTTCCAGCGAATTGTCTCTGACCTTCACGCGCAGATCGGCATCGAAAACATGAAGCACCATAATGGTGGAGTCATCCGTTTCTTTGATTTCATCGAGCATAATTTTTTCGCTGGCATTTATAAGGTTGACCTTGTATCCCTCGCTATCTTTCAGCACTTCAAAGTTGAAGGGAAGTTGTTGCCCTTGCAGGTCAATAACCCCGCGCCAGATGCCTGGTTTTAGTTGAGTAGATGGGGAGGAGCAAGCAGAAAAAAATGCGATTAGAGCCAGGAAGAGGAGAATTCTCATGAATTTATAATAGAAATTAAGAGCAAAGTTAATTGATATTTCAATACCATTTTTCAGTAAATTTGGTTCCATGTCTACTATTGATTCCTCCATCCGACACAAGTTGTATGACTACATTCGTGTAGCGGATGATAAAAAGTTAAATGCTATCTACCACCTGTTAGAAGACGACATTAATCAAACCTATGAATGGTGGAAAGATAATGGCATGGTTGAAGAACTTGATACTCGCAGTCAGTCACTAGAAGACGGATCGGATAAAGGCTTTACGATTGAGCAACTGGAGATTTCGATCCGGAAGCTCCGGTTGAAGAAGTATGGCAAGTAGTCCAGTGTACACTAGCGTATTATCAAGTCGCGCACAAAAGGAGATTGCTCAAGCATGGGAATGGTATGAAGACAGGCAACGGGGTTTGGGTGATCGTTTCCTGAAAGAAGTAGTTTCCAGGCTTAAGAAAATTGAACAATCTCCTGATAAGTATCCCACACGTTTCAAGACTTACAAGGAAGCAACAATTCCGATCTTTCCTTATCTGGTTGTTTTTCGGATAGCCCGGAAAAGTAAATCAATACGTATAGTATCAGTATTTCACACTTCTTTGAATCCAAAGAAGAAGTATAAATAATAGTTAACGATACTCTGTTGGCAGAAAATCCGATTTTCAAAGACTTAAAAGTACTGGAGCTCGCCTCGGTATTAGCCGGGCCAAGCGTGGGGCAGTTCTTTGCCGAGCTCGGAGCAGAGGTAATTAAAGCAGAAAATCTCAAGAGCGGTGGCGATGTTACGCGCACGTGGAAGATAGCAGGTGAAAGAGAAGGCGATTTGTCGGCTTACTTTTGCTCGTGCAATTGGGGAAAGAAATCTATTGCGATCGATTTAAGTTCGGCAAAGGGAAAAGAGATCGTAAAGAAGCTGGCAGCTAAGTCTGACATTGTGATTGCAAGTTATAAACCTGGTGATGCTGAAAAACTTGGCGTGTCTTACCAGCAACTATCAACTAACAATCAGCAACTCATCTACGGACAAATTACTGGCTATGGTTCTGACAACGACCGCGTAGGTTACGATGCTGTGATACAAGCAGAGGCCGGCTTTATGGATTTGAATGGAGAAGCTGACGGACCGCCAACAAAAATGCCGGTTGCGTTGATTGATGTATTGGCCGGTCATCAATTGAAGGAAGGTTTGTTATTAGCGTTGTTAAAAAGAGACCGGACGGGAGAAGGAAGTTGTGTGGAAGTGTCGTTGATACAAACTGCTATTGCATCGCTGGCCAACCAGGCAACGAATTGGTTAGTGGCAGGTAAACTTCCCACGCGCAAAGGTTCGGCTCATCCGAACATTGCTCCGTATGGCGATTCGTTTCTCACGCGTGATGGAAAGAGAATTTTATTGGCTGTGGGCAGCGACAAACAATTTCAAAACTTGCTAGCGATTTTAGACGATAAACCATTTGCTTCGCTTCCGGAATTTGCGACCAATGAAGCGCGGGTGATTAACCGGCAGAAGTTGAATGAACTACTGGCGATGTTAATTAAAGAATGGAAGAGCGAAGATTTATTATCTAAACTTCATGAA
The DNA here is from genome assembly GCA_044222145.1 of Cyclobacteriaceae bacterium. Classification (GTDB taxonomy): domain Bacteria; phylum Bacteroidota; class Bacteroidia; order Cytophagales; family Cyclobacteriaceae; genus ELB16-189. The sequence continues at coordinate 35,882 of JBGANU010000005.1, forward strand.
GCAAAAATCCCCGCAGGACTTATTCAGAATTTGAAAGAGGTGTTTGAGATGCCTCAAGCTAAAGAATTACTGATTCACGAAAACGATCTTAAGGGGGTGAAAAATTTTGTTGCGCAGGCCACTAGCTACCAGCCGCTAGCTGCTAGCTTACTCCCGCCTCCGCATTTTGGTGAACACACGGAAGAAATTTTAAAAGGACTTCTATAACGATTAACTTCGTATTCGTTGACTTTAAAACATAAAAACAGATAAGCCATGGCAAAGAAACTTGTAAAAGGACAGAAGATGATTTTTGGTGTATGCAGTGGCATTGCCAATTACCTCGACATTGATCCAACCATTATGCGAATCATATTTGTGCTGGCGTTCTTTGGCTTTGGCATTGGTTTACTGGCGTATATTATCATGGCGATAATTATGCCGAGCCGGTAGATGTTATAAAGAAGGCTGCTCTGACAGATTTAGGGATTATAACCAGAATGAAAATGAAGATATATTTCATCGGAGCATCCTAAAGATCTTTAATAAAATCTGATATTGATTGACATCTGATTAATACTTTAAATTCAAAAAAACTTAACCCCCTTTTTCTCCCACTTTCATATTTCAAAATAACTTTTCTCTCAAGTGTTGATACGTTAATAACTTCGACCCATTCATCTCCTAATCTCATCTTTTTCCCCAAGTACTTTCTCATACACAAATATTTTACGATTGGTTTATCAGCATTCTGTCTTCGCGGAGTCTTTGTTTTCTAGATTCTTGCGCTTTTAAATTTCTCGATAACTAGGATATGTGATTTGAAGAGGTCAATAAGAGCTCGGTATCTCTATACCTTCTTAATTCACTTGCTATGGTTTTGGCAAAGGTAGTTTTTCAGTCTGACGCGAACCTACGAGACCTAGTACCAAGATTTTAGATGGCTGCAACTGATTGCCTTACAACGAATCATTTGACATTCCTGCAATTTTAACACTGAGTATTCGATCTGCAGGCTACTACCGCGGCAGGGATAGTAGCGAAAAGCCTGCCTTCGCTCCACTTCGGCAGGCAAGGCCCGCTCAAATTAAACCTCTAACCAATGTGAAAACCTGGCAGCTTGTAGCGGATAGCCCGGTGACTGCCTGCCTTTTTGGGTCAAATTCCACTGTTCCACTTTCTTCCACACTTCTATTATCCTTCGAATTAATCTCAATTAAGGCAGGGCAGGCAGCCGCCAAAAATCTCCTTTATGATCTGAAAGTGGGGGTTTATGGGCTTAATTTTATAAATTATGTAAAAAAGTGGGCTAAAGTGGTGGAAAGTGGTTGAAAATTACATACGTTTGTTTAGGAGAAAAAGGCAACCACTACGTCTATGACTTTCTTCACTAGCGAATACGAAAGTAAACTTGATGCCAAGGGCAGGCTGGTACTGCCTGCGCGGATAAAAGCACAGCTTCCCGAGGGGGACAGCCAGGAGCTTGTTATTCGCAGGGGCTTCGAGCCATGCCTGATCGTATATCCGATGGTGGAGTTCAAAAAGGTCTTCTCAAAAATTTCAGGGCTCAATGAGTTCAACGAAGAGTACCGCAAACTTCAGCGGAACTTTTTGGCGGGGGTAGTTACAGTAGAGCTGGACAGCAATGGACGGTTTCTGATACCCAAGGCGATGCTCACCTACGCGCAACTTGACAAAGATGCGATGCTGGTAGGCACGGGGAACAAAGTTGAAATCTGGAATCCATCAACCTATGAGAAGCACCTGATCCAAGATCCTGGTGAGTTGTCGAAGCTGGCGGAAAAGTATTTGAATGAGTAGTGGCGTTGGCTTGCGGTCGAATGGCCTCAAGCTGCAGGCTACAAGCTTCAAGCTGAGTAGAGCTAATTTTTAGAGTATGAGAGACTTTAAAAAGTTGATGATTTGGCAATTAGGTATGGAGACAGCTGATAAAGTGTATGATGTTGTTGGTTCACTTCCTCCCGATGAGAAGTATGGCATACGCTCTCAATTGACGAGAAGTGCTGTGTCAATACCGGCAAACATAGCAGAAGGCAGTGCAAAAAGAAGTACGAAAGAATACATCAAATATTTGGAAATATCTCAGGGCTCCGCTTTTGAAATTGAAACTCATTCGGAGATTGTTCAGAAAAGAAAGTGGGTAAAGGAGGAGCTGATTTTAGAATTGTTGGAGATGATAAAACGTGAGCAGAAGATGCTCACAAAGTTCATTGAAAAAGTTGATGGAAATTGAAAAGGCTTGCAGCCTGAAGCCTGCAGCTTAAAGCCAATGTACCACCGACCAGTCATGCTAACAGAATGCATCGAAGGATTAGCGATTAATCCCGAAGGCACTTATGTAGATGTCACGTTCGGTGGTGGTGGGCATAGCTTGAAGATTCTCGAGCAACTGAAAGGGGGGCGATTGATTGCCTTTGATCAGGACGAGGATGCGAAGAAGCAAGCGGAGAATATTCAGAGTCGTTCTTTTACATTTTGTCAGGAGAATTTCAAGTACATGAAACAGTATTTGAAGTTGAATGGAGTTACGAAAGTAGATGGCATACTGGCCGACCTCGGAATTTCATCGCATCAGATTGATTCACCCGAGCGTGGGTTCTCAACTCGTTTTGATGGACCACTCGATATGCGGATGAACAAGAAATCGGGCGTCACGGCTGCGAAACTTTTGAACGAATATCCGGAAGAGAAGCTCCACAAGATATTCGGTATGTATGGAGAAGTGAAGAACGCGCGTACGCTGGCGAAAGCGATTGACCAGCAACGTGTGGTGAAGAAGTTTGAAAGTAATAATGATTTGATTGCGGTGCTGAAGACGTTGGCGCCAAGAGGTAAGGAGTTTAAATATTATGCACAGGTGTTTCAGGCGCTGCGCATAGAAGTGAATCAGGAACTGGAAGCCTTAGAAGAATTTCTAATGCAGTGCGCGGAGGTGATGAACACGGGTGGCCGGTTAGTAGTAATGAGTTATCATTCACTGGAAGACAGAATGGTAAAAAATTACATCAACACTGGAAAGGTGTACGGGGAGTTGGAGAAAGATTTTTATGGCAACCCGATCAAACCTTTTCAGGCAGTGACCCGAAAGCCAATCGAGGCTTCGGAAGAAGAAGTGAAAGAGAATAACCGGGCGAGGAGTGCAAAGTTGAGAGTGGCGGAAAGAATTTAGAAAGCCTTAGGCCACATGCTTCAAGACGCAAGCTTTGCAGAGTCAGCTTGTAGCCAGAGGCCTGCAGCTTGTAGCGATTTATTAGAAGTAAGAAAGTGAGAGTTTGCAATAAATGATTTTAGAGCGGTATGGCAGACAACAAATTTAAAATCGGAGCACCAGAGCGGACCAACGAGCTGAAGGCAAAGCCAACGGTGAGTAACGGTAAGAGCATGTTCTCTGGAATGGAAAAGCGATTGAAGCTGGAGAGCTATTTCGAAGAAGGTTTTCCCGTGCAATACTTGCCCAAGATTTTATTTGTGATGATGTTGAGTTTGATCTACATCAGCAACACACACTATGCTGAGAAAGCAACGCGACAAATTGATAAAGCGCAAACGGAAGTAGAAGACTTGCGCGCTGATTACACCACATTAAAATCAGATGTGATGTTTGCGAGCAAGCAAAGTGAGGTGGCCAGAAGAGTGAAGGCATTGGGATTAAAGGAAAGTTTAAATCCACCTTTTAAAGTTGTAGTTGAGGAGTGAACATTAAAAAATCCATATTAGTCAGAGTAAGAGTCGCGTTTTTATGTGTGGTTGTGTTTGCGTTGTGTGTCAGCGCAAAGATTGGTCACATACAGTTTGTAGAAGGCGAGAAGTGGGCGAAGATGAGCGAAGAGATCAACTTCGACTACAAGAAAGTGAAAGCCACCCGCGGCAATATCTATTCTGACAATGGAAGTTTGCTTGCAACAGATTTGCCATTTTACAGAGTGGCCATGGATCCAACTTTGGCAAAAGACGAAGTCTTCAAAAAAGGAATCGACTCTTTGTCGATGTTGCTGTCGCGATATTATAAGGACCGGTCAGCGAAGGATTATAAAGAGATGCTGAAGGATGCTCGCGCTACGGGTAAGCAATACGTAACCATCAATCGTAAGCAGATCAACTATCTCACCAAAAAGGAAATGACTCGCTGGCCCATCTTGCGCGAAGGAAGATACAAGGGAGGCGTGATCTTTGAAAAAATAGATGTGCGTTATCGTCCCTTCTCTAATCTGAGCAGAAGAACAGTTGGATTTGTAAACGAAGATGGCAAAGGCGCAGGTTTGGAATATAGTTTCAATGAAGCACTGGGCGGACAAGATGGTGAAGCCTTGTTTCAGAAAATTGCCGGTGGAACGTGGAAGCCGGTGTTTGATGGAAACAATGTAAAAGCTGTTGATGGCCTTGATATACAAACCACAATCGATATTAATCTTCAGGACGTAGCCGAGACATCGCTTTACAATGCCATGCGACAGCACGATGCCGATGAAGGCACGGTAGTGGTGATGGAAGTAAAGACCGGTCACATCAAGGCAATTTCAAACTTGAGTGCGGATGGCAATGGCGATTACTCTGAAAAATTTAATCACGCAATTGGTGGATCGTTTGAACCCGGTTCAACTTTCAAACTGGTAACGATGATGGCATTGCTGGAAGACACCAATATTGAATTAACCGATAGCATCAACACAGGAAACGGGGAATACACATTCTATAACAAGAAAGTGCGCGACCACGAAGAAGGAGGCTACGGACGCGTCACGATCAAAGATGCCTTTGAACGTTCCTCCAACATTGCGATGGCGAAACTGGTTGATAAACATTTTGGAACGAAGCCTTCGAAGTTTTTGGAATATGTGGACAATCTGAAACTTTCAAAGCCACTTGGCTTGCAAATCACCGGTGAAGCTTATCCAAAGATTACGCGACCAAAAGATAAGAACTGGAGTGGTATCACGTTGCCCTGGATGGCGTACGGTTACGGTTTTGAAATTTCTCCATTACATACGTTGACTTTGTACAACGCCATTGCGAACGATGGTAAGATGATCAAACCTGTTTTTGTTACCTCGATCAATCAGGCGGATCAGGTGAAGCAAGAGTTTGAAACAGAAACTCTCAATTCTAAAATCTGTTCGAACAAAACATTGAATCAAATCAAAGTTTTATTGGAAGGAGTTGTGGAACGAGGCACAGCAAAGAATTTGAAAAACTCTTACTACCGGATTGCCGGTAAGACAGGTACAGCCGTGATTTTGAAAGATGGTCGTTATGAGAAGAAATACATCACCTCTTTTGTTGGTTATTTTCCGGCACACGCTCCAAAGTATACGGCCATTGTATTGATTAAAAATCCTAAAGGCATTCACCAATATGGCAATAGCGTGGCGGGCCCTGTGTTTAAAGACATTGCCGATAATATTTATTCCCGCGATATCAATCTTCACATGGCGATGGAGAAAAAGAAAACAATGGAGCCGGGAGTGTTTCCTGTGATCCGCGCAGGCAAGCAGGATGAACTGACCATGTTGAGTAATGAATTAGGAATTTCTAATCACACAGCAACAGAGGAAGAATGGATCAAAGCGGCTAAGGATGGCAGTGCTATTGTGTGGAAGAAGAATGCAGTCGTAAGAGACCACGTACCTGATGTAACGGGCATGACTTTCCGCGATGCCATTTATGTATTAGAGAAATCCGGTTTGCGCGTTTCTTATGAAGGAAAAGGAAGAGTGTCAGAACAATCTCTTTCACCGGGAACAAGAATAAGCAAAGGTTCAAGAATTTATTTGCGATTGAGTTAATGGCAGAGTTGAAAGACATATTGTACAAAGTACATATTACGTCCACATCGGGTAACATGAATGTGGAAGTGAAAGGTATTTGCTTTGACTCGCGCAAAGTTCAGACTGACTTTCTGTTTATCGCTATTAAGGGAACTCAATCAGACGGACATGCTTTTATTGAGAAGGCGGTAGGCTTGGGCGCAGTAGCGGTTGTTGCAGAAACACTTCCTGCCAGTATCTCGGATAAAGTCACCTACGTAACGGTGAAAGACAGTTCGAAAGCACTTGGGATTATTGCAGCTAATTTTTATAAGAACCCATCGACAAGGATCAAATTGATTGGCGTAACGGGTACGAACGGAAAGACAACTGTCGCTACACTTTTATTTAAGTTGTTTACTTCTCTTAATTACCGCTGCGGAATGTTATCCACAGTTGTGAATAAAATTGTTGACAAAGATATTCCAGCTACTCACACAACTCCCGACCCGATTCAAATCAATGAGTTGTTGACGGAGATGCTTGCAGCAAACTGTACGCATTGTTTTATGGAGGTGAGTTCGCATGCGGTAGCCCAGGGAAGAATTGATGGATTGCATTTTGTGGGTGGAATTTTTACAAACATCACACACGATCACCTTGATTATCACCGGACGTTCGAAAGCTACATTCGTGCTAAGAAGGGATTCTTCGATGCCTTGCCAGCTGAAGCATTTGCTTTGGTGAATGTGGATGACAAGCGCGGCATGGTGATGCTACAGAACACCAAAGCCAAAAAACAAACATACGGTTTAAAGAAGCTTGCTGATTTCAAAGCGAAGATTATTACCAACTCCATTGAAGGTCTTGAAATGGAAATTGGTGAACGCAACGTTTGGTTTAAGCTCATTGGTGATTTCAATGCTTACAACTTATTGTCTGTTTACGGAACGTCATGTTTATTAGGTGAAGATCCCGAAATGGTATTGATGAAACTATCAGCATTGACGGGCGCTCCGGGACGTTTTGAGTTAGTCATGCCAGGATCAAAGTTCACTGCCATTGTGGATTATGCTCACACTCCCGATGCTTTAAAGAATGTATTAGAAACAATCGAACACTTCCGTTCAGGGAACGAGCAAGTGATTTCTGTTGTAGGATGTGGAGGAGATCGCGATCGCACCAAAAGACCTTTGATGGCCGCTGTGGCGTGTAAGTATTCAACTAAAATAATTTTTACTTCTGATAATCCGCGGAGTGAAGACCCGATGGAGATCATCCGGGAAATGCAAAAAGGTGTTGGACCAACCGATGCCAAGAAAACACTGGTGATGGTGGATAGGGAAGAGGCTATTAAAACTGCCTGTATGATGGCGAAGGAGAAAGACATCATACTTGTAGCGGGAAAGGGTCATGAAAATTATCAGGAGATAAAAGGAGTGAAGCACCCATTTGACGATAAGGAAGTTTTGGCGCGTATGTTGAAAATGTTTGCGAACTGATGTTATATTATTTATTCGACTATATCGAAAAAAACTTTGACTTCCCTGGAGCCGGGTTGTTTCAATACATCTCATTCCGGGCAGGTGTGGCAGCTGTGCTTTCTTTGTTGATCACGGTTTTCTTCGGCAAGAATTTAATTAACATTCTGCACCGCAAACAAGTAGGTGAAGACATTCGCGATTTGGGATTAGAAGGTCAGTTGCAGAAGAAGGGAACTCCAACAATGGGTGGTATCATTATCATTGCGGCCATTCTCATACCAACCCTGCTGATGGCGAAGCTGGACAATGTGTATGTGATCTTGTTGATCGCGACAACGGTTTGGTTAGGATTGATTGGTTTTCTTGATGACTACATAAAGGTTTTTAGAAAGAATAAAGAAGGTCTAGCGGGTCGATTTAAAATAGTCGGTCAAATTACGATTGGATTGATAGTTGGGCTCACTCTTTACTTTAACGACAATGTGGTCATTCGCGAGAAGACACCAGCTGCTCTAGCGAGCATTGAGGTAAACCAGGTGTCAGGCGATTTAAAATCTGAGTTTGATGTTAAATCCACAAAGACCACGGTTCCCTTCTTAAAGAACAACGAGTTTGATTATCATAGTCTCACACCGTGGCTGGACAGAAACTATACTTGGATCATTTACACGCTTGTTGTGATTGTGATTATTGTAGCCGTTTCAAATGGCGCGAACATAACGGATGGCATTGATGGATTGGCGGCCGGAACGTCTGCTATCATTGGATTGACGATTGCTATTCTCGCTTACCTCTCAGGTCGCGTTGACTTTAGTAATTACCTCAACATCATGTATATCCCCAACCTGGGCGAGCTTGTTATTTTTTGTACTGCATTTGTAGGCGCCTGTCTCGGATTCCTTTGGTACAACGCGTATCCCGCGCAGGTGTTTATGGGTGATACCGGAAGTTTGTCGTTGGGTGGAATCATTGCAGTGCTGGCATTTGCTGTTCGCAAAGAATTGATGATCCCGATTTTGTGTGGAATTTTCCTGGTGGAGAACCTTTCGGTGATTATGCAGGTGTCGTACTTCAAGTACACCAAGAAGAAATACGGAGAAGGCCGCAGGATATTTTTGATGTCGCCCCTGCATCATCATTATCAAAAGAAAAATATTCATGAGGCAAAGATTGTAACACGCTTCTGGATTGTCGGAATACTATTGGCGATTGTAACCCTTGCAATTTTGAAATTGAGATGAGCGAACGCATTATCATTCTTGGAGGAGGCGAAAGCGGAACGGGAGCAGCAATCCTCGCGAAGGCGAAGGGGTATGATGTTTTTGTTTCTGATCAGGGAATGATCAAGGATAATTATAAAGCTGAGTTGACTGCGGAGGGAATATCATTTGAAGAAGGCATGCACTCTGAAGATAAGATAACGAATGCATCGCTGGTTATAAAGAGTCCGGGTATTCCTGATAAAGCGGAGATCATCAAAAAGATCAAAGCCAAAAATATCCCGGTGATTGATGAGATCGAATTTGGTTTTCGCTTTGTGAAAGGAAAAGTGATTGCCATTACAGGAACAAATGGAAAGACTACTACAACGTTGTTGACGTATCATCTGATGAAGTCAGCTGGTTGTAACGTAGCGTTGGCAGGTAACGTTGGCGAAAGTCTGGCGAGAAAAGTGGCAAAGGGAAATCATGACTGGTATGTGATTGAGATCAGTAGCTTTCAATTGGATGGTACGAAAACATTTCAACCGACAGTTGGAATTCTTTTGAACATCACGCCAGACCATCTGGACCGGTATGAGTATAAGATGCAGAACTATGTTCGCTCGAAGTTTCAGTTGGTTCAAAACATGAAGGAGACCGATACATTCATTTTCTATGGAGACGATGAAGTAATCTCATCAGAATTGAAGCATTCTCCGGTTGTTCCGAAGAAGGTTGAAGTTTCGTTGAAAAGTAAAACGTCAGTCTTTTTTGATGGACGGCAAATGAACTTCTCATTTGGAAAAGAATCTTTTATGATCGCTCAGTCAGAGACGACATTGAAAGGTCCGCATAATTTGATCAATACGATGTCGGCAGTTTCGGCCGTCTACACGGCTGGTGTTTCGTTGGCGGATATCAAAGCCGGATTAAAGACATTCAAGAATGCGCCACATCGACTGGAGTCTGTTGCAACTATCAATGGTGTTGAGTTTGTTAACGACTCCAAGGCCACAAATGTAGATTCGGTTATCTATGGACTGGGAAGTTATAAAGGTCCGTTGATCTGGATTGCAGGTGGTATCGACAAGGGTAACGACTATAAATTAATTGAAGACCAGGTCAAAGAGAAGGTGCGGGTTTTGATCTGTCTCGGAAAAGAGAATGAGAAATTAAGAAAGGCATTTGGCGGAGTGGTTAAGGAAATTTACGAAACACAAAGCGTAAAAGAGTTAGCTCAGTTAGCGCTAAAGGTTTCAAAGTCTGGAGATGTGGTGCTCTTATCGCCAGCGTGTGCGAGTTTCGATCTTTTTAAAAATTATGAAGATCGAGGCAATCAGTTTAGAAGTGCCGTGTTGGAATTGAAGGAGGAAGTGGAAGGTAATAGAAATCAGAAGTCAGAAGTTAGAATATAGAATAGAATGGAGAAGAGAAAACCAGCGCAGTCGTTTAGAGATCTAGTTGTGTGGCAAAAGGCTCATCAACTGGCGTTGGGCGTTTATAAAATGACAAAGTCTTTCCCGAAAGAAGAGTTGTATGGTTCTACTTCACAAGTGAAGAGATCATCGGTTTCCGTTGCGGCTAACATAGCTGAAGGGTTTAAGAAAAAAGGAAAAGCTGATAAACTGAGATTTTTTAACGTAGCACAAGGTTCTTTATCTGAAACTGAATACTATTTGATTTTGGCGAAAGACCTTGAATACTATGATACTGATTTATTATTGATGGATGCTTCTGAAGTTGGAAGACTTTTGGAGTCATACATGAGTGCGTTTAATAATTGATTCTGAATTCTGACTTCTAAATTCTGAATTCTTTTAGAGTATGAGATTAAGTAAAATAAAGGAATGGGCCGACAAAAACCTGCAAGGTGACAGAGTCATCTGGGCAGTTGTATTTGCGCTGTCATTGATCAGCATACTGGTGGTGTATAGCTCGATTGGTACTCTCGCGTATAAGCGTAGCAATAGCACTGAGTCATACTTATTGAAGCACACCATGATGGTATTCTTAGGTTTAGCTGCGATGTGGTTCGCTCATAAGATTGACTATCGTTATTACTCCCGGATATCAAGACTTGCACTTTGGATCAGCGTTCCGTTGTTGATCTATACATTCACCAATGGAACGACCATCAACGATGCAGCGCGTTGGATCACGCTTCCGATTATCAACACTTCATTTCAGCCTTCTGACTTTGCGAGTTTGGCCCTTATCATCAATCTCGCCAGCATGCTTTCTAAGAAGCAACAGAACATTGACGATATTAAGGAGTCGTTGATACCGATGCTGATCTGGTGTGGTATCATTTGCGGATTGATTGCGCTAACAAACTTGTCTACTGCCATTCTTTTGTTTGCCACTTGTATGTTGGTCATGTTTATCGGTCGTGTTCCGGTGAAATATTTGGCCATGCTTGTTCTGGTAGGACTATTAGCAGGAGCAGTTGCTTATAAGTTTGGTGTGCGCGGTGAAACAGCGAAGAACAGGATACTAAGTTTCATCAATGGAACTGAGCTTCCTTTCCAGGCAAAACATGGAAGGATTGCAGTTGCTACCGGTGGAATTTTTGGAAAAGGTCCGGGCAACAGTGATCAGCGAAACATACTTCCCCATCCTTATTCTGATTTTGTGTATGCAATCGTCATTGAAGAGTATGGAATGATTGGTGGCGTTGTGGTGCTCGTGCTGTATTTAATTCTGCTTCATCGGGGAATGAAAGCAGCGTATAACAGCGAGCGCGCTTTCGGTGGACTGCTGTCCGCGGGATTGAGTTTCGATTTGGTGTGCCAGGCGATGGTGAACATGGGCGTTGTTGTTGGTCTCGGGCCAATAACAGGTCAGCCGCTTCCATTGATAAGTATGGGAGGAACAGCGATGGTATTCACAGGTTTGTCAGTTGGAATTATTTTAAGTGTAAGCCGTGGCGAACAAGAGCAAAACTGGGGACAGAAAGAAGAGAAGGAAGAAGTGAAGGATAAAAGCGTAGAAGCAAAAGCAGCATGAGGATGGCACTTACTCAAATATTCGAACTCTCATTTAAAGGCCACAAGCTTCAGGCCTCAGGCTGCAAGCTAGTAACAGACTTGTCTTGGCGTGCGGCCTGTGGCGTGCAGCTTGAAGCCATTTCTTTAAGTAATAACATCATTAATCAATTCACCAAGCATTGCTAACTCCCGCAAAACCATATCGACTAATCATCAGCGGAGGCGGAACAGGAGGTCACATCTTTCCTGCGCTTGCTATTGCAAATGAATTTAAAGAACGGTATCCCGATTCTGAAATTTTGTTTGTTGGCGCAAAAGGCAGAATGGAAATGACGCGTGTGCCTGAAGCGGGCTATAAGATAATCGGATTGTGGATAAGCGGTCTTCAACGCAAACTCACACTTTCTAATTTATCATTTCCCTTCAAGTTGATTTCCAGTTATTTCAAAGCGGGAAGCATTGTTAAAAATTTCAAACCTCATGCAGTGATTGGAACAGGTGGATATGCAAGTGGTCCAATTATGTTGGCTTCAACTAAGAATAATATTCCATCGCTTATTCAAGAACAAAATTCCTACGCGGGTTTAACGAATAAACAACTGGCAAATAAAGTACAACGCATTTGCGTGGCCTATCCCGGAATGGAGAATTACTTCCCGAAAGGAAAGTTAATGTTCACGGGTAATCCTGTGCGCAAGGATATTATCAATCTTGATTTGAAAAGAGAAAAGGCACTCGATCATTTTGCTTTTAATGCTGGTGAACGAACTCTTTTAATTCTCGGAGGAAGTCTGGGCGCAAGAACGATAAATGAAAGTGTGTTGGCTGGTATTGACCAACTGATTGATGCACGAGTGCAAGTGATCTGGCAGACCGGCAAAATGTACTTTGAAAGTATAAAGGCCCAGGTGCAGGATAAAGACTTGAAGAGAATACGCATTCATGATTTCTTAAAGCAAATGGATCTGGCGTACGCAGCTTCGGATGTTGTGATTTCAAGGGCTGGTGCATTGTCTATCTCGGAATTATGCCTCGCACAAAAACCTTGCGTGCTGGTGCCTTCGCCAAATGTTGCTGAAGATCATCAGACAAAGAATGCACTGGCGCTGGTGAATGAGAATGCCGCGATCATGATTAAAGATGCGGTTGCAAAAGATTCACTCATCACTGAATCGTTGAAACTTCTGTTTGACGAAGATCGGTGTGAGAAGTTACGAATAAATATAGGTCGGTTGGCCAAGCCGAATGCGACTGAAGAGATAGTAAATGAAATTGAAAAAATTATTGGAATAGAACGTGAAGTTAGAGCAATACGATAGTGTTTATTTCCTGGGAATAGGAGGTATTGGTATGAGCGCCATCGCTCGTTGGTTCAGACATAAAGGTTTGCGTGTGGCGGGTTATGACAAAACACCAACACCGCTTACGCACGAGCTGATTGAAGAGGGAATGGAAATCCATTTTGAAGATCGTATTGAATTTATTCCCGGCTACATCTCGAAAGAGAAGACTTTGGTCGTGTTTACACCAGCGATTCCAAAGAATCATGTGGAACACGCCTATCTGAAAGATCAGGGCTTTACAATTCTGAAGCGCTCTGAAGTTCTTGGTTTGTTGACGAAGAATTACAAGACCGTTGCCGTAGCAGGAACTCATGGCAAGACCACAACATCTTCATTGGTTGCACACATACTCAAGTCGGCAGGAATAGACATGGTTGCTTTCCTGGGTGGCATTACAACCAACTATGACTCGAATCTTGTGATGCATGGTGAGGTGAATTCAAAAACGATTGTGGTAGTGGAGGCAGATGAGTTCGATCGCTCTTTCCTGCGTCTCTTCCCCGAAATTGCAGTGGTCACGTCAGCAGATGCCGATCATCTCGATATCTATGGAGATCATGCAAGCATGCTTACATCGTTTAAAGATTTTATTAAACAAATTCATAAGACAGGTAACCTGATCATTCATGAGTCCATTTTAACTTTAGCAAATGGAATAGACATTACAAAAGAAACCTATGGCATGAGCCAGGGACAATTTTTTGCCGGCAATATTACCGCCAATGGCGGATTTTTTGAATTCGATCTTTTAGGCTTTGGTAAGAAGATCGAAAAGATACAGCTCGGTGTCCCTGGTTTTCATAACATGGAAAATGCAATTGCCGCAACGTTGGTGGCGATGAAGTTAGGTATTGGCGAAAATGTTATTCGCGAAGCGTTGAAATCGTTCAAAGGAGTGAAGCGCAGATTTGAGTTCGTGATCAAGAAGGAAAATCTCGTGTATATCGATGACTACGCACATCATCCAACAGAGATTGAAGCGTTTCTAAAGTCATTAAAGTCGATGTACAAGGGCAAGAAGTTGACAGTGATTTTTCAACCACACTTGTTCACGCGCACACGCGATTTTGCTGAAGGTTTTTCGAAGAGTTTGAGTTTAGCGGACGAAGTGTTGCTGATGGATATCTATCCGGCAAGAGAAGAACCAATTCCAGGCGTTACGTCTGATATGTTGTTCAAAGACATTACGAGTCCGGTTAAGATCAGATGCAGCAAGAAGGATGTCATGCAAAAGTTGGAAGATCTGGATGTTGAGGTGGTGGCAACAGTTGGTGCCGGAGATATTGACACGTTTGTGAAACCGATAAAAGAATTATTGAATCGGAAATCATGAAAATGAAACTGAACATACGAAAAGAAATAAAAGTAGCCGTGGCGCTGATCGGTGTTTCGTTTTTAATCGCATTTACCGAACGCAAGCAAGGTGGCGCTGTGTGCAAAGACATTGTGGTGGAATTGGATAATCTCCATGAAAATCATTTTATGGATGAGGCCGATGTGCTAAAGCTGGTGGAAGGAAGTGGTCAGCCGGTGAAGGGAGTGAGCATCGATCGTATCAAATTGAAAGAAATTGAATCGAAACTGAAATACGATAAGCATATTCTGGATGCTGACTTGTATGGCGATTTGAAAGGCAATCTTGTGGTAGATGTTGAATTGAGAAGACCGATAGCCAGAATAGTTCAGTCTGATGCACCTGATGCCTACATCGCAGAGGATGGTGTGATCATGCCGGTGTCAGAAAAGTATACCTCAAGAGTTGTATTGATCAGCGGACCGTTTGTTAAAGATTTATTAGAGAGTGGTGATTTGAATAAAAGCGAAGAAGGAAAGCAAATCTTAGAAATGATCGAGTTTATAAACGAAGATAAATTCTGGAAGGCACAAGTGGCTCAACTGGATATTAACAGTGCTGGCAAGATCTTTATCTATCCACAGATTACCGGACAGAAAGTTGAGTTTGGTAAACCGGAAAATATAAAAGTGAAGTTTAAGAAACTGATGATCTTTTATAAAGACATTCTTCCGCAACGCGGATGGACACGATATGAAAGAGTGAATTTGGAATATGAAGGACAGGTAATAGCAGAGTAGCAATAAGTAGAAAGCTAAAAGTTTAAAGCAGTAAAATATCAACCCGAATAACCAACAACGATCAACTAACAACTAAATACAGCAACCACTAATTAAAATATTTGCATCATGGAAAACGAGAAAATAGTAGTAGGTCTGGACATCGGCACGACCAAAATTTGTGCGATTGTAGGCCGTAAAAATGAATTCGGTAAGCTTGAAGTACTTGGCATGGGCAAGGCCGAGTCTGAAGGGGTTATCAAAGGCATTGTTACCAATATTGATAAGACGGTACTGGCAATTGAGAAAGCAATCGCTGAAGCGAGCGACATGGCTGGCATTGATATTGGCGTGGTGAATGTGGGAATAGCCGGGCAGCACATCAGAAGCTCTGTTCATCATGGCAGTATCACCCGAAGTTCAAAGGGAGATGAGATCAGCATTGAAGATGTCAACCGTCTGACCGAAGACATGTATCGTATCGTTATTCCTCCCGGCAGCGAGATCATTCACGTGATGCCTCAGGATTATACCGTGGATTACGAAGAAGAAATAAAAGATCCTGTCGGTATGAGTGGTGTTAAACTGGAAGCAGACTTCCATATTATCACGGCTCAAACCAGCGCAATCAACAACATCAATAAATGCGTGAGAAGAGCAGGTCTTGAAATTGAAGACTTGATTCTTGAACCACTTTCGTCAAGTCTTGCTGTATTAAGTGAGGACGAGAAAGAAGCAGGCGTTTGTTTGATCGATATTGGTGGTGGCACAACCGACATTGCTATTTTCTATGATAACATCATTCGTCATACGGCAGTCATTCCATTCGGTGGAAATATTCTTACTACGGACATTCAACATGGTTTGATGGTGATGGCCAAACAAGCCGAGCAATTAAAAACTCGTTTTGGAAAGGCCATTGCAGAAGAAGCAAGTCCGAATGAGATCGTATCAATCCCCGGAATTCGAAACAGAACAGCAAAAGAAATTTCGGTAAAGAATCTCTCCAACATCATTCAAGCAAGAATGGAAGAGATCATTGAGATGGCGCATACCGAAATCATCAACTCAGGATTTGAAAACAGATTGGCTGGTGGCATCGTCATCACGGGCGGTGGTTCGCAATTAAGTTGCCTCAAACAATTGGTGGAATATATGACCGGCATGGACACACGCATCGGTTATCCAAACGAACACCTGGGCAAAAGCAAACTCGAGGCCGTGAAGAGCCCGATGTATGCAACAGCTGTTGGTCTTGTTCTTTCAGGTTTCCTTTCATTGGATGAGCGTGAAGAACGATACAAGGAAGCAAAGGGTGCGACTAAGACCGTGAAGGTGAAGAAAGAGAAAGCAAATCCGGCTTCTGATTTCTTTAGCAGCATTCTCAATAAGACGAAGGGATTATTGATTGATGATCTTGATGGTAAGAACGAATACTGATCGTTGAGAAATAATGAATAGCACGAGTATAAAATATAGAGTGATACCCGCGGCAGGCCACTCTTCGCTGAAGCTACGAGCGGCAGGGATAGAAGCGGAAAGCCCGAAGTGTGTTGGCTTGCGCGCTGACGGACTTGCAGCGGATAGCCCGCGTGCCGCCCAAAATATTTTTAAACACAATGAACAAACAACCACTAAATTATAATTGTCATGTTTGAACCAGTCACAGGATACAAATTTGACCTCCCGAAACATCACAAGTCAATCATTAAAGTGATTGGCGTGGGTGGCGGAGGTAGCAACGCGGTGAACCACATGTATCGGCAAGGCATCAAGGATGTCGAATTTGTCGTGGCCAACACCGATCTGCAGGCGCTGAACAGTAGTCCGGTGCCGTACAAACTTCAACTTGGAGTTAATCTTACGGAAGGACTTGGCTGCGGTGCCAATCCTGAAGTGGGTCGCGCGGCTGCTCTCGAAAGCAAAGAGCAAATTCGTGAAATGCTGACAGGCACAAAGATGGTGTTTGTTACGGCCGGTATGGGAGGTGGCACAGGCACTGGTGCAGCTCCTATCATCGCTAAGATTGCGAAAGACATGGACATACTCACAGTTGGTATTGTTACGGTTCCATTTGCATTCGAAGGCAAAAAGAAACTGGCACAAGCTGAAGCGGGAGTTGAAGCCTTCAAAGCAAGCTGCGATACTGTGTTGGTAATCTTAAATGATAAGCTGAGAGAAATTTATGGCAACCTTGCGATTGGGCAAGCATTTGGCGAAGCGGACAACGTGTTGACAACAGCTGCGAAAGGTATTGCTGAAATCATCACGCTGGCTGGTTATGTGAATGTAGACTTTCAGGATGTGCGCACCGTGATGTTGAATGCAGGCGCTGCTGTCATGGGCTCTGCTGAAACTCGTGGAGATAACCGCGCCATCAAAGCCGCTCAACAATCTTTGGCTTCGCCATTGTTAGATAATCGCGATATCATGGGAGCTAAGAAAATTTTGCTCTCGATTATATCAGGTGAAGAAGCAGAATTGCAAATGGATGAACTGACTCAGATCACGGAATATATTCAGGGTCAGGCAGGGGATGAAGCAGAAGTGATTTTTGGTCATGGTGTTGATTCTTCTCTTGGCGATAGAATACGCGTAACAGTGATTGCTACCGGCTTTGTGGTGGAAACAAAAATTTCCAAGAAGGACGACAAGAAAGTCCATGAATTAGATCGCTCTCAAATTTCATTGTTTGATGCGGCCGACAATTCTGTGAATCAGAGAAACCTGGAGCTTGAACTTAAAATCAAAAATGAACAGGACAAGCCAATTTTGGAAACGCCAAGAGAGAAGCCAGTCATTCAGCAACCGGTAGACAAGCCTGTGATTCAGCGACCAGCCGATAAACCTATTTTGAATGTGCCGGAAGAGAAGCCGTTCAAAAAAGAAGAAGACACAACTGAGAAGCGACCTTATGAATTTGTGCTCTTTGAAAAGAACGAGCCCGTCAGCAATCAGCAGGCGGAAGATGAAGAAGATGGTGAAGATAGTCTCTTCCGCAGTGAAGACGAATTCGAGATAGGTAAAGAAGTTTCGGCCGATCAGGTTATCAATGATGATGGCATGATGGAATATCGCAAAACAAAGGAACGCCTTGAACAGCAAGCGAAAGACAGGAGAGAGCGGATGAAGGCGAGCAAGAAACAGGAGATGACGAAAGAAGAGTTTAACGAAAAGTGGACGTTGCCAGCGTACCTCCGCAGAGGCGTGAAGATGGACAACGTTCCGCATTCTTCTGAGTCATTTATTTCGCGCTACAACCTCAACGATGATAATAATCTGTTGGGGAACAATAAGTTTTTGCATGATAATGTAGACTAAAATAGTTGATCGTTGTTGGCGATTAGTTGCTGGTAGATGGCAAGCAACTATTAGCTAATAACGATCAACGAATTGAAGATATGGCATATCCGGTACGTCTGGCTTTACTCCATTCGTAGTGGTTGTTGGTGGTAAATATTTTTTGCCGGTACCGGAGTGCCTTCTTTTTGATTGGGAGTGTTAATGGCAGGGATTATTATTTTTTACTGCGCCCGATCATAAGTTTTTTAAACTGAGAAGCCGGATCCTATGGTCCGGCTTCTTTTTTTGCGAATGCTGATCTTTCAATTGTTCTCGTTAGCTTTGATAAACTGGATTGCCTCTTAAGGCACAGGGGAGTTTAAACCATCTACGGCCATGCAGAAATTATTGAAGTCGGTTTCGATCATTGGATTTCTATTGTTTGGATTTTACTTAGCGGGCCCATCACCGTCAGCACCACGCTGGGATCCTGCAATGCCTGTGGTTCCGCAGCAGCCGGCAGAATTGGAGGCTTATGTGGCCAACCAGGAAAGCAAACATAAAGTCAAACCCGACAACGAAGCCCGAATTATCTGGGCGGATAGCTCTAAACAGAAAACAAAGTACAGCGTTATTTATCTCCATGGGTATTCAGCCAGTCAGGGTGAAGGCGATCCTGTTCATCGCGCATTTGCAAAGGAGTTTGGCTGCAATCTTTATCTGGCCAGGCTTGCCGATCATGGCATCGATACTACCGAGCAACTTCTTTACTTCACACCTGATCGTTGGTGGGCCAGCTCAAAAGAGGCGTTGGCCATTGGCAAAGCGATTGGAGATCATGTGATTGTCATGAGTACTTCAACGGGTGGAACGATGGCCTTGATTTTAGCAGCCGAATATCCGGAGGATGTCTACGCATTATTAAATATGTCTCCCAACGTGGCGATCAATGATCCCTTGGCGTGGATTGCTAACAACCACTGGGGGTTGCAACTGGCCCGGATGGTGAGAGGTGGATTATATAATATCCCCAGGGTAAAACCTGGAGCCGATACGATTTTGAATAATCAATATTGGAATCGAAAATATAGATTGGAGTCGGCTTGTCAGTTGGAAGAATTGATTGAAGATAAAATGGATAAATCTACTTTTGAGAAAATAAAACAACCGTGTCTTGATTTGTATTATTACAAAGATGAAACACATCAGGACCCAACCGTTAAAGTAAGCGCGATACTGGACATGCATGCACAGCTTGGCACACCTGATTCGTTAAAGACAGCTCTTGCTATACCCAATGCTGGCGGTCACGTGATGGGGTCCTATATTGTTTCCGAGGATCTTGAAAGTGTTCAAAAAGCTATGCGGGATTTTGCTGTTCAAAAATTAAAAATGAAGCTGGTTCAATAACTAATGAATACATTCCGGGAGACAACTGAAAATGGAATTTACATTGTTCATGCCTTGAAAGGTTATGAATATCACGAGAAAAGAATCATTGACCTGTTTGCAAAAAATGAATTAGGATTTGAATTTATAACCGATGGTGATCCGGTTCATTTTAGCAAAGAGCTGCTGGAGAAATATTTTGTACCCGAAATTCAATCAACTTTATCAAAAGGTATTTTATCATGCACGCTCAATCACATCCTGGCCTATGAGCGAATGCTTCTGAAGCAGAATCAATACGCAATTGTTTTTGAGAATGATCCATTTTTTCTGGGCGATTTCAAGCAGCAGCTGTCAGCCATATGGAATGAAATCGGGCAACTGGAGAAAGGATTTATTATTTCTTTAGAAAATAGTACGCTTCGGTTTCCCTCGTACTGGCAAATGCAAAAAGGGAAACACCTGTATCCTGCTTCCAAAGGAAGAATGGCGGGTGCTTACCTCATTGATGCGAAAGCGGCCGCGGATATTATCAACGATCTAAAGACGAACAAATGTCACACCGTAATTGACTGGTGGCACAATAGTCTGATAGAACGAGGTGTTGTAAAAATGTATTGGGCGCAACCACCGATGGTGGAACAAGGTTCTCATAACGGCTATCTCAACTCAACGATATCGACCAAACCCAATGATATGAGTCGAAAGATAAAATGGTCGATTCAAAAATACTTCAAATATTATTTCAGAAGGTTGCTTAACGAAGAACGGATATTGCCTCTCAGATAATTCATAAACCTTTTTTGAATTCAAGAATCAAATGTTTGCCGAGTAGTACCGGAAGCGATGTGTTGATCTTAAATATTGTGTTGTAGGTTGTGGCATTCTTTGAATCATTCTTTACCTGCCTGCGAAGTACTCTTTTATTGAAAAAATATAAAATAGGGTAGAACACCAACATCCAAATAGATGTGGAGCTGCGAGCCGAAGGATGAATCTTTATGAGGTGAAGTTGATTAATGGCTGCTAACGTGCGTAGTCGTAAAACTCCACTAATAAACAGTTTACTGAAATAGCCGCCTTCTTTCTTATCCCAGGAGACAAATGCATTTAACTCATTTGGGGCTGGTGTCGAATAGTGCTCGCTCTCCATCATGAATTGAGCAAACCGACTTCTCAGGGATGAGGTATTGGGTGTTGTTAAGACAAAGACTCCATCAGACTTAAGAATCCTCGAAACTTCTACAAATAAATGATGTTGATTGGGCAAGTGTTCTATCGTCTCCGCGCAAATGACAATGTCCGCTGTATTGCTTTCGATGGGAAAAGTTTTTTGCAGGTCAATGAATTGACATGTTGCGGTCGCATACTTATTTTGATCTGGAAACAAATCGTACAGAATGACCGTAGCACCGGCTTCCTCAAAAAGATGAGCGATATATCCGCTTCCTGCCGATAAGTCAATCACTTTCTTTTGCGAGAGATCATGCTTGTGTAAAGTGGTGTACTTCTGAAAAAAATGTAGCGCGCTGTCGCGTGAATGCTCGACTTGTGGCAAATCGGTCGTCATTTACGTTGCATTAAGAAATGGATGGCTTTTTCCAGATCTTCCGGTGTGTCTATACCAATTGTTTCGTGGGCGGTCTCTGCTACTTTAATCGAATAGCCATTTTCAATCCAACGAAGTTGTTCCAATGATTCAGCTTTCTCGAGTGACGAAGTGCCTAGTCTTGTTATTTCCTTTAGAATGTCAGCGCGATAGGCATACATGCCAATGTGTTTATAAAAGATATGTTTGCTAATCCACTCTGGTTGGGACGCGTTGCGAATATGTGGAATAGGGGATCGGCTGAAATACAAAGCCTTCTTATTTTTGTCGATGACGACTTTTACAATGTTAGGATTGAATAGTTGTTCGGGGTCGTCTATTTTTTTGGCTAATGTCGCCAGCTCTGTTTTCGTATCCAGTAATGATGCGAGCAAATCAATTTGTTCAGGTGCGATAAACGGTTCGTCTCCCTGAATGTTGATGACGTAATCAAATTGATCCTTTTCTTTTGACAATACCTCAAAGCATCGGTCGGTGCCACTTGTGTGTGATTCGGAGGTCATGCATACATCACCACCAAAAGAAACAACATGATCAAATATTTTAGTATGATCGGTTGCTACAACTACTTTTAATAAAGAAACGGATTTTTTAGCCTGGGCATACACCCGCTCAATCATGGTTTTGCCAGCAATATCAATAAGGGGTTTGGCAGGAAACCGAGTTGATGCGAATCGTGCCGGAATTACTCCAAGTATCTTCATGCGTTAGCTCGCTTCACTTTTAGTGTTACACCTTCACTTTCTAACACGATGATAGCTTCACCTTTCTCAACGTAATCTCCTCTTGTAAAGGCATCAAAGATCTGATCATCGATCATTACTTTTCCACTGGGGCGCAGGACTGTATATGCGGTACCCGTTTTTCCTTTCATGATTTCTGTTTGCGTATTTACCGTAAAACCCTTTGAGCTTTCTTGTGTATCAGTTAAAGCGATTCGTTGAAACGCCTTGCTCTTCAAAATACGAGGACCACTTACCACCAGCACAATGACGCCTCCGGTTAGTCCGCCAAATGCAACAATAGTAGCTACTACAATATCTCCGAACGGAACAAACTCAAAATTGAACAGGTCATTATTTAGCATGATGAGTATCAAAGAACCCACGGTAAGTGTAATGCCCAGAATGCCGGCTACACCAAAGCCTGGGATCACAAAAATTTCGGCTACGATGAGAATAACACCAATGAACAAGGCGATTATTTCCCAATATTCGGCAAGGCCATTTAAGTAATAAGGAATGAGATAGAGTACCAAAGCTGTTATAGCAGCAAACAAAGGAAAGCCTATGCCCGGTGTTTGCAATTCAAAATAAATTCCTCCGATGATGACCAGAATTAAAATTCCACTGATGAACGGGTTTAGTGCGAGGGCAATTATTTTTTCAGCGGCTCCTAGTTGAAAAGTTTCCAATTCATAGTTCTCCACTTTATTTCGTTTCAAGATCTCTTCGATGGATTCAACCTTTGCCTCGCAATAACCATTTTTGAGCGCCTCCGTGGTTGTGAAGGTGATTACTTTTCCGGCCTCTTTAATGCTGTCGATTTCAACACGTTCGTCCACCATGCCTTCTGCAATACGTGGGTCGCGTCCGTTTTCCTCTGCCGTAGCCCGCATGATCGATCTCATATAGGATTGATACTTATCGGGCGCTGCT
Source organism: Cyclobacteriaceae bacterium (assembly GCA_044222145.1). Taxonomy (GTDB): domain Bacteria; phylum Bacteroidota; class Bacteroidia; order Cytophagales; family Cyclobacteriaceae; genus ELB16-189. The sequence goes on from JBGANU010000005.1 coordinate 58,653, forward strand.
TCGCCTGAACCATTTACCACGGTAGCAGCACCAATGCTCGCACCGGGCGACATGTAGATACTATCGCAGGCAATTGAAATCAATGCACCTGCCGAGGCAGCATCCGAATTTATATACACCCAAATTGGCTTTTTAAAATCCATAATGATGTCGACAATCTCTTTGGCATCGGTCAATACGCCTCCGTAGGTATCCATCTCCACGATAACATAGTCTGCTTTGATTTTTTCCGCATGGTTGATGGCGAGTCGCACATAACGCAGCATTCGCGGATCAATTTCTTCTTTGATCTCCATCACCATGACTTTACTTTTTTGTGCCAGGGCAGTTGAGCAAATCAGGCAAAAAAGTAACACAAGCTTTCTCATCGTTCTATTCTGGTTAACTTGCATAAAGTTACGATTAAACCATTGGCCGAAAAACTGGAGTTTCACTTTTCCCACGCATTTGATGGCACTATCTGGAATTTGATTTTAGTTCCGGGTAAGCCCATTCTGATCGTGGAGGTACGTAATGAAGAGCGAAAGTTGCGGAACCCTGGTGGGTCAACGTGAGTCGGGCCACGGAGAGAGCCGTGGTGTTAACGAAATTTGAAAATACAGACAACCCAGATTCTGTTTCGCAAATAATACTTGATTTGGAAAGCGGAGTCACGATGACGGAAATAGCAGATAAAGAATCTCACGTTCAGCCAGAAGAAGTGATAGTACCTACTCAATATTTGAAAGAATCAAATTATTTTGCCACGATAGCAAAATTTTTGAGCCAGACACTGGATAAAGAGCCGGTTCATTTCGTTGAATATCTGGAAAACTCTGGCCTGATTTTTATTTCAACGTATGTGAGTGTCGGCAATGAACTTCAGAATTATTTGTTGGTTTTTGACGCAGATGGAAACATGCGGCTTCAGGAGAAAATAGGCAACGCGCTGAAAGGCCTTGGGTTGGAAACTTTTTTTCTGTTGGCGGGTCATTTATTTTATGTGAAGAACAAAGTAGAATTGGTAACTTATCGCATTGTTTAATGATATGATAAAAATTATTCTTTTAACGATTATTTCGTGGGGTCATTCAGATGCGGCATCGGACTCATTGCGCATGGAGACCATCAATGGCAAATCATTTATCATTCATCAGGTGGATGAAAAGGAGACGCTTTACTCCATATCAAAGCGTTATGGAGTTACGATCATGAATATTCTGGAATTTAATAAAACTGCAGATGGTGGTCTGGAGGTTGGACAAATTCTGAAGGTGCCCTACATCGCGAAGAGTAAGACACAAACCGCCAATGGAATAGTTCACAAAGTGTCCGCTAAGGAAACCCTGTTTTCGATTTCCAAACTATACGATGTATCAGTAGATGATATTAAGGCGCAAAACAATTTGAAAGATAATTCGTTGGCGCTTGGTCAGGAGTTGATTATTCGAAAGAATGTGCCGGGTGCGGTGGCGCAGGCAGCCAAACCAACCGAAACGCAAACGCTGAAAGGAACTCACAAGGTTGCTGCAAAAGAAACACTCTTCAGCATTTCAAGGCAATATGGCACTACCGTTCAGCAATTGAAAGAATGGAATGGCATCACTGGCAATGAGGTAAAAATCGATCAGATCTTATTGATCACTCAACCCATGTATAAAACGGAATCAGTTGCAACAGCGGTAGTGCCGACTACTCCTACTGTAAAGGAGGAGCCAAAGATCGTGCCGCCACAGACGCCAGTGACCTCCATAAAAATTTCCGAGAGTGTTGCCGGCTCCGATGAAATAAAAGAGAAGGGAACAGCAGAGTTGATAGAAGGAACCGATGGAAATCGCAAATATCTGGCATTGTATAATGGCGCTAAAGTGGGAACGATCATGAAGGTTAGAAATGAAATGAATAACCGGGAAGTCTTTGTGCGCGTGATGGGAGGTTTGCCGGCTACCACGGATAGTAAAACGGTGATACGTATTTCAAAGTCAGCTTTTGACAGACTGGGAGCATTGGAAGGAAAGTTCAATGTGGAAGTCACTTTCTACAAGTAGAAGCTGTGTCAACATCCAATAGGCAAAAATCAATTTTGGATGTAAAGCCGTTTTTGGATGCCAAAGTAGAACAGTACAATCAGCCAGGCTTCATCACGAATGATCCGATTTCGATTCCTCATCGATTTTCAAAAAAACAAGACATCGAGATAGCAGCATTTTTTGCAGCACTACTTGCGTGGGGTCAGCGCATCACCATCATTAATAAAACCAATTCGCTTCTGAGCCTGATGGATAATTCGCCTCATGACTTCCTCTTGCATCACAGACTAAATGATCTCAAACGATTTGAAAAATTCAAACACCGCACATTCAACCCTACCGATACCTTGTATTTTATTGAGTTTCTTTCGCAGTTCTATAAAAAGCACCAGTCGCTGGAAGAGGCATTCATAACCGATTCATCAGCTGAGACGGTGGAGAAAAACTTGATTCATTTTCATCACCTTTTTTTCAGTCTTCCCGATTTTCCGGAGAGAACCATGAAGCATGTTTCAACTCCTGAGAGGAAATCGGCTTGCAAGCGAATAAATATGTTTCTTCGATGGATGGTGCGTAATGATAATCGGGGAGTAGACTTTGGCATCTGGAAACAGATTTCAACTTCGCAATTGGTTTGCCCCTGCGATGTTCATGTAGAGCGAGTGGCACGTAAACTAAAATTGATTAAGCGCAAGCAAATGAATTGGGAGACCGCGCTTGAGCTGACGGCCAATCTGCGCAAGCTTGATCCGATTGATCCCGTCAAGTATGACTTTGCTCTTTTTGGGTTGGGTGTCGAGGAAAATTTCTAAACTACTTCCAATTGGCTGGGTCCACTCTCCATGATTTCACATAGATGAGTTGATTTTCATCCAGGTATTTTTTGGCAACAGCTTCCTTCAGCATGTGATTAAAATCGCTGAGGCAAACCAATGGAATGTTGGCCTCCTCAAAACTTTTTTCGGCCACGTCAAAACCATAGGTAAAAATGGCCACCATACCAAGCACTTTAAAGCCAGCGTCTTTTAGTGCCTGTGCAGCCTTCAGCGAACTGCCGCCTGTTGAAATCAAATCTTCAATCAGCACAACTTTCTTTCCCTTTTCAATCCTTCCCTCAATCAGATTCCCCATGCCGTGATCCTTGGGCTTTGGTCTCACATATATATAGGGTAACTCCAACGCCTCGGCAACCAGCGCGCCCTGAGGCACACCCGCAGTAGCCACACCCGCGATGTACTCCACTTCGGGAAAGTTAATTTTGATGGCCGATGCGAGACTTTCTTTTATAGTGGTGCGAATTTTTGGATAAGAAAGTGCCAACCGATTGTCGCAATAGATCGGAGACTTCCATCCCGAACTCCAGGTGAAAGGCTGTTTGTGATTGAGTTTAATAGCTTCTATTTCCAGTAGAAGGGATGCGACATTTCCGGCCGTTTCTTCTTGAATTTTAATTTTGCTCATGAAGGCAAATTTATCAGGAATAGATGGCTGCGCGTCAGTTAAAGGCATAAAATCTTTATAACTTCCAAGAAAATCCTCGTTTTCAATTGATTTTAATAACGCCTTAAATCTTGGTTGATTCAAAATAATTTATGTTTTTGCGGACGGTTGATCAGGCTTTATGAACTTATTTGTAAATGATATTCCCGTATCAATTCTTCGTTCGGGTGAAAAGCCAGACGATGGCCACGTCAACCACTCCATTGATGCGAGAAAGGAGCCGATCACCAAGGCAAAACTGATTCATCACGTTTGGATAAATAATGCCAGCACCCAGCATCTGGATGCTATTTTGGAACAGATCAATTCAAAAGTCCCTACCAGTCTTCTTTCGTTGGTCATCACCATGGAGGATTACTCATCGGTAAAGCCATTTCTCCGTAGAAAATTTAAAATTGTGAAAGCTGCAGGTGGCGTCATTCGCAAGAAAGACAAGTTTTTAATGATTTTTCGAATGAAGAAGTGGGACCTGCCGAAAGGCAAGAAAGAAGCAGGCGAGCGCTTTAAGCAAACTGCAATACGAGAAGTAGAAGAAGAGTGCAATGTGCAGGTAAAGATCGGTAAGAGGCTGTGCACGACCTGGCACACCTACACGATGAATAAAAATAGCATGCTTAAAAAGACACGTTGGTATACTATGGATTTACTCGATGACTCCAGAGCTAAGCCAAGTCTTGAAGAGGATATCGAAGAACTTCGCTGGATGACACAGAAAGAAGTGTACCATGCGCTCGAAAATTCCTATAAGTCAATACGTTTCGTATTTGAAGAATATTACAAAGCGGCAGAAAAGATCAAATAAGAATTTTAAAGCTTGTAAGGAAGAAGCTTAGACACATCTCCGCCATAGCGGTGCACTTCGCGGATGATGGAAGAACTTAAAGAAGCGAATTGAGGTGAAGTAATCAAAAAGACTGATTCCAACTCTGCATTCAAAAACCGGTTTACCTGTCCAATGCTGTTTTCATATTCAAAGTCTGTGGTATTTCTCAAGCCACGCAATAAAAACCGGGCGCCATTTTTTCTGGCAAACTCGGCCGTCAGTTCAGCATAAGTCTGAACACTGATATTCGGATAGTTTTTAAATGTTTCGCGGATCAGACCCACCATTTTTTCAATGGCTATGTAGCGGTTGCTTTTCTCGCTATTGTAACCCACGGCTATGATAATCTCATCAAACAGGCTTAACCCGCGCAACACAATGTCTTCATGCCCTTTGGTGAAGGGGTCGAAGGATCCAGGGAAAATGGCAATACGTTTCATTTGAATGCCGAGGGTTAGCGTTCCAGCAAGTTCAGGGAAAACAGGTCGAAGAAATGATGATCTTGTATTTCATCAAACATATAACCAAACTTCAGATGATTGGGCCTTTCTCCGAACGACACATTGCTGATGTACTTATAAAACTCATGGTAATGCGGGGAATTCTTGCCGATGTATCCCCATAAAATGACCTGGCTTTTATGCTGATCAAGGTTCAGGGCCTTCATCACCAGCATGATGTATTTTACATAATCAGCAAATTGCTTGATAGCAAACTGATTGTAATAAATCAACTTCTCACGCTGAACAAATAAAATGTGCAACTTAAAACGATCTACGTAGATATAAAGCGGTTCGCCTTTTTGTGAAGGACTGATATTTAATACTCCTTCGATCAGGCTGGTGGATTGATGTAAAAAACTGAGTGAACTATTGGCGTAGAGCTGGCTCAGCCACTGATGTAGATTTTTTTGGACCGCAAAAATGGAAACAGCATCCGACTTGATATTCTTGCAATGGAGAACTGTTTCCGAAACTAAATCGAAGGATGCATTAAATCGCAGGTATTCTTCAGCTGCAGCCTCAATGAACAGAGAGGAGGGAACCTGAATTACCTTGTTGTTCTTGATGGATACCTTGACCTTTTTCCAGAAGCCTGCTGTCAGCAGCTCATGCGATTCGAACAAGGATTTGAATAATTCAAACTGCTCGGAATAGGAAGATACGTCACTCAGTACATAGTCTTCAAAAAAAATCAGGCGTCTGTCATCGTTATCGATAACGGCCACCTGAAAATCTCTAATACCCAGTTGTATCAGCAGGACATAATTTTGAAGTTTTTCCTCGTCAAACTTCTCGTCCTTGATCTTTTTGATCAGCTTATAACTGAGCGTTGCAGTTTGCAATGGCTTTTATTATTCCCAGTTACCGGCAGTAGATACGTCAACTTTAGAACCGAAGCGCAACGGCTTTCTGTTTTTCTGATCGTTGGATTCTTTGCGTGCTGGATTATCTGGTTTTGGATCAATTACTTCGATTACCTGAACTTTCACACCCGACTTGTCAACAAAGCCAGCAAAAATCTCATATTTCGTTCCATCCTGTTTCTCACCCAATTTTTTCAAGTCCACGTTGGGATCGAATTGATAATCCCATAAGCTGATCAGGCTTTGACCCTTCGAAAGCGCGTCACCTACCTTAACGTCCGCCAAAGCAGAAACAGTTCCTTTTTCCAAAAAGGGCAATTCATTTACCTTTTCACCCACTTTGATGGCATAGCCTTTCTGATTGGTGATTACCTGATCGCCCACTTTCACCTTATAGCCCATAAATATTCCGTCATCAGAGGCGTTCACCGCGATATTTTTCTTGAAAATTCTTTCGCGAGCTGAAATAAAACCAAGTGTATCGATGTGAATGATAACATCTTCGCCACCGTAAGCTTTCTGCTTAATTTCCTCTCTTCTTTCAATGATTGGCACTTTGCCGGTTTCGATGAAGTTGGCTAAAGAATCCCAGTTTGCTGTATATTTTCCAGTCACTTCCTGAAACACGACTTCCGCCTCGCGAATCAATTTCAGTCGTTCAATAACGGCTGCCTCTTTTGAAGCTATGGCATTGCGGTCGTCAATGGTTTTTTGAACTCCGCTGAATAAAAAATAAGCTAGGTAAAGGCTGACGCCCAGAAGTACAATGGTAAGAATCTTGGTCAGGTTCATTTTTTACAGGTTTAAGCTTGCAATTATAGATATTTTAAGTCTTTTAACACAACCAATTATAATTTAAAATAGCCACTTAGATCAAGGATTTCTGCTGGATTTTCGACCAGGCGAAACAGGCCGTGGAGTGTGTTGGCTTCCTTGTTTTTGATTTCTTCTGGTGAGACGAATTTGACTTCGGTGATGATTTGAGTTTTGGTACCCATTTCAGGGTCTTTTCCCTTCTTTAATTTGCCGGCTTGTCGCGAAACCTCAAAAAAAAGCTCAATGGCGTGAAGGGGAGGCTGGATAAACTCACCGGCAAATAAAAATCGTTTTATGGATACAACCATCCCGGTTTCCTCCAGAAATTCCCGTTTTACACAGTCTTCAGCGCGTTCACCAAAATGGATACCACCGCCCGGAGGCGCCCAAAAATCAGTTGCCGTCAACGAATTGTGATTTACCAGCAGGATCATACCCTGTTCTACGCAAATGCCACTAGCCCTGATTCGTAATCGGTTTCCGTACAATTCGGCAACTGAGTCTCGCATAAGATCATTTACTTTGGATGGAATTCAGTTCGGCCTAATTATTGTAAACTTCGACACGGCTACAATCAAGAATCGAATCATTAAATTTATAGCCGGTTCAGAATAAACTAAAATTTTCCATTTACCGTTGTTAAACATAATCCATTAATCGAAAAAAATCACAACCTATGAAACGCTTTTTCATGTTCATCGCTGCCTTGATCTTAGCAGGCTCGGCATTCGCACAGACGGCTTCAGGCCCGGTAATAGCTTGGGACAAATCAAGTCATGATTTTGGAGATATGACCCAGGGTGACAAAGTGGAGCACGTTTTCAAATTCACTAACACAGGAACGGAACCTTTGGTCATTACGAATGTAGAGGTTACGTGTGGCTGCACACTGCCTAAAAGTTGGCCGCGCGACCCCATTGCTGCCGGGGGCAAGGGTGAGATAATAGTCGCCTTCAATAGCACGGGAAAACTTGGTAAGCAAAACAAAGTGGTTACGGTTGTGTCTAATGCCTCTAATCCCGAAGGCAAGCAGATCGTTTTCACGGCCAACGTGCTGGAAAAGAAAGACCCTAATCGATAAAAGAAATTTGTTTTCTACACGAAAGCCTGGCTAAAGTCAGGCTTTTTTGTTCTGCTGCACAATCGCCATAATCATCAGCGTCCAGGCTGCAATAAAAAACACTCCACCGATCGGAGTCGCAAATACAACCCACCGACCAACTTGAAACGCCAGCGCAAGCAGACTGCCACTAAATAATAGCACACCAGTCACCATACAAGTTGAGGCATAGCCCAATAGTTTGCCGTCAATTTTTTCCATAAGCAGCCCAACTACTAAAAGTGCAAAGGCATGGTAGAACTGATATCGAACGGCAAGCTCGTATGTTTCCAACGTGTTATTCGCCAGCAAGGTCGGTTTGAGCGCATGTGCCCCGAAGGCGCCAATGGCAACTCCAAGCATTCCAAATGACGCTCCCGCAATCATGGTTTGTTTTTGATTTAGCATGGTTAATGAGCTGTTGTTGAATAATCGCGATCTCCAAAAATAGCCGTTCCAATGCGCACCATTGTGCTGCCTTCTTCCATTGCGATTTTATAATCAGAACTCATGCCCATTGAAATTTCCCGGAATGAGTCAGGCGCAATGCCCATCGCTTTTATTTTTTCGAAGAGACTTTTCAATGACTTAAACTCCTTCCTGATTTGTTCCATATCATCGGTCAATGTGGCCATGCCCATCAATCCACATATTGAAATGGAATCCATTAAAGAAAGATTTTTATCGGTCAGCAATTCCAACAACTCTTTCTCACTAAATCCGAATTTGGTTTCTTCCCTGGCGATGTAAACCTGAAGAAGGCAGTTGATTTTTCGATTTACTTTTTTGGCTTGCTTGTTTATCTCTTCTAAAAGTTTGCGGCTGTCAACGGAGTGAATAAGAGAGACAAATGGTACAATGTGCTTTACCTTGTTTGTTTGCAGATGGCCGATCAAATGCCATTCAATGTCTTTGGGTAAAATCTCCCATTTGGCAGACATCTCCTGCACTTTATTTTCACCAAAAATACGTTGGCCTGCCTGGTACGCTTCCAGCACCTTTTCAGCTGAATGGGTTTTGCTTACGGCAATCAATTGGCAGTGGCCCGATTCTATTTTCCGTTTAAATGTCTGTATGTTGCTTTTAATACTCATTTTATACCTTCGCTCCTCAGGAATTGAAACATTCAACTTTTTAGAATTTCTTTGTGAAGCAAAGGCTGTGCTTTTGCCTTTAAGGTTGGCGAGTTATCCTCTGACCAATATCACAAATCAAAATTAATGAGTTCAAAATTATGGCGATAATCGGAACCTTACTTAAAAAAGGAATAAAACTTCGTGAGAATCTGGAACAGGAATATTCCTCTCCATTTGAATTGCAAAAAAGAGAGTTGAAAGACTTGTTAATTGCCGCCAGTCAGACGGAATTTGGTAAATATTATAATTTCAACGAAATACTGAACAAGTTCCGAAAGGGCAACAAGGGTTTTTATGATTTGTATAAGTCTACGGTGCCGCTGCATGACTACAACAAGATTTATAAAGATTGGTGGCAACTGGCGTTAAAGGGTGGTAAGAATATTTGCTGGCCTGGCCGTGTCAAATACTTTGCGTTAAGTTCGGGCACATCCGAGGCGTCTTCCAAATATATACCGGTGACGAAAGAGATGACGAAGGCGATCCAGCGCACAAGCATTCGGCAGATTATTTCATTGTCGAAATACGATTTGCCGTCAGAGCTTTTTGAAGCCGGAATTCTAATGATCGGTGGAAGTACACACTTGAACAAGAGAGGCAGTTATTTCGAAGGGGACCTTAGCGGTATTCAGGCAGCCAGTCTTCCCTTTTGGTTTCAACATTTTTATAAACCCGGTAAAAGGATTGCCAAAACGCGAAACTGGGACGCTAAGCTAAATGAGATTGTGAAGAAAGCGGGTGATTGGAACATCGGCATTATTGTGGGTGTGCCCGCCTGGATTCAAATTTTGCTGGAGAAAATAATTGCCTATCATAAGCTGGATAACATTCATGAAATATGGCCTAACCTGCGCGTATATGTACACGGTGGAGTCTCATTTGATCCTTATCGAAAAGGCTTTGAAAGATTGTTAGGACGTCCTATTTACTATATTGAAACCTACCTTGCCTCTGAAGGTTTCCTGGCGTATCAGGCAATTCCAAAACACAAAGCCATGCGCCTGGTGCTCAACAATGGTATCTTCTATGAGTTCGTTCCGTTCGATGACGATAATTTTTTACCAACCGGAGAAGTGAAACCGGATGCTAAAACATACTTAATTGATGAAGTAGAAGAAGGAAAGGAGTATGCTGTTATATTATCTACTTGTGCAGGAGCGTGGCGCTATCTGATCGGAGACGTAATCAAATTCACCTCCCTCGAAGACGCTGAAATAATTATTACGGGCCGTACCAAACACTTCCTGAGCCTCTGCGGTGAACACCTGTCGGTGGATAATATGAATAAAGCCATCGAGATGGTGGCCGATGAAATGAACATTGCTGTGAAGGAATTTACGGTGGCGGGCATCCCCCACGATAATCTGTTTGCACACCATTGGTTTGTAGGAACTGATGATAAGGTAGACAAGAAATTATTTAAAGAGCGATTGGATTTCCATTTGAAGGCACTCAACGATGACTATGCTGTTGAGCGCAGTGCTGCGCTTAAAGAAGTGAAGGTGGATGTATTTCCCGTAAAGGTCTTTTATGATTGGATGCAATCGAAAGGAAAATCAGGTGGACAAAATAAATTTCCGCGGGTGATGAAGAGTACCATGCTGGAGGAATGGAATAATTTCTTAGCCAGCAACAGCTAAATGGAGATTATTTTCAACGGCATTAAGTTTGGTGTGGTGCTGGCCTTTCTCATCGGGCCAGTATTTTTTACGATCATCCAGGTGAGCGTAGAGAAAGGATTTTGGAGTGGCGTGCTGGTGTCATTAGGTGTCTCTCTGAGCGACACTATCTATGTAACAATTTGTTACTTTGGTCTTGTCCAGCTAATCAACGATGCAAACTTCCGCATGTGGATGGCGTATATCGGTGGCGGTATTCTGATTGTATTCGGATTATATCACCTGTTTGTGAAAAGTCGGGCAGGCACAAAGGATGAGTATGCCAGTGATCAGCAAAAGCCGTTGTATCGCTACTTTGTGAAAGGATTTGTGATAAATGGACTCAGCCCCAGCGTTTTGATTTTTTGGGTGGGCACGATAAGTCTCGCATCAATTGATTTTGGATATACGAAAGGATCGCAATTTTTTCTCTTCTTCTCAGCGCTGCTGTGCACCGTCTTGTCAACAGACATTTTGAAAGCCTATCTGGCTGGTAAGCTGCGTGCCTTAGTAACGGTAAGATTCCTGATGATCATGAACATTCTATTAGGAGTTGCACTTTTTATACTCGGTGTGCGGCTAATTTTATTGGCGAAGACGATTACATTTTAAACACAATCAAGTCATTCAATAATGCTTGTTAATCCTGCAGAACATTGCTCATAAAACTTGATTTTAGCATCAGCCAGAGCAAAAAGAAAACAATCGCCCATTTCAAATAAATGAAATAATAATCGGAGGTATCTTTGAAGCGTGTCTCTTTGATCTCAGCCTTTTCATACTGATCGATTTTTTTAAAAACCTGAATCAATGCCTGATTATCGGTGACTCGGAAAAATTCTCCTGAGCCTATCTCGGCAATTTTTCGCATCGTAGATTCATCCACGGTATTCTCAACCATGTGCGGCCTTCCAAAATAATCCTTGCCGAAAGGCACTAAACCTTCTTTGCCCACTACGATGGTATAAGTCTTGATGTTATAGGCCGCAGCGAGTTCAGCAGCCGTGATGGGATCAATGTTACCAGCGGTATTGTCACCATCACTTAAGAGTATACACACTTTTGATTTTGATTCTGATTCGCGCATGCGATTCGTGACTACGGCCATAGCGCTCCCAATAGCCGTGCCACGGTTTTCGATCATATCAAAACTAATGTCGTTGAGATAAGACTTTAATAACTCATAATCTGTGGTAAGCGGTGCCAGAGAGAACGCATCGCCTGAGAATACTACAATGCCAATTCTATCCTGCACCCGGCCTTTTATAAAATCTCGTGCTACGTCTTTGGCAGCTTCCAGACGATTAGGAGAAAAATCTTCAATCTGCATGGACTGCGAAATATCGATGGCCAGCATGATGTCAATACCTTCTGTCCATTGCTCCACTTTGTCGTTTGTCTTCTGCGGGCGTGCCAGTGCTGTCAGGATCAGGATGACAACCACACTCAAAATGATTTCAGGTAATAAACGAAGCCACGTGAACGGTGAAGCTTTGAGATCGCTTTTTACCAATGCTACCGGCAGTTTCTGATTAAAGAAGTAGCGGTAAATCCACCGGGCGCCAAACAATAATGGAACAAAAAGAATGCAGATCAAAAAAATGGGATTATCCCACGTAAAACTTTTTAAAATGAATGGTGAAAACCAATTCAGAGAATACCACGGATCCATAGCACTATCCATTTTTAGCTTCCTCCAGTTTAAGACGATAACGCTCTTCGCAGTATTGGCGCAAGTTTTCAAAGGAGCCTTCTGAGATGGAATTGCCACCATAAATGGTGCGATCAATTGTTTGAAGAACACGGCCAAGTTCTTCGTTCTTTTCCCGCTCCATTATTTCCTTCGAGGTAAGTTTTGAGTAGGGAGTGTCAATGAGGTTCTCCATATAATATTTCCAAAGCACCAATGCACCTTCGGCCCTGGCGGTCGAAAAGTTGGCTTTCATTTCTGACACCATCTCATTGAATCTCGACAAAAAGGTTTGATGATTGCGATTCAGCTTTCGAACGAGGAAATATTTTCGCACGCGCTTACCGAAGATCAAGAAACCGGCAACCATCAAAACGAAAACAAACCCGCCAATGATCAGCGCAAGGGGATAATTGAAAAGCCATTTGACGTTGAGGTAGTTGGTATTTGTTTTTAAGGGAAGATCTTTTGCAGCCACTGAATCGGGTATGTGTTGCACCAGTTGCTTTAGTACGACTTCATCAGGGTTCGAAAAAATGGCGGTGCAATCTTTTTGATGGACAACAAAGACGGGTAGCTTCAATTGTTGAATGCTGTCTATTTCATAGGTTGATAGCAGATAAACAACACTGTCGTAACTGGTACCCTCTGTGGTTTTAGTGGTAAAGAATTTTTTCTTTTGAAATTCAAACGGAGCAAAAGAAAACGTAGAATCGGGAAAGATAACTGTCAAGTTTTGCGGGTAGCGTGCACTAAGCACAAAAGGCACGGGTTCACCAATCTTTAACGTGTCCACGCCAAAGCGTCCGTTTACTTTCACCTCCTGAGCAAATGCTGCTGAACTGACGAAAAAAAATAAGAGCGTAAGTGAAATCCGGCTAAACACTTTTCAACGATTTATTTCTCACTTTAAACAACTTGAGGAGCTTCGGCACATAATCCTCGTCCGTATCTACACTTAAAAAATTGATCTGATGCTTTTTGCTGAAGTTGGCAAGTTCGGTTATTCTGCTTTCGTGATGTTCTTTTATGCGATCGCGAAAATCTCCGAAGGAGGTATTTACCCAAATTGTTTTTCGGGTCTCTTTATCGAGCACCGGAATAATTCCCAACTTCGGCAAGTTCGTTTCACGCTTGTCACTGACCTGAATCATTACCAGATCATGCCTCCGCGCCAGCGATTTTAGATTGTGTTCAAAACCCTCGTCAATGAAGTCAGAAATGAGAACAATGACACTTCTTCTTTTTAATGAATTGAGAGCAAAAACGATGGCTTTGTTAAGATTTGTTTTGAGCGACTTTGGCTCCAGCTTCATCAAATTGTAAATGATTTCATACGCTTGAGCAATTCCTTTTTTTGGCTTGATGAATTTCTCACGCTCATCTGAAAAACAAATCAACCCGACCTGACTTGATTCTTTGGCCCCCGAAAGCGCAAGTACTCCGCATATCTCACGCGAAATATCTACTTTAGTTTTACCTGGACTGCCAATCGATTGCGAAGCGCTAACGTCCAGAATAAAAAATATCGTTTGCTCTTTCTCCTCCTTAAAGGTTTTTACAAACGTTCCATGACCCTTAGCCGATACATTCCAGTCAATGGTTCTGATGTCGTCTCCATATTGGTAAGGCCTTACATCGTCAAATTCCAGGCCCGAACCCTTGAAAATAGAATGAAAGTCGCCCTGCATCTGGCTGTTGATGGCCTTGCGAATTTGTATTTCGTACTTCCTAAGTTTTTTCAGCAGGTCTTTCAAAATCTGGCACTTATTTGGCAGCTCAAAAATAGGGTAAATATGAGTATTTTCGCGACCTGAGTCAGAAACAGAAACGATAAAATTTGATAAAAGGTAGATTCCAAATGAAGTTTAACTTGCGGTGGATTGTTTTAGTGTTGATGTGCGGACTTGGCGCCTGTAAAACGGAGAAGAAGCCGGCTGCTGTACTCGGAAAGGAAGAGTTTGCCGAATTGCTGATGGACATGTATACCGGAGAGGCAAGAATAGCTACTCTGCATATGGCCGTTGATTCAACCTATAAAGTTTATCACCCTTTTGAAAAGTCAGTCCTGGCGAAGCACAACGTTTCGGACTCGGTGTTGAAAATAACCTATCAGTATTACACTGATCGGCCAATTGAGTTTGAACAGGTATATGATATTGTGATTGATAGTCTCAGCTTGCGTGAGCAGCGCGCAGGTGTGATCAAATAATCCAATGTTTTTTGTGAGAGACTTTCTAAAACTTATTTCCAAATCCAGCGTCTTTTCTTTTCATGGTTTATCCTGTTGACTGTGAACAAAAATTAGGTTTCGATCAGGTGCGCGTGCGCCTGAAGAACTATTGTCTTGGCACACTAGGGCAAAAACGTGTTGACGGAATTCAATTCCTGTCGAACTACTCCGCCATTAAAAACAAACTCCAACAAAATCTGGAGTTCAAACAAATTCTGGAGAAAGGAGAAACCGTGCCAACGTCCAACTACTTTGATCCAACAGAATTATTACCCACCATTGGCATTGAAGATTCATTCATAGAAGAAGACTCCTTTATCGACATCATTCGTTCGTTGCAATCCATTTTCGAGTTCAAGGATTTTCTAACCAAGGCCAGAGAATTCTATCCATCCCTGTTTGCACTAAGCGAACCAGTTCTCTTTCCAAAATCAGTCTGGAATAATCTGCAATCCAAATTTGATGATCACGGAAAAGTAAAAGACAATGCTACTCCGGAGCTTGCGCGCATACGCAAGAGATTGAAGGAGGAAGAGATCAGGGCGAGAAAGCTTGTCGATCAGATTTTTCGGGTGGCAGTTGATCAGGGATTTGTGCCCGAGGGAATGACGCCCACTATCCGGGAGGGACGTGCAGTTATACCCATGCTGGCAGAACACAAAAGAAAAATCAGAGGATTTATTGCCGATGAATCTTCTACGGGCCAAACTGTTTTTTTGGAACCGGCCGAGGTGTTGGAAGCCAATAACGAGATCCGTGACCTGCAACTTGCCGAGCGAAGAGAAGTAGTAAAAATATTAAAATTGCTTACGACCCTGCTCCGCGAGAACCTTGCTGAGTTCAAAAATGCCTACACGTTTTTGGGCGAAATGGATTTTAATCGCGCTAAGGCAAAATTCTCGCTGGATATTGAAGCCGAGTTGCCGCAACTTAAGGAGACTCCGGACTTGAATTGGCTGCACGCGCGTCATCCGTTGTTACTTTTAAGTTTGAAAGGAAAACGGTCGGTTGTTCCATTGACGATTGATTTGACGGAACAGGAGCGCATGCTTTTGATATCAGGACCAAATGCCGGGGGAAAATCAGTTTGTCTGAAAACAGTTGGGTTAATTCAGTACATGTTGCAGTGCGGGCTGCTGGTTCCTCTTCATGAGAAATCTACAGCCGGTATCTTCAACGATATTTTTCTGGACATTGGTGATCAGCAGTCCATAGAAAATGATTTGAGTACCTACAGCTCGCATCTGAAGAACATGGGTTTCTTTCTGCAACGCGCATCAGGATCCACCCTTGTATTGTTGGATGAACTGGGTGCTGGCACGGATCCGAATTTTGGAGGAGGTATTGCTCAGGCAATATTGGCATCTCTTCTGAACAAAGGAGTTTGGGGCGTTGCCACCACGCACTATTATAATCTCAAACTCTTTGCTGGAAAAACGGAAGGCATCCGCAACGGGGCCATGCAGTTCGATACAAAAAGACTAGAGCCGCTATTCATGCTGGAGATTGGCAAGCCAGGAAGTTCATTTGCGCTGGAGATTGCACGAAAGACGGGTCTTCCATCCATCACGATTCAAGAGGCGGAAGCTATTATCGGCAAAGATCTTACCGGTTTGGAAATGCTGATGAAGTCGGTTGCCGATGAGAAGCAAACTTTGGCGAAAAGAGAGTTGACCATCAAACAAAAAGAAACGGAGTTAGCTAAGACACTTGAAAAGTATAAACAACTGTCGGGCGAACTTGAAACCAGAAAAAAAGAAATTCTGGATAAAGCGAAGAACGAAGCTTCGTATCTTCTGAAAGAAACTAATCGTGAGATAGAAAAAACGATTCGTCACATACAGGAAAACAAAGCCGAGAAAAAGGAAACGCGAAAAGTAAGGCAGAACCTTCAGGGGCTGATTGAAAAAGTGAAACCCGCAGAAGGAAAAGTATCAGCTGTTTCGCATCAGGAAATTAAAGAAGGCGATAAAGTAAGAATCATTGGGCAGGAGGTGACGGGCACGGTGCTGTCGTTAAAAGATAATTCTGCCGTAGTTCAGTTTGGCGATTTGCGATCAACAGTAAAAAAGAAGCAGTTGATTCACAGTCATCAGGTAGAGGCAACTGACTCAACCGTTTCCCGCGCTCGTCAAATGGGTGTTGATATTCACAGGAAACAATCTCAATTCAGTCCCACTCTTGATGTGAGAGGAAAACGTGTGGATGAAGTTATTCCGGCTTTGATTCAATTTCTCGATGATGCGGTGCTATTGTCGCAGCATGAACTTAAAATTTTACATGGCAAGGGTGAAGGTGTGTTGCGCAGTGTTATACGTGAACAATTAAAGCAAACCAAGGGAGTGGCATCTTTTGCCGATGAACACGTAGACCGAGGTGGTGCCGGAATAACCGTAGTGGTATTGAAATAAAAAAGGCTGTGAATATCTTCACAGCCTTCAATCAAATATCAATTTTTTTATAGCCCAAACACCATCACCCACTGGCCTTTCACGTTATCCACACGGCCGCTGTAGCCAGCACCCTGAAAGTTATAAGTAATTTGCAATGTAGTTTCAGTCACAGTGTATGTAATTGGCAATTCATCCGCTGTTCCTTTATCGCGAATGATGGCGGTCAATGGATCGGTATCAAAAGTCCAGTTACCGCTCGACAACCATGGGCTTAACGCAGGTCTCCCAGCTGTTGAATATCCAAAAGAGGTTGCGCCTGCTGTTCCTGATATCGTTAAGGTAAAGTTGGAATAACCTGTTTGATCCACATTGTCTTTCTTCACGGATTGCACCTTCCAGGTTTTGGATAATTTGCCCAATTGAACTTCCTGATCAGACGGAGCAGGCGGTTTACTTTTATTGCAGCCTGAGAAAGTGATCAGTGAAGCTGAAATAGCCAGAAGCACTAAGATTTTTGCGGTTTGTTTCATTTCTTACTTTTTACAGGTCTTAAACATACTAAATTCGAACCTTTTATAAAAACAGCCAAATTGGACTGGGCTGGATTTTGTTTAATGGGCTGCATGTGAACTTTGTAACCTTACTTAAACTGCATGATATCCAGTTTTATTGCGTTCGATGGGTATTCATGCTCCTGATTGGAAGCGATAAAAACAAGGCAATCTTTTGGCAGGCTGTTCAGATTGTCGAGATACCATTGGGTAGATTTTTTGTCCAGATTGGTGGTGGGCTCGTCCAGAAATACGATAGGCGTATCCGCATAAAAAGCCAGCGCCAATTTTAAACGCTGCCTCATGCCTGATGAGAAATTCGAAATCTGCTTATCACGAGCAGGAGTCAGCTCCATTCTTTTGATCAATTCATCTGCGGAATAATTGCCCCTGATTTTTTTAAACTTGAAGTGAAAAGTAACCATCTCACTCAGTGTAAACTCATCAATGAGATCCATGTAGGGCGTAGCAATAGAAAGGTGTCTGAAAATTTCTATGATTTCGATTTCAGTTCCATTCCATTCATACTTAAGGGTGCCTGTGCTCGGAGGAAGCTGGCCCCACAATATTTGTAAGAGTGTTGATTTACCTGAACCGTTGGCACCGGTTATCGCGTAAGTGTTTCCTGCTTCAAACGTAAAATCGAGATTTCGGAATATCCACTCGCGGTTAAACCGCTTACCCAGCTTTTCGGCTGTGATCCTCATTCTGCCGACTGACTTCCGCTGGAGAAACCTTTCATGATGCCGCGTTCGGCATTGCGAATAAAGTTAACAATATAGTCGCGTTCTTTTGTTTGAGGCAATTCTTTCTCCACCAGATCCAATGCTTTGGAATTATTCAAACCTTTCAGGAAGATGTAGCGATAGATTTCCTGAATCTCATTGATTTTCTCCGAGTCGAAACCTCGTCTGCGCAAGCCAATGGTGTTCACACCACAGTAGGTGAGTGGTTCACGTGCGGCCTTTGTGTAAGGTGGAATATCTTTTCTAACAAGCGACCCACCAGAAACCATCACATGAGAACCGACTTTCACGAATTGATGCACAGCACTTGATCCACCAATGATGGCCCAATCTTCGATCTCTACGTGACCAGCAACCTGAACGGCATTAACTAAGATGCAATTGTTTCCAATCACACAATCATGCGCCACGTGCACGTATGCCATTAACAGGCAATTTTTTCCGATGACTGTTTTGTACTTGTCATTGGTGCCGCGGCTGATCGTAACGTATTCCCGGATTACAGTATTATCTCCGATAAACGTTTCTGTTTTTTCGCCTGCAAACTTCAGATCTTGTGGCACCGAAGAAACCGATGCACCTGGATATACCTTTACATTCTTTCCAAGACGTGCG
Source organism: Cyclobacteriaceae bacterium (assembly GCA_044222145.1). GTDB lineage: Bacteria > Bacteroidota > Bacteroidia > Cytophagales > Cyclobacteriaceae > ELB16-189. Next base: position 77,288 of record JBGANU010000005.1, read on the forward strand.
CCTTCCCAGATAACAGCGGTTGGTCCGATCCAACTGCCATCTTCGATAATGACGTCACTTTTAACGGTAGCGAATGCTTCGATCGTAACATCTTTGCCAATCCTGGCATCGGGGTGTACGTTAGCTAATGAATGGATGCTCATGAATTTTTACGGACGATACTGGCGGTCATTGTTCCTTCGCAAACTAAAGTATTGCCAACATAGGCGCGGCCTGTCATTTTTGCAATACCTCTTTTGATGGGTGCTACCAGGTCGCATTGAATAACAAGTGTGTCACCGGGCAGTACCATTTTTCTGAAACGGAATTCTTCTATTCCCAGGAAATAGGTCCAATAGTTTTCAGGATCTGGAACCGTGTTTAACACTAATATTCCACCAATCTGAGCCATGGCCTCTACTTGCAAAACGCCCGGCATGACGGGGTTTCCAGGAAAGTGTCCCTGGAAGAATCCTTCATTCATAGAAACGTTCTTCACGCCAGCAACGCTTTCGCTATCTAAATAGATGATCTTATCAATGAGGAGGAACGGATAACGATGAGGAAGAATGTTGGATATCTGGTTGATATCAAGAACCGGAGGAAGGCTTGGGTTATATCTTGGAATACCCTTCTTATCGGCTTCCAACATTGCCTTCTTTAATTTTTTCGCGAAAGCAACATTGGCTGCGTGTCCCGGACGTGCTGCTAATATTTGCGCACGAAGAGGTCTTCCGGCAAGTGCCAGGTCACCAATGATGTCTAACAGTTTATGACGGGCCGGTTCGTTGTTATAGCGAAGTTCAATGTTATTGAGGATACCTTCTTTCTTTACCTCAACCTTTGGCTTGCCTAACATTTTGGCGATGTTGTCCAATTCATGCGGCTCAACAACGCGATCAACAATAACAATTGCATTATTTAAATCGCCACCACGAATGAGATTATTTTTATACAACATCTCTAATTCATGTAAGAAGCAAAACGTGCGGCAGGAAGCGATTTCTTTCTCAAACTGACCGATGTTGGTGATCGATGCGTGTTGACTTCCCAGCACAGGCGAGTTATAATCGATCATTACCGTCACACGATAATCATCTAACGGAAGTGCTGCTATTTCCACATTGCGGGCGGCTTCACGATAAAACAGGCCGTCTTGTACCTCAAAGAAATCGCGCAAAGCATTTTGTTCTTCATAGCCAGCTTCCTTCAGAACATTCACAAACTGAATAGAGCTGCCGTCCATGATGGGCGCTTCCGGTCCATCAAGTTGTATCAATACGTTGTCAATCTCCAGCCCTACACACGCAGCAAGTGTATGTTCAATCGTACTTACACGTGCACCACTTTGCTCGATCGTTGTTCCGCGAGAAACATCCACCACGTTGTCGCAATCAGCATCAATGATTGGCGAACCCGGAAGATCTACACGCTGGAATTTTAGGCCGTGATTTGGCTTGGCTGGCACAAACGTCATATTGGTTTGCACACCTGTATGAAGCCCAACACCAGAGAGTGTTACAGACTTCTTAATTGTTTGCTGCTTATGGTTTAGCATTTTTTTATAAAGTGTGCAAATTTAAGCCCTTATACCGGTAATCCAAAACCTGGAAATACCTGAAAAATAGCGGGTTGAATGCGAAGGAACTAACGGTGACTAAAGGGAAACTATCCCTGACCGTTGTGGGAATCGTCAAACGATTCTTCGGCCAGCTCGGAAGACTTGAAGATCTTTTTCTCCAGTTCCTTCAGGCGGATGTCCAGGTCCGGGAGTTTTTTGAAGACCACATAGGATTTCATGTAGTCTTTGATGGGAAAAGCGAGCGTGCCAAATAGCCGTTGACCTTCTTCTTTCACCGACTTTGAAATTCCGGCCTTTGCGCCAACGCTTGTGTTGTTCGCGACCACGAGGTGACCAGCCATCCCCACTTGCCCACCGATCATGCAACTTTCGCCTACTTTGGTTGAACCTGAGATACCGGCCTGCGCAGCGATTACTGTATTCTTTCCTATTTCTACGTTGTGAGCAATCTGAATCAGATTATCGAGTTTCACACCCTGGCGTACTATCGTTGAGTCACCATACAAAGTAGCGCAATCAATAACGGTATTCGCGCCTATGGTTACATCATCTTCGATAATTACGTTTCCCATCTGAGGAATCGTTTTGTATGTGCCATCAGCCTGCGGTGCAAAGCCAAAGCCATCGCTGCCGACAACGGTGCCTGAATGGATCACGCAGTTGTTGCCAATCTTGGAGTCGGCATACAGTTTTACGTTGGCGTGAAGGATCGTATTGTTGCCGATCACCACGTTATCACCAACAAAAACCTGCGGGTATATTTTTACATTGTCGCCAATCTTCACGTTGTTACCGATGTAGGAGAAAGCGCCACGATAAATATTTTTTCCTACCACGGTATTGTCGCCAATGAAACTAGGTTGCTCAATTCCTGCCTTTTGAAAACTCACAAGCTTGTGATATTCCTCCAATAACACCGTGAAACTCGAGTAGGCATCTTCCACTACTATGAGCGTGGTTGTTATTTCCTTTCTGGGTTGAAAGTCTTTGCTGACAATAACAGCGCTGGCTTGTGTGGTATAAATGAAGTGCTCGTATTTTGGATTGGCCAGAAAAGCAATCTGACCTTTATGCGCATCCTGGATTTTGGCCAGCATGTTTATCTTATCCTGTCCGTTACCGCGTACCTCTCCACCAAGCATCTGTGCAATCTGATTGACGGTAAACTCCATAACGTGTGGTTGAGTCTTAAAAACGGGTGACTGTAAACAGGTCTATCTACAAATATACATTTTTAGGCCAGCACAGATAGTTTTTTTTCACGATTTTGCTCATGGCCTTGATACTTGGCAAATCAGAAGCCTGCGCAATGTCCACCACTTCTCCGCTTTTTGTCAAAACATGAATCGCTTGTTTTTCGGATACGTAAGCCTCGTTAGTTACGGTACCCAATGAAAACATGTAGGCGGCATCGTTTCGTAACAGGTTAAACTCTTTTGCTATTCCCGATCGCACTTTTTCTACCTGGCTTTTTTTTACGGGCTCATTGGTGAATAAAATCTGAAATAAATTTCGATGAAGCAACATCGTGCACAGTCGCTGTAAGATCGGATCGCGATTGCTTTGCCACAACTTCACAGCACCCCAAATGTCCATATCATCCAACTTACCAAATGCATCCAGCACGTGATGCTTCTCCTTAAAATCGTCAAGGGTGTAAGGATGTTTGATAAATAATTTCAATGCATCGCTGCCTCCCAGCTTTTCTCCGGAATGCGACAAGTATTGGGCCCGCTTAATTAAATTGACAAGCAACCGCTCGGCACTTACAGAAGTTTTGTGCAGATACACTTGCCAATACATGAGTCTGCGGGCATTGAGAAAACTCTCGATGTTATAGATGCCTTTTTCTTCGACAACAATAGCATCATTGTTGACAGCAAGCATCGCTACAATTCGATCAACGCCAATTGTGCCTTCAATCACGCCAGTGAAAAATGAATCGCGCTTTAGGTAATCCAGTCGATCGATATCCAATTGACTGCTGACCAGCTGATGAAAGAATTTGCGTTGATAACCATTTCTAAAAATCTTGATAGCAAGATCCAATGCTCCGTTAAAAGCCTGGTTAAGCTCTTTCATAAAAAGAAACGAAAGACTCTCGTGCTTCACACCATCAATGAGTGTTTCCTCCAGTGTGTGTGAAAATGGACCGTGACCAATATCGTGAAGAAGAATAGCTATTTGTGCAGCTTCATATTCGGCATGACTGATTTCAGTTCCTTTGTTTCTTAAGTTCTCTAACACAACGCCCATCAGGTGCATGGCACCCAGCGCATGATGGAATCGGGTGTGCAGGGCGCCCGGATAAACAAAATCCGTGAGACCCAGTTGTTTGATGTGCCGAAGCCGCTGAAAGTAAGGATGTTCGATGAGATCAAAAATCAATTCGCTCTCGATGGAAATAAATCCATAAACGGGATCATTGATTATTTTCTTCTTATTCATCTTAGTGTAAGAGACATCGTCATCGATTCAGGTCGCACGTGAAAACTATTCACGATTAACTGGCAGCCGTTAACGATTAACGATTAAATTAGTGGAAATTTCAACGCATGCAAAGATATTCGATTTTATGGGCCGATGATGAAATTGATTTATTGAAGCCACACATTTTATTCCTTCAGCAGAGAGGCTATGATATCACACCGGTGAATAACGCGTCAGAAGCGGTTGAGTTAAGTGAGTCTCGCCATTTCGATGTTGTGTTTCTGGACGAGCACATGCCGGGCATGTCAGGGCTGGAGGCACTGAGTCTTATCAAGAATAATAAACCGGGTTTGCCCGTGGTGATGATCACCAAGAATGAGGAGGAGCTGATCATGGAGGAGGCTATCGGTGCTAAGATCGATGACTATTTGATCAAGCCAATCAACCCTAGTCAGATTTTACTTTCCGTGAAGAAAATTCTGGAAAAGAAAGGCCTCGTCATTGAGAAGACCAACCTTACCTATCAGCAGGAGTTTCGAAAAATAAGCATGGCATTTTTGGATGACATGAATTTTGAACAGTGGGCTGATATCTACAAAAAGCTCGTGTATTGGGAACTACAGTTGGACGAAGCCGACAACCAAAACATGGCTGAAGTTTTGGATATGCAAAAGGTGGAAGCGAATACTAACTTTTGCCGATACATCCGAAAGAATTATGAAAGCTGGTTGAACGATGCCAATGTCGAAAAGCCGATGTTGTCGCATCAGTTGATGAAGAAGAAAGTATTTCCGGAACTAAAACCAGACCGGTCTACTTTTTTGATCGTGATTGATAACCTGCGATACGATCAATGGAAATCTATCGAACCGATTTTGCAAGAGTATTTTGTGGTGGATCGTGAAGAAACGTACTACTCTATCTTGCCCACCACCACGGCCTATGCCAGAAACTCTATCTTTTCTGGTTTACTTCCGTCTGACATGGCAAAGACATATCCGGAGCTTTGGGTTGGTGAAGATGTAGACGATGGTAAAAATAATTTTGAAGATGAATTTCTCTCGCGTCAGATCAAACGAAATAATTTGAACATAAAATTTTCTTACAACAAAATTAAAAAACTGGAGGAGGGGAGAGAATTGGCTGACACAGTCACTAATCTTTTCAATAATCAATTAAATGTTATTGTCTACAATTTTGTAGACATGCTATCGCACGCACGAACGGATATGGCCATGGTTCGGGAACTTGCTCCGGATGAAGCGGCTTATCGATCGATTACCAAGTCATGGTTTTTGCACTCGCCTCTTTGGGACATCTTAAAAAAGATTGGCGAGAAGAAAGGCAAGGTAATTATCACCACCGATCACGGAACCATCCGCGTAAAGCGACCTTTTAAAATTATTGGTGATCGTGCTGTTAATTCAAACTTGCGCTATAAGCAAGGTAAGAATCTTAATTATGAAGGTGATAAGGTGATGGAGACACTCAAGCCTGAACGGTTTTTCCTGCCCAAGTCAAACGTGTCAACCTCGTATGTGTTTGCCATCGAAGACCAGTTTTTTGCTTATCCCAATAACTACAACTACTACGTTAATTTTTATAAAGACACTTTTCAACATGGTGGCGTAAGTCTGGAAGAGATGATCATTCCTTTAATTTTCTTAACTTCGAAAAATGCCTGACGATCGCCATCGGACCGTGTTGGGGAACTTAGTACGGTTGACGGAATTGGATGCGATGGCCGATCAACTTTTAAAGGTCGCTTCTCCACGAGTCTGGTGTTTTCACGGAGATATGGGCGCAGGGAAAACGACTTTTATTAAAAACATTTGCCATCGATTGGGTGTGGCAGCGGGCATGACAAGCCCTACGTTCTCGATAGTCAATGAGTACACGGGGAACGCAGGACAGAAAATTTATCATTTTGACTTTTACCGACTGAAGAAAGAGACAGAGGCGTATGATATTGGAGTAGAAGAATATTTTGAATCGGGAAACTATTGTTTTATAGAATGGCCGGAGTTGATTCCCTCGTTGGTTCCACAAAGGCACGTTGATATTTGGATTACGGTTGCTGATAGCGATACCAGAACCATAGCGTACACAGTGTATGAGTGAAAAGAAAAAATCAGGTTTCGAGACGTTAGCGAAGTCAAGTCTTTATCCGCAGGAGGAAATGTTAAAGGTGAAAAAAGGAAAGCATTCCTTTTTCATTGGATTGCCCCGCGAAGTTTCATTGCAGGAAAATCGAATCAGCCTCACGCCCGATGCAGTTGCAATTCTTGTGAACAACGGTCATGAAGTGTATGTGGAAACCAAAGCCGGAGAAGGTTCGAAGTTTACCGATAAATTATATAGCGATGCCGGTGCTAAGATTGTTTATTCTCCTCAGGAAGTTTATAAGGCCGATATCATTCTCAAAATTGAACCACCCACACTTGAAGAGTTGGAGTTTTTCCATCCGGGCCAGACATTGATTTCAGCTTTGCAGCTTGGGCACTTAAAGCAAGAAAGTATCCAAGCGATGCAGCGAAAAAAAATTACCGCACTTGCGTGGGAATTTATCGAAGACAAAGTTGGCGGCATGCCGATCATTCGTGCTATGAGCGAGATAGCGGGCAGCACGGTTATGTTAGTGGCCGCTGAATATCTGAGCACCATCAACAAAGGCAAAGGCATTATCCTTGGCGGGATCACGGGTGTGCCTCCCACTAAAGTTGTGATCATAGGAGCGGGCACGGTAGCGGAGTATGGCGCACGTGCAGCGCTGAGCCTTGGGGCCGAGATACAGGTATTTGACAATCATCTGTATAAGTTAAGGCGAATCAAACATACCCTGAGTCAACAGTTCTATACATCGACCATCGATACCATCACGCTTAGCGAAAGTCTGAAAACCGCGGATGTGGTGATAGGTGCGTTGCGAGCCGAGAAAGGTAGGGCGAGGCATGTGGTAAGCGAAGAAATGGTAAGCCAGATGAAAACCGATTCCCTGATCATAGACCTGAGCATTGATCAGGGAGGTTGCATTGAGACCTCTGAAATCACTACGCATGCAAAGCCAACGTTCCGCAAGCATGGAGTCATACATTACTGTGTTCCCAATATCGCATCGAGGGTGGCCCACACGGCCACTACTGCTTTGAGCAATATTTTTACGCCCACCATCCTGCGCGCCTCCGAGGAGGGTGGGGTAGATGAGATGATTTTCTCTCATAAATGGTTCATGAAGGGCGTATATACCTTCAAAGGGGGGTTGACAAATGAGTCCATTGGCCGCAAATTTGGCTTGAAGTATAAGAACATCGAATTGCTGCTGGCAGCAAGAGTGTAAGTTTTTGATTCAAGTATGTCCGAGAGGTTGTTAAAACGGTGCCTGATTTTGTTTTGCGTTTTGTGTGTAGGTGCACGAGCACATGCGCAATGGGCAATACCGTGGCAAATGAGGGGAGAAGCTACCATTGATCACCTCCTTAATCCTGGCGTTATTGCAAAACCAGATCTATCCTATGGCACCGTAACGGCCAGTGCAGGGTCTATCACCTCCTATGTTGATCTTAAATGGAATAACAGTTCTTTTCTGTTGTACGACCAGGAGAGATTTGTGGAAGGGTATCTGGCCAAGTATGATCTCAAAACAAACACCGTCATGGTTCGAACCAAAAGCGCTGTTCGTGCCATTGATGCCAACAAGATAAAAAGTATCGTTTGGGTGGATTCGTTGACGCACGCCCCTCGTTATTTTGTGAACGCCCGGGAATACAAGGACGAGAGCGTACAAATGACGGGCTTGTTGGAAGTGCTGGTGGAAGGTCAGGTGCCATTGTATGCCCAAAGTTATTTGTCAGAAAAAGAGATTGGATTTTTTGCCAGTGTGCTGGCCCTCTTTGAAAAGGAAAAGCACGAAAAGAAATATGAAGTAAAAAAGTATTTCTATAGTGGTGGCGGAAATGCTCTTTCAAAGATTACCACCAAAAAAGAATTGCTGCTTTCCTTTGGCGATTTTTATTGGGAGATGGAAGAGTATATTCAAAAGAATAAACTTGACATCAACATGCAAAGTGGTTTGCAAAAAACCTTTGAGCACTACAATGCCAAGTTTGAACGTCTGCCAGATTACTAAAGCCCCTTCAAACTTTCCTCTAACGCTTTTATTTTTGCTTCGGCATCAGCTTTCTTCTTGCGCTCAGCTTCGATAACGGCCGGTGGCGCGCCACTCACAAATTTTTCGTTCAGCAATTTCTTGTTCACGGATGCGAGAAATCCTCTTTGATAATCCAGGTCTTTGGCAATTGCCTCACGTTCTTTAACAGCATCAATTTTTCCTTCCAGCGGAATAAAGAATTCTGTTGTCTGCACGTGGAAGCTGGTAGCATTATTAATTTTCTCTTGCGAGAAAGACACGTCACTAAGGTTGGCTAACTTTTTAATAATCGGCCAGAAAGACTTCACGCCAGAGTCCTCTCCCTTTACGATCAGCTTCAACGATTCTTTTGGTGAAATGCCCTTTGTATTTCGGGTGTTCCGTATTTCCGTAATAATTTCAAACGAGATTTTTCCTTCGTTCAAGATGGCAGCATCACGTTTACCTGACTTCGGCCATGATGCAACAATGACACAGTCTTTCTCGCTGCGTTTTCCTAGTTCATGCCAGAGCTCTTCGGTGATGAAAGGCATGAATGGATGCAAAACTTTTAGAAGCGTTTCAAAAAAATCAATCGTTTTGTTGTAGGTGATGGTATCAATTGGTTTTCCAAATTCCGGTTTGATGATTTCCAGGTACCATGAACAAAAATCATCCCATACCAGTTTGTAGACCGTATGCAATGCATCGGATATACGAAACTTACTGAAGTGATCTTCCAGTTCGGCAAGCGATTCGTTCAACTTTGAATCAAACCATTCAATGCCAATTTTATTTTCCTGTGGCTGATCTATTTTAACAACTTCCCAACCTTTCACTAATCGAAATGCATTCCAGATTTTGTTGGCAAAGTTTCTTCCTTGCTCGCAAAGTTTTTCGTCAAACAAAAGATCGTTGCCGGCAGGCGAACTGAATAACATCCCAGTTCTTACACCATCGGCACCATACGTCTCAATCAGGTCAAGTGGGTCAGGAGAATTACCCAACGACTTCGACATCTTTCGTCCGAGTTTATCACGCACAATTCCCGTGAGGTAAACATTCTTAAAGGGCATTTGTCCGCGATACTCGTATCCGGCTATGATCATTCGTGCTACCCAAAAGAAAAGAATCTCGGGTGCAGTCACCAAATCGTTAGTAGGATAATAGTATTGAATGTCTTTATTGTTGGGATCTTTGAATCCATCGAAAACCGAAATCGGCCAGAGCCAGCTGGAGAACCAGGTATCCAATACATCCTCATCTTGCCTGATGGTGTCTGGATTAATTTCTAAATTCTGATTTTTAAATTCTATTAGTGCCTCTTCTCTGGTTTTAGCAACTACAAAGTTACCCCGATCGTCATACCAGGCTGGAATGCGCTGGCCCCACCACAACTGACGAGAGATACACCAGTCGCGAACGTTTTCCATCCAGTGACGATAGGTGTTTTTAAACTTCGCAGGAATGAGTTGAATGTTGTCGTTCATCACATTCTCCAACGCGGGCTTGGTGATCTCCTTCATCTTCACAAACCATTGTAAAGACAAACGCGGTTCGATCACGGCATCGGTGCGTTCAGAGTGACCAACATTACTCTTGTATTCTTCAACTTTTGAAAGAAACTCTTTGGCTTCAAGTTCTTTTGCAATTTTCTTACGTGCGATGAAACGATCTTCGCCAATGAAAATTTTTGCCTTCTCGTTCAGCGTTCCATCTTCATTTAAGATATCAATCACCTCAAGTTGATGTTTCCTCCCCAACTCGTAGTCGTTCATATCGTGGGCGGGCGTCACCTTCAGGCAACCCGTTCCAAAATCCATGGTCACATACTCATCTTCGATAATTGGAATGGCCCTGTTGATCAGGGGAATGATTGCTTTTTTTCCTTTGAGGTGTTTGTAGCGTTCATCATTTGGATTTACGCAGATGGCCGCATCGGCCATAATGGTCTCAGGGCGAACGGTGGCGATCGTCACGAACTCAGTTGATCCTTCGATTGGGTACTTGATGTAGTACAGTTTCGATTGAACATCTTTATAATTTACTTCATCATCGGAGAGAGCCGTCTTGCCAACGGGATCCCAGTTCACCATGCGCAGACCGCGATAGATATTACCTTTTTTATAGAGATCGATGAACACATTGGTAACAGCATCCGACAACTCTGGCTCCATCGTAAAGCGCGTTCGTTCCCAATCGCACGATGCTCCCAATTTTTTTAATTGCTCGAGAATGATCCCGCCATATTTTTCCTTCCACTCCCAGGCGTATTTCAAAAATTCTTCGCGGGTCAGGTCAGATTTTTTTATCCCCTTTTCGCGAAGCATAGCAACTACCCTCGCTTCGGTGGCAATGGACGCGTGGTCGGTGCCCGGCACCCAGCAGGCTTCCTTTCCCTCCATGCGGGCTTTGCGCACCAGCACATCCTGAATGGTATTGTTCATCATGTGGCCCATGTGCAAGACACCCGTAACATTTGGCGGAGGTATGACAATGCAATACGGCTCCTTGTCAGGATTGGGCTCAGAGTGGAAGAAGCCACTCTTCATCCAGTACTGATACCACTTATTTTCTACTTCGGAAGGGCTGTATTTGGTGGAAAGAGACATGAAATCGATGGGTAATTGTTTAACAAGATGGCAAAAATAGAAAAAGGAAAGAAAACTTGAGGAATTACTGTTTTTGAAATCCAATGACTAACCGTGCTTCGTATGTCATGAAAATCAAACCTTAAAGAGATGAACAGATCGGTTGCCGCAGAAGGCCATTCCTCAGATAAGATAGAATGGAATCAATTATGGAGTTTAGCAGCGCTCTATGCCTCCATTGTGGTGGGTTGGATAGCGTACCATAATTACCAGCCAAAGCTGTTGGAGAAATTTCATTTCACGGACTTTACATTTTTATTGATGGCGGCCCAGGGCGTTATCCTGATCATCACGCCATTGATAGCGGGCAAGTTGGGCGATAAATATCGTTTTCAGAAAGGAGACCGAATTCCTATTATCTCTACCGGTATCAGTTTCGCAGCGATGGTTTTTATGGCAGTTGCGTTCACCTTGTTTACAAATCCAAACGAAACCTTTCGGTGGATACTTCCCATCCTCATTATCTGCTGGCTCATTGCTATGAGTATTTTTACAAGTCCTGCACTTTCCACACTTGAGTTATTTACGCCCGTTGATAAACTCCCGCGCGCAATGGCCATTCTTACCATTGTCGCTAATCTTGTGTATTCATTGGAGCCAGTGATTGTTGATCTCATTGATTTCCTGGGAGCGCCACTGACGTTCATGGCCGGAGGAGTTGCCGTGTTTCTCTCAGGCTATGCATTGAAAAAAAATTCATTGAACTTATTCAATTCAAATTCTTCGAAACCCCGTGCCGAGATAAAGTTTGATACTCAGAAGTCAGAGATAGGGTATATCTTTTTTCTGGGTGTAGCCCTTGGATTGTCGACAACGATATTGTTCAATTATTTTCCAGAGATCATGCACAATAGTCTCTCTGCTTTACTTGGGCAGATGGATGGCAAATGGATGCTGGTGGTTGTTTTGGTGATTTCGGCAATTGCTTCACTTCCCATTAGCAACATCATCAACAAATATGGAATCCGTCAATCGTTTTGGGTTAGCTTCTGGATCAACCTGGTGAGTATGGTAGCAATGTTTTTTTTTGCATCTCCGATACTGATGATCGCCTTGATTATGATTTTTACGATTTCATTCACGTCACTTTCGGTAAGTTCACTTCCATTGGCAATCAGCAAAGCCAATTATTATGAGAAAGTTTTTTGTGTCGGCATATTTTTTAGCGGAGTTGCACTGCCCGATGGTATAATTGAAGCGATACAAGCATTTTGACTGGTCGATTGATTTTAGGGGAGAGTGGCCGTGCTGTTAGCCGGCCATTCTTATTTGCAGTGCCTGTACGGATACAAAAGAATGACGGAAATATTTTATATTCGTTCACAGTTGATCGCGATAGAAAATCGAAGATCAACTCTTGACAATAAAATAGCCCTCGACTATGGAAAAGAAATGTCTTGTTATTATGCCAACAGGCGATCCCGAAGGATACCCTCAGGGGCACTTTAATAGAGTATATGAATATATAATTGTGCCGGCTTGCAAGCAGGCAGACGTAGTGCCGCTGAAAGTGGAGGATGAGATGATGGTGAACGGCTCTGCCTGGGATGCCGCGAAGAATTTAGTAGACAGTGACATTGCGATATGCGATTTCAGTTCACAGTATTCAAATGTTCTTTACGGCTTTGGAATCAGACAGGCATTGGCTCTACCAGTGGTCTTAATCAAAGACGCAAAAACGAGAAGTGTAATTGATATTCAGGAATTCGATGGCATTGAATATGATGACTCGCTAAGAATTGACATCGTGCAACGAGCCATTGGTACATTATGTGATGCTCTTAAGAATACACTCATAAAAAAAGGGGACAAGAGTCAGTTACTCACCAGGCTTGGCATTGGGCCCGGTCAATCAACTGAGCCCAGAAGAGTAGAATTTGAAGTGCTTACTGATCAAACTGTAAGCACCGTGCAGCCAGAAAGTCACTTGCCCATGATATCGCCCGTGCCTGATTTCGTGGGCGCACCACTTACGCAACTTGATATTGATAAATTAAAAGTGGGAGATACTTTTTTTCACATGGTACATGGAAAAGGAGAAATCAAGTCGATAAAAAATATGGCAGCGGGAAGGATGGCAACGGTGCAATTCGAATCAGGCTCCAAAACATTGATAGTTGGAGCAACCACTTACTTCAGGAAAATTACTTCTTAGCAGCCGGTACTTACTTCATCATAATCCTCCAGCCAGACGGGTATAAGTTATTGAGTCGGTTCCCCAACAAATTTACCCAGCCCAATGGCACACCCTGATACGTGACAAGTGTGAAACCTCTTTCACCTTCTCCGATTAATAAATTATCTTTTCTTAGATAGGAGAGCGCTTGATCGAGAGTTAATTCAATCGTCTTAAAATTTGCCTGATTGATTTGAGTTGACAATGCCAGCGAATGCTCCGGTATATATTTATCATGCTTTTGTGTGGCGATTGCTGTGCCCCGCATCAATGTGTTTAATGAGCGAGATAGAAAGTTTATGTCAGCAGCAAAATTTGCTGGTAATGAAACGATAAGATCATTGAGTATAACGAGTTCTTGTTCATGCGGCTGCAGCCACGGAGCAAGACTCTCTTTTGTAGTTCTGTTGGCAAACTGAAATGAATTTTTAGCGCGAACGCTTACTGCTTGTTCAGTTTCTCTTTTTCGGATCACGGAAATAAAGAAACCTTCGCCTCTGACTTTGTGCGGGTAGCAGCGGTAACCTATTGTCTTTTCCTTTTTTATTTCTTCGATGCCCCAATTAGCATTCAACGTCAACGGAACGAACTCACAATTTTTATTGTCGTTCAGCCATTTTAGATTGTCTTCATTTTCTTTTTCGTTGTAAGTGCACGTGCTATATATTAAAACACCGTCTTCTTTCAGTGCTGGCCAAATGTCGGCCACAATCCTCTGCTGTCGTTGCGAACAAAGCATTACATTTTCCATGGACCATTCGGTCATAGCTTCTGGATCTTTTCTGAAAAGTCCTTCGCCTGAGCATGGAGCATCTACCACAATCACATCGAAGAAACCCGTGAGCCGCTGAAAATCCTGTGGGTCATTGTTGGTGACCACAGCATTGCCATAGCCCCACTTTTGAATGTTCTCACTGAGTACAGAAGCTCGCGATCGAATTACCTCATTGCTCACCAACAAACTTTTATCGTTCATCAAACTGAGCAAGTGTGTTGACTTTCCGCCCGGGGCAGCGCAAAGATCAAGTACTTTGATGCCGGCACTCAGGTCAACCGACTGCTCAAAGGCTTGTTCGAGTAACATGGAGCTTGCTTCCTGCACGTAATAGGCTCCGGCATGAAGCAAAGGATCCAACGTGAAAACCGGACGCTCGTCAAGGTATCGTCCGTGTTTGCTCCATGGAATTTTTTCTAACCGTGCGGCAGAATACTTTTTAATGGGATTGAGGCGAATGCTGACAGGGATTGCTTCCTTCAGACTTTGCATAAAGTCTGGAAAGGAGCTCGCCAGTCTCTTCTGCATCGCTTGTTCAAACTCCAGGGGTAATTGATTTACGGTCATGTGAAAGCGAAAGTAAATCTTTTCCGATAACTTTGATTCAGTCAATAACTCCATGAAAATAGACGCCAATGATCCTCAGTTAAAAACCTGGGTCACGATTCCAAGGAACTCGGATTTTCCCATACAAAATCTTCCATTCGGTATTTTCAAAACAAGATACCTTTCCCCGGTGGCAGGTGTTGCCATTGGCAATCATGTGGTGGATTTGGTGTATCTGCACGAACATGGTTATTTGGATGGATTGGGATTGCCATCCGGAATTTTTAATCAGAGATATTTGAACGACTTCTTCTCGCTGGGGAGAAAAAAAATCGGAGAAGTGAGAAATCGTGTTTCAGAGTTATTGCAAGAGAATAATGATGAACTAAAATCTTCCGCTGACAGAGAAATCGCATTGGTGCCGATGAACGAAGTGCAACTATTGCTGCCGGTTCGCATTCCAAACTATACCGACTTCTACAGCAGTGAGGAACATGCTACAAATGTTGGATCGATGTTTCGTGATCCCAAAAATGCATTGCTTCCGAATTGGAAACATCTTCCGGTTGCTTATCATGGCAGGGCATCTTCCATTGTTGTTTCGGGCACACCTATTCATCGTCCGAAAGGTCAGATCAAGCCACCCGATTCCGATATTCCTATTTTTTGTCCAACGCGAAAATTGGATTTCGAATTGGAGATGGCGTTTATCACTTGTGGTGAGACTAAACTGGGAGAACATATTACGACCAGGGAAGCCGAAAAATATATTGCTGGTTTTGTCTTATTCAATGATTGGTCGGCCAGAGATATTCAGAACTGGGAGTATGTGCCATTGGGACCTTTTTTGGGAAAGAATTTCGGATCAACGATATCGCCATGGGTGGTTACGTTGGATGCTTTGGAACCTTTCCGATCATCAGGACCTGAACAAGTGCCACACGTGCTGCCGTATCTTTCAATTGAAGGGGAAAAGAACTTTGACATCGCACTGGAAGTTTTGCTTCAACCTGAAAAATCCTCTGAAATCACTCTTTGCCGATCCAACTTTAAGTACATGTATTGGAACGTCAATCAGCAATTAGCCCATCATACGGTCAATGGTTGTAATATTCAAGTCGGAGATCTGTATGCATCTGGCACCATCAGTGGACCATCACCGGGCTCCTACGGTTCGTTGCTGGAACTTACATGGAATGGTCAAAAGTCGTTACATCTTCCCGATGGATCAGAACGCAAGTTCATTGAAGACGGAGACACAATTATTATAAGAGGTCACGCAGAAAAAAATGGAGTCCGCATTGGATTTGGTGACTGCGCTGGAAAAATATTGCCTGCATTATAAATGTTATGAAAATTGATCCGAAGAAAATTCCTGTTCCGCAGTTACACGGCTATCTGCAAAGTGCTGTTTCTCCACGGCCAATAGCCTTTGCCAGTACAGTTGATAAAGAAGGTAATGTTAATCTTAGTCCGTTCAGTTTTTTTAATGTGGTGAGCAGTAATCCGCCAACCTTAATTTTTTCGCCATCGAGGCGAGTGCGCGACAACACTACGAAGCACACGCTTCAAAATGTTTTGGAAGTACCTGAAGTGGTGATCAATGTTGTCAACTATGCCATGGTGCAGCAGACATCATTAGCCAGTGTGGAGTTTCCGAAAGGTGTGAATGAATTTGTTAAGTCTGGTTTAACCGAAGCTCCATCCGAAATAGTGAAGCCGCCAAGGGTAGGAGAGTCGCCTGTTTCATTTGAATGTAAAGTGAACCAAGTTATTCCGTTGGGGACACAAGGTGGCGCTGGCAATCTGGTTGTCTGCGAGATTCAACTTATTCACATCAAGGATGATGTGTTTGATAATGCTGGCAAGATTGATCCGTATAAACTGGATGCCGTTGCCCGAATGGGGGGCGATTATTACTGCCGTGCCAATGGTGACGCTATTTTCACCGTGCCTAAGCCAGCTGATAAGTTAACGATAGGTTACGATCAGATTCCTGAGTCCATTCGAAAGAGTAAGATTTTAACTGGAAATGATTTAGGGATGTTGGGGAATGTTCAATCGCTTCCTGACTCAACCGAGATTTTGAAAATGAAGCGTTCCGAGGAAGTTGACTTAGCCTTGCAAGAAGGTGAGGTGGCTGTTCATAAATTGGCAAAAAAATATCTTGAGGCCGGAAAGCTTGAAGAAGCGTGGCTGATCCTGATGAGTGCGAAGTAAACGTCCCTTAAACAAAAGAAGTCTCAGTATTCGTGAGACTTCCTTTTATCGGCTTATTAAAAATAATTAATCTTTGTACATCACTGCTTTCACTGCCTTCACTGTTCTGGCTACGTTTGGCAGGATAGCATCAATCAAAGTTGGAGCGTAGGGAAGCGGTAAATCCAGACTGTTGATGCGGTGAATAGGAGCATCCAAATAATCGAAGGCGTGCTTTTGAATGTGGTAAGTAATTTCAGACGAAATAGCCGCCAATGGCCAGGCTTCCTCTACGATCACTAATCTGTTCGTTTTCTTAACCGATTCCACCACAGTTGCGTAGTCGATGGGTCTTACTGATCGCAAATCGATCACCTCAGCGGAGATACCTTCTTTTTCCAACTCCATTGCAGCATTGAGAGCTACTTTTAGAATTTTTCCAAAGGTGACGATAGTTACATCCGTTCCTGCTCTTTTGATATCGGCAACGCCAATGGGTATCAAATATTCTTCGATAGGCACTTCACCCTTCTCGCCATACATCACTTCCGATTCCATAAAGATCACCGGATCGTTGTCGCGTATGGACGTTTTTAGTAAGCCTTTGGCATCGTAAGGATTGGAAGGCACAACCACCTTTAATCCGGGCGTATTGGCGAACCAGTTTTCGAAGTTCTGAGAATGTTGAGAGCTGAGCATGCCTGCGTTGCCTGTAGGGCCACGGAAAACGATTGGCACACTGAATTGCCCACCCGACATCGACATCATCTTAGCGGCACTGTTGATGATCTGATCGATAGCAACCAGTGAGAAGTTAAACGTCATAAACTCGATTATCGGCCGAATGCCATTCATGGCAGCCCCAACACCGATTCCAGCAAAACCCATTTCTGAAATTGGGGTATCGATTACCCGCTCCGGACCAAATTCATCCAGCATTCCCTGGCTAACCTTGTAAGCACCATTGTATTCCGCCACCTCTTCGCCCATCAGAAAGACCTTTGGATCTCTTCTCATTTCTTCATTCATGGCCTCTCGCAAGGCCTCCCGGAATTGGATTTCTCTCATTACAATAATCGTTAGTTAGGAAGTGCGTAAAAATAGACCTCTGATTCGAATCCTGAAAATGATTTCTTCAATAATCTCTTCAATATCTTTCATTTCCCTTGTGAATGGGCCTAAAAAACAAAGCCCTCTTGCCTTACGACAAGAGGGCTTGATATTCCCTAAGGGAATTTAGATTATTTCAATGCATTTCTGAAAGCCTCAGAGGTAGCCCATTTGCTGAATTCAAGATCAGTCAATGCCTTTTCTTTCAA
Organism: Cyclobacteriaceae bacterium; assembly: GCA_044222145.1. Taxonomy (GTDB): domain Bacteria; phylum Bacteroidota; class Bacteroidia; order Cytophagales; family Cyclobacteriaceae; genus ELB16-189. The sequence continues at coordinate 95,071 of JBGANU010000005.1, forward strand.
GCTTGGATCGATTTTAACTGCACTGGTCAGGTTGCTCACCACACCATCAGCATTTCCACTGCGAGCAGCTGCTACAGCTGCACCGTAATATGCCACTGCGAAATTGCCATTCTTGGCGGTTGCATCTTTAAATGAAGTAGAGGCGTTTGCATAATCCTTGTTGAGGATTTGTGCCAAACCTTTGTTGAACAGGTTCACATCTGTACCAGCCGCAGCTGACTCAGAACGAACCGCAGCATCGTATTTTGCCATGTAGATTTCAGAAGCACCTTTAACACCGTTTACACCTCTTGCTACATCGCTGCTTGCACCATTAAGTGCTTTTCCAGCGTGAGCAGCAGCTTTGTAAGGATTGCCTTTCCAAAGTGCTATAGAAGCAAGGTTAGCGTGAACCTCAGGAGCTTCTTTAATCTTAGCTGCTATTTCTAATTGAGCGGCAGCTTTGTCGGCATACTCACCAGCTTTTGAAGGGTTTTCAATTGCCATGGCAATGTAGGCAGCGCCTAGGTTGTTGTGCGCATTCCAGTTTGTACCTTTTTTAGTAGCTGCTTCATAGATCGCAGCCTTTTCTTCCAAAGATGGAGTAAGTGTTGCGCTGTACATCAACTCTTCGAATGAAAGGGCATCTGCTGCGGCTTCGCCTTTGGTAATTTGTTTAGCCAAAACGGAGATTTCAGCGTCTGTCTTCTTTTTCTTAATGGTCAAGATCTCAGTTTTAGCTGTTCTTAAACCCGGATAAACATCTTTGAACACCTTCTTGTAAGAAGTGATCTTCTTCAATTGCTTCTCTTGCTCTTCAAATGAACCACCACCGTTGATGATGTTCAAATAAGCTGATTTCTCGTCAGATGTGATTCCTGTGTAGGAAGCCAACGCGTTCTTGAAACCAGACCAATCATCAACAACTGGCTTCAGAATGAATTTGATTCCGTCAGCCATTCCCTGATAATCGTACTTCTTCATTTGAGCACGATAGTATTTTTCAATTACATCAGCACGCTCTTGAGCCAGTTTGCTGTTGATACGCTCAGCACCTTCTGGTGAGTGAGTACCTGTGATAGTCACGGTACGGGTTACGTTCTTAGAAGCGATGAAGGCATCCAACTGCTTTCCTTTTTCGCTGGAAGTCTCTGATTTTCTTAGGACTGATTTTCCTTGTTCGAAGATGAAATCAGGGATAACTACCGGGATGATCTCTTCCGCGTTGTTATAGCCATGATCAGCAAAGGCTGCGTAATATGAGTTTTGAACAAGCTTTGACGTAGTGATAAGTCCTGTTGCAACGTCCATACGAGGAGTTGTCTTAGACTTGGTGCCTTTAGAAGCAACGCCTTCTACTTGAAGAACGCCAGTCTTCAATGCCGGCTGATAAGGGAATGAGAAAGTCTTTGTTACTTTCGGAGCTTCCGTGTTGCTGTTTGGATAAGCTTCTGCTTTGAACGGTATGGGTTCAAGGGCGATCTCTTTATCACCAGCTTTGTAGAAAGAGTTAACTGTGTAAGCAGTTCCTTTTTTCAACATTTTAACCGGGATGTTAGCGGCCATTTCATAAGCAACTGTGTCCTTATGAACCTCAAGTGGGTTAGGAGTAACAGTCAAGTTTTGTTCTTTGGCCATCTTAATCATCTTCGGCAGGGTACAGCCTGTGAAGCTGAGGGAGCCGATGATCAGAAATGCGTAGAGTAATTTTCTCATGGGTTTTGATTTAAGGGTTATTCAAAGAGTCGCAAAGCTAGCTCTATGGTCTTTTTTTTGCAATAATAGTCAAAAAAATAAGATTAAGCCGTATCGGGGTGGCCAATGAACTGGTTATATTTGCGAATCGAATTTTTGTTCGTTAAAGGGTAGTTTACTCAGGTAAAATGCCATGTTGAGATAGATTTGAAGTATTTATGAACGACCTGATTAAGAGAATCCAACATTTTTTCGAGGAACATGCCTTTGGTGTGTGCACGAGACTGGGTGAAAAGATGGGTATTGCCACCTCTAGTATCCGGCTTTTTTTCATTTATGTGTCTTTCCTCACCTTTGGCTCCCCGGTCATTCTGTATCTTGGCCTTGCTTTTATTATGAATATGCGCAGGCATTTGCGTAGAAGAAGCACCATCTGGGATTATTGACCCTTTCAGGCTGCCAATTAGAAAATTGTTAGAATTTTAATTCGCTGAATTTTCGTATTCGCTTCACGTAAAAATCGATCACAATCGAGCCAGGATAAATTCCCTTGGTTTTGAAATTGGGGATCGTTTTGCGTAGCTGATTTCGCTTTTTTGTCTCTTTCCGCAGGGACTTCAGAAAATGAAAATGTGCCTTCCCTACAGCTAAAAAATTGGCAGCCGAGCCATCCACGAGAAATTTCAAGGCTGCGATCCAATCTAGTAAAATGCGAACAGGGAACTTCCACATCAGTTGACCGGGTGCAACGTGTTTGAAGATGAGGCTTAGTCCGTTACGGAAGTTTAAGTAGGTCTTTCTTGGATTTTCCTTGGCTAACGTTCCGCCACCAACATGGTAAATGGTGCTTGCTCCCTGATAATACACGAGGTACCCCGCGCGATTCAGCTTCCAGCAAAAATCAATTTCTTCCATGTGGGCGAAAAAATCTTCATCCAATCCGCCCATTTTTCTAAAGAGCTCGGCCCTTACAAACAAGCAGGCACCGGTTGCCCAAAATACCGGAATGGCATTGTCAAACTGATGATGATCATCTTCCAACGAATCGAATATTCTACCTCGGCAAAACGGATAACCGAGCATATCAATGAAACCTCCGCCAGCACCGGCATACTCAAAACGTTGTTTGTTTGCGTACGAAAGAATTTTAGGTTGGGCAGCTCCGATCAATGAATTGTTTTCGAAAAGCGAAACGACAGGATCAATCCAGTTTTCCGTCACCTCTATATCTGAATTTAACAGCACAAAATATTTTGCATCGATTTTTGATAACGCGTAATTATATCCACCGCAAAATCCGAGGTTGGATGAAATAGCTATTACTTCTACTTGAGGAAACTCATTCTTTAAAACATGGACTGAATGATCAGTGGAGTGGTTATCGGCTACAATAATTTTTGCATCGCCACTGAACTTGAGAACCGATGGAAGAAACTTTCTTAGCAGCTCCTCGCCAAAGTAGTTGAGAATAACAACGGCAACTAGGGTCATCCCAGCATCGAGCTTAAATCCATGCCTGGAATATTGGGCAATATTCCTTCTGTGCTTTTACGAATTTCTTCTTTGGCCAACACGTCAACTTCTTCAGATGCTTTGTTAACAGCTGCCACAATTAAGTCTTGCACCAAAATTTTATCATCTGCTTTTAGAATGACAGGATCTATCTCAAGGCCGATCAGTAATTTCTTGCCATTGACGGTTGCTTTCACCATGCCACCGCCCGATTCCGCGGATGCTTTAATCAGTGCCAGATTATCCTGTGCTTCTTTCATGCGGGCCTGCACTTCCTTTACCTTGCCCATCATTTTCATCATGTCGAACATAAATCGGAATTAAGAGTTTTTTGATTGAAGGCTGATTACAATTGATTGTAAAGCAAAGTTAGTTATTTATTGATCAGCTATTCGTGTGCAGGAGCATTTCCAACTTTGGCGGCAGAGAGAATAAGCTGAACATCTTCTTTTACAGAAGACTTCAATTATCTATTTATTTAAAAGCATCACCGTTCCAGATCGGTTGAAGTTTTGCCCCGCGAGATTTGTCATGTTAGCTTTCCAAACGTAAGCGCCTTCAGGCAGTAGTTGTCCGTTTCTTCTTCCATCCCAGGGTTCATTTTTTTCGGTATCAAAGATCAATGCTCCCCATCGGTCAAAAATGCTTAATTGAATTTTCACAATAAACTCTCCGCTTACCGTGAAGGAATCGTTTAGTTTATCGCCATTGGGTGTAAATGCCGTAGGGGAAATGAGATGTGTTTCCTTGATGAATGACAATGAATTGGAAATAGAGGTGGTAACTCCGGTCTCGTTGGCGGTCGCAACAATTTTATACAATACGTATTGATTTTTGGGATCGGGTTGATCGTCTAAAAAAAGCGTGTCGGTGCCGACATCAAATTTTTGGATCAGCTTGTTGCCCAGCCCGTATTTTTCAACTGTATAATTTTTTACACCTTGTTTCCATCCTGTATAACGGCTCCATCGCAACGAGATAAAATTTCGTGGGTCCATCACACCGTAAAGCCGTATCGGGCAGATAAGTGCGCCAGCTGCGCTGAGGTTTTCGCAGTTGTCGGAATAATTAATGACGTAACAAAAATTGAAACTGGTTTGATACGCGGGATCCGTGAACTTCTTATCGGGCGTTGAGCCTGTAAAGATAGATTGGGCAGAGAGCACCGACCGAAACACATTGTATTGAGAGGTCAGAATTTTAGGACCGAGTGACCACGAAAGATCAACCCCGGGATCGCTCACGAGCGAACTCGCATTGTCAATAGCCGGAGGTGTTGTAGTATTAAAGGCAGTGCCGCATTTCTCCAGCGAAATACTTTTAGCTCCGTTTGAATAGATACTCGTCAACGTGTAGCAATAATCTGTTTTGCAGATAGCATCGGTGTCGGGTATGGTCAATGGCGTTGCACCTGGTCGCGTCACGCTTTGATCAATGGCGTTATTTTTCTTGCGATCATATTTCATGCTTGAAATTCCACCGGTAAAGGTTGTCCAGTTCAGAACGTCCACGGCATTCTGTATGCTTAAATCAAAATTCTGACTGCAGATGATGTTTGAATAGGTATTAGTGTTTGCGCATGGATCGTATGAACTCAGACGAAAGCAATAGTAGTTGTCATCTACTTTAAGATTTGGCACAGCCAATGTATTGACGCCAAATACGGTTTGATACAGTTGAAATGAACTGCCACTGTTGACACCAATCTCACTTCGGTATTGAATGTTGGCTTGCGTTGAAAAATCAAGTTTGATGTTGGCAGCATCCACTGCTGTAAGTGTGTTAATAGTAGTAGCGGGCAAAGCAGCAATGGCGGTGAACGATTGAATTTTGGCTGTACAATTGTCAGCAGAATTTAAATCGCGGCCACGAATGTTGATTGACTTTGAACCAGCCGATCCATAGCTAAATGTAGCAACTGCATTGGCTGTGTAGGGAATGACAGTTTCGGGTGTTCCGTCATTTTGAAAATCGATGACATATTGATCGTAATTGTTGTCGGTTACTTTCACTTGCACTTTGTCGCCTGCGCAGCTGTAAATATCAAAAGCAGGTTGAATGTTTGGATCTACCGTAATCGTAATATCATCCGCTCCAATACTTTGATAGAGAATAGACAGCTTAAACGTGCCCGGAGTAGTGTAGGTATAAGTAAACAGATTTTGCTGTTGGCCTTTGCCTTCAAAATCCATCTCGCAAGGCTTACCAGGAGTGCAATCGCCCGTAGTGATTAAGTTGGTGTCGGTGATGGTTACGGTGAAGGGAGCACAGCCTTTCTTTTGATCTATCTGAAAGCGGCCCAACCTGCTCTTATAAGGAGATTGTGCTTGAGCAGCTAAGCCAACGCTGAATGCAATTAAAATAATGATGATTTTCCTCACGCCCCTAAGATAGTTTCTTTCAAAAACTTTTCAGCTTTAATCATGTCGTCATGCAACAAACGATCTGTTTCTATAAACGGAACCATCTGCCGGAAAGTATTCAAAAAGTGTTCGAGTGCGGGTGATGTTTTTACAGGCTTGCGAAAATCGATGGCCTGCGCGGCTGTGATCAGTTCAATTGCCAGAATAGAGTAGACATTGTTCACGATCCGATAAGCTTTGGTAGCGGCATTGGCGCCCATGCTCACGTGATCTTCCTGCCCGTTGGAAGAAACGATGGAATCCACCGAAGCGGGCGTACAAAGTTGTTTGTTCTGACTCACGAGTGATGCTGCCGTGTATTGCGGTATCATTAAACCTGAATTGATACCGGGATTGGCCACAAGGTAATTTGGTAAGTCGCGCGACCCCGAAATTAATTGATACGTTCTCCGCTCAGATATATTTCCTAACTCCGCCAGTGCGATCGCCAGAAAATCCAATGAGAGCGCCAATGGCTGACCATGAAAATTGCCGGCAGAAATAATCTTGTCTTCGTCAGGAAAAACATTTGGGTTGTCACTTACGCCATTCACCTCAGTCAAAATAATATCCAACACGTATTGAATGGCATCCGCGCTTGCACCGTGCACCTGTGGAATACAGCGGAAAGAATAAGGGTCCTGCACATGTTTCTTGGGTCGTGAGATCAAGGCACTTCCGTTCAGAAGTTTTTTGATTTCACTCGCGACTTTCATTTGTCCTTTTTGCGGACGAATGTTATGAACGAGTTCATCGAAGGGTTCTATTCTCCCGTCAAATGCATCGAGGGATAATGCGCCAATCATGTTGGCCAACTTTAGAATTCTTTGTGCATGAAGGCCGCACCAAACGCCATACGCGCTCATGAACTGGGTGCCGTTAAGCAACGCCAAACCTTCCTTCGCTTTGAAATGAATTCTCTCCCAATTCAAAAGCTGCAAGAGTTCTTTGCCTGAATAAACCTTTCCCAGATAATGAACTTCACCTAATCCAATCAATGGTAATGATAAGTGCGCCAGTGGAGCAAGATCGCCCGAAGCGCCAAGCGAACCCATTTCATACACTTTTGGCAACACCCGTTGGTTAAACATTTCAATCAGGCGTTCTACAGTTTCAGATTGCACACCGGAGTAACCGTACGAAAGTGATTGCACTTTTAGAAAAAGCATGAGCAACACAATCTCGCGAGGCACTTCAGCGCCCGTTCCGCAGGCGTGTGACTTCACCAGGTTTTCCTGCAGCTTTTCAAGTTCATCTTTTGCGATGTTCTTGTTGTAAAGCGAACCAAAGCCGGTGTTGATGCCGTAGATAGGGTTGTTGGACGAGGCTAGTTTCTGATCGAGATAATCGCGGCACTTTATAATTTTTTGACGCGCGTCTTCCGATAACGCAATTTTAGAATGGCCGTGGAGGACGTGGTCAAGTTCTCTTAGCGTAATTTGTTTATTGGATATGTAATGAGTTGCTTCCAAGTGGAGACTATTTTATTTATTGACCAGCTAACTTGGTGATAATCTCATCAAGCGCAAGTTTTTGCTGCTCACCTATTCTCACATTCTTTAATGTCAAAAGGTGATCATCAGAATCAATCACTATAGCGTACGGGATAGATTTTTTAAGTGCGTATTGAAACGGCTTCTCCAATGGCTTCTTCGGCTTAGCTTGATCTGGAAAAATCTCAGAAGCTATGCCCGCATCTCGCAACTTGCTCAGCACGGACAAACCTCTTAACATATATTGATGGTTTGTATGGCAAATCAAAACGCGGGATCCAATTAAAGTCTGGTCCGGAAAAAGATTTTTACCTTCTTTAATCGCAATCTCTTCCATGGCATCGTACAAACGATCAACGCCAAATGAAAAACCAACTCCTGAAAGTTTATCTTTATCACCAAATATTTCTGTTAAATTATCATACCGACCGCCACCGCCTACGCTGCCAACGGAAACATTGTTAATCTTCACTTCAAAGATGCAACCAGTATAATAGGATAGCCCTCGAGCTAGGGACGTATCCCATCCCATGTTTGCAAAATCATCCCGATAGGCTCCTAGAAAATCCAAGACCGTCATAACATCCTTTATTCCTTTAGAAATTTTATCAGTGGAGTAACTGAAGAGTTTAAGATCTTCTCTAATTTCTTTGCTAGATCGGTTAGGATTAAATATTTCGAAGAGATCTAATATAGCCTCTTCAGCAATTCCTTTCGACAATAGTTCTTCCTTCACTTTTTCTTTTCCGACTTTTTCTAGCTTATCAATTGCAACAAAAAGTTCAGATTCCTTTCCAGACAACCCCAAATATTCAGCAATGCCATTTAAGATTTCTCTATGATTGATTTTGATAATATAGTCTGTAATACCAAGCGCTTTAAAAACTTCTTTAATCATCAAAATTATTTCAGCTTCGCATATTAAAGAATCTGTTCCGACCACATCAGCATCGCATTGGTAAAATTCTCTGTAGCGCCCTCGTTGCGGTTTGTCAGCTCTCCAAACTGGTTGCATCTGGAACCTCTTGAATGGAAAAGTGATTTCGCTCTTATTCATTACTACATAGCGCGCGAAGGGAACGGTGAGATCGTAACGAAGGCCTTTTTCTGAAATTTCTGAAGTTATCAGTTTCGAGTTTCGGGCTTCGAGTTTTGAATGATCTACATCTTTTAAATAATCCCCTGAGTTTAAAACTTTAAAAAGCAACTGATCACCCTCATCGCCATATTTCCCAGTAAGGGTGGAGAGATTTTCCATTGCAGGGGTCTCCAGTGGTTGGAAGCCATATTTCCTGAACACTTTCTTAATATTTTCCAGAATGAACTGGCGTTTGGCCATTTGTGCCGGGCCGAAGTCGCGGGTGCCTTTGGGTATGCTTGGTTTTTCCATAGAATAAACGCGGCAATTTAGTGAAATAAGTGGCCTCAGACCTGCCTGCTGGTAGGCAGGTTCACGGATTTTAGGCTGAAATAGAAATTATCTGTGGGTCAGTGGCTGAAAATCGGAAAACCTGCTTATTTTTGCACCCTTTAAAACTCAGAAGCCATGTCAGTAACCCGTTTGAAGAGAAAGAACCGCAAAGATAAAGCGAAAGCAGCCCGCAGAAGAACATCCCTTAAAGTGCAGAATTTCAAGCCTGTATCAAAAGCTGTGGATATCGAGAAGATCAAAGAAGAATTTAAGGCCAAGGCCGCTAAGAAATAATTATCGATTCTCAATGAATCAATTAGCCAATGGGACACCATTGGCTTTTTTCGTTTATGTCATCGGCTAATTGAAAAATTGAATCATTGGCTAATCACTCCCCGTTTTCCCAGCTCAATCACTTCCATGTTTTTGATTTCCTTTCCAACAATCTCAAACCTCACCAGGGTTTTGACATGATGAAATCCATGATTGCCGGCAGCACCCGGATTTAAGTACAGCATGTTTTTATAGTTGGGATCTTTTTTTATCCGAAGGATATGAGAGTGACCACAAATGAAAACATCAGGTATTCTCTCCTTCAATACTTTTTTGATTCTTGGATTGTAGTTCGGTGGAGCACCACCAATGTGGGTCATCCAAATGGTCAGTCCTTCACAGTTGAACCACACATCTTCGGGGAAACGGACTTGCATTTCCTGATCATCAATGTTTCCAAACACTGCCCTTAGTGGTTTGAATTTTTCTAGATCGTTAATCACGGAAGCATCGCCAATGTCTCCGCCATGCCATATTTCATCGCATTCTTTAAAATAGTCGAACACTTTTGGATCGAGATAACTATGGGTATCAGACAGCAGGCCAATCTTCATCCGAGAAAGTTAATTTTTTTTGAACGATATGGTGGTTCAACAGGTTATCTTTATTCGAACAAACAAACTTTTACTTATGGCAACAAAAAAAGTTGGCGTTATTGGCTCAGGCCAGGTCGCCCAAATATTAGCGGCTGGATTTATCAAGCATGGTTATGACGTCATGCTGGGCAGCAGTCATCTTGACAAGCTTGCCGATTGGAAGACCAAAAATGAAAAAGCTCAATTAGGAAGTTTTGAAGACGCTGCAAACTTTGGTGATATTGTTGTTTTGGCTGTAAAAGGAACGGCCGCAGAGTCGATCATCACATCGGTGGCTTCAAGCCTCACTAATAAGACGGTCATTGACACAACCAATCCAATTGCAGCCGCCCCACCCACCAACGGAGTGTTGAAATACTTTACTACGATGGAGTCATCGCTAATGGAACGATTACAAAAGATTGCACCGAAAGCGCGGTTTGTAAAGGCGTTCAACAGCGTTGGAAATCTTTTCATGGTGAATCCCTCTTTCCCAGATGGCAAGCCGACCATGTTCATCTGTGGTAATCATAAAGGCGCGAAGAAGGAAGTGACTTCTATACTTGATCAATTCGGTTGGGAGACGGCTGATTTTGGTTTTGCAGAGTCGGCCCAAGCCATTGAACCTTTGTGTATTCTTTGGTGCATTCCGGGTATGATCAACAACGAATGGCAGCATGCCTTCAAGCTGTTGAAGATGAACAAATGAGTGTGAAACAAAAAGTTATTCTGATCACGGGTGCCAACCGTGGAATAGGAAAAGAGATTGCGCGCCAAATGGCAGAACACGATTGGCAAGTGATCGCAACCTCGCGCGATCATTCAAAAGCAACTGAAGTGGCCAACGAAATTGGACACAACGCATTTGGCTTGCAACTGGATGTGCAGGACGAAAAATCCATTAAAACAGCAGTTGCCCAGGTTGAAAAGGAATTTGGTCAGCTTGATGTGTTGGTGAACAATGCCGGCATCATCGGCAATCGGGCCATGAGTGACTTTGATCTTGATGAGATCGGTCGCACGATGGATACAAATCTGATGGGGCCTATCCGCACGTCAAAATATTTTATGCCTTTGCTTAAAAAAAGCAGTGATACGCGGATCATTAACATCTCCAGTCAGATGGGCGAACTAGCCTCATTGCGATCCGGAGGTTATGGCGCTTACCGGCTGAGTAAAGCGTCTCTCAATGCATTTACAATTATCCTGGCATCCGAACTTGACCACGCAGGAGTAAAAGTATTTTCTATGAGCCCGGGTTGGGTAAAGACTGATATGGGTGGACGCAACGCGCCACGCTCGGTGGAGAAAGGGGCGGAGACTGTTGTATGGCTGGCAACTGAAAAGAATGTTGTTACCGGTAAGTTCTATCAGGATAAGAAAGTCATAGACTGGTAATAAAAAAGGCCATCACTTTCGTAATGGCCTTTTCATCGTTAAGATGATTAGTAGTTATTTTCTCCACCACCTTGTGGTCGGTTAGACCAACTTCTTTGCGAGTTCTGACTCCTTCCGCCACTGCGGAAAGAATTGCCGCTTCTGGCGTTGTTGTTATTTCCGCCCGATCTTCTGGGTGAGCTTTGACGTTGTTTTTCAGCAGGCTTCACAAAGGTGTGTTGCATCATTGGATATGAATGACTCTCTACCACCGGAATGGTTTTGCCAATGAGTTTGTGAATGTCCTTTAAGAATTCTTTTTCTTCGGCATCACAAAATGAAATGGAAATTCCGCTTGCTCCCGCGCGACCTGTTCGGCCAATGCGATGAACATATGTTTCAGGAATGTTTGGCAATTCAAAGTTGATCACGTGCGAAAGCTCATCGATGTCAATTCCACGAGCAGCAATATCTGTTGCCACCAACACACGGGTTTGTTGCGATTTGAAATTACTTAATGCACGTTGTCTTGCATTTTGAGATTTATTACCGTGAATTGCTTCTGCGGAAATTCCGGCACGATTCAAATCTTTTGTTACGCGATCAGCACCGTGTTTGGTGCGTGTAAAAACAAGAGCTGTATTAATCGATCGGTCTTTCAATAAGTCAAGCAACAAAGATTTCTTATTGTTTTTGTCAACGTAATAAAGTTCTTGCTTAATCGTGTTAGCCGTAGAAGAAACTGGAGTTACTTCTACTCTCACAGGGTTTGTTAAGATAGTGTCTGCAAGTTTTGAAATTTCAGACGGCATCGTAGCCGAGAAAAATATTGTTTGCCTCTTAGCAGGAACGCGTGCTATGATCTTTTTCACATCGTGAATGAAGCCCATGTCCAACATACGATCGGCTTCGTCCAACACCAGCATTTTGATTTGCTCCAGTTTTACGAAACGTTGATCCATCAAGTCTAGTAAACGACCTGGTGTGGCAATCAACACATCAACACCGGCACGTAATGCATCGGTTTGTGACTTTTGTGATACACCACCAAAGATGACAGTGTGGCGAATGCGCAGATGTCGTCCGTAGGCAGTGAAGCTTTCACCAATCTGGATGGCAAGTTCACGTGTTGGTGTTAAGATTAATGTTTTGATTCCAGCGGGAGCTTTTCTGAAGAGCTCGTCTTCGTGCAATAATTGCAAGATTGGAATAGCGAATGCGGCTGTCTTGCCAGTTCCGGTTTGAGCACAGCCCAATAAATCTTTTCGTTGTAACAAAACAGGAATGGATTGTTCCTGGATGGGAGTAGGCATTGTATAGCCTTCCGTTTTCAGAGCACGCAATATGGGCTCAATGAGATTTAATTTTTCAAATGACATGATAATTTTGAAACACGGATGTCCGTGTCTACTTGTTTAGTTATACGCCTCTTGGCTCAATATCGCCTGAGGCGGCACCAGAAAGTGCTTTTCTAGGGGAATTTGCCTACCTGCGGTTGCCGATTTTCGGCAGACAGGGAGGAGTGATGCGCAAAGATACACTTTTTGCGTGACTTAGCTCTGAATACTTTTCAATAGGACACTGAAACAGAGTTTTGCTTTTATACGTATAGAAATATTATTTTTGTCGTATAAATTTGTGAGGTATGGATGCCAAGATAACGCTCAGTTTCAATGAAGAAATCATCGGCAAGGCCAAGAAGTTTGCAGATGATAACAACATAAGTCTGTCCAGGCTCACTGAATTCCTATACAGCAAAATCACCAGCGGCCATTACAAGCAGCTCGAAGATCTGCCGGTAGCAGATTGGGTAAGCATGTTGGCTGAAGGTGAAGTTCAATATCAAAAGAGTAAGCCTTCACGCAAATCCCTCAAGAAAGAGTACTTCAAATCGCGGAAATGAAAATATTTCTCGATGCGAATATTTTAGTTTCGGTATTAAACAAAGAATATCCGCTCTTCACGTATTCTTCCCGCGTGTTGAGTTTGATGGATAACCCGAAGTTTGAAGTCTATACATCTCCGATTTGTTTGGCTATTGCGTTTTACTTTGCTGAAAAGAAGAGCGGAGCGGTAAAGGCAAAGCAGAAAATGGAAATTCTGTGTAACAAGATAGAGATTGCTCCGGCTGATAAATCAAGTGTTATTAAAACTATCGGGAACAAATCCATTCGTGATTTTGAGGATGGGCTTGAATATTATTCTGCTGAAGCAGCCGCCTGCAAATGCATCATCACAGAAGATAAAGACGATTTTTTCTTTTCGAAACTGGAAGTGTTGGATGCGAAATCCTTTCTGCAAAAGTATGTGATGAACGTATAATTTATCGCTTCTTTAATTTACTCGTCCACTTATTGGCTTCTTTCTGCAGATTGATACTACCATTCTTTAATTGTTCTGCCAGTCGGTCGTTTATTTTTCCCTGCGAGGTGAGGTGATAGCAGCCACAATCTTCACACAGATAAACTCCGATCGGACCTTGATTTGCCTTGTAATCAAATTGCGTGCGGGCTTCAATGAGTGCATCTTCGGCAATTTCCTGAGATGGATACATCTTCTTACCGGTGATACAAGGCTTCATGACTTTATGATGGAAAATTATGCCTCAAAATAAATATCTCCTGTTATCTTGCGTAACAAATAAAAGTTAAACAATGAAGATAGCAGAAATTCACACCAAGAAGGGAGTTATGAAAATTAAGTTTTTTGAAAAAGATGCTCCTAACACCGTCAAGAACTTTATAACGCTTGCTGAGAAAGGTTTTTATAACGGGCTGATTTTTCACCGTGTCATTCCAAATTTTATGATTCAGGGAGGTTGCCCCAATGGCATCGGTAATGGAGGTCCCGGATATCATATTGATTGCGAACTGACAGGTGATAACCAATATCACGATCGTGGCGTAATATCGATGGCCCATGCAGGACGCAACACAGGGGGTTCACAATTTTTTATTTGTCATACCCGTCAAACGACAAGTCACCTGGATCGCAACCACACCGTATTTGGAAAAGTGTTTGAAGGAGAAGATGTGATCGATAAAATTCGTCAGGGTGATGTAATGGAGAAGGTTGTGATTACAGAAGCAGCCTAGCTGGTCAGTAGTGAATAGTCAATAGTCATTGTTTAATAGTCGATTTTGAGAAATTAATTCATATGAAGCACATGAAAGTATTCGCTACCCTTTTCTTGTTTTTTTCATTCGTTCAAGGGATGAGTCAAAACAGTATTGTATTAAATGCTGATTTAGGAAAGACAAAAATTGATCGCCACATCTATGGACATTTTTCGGAGCACCTTGGCAAATGTATTTACGGTGGTTTTTATGTGGGAGAGAAAAACAGCACCATTCCGCATACAAAAGGAGTGCGCAATGATGTAGTAGATGCTTTAAAAAAATTGAAAGTACCAAACCTGCGCTGGCCGGGCGGATGTTTTGCCGATACCTATCATTGGAAGGATGGCATTGGTCCGAAAGAGAAGCGACCAACAATGGTGAACACCTGGTGGGGTGGTGTAACCGAAGACAATAGTTTTGGTACGCACGACTTTTTGGACATGTGTGAGCTGATTGGTGCAGAGCCTTACATATCCGGCAACGTGGGAAGTGGAACGGTGCAAGAGTTTACTCAGTGGCTGCAATATGTGAACTTCAGTGGCATTAGCCCGATGTCGAACCTTCGGCTGGAGAATGGGCGTGCTAAACCTTGGAATGTAAAATTCTGGGGCATTGGTAATGAGGCATGGGGATGTGGCGGAAACATGACGGCTGAATACTACGCAAACATCTATCGGCAGTATGTTACGTTCATGACGAGCTGGAGCAATGAAAGTAAAATTTTCAGGATTGCTTCCGGTGCGAGTTCTTCTGACTATCACTGGACTGAGGTTTTGATGCGCGACATTCCACACAATATGTTAGAGGGCGTGGCGCTTCACCACTACTCCGTTATTGATTGGAATAAGAAGGGATCGGCAAAAGATTTTTCGGAACAGGAGTATTTCACTACCATGCAACGGGCGTTGCTCATGGACGAACTGGTGATCAAACATTCAACGATCATGGATAAATATGATCCTGAAAAAAAGATTGCGTTGGTGGTTGACGAGTGGGGCGGATGGTACGATGTTGAACCAAACAGCAACCCTGGATTTTTATTTCAGCAAAACACGATGCGTGATGCTATTTTAGCCGGAGCGACTTTAAATATTTTTCACAATCATGCTGATAGGGTTCGGATGGCTAACCTTGCACAGACGATAAATGTTTTGCAAGCCGTGATCTTAACGAATGAAGAGAAGATGTTGCTTACCCCAACTTATCACGTGATGGAGATGTACAACGTTCATCAGGACGCAACGCTTATACCTATTCAGATTAAAACGAATGACTATGTGTTGGGGAATGAAAAACTGATTGCTGTTTCGGCTTCTGCTTCGAAGGATGCGAAAGGGCTCGTTCATATTTCGCTCGTCAATATTGATTCAAAGAATAGTCAGGAAGTGACAGTTGATCTGCGTGGAGGAAAGTTTGGTTCCGTAACGGGAAGAATTTTGGCATCTGAAAAAATACAGGACCGCAACACATTCGAAGCTCCTGACAAGGTGAAGCCCGCTGTGTTTAAAGACGCCAGTTTGAACGGCAGTACATTGAAAGTGAAATTGCCCGCTCATTCTGTTGTAGTGCTGGAGTTGAAATAAGGATTGGTTTCATTTTGTTCGATTGACAAGAAGAAATGAACAAAGCATTTTTCATAGTCATTCTGTTCTTTTCAACTTCTACCTTGGCGCAGATCGTATCATCAACTCCTTCTTTAAATGTTCCCACTGACTTGAATCAGTGGACGGAACAACGCAAGGCCATTCAGGCTACCTTGTGGAAATTATTGGGAGATATACCGTCCATCAAACTTCCTTCGGTGACGATTATCACGAAAGAGGACAAAGGAACATTTATTAAAGAACAATTTGAATTCGACAACGGAGCAGGCGCAACGGTGCCCGGTTATTTTTTAATTCCGAAAGATGGCAGGACCAAGCACGCTGCCATTTACTATTGTCATTGGCATGGTGGCAATTATGATTTGGGGAAGGAAGAAATTTTTACAACGCACCACACGCCAGAAATTCCTGCAGAGGCATTGATCAAGAAAGGTTTTGCGGTAATGGCCATCGATGCCTATTGCTTTGGCGAGCGCAGTGGAAAGGGCATTGGTGGACCAGATGAAAAAGGTGGTGTTGAAGAAACTACGCAATCGAAATATGAGCTTTGGATGGGTAGATCGCTATGGGCCATGATGGTTCATGACGATTTGATGGCGTTGGAATATTTGTTCAGTCGCCCGGAGATTGATTCAAAGAATGTTGCCGTGACGGGCATCAGTATGGGAGCCACGCGGTCGTGGTGGTTGATGGCGTTGAATGAAAAAATAAAAACGGGAGTAGCGGTTGGATGCATGACGCGCTATCAGGATTTGATTGCCGAAGAGAAACTAAAATATCACGGTATCTATTATTATGTGCCCGGAATTTTAAAGCACTTTGATACCGAAACTATAATTGGTTTGATTGCACCTCGCCCGATACTTTTTATGACTGGAGACGAAGACCCCGGCTCGCCTGTGGCAGGAATTAAGAAGATAGAGCATGACGTGCAACAAGTTTATAAACTTTATCATGCTCCATCCGAATTTGAAAGTATCATCTATCCTAACACGGGTCATGTGTATACGCCCGACATGTGGTCGAGAATGTTACAATGGATGGATACCAAATTGAAGTAGCACCTAACCCATCAAGTTTTATGAAGAGGTCAACATCCCCATCCGATAATAGTCGAAGGAAATTTTTGCAACAACTTTCGCTGGGATCTATCGGTGCATTTGCTCTGCCTGCGTTGACGAATACGGTTCGCGCGGAAACCCTACCGGCTAATGCGAATGTGCAGGACGAAGAATATTGGAAGTTGGTGAAGAAGCAATTTGCGGTTCCCAATGATCTTATCATGTTCAATGCGGCCAATCTTTGCCCTAGCCCATATTCAGTAAGTGAGCGCGTTCTCGCCTTCAACAAAGAACTTAATAGCGATGTCTCCTTTCAATACCGTGCTCGCTTCACCGATCTGCGCACAAAATCATTAACACAGCTTGCTCAGTTCATGGGTGTTTCAAAAGACGAACTGGGTATTACGCGCAATACCAGCGAGAGCAATTGTATCATTGTGAATGGATTTGATTTTAAACCGGGCGATGAAATAATTATTTGGGAACAGAACCATCCGTCAAATGGAATGGCATGGGAGAAGCGCGCACAGCGTTCAGGAATTGTGATCAAGAAAGTGTCGGTGCCGGCTGCACCCAAATCGATAGACGAGTTAGTTTCTCCCTTTGCGAAAGCCATCACACCCAAGACTAAAGTTATTGCTTTCTCTCATGTCTCTAATCTTAGCGGCATGATGCTTCCCGCCAAGGAAATTTGCTCACTCGCGAAGTCGAAGGGAATACTAACTCTTGTGGATGGTGCACAAACATTTGGTTTGCTGGAGTTGAATCTTCATGACATGGGTTGTGATTTTTTTACCGCCAGCACGCACAAGTGGCTGATGGGTCCTATTGAGAATGGTATTCTTTATATTAACAAAGCGCATATTGAAAAAATATCTCCGGCCGTGATTGGCGGTGGATGGAAGGACGATATGCAAACGGTAGACGAAAAGATTTGCGTGCTGGGTCAACGAATTGAAACGACTGCATCGGCTTTGCCTGAGGCAATTGACTTCCAGCTCTCAATCGGAAAGAAAGTTATTGAAAAGCGCGTGTTGCTGTTGAATGCTTACCTAAAAGAACAGATTCAAGCGAAAATTCCGTCTGCTAGTTTTGTTACACCAATACCAGCAGCATTCAGTGCAGGCATTGTTATTATCACGCTTAAAGGCAAAGACTCCAAAGAGGTTTATCAGAAACTATACGACACGTATGGAATTGCGTGTGCGTCAACAGGCGGGATAAGATTGTCGCCACACATTTATAATACGAAGGAAGATATCGACAAAGTGGTAAGCGCGTTGATGGCTTTCGCCTGAATTAATTCAACGCATCGGCAAGTGTTTTGTGAAAGGCGGGGAAATCCCGAAGGTTACGATGGCTTGCACCTTCCACAATCACAAACAGATCATCTTTACCCAGCAAAGGTTTAAGTTTCAAGGCAGACGTTAAGGGAACAACCTGGTCCAACGTTCCATGAATAATAATTTTTCTGCACTTTACTTTTGGCAGGAATAACCGATTGGAAAAGTTGGAGTGCAGTGGAAAAATTTTCAGGAGTGGCTTCAGCGGCTCATACACAACTCCTTTTAGTTCATCGAAAGGCGTTTCCAATATCAGCAACTCAGGAGTAACAGCGGTAGCTAAATTTGATGCCACCGAAGAGCCGAGTGATCGGCCATAGATGATTAATTTTTTGGGAGTCAAAAATTTTTGAGTCCATTGCGAAACAGTAAGGGCGTCTTTATATAAATCGCGTTCCGTTGGTTTGCCCGTGCTTTTGCCATAGCCGCGATAGTCGGGCATCAGAATATCATAACCTAATTTGGTGAAGTCAACCGAATAGCGGCCCCATCGCATCAGGTTGTCGGCATTTCCATGGAAATATAGAATCAGCCCTTTTGATTTCAACTTTGTTCTGAAGAGCAGTGCATTTAATTTTTCTCCATCTTCAGTAGCGATAAAATATTCCTCGTATGTTTCCTGATAAGGATCTTTATCAAACCGGAACTCGAAATCTTTGCCTAGTTTTTTGTTTTGAAAAATGATTTCATCTTGAAAGAAGAAAAGCAGGAATGCCACTACATGTAGCAGTATAATCACGCCCACCACCCAGGCAAACCATTTTCTTTTTGCACTCGTCTTCAGCATACTCAAAAATACAAGGTTTTCGGACAACGAATCAAAACATTGCGATCAGGACGTGATTAATTATTGATCGGCATTAGCCCGACTTTTATTACCTTCGGAATCTTATTTATCATGTATGAAAGCATCATTTAAGCAAATAACTTTTCTCGGACTCCTGTTGATTTCATGTTCTACCGATACGTCCGATAAAAAAGCAACAGGTGAAATATCCGTCTGGACAACTGCCGGTGATAAGTCAGTTCTGTTTGCGGAAGCACCGGCCAAACTTTCTTTTCAGTTAACAGCCGACACAAGTGCGGTGGTAAGCGTGGATACTACGCAAACATTTCAGACGATCGATGGCTTTGGTTATGCGTTGACCGGAGGAAGCGCTTCTTTGATCAATCAAAAACTATCTCCCGCACAACGTGAACTTTTGTTAAAGGAATTGTTCCTGACAGATAGCGCCAACATTGGCATCAGCTATTTGCGAATAAGTATTGGTGCATCTGATTTAGATGATCACGTGTTTTCCTATGATGATCAACCAGCCGGAAAGAAAGACATCACGTTGTCAGGGTTCACTCTGGCGGAAGACCAGAAGAATCTTATTCCTGTTCTGAAACAAATCTTAACACTTAATCCTGATATTAAAATTATGGGAAGTCCGTGGTCGGCACCGGCCTGGATGAAAGACAATGGGAGTCCAAAAGGAGGAAGCCTTAAGTTGGAGTACTACACCGTCTATGCAAATTACCTGGTGAAATATATTCAGGGTATGAAGAATGAAGGCGTGACGATTGATGCCATCACTTTGCAGAACGAGCCTGAGAATCCGAAGAATATGCCGAGCATGCTGATGACTGCCGATGAGCAAGCCGTGTTTGTTAAAAAATATTTGGGGCCAGCCTTTCAGATGGCGGGTATTCAAACAAAGATTATTGTATTCGATCATAATTGTGATCATCCCGATTATCCGATCTCTGTTTTGAATGATTCGGAAGCGAAGAAGTTTGTCGATGGTTCAGCGTTTCATATGTACCTGGGCGAGATCAATGTTTTGTCGGATGTACACAATGCACATCCCGATCGTCACATTTACTTTACAGAGCAATGGACGTGGTCCAAGGGAGACTTTGGTGGTGATCTAAAGTGGCACACTAAAAATTTAATTATCGGAGCTACTCGTAATTGGAGTAGAAATGTATTGGAGTGGAACCTGGCGGCCGATCCCGATCAAAATCCACATACCGATGAGGGAGGTTGCACCGAATGTTTGGGTGCACTCACTATTGGTGATTCGATTTCACGAAATGTTTCGTATTACATCATCGCGCAGGCATCAAAATTTGTGAGACCAGGTTCGGTGAGAGTAGCGTCTAATATGGTAGAAGGTTTGCCGAATGTGGCGTTTGTTACGCCAACCGGAAAAAAAGTTTTGATTGTGCTCAACGAAGGTGATCAGCCAAAAAACTTCACGATACAATTCAAAGGCAAATCGGCAGCGGCTTCGTTAACAGCTGGCACGGTGGGAACTTTTGTTTGGTAAGAGTCAACTATTTTTTGGAGAGTCAACCACTGGCTGACGAGAGGTTAATAACTGGCAGAATTCTAACAATCGAATTAAGTCTTCTTTCTTTTTGAAGTCGATATCATTCTTCTTTACATATTTTTTGATCTCATGTTTGTGCGTTGCATAAATCTTCAAAATAGCCGGCAAGGTGGCTCTATTAGTCATTTCATGCTCGTCAATAAAAAAATATTCATCCTGCCGCACATACAAGCGGTCCAGTCGCGTGGTGGGCAGGTTCCAGTCCATTGCGCTGAAAAGCTCACCGTTGTTTGATTCAAACATCATCTTTAAATGGTGCTTGGCACCCAGCGCAACAAAAGTTTGATTTACTTTCTCAATGTAACCCGAAGGATAATCGTTGTAGAAAACCTGAGTACCCATTGTGATTGACTTTATCTGGACCGAGTTGTTGAAAACATTTGTATCACCTCGCTCCGAAAGAAATTCCACTCTGTCCTGGTGGATATTGTAGTTCAACTTTAGAGGATGTTCTGGCGAATAGCCTTCCCGCAATGTGATTCGTCCATCCTGAAATTCCGGAAACCTGTAGATAATATCGCGCCATTGCTTGCCCGTCATCCTGGTCCAGGCTTTAAGGCGAAAGACCTGAACGTTTGCATAATGTGTCATGCCGGATGACAAGCCGGGCTGCGCCACCAGATCATGTGTTCCTGTAAGAATGATCAAGAAGATAACGAATACCCTTCCCACTGCCCTAAAAAAATTCGTTGAACAAATTTACAGAAAAGTTATGGTGTCCATCCTTTAAAGTAAGCTATCACACTAAACTCTTAGAAAGCCTCGCCCATATTCAGGTAGGACCCATGCGATTGACGGCCAACACCTGCATCGAGGCGCAGGTTTAATTTTTCTTTGGGACTGATGGCAAAGCGCAAGCCCATGCCAGCCGTGGGTTTCAGGTGATCAAAGTTCCAAAGATCGCGGAAGCGCGCACCCACTTTTCCGGCACCGCCAAAGATGACAGCGCCTAATCGTTTCCAGATGGGCGTTCGAAACTCGGTTTGAAATGCTGTTAGGTTTTTATCCGTGAAACGACCTTCATAGTAGCCACGCATGTAAGAGTTGGTTCCAATGTTTGCCATACTGCGTATGGGCACATTACCTTCCGATGCAATCAGATTAAACTGCATCGCCATCACGCGGTCCTTTGGCATAGCAAAATATTTTCGCACATCTACGTTGTTGACAATGAAATTGAAATTACTACCGAAGTAGTCCTGATAACTTGTCATGGAATATTGCGCATAGAATCCAGCCGATGGACTAAACGCATTGTTTCGACTATCCCAGGTCATGATAAATCCCGCACCCGAGATGTGCCCACCCTGACGACCCACAATATTTTCGTTGTCGAATAAGCTATTGCCACTTTTATCATACGTGAATTGATACACGCTTTGAAACTCATACCCAACACCCACGAAAAGATCGGAATAAATATTTTTCAATAATTGCGGATATAAATCGATTTGCGATATCGCATAGTTCTCCACGTTGGCAGCTGTGGTATTATTTCCCAGTCCCCAGAATTTATCCGGAAAGTGACTGATGGTGGCAATGTTGTGAAGGATAAAATCTTCTGACGGGAAATAGACATAGCCTTCCGAAGCAAAGACCAATTGTCTTCTCAAGGTATAAAAGGAAACACCTTTAAAATTTGAAGTCCTTGTGATCGAATCGTGCTTGAGTTTAAAATACAATGTGCCGGCAGCGCCAAGCCCCCAAATGTATTCGGGTGATTTTACGATCACCGGAAACACCACATACCGGTTTGGTTTGCCAGTCTGCACCTTGGGGAGATGCGGCTCACTTGTCTGAGCCTGACTTGAAAGAAAGATCACTAGTAAAAGATAACTGAGACTAAGCGACCGCATGTTAATGTTCTTGGAATTCAACTGCCTAAGTTTTGTGAAATATAATCGGTGATCCTGCAAAAGTAGTGAGAACTTTAAAAAATCTTTGTGTATTCAAAAGGCTAAAACTCAATGTGTGCCCGTAGGCCGATAAGATTAGCAGGACCACGATCTTTATTATAGGCCGGATGCAGAGCGAATTGATAGTTAGGTGTTACAAAGAAAGTCTCTGATAAAATATTGGCTTTATAATAGATCTCGGTTACCCACTCGGCACTATAATTCAATTGGCCATCGCCAATGATAAATCCGTAGCCACCGGCACTCAGGTAATTTTGATGTTGTTTGGATAAGCCGCTGATCACGGTTCCGATTCCTATCACATCGTTCATTCGTTTCCACAATGACCCGTCCAGCGAAAGACCGGCACTTGCACTGCGATCGATCTCGGTGAATGCCCACGTTTCGTTTTTTCCATCGTTCCAACTTGCGCGCGCGAACAAGCCAATGCCCTTGGCAAGCTGTTGCTCGATGTTGATGCCAAATCCATATTTTGTTCTTCCATATTGTCGTGTAGAAACAATGTCGGGATTGACGGGTCGTTCGCTGATCGATTGGTTATAGTTTCCCATTCTCGCCAAGGTGTAGTACGAAAGCAATCGAATCTTCCCGGTTTGTTTTGCCAGTGCATAACGTTTTTCAAATTCAAAGACATTGGAGTTTGCTTTGTTATAGCGCGTGTCCATATCATTTCCATTTGCTTCTTTTGGAACAAGCGTGGAGGCGGCCCTCAGTTTCCACGAGTCATTTCCAAATTCAATCACAGCTCCCCAGGTATAACCTCGCACGTTGGCCGGATAGTCCCACGCTCCGTTGCTCATTAAACCCCAATTGGAAAATTGAGATCGTGGATCATGACTATAAGAATTCTGATCGAAGTAATCTGCGATGCTGAATTTACCCAGAATGATGTCGAGGTATTTTTTGGTTCTGGTTTTATACACATCGTTGGCACCTTCACCAATGTATTCTTCACCGCCACCGAGGTTAATGGTCTGTTGAAAAAAAGCACGAGCTGCATAAATCTTGGGTGCGGCACTTCCAACGCGAAAGGCCTCACCATTTGTAAAGTCTGCGATGCCACGCGCGCTGCTCACACCGCTGCCCCCGGAGATTTCAGGATTGATATAAAGTGCTGCATCCTTCCAAAGTTTTGTGCCCCAAAAAATGGTAGACGTCACCGTGCTTTCCGTTTCGGCATTGGTGGTAAGACTGTTCGCACCTGTGTAAGGAGCAGACATGGCAAATTTGTGTTGCGAAACGGTAGTTAATTGATAGTGAAAGTTGGTGTTCAGGTTTTGAGTGCTATCATGAATGATGGGCTCCTGTGCCCATGCGTGAACTGATAAAAGAACGAATAGGACAGAACACAGTCGAATCATAGCCAAAAATTTGGAACGAAATATAATTTAAAGTTTATTGGAAATCATTCTTAACCTCTTGCAATGAAGAAATTATTAGCAGTGTGCCTTTGGTGTATGCCGTTAGTTGCCGTGTCGCAGAACAACAACGGCTTTGCATTCGGCAAAATTACCTACACTGAACTGGACATGACGGTGTATCCAAAAGACACAAGCGCCAACGCTGTGGTGTTAAATGAATTTGGTGAGGCCTACTTTGATAACTTCAATAATCATAACCTGCTGGTGGAATATCATGTGAAAATAAAGATTCTCAAAAAGGCAGGTTTGGAACACGGCACCTTTTCAATTTGGCTGCGAAAAAACGGAGGTGATAGACAGACGCTAAGATCGGTTATGGCCAGCGCTTTCAATCTGGAGAACAACTCCATGAAAGAGACAAAAATGGTGGAGAAGACTTCGGTGTTCAATCAGAACTATAACGACAACTGGGAGATTGCAAAATTTACGTTGCCCGATGTGAGGGTGGGGAGCGTGTTGGATGTGAAGTATATGATCGAATCGCCATTCATATTTAATTTCTGGCCGTGGGAATTTCAATCAGAGTTGCCAAAAGTAAGAACCGAGTATTGGGCTACGATACCCGCCAACTATGAGTATAATGTTACGCTTAAAGGTTATCTGGAGCTGGCCACAAATGAGGCTGTGTTGTTGAAGGATTGTTACACGCCTGGAGGTGGAGTTAAAGCAGATTGCACGTTTGGCAAATATGCGATGAACGATGTTCCCGCCTTTGTGGAAGAAGAGTTTATGACGGCAAAGTCTAATTTTATTTCCAGCATCAACTATGAGTTGTCACAACTGCGTCACTTTGATGGGCGCGTTGATAATTATACAAAATCGTGGGGCGATGTAGACGTGGAGTATCGCACGGAGCCAAACTTTGGGCAGCAGATAAAGAAGTCGGTGAACGTGTGGGAAGATCAAATCAAATTGCTTACCACAGCCGAAGGCGATCCGATGAAGAAGGCAAATCAGGTCTACGATCTTATCCGAAATTATTTTAGCTGGAATGAAAACTTTGGCGACTTTACCGAGAACGGTGCGAAGAAAGCTTATGAGACAAAGAAGGGCAACGTGGCCGACATCAATCTCTCGCTGGTGGGGGCATTGCAGGCAGCCGGTTTAAATGCCGACCCCGTTGTGTTGTCAACGCGCTCGAATGGATTGCCGCATGAGCTTCACCCCGTGCTCAGCGATTTTAATTATGTGGTGGCGCAGGTAGCTGTTGGCGATGCGAAAGTATTGCTGGATGCTACCGAAAAGCTTTTGCCATTTGGTTTGTTGCCCGAGCGTTGCCTCAATGGCAAAGGCAGATTAATCAGTAAAGATGAAAAGGAGACCGGCTGGGTGGCTCTCAAGCCTCGCGATAAACAGAAAAAGAATGTGGTCCTCAATCTTAAGTTGGATAATGATCAGGTGTTTCGTGGAGACCTCACCATTACCTCTTATGGATATGAAGCGTTTGACAAACGAATGGAGATTGCATCGGCAGGAGGAGTAAAAGAGTATGAAGAAAAAGTAAAAAAGGAGTGGAACGAGTTATCGGTCGGGGAGTATGTGTTGGAGAATGTTTTGGATACCAACCTGCCCGTCATAGAGAAAATGAAAGTGGAAACCTCATTAGACGTTTCCAATCCCTCCGTCATTTATTTGAATCCATTTATGGTAGAGCGCTGGGAGAAGAATCCTTTCAAATCCGAAACGCGCATGTACCCTGTTGACTTAGGCGCCCCGCTGGAAACCACCATCATGCTTGCGCTGGAGTACCCCGACACTTATATAATAGAAGACTTGCCGGTCAATGCTGCCGTTGCGCTGCCACAAGGCGGTGGCAAGTATTTGTTCAGTGTCACTAATCTGGGTAACAAGGTTATGATGACCAATGTCATTCAGTTGTCGAAGCCCGCGTATGCACCCAACGAATATCCGCACTTGCGGGAACTACTCAGCCAGGTAGTTCAACTGCATCAGTCACAGATCGTTTTCAAGAAGAAATAAGTCGGTTTATCCTTTGCTGCCTTTCGTCTGGCGAACTATTTGAACGTTCAAATATTGGCGGTTGGTTGGCACTCTTGCTAGCATTACGTTTACTTGAAATAGTAATCGATGGCACGTCTTTCTTTAATCTTCTGTCTGTTGGCCGCTCATGTTTCATTTTCACAACCCGCACACGTTTCGCTGGAGGATAAAAATCATACCCTGAATGAACGCTATTATTTGATGAAGTCAAGCTCTCAAACCTTTCAGGATTACAAGGTGATAAAGGAGTTTGTGTTGGATGGCGTTTGGAAGATCATGATGGATTCCATCAAAGGACAACGCGTGCAGCTTGCTCAGGCACGTGAATCGATTATTCAATTGGAGGCTAAACTACAGGCCGTTGAGCTCACCTTAAAAAAGGAAAGGGATGCATCTGCACAAGTGGCGTTTGATAGCACCCACATTACCTTGCTGGGCATTGGTTTTGAGAAACGGACCTTTATCACGTTGATGACATTTCTGATGGCAGGTTTCGTTTTGGCGATCGTCTTTATGGCCGGCAGGATGAAGTTGACCAGGGCGATCATGAAGGAAAAAGTCGTGATTGCCGATTTGATCAGTCATGAGTACGAAGAGTTCAAACGCAAGGCGCTTGATAAGCAAACGAAATTATCGCGCGAGTTGCAGAATGAGCGAAATAAGTTGGAGGAGTTAAAAACAAAGTATTAGAGGCCAGCTGATACACTTCACAAAATCCACTTCCATTTTTTCTGTCACCTTATCAGAGTCACCGTTTCGGGACTCTGATGCTTGTTAGGTTAGCGATACGCATACTGAACAGCAGCTAGCAGGCATTTGCAATGCCTCACGTCTTTCTTTACATTTAATCTATACTCCGCTTAGACATCTTGTTGGATAAGTAAGGATGTGATTATCAGGGTTCCTTTCGGATGACATGATGGGGTTAGAAAATCGAAGTTTAAAGAAAATGATAAGTAAAAAAGTAATAAATACAACATATACAATATTTTTATTGAGTGTACTTGTTGTAATATTCAGAACAGCGACACATCGATATTTGATTAGAAAGAATTCCCAGTATCGCTATACTATCGTAGAGTTCATTGATAGATATCACCAAGGTGACGTGAGGGGTTGGAATGTAAGATATTCTTTGAATGGTGTTGAATACTTGGATCACTGTAGTGATAATGATTGTTTTAAATGCAGTAAGGGCAATAGATTTATAATTAAAGTGTATTTGGAGGACCCCGAGGTTTTTGATATTATATACACAATAAAAGCACTCCCGAACGAGACTGCCCCAGAAGCCGGCTGGGAAGTTTTGCCACGTGCAGATAAATGATAAACAAACTAAATGTCTAGTCCTGAAATAGATTTACACAAATTGTAAAATTAAAACAGGATATACGATGGAACAATGGCCGCAACGAAAGTATAATTTTCACTTTAAAAGTGCGATCCGAACGTGGATGAGAAAATTCTTAACCTTATCAGAGTCACCGTTTCGGACTCTGGATGGATGGAATTATTGATGAAGTAGTTAATGACGAAGTACTATTGATAAACCCTCACATAATCGACTTCCATTTTCTGCGGCCAGATAGATTCGTCCACGCCCTGTGCGCCACCCCAGTTGCCACCCACCGCAACATTCATGATTAAATGAAATTTCTGGTCGAACGGCCACTCATTAAAAGTATCGTTTGCTGCCCGGCTTACGGAGTGATACATTTTATCATCCACATAAAAATCCATTTTGTCTTTTGTCCAATCGATCGCATACACATGAAAAGCATCCTGCGCATCGGCAACAGTAATCTTTTCTTCTTTTTGTGTTTTCTTCACGTGATTGTACGATTCAGTATGAATGGTTCCATGAACAACACCCGGATCATAGCCAACATGCTCCATGATATCAATCTCACCACTTGCAGGCCAGCCACCATATTTCCATTCTGTCGATAACATCCATATCGCAGGCCATGTGCCCTTGCCTTTCGGTAGTTTTGCTTTCACTTCAATTCGTCCGTACAGCCAATCGCCTTTGAACTTGCTCACCATGCGCGTGGAGGTGTAAGCTTTCCCGCCAAGGGAATCTTTATGCGCTTCAATGATTAACAGATCATTTTCAACACGCACGTTCTTTGCGTCTTTCGTATAATATTCCATCTCATTGTTTCCCCAGCCACAAACATTCGGACAGCCATCGCCAAGATCATAGTTCCAGCGGCTGCTGTCGGGCGAACCGGTGTAGTTGAATTCATCTGACCAGACTAGTTTGGGTTCTTCTTTTGTAGCACAGGAAAAAAGAATAGCGCTAAGAGCGAAAGACAATAAAAGATTTTGTTTCATTTGAGTCCTAAGATTTCGTCTAGTAAAGATTGAGTTGAACTATAATCACTGCCGCGTAATTTAGCGACTTCTATAGATTTGTTGGCATACAGCTTCGCCTTCGGTTTGTTCTTTAGCTTGAAATAAAGATGGGCAATAGTATCCAGATTATAAGGTGAGTAGTCCAGTTCAATAGATTTTTGAGCCCACTCTACGGCTTTCTTTAAAAACTCCGGGTCATCTATATGTTCAAAGAAGATCCACGCCATGTGATTCAATTCGGAAGCGGTCAAAGGTTGATCTGGTTCATTAGAAATTACTTCACGAGCGTAGGCATTCCAATCCTTACTAGCTTGAAAGACGTCTACTTTGAATTGATGAATGAGTTTTGTTTGTTGCTCGGGATAAATCGCTTTAAAGTATTTTTCGGCTTTGGGAATATTTTTGTTTGCAATTTCTTTTGTGATGGTTGTTGGCAATTCCAATTTTTGATGGGCTCCTTTATACGTAATCCAAAACATTTTTTCCTTGTAATATGCTGGGCTGAATTGTTCACCAAACTCATCCTTGTGCTCCAGCATAAATTTAAAGTAAGGATCGTTGGACGTTAGCGTAATTCTATCGATGAGCGTCAAATTCTTTTCTGTCAGCCAATTCGATTGCGATTTAAAATATTCGGGAGCGATTTTTTGAGCAGTTTCTGTTTCATTGGCCTCTATCGCAGACCAAATGAGGTTTTCAGTCATGGAAGTATTGCGCTTGTCGGCTTCATATTTTTTTAAGAGTGTATAAAATTGCTTGTCAGGGTCAAGAGTATGTGAAGCGTGTTCAATAAATTGATCGCTGGGCGTAAACCCCACCAACCGATGGACCAGTTGCTCATCTGGATTGATGAACAAATAAGTAGGAAAGACCCTCACGCCATATCTTGAAGCGAGGTCTTTGCCTTCTCCCTTCTCCATATCAAACTTGGCGTTGATGAAATGCTCATTAAAATAACTTCCAACTTTAGGAGTGGGATATACTTGCTGGTCCATCATTTTGCAAGGGCCGCACCAGGTGGTGTAGGCATCTATAAATATGAGCTTGTTTTCGGCTTTTGCTTTTGCCACAATTGCCGACCACGAAGCATTTTCAAAATGGATACCGTAATCTTCCTGGCCGGAAACCTGAGTACTTGCAAGAATCAATACGATACCTAAAAACGCCTTCATCGTGCCGATTGTGTGTTCAAATTAAAATTAAGGTAAATTTCTGTAACCTATTTTGGAACACGAGGTTTCCCCACACGAAAACAATTTGATTTGGAAGCGCTTTCCGACAATGCATTGATGGTAAAGGTCAGGGACGGTGACCTGGACAGGCTGGGCCTGCTTTTTGAACGTTACAAGAGACCTTTGTACGGTTTCTTCTACGGGCTAAACCGCGAACAGGAACTCAGCGAAGATCTTGTCCAGAACACCTTTTTCAGGATTTTGAAATACCGACACCTCTTTCGCGGAGAGGGCAACTTCAAAGCCTGGATGTTTCACATCGCGCGCAATGTGAACCATGATCATTATCGCAAGAATAAAATCAATGCAAAAGATGACCTGGAGAAATGGCAAGAGCGGCTTAGCCATGGCGACAACCGGTCAACCGAAATGCAGCAGGAAGAAGAACAGCACATGCTTTCCATGGCCATGGACAGACTGGCTGCAGACAAACGGGAGATCTTATTGTTGAGCAAGTATCAGGAGAAAAAGTATCACGAGATCGGGGAGATACTGGGATGCACAGAAGGGGCGGTGAAAGTGAAAGTGTTCAGGGCCTTGCAGGAGTTGAAAGTGATTTATAAGCAGTTAGAGAAAAGTCATTAGGTATGGAAAAGAAGCAAATCGAAGAAGTGATCGCCAAGTACAACGAAGGACTTGCCGATCCGTCCGAAGTAAAGTTGATTGAGCAGCTGCTGGAAGCAGGAGAGATTGAACTCACGCAACTGCACGAACTGAATACGTTGGATGAACAGCTTTTCAAAATGGAAGGACCGTCTCCTTCTATGCGATTGGATGATCAGTTTTATGCTTCGCTTTCGGAGGAGAAGAGAAAGCAACGCAAGGGAAGTTTTTCATTTGCCATGCCCGATTGGAACGTTCTTCTTCCCCGATTGGCTTTTGCAACTATTATTTTGATCGCGGGCTTTGTGGGTGGATATTTTACCAATCGTCCTTCCCAAAATCTGGAAGTGCATGAGCTTACGCAACAAGTGAGTGACTTGCGCGAGATGATGATTTTTTCTTTGCTGGAAAAAGAATCGGCTTCTGAACGCATCAAGGCAGTGAACCTCACCAGCGAAATGAATCAGGTGAGCGAAAAGGTGACAGATGCACTGTTCAAAACGATGAATCGTGACGAGAACGTGAACGTGCGCCTGTCAGCTTTGGAAGCGCTGAAGCCGTATGCGAAGCAAAGCCGTGTTCGCGAGCAATTGATCGAGTCGATTGGCAAACAGGATTCGCCATTAGTGCAGGTTGCTCTGGCAGAATTTATGGCAGCCATTCAGGAGAAGAAGTCAGTAAAAGAGTTGCAGAAGCTTTTGCAAAATGAAAACACACCTAAAGAGGTGAAGTCGAAGATAAATGAAAGTATTAAGGTATTGATTTAAAAATTCCCACAAATCCTTCGGAGACCTCTCTCTTTGGAGAAGACCCGGGTGAGGGATAAACAAATTGAAATATGAAATCAGGAATTTTAATAATAAGCTTATTGGTCATCTGTCAATTGAGTTTGGCGCAGAGCTTCACCGATAAAATCACCAAGGAACTTTCCTTTGAAAAGAAAAGTGTTGATAACGTGGTGATGGTGGCGAATATTAATGGCGATGTAAAAGTAATCGGATACGAAGGCGACAAAGTTATGCTGGAAGTAACACGCACGATCAAAGCCAAAACGGAAGCACGCCTCGAAGAGGGCAAACAGGAAGTTACACTTGGCTCTATTGATCGCGCAGACACCTTGATCTTTTATGTGGAGGGAGCCTGCAATCAATTTGGCAAGGGCAATCGCAATAAGAGAAATCATGACAATTGGGGAGCACATGGGGGTTGGGGATACAATTGGGACAATAATGGTCATGGCAGGGGTTGCAATCCCCCTTATGACTACACCTTTGACTTTACCGTAAAAGTACCAACGTCCGTTAACTTGATTCTAAGTACAATCAACGATGGTGATGTTACCGTGGAAAATACAAAAGGTGCATTGAAAGTTGAAAATGTAAACGGAAGCATTAAGCTGTCAAAGATATCACGTGAAGCAACTGCCACTACTGTGAACGGTGACGTGGATATTGAGTATGTGACTAATCCTGTTAAAGACTGCCGCTTCTATTCACTCAATGGCGACATCAACGCGTGGTTTCAAAAAGGTTTAGCCGCCAATATGAGTTTTGAAAGTTTCAACGGAGATTTCTTTACCAATGTTGACAAACTTGAATCGCTTCCGGTAATGGTTGAGAAAGAAGAACGAACAAATGGAACAAAGTATAAAATAAAAGGCAACCGCTTTAAGATTGGAAACGGAGGCGTGTTCCTCGACTTTGAAACATTCAATGGTAATGTGTACCTGAAAGAAAGAACAAATTGATTAACAACTAAAATTAAATGGTCAGTGTGGGCCTTCGAAAAAGTTTCGAGAAGCTCAGATGACATTAAAAAGTAAACAACAAGAAAATGAAAAAGCAATTTTTAATAATTATCGTGATCCTTATTTCGGCTTACTGTACAATGGCGCAAACATCAGGCGATTTTGCTGTGCCGCTGACCGATCCGAATAAGAGAGGAAAATTAAAAGCACATCTCAACTACGGATCGATTACGGTAAAAGGTACTGCTCGGAAAGATATTCTGGTAAAGTATTCTTCTAATGACGACAATGATCGTGATCACGACCGTGATGATGACGATGATAATCGGCATAAAAACAAGAATAAAAATGAATCATCATCCAATTCCAAAGCCGGATTAAAGAAGATATCAAATGGAACCATGGACCTGGAAGTAACCGAGCATGACAACATCGTGAAGGCCAGCTCGGACTCGTGGAACAATAAAATGAACCTGGAAATTGAAGTGCCATCTGGCTTTGATTTGAATGTGAGTACTTATAATGACGGAGATTTGGTGATCAGCAACATTCAGGGTGAAATAGAATTGACCAACTACAATGGTGAGATCACAGCCGAAAATATTTCCGGTTCGGTGGTCGCCACCACCTACAATGGCGGAATCAAAGTGACTTTTGATAAAGTAACGGAAGGTGCACCCATGTCGTACTCTACGTTCAATGGAGATATTGACATTACTTTCCCGGCTACATTCAAGGGAACTCTCAAGATGAAGACGGAGCAAGGCGAAATCCTCAGCGGTTTTGATATGAGCATGATTAAGAGCGGCCCTATACAAAAGAAAGATGCTAAATCGGGTACATATAAAGTTGTGATTGATGAATGGGTGAAGGGCGACATCAACGGTGGCGGTCCTGAGTTCAGCATGAAGAATTATAACGGGGATATTATCATTCGGAAAAAGTAGTCAGTTTAACTTTGCAAACTTTGCGTGTATTGCTTTGCGCTCTTCGCGGTTAAATCATAATCGAAAGTAAACGGAGATTCGCAGAAGAGGACGGACATGAAGGAGTCAGGTGAAAGCCTGACTTTTTCTTTTTATATTTCCTTCATGGTCACAAAAAATTCGGAGCGATTGCTCTCGCTTGATTTCCTGCGGGGATTTATAATGGTGTTGCTTGCGTTGGAAAGCGCAGGTTTGTATGAGCACCTGTTTGAACTGACAAAAGGCTCTTTTCTAAATGGTTTCTTCCTTCAGTTTTTTCATCATCCCTGGAATGGCTTGCGTTTCTGGGATTTGATACAGCCTGGCTTCATGTTTATGGCCGGCACCGCTCTGGCGTTTTCGTTAAGCAAGCAAAGTACTTTGGGCGTTCCCTGGAAAGATCAGTTCATAAAAATTATAAAGCGTTGTGGCTTGCTTTTTTTCTGGGGTGTGCTGGATTATGCGGTAAGGCCTAAGGGACTTTCATTTGAATTGTGGGATGTTCTTACGCAATTGTCGTTCACAACGCTCGTGGCCTTTTTGATTTTCAGATGGCCGGCTTTGGAACAAATACTATTCAGCGTTGCGCTCTTGTTACTCACGGAGATACTTTATCGGTTTACGAACATTACGGGGTTTGATCAACCTTTTACGGATCAGCAAAACTTCGGCAACTTCATGGACCTGGTGTTAATGAACAAGATTAACGAAGGTGGTTGGGTAGCCATCAATTGTATTCCAACTGCTGCGCATACCATTTGGGGTGCAGTTGCTGGCAAATTATTGCTGAGTTCGAAAGCGAATAATCTCAAAATCCGTTACCTGATTATTTCCGGAGTAGCTTGTTTAATTCTTGGCTATGCGATGGATGCAACGGTCACTCCGATTATCAAACGTATTGCCACCAGTTCATTTACCATTGCCTCCGGAGGTTGGTGTTTGCTTGGTCTTGCGCTTTGTTACTGGTGGATTGACATCAAAGACCATCGAAAGCATTTAGCATTTTTTACCATCGTGGGTATGAACTCCATTTTTATCTATTTGTTTTTCGAAATCGTGGGGCATCGTTGGTTTAATGGATATGTAGGCGCCATCACCAACGGACTGATGGAGTTGGCGAATGTTCCGCACGGATGGATGATGATCATTACCTCGCTCTGTATTTTTGGACTGGAGTGGGGTATGTGTTATTGGCTTTATACGAAGAGGATTTTCTTTAAGCTCTAATACCATTGGCCTGATACTTTTTGCCCTATCGATGTTGAGATCAAGCGCGTTTCAAAAACATTGAAATTCCTGCTAATAACCCATTCCTGCGGAGAATAAAACCACTATTCACCGCATTATTTGCGGATAATATATTGCTTGTGCGGAGAATAATACCTTAATTGCCGCATTATTTGCGGAGAATGAAATACATCCACCTACAAAAAGCATGGCCTGATTTCAAGTGGGACAGTCACGTCATCATGCCATTGTTATCTTCGGTAAGACACAGACAGGGCCGACTTTTAGGAAAGCTGGAAGGATTGGGGTTTCAGCTTCGTGAAGAAGCAACGCTTGAAACGTTGACCCTGGATGTAATCAAGTCAAGTGAAATTGAAGGCGAGAAATTGCCAATGGACCAAGTGCGCTCTTCGCTTGCCAGAAGACTTGGAATTGAAATAGCAGGAATGGTAACTGCGGCTCGTGCTGTGGAAGGTGTGGTAGATATGATGCTGGATGCAACACAAAAATATGATCAACCCCTTTCGGACAATCGGCTCTACGGATGGCATGCTGCTTTATTTCCAACGGGACATAGCGGCACACACAAAATTAAAGTAGGCGTATGGCGCGATGATCTCAACGGACCTATGCAAGTTGTTTCCGGTGCGATGGGAAAAGAGCACGTTCACTTTGAAGCACCGGAAGCCGAGAAGATTCCTCAAGAGATGCAAAAATTTCTTCAATGGTTTAATCATACTTCGGGAATGGATCCGGTTCTGAAAAGTGCGATCGCCCATTTATGGTTTGTAACTATTCATCCATTTGACGATGGCAACGGACGCATCGCCCGGGCAATTGCCGATATGCAACTCACAAGAGCAGATGGTAGCACGCAACGTTTTTATAGCATGTCTGCACAAATTCAGAGAGAGCGAAATGCCTATTACGTCATTCTTGAAAAAACACAAAAAGGAAGTCTGGATATAACCGAGTGGCTGTTATGGTTTATCAACTGCATGGACAGAGCTATTGAAACAGCTGAAGAAAATCTATCCATCGTTATTCGCAAAGCGAAATTTTGGGAAAACCACCACCTACTTGATTTGAATATGAGGCAAAAAAAAATGATCAATAAACTCATGGATAATTTTGAAGGAAATCTCACCTCTTCCAAATGGGCAAAGATGACTAAATGTTCACCTGATACTGCCTTGCGGGACATACAAGATTTAATGACAAAAGGAATTTTAGAAAAGCAAGAAGGTGGAGGACGAAGCACTAGCTATCAGTTAAAACGTAAGTGAAGTCAATCCAGCGTCCTTACAATAGAACAAATCTTAAATGGTAGTTTCCCTTCTCGCGATAGTGAGATAGAAAAATATTTTTTATATTGATCTGCTTATCTCTATGGACACGGCAGCAGAAATCTTTAAAAACCTCAAATCATTTCCTGAACCTGAATTGCAGGAGGAAATGATTACTCATGGTAAAGTCATTTCGGCCAACAAGGGCGATGTGCTGATCAAAGAAGGTCAGCGGCTTGATTTTTTGCCGATCGTGATAAAAGGTCTCATCCGGGTATATCAACAAAAAGAAGACCGCGAAATATTGCTCTACTACGTTGGCCCGGAGCAGACGTGTATGATGTCTCTTTCCTCTGCTTATTTCGACAACACGAGTGCTGCTAATGGTATGGCGATGGAACCAACCGACTTGATTATTCTTCCCGCTAGACTTATTGCCGAATGGCAATTGAAGTATGCCTCGTGGAATAAGTTCATTATTCGGACGTTCCGCAGCCGCTACGATGAGCTCTTGTCTTCTTTTGGAAGCGTGGCCTTTGATCCTATCCCGGCACGGGTAAAGGAATACCTGAACAAGCGTTCAAAGACAGATGGTTCCAGGAAAATACCGGTCTCTCATCAAACACTCGCCAATGAGTTGGGCACCACGCGCGTGGTGATCTCACGCATCCTCAAGCAATTTGAACAGGATGGAATCATCAAGCAGTTCCGCGGGCACATTGAAATGAAATAATTTTTTCCTTGTGTATCTTTTGATACCGTTCTAGTCGGGTGCCGTCTATTATTATTGGTTTATAAACCGATAGCGGTAGACATGAACAAGCTTCCTGAACTCATAAAAGACGTTGAACGAGCCCGCAAGGCTTTTATAAAAACCGCCTCAGGTCTTACACCTGCACAGGCTTCTTTCAAGCCTTCCGAAGAATCGTGGTCCGTGATTCACAATACCGAGCACATGGTGTGGGCCGAGATGGGCGGCATCAATGGCATCTGGAAGACATGGGAAGGAATTCAAACCAACAAACCGATTTGGACAGGTGAAGCAATTCATCATGGCTTGTCCATTGAAGAAATTATTGCGAAGACCTGGCAGCCCAAAGAGAAAGTGCCCGAGGTGGCTAAGCCCAGATGGGGCGGCCCGATTCAATATTGGATTACCTCACTACAAAATTGCCAATTGCTTTTGGAAGAATTGGGTTACACGCTTGCACAGCAGGATCTCGAGAAAATTATTTACCCACATATTATTTCGGGTCCGCTGAATGTGGTTCAGCGTATGGAGTTTTTGCGATTTCATTTGAACCGGCATCAGAAGCAAATTGAAAACATTAAAGTTCATCCTGATTTCCCAACTTTTTAATCTTTCCATTATGAAACCAATCGTAACGCGTTTAACAATTCTATTCATTGTCATGTGTATGGCCAATCTTCCATCGGGTTATGCCCAGGAAGCTAAGAAAGACAAAATGAAAATACTGATTCACATTACGAGTGGTCCTGAAAATCCTACGAAGGCTGCCCTCGGTTTCCTGATGGCAAAGACGGCTGTTGAAGAAGGTCACTCTGTTTCTTTATTCCTGGCTGGAGATGCCGTGCAGTTATTCCGAAATGACGTACTCGATAATCTTTCCGGCCTTGGCACTGGCAAACTGCGAGAACATTATGATGCCATCGTGAAAGGTGGTGGAAAATTCTATCTGTCAGGCATGTCCAGTAAAGCACGTGGTGTGTCCGAGACTGACTTAAAAGACAAACCTGCGGAGTTTGCCATGCCGAAAGTATTGTTGCAATTATCGATCGACAGTGACCGGATGTTTGTGTATTGATTTGATCAACTTTAAAAAAAGATGTATGGAAAAAATAATTCGTTGTCGTGATGTTGGTTTTGATTGCAATGGCGTGATCAAAGCCAAGACTGAAAATGAAGCATTAGAGTTAGCGGCAGAGCATGCAAAGTCTGCTCATGGTGTGAAAGAGATTACACCCGCTATAGTAGACAAGATTAAATCAGTTATTCGGGAAGAATGACCTTGAAGCGAAGTTATTAAGAGCGGGAAACGAGGCTCGAACTCGCGACCCTCAGCTTGGGAAGCTGATGCTCTACCAACTGAGCTACTCCCGCTTTTGCCTGAGTGTACGTCAGGCAGCCTTCTAAAATAGCAGGCAGAAAAATAATAATCAAATTTATCTGCGGGGCTGTCTGTTTTTAGATTGTTAAACAAAACTTGAACTGTATTAAGAAATCGAAATCAAATTTCTAATTTGTCGGCCTAAGCCTGTATTAGAATATGAAACGATTTCTCTATCTGTTGATCACACTTCCCTCATTTGTTTTCGCTCAACGCGGAATTACACCTTCCGATGTTTACAGAATCAAATCCATAAACGATCCTCAAATTTCGCCAGATGGAAATTGGGTAGCCTACACGATATCAACGCCCGATTCAGTGAAAGACAAAGCCGATACCGACATCTGGATGATAAGTGCAAGCGGAGGAGAGCCGATTAGATTAACGGCAAGTCCGGAAGGTGAAAGTCGTCCGCGCTGGTCACCAGATGGAAAATTGTTAACGTTCCTTTCATCACGTTACGAAACGAAGTCTTCACAAATCTGGAAGATGGACAGAAGAGGCGGTGAAGCCGTGAAGTTGACGGAATTGAAATACGGTATCAGCGATTATGTGTGGAGTCCGGATTCAAAAAAAATTGTATTGGTGATTCAAGACCAGGAGCCGAGTGATGAAGCAGACAAAAAGAAATCGGCCAATCCTATCATGATTGATCGTCATCATTTTAAATCGGATGGTGACGGTTATCTCGAGCGTAAGCGCGATCATTTGTATTTGTTTGATGTGGAGACAAAGAAATTGGATACGCTTACCACCGGTGATTTCGACCACGAGAGTCCAGTGTGGTCACCCGATAGCAAGCAGATAGCATTTGCCAGCAATCGCACCTCTGATGCCGATCGTAATTCCAATACGGATATCTGGATCATCGATGCGAAGAAAGGATCAACACTTCGCCAACTCACCACATGGACAGGCGCTGATACGCGGCCACGCTGGAGTCCCGATGGAAAGTATATTGCTTATTTAAAATCGCAATTACCCAGTTACGATTCGTACGATCAACCACAGATTGCCATCGTTCCTGTTGCGGGTGGAGAACCGAAAAGTATTTCGTTGAAGTATGACCGTGATGTTTCAGCTCCGGTTTGGTCGGCTGATAGTAAAACAATTGGAACGATCATGGACGATGATCGAAGAAGTCAACTTGTGACGTTCGATTTGAATGGAAACATGAGTAAGGTAACGTCAGGTGATGTGGTATTCAGCTCGCTGCAGGCGGGTCCCTCTAATAAATGGGTTGCCTTAATGAGCGACAGTAAAACTCCAAATGAAGTGTATGCGATCGAGAACGGAAACGCCTTACGGTTGACTCATCACCATGATGAATTCCTGAAGTCGTTGGCGCTTGCTTCGCCTGAGGGCTTTTCATCTAAGAGTAAGGACGGAACGCTTGTGAACAGCTTGTTGTATTGGCCTGCCGGTAAATCAAAAGATCAGAAACTTCCCTTGATTTTGTGGATACATGGTGGCCCGCAGGCGCAAGACGATTTTAGTTTTGATTTAATTCCCCAGCTTCTTGCAGCACAGGGATATGCTGTTGCAGTTGTGAACTATCGCGGAAGTTCGGGAAGAGGAATGGCGTTTGGCCGGGCTATTTCGGGAGATTGGGGAAATAAGGAAGTTGTTGACTTGATTGGTGCCGTTGATCATTTGATCAAAGAAGGAAAAGCGGACGCAAATAAATTAGGTATCGGTGGCTGGAGCTATGGCGGAATCTTAACGGATTATGTGACGGCAACAGATCCTCGATTCAAAGCAGCAGCGAGTGGCGCGGGCAGCGCGCTTCAGCTCTCGATGTATGGATCAGATCAATACACCTTGCAGTATGAAAATGAATTGGGTGTGCCCTGGAAAAACATGGACCGATGGATGAAAGTGTCGTATCCCTTTTTGAATGTGGAGAAAATCAAGACGCCAACACTTTACATGGTAGGTGAAAAGGATTTTAATGTGCCTGCAGTGGGAAGTGAACAGATGTATCAGGCGTTGAAGACGCTGGGTGTTCCTACTCAATTCATCGTGTATCCGGGACAACATCACGGCATCTCAACACCGAGTTATCAGAAGGACAGATATACACGTTACCTGGATTGGTACAGTAAGTATTTAATGGGAAATGTTTTAAAAGAGACGTTGCCTCCAAAGAAATAGAAGATTCTATTTCTGAACCATTAACGCATCCACGGTCACAATGATTTCCGTGGCGACTTTTTCGTTGATGATGGTTGGTATTTTGATGTCGTGATCGGCCAGCATGATGTTGAAGTTCGAATCAATTTTAAGCGTTCCTTTTTCAATTTTTATTTTACTGACAATAATTCTGGCCTGCCGCACTCCGTGCACAACAAGTGTTCCTTTCGCCCGCACATCATAGGTGCCGTCTTTCGTAAAATCAATGGGCTCAATAATTTTTCCTGAAAAAGAAGCATCATAGAATTTCTCCGTCTCCATGTACTTCTCATTGAAGTGCTCGCGCTGCAGAGAACTGTTAAAGCCGATAAATGATTGGATCTTCACCAGAAAAGCAAACTGACCATTGGCTGGATCGATCAGCCCTTGAATTTTATCAGACGAAGCTTTGATGACTTCCAGTTTGGCGTTGGATGTAAAACTGACCAAACCTTTATCAATTGAAAATTTTTTCTGTGCGCGCGCTGACGGTCCTGCAAGGAGTAGAAAAAATCCGGTGATAATTAGTAGACGACTCAAGCTAACTAGTTGTGGTTAGTGGGTCTAAGATAAAGATATTTTTAGAATATATGTTTACACATCTTAACTAACCACCCATTGTGGGGTAGCATTTTTGTAATCAGAAAAATATTTTACATGACTGGCAATTCTATTGAGCGAGGGCTCTCAGGCGTTGGAGCAAGGGTGGGTGTGAGTAATGAAAAAAGACGTAGGCCGGATGGGGGTAAAGGTTACTCAGCGTATCCACTGATAATTTTTTCAGAGCGTTGGCAAGCGCGTTGCCGTCAAAAGTTTGCCGGGCATAAGCGTCAGCTTCAAATTCATTTTTACGACTCAGCATACTCATAAACAATCCCGTGATGCCGGAAATAGGAGAGAAGAGGATGCCAAACGCGATCAAGTTTAAATGAAATGCCTGAACACTTCCGCCAAATGCGATGGAAAGATTTTCGTTGAAGATCATTCGCGAGAGTATAAATAGAACAAAGAATACTTGCACAATGGAGATCAGGTAACTCCACACGATGTGCTTCTTTTTGAAATGGCCAACTTCATGTGCCAGCACGGCTACGAGTTCATCCGTGGTGTGATTGGCAATGAGGGTGTCGTACAAAACAATTTTCTTTTTCTTTCCGATGCCCGAAAAAAATGCATTGGCTTTTGCCGAACGTTTGGATCCATCCATGATAAAGATATTATCAAGTGGAAAGTCTACTTTTTTGGCAAACTGTTCAATTGCCGTTTTTAAAGCTCCATCCTCGAGAGGTGTAAGTTTGTTGAACAGGGGAAGGAACAATGATGTGTAAAACATGTTGACGAGCAAAATGAACGTGGCGGCAATGAGTCCAAACCAAATCCAGAAGTTCGGCCCTATGGTTTGAATGAGGTAAAGCAGAGCGGACAGCAGAATGGCACCGATAAGGGCACCTAAGACATATCCTTTCAGTTTGTCGATGATAAAAGTTTTGACAGTTGTTTTGTTGAATCCATATTTTTCCTCAATCACAAATGTGGAGTACCATTGAAATGGGATGCCAAGAATATCGGACACGATCATGATGATTCCGAAAAACGCAAGAGCCAATGTGATTTCGTTTCCGAGCAGAGGGCGCAATTCACCATCCAACCAACCGAAGCCACCGAATACCAGCATACCCAATGAAAGAAGGAAACTAAACGCTGACGAAATAAAGGAGAACTGCTGTTGTTCGCGTTGATAGTCCAGCGACTTCTGATATTTTTCCTGATTATAGAATTCCGCGATCTCAGCCTGAATGTCTTTGCGCTGGGCTTTCAAATTAAGGTAATCCAGCAGTTGATCGAAGACATAACTAACAATGGAAATGCCCAGAATTACATATAGAATGGTAGTTGAACTCATGAGTTTACTTCAAATTGAAAACTTAAAATTAGAATTTTTAAACGAAAGAAGGCAAGGCTTAGCGGCCCAGGAGTTGACGATATGCTTCTTCTGTTTTATTAAAATTGAATTTGGACAAAATCGCTACGAAATTTTCTTTAATCTTATCGTTTCCGAGATTTCCAATACTGCCTTCGTGAGTATGGTTGACTTTTGTAGAATACGTGAACTTATTTTGTTCAATATCCAGTCCCACTTTTTTATACGCATCGCGGAACGGAATGCCGGACAACACCAGCTTGTTCACTTCTTCCACACTGAAGAGAAACTTATACTTTTCATCTTCCAGAATATTTTCTTTCACTTGAATATGAGAAAGCATCAGTCCAGTCATCTGCAAACAGTCTTTCAAGGTTTCAAATGCCGGGAATAATTTTTCTTTTAACAGCTGCAGATCGCGGTGATAGCCTGACGGCAAATTACTGGTCAGTAAAACCAATTCGTTTGGCAACGCCTGAAGTCCATTACATTTTGCACGGATCAATTCAAACACATCGGGATTTTTTTTGTGCGGCATAATGCTCGAACCCGTTGTCAATTCGTCAGGGAATGTGATGAAGGCAAAGTTCTGATTGAGATACAAGCACGCATCCATGGAAAGCTTGGCTAAAGTCGCTGCGATATTGGCCATGGCTTGAGCTGTTATTCGCTCGGCTTTGCCACGACCCATTTGAGCATACACGACATTGTAGTTCAAATCATCAAAACCCAAAAGCTGAGTCGTTAACGTTCTGTTGATCGGAAAGGAGGAACCATATCCGGCAGCCGAACCCAGTGGATTTTTATTGACTATCCTGAAAGCACTTTCGAGCGTGATTAGGTCATCGACCATACTTTCTGCATACGCACCAAACCAAAGTCCGAATGATGAAGGCATCGCCAACTGCAAATGCGTGTAACCTGGTAGCAGTTTATTTTTATGTTCTTCACTTTTAGAAATCAACAAGGTGAAGAGACTTTCAATACCTTGGGTGAGTTGTTGAATTTCACTTCTAAGGAATAGTTTTACATCCAGCAATACCTGATCGTTGCGCGAGCGGCCGCTGTGAATTTTTTTTCCTACTTCACCTAATTTTTTTGTCAGCAATAATTCTACTTGTGAATGAATGTCTTCAACCCCGTCTTCAATCTTAAAATCGCCTTTTTCGATTTGATAATAGATATTCTTTAGTTCGCTGGTCAGAAGAATGAGCTCATCTTTGGTCAGCAGGCCAATTGTTTCCAGCATGTGAATGTGCGCCATTGAACCGAGTACGTCAAAAGAAGCCAGGTGCAAATCCATTTCGCGGTCTTTGCCAACGGTGAAGCGAATTACTTCCTGAAGTGAGTCTTTATCTTTTTGCCAGAGTTTCATATTAGTTGCCGGTTTCCTGTTGCCAGTTACCAGTGGATTCGTTATTGATTCAAATTATCCTCTACCCACTGCGTGAATTTATTTATTCTTTTGCTGAGAGTGTCATACTCATTCTTAAGTTTTACATAGGATGATTCGTCTTTCCACGATCCAGTTTCAAACAAAAAATCCAAATGCACAATGGTCTCATCGCATTCAGACTGCGCATAAATTAAGTGCTTTATGTAATCTGCTTTGTATCTTCTGCGCCCATAACCTTCAACAATGTTTGACGTAACAGATTTTGAAGAACGTCTTATTTGATTCCCTTCTTCATAAAGTTCCAATTTAGGAAGGCCCAAGCTGATTTGGTGTACCTCAATTGCTAGCTTTTTTGATTCGTTGTAAATGTCCAAATCTCTGTAACTTTTCATCTGGTATCTGGTGACTGGTAACCGGCAACCATTCTTTTAAATTAGATCAAACTTTTTAATTTGAGATATTGGAGTAACAAAATTGTCTTCCCATCTTTAATTTCGGCAGTCTCTATCATTCTTAAGGCGTCATCGAATTTGTATTCGAGCACTTCAATGTCTTCCCCCTCATCCACACCACCGCCTTCGCTTTCTTTCATGTCTTTGGTGTATTCGGCAATAAAGAAATGCAAGATTTCTGTTACCGAACCAGGTGACATGTATGCTTCAAAAATTTTGCGAACGTCTTTTACTTTGTATCCCGTCTCTTCTTCTGTTTCTCTTCGTATACAATCTTCAGCGTTGTCTTCGTCAAGCAAACCAGCACACGCTTCAATGAGCATGCCCGATTCGTTCCCATTAATAAAAGTGGGAAGTCTGAATTGGCGAGTTAAAACTACTGTTTCCTGCTCTTTATTGTAAAGCAGAATGGTGGCTCCATTGCCGCGGTCATACGCTTCGCGGCTTTGGGTTTTGACTTCGCCATTTTTATGTTGAAAGTCGAATGTTATTTTTCTCAGGATGTACCAATTGTCCGAAAGAATTTCAGACTTGATGATTTTTACTACATTGTTCATAGCACAATTTCAGACAAGAGCGAAATATAGCTATTAATCCCGTCAGCAATTTCTTTTGTATAGATGAATTCATCGGCACTGTGCGAGCGAGCGGAATCACCCGGCCCCATTTTGATGGAGGCAGCGGGAATTAGCGCCTGATCGGATGTCGTAGGTGAACCGTATAATTTTTTACCAAGTTTGCGACCCGCCTGAACTACCGGATGATCGGATGAAACACCGGATGATCTCAAACGGAGTGACCGTGCATTCACCGAGCAGTTAACATGTTGGTTAACCGTTTCCAAAACTTCTTCCAGTGTGTAAGCATCCGTTACGCGAATGTCAACGGTGAATTTACATTCTGCAGGAACCTGGTTGTGCGCCTGACCGGCACTGATGACCGTAACAGACATTTTTATTTCACCCAGCGAGGTCGAAACTTTTGGAAACTTATAATTTCTAAACCATTCAATATCTTTCAGCGCTTCATAGATGGCATTGACTCCTTCTTCACGAGCTGCGTGCCCCGCTTTGCCTTTGCTTACGCAATCCAGCACCAACAATCCTTTTTCGGCAATGGCGATGTCGGTCAAAGTTGGTTCGCCCACGATGGCAAAATCTATTTTGGGTAATTCACTCCATACGAGTTCAATTCCATTCGTACCCGAAATTTCTTCTTCAGCCGATGCAGCAAAGACGATGTTATACTTTAAACCTTTTTGGTCGTAGTAATGAAGGAATGTTGCAATCAATGATACCAATGGCCCTCCGGCATCATTGCTCCCCAGCCCGTAAAGTTTTCCATCTTCAATGACTGGAGCAAACGGATCGCGTGTATAACCAGGATTCGGTTTTACCGTATCGTGATGAGAGTTTAATAATATGCTGGGTTTTGATGGGTCGAAATGTTGATTGGTCGCCCACACATTATTTCCTTTTCGGTGTGTTGCAATTCCCTGATGTTGAAAGAAGTTAATGAGTGCCTCTGCTGTCTTATCCTCCTCTCGACTGAACGATGGAATGGCAATTAGTTGCTTGAGCAGATCGATGGCGATATCGTGCAGACGCTCATTCACGATAGT
Source organism: Cyclobacteriaceae bacterium (assembly GCA_044222145.1). Classification (GTDB taxonomy): domain Bacteria; phylum Bacteroidota; class Bacteroidia; order Cytophagales; family Cyclobacteriaceae; genus ELB16-189. The sequence goes on from JBGANU010000005.1 coordinate 139,800, forward strand.
GTGATTAATGTTCCGATTGTTTCATAGCTGGTATTCGCTAGCAAATGTGTGTGTTCACCGATCAACACTTCTTTTACACCCGATTGAATCGCGGTGAAAGCATTTTCAAGTTTGGGAAGAATGCCATCGTGGAAGGAACCTTCTTTCAAAAGTTTTTCATACAACGGTTTATTAAGCTGGCGAATCACGGAAGTCGGATCGTTGACATCTTTCATGACGCCCGCTTTTTCAAAGCACATGATCAGGCGTACATCGAAATGTTTGCTCAGTGAGATGGCCAATACGGAAGCGATCGTATCGGCATTGGTGTTGAGCATGCTGCCGTTGGAGTGAGTTAGCGGTGCGAAGACCGGAATCACGTTTTGCTTTAGTAAAAAGTAAAGAAGCGTTGAGTTTACGCTGTCTACATTGATATCACCAGCAAAGCCATAATCAATTTCGCCAACAGGCCGCTTCGTTGCTTTAATAAGATTTCCGTCAGCACCAGTCAATCCCATCGCATTGCAACCCAGTGATTGAAGGCGTGCAACAATTTGTTTGTTCACTAATCCACCGTATACCATCGTCACCAAATCAAGTGTAGGTTCATCGGTGATTCTGCGGCCCTTTACATATTTTGATTCGATGCCAAGTTGATCTCCGATTTTGGTAGCAATCTTTCCGCCACCGTGAATTAAAATTTTTGGTTCATGGATCGAGGCGAAATTCTTCAGAAATTCTTTCAGCGATTTCTCATCGTCCAGCACATTTCCACCAATCTTGATGATGTATAATTTATTCATATTGATCGTCTCTTGAATTACTTATTTTTTAATAACTCTGCCAATACCGCCTGCGCGGCCCACACGCGATTGCCGGCTTGTTGTGTCACGATACTGTTTTTGCTATCCAGCACCGTATCACTTAACTCTACATTTCTTCTCACCGGCAGGCAATGCATGATCTTAGCATTGTCTGTTAGTTTTAATTTCTTCTTGGATAACATCCAGGTGGGATCGTTGCAATAGATTTTTCCGTAGTCAGTATAAGTACTCCAGTTTTTTACGTAGACATAATCGGCATCAGCGAGTGCTTCGTTTTGATCGTGTGTGATCATGGCACCGTCTGTAAACTTAGGATCCAGTTGATAATCTTCGGGATGGGTAATCACGAAGTCAGCTTCGCCCCATGCGTTGATCCATTGAGAAAAACTATTGGCGACACATTGCGGCAATGCTTTTACATGAGGCGCCCAGGTGAGCACAATCTTTGGTCTCTTCCTTTTCTTAAACGTCTCCGTAATGGTGATGATATCGGTAAGACTTTGCAGCGGATGCAACGTTGCACTTTCCAGGCTCAATACCGGTATGCCCGAATATTTAATAAACTGCTTGATGTATAGCTCGCTGTAGTCATCTTCTTTGTTTTTCAGCGAAGGAAAAGTTCTGATACCGAGGATGTCAAAATATTGACCGAGCACTGGCGCAGCCTCCTTCACGTGTTCAACAGTCGAGCCACTCATGATGGCTTCGTCTTCAAACTCCAACGCCCAACCGTCTTGCCCTACATTGAACACGATGGCATCCATGCCCAGATTTTTTGCAGCTATCTGTGTGCTGATGCGTGTACGCATACTGGGATTAAGAAACAACATACCCAATCGCTTGTTAGATCCCAGTTGTTGATCTTTAAACGGTGACGCTTTATACGCCAGCGCATTCTGTACTAATTGATTGAAATCACGGACATCATCAACAGAGAGGAATTGCTTCATAGTCAAACAGTCTGTTTTAATTCTACATTCATGGCTTCCAGGAAAAGATCAGCCTCTTCTTTTGACAATGCAAGCGAGGGTAACAATCGAATCGTATTTGGTTTGGCGTCACCCGTAAACATGTTGTGCTTGAATAGTAAATCTTTTCTCAGCGAAGCTAAAGAATCCGGCAAATCAAAACCAATGATCAAACCTTTGCCGCGAATGTCAATAATAGATGAGAACGATTTCAATTGATCTATCAAGTATTTTCCCAGGTTGGCGGCATTTTGCATAAGGTTTTCCTGGTCGATCACCTCCAGTACGGAAAGTGCGGCAGCACAAGCGAGATAGTTACCGCCAAACGTTGTCCCCAGCATTCCGCTCCAGGGTTTAATGTCCGGATGAATTAACAAACCACCGATCGGGAATCCATTGCCCATTCCTTTCGCAATGGTAATCAGGTCGGCCTCAACACCTGAAAATTGATGAGCGAAGAACTTTCCTGTTCTTCCATAGCCGGACTGCACTTCATCTAAAATTAACAGTGCGCCAACTTCCTTGCATTTCTTCGAAAGAAGTTGAAGGAATGAATCGGTTGGAAAGTGTATGCCACCCACGCCCTGAGCACCTTCAATAATAACAGATGAAATATCTTTGGTGATTGCCTGAGTAAATGCTTGTTCGTCATTTAGTGGTAGGAAGATAATCTCATGACCAGCGTTGAATGGTGCTACAATCTTTGGATTATCCGTGGCCGCCACGGCACCAGACGTTCTTCCATGAAATGCTTTTTTGAAAGCGATTACTTTTTTTCGTCCATTGACAAATGAAGCAAGCTTCAAGGCATTCTCATTCGCTTCTGCTCCGGAGTTGCAGAGAAACAGCTGATGATTGGAATAGCCAGATACCTGACCAAGTTTCTCTGCCAGTTCTTCCTGCAAGGAGTTTTTGACGCTGTTAGAGTAGAAACTTATTTTATCCAGTTGATTTTTTAAGGCGTCTACAAAATGCGGATGATTGTGTCCAATGGAAATCACAGCATGACCGCCATAGAGGTCCAGATATTTTTTTCCATTGTCGTCCCAAAGCCACGAGCCTTTTGCCAATACGGGTTCAATCGGGAAGAGAGGATATACGTCAAATAGTTTCATTAGAAAATTGTGCCTTTTAATTTCAACCCGGCAATTTCGTCAAAGCCAAACATCAGATTCATATTTTGAATGGCTTGTCCGCTGGCGCCTTTTATTAAGTTATCTGTTACTGAGTGAATGGCCAGGTTGCCTCCAACTTTTTCGAGATAGATCAAACATTTGTTGGTGCTCACCACTTGTTTGATGTCAATCATGGAATCGGCAATATGTGTGAAGGGATGTCCCGAATAATAGTCTTTGTACAGCTTATTAACTTGCTCCAAACTTAGATTGGATTTAACAACTGAGGTCACAAAAATACCACGGGTGAAATCACCTCTCCAGGGAACAAAATTCACTTCTTCCTTGAAGTTGGGCTGCAACGATTTCAACGTTTGATTGATTTCGCCCAAATGTTGATGCGTCAATGTCTTGTAAGCCGAGATGTTATTTGCACGCCACGTGAAGTGTGTGGAATCCTGTAGTTTTTGACCAGCACCAGTCGAGCCGGTAATACCCGTTGTATGAACTTCGGTCAACACACCGGTTTTTGCTAATGGCAATAACCCAAGTTGAATCGTAGTGGCGAAGCAGCCGGGATTAGCAATGTTCTTTGCCGTTCTGATTTTATCGCGTTGAAATTCCGGAAGTCCGTACACAAACTCGCGATCTGCAACTTTATCGCCAAGTCGGAAATCATTTCCCAGATCGATGATGCGAACGCTGGCAGGAAATTTATTTTCAGTCAAGAATTTTTTGCTCTCACCGTGGCTAAGGCAGAGAAACAAGACATCAACGGCAGCATCAAAACCTGCTGAGAACTTTAAATCTGTGTCGCCAATCAAATCGGTATGAACTTCATACAGAAACTTGTCTACCTGACTGCGACTTTGAACGAACGTCAATTCAGCATTCGGATGATTTAACAGCAGTCGAACGGTTTCGCCACCCGTGTATCCTGCTCCACCGACTATTCCTGCCTTTATATTTTTAGTCATATTTCATTTTTAAAAGCTCAAAGCAGAAAGTTAAACGCTTAAAGTAGACTCAGTACTTTCGACTTTTTCACTCTCAGCTTTAAACTTTTTACCTACTACTTTTCAGCCTCCTTTTTCACTTGATGATAAATCATCGTTTGATTGCCGAATATCTTCGAGAATCCTCTCACATCTTCACCGGTCCAACCTAAATTCATTTCGCCATACTTTCCGAATTTCGATGACATGAGGTCGAACTTAGATTCGATGCCATTGATTTGATAGCGATAAGGATAAAGTGTGATGGAGACTTCGCCCGTTACATTTTGTTGAGCGCTGATCAGATAAGCTTCGATATCGCGCATAACAGGATCGAGGTATTGGCCTTCGTGCAGCCAATTGCCGTAAAACTGTGCCAGCTGGTCTTTCCAGCTCAACTGCCATTTGGTGAGCACGTGTTTTTCCAGTGCGTGATGCGCCTTTATAATAAGGAGTGGGGCCGCAGCTTCAAAGCCAACTCGCCCTTTAATGCCAATGATGGTATCGCCCACGTGGATGTCACGACCAATCCCGTAAGGACCTGCAATCGCCTGAAGATGATGGATGGCTTCTGTCGGGTGTGAAAACTTTTTTCCATTGACAGAAATCAACTCACCTTTTTCAAATCCAAGCTTTACTTCTTCATTTCCGGTTTTACTCACTTGAGTTGGCCACGCTTCTTCTGGCAACTGCCCCATTGAGTTGAGCGTCTCGCGGCCGCCTACGCTCGTTCCCCAGAGACCTTTATTAATAGAGTATTTTGCTTTTTCGAAATTGAAAGCAACTCCTTTCGATTTCAGGTACTCAATTTCTTCTTCGCGACTAAGTTTCTTATCGCGGATAGGAGTGATGATCTCCACGCCCGGAACCAGAATCTGAAAGATCATGTCAAAGCGAACCTGATCATTTCCAGCTCCGGTGCTTCCATGTGCTACAGCATCGGCCTTCAACTCTTTTGCATAGTTGGCAGCCGCCAATGCCTGCGACATGCGTTCGGCACTCACGCTCAACGGATACGTTCCATTTTTTAACACGTTTCCAAAAACGAGGTACTTGATTACTTTATCATAGTAATTCTTTGTCTCGTCAACTGTTTTGTGCGAGGCAACACCAAGGCTTAACGCACGTTTTTCTATTTCTTTTATTTCTTCCGCGTTGAATCCACCTGTGTTCACCGTGATCGTGTGGACTTCATAGCCCAAATCATCCGACAAATGCTTTCCACAATAAGAGGTGTCTAATCCACCGCTGAAGGCCAGTACTACTTTCTTTTTCATTAAATATTCGTTAATCGTTATTTGTTAACCGTTAATGGTAAAGGTATCATAACCGAAGCGTTGCCCCGATTAAAGATTAACCATTAACGGATAACGGTTGAAATTACCAGAAGAACAGCAAACTCAGAATGGAACTCTTATTTTCGGAAGAGCTGTCTCCATCTTTCCTCTTCCAGCCTTTGAGTAACACAAATTGTTTGAAGTGAACCCAACGCTCGAAGAGTTTAAAGTTACCCTGAAACTCTCTTTTCTTGTGGTGCTCAAGATTTCCATCAGGCGTCACCACGGTTTGAGCCATCTCAGCTTTCTTCTTGGCCGCTTCCGCGGGATCGTACAGCATGGCGGTGCACATACAGTTCTGACGATTCTTGCTCATCAGGATTTCATAGTTCACGCAGCTTTGACATCCTTTCCAGAACTGATCGTCTGTGGTAAGTTGTGAGTAGGTCACCGGCTCGTAACCGAGATCAGAGTTGATCTTCATGACAGCAAGACCGGTTGTCAAGCCAAATATCTTAGACTCTGGATACTTTTTGCGAGAGAGTTCAAACACTTTGCGCTTGATCTCGGTGGCCACACCCGACTTGCGGAAGGCAGGAGCTACGATGAGTCCGCTGTTCGCCACAAACTTTTCATGTTCCCACGATTCGATGTAGCAAAAGCCTACCCACGTGCCATCACGGGTAACCGCGATGACCGCTTTGTCTTCCATCATTTTCATCTTCACGTAATCAGGCGATCGTTTGGCGATTCCTGTTCCGCGTGCTTTCGCTGATTCGGCCATCTCTGTGGTGATGGTTTCAGCATAATGAGCGTCAGCAGCCGTAGCTGTTCTGACAATTATATTGTCTTCCAATGTTGAAATCGTATTAAAGTTGAATGAATAAACTACAAAGTGCAGAGAAGCACTTTAAGGTGATTGCCACATGGTAGCATCACCAAACTATTGTTCGTAAACAACAGGTATCAGATTCTAATCCGCCTATGCGGTCGCCTGGTCACTGTGCAAGCAGTGCTGAGGAGGTTGAACAATGCCTGGGGGGCACTGGTGAGAGAGGCGTTGGAGCCAGCGTTCTCGGATGTGATGGTTGATTTTTCCAATTCTCGTTAGTGGTTTGCTTCAAACAAATGGCATTCAGAAAAATGTTTTCACAAAATTAACGGAATAAAAAACGAATATGACTATGATTCCTCCCTTTTTTATGGAGAATTTTTATTGATAGCATTTTTACGTGAAGTTATGCTTGAGGTGTAGATGTTGAGTAACGAGATGAGTGCTTATCAATGTCAACAGACTACTAAATTATTTTTCACCACCACGTGTATTTTCTTCAACTCGTGTAGCTTTCGTCATAGAGCATTCAAGTATCCGTAATCTATCATCGAGTGCTACTCGCGTGCCGGACGTATGGAAACGATTTTGTGATTGGAGATATCCAAATCGAGGCAGCTCGCTACCTAAGTATTAAAAATAATTTATTGAAGTGATGAAATAGCATTGCTCGATTGGAGAACAAAAAATAAGCCGCCAAGTGAAAAACACTGGCGGCTCCGGACGATAAATCGTTAACAAATCAACGCATGGTGCTACTCGGTGAATGTAAACACATGCCTACCTTGTACTGATTGCGATCTTCCTGTGCCAATAGTAGTTGTTGCCCAATCGAGCGTAAGTTTAAGTGAGGTGTCTGTGACTTCTACCCCTATTTCGGTGTCATCATCCCGTTTTACTTTAGTGCCGTCTTCAGAAATAAATGTCCAGGTGCCACTAGCTGGCCACACCACACCACCGTTGGTAGTGGAGAAATTTCCCTCAGTTATGGTTAAGGTCAGGCCGGCATACACTGATGTTTGATCCTTTCCGTCCACGAAAACACTTTGCATTTTCCATGTGGAAGCGATGAGTTTCGCTTTGATGATCTCTTGCGCTGTAGGGTTGTCTTTTTTACAAGATGACAATTGACACACGACAACAATGGCCACCAATAGCAGTAATGCATTGATGACGTTATATCTGGATTTTTTTTTCATAGCTCTTGGTTTGATACGTTATTTACGGATATAATTATTACTCTAGTTTTTTATGAATTTAAGCTGATGGACAGTCGTTTCATCAATAATCTTTATCACATAGGCACCAGAAGTCATCTGTTGTATGTTGGCGCGATGAGTTTTCCCTTCTTTCTTCAAAGTCAGTGTAACAGCGTGGCCGATCATATCATAAACTGTTGCATTGACAACTTCACTTTTTAGCCCACTCACTTCCAGGTAATTCTCAACAGGGTTTGGATAGATCGAAATGCCTGAGATTTGTTGCCTTAGATCGCCAGTAATAATTAGTGCGGCATCGCTCGAGAAATCGCTTATACAATCGTCAACCGTCACTTGTACTTTATAAACTCCAGGATCTTTGACCGTTAACGAGGTGTTGGTTGCCCCGGAGATAGCTGAGCCATTTTTGAACCATTGATTGCCCGCAGTTGCACTGGAAGCAAGTGTTACTGCACTTGTTTCATCTCCGGTAATGCTAACAGTCGGTTTCGCTGGTTTGATACAAAAGCTTCTGCTGGCAGAAGTTGCCTCTGAATAGTTTCCATTTCCGGGCTGGTTGGCTAAAACACTAACGCGCCCTGCAGCTACTAGTGTAATTTGATTTCCACTGATGGATATCTTGTTGGATCCTGATGTTAGCGAAACAGGGAGCCCGGATGAAGCCGTTGCTCCAGACGAGAAAGGGGCATCGCCAACAGTTTTGTCAGCGATAGCCGGGAATGTTATAGTCTGGTTACCTTTTTTTACCGTCAAGGACTGTGTGGTAATTGATGCAGCGGCATAAGTGCTGTTACCACCCTGTGCAGCTGTAATATTGGAAACTCCAGCCCCTACAATAGTTACAGTACTACCAGAGATGGTGGCCACGTTTGTGTTACTGCTTGTGTACGTCAGTGTCAAACCGGACGAGGCAGAGCCGTTTAACGCGAACGGAGCATCGCCAAATGTTTTATCCGACAGGAAGTCAAATGTAATGGTCTGACCATTTTTTACCGTTATACTTTGCTCAACATTTGTAGCTGGGTTGAAATTCGAATTTCCAGCCTGTAAAGCAGTTATAGCAGCTGTACCTAATGCAAGTGGGTTACAGGTATTGCCGGTAATACTTACGACCGCTGCGTTGCTACTTGTATAGCTTACAGGTAATCCTGATGATGCAGTTGCAGTTAAAGTGAATCCATTGCCAACAGCCTTTTCAGATAAGGCATTGAAGGTAATGGTCTGATCTGCTTTGTTCACTGTAAAGGTTTGAGGAACATCGGTCGCAGCTGAGTAGTTAGTATTGCCCGCCTGGCTGGCTATTATGGTGGTTGATCCGGCTCCCACAATTGTGACTGTGCTTCCGGTAATCGTTGCCACTGACGTGTTCGAGCTGGTAAACGTCACGGGCAGACCGGTGGCTCCTCCTGTCGCGGATAGCGTGAACGCAGCATCACCAAACGTTTTTGTTGTTAGTCCCGCAAATGAAATAGTCTGACTCAGCTGATTTACTGTCAATGTCTGAGGTACGTTATCAGCAGCGTTGAAAGTTGTGTTACCGGCTTGAGAAGCTGTGATTGTTGTAGTGCCGGCACTGATTATCGTTACTGTGTTGCCACTGACTGTCGCTACAGAAGTGTTGGAACTAGCAAACGTTACAGGCAAGCCCGAAGCCCCACCTGTTGCCGAAATTGTAAAAGGTGCATTCCCAAATGTTTTTGTAGGAATAGCACTGAACGTAATTGTTTGACTGGTCTTCGTGTTCACAACCAACGGTTGGATCACATTGGTTGCTGCGTTATAATTCGCGTTACCGGTTTGGCTTGCGGTAATGTTCGTTGTACCAACACCAACCAGTGTAATGGTATTTCCACTTACAGTAGCTACAGCTGTATTCGAACTGGAAAACGTGACCGCATTACCGGATGCTCCCCCGGTTGCCGAAATAGTAAACGCTGGCTCGCCCGATGCTCTGTCCCTCAGTGCTGCAAACGCAATCGTCTGATCTCCTTTGTTCACCGTAAGTGTTTGTCCTACATCAGGAGCTGCGCTGTAATTGGCATTCCCCGCTTGTGAGGCAGTAATTGTAGTAGAGCCAACCCCAACAATGGTAACCTTATTATCATTGATGGTTGCCACAGATGTATTAGAACTGACGTACGTCAATGGAAGTGCAGAACCGCCACCAGTTGCTGTCAGTGTAAACGAAGGGTCACCGAATTTTTTAGCGGCCAGTGGCGCAAACGTGATCAGTTGGCTAGCTTTATCAATGGTTAAGCTCTGCGGTGCAGCGGCAGTAGCAAGATAGGGTGCTGCATAGTCATTGCTCGCTGCAACTTTTGCTGTGATTGTAGTGGTTCCTGCTGCTAAAATTGTAACCATGTTTCCGCTAACGGTAGCCACACTAACATCTGAACTTGTATACGTGGCCGGATTGCCAGAGTCACCAACTGCAGTAAGTGCAAAAGGCGCATTGCCATAGACCTTGTTGGCAAGGGGATTAAACGTAATGGATTGGTTTAATCTGTAAATATCACTAATTGAGACGGCATCAATTGCATTCCAATTTTCAACCGCGGGCGAATTAATAGCCAATCTAATAGCATCCACCAGATAGGATGTAACAGGAATACTAATTGTTAGTGTTCGCGCGTATTCATGAGGAGAAGCTGTCGTTTTATACACCTTGATCCATTTCCCGGTTGCCGCATTTCGGACATATACAGTGTCTATTGCCCCAGATTGCCAATTTTCATAAACTTCAATTCTGCTTACGTATTGTGGAGTGCTAAATCCTAATTCCAGAAATTCGCGCGCGGCATCTTCGTTAGATGGTATCCAAAAAACGCCATCGGGAGCATTTAACGCCTTATCTGATTGCCAATAGCTGGAATACTGACTACTAAAGCTGATTATTGAAGAAGCGTATTGGCGGGTGCCAAAAAAGAAACCGGTAGGACTAATAAAGGATTTTGGGTAATTGCCTTTTGTATTCGCGTTTGCATTGGTGGCACCGTTTTCCGATACGCTCACGTTTACTTCTCCATGGATAACTGGAGTGATGAAGGCCGTGTAAACAGATGGACTTATCGCCTGAACGTTTGCTGCGATTCCATTTGTCACTGTAATATCGCTCAAATCAAAACCTGTTACATCTTGGTTAAATGTGAACGTAAACGGTATTGGGGAATTAAAGGATGATGGTGCTGAGGCCGTAATATTCAAAAGGGGCCTTGGATCAGGTAAACCCCAAATGGCGACTGCATCAATAGCATTCCAATCGTTAACGGCTGGTGAATTAATGGCCAATCGAACAGCATCCACAGGATAGTCTGTTTGTGGAATTCGAATGGTAAATGTTCTTGACGAGGCAACATAACGTGCCGTTCCACTGTACACTTTGTTCCAAATACCAGAGACAGCATTTCTTAAATAAACTGTGTCAACGGCTCCTGCTCCCCAGTTCTCGTAAATATCAATCCTTTGAACTAATATAGCCGATGGAAAACCCAATTCCAGGAACTCGCGATTAGAACCATTATAATCACTCGGTATCCACCATCTGCCGTCAGGAGCATTTAATGTCCAGTTGGATTGATAATAAGAATTAGGATACTGGCTACTAAAGCCGATGACAGAAGTGGCATATTGAGGAGTCACCGACACATAATCAATAGTAAATTCAGGGGTCGCAGCGCTTACGTAGCCGAATTCATCCGTGACCGCCCCAGCGGGCACATTCACCGATATCGTACCGTTCGCAGGTGCTACTACTTCAACGCTGTAGACATTGTCTTTAATCTGGGAAAAGTTTTGGCTCGTCCCATTGGTGATGAGAATATCACTTTCTTCAAATCCAAAAGGGACTTCATCAAACGTAAACGTTACAATAAATGGATTCTCAACAGTCGGGTTAGAATTTGATGAGATATTAATAATCGGCCCTCCAGTGCGAAAAAATCTGGTGGCCGAAGCGGGATAACTTCCACTTGCGTTCGAGATGCCAGTTGCAGCATTTGCCATAACACTTACTGTTACTGGTGTGAAGGATCCGCTTATAAGGGATGGCGTCACATCTGCCGTGTAAACGGATTCACTTACGGCAACAAAGTTCCCTGCAGATCCATTGGTGACATTAATATCTGATAAATTAAAATCAAGTACAGGGCTGGAAAAAGTAAATATGAATGGAATGGGGGAAACGTTGGTGTTAGAGGAAACTGAAGATGTTATGGTGAGGAATGGTGGTGTTTCACCACCGCTTATTGATACTGCATCAATGGCGTTCCAATCGGGAATGGCAGATGAGCTAATAGCTATTCGAACCCCATTCACAGGATAAGTAGTACGGGCGAAACTGACGCTGAGACGGTCCTGATAAGTTCCAGCTGTAGCTGTTCGACTAAAAACTTTGGTCCAAGCTTGGGTCACCGCGTTGCGTAAATAAAGGGTATCAATTGCCCCCGATCTCCAGTTCTCGTAAACCTCCACCAAATCTACGAACAGAGGCTTTGCAAAGCCTAGCTCGATGTATTCCCGCTGTTGATTTTGATCCGAAGGAATCCAAAAAGCGCCATCAGGAGCGTTCAAAGCCTTGTCGGATTGATAATAGGACTGATATTGGCTACTGAAGCCGATTACTGAAGACGCAAATTGTGGTGGATAATGTGTAGTGGTAAACTGTGAGGCAGCGATATTTGAATTTCCAGTCAAATCGGTAAAGGCATCGCTATCAACATCTACTGAAATATCCGAGATGCCAGTTTCGTTTGGTATGATCTCCGCCTGATAATATTCTGGAAGTCCATCGCCATTATCATCTACTGGATAAAAACTATTCACATATCCATTGGTAATAATTAGGTCCCCACTCTCAAATCCTAAAACAGCCTCACCCGTTGTAAATCTAACCTGTATGGTCTGCCCAGAGGTTGGATTTGCTCCAGTTATTTGAATCATTGGTTTAGTGATGTCATAATAACGACTAATGATTCGTGATGCCAGATTGCCGTTTGAGTTTTGATCCGTTACAGCATTGGCACCGACACTGACTGTCACAAGGCCATCTTGTAGCGGATAAATATCCGCAGCATAAAGGGAAGAGTTTAACGTGCTGAAATTGCTGGCAGTCCCATTCGTCACTACAATATCTGAGAGGCTAAAACCTGTCACCGGTTCATTGAACACAAAAGTAAATGGTATTGGTGTGGCGTTAGTTATTGCCGAGGTTGTGGCGGTGTTGATGTTCACGATAGGGTTTGGGGAAGCGGGCACCCCCGTAATGGATACGGCCAAAATTGCGTTCCAATCGCCAACCGCTGGCGAGTTGATAGCTAACCTAATTGCATCAACTAAATAAAAAGTTTGATTGATGTCAACGCTGAACGTGCGCGTGAAGCCAGCGTAAGCTGCCGTGGTACTAAAAACCTTATTCCATTCCCCTGTTGAGGCGTTGCGAAGGTAGATGGTATCGACTGCTCCAGCGCCCCAATCCTCGTATATCTGAACATTATAAACTTCGACAGGTGTGGTGTAACCAAGGACGAGATATTCGCGCTGACCGTTATATGAGTTTGGAATCCATCTGCGACCATCCGATGCATCACCAAGTGCCCAATCTGCGTCATAATTAGCATGGTCGTACTGATACTCGCTACTAAACTCAATTACAGAAGTAGCAAATTGGGTCGTCTCCTGCGCTATTGCCGCCATGGGCAGCAGTAGTATTAAGTTAAAAATCCAGGTGAGGCTGACGCTTTTATAAAGTTTATTCATCGGGGTTGTTAGGTTTGATTATGTTAATTTGTTTCTGAATAAAAATTAATGATGGGAAATGCATTCCCGGTCCATGATTTAAGGATAATTCTTTGTTAAAAATGATATACTTAATCAAAACCTAAAATACCTATAAAGTGGTATTTTCGACTGAAGAAAGGTGCGAAGTAACGCAAAAAGGACCCCAAATGATCGTGATGCCTTATTTAAAATTGCTGATAGTGATTATCTGTTAGATTGGAGATGTTCCTCGTTCGGTGTTTGAATTCTGCCGTCATTGCAAAATAGTGTGGCAAGATGTTGTTATTGTCATTATAATTTGAAGGCCACTTGCCATATGACTTCTTTACGAAGAACGCATTCATCACTCATATCGCAAGGTGTTGGATGGATTTGTCATCGCAGCACGAATAGTTTGTGAACTCACCGTCAGCAAGGCAATTAGAACAGCGGCCAAAGCCGATGTAAAATAAACAACGAGATCCATATCAATGTGATAGGCAAAAGAGTCAAGCCATTTGTTCATAAAATACCAGGCCAGTGGCCACGCAATCAGGTTGGCTACAATAATCAGGACAACAATTTCTCGTGAAAGCAATGTTAAGATACTGGGCACCGATGCTCCCAACACTTTGCGTATGCCAATCTCTTTTACACGTTGAAGGGTATTGAATGTGGCCAACCCAAACAGCCCCAGGCAGGCAATGAAGATGGCCAATCCTGAAAAGATGGTGAAGAGCTGACTTTGCTTTTGCTCGTCATTATAGAGCCTTTTGTAATTGTCGCTCAGGAATGTGTAGGTGAATGGTCGATTCGGTAAGAAAGACCTCCAGGTTTTCTCAAGATGGTCAAGACCTTGTTTCATATCGCTGCCAGCGATTTTCACCGAGATGTTATTGTAATAACTGATGTAAAATACTAAGGGTACAATTTGTTGATGCAGGGATTCAAAATGAAAATCTTTTACAATGCCGACCAATTTTCCGGTAGTGCCACCGTAATTGAAATCCTTGTTGATTGCCTCTTCTAAATTTTTCCAGCCAAAAGCTTTCGCGGCTGCCTCGTTTACGACAAAGGCCAGCGTATCATCGGTGGGAATATCTTTTGAAAAATCTCGACCTGCAGCAAACTCAATGTTGTAGGTTTTAAAGAAATCATAATCAACGGTTACATACTTGGTGGTAACGGTTGAGTTCACGAGGCTGTCTCCTTTCATGATCAGGGGAGGACCCTGGCTATCAAGAAGGCGGCCAGTAGGTATGCGCGATGAGCGACCTAATGTTTTAATACCTGAGAACTTTGTCAACTCATTATAAAATGCATCATACGAATTCGCCAGCTCATTGTAGTAGGGCAACGTAACGACCTGGTCTTTATCATAACCCAGATCGCGACTGTTCAAATAACCCAATTGCTGAAACGTGATAGCCGTGGCAATCAACAGTACAATCGAAATAGAAAATTGTGCCACAACTAATGACTTGCGTAGCAAACCTTTGCCTTTTGCAGATCCTTGTTGACCTTTCAGAACGAGTGCTGGTTTAAAACCCGAGATCACCAGTGCGGGATATAATCCAGCAAGGATACCAACGATCACAGCAAATGCAGTTAATCCAAGGTATAACGTCACGTTGTTGGCAGAGATCAATGTCAGTGCTTTCCCCGTAAATGTATTTAGCCATTGAACAGAGAGTGTGGACAAACCGATTCCAAGGATGAGTGCAAACAGTGCAATCAATACTGATTCGCTGAGGTATTGAAAAACCAGTTGACTTTTAAAAGCGCCCGCTACTTTGCGCATACCAACTTCCTTGGCACGTTTGGTGGCGCGGGCCGTAGAGAGATTAATGAAATTGAAACACGCAATCAGCACGATGAACAAACCAATCACGGCCATCATGTACACGTTGTTGATGTTTCCGTTCACTTCCAGTTCATCATCCAGATGGGAGCGAAGGTGAATATCGGTTAGCTTTTGTAAAAAGAGCGTGGTGACTTTTGAAGCGACAAAATTTTGAGGCGCCCCAAAGTTGGCAATGGCGAAGGGGCCGAAGTGCTTATCTAAAAATGCCGGAAATGCCGTTTCTACTTTTTTAGGATCTGTCCCCGCTTCCAATAGAAGATAGGTACCGAAAGAGTTGTTGCCCCAATTTGTTTCCAAACCTTTTCGCCCGTAAACGTTGTCATCTTCCAGTGTGCTAAACGACACCATGTATTCGGGATGCCAATGAGCTTGCAAAGGAAAATCTTCATAAACGCCTGTGACTTCCAGATCAAACTGATTGTTGGCACGAAGTCTTTTCCCCAATGCATTTCCATCCGCAAAAAATTTGCGGGCTGTCTTTTCTGAAAGCATCACCGTGAACGGCCGCGTGAGCGCTTTGGAAGGATCACCCGACTTTACATTTATATCAAAGATTTTAAAAATATCGGGCTCCACCGCAAAGAGAAAGTTTTCGGAGAAACTTTTGGTGAGCACGCCATTCTCTTCCTGCCCTATCACCAGGCCATAGTTGATTGTGCGGGCCATCACTTCTACTTCGCCAAAATCATTTTTGACTAGCGGGCCAATAGGAGGCGCCACATTGGCAAGATGGAGATTAGCTGCACCATCCTGATTAAGAAAGGCGCGCGTGATACGATACGTTCTGTCGGCCTTCGTGTTGTAACGATCATAGTTTAATTCATCCGTCACAAACAAGTAGATCAAAATAGAGCACATCATGGCCAGTGCCAGCCCGGCAATGTTAATGAAGGCGGTGAGTTTGTTTCGGAAGATGGAACGCAACGCAACTTTGATGTAATTCTGAAGCATAGCAGAAAGGGTTTAATGCGAGGTAAACTTCGGTTTTTATAATCGGTTACAAAGACCATTCCCTTTTGTGAATGTTGCAGAGACGTTGAAACAAATTGCCTGTTTCTATCTTTTTTGAATGCCTGAGTGAGAGCGAGCTTAAAATGAATGTGGAATGCCAGATGATGAACGTCCCATAAGCGCACATTTTTTGTTCGAAGCTGAACTAATCGATCAAACGAGGTCGAGCAAATCTTTGATGGTGGTCAATTGGCGGAAGTTGATATGATCCAGTTGCACATCAATCTTTTCATGTGCCCACGTGGTGTGGTAGGGAACGTGAAATCCATGCCCTCCAATATTCAATACCGGCAACACATCCGACTTCAATGAATTGCCAATCATGAGAAATTCTGATGGCTGGATATCCAGGTGCCGAATCAGTTTTTGATAGTCCTCTTCTTTTTTCTCCGACATAATTTCGATGTGATGAAAATAAGGAGCAAGTCCCGACTTCCTGAGTTTTCTTTCCTGGTCCAGCAAGTCGCCTTTTGTTGCCATCACCAATCGGTAGCGGCCTTTAAGCGCGATCAACACATCTTCAACTCCCGCAATGATATGCACAGGCTTCTGCAGTAGCTCCTGACCAAATCCAATGACCTTCTCAACCACGGTAACCGGAATAGTTTTATCAGAAATGCGAATGGCTGTTTCAATCATAGACAGAATGAATGCTTTGATGCCATAGCCGTACAATCCGATGTTTTTTATTTCGGTGTGTAGCAGCTCACGCGAAACGGTATGCTGAGGCAGATAGTCTTCCATCAGTGCACAGAATTTGTGTTCCGCTTCCTGAAAATACGCTTCGTTATCCCAAAGCGTATCGTCTGCGTCAAAAGCAATTACTTTGATGGCCATAAGATTTTTATTGTAAAGTGAGGTTTATTTTTAATCATGTTTAAAAGTAGCGCGGGCATAGTTATGAATGATTCTACTCACTTATTCTCATGACAGCTACCATTCAAAGAACAAAATGCAAAACGATTTCCAAAACTCATACTTATAGAAATTCAATACCGAAAAGTGGTAAACCAAATGAATGACTAATGCCACCGGGAAAACATTTAGACGATTGTGTGATCTCCAATCCCAAATGCAAAGTATGATCAACAAAATATCGGCTAGTGTTAATCCTACCACTTGCACAACCGGACCATCTACGGATGGGAAGAAGGGCAGTAACGATGGAAAATAGAACATAATAATGCGATCTATTACTGCAGTGAACATGGCAAACACCGTGCAGATCATGTATCGTGCATGAATAACTGGTTTCTTTTTGTAGTAGATAGCTAGTCCGTAAAAAATAAGAAACGTGAGCAATGCCATTAAAACTGAAGCGGTGAATAGATAGTCTCTCCTTTGTAATACGTCAAGTTCCCGAAGTCTGAACTTATAGAGGTCGACAGTTGTATAAGCGATTAAAGGTACCAGCAGGTAAGAAGCTTTGCCTATTTGTTTGTGGAGAGCAAATTGTTTTGTGCGAATGAGCAGGGCCTGGGCAATTAACATGAGACACCACAGCAGCAGGGTGATGCCGTGTAAATGCATTCGGTAATTCTCCTGATCTAAAACTTTGGTGAAATAGCTTAACCAGAAGGCAGCCAACGTCAACAGAAAAAATATTGCAAAGTATAGATAGCTTTTTTGATACAGTATTCGATCTAGCTTCATAAAACTGACATTGTAATTTATCCTTTACCTGGCTGATGAAAAACCCTGACAGGCATGTTTTCAATATCGCAGACTATTACGTTGATGGACCTGAGTTTTTATGCAAGGTAAGTTTATTCTAATTCTAATCAGATCACAAAATTAAATGGAAGTAAACCAGCACCTATCCAATAAATGACTTTGTGTTCTTTGCGTTTAGCTTCGTGTTCCTAGTGGTTAATTTTCTTTAACCACTAAGTGCACAAAGAAAAGTTCACAAAGCCCAAAGGTGCAATCAATCTGGTTAAGCCTTCCTTGTTATGTTTGTTAAGGGAACCTGAGATTTGCCGGTAATCACCTGACTGGTTCTGGATTCGCAAGCCTATCCTTCAGGTTCGCAGTCTATGTGCAAGCTCAAAGAAAAGAATGGAAGTTGAGATATACGTGATAAAGAACATCAATTGTAACACTGCATCGGATGAGTAACCGAAAAAGGCATTGGTTGCATACGACAGTAGAATAGCAACTGTGGCTATTAAAAGACCAATGGGTATACTGAAGTACCATTTGTATTCAAGCAGCCAAAGAGAAAATAACATTTGCCCAATGAGCAAGCCTGTCATCATGCCAATGAATCCACCGTCATGGGCACCTCTTGTCAACGGAAATATGATTGACATAAATAAAAAACCTATTATTGGTAATCCAACTGCAAAGACTAGATACTTGGTAGTTCTCAATATTTCAAAGTTTAAAATGATTCAAAGAACTATTCACTTCTCAAACTATCTACAGGATTGGAGGTTGCAGCACGAAAAGTGCGGTAGGCGATAGTGAGCCAGGCGAAGAGTAAAATGATAAGTCCTGCTTTAATAAATATCCAGGTAGTGAGATCGATGTGGTAAGCAAAATTTCCCAACCACTTGTTCATCATATAAAACATGCCGCCACTTGCTACACAAAATGCGATTAGGATCAGAATGAGATACTCCCACGAGAGCAAAGCCATTAAATGATAAACCGGGGCACCCAGTGTTTTACGAATCGCCATCTCCCGCGCGCGTTGTTCAGTAATAAATAGGATGATGCCAAATAAGCCGAGACTGGAAATGAAAATGGCCAACCCCGAAAAGTATTTAAAGATGGTGCCCGTGCGACTCTCCGTTACATATAATTTATTCACGTTGTCATCTACAAATGTATAATCGAAGGGCCGCTCGGGAGCGAACTTTTTAGCGATACCTTCTACAGCTTTTACATGCTCTGCCAAAGGGCCTTTGCTCAACTTCACCGAGAATTGAAAGTAGTTAGATGGATCGATGTACAACATCAAAGGTGCAATGGGTGTGTGAACGGACTTGAAATTAAAATCTTTCACAATTCCAATGATGCTGTAATTTTTGTCGTGCAGGCGGACAGTTTTATTCAACGGATCTTTAAGCCCCATATCCGCCACTGCTTTTTCATTTAGAATAATCGAAAGTGTATCCGAAACATTTGTCACGGAAAAATCACGACCTTCCGCCAGTTCAATAGAATACGTCTTTAAAAAATCATGATCAACTGTCAATTGATAGAAACGAATGGGTGCGTTTGGGTTCTTCCCTTCCCATTCAACTTCATCGGTCCAATAATCGACAGCCGACATGCTTTCGTTGTGAGCGGTGACAAATTTTACTTCCGGTAGTTTTAGTAATTCGTTTTTAAATACATCGTATTGAGCTCTCACTTTACGCAGCGCTGTAAATGAAATCACATTTTCTTTTTCATAACCGAGGTCGCGCGTTTGAATGTAATCCATCTGGTCTTGTATAATAAACGCGCCCGTTAATAAACCAATGCTGAGGATGAACTGCACGCCCACCAACACGCGCCTGATGGTGATGGCCTGAGCGCCAGACTTTGCCATGCCTTTAAAAGCAATAACAGGATTTTGACCCGACAATATTAAAGCCGGATAGATGCCACCAATCACTGCGCACATCAGGGCACTTACTACCAGCGATCCAAGAATAGGCAACGAATAAAATTCAAATGCAAGTTGCTTGCCGCTGAGTTCATTGAAGGAGGGAAGCAGCAACCAGCTAACTAGCAAGCCAGCCATCAAAGCCACGATGCTATACAACATCGATTCGGAAAAAAAGAATATCGCCAGCTGCGATCGGCTGGCACCCATCACTTTGCGCACGCCTGTTTCTTTTGATCTCCGGATGGATCGGGCGGTGGCGAGGTTCGAGTAGTTGATGCTCGCCACAATTAATATGAAGAGTGCAATCAACGAGAAGACGTACACATATTGAATGTTGCCCCGTCCGTTCATATCACTGGACAAATGTGTGGATTTGAGGTAAATATCGGTCAATGGTTGGAGTGTAAGCTCCATTGTTGACTTCGGACTATTTTTTTTAACTACATTTTTAATTTTCTCATTCAGGCTCGCTTCATCATTTCCTTTTGTTTTGATGTAGGTGTATAGTTGCAGGTAATCCCAATTGATCAATTCATCGATGCCGGCTTCTTCTAAGAATTTTATGGGAAGGATGTAATCAAACTGAAGATGTGAATTTGCCGGAATGTTTTCGATAACGCCCGTCACCATTACATCCCGGCCAGCGATTAGAAACATTTTGCCAATCGGATCGGCTTCACCGAAGTAGCTGTTTGCCATCTTGCGGGTGATCACAATTTTATCTGTCGCTTCCTCCAGACCCGCAACAGATCCCTTGATCAGAGGAAAGGTAAAGACTTTAAAAAAGGAAGGGTCGGCCGCCAATCCCACTTGATAGAATCCGCCATCTTCATATCGGATAAAAAATTCTGTCGATCGCAACCGGCAGGCATTTTCAATTTCCCCAAAGGTTGACGTGAGGTAATCAGCGAGCGGAGCTGACGTGATCGCAACGGGAAGCAAGTCTCCCTTCTCTTGAACCTCGTTACCGACTACACGAAATATTTTTTGGTAATCCGTATGGAAGCGATCGTAGCTCAACTCTTCGTTCACCCACAGGTAGATGAGTATGAAGGCCGAAAAGCCAACGGTGAGCCCTGCCAGATTAATCAATGAATAGACGCTTTTTAACTGGCGAAAAATCAGGCTTAGGTTACTTCGAAACATGCCAACTAGACTATAGAATAGAAAGTTAATAGAATCAGATTTAACAAAAAGAATTTATTGGATAAATAAATTCTTCACACTCCCGGTTACCAATTTCGATTTGTGTTATCGCAGGTGATGTCTGCCACTAAGCAAGGAGCCAATCCTTCCGAACTGGCTCCATCTATTTTGTTACGGATGTCTTTCTTAATGATTACTATTCCCCAACTCCATCAATTTTTCTGCGTCATTGTTAACGGATAGAATCAATAAACTGGTGGCAGTGCAGAACACCGGGCTGGTGATGCAATGATGACCGCTCCAGCTTCCATCATCATTTTGAATGCTCAGCATGCGGCCCGATATGTTGTCATACCATTTTGTCCAGGCGTTGTCTTTGCCAATGATCATCGACTCGCCCGTTTGCAAATAGCTTAAGAACTCTTCGCCACCATTGCTGCCAAAGCCATCCATGACTTCATCGTTCTGTGCGCGCACTTTAGCCGATTGATACACCTCGTAGGCAGTTGAATATTTCATCGCATCGTCTTTATCAAAGCCGATCTGAGAAAGATTTTCGGCCGTAACGGGAGCGTTTTGTGCAAGCCGACCATCGCGTTTGGCTTTTGCCACTTCTTCTTCCACCTTGCGTGCTTCTTTTGCGCTGGCCCTTGCCGATCCGGTAACGGAATATAACATGACACCGGCACCCAGGTCTGTGTTTACATTGCCTGTCTTTGCATCGTAATTGTTTTTCTGAAACTCGCGCGATTTCTCCAACGCCTTTTTGTCAACGCTTGCACCCTGTGCTTCTGCCGACTCCAACGCATTGGCCGCAAAGGACGATTGCAATACGCCCGCCCAACCAGAGCCTTGAATGCTTCCATTGCTGTCTTGCGCCCGTTGGATTTTAGCAACGCAGGTATTCAAATCTTTTTTTACCCGGGCATTCAATTGCGGATCGTGTTTCGTGTAATCAAAAATGTTGGAGAGAAATTGTGACGTGAGAATCACGTCTATGTTCTGACCTAACTTGATTTGAATTTGTGTTCCTTCCAGATCGGTGATGTTGAAACTGGAAGCAGAAGAAGTCTCAACAGCATTCAACAAATACGTTAAGGCGCGTCTCAGTTGTTGTGAATATGTTCCGGAAGTTAATGTTGATCCGCTCCTTAATAGTGACATCGCCACCATAGCTGTGGTTGCGGGATCAGACGCTACAGCATGCGGGTCCATCACATCTTGGCGTGAGTGGCTTCCAGCACCCCAACCACCGTTTTGATTTTGTGCAGAGGCAATCCACGCAAGTCCTTTGGTCAAAGAGTTGAGTACTTTTTCGGGCGTTTTGTAGCGGAAGCTTGAATCAGAAGATTCTTCACCCATCAGGGTACGATACACGCATCCCTTTGGAATGCTGCGGTAGGTAGAGAAATGTTTCTTCTTTTTTTCCTTCTTAAGTGTGAAGGAGGGCAACACGATAGCGCCAATCAGCATCAGCGCAAAGGCGATAATAAACGTTGTCTTTTTCATGGCAGTAGTTTTTGTTTCTACTGCATAGATGAAGTTGAGGATCACTTTCCATAAGGGAAAGTTGAAATTATTTTTAACGCTTAGTCAGCTAAAATCCCAGACTTACTTCAGCATCTCTTTTTTTATCTCGTTGATCATTTCCGGATTGTCTGGCGTTAAGACAATTGTTTCGTGATCACGTGTATTGAAAAGCAGGTAGTTGCTTCGTTTGGTGGCATACCAGGTCATGTTTCCGAAAGCGCCATTTCTGAAGTACCCGAAATAGCCAAAGAGTCCGCCATTGCCAAACGTGCGGAGGGTCCATTTCATCGCGTCTTTTTGTGTTAAGAAAACATCGTTGATATTGCTGATGTCAAACGACACATCTTTAAAAGGCCGCTTAATGATGATCTTTCCATTAGCAACAAGGTACTTTATGGGACGGAACAAATAGCAAAATCCATAAATGGCAATGAGTAAAACCGTTGTGAAGATGGTGGCTCCGAAATGCTGCAGGTTAAAGGAATCTTCAGACATCAACCACACCTGATAACTAATAATCCCGAGGAATAATACCGTTATAAATCCGGTGATTGTTTTTGATACCCGATCCAATGAAGCTTTGTATTCCATCTTTAATATTTCGAAAGCGGCTTTTCTTCTTTGTACAGATCGTTGAAAGTTAAACGACTGGACGACTGGGGTTTGCTCTTGATGATGTTGAGATGTAACAACAACACCACGGCCATCAATGAGAAGATGACGATATAAGCCGCACTGAATACAATCGGGTTATAGCTGAAAAACCCTTCGTATGAAAAAACATCGTACGCAAAAAGACAGATTCCCAAAAGCACCGAGATGGTGAGGAACGTGGCGCCAAGACGTTCGTTCACAAGCGCACGCAATACCAACGTAACAGCATACAAAAGTAATGCAGCACAAAACGATAAGTAAACAGGCAACCACTGTGTAAAGGAAACCGGTGACGTTAAAATGGCATAGGTGATGAACATACTGTTGCTGCCCACCAGCAAGTACTTTACGATCTTATTATCTTCTTTTACGAATACGCGACCTAAGAAGAGAATGGCCCAGATCATGGTGAAGAATAACGTCACGTATTCAATCTTTACCATCACGGTCCAGTTGAAATCGGGCATGAAAGAAATAGCGGCATATAAATTTGAGAACACAGCGCGCACCGACCAGGTGAGGCACAAGAGCGCGAAATAGATGATGATCTTTTTCTTCTCGGTAATCAGATAGAGCACCAGAAAAATAAATCCAACAAATCCCAGCAACAATGATTCTGTAAGGTTGCTGCCCAGTGCCAGACTACGATGGTGTTGAAGCAGTTCTCCCGAGCCAAGATAGATCGGATCTTTCGAGCCGCCTTTGAAGTGATGAAAGTTGGCAATCTGCAAAACGATTGAAACGGTATCGGAAGTTTTGGTGAATGAAACGGTTTGAGGCAACCACTGCGGAACGGTTTCGGCCAACGTTTTTCCTACTGTGCCATTACTGGCGATAAGCTGCCCATTCGCCCATAGCTGATAACAGGAATAAATCTGAGGAATTTCAAGCGCCAATATTTCTTCTTGCGCAGGAACGATCACGTCAAGTGCGTAGGTGGCATATCCTTGTCCGCTGTTTTTGGTTTCATTCCACACTTTTGGAAAATAAGCAAACGTGCTTTTTGCCATTGCAATATCCGATGGCGTAAGCAACTGATCTTCAAAGTAACGCCAGTCTCCTGTTAGCGGAAGACGATCGTTTTTGAAATCAACGCTGCGCGCATCCAGCAATCCTTGTTGTGCAACAGGCTGCGCAATTGATGTGGCAACGCTAAAAAATAACAGAGCAATTAAGAGATTAAGCCTTGACACGGATGAGATCTGAGCGGAGGTCATTTGTTGAAATTTACACCAGGCAAGGTAGTTGAAACGATGTACTTCAATTTATGTTTCATTGAAAAAATTTAAAACTAAAGTGGCTCGTCTTTATACTAAAAATTAATGTTCGCCAATCGAGTTACTTGTTAGGTCTTGTTGGAATATACTCTTTCGATTCATTTAAATGGATGCCATTTTGAGCCCGGAAAGGAAAGTCGCAACGCCAATTGCCGAGCGATCACGAAGGTTTTGGAAGCGCCATAAAATAGAGCGCCACTAAGATGGTGACACCGGCAGTCGCCATAAACGCGGCCGCTGATCCATATTGAAACCAGATAAGGCCTGTGAGTGAACTGGCCAGCATGGTACAAATACTTTGAAGGCCCGAATAGGTGCCGATGGCAGTAGCAATAGTTTGCTTATCCGTAATGTTCGATATCCAGGCTTTCGATATTCCCTCTGTAGCGGCCGCATAAATTCCATACAAAAAGAAAAGGGCAATAATAAAATACGTGTTGGTGTATAGCGCCATTCCAAAGTAGACGATCGCAAATAACAATAGCCCCGCGATAAAAATTGTCTTAAGTCCTATTTTGTCAGCCACGATGCCAATCGGAAAAGCAAACAACGCATACACAAGATTGTAAAAAATGTATACGCCAATTACCATGGTATCGCTCAGCCCCGATTGTTTGGCTTGCAGCAAAAGAAATACATCCGAACTGTTGAACAGCGTGAACACCAATAATCCGATGACTAACTTTCGATACGCAATTGGACTTGCTTTCCAATACTGTAAGAAAGAGAAAAATGATGTTGTTGTTTTTACCGCAGTTGGATTGGTGTGTTTATCCTTTAGGAGAAAGGAAGAAAGCACCGCCAGCACACCAGGAATGAACGCGATAAGAAAAAGTGTTTTATAATCTTGCGGATAAAAATAAAGATAGAGCAACGCAAAGGATGGACCCATCACGGCACCTAATGTATCCATCGATCGGTGAAAGCCAAACACTTTGCCTTTTGTTTCGGGTGTCGCTTCCTCAGAAAGTATGGCGTCACGTGCACCCGTGCGGATTCCTTTGCCAAATCGATCGATGGTGCGCGCCAGGAAAATCCAAAGTGGATAAATAAAAACGGCCATCATCGGTTTTGACAATGCGCTTAATGCATAGCCGACCTGTACAAAGGGAACGCGTCTTCCTGTGCTGTCCGAAAGTTTTCCGAAATAACCTTTGCTTAATCCTGCCGTTGCTTCAGCAATTCCTTCCAGCACTCCAATCAGCACAATTGAAAAACCAATCGTCTTCAAATAAATAGGCATCACAGGATACAACATTTCACTGGCGGTGTCGGTGAACATGCTGATTAGTGATAGAATCCAGACGGTGCGCGTAATGTATTTCAAAATGGTATTGGATTGAAATAAAAGCTAACAGTTCTGAATATCCGAATTATCCAACCTTTAAGGGAGGTCCAACCACTTTCATATCATGATCTGCAAAGGCTTTCGCAATTTCTTCCTTTGTGGGTAGCGATGTCCATTTGTCGGTCATCTCAAAAAATGATTCCATTTTTCCGGCAGGAAGGTAGGAGACAATCATTTTTCCTTTCTCGGTTAATTGCACAAAAGCATGTTGAATATTTCGGGGAAGAAAAATAGTATCTCCACTTTTTAGTGGAAATTTCTCATCACCCACCTGAAATATATATTCACCTTCCACCACATAAAACCATTCATCCTGAAATGGATGCAGATGTAAAGGAGGCCCTCCATTGGGTGTAAGGCCAGTTT
Source organism: Cyclobacteriaceae bacterium (assembly GCA_044222145.1). Lineage (GTDB taxonomy): Bacteria > Bacteroidota > Bacteroidia > Cytophagales > Cyclobacteriaceae > ELB16-189. Next base: position 165,561 of record JBGANU010000005.1, read on the forward strand.
GTTCAAAGACAGCCAAATCATTTTCTGTGTCTTTGCCCGAAATTTTGATATCAAGGGTATTGAGTGTCACCCCTTTCATTTTGTAATGTATGCCAAAACGTGCTTCGCCTGAACTAACCTTGAAGCCCTTATCCGTTCTCATCGTAAGAAGGGACTTTACTTTTGCAAATGCCGTAACCGGTAACATGGCAAGTGTTGACAGGATAAACTTTCTTCTTTCCATCAAGGTCATGGTGTTATCTAAACTGTCCGAAGTGCCAGAGTATGCCCGATGGATCGTGCAAGAAACATTCGCGGCCCCAGTCATAATCGCGGATGGGCGTTAGTCTCACACCGGCATAGCTGGCTGTCAGGTTCAATGCAGAAAGTTCTTTCCAGTAACGGTCCACATCATCTACTTCCAGAAAGATCATGGTGTTGTCGATCCAATCTTTCACGTAAGCGTCTTGTAAATAAAATCCAAACGCTTCGGTTTTAAAGTACGACATGTTGGGCGACAACACACTTTCCTGAAAACCCAGGTCGCGATAAAAGTTGCGCGATTGTGTAAAGTCCTTTGCTCCGATAAACGGACGAATGGATTTGGCGTGGTGCTTCATATTGTTAACGATGCTGAGATTTCGAAATATAATTCTTTCCGGTTGTAAGCGACACAAAGATTTACAAGACTGGTTTAAGCCGTTTGTTTTTCCAGCGTGTTTTTTATCGACAGTAGCGTGGTTCGCCAATAAAATTCCAGGTGCTTGCGAATGGCTTCTGTTGGAAAGTTGTTGATGGTGAGCGCCAACTGGGTGTGATGGCCAACGGCAGTTATATCAAACTCAAGCAGCGAATAGTTTTCGGGTTTGTCGGCAAGGCGTGACAGCGAACTAAGATGTGTATAGCTTACTCTCTTTTCGGGTTCAAACGTTACAACCATACCTTTGTTTTCAAAGGCGGTATGATGAAAGCCGCGGACGAGAATGGGGCCATTGAGTTTCCAATCGGTGTGTATTTCAATGTTCATCTCGGGTTCTCCCATCCACAGCATCATCCGCTCGGGATGAGTCAATGTCTTCCAAACCTCGGCAGGCTGCGCCTTGATCTCAACCCTTGTTTGGAAGGAGGTAGTCATGAGGATAGTTGTGTTTCCGTGTCCTAGTGAATCAAATTAAAGAAACAAAAACTGCACTCAATTATCAATTTGGTCTATCAGCTACTTTGGATAGTTAGGATTCGCCTTTATCTCTTTTATTTGTCCCAAATGGCGAAAGGAATGACGGAAGAACATCATATACTGTTGATGAATGTTAGGTCCGAAATTGACAAAGTGAATTCTTAAGTTATCGTTTGTCTTTTTTAAATAGTCAATTGACTCGTTCCGCATCTTGGAGTACCAAATAATATTGTTCTTCCCTTCATTGTTCCCTAACGGAACACTATAGGTGAAAGGCTTTGTATAGTCGGTGGTGATATTTTTCTTCCGTCTATTCGGATCAGGATCAATAAAAATACTATCCGGTTGCGGCTGCATTTGAGGTAATGGACCCATTTGCAGCGAAACGGAAATTTCATTCATCTGAATTAATTCCCAAAAGCAGAGGTGTTCTATAATTTGATTGATGTTCCAGCGGTCTGGACTCTCTTTAAAATTCCATTGCTCTTTTGTAAGATTCTTCGTTTCCGCCAGTATTTCTTCTTTTGAGCGAATCAGATTTTCCAATAGATATTTTCTATCCGCTTCTGTCCACATGGGTGCCGTTGAAGGTTCAACTGCTTTTGTTTGTCCTTCGCTAAGTATAAGAAGTCCGAGAACAAGCGTCAGCGTTATAAAGATTATTTTCATGGTCACTGAATTTTAATAGTCAAAAGGTGGCTTTGCATTTTTTGTATGAACATCTTGACGGTGGCAAGTTCTCTCTTGTTATTTTCTAATCTTCAAATGTCCAAGTCGTTCTCCCATCAACATATGCTTGTAATGATTGGAATTGCTTTCCTTAGGTGCATCTAATGTGAAACTGACTTTGTCTTGAAAAATCATAATAAAGTCAGAACCGCCAAACAGGAAATAACCTAACCCATCTCCCTTTTTTATCTCTTGCCCAACTTTCACGTGTGGATCAAAATTTACCGAACCTACTGCCGCCATTCCGATGGGCAGCAATGCTACTAAACCGTACTCTTTCGTATCCAAAATAACACTGCCACGGGTTTCCAGCATCTGCCAATTTGTTGAGGAAGGATTAAACTCATATTGGTTTTTATCAGCACTCCAGGTGATAACACCTCCGGTTGGATTTAAGCCTTGAATGATGCGCACTTCTTTGATGGTTCCGCTCATGGGAAAATGATAGCGGTGGTAGTCGTTAACATTTAAAAACGAATGCGTAAATGTTCCGTTGGCAAAAGCATTCTTATACTGACTGTCCTCGCCCAATAGTTTTGTTATTTGCTTTATGCTGGCCGACTTAACCGATACGCCCTCTTCATCTGCAATAGTGGACGAGCTGTCAATGGCCCAAACACCTTGCGGCACGGCATCTGCAAATGAAGTAACCACCGAATTATCTTCCGGTGATGCAATCGGTCTTGCAGATGCTGAACTTAAGTGCCTTGCAAAAAACTGATTAAATGTTTTCCAGTTTTTAGAATCTTCGTACCAACCATGTTGCAAACCAAAAGCAGAATCGTTGGCAACTGTTTTGTAATATTCATCAGTCCACGATTTTTCCGAATCCAGATGTTTTTGCCACGACTTGTTAAAAACGGTCAGCCACTTGGCAAATGGTTCGTAGTATTGAAGTGAGTTGCGAAATAAACCTTTGCCTTCTAACTGCGTCAACGGCTGATCAATCACAAAATAAAAAGCGCCAAGCGATTGAAAAATATGTTCGAACGTAGAGGGCAGCTGGTGGTCGGCCATGTAGTATCCCCACGGCATGGACGATTCGGCTTTGGAGACAAACGCATAATAGCGCTCCAGCGATTGAGCAGGATTTGTAACCGAGTCTGGATTTATTTCTCTAGCTTTTTGAATGGATGAAACAAGCAGAGACTTTAGCAGCGTGTCCTGGTTTACCATCACCACCAATTCCTGGGTTGCTTCGCCATAGGTACTGTTGCTGATTGGATTGTTGCTGTTGTTGCACGATGCCAAAAGTGCAAGTGCACACACTATGAGCAAAAAGACTCTGATTAATTTTTTCATTTTATTTATTGAGGGTTTGGGAGATTAGTAAACAGTCTTATGGTGATAGACGAAATTAAGAAACTAAATTTTATAACAATACGTCAGCCCAAGCTAACACAAACACACTGTGTGGTAATTCGCGTTCAACACAGTAATAATATATTAACTAACAATTTGTCCTCGGATTTCCATTTTATCCAACCTTCACCGCAGTCTGTCGTTCCCTTGTCGCATGGGACTTTACCAGATTTTGAATACTGGACTTTTATCCAATGTTCTCCTTTTATTTCTATCACGTCAATGACTTGTAACCTGTCCACTGTGTCATGTTGTAGAGTTATCGTCTCACCATTTTTAGTTGGGTCGGTTTTTAATGGATTAGCCTTAATGTCTAGCCGTTCAACTGTCGCATTAATTAATAATGACTCCCAGGTCTTGAAGTATTTGTCGTTGTCGTTTTTAAGAAATCCTTCTTCTTTGTCGTTAATTAGAATTTTAAAATAGTCTTTGGTCTTTTCGAGGCAAACGAAATAACATAGTCCATAATCAGGTTTGAAATAATAGGGCGAAACGTTTTTAAGTTGTCCGTATAAACTAAAGTCTTCAATTTTAGTTTTTAAGTCCTCGCCCTTGTAAACTGTCACGATCCTGGATTCATCATACGTGTCTTTAATGGCAACGATTCCTAGTCCTAGTTTTATCGGATTCTTTCCCTGCCCGTAAGAGGTCAGTGTGACTAATATCAATATCGTGGTTAGTGCTCTCATTTTTTATTGCCATCAACTCCCAATGTTTGTTTTATGCCCTTATTGGTCCCACTTGGAAAACTTATAGGTTCTGTCAGAAAGATTGAATACAACATGATATCGACCCGGATACACTTTTATATTGTCGCCATACCATATTGTATTGCCTTCGGGAAATCCCTTTCCACCCCAATTGATTGTCCAATCATCACCCTCTCTGAATTTGACAAACCCGTCCCGTAGGGTTACGTCTCCTTCCCAAATCGCTTTCACCTGATCAGTGGGCACTAAGTCAACATCTTGCTCCCAGTTATTGGTTTCGGTTCCATCGCCTATCAATCCGATGGTGCGGTATAACAAAACTACATCAGGGTAGTAATCTTTAATTGCTATCTTCTTTGATTTTATAATACCAATGTTGAATTCGAGTATTTGGTTATTGATTACTTTTTCATTTCGGGCAGATTTCAACGCCCTCCGGAGTGAAGGATTATCCAATAATTCCCAAACCAATTTAATTTCCTCTTCGTCAAAAAGACTTAAATCAACATTTTGAAAGTTCCCTTGATCCGATGTTTGAAATATTAAACTTGGCTGAGGCAGCTTTTGCTGTTGCAATAATTGGGTTATGTACTTCTTAACAAAATAGGAGGTGACATTGAAATTTCGTTCATATTCCGAAATGGCCTTTGCCAGATTTCGCTGACGAACATCGTCTGGATTAAGGTTTAAATCTTGCACCAGGTTTGTAACTTCCGTTGAAAGAGATTCATAACCCAGGTCAATGTAATACAGCATAAATGGAAGCAGCTCTGGCCTGATCCCCTTAGGATTCACAAGAATGGAGTCTATCATGGCTATTTGCTTTTCATAGCCCGTCCGAAGTGAGATAAACCTGTCCAGGTCACGATCAAAAACGGTATAAACCTGATCGAGCGTAGCATGTAGTTGATTTCTTTCCTTACGGTCATTATTCCAATTATCAACTTGTATCGCTACCAGGATGCCGATTATCACCAAAACGATCTCACTTAAAGCATAGAAAAGGTATTTTCTTAATTGCTTTTTATCGAGTAATCCAGCCCGTAGATTTCTAAAGTGTTTAATCATCTTTTTGATTGAATTTCAATTGGGTAGTTTGTTATTATTCGCTTCGCCCAACGTCACCTTGTTAATATGTACGTCATTAACATTCCATTTGTCACAAGTCCAAATAAATGAGCGTTAAGCCGTCCCGTTTGTTTTAACTTTCTTGTTTTTAAAATTATTATGTCCACCGTTAGCCAAATGAGTCCAACGGGAATAATTAGTAACTCCAGTAGAAATGTCAATGGTGGTGTATGTGAGTCGGTGAAACCAAAAATTAGTCCACAAGCGAGAGCGAGAGTAAATGTCCCGATGTAATAAAACCAAATCTTTCCTGTCCCTTGTTTCATTTCCAGGTCTCAACTAAGTCCATAAACAAAAGTCACCAAGAGTGCTATAAAACCTGCTCCGAACTGTCTCGTTGACCGAATTACATTTTGAAACATAAACATTAATTTAACACCAAACGATGCAATTGCAAATAGCTGCCTATTGTGTGCTGGCGATTCTATTTGAAATTCCAATTAACGAAAGGTAATCGCCTCATCTCGTTAACATTCCATAGTCCCAATTGAATGCCACGTAACTTTGTCGTCCGATTAAATAGTGCAATTTGGAGTCCCTTTGTCTGGAGGGTCCCATTGAATAGAACTGCAACGCTAACTCCATTTACTACTCCACTGTAATTCATAAAAGTGCAAACAGATATTCCATTTACTTTTCCTGTTAATGAATTTATGCCTGAAATATTGACACCATTTATTGTGATGTCATGTCCGCCTACGCCACCACCGGATAAAGCCAGACCGTTTACTCTATACTTGGCAATGTCGTATGTTTTAATAATTGAGTCCCTAAGTACTTTATTTTTATAAGTACTGTCAGGTTCTCTGAACATAGGGTCGGATGGTGCTAGGGGAACAAATAAACCAACTCCAAATAGTTCAGCGCTAACTCCGTTTACAATGGTCGTCAGCGAATCACCTTTATACTTCAGGCCATTTATTATTAGTCCGCCCGCCAGTCCATTTATTCTGGTATTCACCGCTGGGATAACCCAGACGATATTCCTCTTTCGCATGGTCTGTCCGAACAACTGAAGAGAAAAAATCATGATTAGCGTTGTAGTCCATATTTTCATTTGGAACATGTCAATCATTAATTGCTTGTACACAATGTTTGTGTTTGCGATGTGGCCACTTCCGAAGATGCGTGTTGTCCCGCGAAACCAAAACGTGTTGGATAAAGTTACTAAAATATAACTGGTCGCCAGATCATAGCACAAACATGTCGTTGTGCGCTGGCTATTTTTTCTCGGCTATTTCTTTGATAATTCTATTCCGAGTCAGCAGGAATTTAGTCATGTAATTTTTTAGAATAACCTTGTCGAAAAGTTTACCAAGTAGTCCAAATGGAACTTGATACATAAATTTGTCCGTCATCAATGTTGTCCCATTAATTTCTCTGAAATGGTGTTCATGTCTCATTGACTTAAACGCACCTTTTATCATTCGGTCTTCAAAGAAATAAGGTTTATTAAACTTTGTAATCTCCACACTGAGTCGCTGTCGGATACTAAAATGTCTTGCCTCCCAAGTTACTTTGTCTCCGAGTTCACAAAGCCCACTTGTTCGTCCAGCAATTGCTTTTTCATTTGTCTTTTCAGTCGAAAGTTTATGAATGTTGATGTCTCTCGTTAGGTCGAAACATCGTTCAACACCAGCTTTAATCGTAGTCTCTAACTCAATAACCGTCATTTTCCAAAATAGCTTGCACACAATTCCATTAAAGCAGCCGGTGCCAAAACTCATTAATTCGATTTTTCTCCTTCGCCCAGCGTTCGTTCAATTCTGCGATCGGGGATCAACCAGATCAACGCCACCAAAATGTACAGCCCTCCGGAAATCCATGAACTGATCCAACTTGATCCGATGGCGATCAAATAGATCACGGGTGACATCTTTCCCTTCACGTCTTTTCCAAGTGCTTTCGCCAGCACCGAATTGGGCCCGTCATTTTTAATAATTCGAAGTTGCAGCAGGTAGTAGGCCAATGCCGCCATCAGCAGCATGAAACCGTAAACTGCCATGGGCGCTGCACTAAAATGATTTTCGCCCATCCATGCCGTAGCAAAAGGCACTAACGAAAGCCAAAAGAGAAGATGAAGATTGGCCCAGAGAACATCACCCTTCACTCGCTTCACCGTGTGCATCAGGTGATGATGGTTGTTCCAATAGATGCCCAAATAGATGAAACTCAATACATAGCTTAGCACAATCGGGATCAGATGAATAAGATCTTTAAACTCCTGCCCGTGAGGTACTTTTATTTCCAGTACCATAATGGTGATGATGATGGCAAACACGCCATCGCTGAATGCTTCTAGTCTATTCTTGTTCATGGGTTATCGTCTTTCGCGCTGGACGTAACAATCAAACGCTTACCAAACCAAGATAGGACTTTACGGTGCGATGTTGCAAGGGCATCACACAAATTTAATCGTGAAAAATTTGTAGCCGTTATTTGCTTTTCCTGATCAACAACAGAATAGTTAGGACAACCACAACAGCCGAGACAATCATTGCCCACACATTCGGCTTTCGCGATTCGGCATACATCTCGTATTCGTTGAACAAAAATTTTGTGACCAGCGGCCGCCAGAACAGTTTGTTGCCGGCCACAGAGTCGGCATTGGAGTTGACAATCGTCCACGGCATGTTGATGATGTTTTTATATTTTCCATCGTTGGCATAACCCATGAAGGCTATGCGGCTGTTGAGGTCTTTGGCCAGGACTTTAAGATCTTTGCGCGCGTTATCATGTTGGAGTGGAATATGTAAACTATCGGCAATCATCAATGCAAATTCTGGTTCGCCTCTCATTTTGTCTACGTGGTTATAAATGTATTCTCTTTTGTGAGCAACGGTGTCCATCCAGCGTTTGTCCAGGTTACTACGCCTGACCAGCTCCGTAAGGATTTCATACTCTTCGTTGAAGATGGCCATGTTGGCATAGTAGTCGTTGATTTTAACGTTGAGCATTTGTAAATAAAGACTGTCGGCTTTTGAAATGTGCTTGCCTTCCCCCGGAAGGCGCTCAATGAACTGATGGTCTTCTGCGTTTAGGTAATCTTCTTCTGATAATTTTTTAAAGCGATTAATCGGCAGATACGTTTCGGAATAACGGATGTAGGTATAGAACCAGCGGAACCTCTTTTCAAAAGTGGATTTGATTTTAAAAACAGAATCTGGGGCCGCATTCAGTTCGTTATTCACATCATCCACCGAGGAGAAATGTTTTTTAAAACTGATTTTGTATTCCACCTTGTCGTTTCCACTTTCTGTTTTTGATACAGGCAATGGCACCGTCTCAACCGACCATCCTTTGGCGGCATTAATCGCAAACATGTTGTAGTTAAAAATAACAGAGTCACCGTTTTCAAACGTGATGGTTTTGTCCAGCGAGCCATCTTCGTGCACATCGGTCTCCAATGTCATGGGGTGTTCGCAAGATGTCAGTAAAACGGTTCCGATTAATAGGGTGATAATAATGTGTTTCATGTTGTTGAATTTATTTTGGCGAGGCACAAAGACTCAAAGGTTCACGAAGTAAATAGTTAGTTGTTATTCATTCTTTGCTTCCAGCATGTCATGTCTATTTTATTAATGTTAAACGGGCTCCTGCAATTGTTTGACAAAAAGAAATTGGCAGTCGACTTGCTCTTGCTTAACTCTTTGCTGAAACTTTCTTTATCCAACAGAACTGACGTGGCATGGTTTGTTTTCACAACCAATCGCTGACCTTGAATGTCCGGAGCTTTGGTGAGTTCAATGGCAAAAGATAAAATCAACAGCAGCGACAACGCAGTCATGCTGTATTTCACAATACACAAGTCAAAGTTTAGAAAGGAGAGGTCTATCCAACTAGCTCGTTGACGATCTTCTTTTTCGATTATCGCCATCACAACATTTGTCAGCTGATGCGGATGAGTTAATTCCAACTGTGTTTGGCTGGCGCGGCCAATGATGTTTGCAGTGCTCGTTTCGGTTTTAAACAATTCAGCGCAAGCGGCACAAGTTTCAATGTGCTTCATCACTCGTTCTTTCTCCAGATCGGTTAACTCAGAAAAAAGTACAATCTGTTTTTCAATTTCCTTGCAACTCATGACGTCAAGCTTTTCGTTTCCTGATAATGTTTGGTTATTCCTTCTCTTATTTTTATTCGGGCGTAATACAAATTGCTTTTGATCTGGCCCAGGTCCATTCCCGTGATCTCACTAACTTCTTCAGCGGGCAGCGTTTCCAAGTCGCGCAGAACAAATACACTTTGTTGTTTCGGAGTAAGTTGTTTTGATAATTGTATAATCACATTTAACAGCTCTGCGTTCTCTAGTTCTCTGTCAGATCCGCTTCGATCTTCAATCGAACTATTTGTTTCGATATCTTCCGACTTTAGCTGATGTCTCCGCTGCGATGATTTTAAAAAGTCCAGGCACAGGTTCATGATGATTTTGTAAAACCATGTCGTCAGTTTTATTTCGGGCCGATATGTTTTCAGGTTCTTCCATAGCTTGATGAACGCTTCTTGTGCAATGTCTTCCGCTTCGCTTCTGTTGCCAACAAACCGAAATGCTACCGCATAGGCAAAGCCAGCATGGGCATCTACCACTTTGCGAAAAGCGTGGTGATCTCCGTTCTTCGCTTGTTCGATAAGTTTGGGGTCTATGACAACAGACATCCGTTCATTTGATTACTGATACGAGTGAGGTAAGCGGTGGTCAAATGCAACAATCATTTTTAATAGAGAGCAGGACAATATCTGCAACCTTTCCAATAAAATGTACATCTAATTGTTCAATTCTGAACAACTCGCACACGCTTTGTTTTTAAATCGACCGATTTTGTTGATGGAACATTTATTGAGAGGAGAATATATTTTGTTTACTCACCCCAACGTTAAGCCTTCATGAAAAAAATCTCAACCTTCTTTTTATTTGCTTCCGGTGCCGATTTGCAGTTGCTGGACCAATGTCCGACTGAAAAAAGTAAACACATTGGTATCGGTGGCACCATATTTTTTACCGGCCTCTTTGCTGCGCTGGCTGCCGGCTATGCCTTGTTTACAGTTTTTGATAATTATTATATCGCGGGTGCTCTTGGCATCATTTGGGGCCTTATGATTTTTAACCTCGACCGATTCATTGTATCAAGCATTAGAAAAGAAGAGAAACCTGGCCGTGAGTTGTGGAGTGCGCTTCCGCGGTTATTGCTGGCGATCATCATCTCGCTTATCATTGCAAAGCCACTGGAATTAAAAATCTTTGCCAAGGAGATTGAGCCGCAATTGATTGTGATGGAACAGCAGGTATATGCTACGCAGGAAGCCGAAGCGAAGTCGCGGTACGAACCTACCATGCGACAGCATCGCGAAGATATTCAAACACTTCAGCAGGAAGTTGTAACCAAAACACGTCAGCGCGATGAGCTCGTGCGTGCCGCACAACAGGAAGCCGATGGAACAGGCGGCAGTAAAATCAGAAACCTTGGTCCGATTTATAAGATAAAGAAAGCCGATGCCGATAGGGCAGAAGCTGAACTTGCAGCGTTGCGCAGCACTGCTAATTCAAGAATAGCAGAACTTGAAACAGCATTAAGCAAAACTGGAACAGATATGCAAACGACTACTGGTGCTTTGGCGCACTCGAAGATTGATGGTCCTGCTGCACGGATGGAAGCTCTTAGTCGCCTCACAGCCGAAAGCCAGGCCATGTGGTGGGCGCATATTTTTATCATTTTACTTTTTCTTGTGATGGAGTCAACACCTATCCTGGTAAAGTTACTTTCCAAGAAAGGACCTTATGATGCGTTGCTGCACATGGCCGAGCATCAATTCAGATGCAGAGAAATTGAATCGGTGGCGGTTGCCAACGATGAAATTAAAAAGCGTACCACAACACTTGGCCACACCGAACAAGATTACATGACGCGTAAGTTGGATGCCGAGTTGTTGTAGTGCGATATGTTTACGTCAGAGCTTCAATTCACCCCAGCCCTGGCGGTACGTGCGTTCCACAAATTGATTCGCCATCGGGAAGTTGGTCACTTTCATATTGATCGCATCCCACGTATGTGAAATGTAGCGCCCCGGATAATTGTATCCAACCTGATCTCCGTAAACCGGATCTTTGCGTGTAATTTTTTCGCGCAAACTAAATGTGCGCAGCAATAGGTTGCCCATCAAAACGGTTTCGGTGAGTGGCCCTGCATATCCTACAAAGGGAGACGACACTTCTGCATTGCCATAACCTGCAATACACGCATCTACCCATTGCCACCAATGTCCATCCATGTCGCCTTCCACGCGCTTGTATTTCTTCGGCACATTGATCTCTTTGTTTAATGAAAGCGGAAGTAGTATTGGATTTCGTCCGCCCCAACCACAAGCTGCTTTGCCTTTCGTGCCTACGAAAAGTGTGCTGCCTTCAAAGTCGCCCACATTTGGCCAATCGCCCAATATGCTGTTCATGTTCGAGTCTGCATCGAGTTCTTTGGGCCGCTCGGGCGTGATGCCACCATCCATCCAATAGAGGTCCAGATCTTTTCCATCTTTCAGTTTGAACTTAAAGCGAATGTTACTCGACACGGGGCCGCTCAGCGGAAAATCTGCTTCAGAAAAAATTCCATCGTACACCGTGCTTGCACTACCCGATACTTCTGTTGGATATCCCAGATCAAGCAACTTAAACGGAGGGCCGATGATGTGACAACCCATGTCGCCCAGTGCACCTGTTCCAAATCTCCACCAGCCGCGCCAGTTGAACGGTACAAGGTTGTCGATGTACTCCGTAGATTCTGCTGTTCCCAACCAAAGGTCCCACTTAAGTTCTTTGGGTACTACAGGATGTTTGTCGGGCCAGCCAATTCCTTGCGGCCACACTGGGCGGTCCGTCCAGCAATAAACTTTTGTGATGTCACCCAGCAGTCCCGCTTCTATCCACTCACGCAAAGTGAACATGCCATCGGATGACGCACCCTGATCGCCCATCTGTGTAACAACTTTATATTTCTGTGCCGCCTCGGTAAGAATGCGCGCTTCATAAATATCATGTGAGAGTGGCTTTTGCAAATACAGATGTTTGTTCAATTGCATTGCACTCAAGCCAACAATGGCGTGATTGTGATCGGGAATAGCCACCGAGACAGCATCGAAATTTTTACTTTCTTTTTCAAACATCTCGCGCCAGTCGTGATAAAACTTTGCTTTCGGAAATTCTTTTATGCGCGGTGCCGCCATGCGATCATCTACATCGCATAAAAATGAAACCACAGCATTCTTTTTCGGAGCGGTGGCATAATGATGAATATCGTTTTCGCCTTCACCACCACAACCAATCGCAGCGATGTATAATTTGTCGCTCGGGTTTACGTGACCCAGCCCACTCACCGTAAAGCTGGGAATGATGGAAAACGCAGCTGCACTGGTAGACGCCATTTGAATAAACTTGCGTCTGGATAATTTTGAACTCTTCTTTTTAGGCTCTTTCATGATCTTCGATGAAGTAAGTAATAATGTCGATCGTTTATTTCTTTTTGGCAAGAGGCTTCACGGCAATTTCTTTATAGAACACGACATCGTGCTCGCCATGGTTTTGCATGCCGATGTAACCGAAGTCGGGCCGCCTGCCGGGAAATGGTTCGAAATCAAATTTACGTGGCGGAACAGGATCACCTTCTTTGAAGTCAGTCACTTTTACTCCGTTCAGCATCACGATTGTGCGGTCTCCATCCAACGTGATTTCAAATGTATTCCATTCGGGTCCGGGCTTCCAGGCAATGGCGAGTGGTTTTGTAAACGCATATAACATTCCGGTAGAATGATATTCATCTTCATCGGATGTCTCAGGATGGTTGTCGATCTGAACTTCGTATCCATAAAACACCGGCATCCACGCTTCCATTGGCTCAATGGGTATTCGAATAAAGAAACCAGAGTTGCTGTTTTCTTTTTCCATTCGATATACTACCCGGATGGTGCAGTTCCCAAATTTTTCTCCGGTCCAATACAGCAACCCCATACCACCGTGAGTCTGAATGATTCCATTTTCAACTGTCATGTTTCCATCACCAACATGTCGCCATCCGGTAAGGTCTTTACCGTTGAATAACTGTCGCCATTCGTTGGTCGCACCTTTTTGTGCGAAGGCGAGTTGAAAACCCGACAGACAAATGATGAGTGCGAAGAGTAACCGATTTGTTTTTACGTTCATGTGCTTTTTTCTGTTAATGATTTGATGCTGACAAATTATGAATTTTTGTTTCGGGCCGATTCAGGTTATTTATATGAGGCAGATACATACGGAAAGAGGCAACCATATGTGTTAATCGGTTTGGCTAATGTGAAATATTACATCTTTCAATATATTGCTGTCGCGATTGATATTTTCTGAAGGTACGCATAAACTTATTTGATTGTGAAGAAAAATTACTACCTGCTCGTTCTGATTTTTATCGTGTTTTTTGCCATTTCTTTTCTCACCAACATTCTGGGTGCCATCAATCCCAATGTGAGCGACAGTTTTTCTCTCAACGGAACGATGACGGGTTTGCTTCCTTTTTCTTTTTTTATTGCGTATGCGCTGATGTCCATTCCTTCGGGAATGATTGTGCAAAAGTATGATGAAAAGAAAAGCATTGCATTTGCCTGGCTGCTGGCACTGAGTGGCGCTTTGTTGTTTTCACTGTTCCCTTCCTTTCCAGTTTTCTTGTGCTCGTTGTTTTTGATAGGATGTGGTATGGCGCTGCTTCAGGTGATCATGTATCCGTTGCTGCGCGTGGTGGGTGGGGAGAAACATTTTGCATTTAATTCTGTCTTCGCGCAATTGGTATTTGGCGCTGCTTCATTTCTCAGCCCGTTTGTTTATTCATATCTCGTCACAAGTCTGGGCGGGCAATCGCAGGGTGGAGTTTTGATTTCATTTATTTCCTATCTCACTCCGGTATCGTTGCCTTGGGTGTCGATCTATTGGATTTTCACATTTGTCAGTTTTTTGATGATTGTTCTTGTGTTGATATCGCCTATACCAAAAGTAATTCGCACGGAAGATGAAACGGTAGGTGCGTGGGATACACACGTTAAATTGTTCAAGCAGCCAAATGTGATTTTATTTTTTCTTGGCATATTTTCTTATGTGGGAACAGAACAAGGCATTGCCAACTGGATATCAGAATTCTTGAGGACCTATCACGGATTTAAACCAGAAGCTGAAGGTTCGGAGACGGTTGGATTGTTTTGGGGCATGATGACAGTAGGTTGTATTCCGGGCATGGCATTGCTGAAGGTGATGGACAGCAAGTTGGTGTTACGAATCTTTACGATGGCTGCGATGGTTATTTTAGGATTCACTTTGTTTGGCAATTCAAGTCTTGCACTGTTTGGTTTTCCTGCACTCGGATTTTGTTTGTCGGTGATGTATGCTATTATTTTTTCTTTGGCTCTCAACAGCGTTTCAAAATTTCACGGTTCGTTCGCGGGCATTCTTTGCACCGGCATTGCGGGCGGAGCGATTGTTTCGTTATTGATTGGAAAATTGAAAGACCTTATCAGTTTGCAAACCGGAATGATGATTTTGTTTTTGCCGCTGGCTTATATCATAAGCATCAGCTTTTGGGCGAAACCCATCGTGCAAAATGCTACGATTGGGAAGGATAAATAAGAGAAGAGTTTTTTGATCGCTGAATCAAATCACTCTTTATTGAATATCTTTACTCTACACCTCGCGATAACGGAATGAAATATCTCTTTCTTGTTTATTTCGGCTTAATGATTTTCGCTTGCAAGCAGACGAGTAATGATGAGTCTGCCGGGAAGTCAACGCAACAGGTGAAAGTCATACTGGAATCGGTTCATGATCCGATTGCTGGTGAAGATCAGTTCGCCTACAGCCCAGCTGTTACAGAAGAGTCAAAGGTATACAGTTCACGCTTTAGCCCTAAAGGAGTACTACTGGAGAAAAGCAGATTTAGTGCGCTGGGAAATCTGGAATTGCGAACGGTTTACAAATACGATGCGCAAAACAACAACTTTGAAATAGACACTTACCATTCCAGCGGAACATTATCCAAAAAAGTGATTAATAAATTCGGTGTTGCGAATGAGTTAGTTGAAAGCAATGAATTTGGTGAGAACGGTAAGATCATCACACGACAGACTTCACGCTTTGACAGTTTGGGCAACCGGATTTTCAAGACCGAAGAATCGATGAATGGCACGTTCCTTATAACCCTGGAACAGGTCTTTGATAGAAATGAACGTAATATCGAGAACTACTATTTTGAAAGAGGAGCTCTGAAAAGGCGGGAAGTGAATTCCTATGATGACCGGGGGAATCTGTTGGAGGAGATTCAATATTCACCTACTATTTATGAACAGAGTGTAACCCGCCACAAATACGATAAGAAAAATAACCGGATCGAAACGATAGTCATGAAGAGCAGTATGGTGACTTCGAAGTCAATTTTAAAATACGATGCCAACAATAATCTGATCGATGTTTTTACCTATGGCCTTCAGGGAAACTTAAAAGACCATGAAAAACATATTTATCAATACGATCCACACGGCAATTGGACGAAACAAATAATTTTAGTGAACAACAGACCATCGTCAGTGATCGTTCATCAGATTGAGTACTACTAAGTGATATCAGAAATAACTGATCAAGTTAATATGGATCGGTGACAACACCGACCACAGGTTTAAATGGCACATGCATTTTGTTGGCAGCTGTGGCCCGATTACTGTAAGCCCTTTATGTTGCTTGGGTTGCTGTTAAGTCGTCATTCGGTTAACTTGCTGTCATCTCTACAAATGGTAACATGAAAGTCGTCCGTCTTCTTTTTCTCATTGCTCTGTTGGTGTCAAACAAATTTGCTTCTGGGCAGTCCAAAGACTCGCTTATCTATCCTTACAAAATAACGGGCATTATTCGTGATGAGAACGGGAATCCGTTGCCAGGTGCAAATATCAATAGTCCTGGAGATGGAAATATGCAAGTGTCAGATGCTGCTGGAAAATACTTCGCCTACATCTATAGTCCAAAAACTCCGGTAATCTTCTCGTACTACAAGTTTGTCAGCGTTCGATTCTGTCCGGATGGTAGGACTAGCGTTGACATTGTCCTAACTCGTCAAACGGGCCCGAAGTCGAAAAGAAAGAAGAAAGAAAGCTACAAATGTCCATGAAAATTGTCCCACGTGAAGCATGCATTGTTACACAAATCTATCAGAGGGCAAATGAATGACGCGAGGAATGATTTGCCCGACCTACCACGACACTGTCCCATGACACCAAACGTTGCATGATGATAAAACTAACACCTTAAACCGAAGCCCGCAATAGACTATACATTGTGTTGTGCGCAGTTTGTTTTAGTCCTCGGTTGGTTCCGGTCTTAGCGAGTCATAAAATGTTCTTGGATAGTCCTCAAACCGCGACCTGCCAACTAGCGGAATATAGTACTTTATCATTGCTGCGGGTTCTTGTTCCTGATCTATTGAAAATTTTATGTCAAAGCGAAACTCATCATTCTGAAGCTCCTTAAACTTTACATCTCTAATAAAATAGTATTTTGGCTTTGTCCCAAAAATGGCTTCGGGAATATCATACTTAGTGATTACCTTTTTTATGTGCAGACCCTCATGGTCGGTAATATCAACTTGTAGTTTGTATTCCCGATACCGGACTTTGTCCCTTATTATTCCTCGCCTTTCGTCAAAGTATTCGCTAAAAACAGTCACATATTTGTTTATCACTGGAAATATTGTTGTAGTGATCCTATAGTCAGAGTACTCAGTAGTTGAAGTCACGTCACTACTATCCGATGGGAAAAAATATGAACTGTCAATTTTGGGATTGTAAGTCCCCTTCGTTACTTCTATTTTGTTTTCTAAGTCAAGCCGATCGGATTTGTCCACGGGGTCTTTTGGTTGACCACAAGCGCATAGAAGAACTGCTAAAATCAAGATGTATCTCATTGGTCAAATGGCCCAAACAAATTGCGCACAACATCTAAATATATGCATTGCCTATATTTCTTCTATGCAGTTGGTGTTAACAAAAAAAGGTTTCCAACCTTCAAAAGGTTGGAAACCTTATGCGATACAACTTTGCGTCTTTAATTAATCGATTCTCCTTTTTCTAATTTTTTGATAAGTCCGTCTATAAAAGTTTTACCAGCAGGATCAGTTTCTGCTTTCAAAGCATCTTGTGCAAACTTCAGCGCTTTCTTGCTGTCGCCAGTAGCGGAGTAACCGCGTGCCATGGAAGTCAATGCTGTTGAGTTGCCAGGATATCTTTTCAATGCCAATTCAAATACCGGCATGGCATCCTTCTCACGTCTTTGCGAAATGAGCGTGCGTCCATAGTTTGTGATTTGGTTCACAGTTGCATCGGGCAGGTTGATGGCTTCTTTCATCACAGCATCAGCTTCCTCTTTTTTATTCATCGCAGCCAGTACATTGCCCTTGGCATTATACAACGGAAAATATTTTACACTGCGAGGCGGATTGATGAATGCATTTGTCCACTGCAAAGCTTCTTCCAGATTAACTTTTTTAGTTGCACAGAAGTTGGCAGCCTGCACGGCATTCTGCCAGGCGAAGCCCTTCTGACTTACAAATTCTTCGCGCAATTTTTTTATGTACAAATCATCACCGTTGGGCACACTGATTTTAAAAGGCACGGCAAGTTTTTCCCACTTCAATCTGGCGGTGGCGCTATTTTGAAGACGGTCAGTAAACTCATACGTTAAAAATTCATTGAACTCGCAAGGCGTTGCCTTCACGGTCACACGCAATGCATCTTCAGTTGGCGTATAGGAAAAACTTCCCCACGCTGTGGATGAGTTTGAAAAGATCACCACCCAATCTTCTGTTCCCGGAATCATATGAATACCATAGGTACCTGCCTTCAAGGGCTTGCCTTCTACCTCTACATCGTTTGAAAAAGAGATGGTTGTGTTTTCATTTGCACCAGCTCGCCATGGCGATGGGTTTTGTTCGGTGCTTTTTAGGAGATTTAAATTAGTCAATCCATAAGGCACAAGCTTGCCCCATATTTCGCGCCCTGCCACATCCGGGCTGTTGTAGGTAATGGTAACTTTAACAAGACCGAGGTATTGCGTTACCTCGCTTTTCTGATTGTTGCCGCTGGGTGGCACGGTCATTTGCGACCACGCGATCATGCTGGTGAATATGCCTGCAACTAAAAGCACAAGACGTATGGAATGTTTCATAGGTTAAATAAGTTTAATACAAGAAGTAACGAATTTATACATTAAATCCGACCTTCCATTTGAGCAGTGGTAGTTTCTCTTGTTAAATGGTCTCACTCATTCACTTCGCAGCGAATCCACCGGATTAGCCAGGGCAGCTTTTACCGATTGAAAACTAATCGTGAGTAAGGCAATGAGAACAGAGACAATTCCCGTGATCACAAATATGTTCGCATCTATACTAATGCTGTATTGAAAATCTTTCAGCCATTGTTGCATCACATAATAGGAAACGCCACTGGCCAGCACAAAGGCAATCGCTACCAATCCCAAAAATTCTCCCGAAAGTTGATAAAGGATTTCTCCATTGCTGGCGCCCATCACTTTGCGAATTCCAATTTCTTTCTTGCGCTGTTCTGCTGTGAAAGCCGACAACGCAAATAATCCGAGACCCGCGATGAAGATGGCAAGCAATGTAAAGTGTGTGAACATACGCGAGAACGCTTGTTCATTGCGATACAGGTTGGCAAACTGTTCATCCAAAAAAGCATATTCAAATGTAGCGCCTGTATTCACTCGTTTCCAGGTCTCTTCGATGAAGGCTATGGTCTGCGTCATGCCCTCTGCTTTCACTTTGACCGACAACGCATTGTTGTTTTTGTTGTATAACATAAACAGAGGCTCCAGTTTGTGACGCACAGTGGCAAAGTGAAAATCTTTCACCACACCTACAACCGTATAGGCGGTGAGGTCGGTTGGCTGCGGACCAGTATTAAGACTGATCTTCCTTCCGATCGGATCATTCCATTTCAGGAAGCGTGT
The DNA here is from genome assembly GCA_044222145.1 of Cyclobacteriaceae bacterium. GTDB lineage: Bacteria > Bacteroidota > Bacteroidia > Cytophagales > Cyclobacteriaceae > ELB16-189. The sequence continues at coordinate 184,654 of JBGANU010000005.1, forward strand.
CATCTCTTCGTTGATGATCACATTCAATGAATCGTCAAAGTCCAGAGAGAAGTTGCGTCCCGATTTCATTTCCATGCCAAGGGCCGGAACAAACGATTCGTCAACGGCCATCACGCTGGTGATCATGTTCACATCCGTGGGATAGCCTTCCGGAAAAATTCCGATGCGACCGAGTTGCTGGCCGATGCGCGATGAAGAGGTGCCGGTAGAAATGATGTTCGGATTGCGCAGCAGTTCGTTCTTGAGTGTAGTCGCGTTGTTTACGTTTTGATTGTTCATGGCAATGGTAATCACCTGATCACGATTGTAGCCGAGATCGGCCGTATAGATGAACCGCATCTGGCGATACACAATGCCGGTGCCCACCATTAATGCAATTGAAATGGTAAACTGAAGTACTACCAATGCTTTTCGCAATTGAATACCTCCCGAAGAATTTTTGAAAGCACCTTTCAATACCATCACAGGCTTAAATGAAGAAAGGACGAATGCGGGATAAAGTCCCGCGAGGAGACCAACCAGAATGATCAACAGGCCAAGTATCATCAGATTGTTTATGCTCAGTAACATTGTAAAATCAGCAAAGCGTTGATAGGCCGCGTTAAGCAATGGAGTAATCGAAAACACAACTCCTAATGCAATCAAAGCAGACAACAATGAAACTAAAATAGACTCCACCAGATACTGACCTACCAATTGTTGTCGGATGGCACCCATCACTTTGCGCACGCCAACTTCACGCGCTCTGCCTGCGGATTTTGCAGTGACCAGATTCATAAAGTTAACGGCAGCCAGCAAGAGAATGAGCAAGGCAATGGTGGAGAGAACATACACATTTAAGATGTCGGATTTGTTGGCGTTGCTTTCAAACAAAATCTCTTTTGATTTTAAATGAACATCGGCCAATGGTTGCGCCACCGGCTTGAAATAAGGAACGGCATTATTTTTATCGGCAATGACTTTCAACTTGGCATTCAGGTCTTGTTCATTGAATGGTTTGTCTAACAGTAGGTAGGTGAAGGTGCTGATGCCTTGCCACGACTCAATAAACTGACGGTAGTTGTCTTCCGATTTTCCTGGCGTCATCGAGCGAAGCATATCAAACTGAATGTGTGAGTTCTTGGGCGGGTCGGCAACCAACGCTACTACATTCAAATCTGTTACCTGATCGAGTTTGATGGTTTTCCCGATTGGGTTTTCACTGCCAAAAATTCTTTTCGCGAGTGTTTCTGTGATGGCGATGGAGTTGGGTTCGTCCAGCGTGCCTTGCTTCTTGCCGTCTAGTATCTTGAAGTCAAATACTTCAAAGAACGAAGACTCTGTTCGGAAACTTGCATCTGATTTTAAAATGTTGGTACCATAACTCAGATCAAGTCGTCCGACACCAATGATACGGACGCTGTTCACCACTTCGGGAAGTTCTGCTTCAGCTGCGGGCCCGAGGGGAGGGGCCGTCACACCCACTAGTTTGCTGCTTACACCTTCCGCCTGATCAATGGTCAACAGCCGAACAATATTTTTATAATTGTGATTGAACTTGTCGAACGATAAATCTTCCAGCACATATAAGTAGATGATCATGCTGGCCGCAAGCCCGCACGCGAGCCCGGCAATTTTGATGATCGAGTAGCCTTTTTGCTTAAGCAGGTTTCGCAGTCCCGAGATAAAGTAACTTTTCAACATAATGGTTTGATTTTATTCGTGATGATTAGTACGATGAAATAGTTGAATATGCCTGTTGATTTTGATAAACGGTCTCCAAATAGTTTACGTGAACTCAATTAACAACCGAGTCAAGTCCTCGGCTTGGCTACTTCATTTTTTTGTTATTCGTTTCGCAAAGCATCAATAGGGTTATTCCATGCTGCCTTGAGCGATTGAAAGCTTACGGTGAAAATGGTAATCATCAGAATCAGTCCACAGGCTTTTACATACAGCCACGGACTGATGGTAATGTGATAAGCAAAATTATTGAGCCACTCATCCGCTGCATAATAACTCAGAGGTATAATCAGAAAGAAGGCAATTGCAATTAATACAAAATATTTTCGCGTGAGCAAGAGAAGTAACGAATGTACACTGGCACCAAACACTTTGCGAATGCTGATTTCCTTCGATCGTTGATTGACGCTGTACTCTACCAACCCGAACAGACCAAAGCAAGCAACGGCAATCGTTAGTCCGGTGAAAATGGAAAACAAACTGGATAACTTTTCTTCGGATTTATACATGTCGTCAAAATTCTCGTCAACGAATTTATAGGTAAACGGCCACTCGGGATCAAGTCTTTCGTACGTGCTTTTCAGATGGGCCATCGTAGCCTGAATATTTTCTGGTTTAATCCTGAGTGTTATTTTCCAAACGTAATCTGGTGCAATGTGCATCACCATTGGCGACAATTGCTCGCGTAAGCTCTTGAAGTGAAAATCTTTGACAACCCCAATGACTGTTCCTTTTTTTAGAGAATCTGTTCCCCAGATTTCCCAATGAAGAGGTTTACCAATTGCGTTCTCGGGTGTGCCATAGCCAAATGTTTTTACGGCTGTCTCGTTGATGATGAATGCCTGTGTAGCATCCGTAGTAAAGTCGCGTGAAAAATCACGACCTGCCACAATGTGCATCTGCATCGTTTGGATATAATCGTGGTCCACACAAAACAAATTGGCGGGCATTGATTTGTTGGTGATCGGATCAGTTACGCCATCTCCGGCAATCACATCGCCTGGAATTCCAAAACAAAGTGTGGAACTCAGAATATTTGGATGATTGGAGAATTCGCGCTTGGTACTTTCTTGTTGTTTGAGTTGGGCGCTGCGCAAGGGAATCATCACGAGATGATCTTTTGAAAACCCATGATCTTTGTTTCGCAGTAAATCATTTTGAGAAACCACCACCAAAGAACCTGCAATCAGAAAAAATGAAAACATAAATTGGAGCACCACAAGACCTTGACGGAATAAACCCGATCCACCGGATCCTTTTAGCTTGCTTGTTAAAACAGCAGCAGGTTTGAAGTAAGAAAGTTGAAAGGCCGGGTAACTGCCGGCCAGAATTCCGATCAGGATACAAAAGCCAACAACGGATGATACAATCGAAAGGCTTGTTGGAAGAAATAAGTTTTTCTCAGCGAATGCATTTAAGTAAGGAATCGCTAACTCTGAAATACCAACCGCAATCGCCAATCCAATCAACGTAACAACAACTGATTCGCACATAAACTGCATGACCAACTGCTTTCGCAAGGCGCCCACAACTTTGCGAATACCAACTTCTTTCATTCGCCTGACAGATCGTGCCGTAGATAGGTTTATGAAGTTCAGACATGCGATTACGAGCAACAGAATTCCTGTAAAGGAAAGTATGTACACCATTTGAGCGTTTCCACGTTGTGCGATCTCCCATTCGAATCGCGAAGAGTACAAATGAATGTCTTTGATGTTTTGCAAATAGGGAACGTAGGTAAAGCCTGCTGCTTTTATTTTCGGATACGCATACTTTTCAACAAAAGGAAGAAACTTTGCTTCCAGTGCTTTGGCATCTGTGCCGGGTTTTAATTTGAGGTAGGTGTAGAAGGCCTGATTTTGCCAATTCTCAAATCTTTGAGGTGTGAAATTTTTATAAACAGTAGCCAGCGAAAGCAGGAAGTTGACTTTTAAATGAAATTGCTCTGGAGCATCTTCAAATATCGCGGTCACCTGATACAATTCATTGTCAATCTTTATGGTCTCATCCATTGCCTTTCCATTAGGAAAATGTTTTCGGGCCAACGATTGAGAGAGGGCGATGGTGTTTGGCTTTTCGAGGGCCTTGCCCGGTGATCCTTCAATTACCTTTAAAGAAAGGAAGTCGAAGGCGGTAGGCTCCGCCCAGATTCCATTTGACTCCAATATTTTTTTATCGTGTATTTCAAAAAGTTTTTCACCATACGTATTCATCAATCGCATGGTGCTTTCAATCTCCGGAAAATCTTTTTGCATGTACGAAGCGAATGGCAGCGGCACAATCGGCAAATGATTCGTAACTCCGTCATCGCCATTGCGAACGATGTACACCCGGAATGTTCGATCTCCGTCCGGATGGTGACGATCGAACTGCAGTTCGTCCCACACAAACAAAGCGATCAAAAAACACGAGGCCAGGCTGATGGCCATTCCTAAAATCGTGATGGAAGAAAATAATTTATTCTTCAGCAGGGTGCGAAAGGCAATCTTGAAATAGTTCTTTAGCATAGGAGAAGCATTCGGGTGCTTCTCCCTACTCCAATATCAGTCCAATCTAAAAACGGTGAATGGAGCTCTTAAATGAGGACGGAAATAGATTGGCAGTTCGACCGTGGGCAAAAGTGTGCGATTACGGTCAACCTTTTATTTGAATGCCGATTCATCATTCGCTTCTCAGCGTGTTCACGGGATTAGCTTTCGCGGCTTTTAGAATGGTCAGGCTCGTGGTCAAAATTCCTATCGCAAAAATGACAAGTGCACAAACGATCACCGAAGGTATACCCACTGTGATGTGAAATTTGTAAATGACGGATAGCAAGGCTTCCGTAGCATAGAATCCGCCAACCGATCCGGCTATGCCGGCCAGCGTTAAGATGATCAGAAACTCTTTGTTGAGTAACAGCACCACGTTGCTCACGCTTGCGCCCAGTGTTTTACGAATGCCAATTTCTTTCGTGCGTTTAGCAATATTCAGTGAAGCCAGAGAAAAAATACCAGAAGCAGATAGCAATCCACCCAATACCGTGAGGAACAGGAAAATCTTTTTCAGGTTTCCGTTAGTCGACTTCATCTCGGCCAATACGATGTCTTCCTGAAACCGGCTTTCGAATGGCTTCGTTGGAAAAACTATTTTCCAGGTATCCTCTAAAAATTTTTTCGTTGCCACTAAGTCTTTCTGTTCAGCCCTCACCTGCATCATTTTATAATTGGTAGAATCGGTAGGGTAGAATACAAAGGGCTCAGGGTCTTTTGATCGAAACAAATTATCGACATGGTTTTCAATCACGCCAACGATGTGACGCTTTTTTTCGTGCACGGTAATTATTTTGTCCAGCGGATCCGTCATACCAAGTTTTGCAACGAACGCGCGGTTGACAACCACCGCTTCCTGCCGATCAGAAACATTTTCAAGACGAAGGAACCGCCCTTCATGAAGTGTCAATCCCATTGTTTCAAAGTAATGTTTACCAATACCCATCAGTTGGGCCGTGTACTCACTCGTGTCGTACGTTACCGGAAATTCGTAGTTGTTATAACCAAGGTGCTGATCGCTCACCGAGATGTCCAGTATTTTTGGATTGGATGCAATGGCATTTTCAAACACGCGGAATTCGTTGTCGCTTTGAACGCGAACCGTGACCACCATTTCTTTGTCGTATCCGTAATTGATCTGTTCCTGAAATTTTGCATTCTGAATAAACACTACGCCTCCAATCAGTGAAGTAACAGACAACGCAAATTGACAGGCTACTAAGGTTCTGGTCAACGCATTCGTGCCACTGATTTTAACCTGACCCTTTAATAAAGCAACCGGTTTGAACTTGCTGTTAAACAAAGCAGGGTAGATGCCTGCCAGCAGCGAGGCAAGGAACACAAGACCAATAAGCGTGACCAATAAATTAACACCGCTTAAATCCTCCAGCGTGTAAGAGAGCTCCCACATTTCCGTGAAGGCAGGTACCAGCCATTGGGAGATCAACAGACCGAGAAGCAATGAAAGCGTAATGGTGATAATGGTTTCCAATAGAAACTGCGAAATTATTTGTTGTCGAAACGCACCTACTGCTTTTCGAATGCCCACTTCCTTTAATCGTTTCCCCGTAAGGGCAATAGATGTATTGGTAAGATTGAAACAAGCAATTAACAGGATCAATGCAGCCATGGTTGAAAACACAACCACAGGTGCGGCACCAATTCTAAGATCGGCATATCCCCAGCCAATCATGTCTTGCGTAAAATAAGATTTGAATGGCTCGAGTTTGTAAGCCACCACGTTATTGTCTTTCTTGGCTTTGTTGCGGATGAAGATATACTTGTCGAATTGCTTGCTGATGGTGGGTGCATTTTCAACGGAAGCAAGTTCCAAAAAAGTGGAAGGATCTCTCCAATCGCCCCAATCATCAACACCTAGTTTATGGATGTCCAGTAAATTTTCAATGCGCATCATCGCCTCGAACGTAAACGTGTTGTTCGTGGGGATTTTTTGCAACACGCCACCCACGATCACTTCAATCTCTGCTTCGTTGGCAAAATTGAGAACAAGTATTTTTCCGATAGGATCATCGTTGCCAAAATATTTCTTGGCCAGCTTGTCGCTGAGAAAAATACTGTGCTTCTCTTTGAAGGTTTTATGATTTCCAGAGATCAACGGAAAATCAAACATGTCGAAGAACGTGCTGTCGGCAAAAGCAATTCGTTCGGCAAATGCTTTGTCACCATTGCGCACGTAGCCGCCATCGCGGGCAAAGCGGGTAAACCTTTCGATGCCGGCTATCTCCTGCGCAGCAAGGGGAGCCAGCACCATGGGCGCATTATTGTTTTGAGTGATCTTCCCATCAGCGCCCTGGAGATGAGTATGAATTTTAAAGATGCGCGCTACTTTTTTAGTGTCATGGAAGTCGTCAAACTCAAAGTTGAAAGCCAACACCAAGTAAGCGGCCACACAACAAGCCAGGGAAATGCCCAGACCAAACGTGTTAATAATGACGTAGCTTTTGTTTTTACGCAAGCTGCGAATGGCCACTAGTAGGTAATTTTTTATCATGGCATTGAGATTGAATTACAACTATGACGCTAAACCCAGTTGAAACGTTGCGTCTGCTGAAATCTATTTTTACTCAATTTAACCGAATATCAGCTCTGCCAATAATAATTCCGCGACTGATGTGCGAGTTGCCACTTACATTTACTTGCGGCTCGCCAAAAGCATTGATTCGGATTTCGTCAGTTGCATGTACGCTCAGCCGACCTTCACCGTAGATGGTTGTGGAAACCGTTTCACTGGATAGCGAGTGCGTGTCAATTTTGTTCACGCCATAGATGCGATAACGCTGATGTCCGGTCTGGCCATCTTTTATTCTCAACTTATTTTCTCCATACAACACCGCTTTGAATCTCTTGGTGTGAAGTGAAGCAAGTGTGACTTCGGCTTCACCGTAAATTTTCAGCTTAAATCTCTCGCTGTCAATGGCACCATCGCAGGTGATTTCCTCTTCACCACGAACATCCAATACTTTTAATTCGCGATAGGTGATATAGGCGGTAATGCTGGCATCCCGATACATCTTTTCATTCGAAGAGTAATTTCCATCACGATGACGTCTGTTTCTTTCTACAAATCGCGCCTCGTCAAGATAAATTCGCAACCGACCGTTGATCACCTCGAAGTTGATTTTATCGGCATCAACATTTGAATATTTAATTCGGATAGATTCCCGTTCTCCTTTACGCAAGACCACATTGATCCTGGGCGACACCACAACTTTATTGAAGGAGTCAAGGTTTCTTTCTAGTTCCTGCGCTTGTGCGAAAGTGCAGAGCAATATTACGGTGCCTAAAAACAAGGATTTGATCACGTTTTTCATGGTTCTTTGGTTTGTTTCCCTAAAGACAACCAGAAAAGGGTTTACCCCTATAAAAAAGTTTCCAACCTTTTTTTGAAGGTTGGAAAGCTTAATCTTCGATGGAGATTTCGCTGTCATAGTAATAGTCGCTTAATTCAAGATGCTGCCTAATAAATTCCTCTCTGCTTCCAAACCATTCAACCACCTCATCTCTCCTTAGTTTAGTGGCAGATTTGGACATATAGGTACTCCAGGAAGACCATTTCCAGGTTCGAAAATCTTTGGTGAGTTTGTGTTTGACTGGATTGGCGTGTGTATAAATTATTGATTGCGTAAAGTAGTTATCGGTTTCAATTTGCCTCCTTTTAAAGGGTTTATAAAAGAGATTTCCCTTTCTTTTATTGACCTTGTTAAATGCTTGCGCATACGATTGGAAGAATCTTTTGAAAGACTGCTCGATCAACTCACTGAGTGAAATCAGTCCTTTCTTGAAATTCTGTTCGGTTGTTGAAAGCTTTCCATCTGACGAATTCAGATGATCGATCACCAGCGGTACGGGCTTAACTTTTACGATTAGGTGAAAGTGATTCGGCAAAAGACACCAAGCATAAGTTTCAAGATAAGGAGATAGGTATTCATCGTATTTTCGCAGAAAGAAGGAATGATTTTCATCATTTAGAAAGAGCAACTCTTTATTGCTCGTCCGATTGTAAATGTGGTAAACGCACGACTCACAAAAGTCTGCCTGAAATTTTTCTGAAATGGGCATTCAGAAATTTAGCACACGATCATCATCCTTGCAACGTGCGGCTTTTCAGATGCGAATTTGTCTGTGAAAAGGTTTCCAACCTTCTAAAGGTTGGAAACCTTAGATGTTTACTTGTTCCGCAATGACTGCACAGGATTTCCCATGACTGCCTTGATGGATTCAAAACTCACAGTAATCAAGGCGATGGCAATTGCTACGATTCCGGCCAAAGCAAAAACAATCCATTCGATTGATATTCGATATGCGAAGCTCTCCAACCACGTCCTTGTAACGTGCGGCTTTTCAGATGCGAATTTGTCTGTGAAAAGGTTTCCAACCTTCTAAAGGTTGGAAACCTTAAAACCTTACTCGTTCCGCAACGCCTTCACGGGATTGCTGGTGGCAGCCTTAATCGATTCAAAACTTACCGTGACTAATGCAATGGCAATTGCCACAACTCCTGCCGAAACAAATACCATCCACTCCACCGGAATACGATATGCGAAGCTCTCCAACCATGTGTCCATACCGTACCACGCAACCGGCACGGCTATGACAAACGCAATTAACACCAACTTCACAAACTCGGTTGACATCATGCGCACAATCTGACTAACGCTGGCACCCATAACTTTTCTAACACCAATTTCTTTAAAGCGACTCTCCGCCATGTAGGAAGAAAGTCCGTACAGGCCGAGCGAACAAATAATCATAGCAATTGATCCGAAGCTGGTAATGATTTTGGATATTCTGCGGTCTTCATCATACTGCTTTTGAATGTTTTGGTCTAAGAAAGAATATTCAAACGGTGTATTGTTGATGGCTGATTTCCAAATCTTTTCGACAGCTGCAATGGTCTGTCCGAAATTGCCCGCAGATACCGAGGCAACCATGAAGTCCAGTCGCTTTGTGCTATCCGCCATTTCAAATAAAGTTGGTTTGATTTCTTCGTGAAGGGAATTCTGATGAAAATCTTCTACTACACCAATCACCTGAAAATCATATTTCTTTCCCTCCCAATCGAAGTGCAGGTTTTGTCCAATAATTTTTTCTGGCGTGAAGCCAAGTTTAACAGCAGAGGTACGATTCAATATCAATTTTGATTCGGCTTCCATCTTGCGATTATCCGTGAACGATCGGCCAGCAATCAGATTCATGTTCAGCAATTCCAGATAACCCTCGTCTACGCGGTTGCGTCTGATGTCAACGGCTTTATCCATATTGCCTCCATCTGGATAAAACATCATGTCGCTCCAAATGGTAGACCCTGGCACATACGCGCATCCGGAAACCTTTTTGATGTTGCTGTTGTTTTCCAGCTCTTTCTTTACAACATCATAACTATTTCTGGCTTCATCTGTGCGAAGCGGCAATACAATCTTGGCGCTGTAATCAAATCCCAGATTTTTTTCCTGCATGAAATTTAATTGTCGTGAAATAATAAAGATTCCACAGACGAGTGTAATTGCAATCATGAACTGAAACACCACGAGTCCTTGTCTCAACGATCCTGCCGAATTGCCAAGATTTAATTTTCCTTTCAATACCTGGGCGGGTTGAAACGATGACAAATAGAATGCAGGATAACTGCCCGCAACAAGGCCGGTGACAATTACCAGAAATACTGAAGCACTGAGCAGATAGGCAAAATTATCGGAGTTAAAAGAAATACTCTTATCGGTTAACTGATTGAAGAAGGGCAGGGCCACCTGCACTAGAATAATGCTCACCACAATGGCGAACACTACAATCAACATGGCCTCACCCAAAATCTGCTGAATGAGCGAAGACCGGAATGCACCCATTGTTTTGCGAATGCCAATTTCAGATGCACGCTTGGTTGCCTTCGCAGTGGACAGGTTCATGAAGTTGATGCAAGCGATTAACAATATGAATACGGCAATAGAAGCCACGACATATAAATAAGTGATGCGCGGACTTTGCCCCACGTCAGATTTCAAATAAATATCTTTTACGGGTTCCAGTGAAAGTGTTTTGTGCAGACCAAGCGCCTTCATCGCTTCGGCTCCGTGTTTTAGTAAAACTTCGTTCATCTTTTTTTCCACGGCCGCTAAATCATGATTGGGCACAAGCTTTAAATAAGAAGGGATAAAATTATTTCCAGCCCATTGCTTGGCACCATCTCCGCGAATGTATTCACCCCAGCCTGTGCTGGTCATCGAAGTAAAGAAGTTTGCTTTAAAATGACTTTTACCTTTTTCAACAAACACACCTGTGACTTTGTAATCCGCTGGCGCACCGCCCTGACTGATCGAAATGGTTTTGTCTAATGCCGGTTCGTTGCCAAAAAGTTTGTGAGCAAGTTTTTCAGAAAGCACGACAGAGTTGCCCTGCGTCAACGCTTTCTTCGCATTACCTTCAGTTACGTCATACGTAAAAACGTCAAACAGCGTGGAGTCGGCAATGAATCCATTTTCTTCGTAAAAAAGATTGTCTTCATACCGGATAAGATTTTGTGTAACACCGGGAGGATTGAGTACCCGCACCGCGTATGCTACTTCCGGAATTTCATCTTTCATCGTCATGGCAATTGGAGGCGAGGCTGTCCCCAATTTGTCAAGACCTTTGTCCGATTGAAATTTGCTGATGATGCGATAGATGTCGTCCGCATTTTGGTGATGCTTGTCATAACTGACTTCATCAAGTATATAAAGTGTTAATAGCAGACAGCATGCAATACCCAATGCAAGGCCGAAGATGTTAATGGCTGAGTAGGCTTTGTGCCGCAGCAAATTGCGAAACGCGACTTTGATGTAATTCTTAAGCATATTTTTTTTCGTTTTGATTTCCGTTGGCAGAAGTTTGAGATCAGACTTCTTCTGCCAGACGTTTGTTACACGAAAATGTTAACACGAAATCAGTGCCATTAGCGGTATGGCTTAAATTCAATTGGAATTGAGGAAAGGCGATTGATCAGGCGATCAGGATTGAACGCTGTCGTCCGGAAGCGGTCATTTACTGGGATTGGAATAACGCATCTCTTTTTCCAATGCCAGCTTTTCATTCTCCCGATTGATGCGCACTTTAGCCGTTGGTCCAATCATGATCGGAACCGTTTCTTCTTCCACATTGGCAAGCTCAAGTCCAAATTGTGCTTCCGCAGAAAGGCTGATTTTTTTGATGTAGCGATACCCCTGAATGATGATATTGTCGAAAGAAGAAATCTCGTTGTCCACAGAGGCGCGTGTGTGAAGAATAATAAATTTAAAGTCAGCCGTCAGTTCGTGTTTGTGAAGAGCGGGGTATGGACTGATCAAATCGATTTCTCCCTTTTCTGAAAGTTCTTTGATGATCTCATTGAAGATCAGGTTGACGCGATACTCCACTTTGAATCCAAGTTGTATTCTGATGAAAAAGCACTTCTTTGGAATGATGGTGTCAACAGAATACTTGCTTGTAAATGGCGTGTCCACATTTTCAACGTGAAGAAACCAATAGACATCTGCCCGCTTGGGTCGCTTTCTGAAAATGGAATAGATGATGTTCGAGTCGATGTATTTCTTACTGTCGGCCACTGAGAGATAAACAAGGTGGGTTGCTTCTTTTGGAACAGAGGTGTCTGATTGTAGATCCTGTATGATCGGCACATAATCTTTCAGGTTCACAAACTCTCTGTATTGCTGTCTCAATTGTCGCGCTTTGTGAAGCATAAACATGATCAAAAAGAAAACGACCGCTATCGTGTAGGTAAACCAGCCACCGTGTAAAAACTTGTCAAGGTTAGAAAAAAGAAAAACGCCTTCAATCAAAAAGAAAACACTCGCCAGTAGAATGGTTCGGTAAAGTGAGTTCTTTACGGTCTTGAAATAATATGCTAGCAACGTGGTGGTCATGAGCATATTCAAAATGATGGCCAGTCCATAGGCACCTTCCATCTCCGTTGATTCCTTAAAAATCAAAACCACCGCAATGCAACCGATCATTAATATCCAGTTGATGGCCGGTATATACACCTGTCCAATAAGTTTGCTGGGATAGCGCACGCGCGAGTTTGGCCAAAGTTTTAGCTTAATGGCCTCACTCACCAACGTGAACGTGCCCGAGATCAACGCCTGGCTTGCAATAATGGCGGCTAATGTGGCGATGATAATTCCCCACCATAAAAACCCATTAGGAACGGTGAGGTAAAATGAATGACCCATGTTTTGTTTGCCGGCCTGCTCCAGCAACCAGGCAGCCTGACCAAAGTAGTTAGAGAGCAAACACAGTTTTACAAAGAGCCAGCTCACGCGTATATTTTCTTTTCCGCAATGCCCAAGGTCAGAGTAAAGTGCTTCGGCTCCTGTGGTGCACAGAAACACAGCGCCTAACAACCAGAACCCTCCGGGATATTGTGTGATAAAGATCCATGCATAATACGGATTCAGTGCTTTGAAAACCTCCGCATGATTATACCATTGAAGCACACCGAATATCCCGATGGACGAAAACCACAACAGCATCACCGGACCAAATGTGTTGCCTATTGTGCCCGTGCCAAACTGCTGAAAAATAAACAGAGCGATCATGATGCCGATCACAATGCCGATTGTTTCAATATTCGGATCAACCAATCTCAGGCCTTCAATGGCAGACGAGATACTAATAGCCGGTGTAATAAAACCATCGGCCAACAATGTGCAGCAGCCAATAATGGCAGGATAAATTACCCAACGTGCTTTGCTCTTTCTCACCAATGCATAAAGAGCGAAGATTCCGCCTTCACCTTTATTGTCGGCATTCAGCGCGAGATAGATGTACTTCAAACTCGTGATGAGCGTGAGCGTCCAGACGATGCAGGAGAGACCTCCCAATACCAGTTCAGGCGAAATAACCCTGTCACCGATGATGGCATTGAATACATAGAGCGGTGATGTTCCGATATCTCCGTAGATAATGCCCAGTGCAATTAGAGCACCACCCGCTGTGAAAGATGTTTGTTTATGACCCACGGTCGTTAAGAGGTTCTTGGTTTTACACGTCCAATCGTCACCACTTAAATATTTCCAATTTCCACTTCACGTTTCAGTGTCCCTTCCTTTTCTGCTTTGTGTTCTTTCTCGCGCTTCACTCTTACTTTGGCTTGTGGCCCCACCATGATCGGCACATTTTCTACGGCAACATTGGCCAGCTCTAAACCATACTGCTCTTCCGTTGGCAGGCTGTGTTCTTTTATAAAACTGTAGCCTTGAATAATCAAATTTTGGAAAGAAGAAACTTCGCTGTCGACAGAAGCCAGCGAGTGAAGGATGATGTATTTGAAATCGGCAGGCATCGAATGTTTGCGAAGAGAGTCGTAATGACTCACCAGATCAATCTCCGCATTGTCGGCCATCTCGTGAAGAATTTTATTAAAGAGCAGGTTCACACGGTGATCGGCTTTAAAGCCAAGCTTGATGCGAACAAAAAAACATTTTTTGGGAATGATGGTATCGACAGAATACTTGCTGGTATACGGACTATCAACGGTATCCACGTGAATAAACCAGTAGACATCGGCCCGTTTGGGTCGTTTCTTAAAAATGGAATAAATAATGTTCGAGTCGATCGATCGTTTGCTGTCCGCCACGGCCATGTATACGAGATTCGTGGCTTCTTTCGGGATGGTGGTGTCCGACTGCAGATCTTGAATCAGTGGAACGTAGTGTTTTAAATCAACGAACTCGGTATGAAGGTCGCGAAGCACGCGTGCTTTCATCAGAACGAACATCAATAAAAAGAACGACATGGCAATGGTAAATGTAAACCAGCCGCCATGTGAAAACTTGCTAAGGTTTGACACCAAAAACATTCCTTCGAGTGTAAAGAAAACAACCGCCAGTACCGTTGAGCGGAGTCGTGATTTTTTAGCCACTGTAAAATAGTAGACCAACAAAGTTGTGGTCATCAACATGTCAAATGTAATGGCCAAACCATATGCTCCTTCCATGGCGGATGATGTATGAAATACCAACACAACCAATACGGAGCCCAACAGCAAAATCCAATTGATTGCCGGGATGTAAATTTGTCCTTTCAATTGACTTGGGTAGCGAACGCGTGTGCTGGGCCACAGTTTCAATTTCATGGCTTCGTTCACCAATGTAAATGTGCCCGATATCAATGCCTGACTGGCAATAACGGCTGCCATGGTAGCAATGATTACACTAAACAACAACAGCCATTCTGGTATCAGCGAATAAAAAGGAGTTTTGCCACCCAGCAATTCTCCCTGGTGATCGAGCAGCCACGCAGCCTGCCCCGAGTAGTTGAGAATCAGGCAAAGCTTTACAAAGCCCCAACCCACCCGAATGTTTTCTTTACCGCAATGACCCAGATCGGAATACATAGCTTCGGCTCCGGTTGTGCACAGGAACACAGCACCCAGCAACCAAAATCCCTGGGGATAATTCACCAAAAGATTAATAGCATATGAGGGATTGATGGCTTTGAGTACTGAAAAATTATGTGATAAATGAATGGCGCCAATTGTTCCAATGAAGACGAACCAAATAATCATGATGGGGCCAAAAGTTTTTCCCACCACGCTGGTTCCAAACTGTTGGAAGAAAAAGATCATGACCAGAATGCCCAAGACAATGGGCACCGTGGGAACTGAAGGAAAATTAATTTGCAACCCTTCAATGGCCGCGGAAATACTAAAGGCCGGAGTGATAAATCCATCGCTGATAAGAGTGGCGCAACCAATGATCGCAGGATAAATCACCCAACTGGCTTTGTACCTTCTCACCAGCGCATAAAGTGCAAATATTCCACCTTCACCTTTGTTATCCGCATTAAGTGCCAGGTAGATGTATTTAATGGTGGTGAGTAGGGTGATGGTCCAGAACACACACGACAAGCCACCCAAAACAAGCTCTTCGGTGATAACACTTTCTCCTATAATGGCCCGGAACACATACAGTGGTGAGGTACCGATATCACCATAGATGATTCCCAGAGAAACTAAAACACCAGCTGCTGATAATTTATGTTTGGTAGAAGCTTCCATTCAGATTCAACTAATCTCAGTAATTGCCGCCATAATAACTTCCGCCAATTACATTATTTAATAACAATCGATTGAAGGATGTGTTTAATAATGTAAAGCCTGAGGAACTGAGTGTGGGAGTAGGTAGTTGAAAGTCGGTAAGAGATATTCGACTTATCAAACGGTGGTTAAAACCTGTCATGCTCGATGTGCCCAGATTTGCAAGACGCGCAAGCGTGTGTAGTAATTTGGGCATTAAATGCTGTTTCCTTTGAAAAACGGGGCAATTTACGTCAAGGAAAAGGATTTCATATCAGGTTGAAAAAATATTTTAAAGAACCGGAAATGCCCTGTCAAAACCTTATTTTTGAACCAACTAAAACTTAATCGATTGTTATGATAAAAAAGCTTCTTTTCGTTTGTTCTATAGGCGCTCTTTTGACGAGTTGTGGTGGTGAAAGTACCAAGCTTCAATCTCAGGTTGATTCTTTGAAATCAGAATTGCAAACCAGTCAGCAGTTGGCGCAAACTCTGGCAGACGTAGGTGTTCTCATGGACTCTATCGATGCCAATCGTCAATTATTGAGAGTGAACATGGTGGAAGGAACCACCTATGATGATTATTCTTCGCGTATGAAGGACATCAATAATTATGTGAAAGACACACAAGGAAAAATAGCAGACCTTGAGAAGGCGTTGAAAAAATCAAAAGGCACTGCCAATGCTTTTGCAGCCACCATCAAGAAACTTAAAGCCGACCTCGAAGAGAGAAATAAAGAAATTGCCAGCCTGCAATCTCAGGTGGAGCAACTTAGCAATGAAAACAAAAATCTGATCACCACTACCGAATTGCAGGAAGCTGAGCTGAGTGATAAAGAAGCGCAGATACAAGCCAAGCAACAAGAGCTTGCATTAATCGAAGCGCGTGTGCAGGAGATTATGATTCAAAGCAAAATGAGTGAGGCAGATTCTTATTATGCCCGCGGCCAGGCCGTGGAAGAAGCGGCCAATAGAACCAAGCTCGCACCTCGTAAGAAAAAAGACACCTACAAAGAAGCTCTTGAACTTTATAAGAAAGCACAATCATTAGGCAACACTAATGCACAAGCCAAGATTGATGAACTGGAGAAAAAATTGAAATAGAGTTGTTTAGCAATGACAAAAAAAAGAGACCAGTTAACTGGTCTCTTTTTTTATCCGCTCATTGGTAAATTTAAAAACCACGAACTCTGGGGTATTACAAAAATCGCTGTGCTGTATAGCTTTGCTAATCGTTTTAAGAATTAGGTGTTTGGTGTAAGAAAGGCTGCTTTGGGTAAGGCAGCCTTTCGTTTTTCTCAGATGATGTAACTAAGATAATTGAAGGTTGCCGTAGATCACACTATCACTGCCCGGAACCCGGATCTGTTCCAATCAGGTATACCGTGTACGTAACATATGCCATCAGCATAATGAAGGCTTCCCACCGGTCAAGTTTACGGGTATTCAGCGTGAACATGAAAATCATAAGTAGCACGGTAGCGCCCAGCAAAACATACACATCGAAGTTTAAAGAAGAATTATAGGGTATGGGGTGAATGACTCCTGTTACACCCAATATGAAGAAGATGTTGAAGATGTTTGATCCCACCACATTGCCAATAGCGATGTCTGTATTTTTGCGGTAGGCTGCTACGCACGAGGTTGCTAATTCAGGGAGAGAGGTTCCGGCAGCGAGTATGGTCAATCCAATTAGTCGCTGACTCAACCCATAGTAATTCGCAATTTCAATAGCGTTGTCTACCACCAGCTGGCCTCCCACTATCAACATCACAAGACCTCCAATAGCCATAGCAACAGAGATCGGGGTGGTGTAGATTTTTATAGATTCTCCCTCATCAATGTCGGGCGCGTTTTTCATCGTGCGATAGATGTAAAAAAGAAACCCAAAGAAAAATACCAGCAGGATGATGCTGTCGAGTCTCGATAGTACTCCACCATACGGTGCAGTCACAGCCGTATCGCCCCATATCATGAAGTCATTGACACATAGAAATAAAACCCCGACCGCGAGAAGCGACATGGGTACTTCATATTTCACCGTATTACGTTGCACCACCAGGGGATAGATTAATCCGGCAACACCTAAAATGAGTAGCAGATTGAAATTGTTACTTCCGATAACATTGCCAAAGGAGGCATCATTTTTTCCGTTCATGGCCGAAACCAGGCTCACGATCAATTCAGGCATTGAAGTGCCAAAAGCCACCACCGTCAGGCCGATCGCCAGGTTGGAGATTCCATATTTTTTGGCCACTGAAGATGCCCCACTTACCAGAAAATCAGCGCCTTTAATTAGCACAACGAAACCTACCAGAAGCAGAACAATTGGAAGAACCATAGACATTTAGGTTTTTGGGTATCCGAAAGATAGAATTTTTTGCATAATACCAATCGCACCAAAAAAAATTTAAACCCTGTTTAGAACGGGTTTCTTGTTAAATTTGGGTTTACTCGATTATGACTTTTGACATTTTCCTAACGATTTTCCTCGTTCTACTGAATGGTTTCTTCGTGGCCGCAGAGTTTGCCATCGTGAAAGTTCGCTCCTCTCAGATTGCATTAGAAAAAGGCAACATGTCGAGAGATGCGGCAAAAACAATCATCAACAATCTGGATGGATTTTTGGCAGCTACACAATTGGGTATCACGCTGGCAAGTCTTGGCCTGGGTTGGGTGGGTGAAGACGTTGTCTCCAGAATAATATTAAATCTCATCCATGGCCTTGGGTTTGACATCACCGAAAAAGCGGCCCACAGCATTGCCATACCCGTAGCATTTGCAACACTTACCATTCTTCATATTGTGTTTGGAGAGCTGGCTCCTAAAACCATTGCCATCCGGTATCCGACATCGACCACACTCACACTGTCAGTGCCCCTTCGAATTTTTCATTTTGTCTTCCGACCATTTATCTGGTTCTTAAATGGATTTGCCAATACCATCTTGAAAATATTTGGCATCAAGCCAATGAATGAGACAGAAATTCACTCAGAAGAAGAATTGAAATTGATTATTGCCGAAAGTGAAGAAGGCGGTGCGATCGAACAGAGTGAGCGTGAATTGATTCAGAATGTATTTGATTTTGACGATCGGATTGTAAGGCAAGTGATGGTGCCGCGGATAAAGATTTCAGCCATCCGTCTGGATTCACCTATTCCCGAGGTAATGAATCTGGTATTGAAAGAAGTTTATTCCCGCTACCCGGTATATGAAAATACGCTTGAGGAAATTGTTGGCGTGGTTCATGCCAAAGACATCATCAGTCTTTTTATGCAGAACAATGACAAAGGTTTGAAAGACATTATGCGGCCGGTGCATTTTGTTCCTGAGACAAAGCCCATCGATGCATTGCTCCGTGAGTTTCAAAAAAGAAAAACACAGATGGCGGTTGTCGTGAGCGAGTTTGGTGGTACGATCGGTTTGGTAACACTGGAAGATATTTTGGAAGAGCTGGTCGGTGAAATTCAGGATGAGCATGATCACGAACAGCAGATTGTAGTGCCGGTCGAACAGGGTCGTTTTCAGGTATTGGCGCTTTCATCGCTCCACGACATCAATAAATTTTTGAAATACTCGTTTCCCGAATCAGACGATTATGAAACGCTGGCCGGATTGCTCTCCTATCATTGGCCCAATATGAAAGAAGGTGATGAAAACACGCTCTTCAATTACAAGATCAAGATTGTAAAGCTGAACAAGACACTACCTGAATTTGTAGAAATTCAATGGGTAGGCAAAGAGGCTGCCGATTAAAACCACTTTTTGTAACGGAAGTAAAATACCATGGAGGCCATGATAGCTCCCATAAATATCAGGACATAGAAATATCCGTAGTGCCAATGTAGTTCTGGCAGAACGTCAAAGTTCATTCCATACACACCTACAATAAACGTCAGCGGCATGAAGATCACCGAGATCACGGTAAGCACTTTCATGACCTCGTTCATCTTGTAGTTAATCGTGTTCATGTACAAGTCCATCAACGTGGAGGTAAGATCTTTGTACGTATCCAGCGAATCAATCAGGTGAATGACATGATCGTACACATCTGAATAGTATTTCAAGGTAGTTTGCTCAATGAAACCGTACTCGTTTTTGATGATTTTATTCAACGCTTCACGCAGCGGGTATACCACCTTTCGTAAATAGATAAATTCCTTTTTTAACTCCTGAATTTCACGAAAATCTTCAATGGTTGGATTTTGAGAAATATTCTCTTCAAGGGCTTCTACCTTGTATCCTACGTTTTCCAGAATGGAATAATAGCTGTCCACGATGGTATCGATCAGGCGATAGAGTAAATAGTCTGCTCCGCGCTTTCGAAACACTCCGGTATCGCTCTTTATCTTCTCACGTAAGTGATTGAAAATATCTCCTTCTTTTTCCTGAAAAGACAACAAAAAATCTTTGCCCAATACAAAACTGATGTGCTCATAATCAATTTCATCTCCCTCCATGCGATACAGCATTTTCATGGTCAGAAACAAATGATCATCGTATTCGTCCACCTTGGGCCGGTGATCCGTGCTCATGATATCTTCGAGCAACAAATAATGGAGGTTGAAGTGCGTGCCGATTTTTTTAATGAGTTCGGCATCGGAAAGGCCATCGACATTTATCCAGTTGATGGAGTGCGATTCGCATTTGCGTAAAATTTCATCTACGGGAATGTTTTCAACACGCGAAAATGATTTCTCATTAAATGAAATCATTTCCAAAATAATATTGGAAGAAGGTTGTGGCCCTTTTATGTCTTCCGCGAGTTGTTGAGAAACCAGGGTCGATGATTTTTTAGAGCTCCGGTCTTTTTTCATGCGGGTTCATTCTTGTGTAAAATTGTGCGATAGGGGTAAGGAATTTCCACACCATTTTTATCGAACTGTTCTTTCACGCTCTTGTGAAGATCGCATTTTAATTCGAATCCGTCCGAAGCATTCTTAGCCCATGCATAAGCTCTTAGCTGCACGGCAAAGTCGGTAATGGCCAGCGTGCGCACCATCACCTGATGCTCTCCTTTTCGGAGTTCATCCTCTGTTCGGCCATCTATGCAATAAGGGTGCTTCAAAGCCTCCTGTTGAATTAGTTTCATGGCTACATCAATATTTGATTCGAACGAAATATTGAACTCAATAAACATGCAAACGCGTTCGTCATTTAGTGTGGAGTTGATGATCGTTTCGTTACTGATAACACTGTTTGGGATGACCACACGTCTGTTTTCAAAATCTTTAATGATCGTATGACGCAGGGTAATATCCTCCACATCGCCCGAATAAAGTGTTCCTACTTTTACGCGATCGCCAACACTAAATGGTTTAAAAATAACCAGAAACACACCACTGACAATGTTGGAAAAAGCAGCCTGCGAAGCGAAACCCACAATGGCAGCTAACACACCGGCACCTGTTAGCAATGTGGTTCCAAAATCCTTGAAAGCCGGTATCGACCGGAAGATGACGATGGCTGCTATCAGCAGAGCAATGAAGTCAATGGCATTTTTAAAAAAGTTGTAGCGGGTTGGATCTACTTTAAGTTTCTTAGCGGCCGCCCGGAAAAACCGACCGATGAGGATTCGCAACAGTCGTGAGACAATAAATGCAATACCCAATACGATAACGGCAAAAATGAATTGCTCCCAATATTTATCCATAATTTCCACAGGGACGAAAATAGTCATTAGTGGACAGTCAAACATTCCAACACTGTTGTTTTTTTAATAGCGTATTTGCTTCCGTTGTGGGTAGCTAACTCTCTACTTTTGCTTATTATTGCAACTCATGGCTTTAAAGTTAGACGACATCAAAGCACCGATCGCTGGCGAAATGGAAGATTTCGAACAGAAGTTTCGGGCGTCTATGAAAACGAAGGTGCTTCTGCTGGACAAGATCATGAGCTACATTGTTAAGCGCAAAGGCAAGCAAATGCGCCCAATGTTTGTCTTTCTCAGTGCTGGCGCCTGCGGTACCATCAATGAATCTAGTTTTCGGGGAGCCTCTTTGATTGAACTTGTGCACACCGCAAGTCTTGTTCACGATGACGTAGTCGACAACTCAAATTACCGAAGAGGTTTTTTTTCCGTCAATGCACTTTGGAAGAATAAGATTGCCGTTTTGGTCGGTGACTTTTTACTCACCAGAGGTTTATTTCTTGCCTTGGAACACAAAGACTACGATCTTCTCTCGATTTGCACACAAGCGGTAAAGGAAATGAGTGAAGGCGAGCTGATGCAGATGGAGAAGGCCCGTCACTTAGATATTTCGGAAGAAATTTATTTTGACATTATCCGGCAAAAGACAGCTTCGTTGATTGCGTCTTGCTGTGCAATCGGAGCAAGTTCAGTGAACGCCACTCCGGATATCGTTGAAAAGATGCGACTATTTGGCCAGCATGTGGGTATGGCGTTTCAAATCAAAGACGATTTGTTTGATTATGGTGAAGATGAAATTGGGAAACCACTGGGCATCGACATCAAAGAAAAGAAGATGACACTGCCCCTGATCTATGCGCTGTCAAAAGCTACCTGGCTCGAGAAGCGCAGAATCACTAACATCGTGAGAAACGAAAGTGATAAGCCGAAAAAAGTAAAAGAGGTGATTGACTTTGTAAAGCGATCAGGTGGTATTGACTACGCCCATCAGGCGATGAACAAATACCACTCACTTGCATCGGAGCTATTGGCACAACTCCCTGATTCGAAATATAAAAATTCTTTGTCGATGCTTGTTCAGTTTACCATCGACCGAAAAAGTTAAGCTACTTTTATTCGCGCTCTCCCAGCTTCCAGCACCGCGTAGTCCTTCAAATTTTTGTAGGTGTCTGAATCAAGATTCTCCGAAGCTGGCCCTGTTTTCTCTGGTGTGAAGTTGCCTTCGTTGGCCCACCATTTTTGAGCGTTCTCTTTGGCTGTTTTCTTATCTACTTCAAAGTAGTTGATTACCGAGTCAGAAATGATCCATGGTTTGCCGATGGTTGCATATTTATCGAAAATCATGGAGCGCATTTGCGTGCCACTTGATTGATTTTTGAAATGTGAAATCGTGTATGACATCGTTTCGGGCTCTGTCATGACCATGTCCCAATATTTTTTTGAGCTGATTACCTCGGCAGTCGTTAATAAATAGCCGAATCCTTTTTCGATGGGCTCTTTGGTGATGGTGCAAGAAGCTTTCATTTCCTTCTTCTTTTTCCCGAAAAGTGAATCTAACAGTGCCATAGGTTAATTGATTATACTCCTTAGATACTCTCAAAAGGGTAAATAGTTGCATCAGACGAAAGATTTTTTACGCCAATCGTTATAAAACCGTCATGAAACGGCTTCTGAAGCATTTT
This sequence comes from Cyclobacteriaceae bacterium, assembly GCA_044222145.1. GTDB lineage: Bacteria > Bacteroidota > Bacteroidia > Cytophagales > Cyclobacteriaceae > ELB16-189. The sequence goes on from JBGANU010000005.1 coordinate 207,307, forward strand.
TTGAAACGATTGATTTCTTGAAATGCAGGCACAAATATGACTATCTCAAAAATATAACCCAGTGTCGGACTGAGCCTATCGAAACCTATTTATTGTTAACTAAGTCCCTTTCGCGGGTGCTGGCTTTGGCTTATGAAATTTCTCGTAGTTGGTCAGGAAATCTTCCAACTTGTCGATAGGTGGCTTCTTAGCGATTATCTTTTTCTTGCTGTCCAGAATATAAAGCGTGGGCGTTTGTTCCGCGTAATACGATTTAGCGTATGATCCCTGATAGCTGCGCGGCCCATTTACGTTTACCCACGCTGCCGTTTTAAATTCCTTAATGAAGTCTTTCATCTTTTGAAGAGAGGTATCAATAGATACAGCATACACCTCCAGATCAAATTTTGCTTTATCCTTATTGTAGAATTCTACCAGCTTGGGCGTTTCTTCGCGACAATGGCCACAGTCAGGATCGTAGAAAAATAGAATCGTATATTTCTTTTTGATATCGTACATCGACTTTGGCTGAAGGTTCAGATCCTGCATCATCAGATTGCGGCCTTGATCACCTACCAAACTACCACGAAGTTTGTCCGCATATTCTTTGATGTTTTTCTTTATCGAGGCATTTATCCAGAAATCCATTTCTCCAGAAGCATAGTACTTATCATACAGGTTGACATATACCCGATCGAGCCCCATGATTTCAGGTGCCTGATAACTCACCAGACAATTCCATACCAAATACTTGTATGTCTCCTGGGTTTTCTTCGCCTTATCGGCAAGCTTTACAATTGCTCTGGTGATCGTGTCAGGATCGGGAACAAAAAGTTTCGTTAAGTACTCCTTCAGTTTCTCCTGATAGAATGGTCTGGGTAAGCGGATCAACGCCTCATCCGACAAATCAAAATTGTCGAAGAAATGCTCGCGATAATATCTGAATTGAAATGTAGAGTCGATTGTTCCATCTGCTTTTTTGGGAGCCTCGGGTATATCAATTTGCTTGCTGATTTTTAACATTCTGGCAGTCAATGTTTGAGGATACCTGGCAATGATGTCGTTTCGATAAGCTATTACTTTGTCACTCACTTTTGAAAATGAAGCTTGTGCTTCCTTCTTCTTTGGATCGTCTTTGGCCAGAGTTGAATCTTGTAATACTTTGATGAAGGGCTCTGCCTCTTTGTGTCGTTCCATATTGTGAGTCATATCTCCGAAGAAAAGTTTGTTGTCCTCGTCTCCGGTCACCTTCATATCCCGAATGTAGTCCTCACTGGAAGTCTCCATCGAAAATCGTTGGTCGTTACTCACCACGAAATCAAAAATGCGGGTACTGCTCAAGACCAGAAAATAAACACCTTGTGGCAACGTTTTAGCTCCATCAAAGAAGAAAACACCTTGACTATTCACCTTAGCAGTATCTCTCAAATAGTTTTGCTCGCCATAGTAGTGCCCGAGAAACGCTGTGGTGTCTTTCCATCCTTTAATCTTGAACTCGATTTTATAACCAGGCTGGGCTGCAAGGGAGCCAACAATTAACAGAAGAAGTAGTGTGTTAAGAACTCGCATAGTATTCATATTCAGTGCAAAGGTCATGAATTTCAAATTTACTGGCAATTAATAAGCCAAACGGCATATTGGTAAACTTTTAACAAGAAATTTGAGAAACATTGGGATGGAATAAAAAAATAGGCCAATGATTTTGCAAGGTTTTGATAGCGTGTTTTGAAATTTGTGCCCTTGATAATCTACTTTTGCCGCACGATCAAGTATGTCGTTAATAATAGACCATCTTACAAAAATCTATGGCGCCCAAAGGGCACTAAATGATATTTCATTTAGTGTTCAGGATGGTGAGATCGTTGGTTTTCTGGGCCCCAATGGTGCTGGTAAATCTACCACCATGAAAATCTCCACCGGCTTTCTGCCGGCTACCAGTGGAAAAGTTAGGGTGGGAGGGTTTGATGTTTCAGAGCAACCGTTACAAGTGAAACGCCTGGTGGGTTATTTGCCTGAACATAATCCGTTGTATCTGGATATGTATGTTCACGAGCACCTGAAATTTGTAGGGAGCGTTTACGGTCTTTCATCTTCCCTGTTAAAGGGGCGGATTGAAGAGATGATTGAGCTTTGCGGACTCACCCGGGAACGCAATAAAAAAGTGGAGGCGCTGTCAAAAGGCTATCGCCAACGGGTTGGGCTCGCTCAAGCATTGATTCACGATCCAAAGGTTTTAATCCTGGATGAGCCTACCTCAGGTCTTGATCCAAATCAGATTGTGGAAATAAGGAATTTAATAAAAGCGGTGAGTGTCAACAAGACTGTTTTGTTTTCAACACACATTATGCAAGAGGTGCAAGCCATCTGCGATCGCGTAATCGTAATCAACAAAGGTGAGATTGTTGCGGATGATAAGCTGGCGAACTTGCTTCATCAGGAAAGCAAATCTATTTCCGTGGAGGTTGAATTTGAAACACCGGTTGATATAAATGAACTGAAGAGCCTTGATCAGGTAAAAGAAGTAATCTACTTAGGTGGGAATACTTATAAATTGATCGGAGCGGATGGTGTTGACCTTCGGTCGGAAATTTTCAGGTTTACCGCAGAACGCAAAATTTCTTTATTGGGATTGAAGAAGGAGGAGCAATCTCTGGAATCAGTCTTCCGCGAACTGACGCAAACCAGGTCCTGATGATCAATATCTATTTTTGTTACTTTTGCCGCTAAAGTCGTTTTTGAGTGTTACATATCTTTAAGAAAGAGTTCACCAGCTTCCTCAACTCTCTCATCGCCTACATTGTGATGGCGGTGTTCCTCACGGGCATTGGCTTGCTCATGTGGGTGTTCCCTGAAACGTCTGTGTTGGATTACGGCTTTGCCGATATGGACACATTGTTTTCCATGGCGCCTTTTGTGTTCATCTTTCTGGTGCCGGCTATTACCATGAAAAGTTTTGCAGAAGAGAAAAAACTTGGAACACTGGAATTGTTGTTTACAAAACCTTTGTCGGATTGGGAGATCGTGATCGGAAAATTTCTTGCCGGTTTTTTACTGGTCGTTGTTGCATTGCTCCCAACGCTCGTTTATTATTTCTCGATAGTTAATCTCGGTAATCCCGTTGGTAACATTGACACGCCAGGCGTCATCGGATCCTACGTTGGCCTTATTCTTTTAGGTGGTGTGTTTTGCTCAATCGGAATTTTTGCGTCTTCGATAACCAACAATCAGATTGTCGCATTTACATTGGCCGCCTTCTTCTGTTTTATTTTTTATACCGGCCTGGAGTCGCTCTCAGCTTTCTTTGGTTCGCAAGCACTACTCATTAAACAGCTTGGAATTTTATATCACTACGAGTCGCTCAGCAAGGGTTTGATAGATAGCCGGGACGTGATCTACTTCTTCAGCGTCATTTTTGTGATGCTGCTCGTTACGAAAATAAACGTTAGTCAGCGAGGTTAAGATATGGAAGCAGTCAATCAGAGCTGGTTGGGCAAACGAAGCACAGGAGATGTTCTGTTGCTGGCGAATGGTTTGGCCCTCGTTGTTCTTATTAACCTGGCAGCGTCTGTTTATTTTTTTCGCCTCGACTTAACAGAGGAGAAACGATATAGCATTAAAGAGCCTACCAAAGATTTACTAAAGCAGCTTGACGAGGAAGTTTACGTAGAAGTATTTCTGGAAGGAGATTTGAATCCAGCATTTAAACGTTTACGAAATGCGATTGAGGAAACGCTGAATGAGTTTCAGATATATTCAAATCACAAGGTTCAATTCGTGTTCACTAATCCTTCTGCTGCGCTCAGTCAGCAAGCGCGTAATGAATTCATGAAGGGTTTGGCCTCAAAAGGTATTCAGGCATTGCCGGTCATTGAAAGCAAAGATGGTGAGCGTTCCGAGAAAATTGTTTTCCCGGGTGCTTTAGTTTCTTCCGGTGGATTTGAAACCGGTGTGATGTTATTCAAAGGCAACCGTTCGGCCAATCCCCAGGAAGTTTTAAATCAGTCTATTGAAGGAATAGAATTTGAATTGGCTAATGCGATCTACAAGATCACCAATACGAATCGCAAGAGAATAGGCATGGTGAATGGTCATGGAGAGTTGGATAGCCTTGATATCGCCAGCTTCAACAATTCATTGCTGGATCAGTATGATGTATTTAAAGTTAATCTGAATAATAAAGCAGCGATTGAAGGTTATGATGCTTTGATTATTGCTAAGCCGAGAGCTGAGTTCTCAGAATCAGAAAAGTATAAGTTGGATCAATTCCTGATGCAGGGCGGCAAGTTGCTGTTGCTGCTGGATCAGCTGGATGCCGTAATGGATAGTGCGTCACGCGAAAATTATTTTGCTTTTCCATACAATTTGCGATTGGATGACCAGCTTTTTAAATACGGTGTTCGGATTAATCCTGATTTGATTCAGGATAGGAATGCATCGAAGTATCCCATCGTTACGAGTGTTGTCGATAATCGCCCGCAGATCATGCAGATGGACTGGCTTTTCTTTCCGGTGATCAATCAATATGCCGATCATCCGATTACACGAAACCTTGATGCCACGTTAACAAAGTTTGTGAGCAGTATTGATACGGTTAAAGCCATCGGTGTTCGCAAAACTCCCTTGCTCTTCAGTTCCGATTATTCAAGAAAGGTAACGGCACCGGTGAAAGTGAGCGTCAACGATTTGCGCAAGAACGTGAAGCCAGAAACTTTTGCAGAAGGAAGAATACCTATCGCCTATTTGCTGGAGGGCGAGTTTACTTCATTATATAAGAATCGATTTCTGCCAGATGGCGTTGATGCCAACGCATTCAAGGATAAAAGCGTGGCAACAAAAATCATCGTGGTAGCAGATGGCGATGTTGCGCGCAATGATGTTAACCCCCGCAATAGTCAACCACAACAACTGGGTTATGATCCGTTGACTCAATACACGTTTGCCAACGAAGACTTGCTGCGAAATATGATGGCTTACCTGACCGATGAAAATGGATTGATCAAGGCCCGCAACAAGGAAGTAAAAATCAGACCACTCGATAAAGAGAAGATCAGAAATAAACGGGTGTTTTGGCAGACATTAAACTTAGGACTTCCGATCGTGTTAGTGTTAGTTTTTGGTGTGGCGATTTCCTATTCCCGTAAACGGAAATACTCGAATTTTAAATCTGACAGTTCAAAAGAGTAATGCAAGAGAAGCGAAATAAGCGGCTATTAATTTCATTTATCGGCATGGTGATGCTGAGTGTTGGCTTATATTTTTTTGAAAGCAGAGACCGGGCAAATGTGGATGCTTCCTTATTCAAAGTGGAAGACGTTTCTAAAATCAATAAAGTAGCGCTGACAGCATCGTCCGGGCAAGTGTTGCTGGAGTATAACGGCACGCGCTGGATGGTGAATAAAAAATATGAAGCCGACCGGCAATTGATCAAGTTGCTTTTTGCCACACTGGAGAAGGTTGAAGCTAAACGGGCGATATCCGGTAATCAACTTGATTCAGTTAATGCCATTATTTCACGAGGTGGGGTAGAGGTTCAACTATATGAAAATGAAAGCCTGTTGCAATCTTTCCGGGCAGGAGGAAATGTTCAAAAAACGGAGTCATACTTTCAAAAGACAAAAGATGAACTGCCGTACATCGTCACCATTCCTGGCTACCGATTGTATGTATCGTACATTCTTGAGCTGGATGAAAATGGTTGGCGCGACAAGCGGGTGTTTAACTTTAACTGGAGAAATTTTAAAAGCCTGAATACCGTCATTCCCAACGATCCATCGCAGAATTTTGAGGCCTCCTTTAAAGATCAGTTTTTTGGAATCACGAATATGGCCGCAGTGGATACTACCAAACTCAACGATTATTTGGATGCGGTATCGCTTTTAAGTGCTGATCAATTTATTCGTCCCGGGTTTTCAGCGCTCTACGATAGTCTGGTGAATACGAGTCCGTCATTACGCGTTGAAATCAAAGATATTGCCGATAAAGTCTACTCTCTGGCTTTGTATCCACGGCTTCGGAATGATCCTTTCGTATTGGGCAAGACCGGGGAGAACGATCTGCTGTTATTCAATCGCAATAGTATTCTTCCCATCGCCCGCAAACGGAATTATTTTATCGCCCGATAGACGGAATTGCTTCAGCGGAAATCTTCATTTTGAAGCTATTTTCGGCATTTCCTGAATTAGTTTTTCTTTATACCTTTACCGCCTTGACAACCAAAAAACCACTGATTTCCAATGAAGTTTATTGTTAACTCCAGCTACCTCTTAAAGCAGCTTTCCAATATCAATGGCGTAATTACGACCAATCCCGTTGTGCCCATTCTTGAAAATTTTCTTTTTGAAATTGAGAAGAGCAATCTGACGGTAACTGCCTCAGATTTACAGACTTCTATGATTACTGAGATCACGGTGGAATCCAAAGAGAAGGGAAATATTGCTGTGCCAGCCAGAATATTGCTCGACACACTGAAGAACCTGCCCGATCAACCCGTGACGTTCTCGATTGATGAGTCAACCTACAGCATTGAAATCAGCTCAGACAACGGTCGTTACAAGCTTTCCGGAGAAAATGCAACTGATTTTCCGAAAGTGCCTTCGGTGTCTAATGATTTTTCGGCAGCCATTTCTTCAGAAGTTCTGGCCCGCGCGGTGAACAATACCATTTTTGCTACCAGCAACGATGAACTCCGCCCCGCCATGACCGGTGTGTACGTGAACTTAGGTGAGAAGAATGCCACTTTTGTAGCGACAGATGGTCACCGTTTGGTTCGATACCGTAGAACCGATGTAAAATCGGATAACGGGAACTCCATCATCATTCCACGCAAAGCGCTGAACTTGTTAAAGGCAACGTTGCCAACTGAAAATACAGACGTGAGCATTGACTTTAACATGTCGAATGCGTTTTTCAAATTCGGCAACATCCGCATGATCTGCCGTTTGATTGATGAGCGTTTTCCTGACTACGAAAATGTGATCCCTTCTCAAAGCACGATTAAGATGACCATCAACCGCCAGGATTTCCTGAGCTCGTTGAAGCGTATCTCTATCTATGCAAATAAAACAACCCATCAGGTGCGTTTGAAGATCACCGGCAGTGAGCTTCAGGTGTCTGCGGAAGATCTTGACTTTTCGAACGAAGCAAACGAGCGCCTTTCTTGTGAACACGAAGGAGAAGACATCGAAATAGGTTTCAATGCCAAGTTCATAGTTGAAATGCTGTCTAACCTGGATACTGATCAGATTCGGTTGAACATGTCAGCACCTAACAAAGCCGGTGTAATCACGCCTGCCGAGAAGGAAAAGAACGAAGATATTCTCATGCTGGTAATGCCAGTAATGTTGAACCAATACGTATAATTTAACCGACACTAATATCGAAAGCCCTTCGACTTGTCGAGGGGCTTTTTTGTTTGTCTCCGAACAAGGTAGTTACGCAGTAACTGCTTGAAAACAAATAAGCCACCCGAAGGTGGCTATTTGGTGGTCGAAATATTTTAAGGTTACTTCAGATCATCAAAATTAAACGAAGTCTCCAAAAATTTAGTGGTGAATTTTCCAGAACGGAAGATGGCATTATCCATCAACTTCAAATGAAAAGGAATCGTGGTCTTCACGCCTTCAATAACAAACTCGCTTAACGCGCGCTTCATTCTGGTTACTACTTCTTCACGTGATTGACCGCTCACGATCAGCTTAGCAATCATCGAGTCATAGTTAGGCGGAATAGTATAGCCAGCATAAACGTGGCTGTCCACACGCACTCCATGGCCTCCTGGCATATGCATGTTCAAAATCTTACCGGGAGATGGACGGAATCCATTTGCAGGATCTTCGGCATTGATGCGACACTCCATAGCAAATAAGTTAGGGAAGTAGTTGTTGCCCGAAATAGGAACACCTGCTGCCACTTTGATTTGCTCTTTGATTAAATCGTAATCCGTTACTTCTTCTGTGATCGGGTGTTCCACCTGAATACGGGTGTTCATCTCCATGAAGTAAAAGTCTCCATGCTTGTCAACTAAGAATTCTATCGTGCCAACTCCTTCGTAGTTGATGGCCTTAGCGCCCTTGATGGCGGCTTCTCCCATGCGTTCGCGCAATTCCTGCGTTACGATAGGGGAGGGCGTTTCTTCTACAAGTTTTTGGTGTCTTCTTTGGATAGAACAATCGCGTTCCGAAAGGTGACATGCTTTTCCATACTGGTCGCCAACAATTTGGATTTCGATGTGACGAGGTTCTTCCACGAATTTCTCCAGATAAAGACCGTCATTTCCAAACGAAGCTGCTGCTTCGCGTTTTGCATCATCCCAGGCTTTTTTGAATTCGGATTCATCGTTGATGATCCTCATTCCTTTTCCACCACCACCGGCTGTTGCCTTAACGATGACCGGATACTTAATTTCCTTGGCAAGCTTGATGCCCTGCTCCATTGACTCCAGAAGTCCGTCAGAACCGGGGATACATGGTACACCAGCTTTTATCATGGTTGCTTTGGCCGTAGCCTTATCACCCATTGCTCTGATCATTTCAGGGGAGGGCCCGATAAATTTGATTCCATATTCGTGACACACGGATGAGAATTCTGCATTCTCGGAAAGAAATCCATAGCCAGGATGAATGGCATCGGCATTGGTGATCTCCGCTGCCGAAATGATACGCGGAATATTCAGATACGAGTCTTTGCTGGGCGGCCCACCGATGCAAACTGCTTCATCTGCAAAGCGAACGTGTAAGCTTTCGCGATCGGCAGTTGAATAAACGGCAACGGTTTTGATATCCATCTCTTTGCAGGTGCGAATCACCCGCAATGCAATCTCTCCTCTGTTCGCGATTAATATTTTTTTAAACATACAGCTAGTTCAAAGTTCAACAATTGAAAACTCAACACTTCAATCAAGATGCTGAAATGTGGGACTAATCAGGTTCTACTACAAAAAGTACCTGATCGTATTCAACCGGAGACGAATTTTCAACCATCACTTTTACGATAGTTCCGGAAACTTCCGATTCAATTTCGTTGAATAACTTCATGGCTTCGATGATGCAAACCGTTTGGCCTTTTGTCACCTTGTCGCCAACCGACACAAATGGAGGTGAATCAGGATTCGCGGTTCTGTAGAATGTTCCAATCATAGGTGACTTGATGTCGACCGTATTCTTGCCGCTTGCAACGGGCTTGTCGGCTTTTGGTGCGGCTGGAGCTACCGAAGCAGGTGCTGCGGCTGCCACTACAGGAGCGCTATGCACAGCGGCTGGTAACGCCACAGGTGCAGGGGTTGATTTAAATATTTTTTGATCTGGTTCACGCTTTACGTGCAACTTCAGTTCTTTGGTTTCAATATTCACTTCATTCAATCCTGAATGGGCGATGAAATCAATGAGATCACGAATTTCTGATGTTTTCATTTCGGATTGATTTAGAGTTCCGTTTTCCTGAGCAGTACTTTTTTTAGAAGAGACTGTCTCTGATTTTTTACTCACGGCCATAGTTTAGTTTATTTAACACGTTCTACATATTCACCAGTGGTTGCCTTAATCTTGATGTTGTCTCCGGTGTTGACAAACAAGGGCACTCTGATTTCCGCTCCTGTTTCAATGGTAGCTGCCTTAAGCGTGCGTGTGGCAGTATCACCTTGCACGCCAGGTTCTGTATAGGTTACATTTACAACAACATGAGAAGGAGGTTCTGCGGTGATGGGATTCGTTCCGTTTTCAAAGGCAATCAAAAGCGTCACGCCTTCCTTGATATAGTTAACCGCCTCGCCCAACAGTGCTTTGTCAATGTACACCTGCTCAAAGGTTTCATTGTCCATTACCACCAGACTATCGCCATCGGCATATAAATATTGATATTCTTTTGTTTCCACTCTCAGGATTTCGATGGCATCTCCTGGACGAAAACGATTCTCGACAATTTTTCCATTGCGAGCGTTTCTCATTTTTACTTGATAAAATGCGCGAAGGTTACCCGGTGTGCGATGTTGCAGTTCCTCTACTTGTGCCACTTCACCATTGTAGCGGACGTAGTTCCCTTTGCTTAGATCAGATACGGTTGCCATACTAAAAATCAGACTTTAAGTTACAAATGAATGGATTAATTACAATTTAAAAAACACTCCTTATACAGGAGGAAAAGTGCCTATTTACTGTCGTAGGCCCATTTTACATAGACGGCACCCCACGTAAAGCCTCCGCCAAAAGCAGCCAGGATTAGGTTGTCACCTTTCTTCAGTTTCTTTTCATAATCCCAAAGTAAAAGGGGGATGGTGCCCGCTGTCGTGTTGCCATAACGCTCGATGTTCATCATGACTTTATCTTCGCTGATGCCCACGCGATTGGCGGTTGCATCAATGATACGCTTGTTGGCCTGATGAGGAACAAGCCAGGTGATATCTTCAGATTTCAGATTATTCCGTTCGGCTATTTGAGCAGACACGTCAGCCATGTTGGTTACGGCAAACTTGAATACTGCTGCTCCTTCCTGATACACGTAATGCATGCGACTATCCACGGTGGCATGTGATGCCGGAGTGCGACTACCACCTGCTTTCATGTGCAAATAACTTTCGCCAGCGCCATCGCTTTTTAGAATCGAGTCCATCACGCCAACCTCTTCTGTGGTGGGTTCAAGCAAGACACATCCAGCTCCATCGCCAAAGATGATACACGTGGTGCGATCTGTATAATCCAATATGGCCGACATTTTATCGCCACCGATCACGATCACTTTTTTATAACGGCCCGATTCAATAAAACTGGCGCCTGTAGTTAGGGCATATAAAAATCCAGAGCAAGCCGCTGCCATGTCAAAGCTAAAGGCATTTGTTGCCCCCACTTCGGTTGCTACTATATTGGCCGTTGCCGGGAAGGTCATATCCGGTGTGACGGTAGCGAAAATGATCAGATCAATTTCCTTAGGGTCTACCTTGGTTTTCGAAAGCAAGTCTCTGACAGCAGCTACACCCATCACAGAGACGCCCTTATTTTCACCTTTTAAGATTCTTCTCTCTTTAATACCGGTGCGACTGGTGATCCACTCATCGCTGGTTTCCACCATGGTCTCGAGCTCCTTGTTGGTAAGAATGTAGTCGGGAACGTAACCTCCCACACCTGTAATGGATGCCCTGATTTTAGTCATAGAAGTATTTGTCTGTTATTGTCTTTCAAAGAATTGCGTTCCTTGAAATTGTTTGTTCTCAAAAAAACAAATGCCCGGCTTTTCGGCCGAGCATTCTGAAATGATATACTTTATACCTGCTTATTGCCTGAGTGACAAGCAATAGAAGTCAATTTCAATTCTTTACAAATATCAAACCTGATCATGCGTTATCAGGCCAGTACTTCTTTCTCCATTACCACACTTCCTTTGTAGTAAAGTTTTCCTTCGTGCCAGAAGGCGCGGTGAGGCAAATGATTTTCACCAGTAGTAGGGCATACAGCAAATTGTTTTGCAGTAGCCTTATAATGTGTTCTTCTTTTATCTCTTCTGGTTTTCGAGGTTTTTCGTTTTGGATTTGGCATAACCTAATTGTTAAATTTTACTTTTTTAATTTTTTTAATATTTCCCATCGTGGGTCTACTTCCGATTCTTCACTCTTTGTTTCCGTTTCAGAAGTATAAATCAATTTTCCTTCGCTCTCGTCATCGTCTTCATCCTCTTGAAATTTAGGGTGCACCTTTTTCATCGGAATCGCCAACGCGATGAATTCATACATATACTGTCCCAGTTCAAGGCTGGCCCTGTCTCGACTGATGATGATAATCTCATCTGTCAACTCAACCTCTTCTTCTCCATATTTAAACACGATACGTTTATCAATGTCGATAGGGAAATCAAAGGGTTCCAGACTGCGGTCGCAAATTAATTTTGCTTCACCTTTGATCTTGAACTCAGCTTCAATGAACGTCTCATGTTTATCCAGCACCACGCTTGCGCTGAAATGGCCGTCCGAAACAAGGTCTTTCCCGTATTTCTCGAAAAAAGCACGATCCAATTCATAATCGAATTGATGCGCCTTTTTACTCAGGCCGATAATATTAACACTAAAAGCCTTCACGCTATATTCCTTCCGGGCTTTTAAAATTAGGGGGCAAATTTATCAGGATTTACCGGATTTCTGATGGTCGCAAAAAGGTTTTTTCCCTTTTCTGACGGCAGTTAAATTGTAAAATACTGATGGAGTGGTTGTTAACTCGTATTTGGTGAGCCCCGGTTCTATACAAAATCGGCAAAAACCTTTCGCTGTAGCTCTTCCCGGCTGATCTTATCGAACGTCTCTACTATGTAGTCGACCACGTTTTTCTTGAATCCCAGCTTAATAGCGATGCTTTTGCAGAAAATCAATTCGCTTTCAAAGATTTTATGATCGGCAAACATCAAATCAACGCAGGCCATGAGGTATTCGAATTTTTGATTGATCGACAGGGCTCCAAGGGTATCGATGGGCTCCGGATTGCGAATTAGCTCAGCCACATTCTCGTCAGAGAACTTACGGTCATGCGCTATTTTATAAATCATATCTCGTTCGGCCTTTGCAAAATGTTTGTCGGCTTCGGCCAGTTGAATCAGAATATTGAGCTGTTTTTTTGTTACGATGTCCATAATCCTTCTTATCAATCTGTCCAAATCTACTTTCTAAGATACAGAAAGTAAGCCTTTTAAGTTCAAAGCTGTAAATAGACGGCAATGAGCTTTATTTCTCTTTGGAATGCTCCTGGCGGTTTTTAATGATGTCACACGCCAGATAAATGGCCTGCCGCATCGATCCCTCATCGGCCAGGTTCTTCCCCGAAATGGAGTAAGCCGTGCCGTGATCGGGTGAAGTTCTAATAATGGGCAAGCCTGCCGTATAGTTTACTCCGTTGTCAAAGGCGAGTGTCTTGAAGGCAACCAAACCCTGATCGTGATACATGGCCAATACCGCGTCATACTTGGTGTGATGTCCTGCTGCAAAAAAACCATCGGCAGGGAATGGTCCGAAAATCAATTTCCCTTTGGATTTTAGATCGGCAATTACCGGCTTGATCACCAGATTTTCTTCGTCACCAATCAATCCTTCGTCTCCGGCATGTGGATTCAGGCCGAGGACAGCAATTTTTGGCTTGCTGATGTTGAAGTCTTTTTTCAAAGACAGCTCAAGCAATCTGATTTTTAACTCCACTCGCTCCTTCGTAATAAAGGATGAGATTTCTTTTACCGGTATGTGTTCGGTCACCAGACCAACCTTAAGATCATTGCCCACCATCAACATAAGGCTTTCGGTCGCATCGAATATTTTGGTGAGATATTCTGTGTGTCCACGAAAAGGAAAATCCTCTCCATGAATTGTGTTTTTATCAATTGGTCCCGTCACGAAACCATCAATCAGTCCTTCCTTCACTTCCTCCACAACTTTCTTCAGACTGAGTAAGGCAGCCTTGCCTGCTTCGCGCGATGGTTGACCGGGGTTTATTTCAATGGCATCTTCCCAACAGTTGACAACGTTGATCGATTTTGCAAAAAACTGTCCCCTGCTTTTCACCTGACTATAGTTAAACTCTTCGAGGTTCATCAGTTTGCGATAGAACGAAAGCACACGCGAGGAGCCATACACCACCGGTGTGATCATACTTAAAATCCGATTGTCGGCAAGCGCCTTAATTACGACCTCAGGCCCAATGCCGTTTAAATCGCCTAATGTTATACCAACGCGCGGTTTTTCTTGTAGATGATTTGGATGGCTCATGTTTATAGATGGACAAGGCATGCAAGATAAATGAATTTTTCATTCAACCGTTTGATGCCAGTGTTGAACTGTCTGTTCAGATTGGGTTTTCTTGTGATCGATACGTGTGTTCTGTTCTCAAGATGATCTATCTTTCGGCTTTTATGTAAATATGGTTCGCCCCAAAAAATTCTTAGGTCAACATTTTCTGAAAGATCAGGGTATTGCGGCAAAGATTGTGGAGGCGTTGAAGCTTACCGGGGATGCACAGCGTGTAATTGAAATCGGTCCCGGCACCGGTGTGCTCACACAACTCCTGTTGAAGAAGAATATCGATCTGTGGTTAATAGAATTAGATCGTGAATCAGTTGCTTATCTAAAGGAAAATTTGCCCGTTCTTAGTGACAAGATTATTGAGGGCGATTTCTTGCAACTGGATCTTGCACCGATTCTAAAATCAGAATCACTGATCATTGGCAATTTTCCTTACAACATTTCCTCGCAGATTTTCTTTAAAGTGCTGGAGCATCGTGATGCAGTGACACAGGTTGTGTGTATGTTACAGAAGGAAGTGGCAGAAAGAATAGCGTCACCGCATGGGAGCAAGGTGTATGGCATACTCAGTGTGCTGCTGCAAGCTTTTTATGATATTGAGTATCTGTTCAAAGTTCCGCCAGGAGTTTTTTTTCCTCCACCCAAAGTAATGTCTGCTGTCATCAGACTCACGCGTAATAAACGAAGACAATTATCATGTGATGAACGTTTATTTTTTAAAGTTGTGAAGCAAGGATTCCAAAATAGACGGAAGACCTTGCGCAACGCACTGAAACCTTTAAATTTGCCAGTTGCAGTTTCTTCCCTTCCTATTTTTGAGAAGCGTGCAGAGCAGCTAAGTGTGGACGATTTTATTTCCCTTACTTCGTTAATAGAACAATCGGGTGAAAAAGCAGGTAGTTGAATTTGATTTGACCAAAGAATTCCTGGAGCGATTCAGGCAAGCTGTCGATCTGCGCGATGTTGAGTTTATTAAGCAATCCCTTGGAGATGTTAATGCGGCAGACATCACTGCACTGTTGTATGAGTTTGATCGCGAGGAATCCAAGTTTGTAATTGATCTGCTTCCGGTGGAAGTTCGCGCGGAGATCATCAACGATCTCGACAGCGATGCGCGAAAGAATTTCTTAAAGATTTATCAACCATCCGAGCTTACCGAAATCATAAATCTGCTGGCATCGGATGATGCTGCTGATATTCTCAATGAATTGCCAATTAAGGAAAGTGAGGAGGTTATTGCTCAGCTTGAACCGGAGCTTCGCTCACAGGTAATTGATCTGCTTCGCTATGACGACCATGTAGCCGGTGGTATCATGGCCAAAGAGTTGATCAAGGCCAGAGATAACTGGACCGTGGTGGAGTGCATCGAAGAAATAAGGAAGCAAGCGGAGAATGTTTCAAAGTTCTATGCGGTATATGTGGTGGATGATCACGACAAGCTATTGGGCAGGGTGGCGTTGCAAAAACTGATACTCACCGATTCCAAAACCATTGTCAAAGACATTTATGATGATGATGTGGTGGCGGTGGAAACGTATATGGAGGACAGCGAAGTGGCTGAGGTCATGAAAAAATATGATATGGAATCCGTTCCCGTCATAAACGTTCAGGGTCAGCTGGTGGGGCGTATCACCATTGATGACGTGGTGGATGTGATTACCGAACAAGCCGATGAAGACCGTCAACTCATGAGCGGTATCTCGGAAGACGTGGAGGAGGATGATAGCGTTTGGCGCAACACAAGAGCCCGTCTACCATGGTTATTGATCGGTGTGGTGGGAGGAATCCTGAGTGCGAAATTCATGGGGCTTTTTGCGGATCAAATTTTACAGGTGGTAGCCGTTGCCACATTCATTCCCTTGATTCAGGCAACTGGCGGAAATGTGGGCATACAATCCTCTTCAATCGTAGTGCAGAGTTTGGCTAATCCCGGAATTGTAGAAGAAGGCTTGTGGGGGCGTCTCTCAAAAGTGTTTTTGGTGGCCATGCTTAATGGTGCGCTATTGAGTTTGATTGTATTAGGTGTAAATCTGGTGTTGGGCGGTGAGCAGAAGCTCTCATTGGTGGTGTCTCTTGCCTTGTTTAGTGTAGTGGTGATCGCCTCTTTCATAGGCACTATTACACCGCTTATTCTCAATCGATTTGGATTTAATCCAGCGTTGGCCTCCGGGCCCTTCATCACCACCACCAACGACTTGCTTGGGCTGGGCATTTATTTCCTGACGGTGAATGTCTTGCTATAAAATAATTTTCATTACACCAGCCATGTAATAAACCTGCTGATATTGCACACTATCTTTTGATTTATTACTTTAATATTGAAGAATAATTAATCGGTAACTGTGGATTGTCAAGATGAGTTCCTTCCTTAAAAAATTTCAGATTAAGATACAGGAGCGATTTAACGAGATCATCGAAAATCCTTTGCTCACGTCAGCGATCGTGTTGCTGTTCGTGTCGCTGCTGGTTGTCGGTCTGAGCCTCCGATACTATATCAATGATCTGGAAACTTTTTGGCCGCAAATTCTGGCGGAAGCCCACGGAATGATTTTCGATATTGCGATCATCGGTATCCTGTTGGTTTGGTTAAATAAAAATGGTGAAATCCGTCAGCGAATAAGAACCTATAAAGATGAAATCGATGACTTTCGGTTGTGGGAATCAGAGGAAGCAGCTTTCCGAACGGTGGGTAATTTAAAACGTCTCAACCGTCATCACATTTACGAAATCAACCTGGTGAATTGCTACTTAACGAAGACGAATCTCAACTACGTTAATCTCAAAGGTTCCAATCTCAACTCAGCCAATATTTCCAATTCTTCATTGATTGAAACCAATCTGGAGAACACACGATTAAATCAAACGAATCTTGAAAATTCAAATTTGAATCAAGCTAATTTAAAAGCTGCTTATGCCAGCGGAGCAAATTTTAAAGATGCCTTTTTAATTAAATCGCAATTCGAAGGTGCTTTCCTGATCAAGACAAGTTTTAAGAATGCTTTTTTAATGGAGGCTAACTTGCAAAACAGTTATCTGATGGGAGCAGATTTTGAAAATGCAAGTTTATACAAAGCTGACCTGCGTGGTGCAAAGGGATTAACGGTTGATCAACTTGCTAAAACCAAAACATTGTACCTGGCAAAATTTGATGACGATATCTTTGAACAGATCAAAACCAATATACCTGAGTTGATCGGAAGCTGATTTTGCTTTGCTGGGATAATACTTTACCTTTGTGACAACAAAAGACAACGGTTTCGGAAACGAAGCCGTTGTTTCTTTTTTGACCATTGATGAACAAAACAAACGGATTGGCGGAGAAAGGAATCACGTAAAATTGTAAAGACTATGAGTAAGCAAACATCGTATTATACTAAGGACGGACTGGACAAGTTGAATAAAGAATTAAGTCAACTGAAAACAAAAGGTCGTGCAGATATAGCGCGACAGATTGCAGAGGCACGTGATAAAGGTGATCTTAGTGAGAATGCCGAATATGATGCAGCCAAAGATGCACAAGGACATCTGGAGGCTAAGATTGCGCAATTGGAAAACTTATTGAGCAATGCGAGATTGCTCGATGAAACAAAAATTGATACATCCGTTTGTTCTATCCTTTCCAAAGTAACAATTAAGAACAGTAAGAACGGTGCATCGGTTACATACATGCTGGTGTCTGAAGAAGAAGCAGATCTTAAAGCGATGAAGATATCTACTCAGTCACCCATCGGAAAAGGATTGCTTGGGAAGAAGAAAGGCGAAACGGCCAAGATAAAAACTCCCGCAGGTGAAATTGAATTTGAGATTATCAACATAAGCGCATAGCACATTACGTGATGGCAACTATATTCTCCAAGATTATCAATCGTGAAATTCCAGGTCACATCGTAGCCGAGGATGACAAGTTTCTAGCCTTCTTAGATATCATGCCATTGGTCATGGGGCATGTGCTGGTGGTTCCTAAAAAGGAAGTGGATTATATTTTTGATATCGATGACGACTCGTTGGGTGCGATGAATGTGTTTGCCAAGAAAGTAGCTCATGCCATTAAAAAAGTAGTTCCCTGTAAACGAATCGGTGTCGCGGTCATAGGGCTTGAGGTTCCGCACGCTCATATTCATTTGATTCCCATGAATACAGTCGGGGATTTGAACTTCAGCAGATCTAAATTAAATCCATCGCAAGAAGAGTTGAGCGCGATCGCTGCTAAAATACGAGAGGCCTATCCTGCCTGACGTGTTATAGAAAATTGATATCCACATTCAGCGGATAGCGCATTAAATACTGCACAGCTTCCTGTACGGTTAGGTTCTGGAAAAGAACTTTGTAAAGAGTTTCTGTTATCATCGCCCTGACTTTATAATAGTCAGCACATTTTTTTACAATCCGAATGGTATTGACACCTTCGGCAACTTCTTCCATGTCTTCAAGAATGTCAGGCAATCGTTCGCCTTTCGCAAGACGATAGCCCACTGTAAAATTTCTACTCATGGGGCTATTGCAGGTAGTCACTAAATCTCCAATCCCCGCAACACCCAGAAATGCCTTTGTACTTCCACCCATCGCTTTTCCCAGATGCACCATTTCCACAGCGCCCCGACTAACGAGAAGTCCTTTTGCATTTTCTCCATAACCCATTCCACTAAGGGCGCCCGATGCAATCGCGATAATGTTCTTGATCACGCCTGCTAATTCAACGCCAACAAGATCATTGTTTTCGTACACTTGAAAGCGATCGTTGCGCAATAGCTTCTTGCCTATTTGTATCACTTCATTAAAATGAGAAGCTACCACCGTTGCACCTGGTTGTCGTTGTGCCAATTCCTTTGCCAGGTTGGGGCCGGCAAGGCAGCCGACACGAACTACTACACTCTCTTCGCAGATCACTTCGCTCATGGTTTTCACCTGACTTCGGTTAAGCTGAGCCACCGTTTCAATGGTCTCGCCTTTGGGAAGGGTAATGTCCAGTCCCTTGGTGCCGTGAATTAAAATATGATAAGGGTGGAGATGAGGCGAGAGCTTCTTCATCATTTTACGAAAGTGCTGGGAGGGCACCATCGGAAAGATAACATCACATTGACTGGCGAGATAAGCCATGTCGTTGGTGGGCAACACTTGCTTGCTCATTTTGTGCCCACGATTTTCGCGCTTGTCAAGAATGTGCTTCACTACCTTCTCATCGCGTGCATACAACAAAACTTTTCGGTTCCGTGCGATGATATTAGCTATGACAGAGCCAAAATTTCCAGCTCCAATTACGCCTACAGGCTTATCAGATGAGCTTCTCGAGGTCATAGCCTGCCAGGCGGTTGTGGTAGTAATAAAGAACGTTTAGATCCTGGGTGATGATGTTTCCTTTTTTGTTTTTCAAGAGTGGGCGCTTCAGGTGAAAGATGCCCACGTTGTCAAGACCGCGGTTGATTACCAAGTCGGCCTTACCTTTCAAGTGCGTGGCATGATAAACCTTACCTTCGGTCTTGAGTCGGTAGATTTCCTTCCGTAGGCGTTTGAATGTTTCTTTGAATTCGTTGTAATCAATTTCAAGGTCTTCTTCGGGTAAACGTAAGAAGCCGAACAGATCAAGTTTAGGATGTCTCTTTTGCCACATTTCAAAGGCAATGAATGCCACCAGGTGACTGGCAAACACGCGATTGATGCGATGATACTCCTTCACAATTTTCTGACTGAGCATTCGAGTATACTCGTTTTCGCGCTGGCCATCTTCCACCACTTTTCCGTTGGTTAAAAAATAATCGCGCGTGTCCACGATCCGGCCATTGGCATCGAGGCTGTTACCATTGTCGTCCACGTAATTGCCCATCACATCAAGGCCCGGACCTATCGAAACAGAAATGTTGGAGCCTTTTGTAAAGAATTTGAACATGAACTTGAGCAGCTGGAAGCTTCCGTAGTTATCCTGTTCAGGGAAATAACGATCCTGCCCCTTTACTTGTAAGTAATCTTCAATAAGATCGGGCGCTTCCAGTACAAAATGATAATTGAGTGTTACCGGAACGATAAATATTTTTCGCACTTCTCCTTCTGGATTTTCGAGATAGAGATTTCGTTGTGCTTCTACACACGTGCTTAACAGTCCAAGCTTCAATTGTTTCTCCAGCATGCCGGAGCGCGATCGCGTACCTCCGGGAAAAAACAAACTGTGGGCACCTTTTTGCAGCGCTACATTGGAATACATCTTTAATGTTTCCAAATAGGGAACGTTCTTCTTTCTCCGATCTACTTTATACGCTCCGAGGCTATTCATAAAGTAGGCGAAGATCTTGATGTTGAAAAGATTTAATCCGGCTCCATAAATGAATGCTGGTAATCCTAATGAGTGGATCACCCACCCAATGAGGATGGAGTCCAGGTTGCTAAAATGAGTGGGCACCATTACCACTGTTCCCTGACGAGCAAGGTTGCGCAGCATTTTTACTTTTCCAACGATGTGAATTTTATCGCGAAGCGTGTATTTGTTTCTAAAGAATGCACCAAACTTTTTTACGCGGGCACCATTTAACAATCGTGCAAACCAAAACTTGGTGATCTCGCGGGTGACTCTGTATTTGTTGGGGATAAAATTTCCGGCAATCTCATTGGCATAACGTTGCACAATGCGTTCCAAAATCTCCTCTTCTTTTTTGCCGCCTTCTTCCGGAGTCTTGGCGCTGAGTTCGATCAGTTCATTTTTTATACCCGACCAGAACTTTGGCTCATCTTTAGGATCAACCCGCCAGCGGTTACGCTTCATACGGTTTTGTTCCCGATATACGGTGGCTTCTAATTCATCTATTAGCTGCTTGCGCGATGGCCTGACCATCCTAATGCGCTCAATAGACTTGCGGGTGACTTCATCCAGGAATTCTTTCCTGTTTTTGCTGAGCTGATAAACAGGCCAGTCGGGGATACCTTCGAGAATAGGCTTGTAAGGGCGGTTTTTATTCTTCTTTTCTTCGAGTATCTCCATCAAGGTATTGTGTGAACGAACTTCAAATTTAAAAATATTCTCAATTTAACTTGGGCTAACCTGCAATTCGTTGTCGATAGGTCAGATTATTTCCAGCGAAGACTTGAGGGAGAGGTACATATCATCAAATCTTTCCATCGCCTTTTGGATGAATTCCTCGTTGACAATTTTCATCAAGTCACCTTCCGCAATGTCGTATTCCTGCACTTTAAAGGTCTGTTCCAGGTGCCCGAGTTCCAGCTTGATCAGATACCGATTGTTCCAATGAAAGATGGTGATTTTACAGTCCGGGTGTGGTATTTCGCCTACTATTCTCATGGCATAAAATACACCATTTTGAAAGAGAACCACAAATGACGTTGGAGTTTAACGGCAGTCGTAGCTTTTCGTTTTTTCTAGGCCTGCACGACCTGGCATTTTGTGTGGATGGGAACTATGCCCTTGAAGAAATTATTAATTTTGCCGAGGTGTGACTGTCGGCCAGATTAAATTTAGTTGAATGATTTATCCAGCACGACTAAATATTACGACAAACCATTCGTTTTACGCTTCTGAAAACTTTTCTAACCAGAGTATTTATTGTTATTTGTGAACAGTTCGTTTTTGCTTATGTTGTATAGATGCTGCGAGGTTTAACTATGAGTTTTCACGACACAAAACAGATTTTTTTGAAACTCCTCCTCTTTGGGGTAGTGATGGTTAGTCCGTTTATTTCAGCAGCAACACACTTGCGAGCTGGGGAAATCACAGTTGAGCGTTTGAACTGTACTAGTCTAACGTTCAATATTTGCATAACGGTTTATACCAACACAGGGTCGGAGATAAAATTTGGTGATGGCACGCTGGATTTTGGCGATGGAAGTAAGCCACACATCACGGTGCAAACGGATAATACTAAGCGACCGGATCTTGGTCCCGATATCGGCATTGTTATCTACTGTGTGACACACACATATGCTGGTCCTGGAAAATACGTGATCAGCTATGGCGAGAATAACAGAAATGCGGGTATTCTTAACTTGTTCAATTCTGTCGAGACAAAATTTTACATCGAAACAATTATCAACATCGATCCTTTCCTGGGCTGCGACAACTCACCAAGACTGCTTGTTCCACCCATCGATAAGGCCTGCACAGGAGCTGCGTGGTATCACAACCCAGGGGCTTACGATCCTGATGGTGATAGCTTGTCCTTCGAAATGGTTATACCGATGAAAGATCCCGGCCAATTGGTAAATGGTTATCGGCCGCCCAATGCAAAAGAATTTTATGATCGGATTGGTCTTAACTATGGTACAGCGAGCGAAGATCAACTTCGTGCACCTACCATCAACATCAATGCTGTTACCGGAACTATTATTTGGGATGCCCCCGGTGCGCCCGGGCAATACAACATATCGTTCTTAATTAAAGAGTGGCGAAAAATAGGAGACACCTGGATTTTGCTCGGGTATGTCACACGCGATATGCAGATTGTTGTAGAGGACTGTAACAACGAACGGCCTGAGTTAAAGGTACCGGCCGATATTTGTGTGGAGGCTGGAACCGTTATCTCAGAAGAGATATTTGGCACGGATCCCAACAGAGATGATGTTAAACTAGAAGCATTCTCGCAGGTGTTTGGCATCAGCCCATCGCCTGCAACATGGGTTCCTAATCCGCCCGAGTTTCAATCAACGAGCGGCTTAAAACAGGCGCGACTAACATTTAAATGGGCAACGAAATGCGAACACATTAAAGAGCAGCCGTATCAGGTTGTGTTTAAAGTTACTGACAATCCTTCGCAAGGACCTAAGTTGGTGCAATTCAAAACCTGGAACATTAGAGTGGTAGGTCCCGCACCGAAATGGAAAGACGCACAGGTAGATTTAGCGAAGAGATCTGCCAAACTGGTTTGGAAAAATTACGATTGCTCAAATGCTGAAGTGATGCAAGTGTGGAGAAGAGTGGATCAATTTGCCTTTACGCCACCAGAGTGTGTTACCGGTATGCCTGACTTTTTGGGTTATACCAAAATAGCGGACGTGCCCATCTCTCAAACTCAATTTATCGATCGAAATGGAGGAAAGGGCTTGGCTGTTGGTGCAGCTTACTGCTACCGGTTGGTGGCTGTGTTTCCATTGCCGGGAGGAGGGGAGAGTTACGTTTCAAAAGATACATGCCTGGCTCCCATCAAAGCCGATGCCCCAGTGATTACAAATGTGACCATCGATAAAACAGATCAGGCAGCAGGTCAGGTAACAGTTAAATGGAGATCGCCATTCGATATTGACAAAGTTCAATTTCCTCCGCCTTATAAATATGAGGTGTATCGGGCCGAGGGTTTTTCCGGAGTGCTCGGTATAAAGAAAGTGCGAAACATTTCAATAGATTCTTTTTTTGTAGATACCAACCTTAACACCGCGGAGACAATTTTTAATTATAAGATTGTCTTATATGATAACAATAATATTCCGGTTGATACATCTTTCTCGGCATCCACCGTACGACTCGAAACTAAAACCAGACTGAAAGAAATAGAATTGAACTGGAACTTCGATGTTCCCTGGAGTAATCAGTCACAGGATTATCCAAGACATCTTATTTATCGTGGGCCAAAAGATGCAAAAGAAAGTGATTTGGTCTGGATTGATAGCGTGAATGTAAACGAGAAGTTGTTTCACTACATCGACTCTGGTCAATATCAATCAACTCCGCTTAAGGAGACAGAAATCTATTGTTATCGCGTGATGACCAAGGGAGTTTATGGCAATTCTAAAATTAAAGAACCGTTAAAGAATTTTTCTGAAATCATCTGCGCTCAGCCAAACGACAATATTCCACCCTGCGCTCCAGCGTTTGATATTGCAGTGAAGGGGCTCGATTGCAGTGTGTATCAGAGAGAAAATATCTGCGGCCAGAATTTATTCTCCAACACCATCTTCTGGAACCGACCGTTGGATCCCGTTTGCAGGGCTGATATACGAAGCTATAATATTTATCTCGCCAGCTCGCTTGCCGATACATTCTCCATCTATGTACAAAATGTTAGAGACACTTTCTTCATTGACTCTAATCTTCCGTCCTTCGCGCGGTGCTATAAGATTTCTGCGGTAGACAGATCGGGTAATGAAAGTGACTTGAGTGAGAAGTTTTGCTTTGATAATTGTCCGAACTATGAGCTGCCGAATGTATTCACACCCAATGGAGATAAGTGCAACGAAGTGTTCAGTGCTTACAGTGACCGTACAGTGATTGATGAGTCGGGCGAAACTCCTTGCGGGAAGTTGTCGGATGAGGATTTGAAAATACGATGCGCGCGATTTGTTGAAAAAGTGGAATTCGTGGTGCTGAACAGATGGGGAAAGGAAGTCTATAATTATGAATCCGGAGGAGAGCGTACAATATATATCGATTGGGATGGCCGCGACAATAATGGAAAAGAATTATCAACCGGGGTGTATTATTACAATGCCAACGTCACCTTTGATGTGGTCGATCCGTCACAGAAAAAGAAGGTGATTAAAGGATGGGTACAATTGATCCGCTAAAATCCGAATCTTTGATTTTGTTCGATGGCTTTTGCAACCTCTGTAGCAGTTCTGTGCAGTTTATCATCAAGAGAGATGCTACGGCTCGATTTAAATTTGCATCGTTGCAGTCACCGGTGGGTCAATCTCAACTAAAAAGATTTAATCTGCCGGTCAATCAATTCTATAGCATTGTTTTGATACAGGATGGAGTTGCGCGTCAGCGAAGTGATGCTGCTTTACAGATCGCCCGACATCTTGACGGCCTTTGGCCGGCCCTGTCCATCCTAAGATTTATTCCGCGGTTCGTTCGGGATGGCGTGTATGACTTCATTTCAAGAAACCGCTATTCATGGTTTGGTAAGAAAGACAGTTGCATGATTCCTACTCCGGATTTGAAATCGAGATTTTTGGAGTAGCCTTGCACAAAGTTCGAGCACAAAAGTTTGACGTTTCAACTTTTAGTCCTAAACTCGAACTTGTTTATTAAACGATAACACCAACTTTTAGAGTGATGAAAGCTTACATTTTTCCTGGACAAGGTGCTCAGTTTACGGGCATGGGCAAAGATTTATATGATTCAAACGAAAGAGCCAAGGTTCTTTTTGACAAGGCCAATGATATTCTTGGATTTGGCATTACCGATATCATGTTTTCAGGAACGGCCGATGAATTGAAGCAGACGCGTGTGACACAGCCCGCAATTTTTATCCATTCAGTTGCGCTTGGCTTGTCGAACGATACTTTCAAACCAGAAATGGTAGCCGGTCATTCATTGGGAGAATTCTCTGCATTAGTTGCTAACAAGGCACTGTCATTTGATGATGCCTTGAAACTAGTTTATAAACGAGCCATGGCCATGCAGCGCGCTTGCGAAATTAATCCGTCAACAATGGCCGCCATTCTTGGCCTTGACGATAAAGTGGTGGAAGATATTTGTGCTTCTATCGATGAGGTGGTAGTGGCTGCTAATTATAATTGCCCGGGCCAGCTAGTGATATCAGGATCAATGAAAGGAATCGATATTGCCTGTGAGAAACTGAAAGCTGCGGGAGCAAAGCGTGCACTGCCGTTGCAAGTAGGTGGAGCTTTTCATTCACCGTTAATGGAGCCTGCCCGCGAAGAACTTGCGGCTGCCATTGAAGCGACTAATTTTCAACAACCTATTTGTCCGGTCTATCAAAATGTAAATGCACTGCCGTCTTCCGATGTTGCTGTTATCAAGAAAAATCTAATTGCTCAATTAACCGCTCCCGTGCGCTGGACGCAGTCAGTTCAAAACATGGTGAAGGATGGTGGCAAGACGTTTGTCGAATGCGGCCCGGGAAAAGTGTTGCAAGGACTTGTTAAGAAAATCGCTCCGGAAGCGGAGGTGATGAGCATTTAATGTTGATACACAGCAACGGACGAATGGTCCGAACATTCCGATAACAATTGATGACAACTTTTATTCAGCACAGGATGAATAAACGTGGAGGCTATTTCGGCCAGAGGAAGCAACGTAAATCTTCGCGAAGCAATTTCCTGATGCGGGATAATTAAGTCTTTTTCATTCACGATAATCTGGCCAAAAAAAAGTATATCAATGTCGATGGTCCGAGGTCCCCACTTTATCTCACGAGATCGTCCCATTTCATTTTCGATGGCAAGCATTTTCTTTAATAACTCTTGCGGTGATTCTTGAAAAGACACTTCGATCACTTGATTTAGGAAGTCGCCTTGTTGTGTGTTACCCCATGCCTGCGTTTCATACACAGATGAGGACCTAACAACCTCTGCAACTTTTTGAATGAGGGCAATGGCTCGCAAGAGATTTTCGTGACGATCGCCAAGATTTGAACCCAAAAGCAGGTAAACTCCGTTTCTCATATTTAATTCGAAATACGACAGGAATAACTAATTTTGAAACTTAAATTTTCAGTATGAGTTTTTTGAAAAGCTTTTTAGCCTCGTGTTTGGGCACTTTGGTAGCCCTTGTTGTACTGATCGTTCTCGGCATTTTCATTTTGGGCTCATTGGCAAGTGAGAAGGAAATAGTCATAGCCGATAACTCCGTGCTACACCTGAAGCTCGATGTTCGTATTACCGAACAAGAAGTGGAAGACCCGTTGTCAGAGCTTTTTCCTGGAGCTGGCGATCAAAGCATTGGATTGATACAAATCAAGCGGGTAATCGAAAATGCCAAGACAGACGATAAGATAAAAGGCATATACTTAAATATCAACTACCTTCAAGCTGGTATTTCCACTGTGGATGAGATACGCGAGTCATTACTGGATTTCCGATCATCGGGCAAATGGGTGGTTGCTTATTCAGACATGTTTTCGGAAGGCGCTTACTTTCTTGCTTCCGCTGCCGACAAAGTTTATCTCAACCCTGAAGGCCAAATCGAGTTTAATGGACTTGCCACAGAGGTGGTCTTTTTTAAAAAGATGTTTGATAAACTTGAAATCAAACCGCAGGTATTTCGAGTAGGCGATTTTAAAAGTGCAGTCGAACCATTTCTGCGCGATAACCTGAGCGAAGAAAATAAACTTCAACTCAACTCGATGCTCCACTCCATTTACGGTGAGATGTTGAACAAGATTGCGGAGTCGCGCAAGATTCCAAAAGATAAGTTAAATGAGATCGCGGACAACATGTTGGTGCGAAATGCCAATCAGGCGCTGGAATACGGATTGGTAGACGCTCTGTATTATGACGATGAACTAAAGGATGAATTGCGCGGGCGACTGGGAGTAAAAAAAGATAAAAACATTTCTTTCGTTAAGTACTCAAAGTATACGAAGGTTGCTAACGCCTATAAGAGTTCTGAAAATGAAGTGGCAGTGATTGTTGCTGATGGCACGATCATGCCAGGTGAAGCCGATCAGGGCGTAGTGGGAGCTGCTACTATCTGTGAAGAAATTAGAAAAGCTCGCACAAATGAAAAGGTCAAGGCTATCGTGTTGCGGATTAATAGCCCCGGTGGTGTGTTTCAGGCAGGCGATCAGATGTGGCGCGAGATTGTGTTGGCAACAAAAGAAAAACCAGTTATTGCGTCCATGGCAGACTATGCAGCTTCAGGTGGATACTACATCGCGATGGCGTGTGATACCATTGTTGCGCAGCCGACCACCATCACAGGCTCAATCGGAGTGTTTAGTGTGTTGTTTGACTTGAGCCAATTTATGGGTGATAAGCTTGGAATAACTTCGGAGGAAGTAAAGACCGGAAAGATAGGAGAGATGTTAACTGTTACGCGCTCTTTAACAGATGTGGAGAAAGACATTTTCCAAAAGCAAACCGATGCCATCTATGAAACATTTACGGCAAAGGCTGCTGCCGGGCGTCATATGAGTCAGGATGAAATTAAGAAGATTGCCTCCGGAAGAGTTTGGACAGGTGTTCAGGCTAAAGACAATGGATTGGTAGACGTGTTGGGCGGACTAAATGATGCGGTTAAACTGGCTGCTCAAAAAGGTGGTGTAGCCGATGACTATAAATTGCGGTATTATCCCAAGCAAAAGAATCTCCTGGAGAAATTGATGGGAGATTTCGAGCAGAATACAAAAGCGTCTGCGCTCAAAACAGAACTTGGTGAATATTATCCCTGGTATCAGCACTGGCAAAAAGTGAAAGACTACCAGGGCGTGCAGGCCAGAATGCCGGTAGAATTCGAAATCAGATAAAGCCCTCAGCGGGCAGATTTAACTCGATTTTTTGATGTAAGATTTTGCCTCAAAAATGGATTTTTTGAGTGTAATCTGTCAATTCAGGAGGGCTGGCACATCTGCCTAATAATCAGCAACTCATAAAATAGATTAACGGACTGTTAGGTCTTAGTTAAAATTCCCTCAATGAAGGGGAAATTAACAATCCGATCGCTATTATTGACAATCGTTGACATACTCAAATGGAGGTATAAGCACAAAAACGATTTTTGCTTAGTCGCTTTTATGCCCTCAGGAACAATGCTTGAAGGCTCCTGACCGTTCTTTGTACTCCTAGAACTTGTCCTCGGAAACGAAGCCTCCAATCGGTTCGTTAGCTTGTTTTTGCTGAGTGGTTTGAGCGGTTGATGATTTTTTATTGACTTTGGTGCCAGTTTTGAACGTGAATGAAAGAGTGGCAACAGCTACGATAGCGAGTGAAAGTATGATTCTGGTTTTCATTTGAAGTATTGATTAGAAATTGAAATTCTTTTATTGGACTCTAAATAAATCAAGCACCTTTGGTTGCTGAGCCAGAGCCACTTCCATTACCGGTTGCTTTTGGCGCTATATTCTCCTCTGTGCAAGATGAAAATGTGGCAAGCGTAGTGATGACGAGTAGGGCGATGTAGATAAATTTTTTCATATTTGATAAGGTTTAGTAGGTTTAGGTTTAATTCGTTTTTGTGAAATGATTGACAAATATTCTATTCTCGATTATAACTTTTTCATGTAATAAATTTTGAAAATTACACGTGTACCAATTTTTTTCATAAAGACGATTCGAGCGTTTTCAATTCTCGTCTTGGTGCTTTGTTCCGGAGCGCTGTCGGCCCAGAAGACCGATTCATTAAAGGCACTACTTTCAAGTGCAACGGGCGACAAGAGGTATGACATTCTGTTTGAGCTCGCCTATGAATACTCAGATGTAGATGATTCTGTCTCTTTGCTTTATGCGAAGGAGTTGTATTCGCTCGCCCAATCGATGGGCGACTCGAACAAGATTGTCAAAGCAGGACGGATTAAATCGGGAGAGTTGAGAAGACTTGAACAACTTGATGAGGCAATCATGGTTGGTAAAGAGGCTTTGCAAATTGCGAGGAGGCAAAATAATCTAGCGGAAATCAAATTGCTCTTGAATTCTCTGGCATTGTCACATACTTTAAAAGCAGAATATGATAAGGCATTGAAGTATAATTTTGAATCGCTGATTATACGTGAGGCCGAGGGAAATAAGGCAGACATCAGTATTGCTTTAAATAACATCGGGTTAATTTATTACAAGCTTCTCGATTACAACAAATCAATAGAATACTACATGAAGTCGCTTGAGCTTAAAAAATCCGTGAACGACACACACGATCTCGATAGACTTTTGATTAACATAGGTCTGTGCTATAATTATTTAACAAACTATAACGAAGCAAAAAAATATTTTGATGAAGGTCTTTCCGTTTGCAAAGACGGATGTTCCAATCAGATTAAACTTGAGAGCCAAATTGGGTTGGGTATTTCCTACTTTGGAATGCAAAACTACGAGGAAGCTGTGACCCATTTTCAGCAGTCTTTTGAAGTAGCAAAGATGATAGGCAACGCTAGGTATCAAGCAGAGAACCTTATTTACATGGCACGAATACACATTGCCAACAAAGATTTTGACAATGCTATCACGAAGTTGATGGAAGCCGAACGCCTCTCTGCAGAAAAGGGATATAATCTCCTGCTCATTCAGGCCTTTGAAAATTTTTCGGATTTGTATAAGCAAAAGGGAGACTATGTAAACATGGCTCTGTATCAATCCAAATACATTGCTCTCAAAGACAGTATCTATAATGACGACCTTATAAAAAACCTGGCGCGCGTTCAGACTGAATACGAGGAGCGTGAGAATATCAAAACGATTGCTGAAAAAGATGAAGTACTTAAACTAAAAGAGGAGGTCATCAGCCGGCAAAGGCAACAATCAGTATTTATTTTTGCCATCACTTTGTTGATCCTCGGCCTTGCTATTGCCTTGATGTGGGCTGGAAAACTCCAGCGAAATGCCAACCGGTTATTAGCGGATTCCCGGGCGAACCTTGCCAGAAAAGTGGAAGAGCGCACAGCAGAATTGATGCGTGTAAACAAGGAACTGGATCATTTTATTTATAAGACATCACATGATATACGTGGCCCACTGGCCACCTTCAAAGGCCTTTGCCTCATTGCACTGACCGATGTAAAAGATCCCGTTGGTTTGGACATTATTAAGAAGTTGGATTTGACTGCGGATAAAATGAACACGATTTTAACGCGACTACAAATCATTAATCAAATTAATACCGCAGAACTTAAGCCCGAAGTGATTGATTTTAAGTCATGCATCGAAGAGATATTGGTGCTCGAACGCAAAAAAGGCCTGCCAGCAAGAATGATCATCAATCATCGGGTCGATGCAGACGTTACGCTTAAGTCTGACCGGAATTTAGTTAGGATCGTTTTGGAGAATCTCATTGATAACAGCGTTAAATTTTATGATCAGTCAGTTCGCGTTGATCCCTTTGTAGACGTACGAATATCCAAAGAAGACGATTCAATTGTGTTTACCGTAATTGATAATGGTATTGGTATAAACGAAGACAGTAAACACAATATCTTTCAAATGTTTGTGCGGGCATCTGAGCGTTCTGAAACCGGAGGCATTGGCTTGTATCTTTCAAAGTTGGCCACTGAAAAACTGGGTGGGACGATCGAACTGGTGACCATTCCGGAAAAGCTTACTTGTTTCTGTGTGCGGATACCGATGGATCTTGATCCGGTATTAAAAGAGCGGGAGGAAGAGCGACTTTCGAAAGAAAAGCTCTCGGGTGAAATCCCTAAAAATGCTTATCAGTATACCTGATTTCCAAAGCAATTGCCATCTTTGTAGTCCGCTTTGCAATTCAATAGTGGATTTATTGCTGTATGACGAAATCAACTAATTTTAAGAGATATACGATCACCTCAGCGCTGCCGTACGCCAACGGACCTAAACATATTGGCCATTTGGCTGGTGCTTATATTCCAGCCGATGTTTATGTGCGCTACCTAAGGCTCTCAGGCAAAGACGTTGTGTACGTGTGCGGAAGTGATGAACATGGAACCGCAATTCCCAATCAGGCCTTGAAAGAAGGCACTACTTCGCGCGCGATCATTGATAAGTATCATGCACTGATCAAGGATTGCCTGTACAAGTTTGGAATTTCGTTCGATGTCTATCATCGCACCAGCGAATCGATTCATCATAAGACCTCGCAGGAATTCTTTTTGAATCTATACAACAAAGGACTGTTGACGGAAGAAACATCTGAGCAGTATTTTGACGAACAAGCCAATACATTTTTAGCCGATCGTTACATTGTGGGAACATGCCCCAAATGTGGCCATCCAAATGCTTATGGTGATCAATGCGAGAAGTGTGGATCCACTTTAAGTCCGCGCGAACTTATCAATCCTCATTCTACTTTGTCGGGTAAGGCCCCGGTGTTGAAGGCTACCCGGCATTGGTACCTGCCGCTTCAAGATCACGAAGCATGGTTGCGAAGTTGGATTTTAGATTCACACAAGAACGATTGGAAGACGAATGTGTACGGTCAATGCAAATCCTGGATTGATGCCGGTCTTCAGCCGCGCGCAATGACCCGTGATCTCGATTGGGGTATCAAAGTTCCCTTGCCAAATGCTGAGGGAAAAGTTCTGTACGTGTGGTTTGATGCACCCATCGGATACATATCAGCAACACGCGCATTGTTTCAAGAGTTAGCTGAAAATAAAAGAGAGTTTTCAACACCTCAGCGAGATTTTGGAAGAGTGAGTGCAAACGATTGGGAGAAATATTGGGAAGACAAGGAGACAAAACTTGTTCACTTTGTGGGCAAGGATAATATTGTCTTCCACTGCATCATCTTCCCGGTGATGTTGCATAGCTCTGATCAGTTTATCATTCCGGATAATGTGCCAGCCAATGAGTTCATGAATCTGGAAGGAGATAAGATGTCTACCAGCAGAGGGTGGTCAATTGAGATGCACGAATACCTGGCTGACTTTCCTGATAAGCCAGACGTTCTTCGTTATGCAATGCTTACTAATCTGCCGGAAGCAAAAGACAGTGAATTTACCTGGAAAGATTTTCAATCGAAGAACAACAATGAATTGGTTGCCATTTTTGGGAACTTTGTAAACAGAGCATTGGTGCTCACGCAGAAATATTTTGATAATAAAATACCAGTGCGTGGTTCTTTACAAGAAGTTGATGTGAAGGCAATTGAGTCGTTGAAAACTTTCCCGTCAACCATTCAAGCCTCCATCGAAAACTATCGTTTTCGCGAAGCGACCGCCCACCTGATGGATTTGGCGCGGCTTGGTAATAAGTATTTGGCAGAAACGGAACCTTGGAAGTTGGCCAAGACGGATATGTCAAGGGTAGGAACTATTCTAAATATTGCTTTGCAAATTGCCGCCAATCTTTCCGTTGTCTCCGAGCCATTTCTTCCCTTCACGGCACAGAAGCTGAGGGAGATGTTGAACCTCGGTCGTTTTCAATGGAATCAGACGGGTTCATTTGATTTACTCAGCGAAGGTCATGTGTTGGGTGAAGCAAAGCTCTTATTCGAAAAATTGGATGATGATATTATTGAACGACAGATTAAGAAATTGATGGACACCAAAAAAGAAGTGGAGTTGGCAAGTCAGCCCACTACACCATCCAAGCCAGAAATAACGTTTGACGATTTTTCCAAAATGGATATCCGCATTGGAAAAATTATCGAAGCTGAAAAAGTAGAGAAGTCAAAAAAACTATTGAAATTAAAAGTGGATACCGGAATAGATGTTCGAACCGTCATGAGCGGAATAGCCGAGCATTTTTCTCCAGAGAATGTTATTGGAAAACAAGTGACGATCTTAGTAAACCTGGCACCGCGAAAGATAATGGGAGTGGAGTCGCAGGGAATGATTTTAATGGCGGAAGATAAAAATGGTCAATTGAAATTACTTCAGCCTTCAGAAGCTGTGATTCCCGGTTCCACCGTTAGTTAGCGTTGGTTATGAATTAAAGAAATTCATGGTTCGCTCAATGCCGATGGTGCAAAATGAAAAAATCATTTCTGCTGATTTATCCATCAAGGGTGGCAAGTCTTTGATTTCCTGTTGATCAAAATTACTCAGCACAAAATCTACCTGTTGGCCCTTCGAGAAATTGTTGCCAATGCCAAATCGTAGCCTCGAGTAGTCTTGTCCGCCAAGTAATTGTTCGATGTTCTTCAATCCATTGTGACCAGCAGCGCTTCCTTTTTGTCTCATTCGCAACGTGCCGAAGGGTAATGCCAGATCATCGACAACGACAAGGAGGTTCTCTTTGGGAATTTTCAAATCCTGCAACCAGTAGGAGATCGCCTTCCCGCTAAGGTTCATATAAGTGTTGGGCTTGATCAAATGAATTTGCCTGCCTTTGTATTTTAATTCGGTTTTGTCTGCAAGTCGTTCGGTTTTGAATTCAACCTTATGGACATCGGCTAATCGGTCTAAAATCAAAAAGCCAATGTTGTGGCGCGTTAGCTCATATTCGGGTCCGATGTTTCCAAGACCTGCAATCAGGTATTTCATAAGCGTTAAGTAAATAAAAAATCCCGCTCCGAATGGATCGGCAGCGGGATTTTTATGCTGAAAGTATTCTTACTTCTTTTTCTCGTCTTTCTTCGGAGCTTCTGCTTTCTTCGCATCGGCAGCAGCAGGAGCAGCAGCACCCGCAGCAGGAGCAGCGGCAGCACCCTCGGCAGGAGTTGCAGCAGCGTCTTCAGCAGCCAACTTAGCAGCTCGTGGCACTTCCACCACAGCAATAGAAGCTTGCTTAGGATCTAAGAACTCAAGATTAGGAATTTTCATATCACCCACTTTAATAGCGTGGTGGAAATCCAAAGTTGAACAATCCACATCGATATGATCGGGCATGTCTTTTGGAAAGCCATACACCTTAAGAGAGGCACGCTTGCGAACCAATGCACCACCCTTGGATACTCCAGGAGCCTGACCCACCAGGCGAGTTGGAATTTCCATTTTGATTTTTCTTTCTTCGCTGATTTTCAAGAAATCAACATGCAAAATAATTTCGCTCACAGGATGAAATTGAACTTCCTGAAGAATGGCCTGGCATTCTTCACCTTCAATGTTCAGGTGCACAAAGTGCGCCTCGTTGGTATACACCAGATCGCGGAATAAAATAACCGGAGAATAAAAATGCACCTGGTCTTTTCCACCATACAGCACGCAAGGCACATTGCCTTCTTCGCGTATTTGCTGTGCATCAGACTTTCCGAGATTTGCTCGTTTATACCCTATAATCTCAATGGTCTTCATAATTGTAAATTGGTTTTAGTTTAATTGATTATAATTTAATGAATAATGAACTGATGGATTCGTGATCGTGAATTTTGCGAATGGCTTTTGCGAAAAGAGTTGACACGGTGAGCACTCTGATCTTTTCAGATTTCCTTTTAAGAGGAATTGTGTCAGAAACGACCATCTCTTCCAGTACGGAATTTTCAATGTTCTCATACGCATTTCCGGAAAGGACTGCATGCGTACATACTGCGCGAACAGAATTAGCTCCTTTTTCTTTCAGTAAAGCGGCTGCTTTGCAAATAGTGCCGCCAGTGTCTACAAGGTCATCAATGAGAATTACGTCTTTGCCTTCCACCTCACCGATCAAACGCATGGATTCTACCTTATTGGCCTCTTTGCGGTATTTATCACAAACGGCCAGGTCGGATTCAAAAAACTTGGCAAAGCTTCGTGCACGTTTAATTCCGCCAACATCTGGAGAAGCAAACATGATGTTCTTTAATCCTAATGACTTCAGGTAAGGCACAAAAATGTAATTCCCGTCTAAGTGATCCAGCGGTATGTCGAAGAAACCCTGAATCTGATCTGCATGAAGGTCGCACGTCATGATGCGGTTTGCGCCAGCTGCAGATAGCAGGTTGGCAATAAGTTTTGCAGCGATCGCTACCCGTGGTTTATCTTTTCTATCCTGACGGGCATATCCGAAATAAGGGATGACGACATTCACATTCTCGGCACTGGCTCTGCGAACGGCATCAATCATGAGCAGTAACTCCATGAAATTCTCGGCTGGGGCAAAGGTTGATTGCACCAGGAAAACGTCATGTCCGCGAACCGACTCGCCAATGAAAGGGGACATTTCACCATCGCTGAATTGTTGATAGTTCACAGTACCCAATGGCTCGCCATAGTCGTTTGCTATTCTTTCCGCGAGGTAAGTGGTAGCCCGTCCTGAAAAGATCTTTACTGCCATTGGTTTGTCTCCTTTTTAAAAAACAATCCCGGTCTTTTAAAACCGGGATTTTTGTTGTCCGACCAGGGCTCGAACCTGGACTTTCCTGAATCAAAATCAGGCGTGTTGCCAGTTACACCATCGGACAATTCACTCCAAAACAGCCAATCCGGTAAATTTTGGGTGTGCAAAGGTAGAATTAATTTCGAAAAACCTAAACCGGCTTTTCAAATGATTTGCGAGAAATGAGGCTTAATTTCGGAAAGGCGAGGCTACTCGAGTTCTTTTTCCTGAAATTCAACTTTGCCGTCCACAAAACCCTCTGCCCAGAACCTGTATTTGTCCAAAATGGAGATGACGGCATTTCTTAAATGGCGCTGGTTATTGAAATCAATGCTTCCGTAGAGGGTAGTTGCGTATCCCTGCCAAACTGATCTGTTTTGTCTTCTGTCAAAAAACTGAATCAGCAGGGTTCCGGTCTTCATATCTATTTTTTGGCGAGAGTAGTCCATGTTATCAACCTTACCACTTTTCACCCATTCTTCTATGTCGGGTTGAACATAGCCATTGAAATTCAGACTGTCGGCAAACATCTTAAAGCCGATGATTAAATGCGGCTTGGATACGTTTTGTTTATATCCTAAAAATTTCATGCGCGATAAAATCGATTTCTCCACAACGTCATTCGTCATTGTAGAATCATTTACGCCTACCGGCTTCATGATATCAAAAGTGCGATAACGTTTAAAGTTGCCGCGATAGCTATAGTCGTATTCTACAGGCAGCTCTTTGTACCCCAAACAGGAGGAGAAGAGTATCACAAGACCGAGAAAGTATAATTTTCTCATAGGTTCAGATTTAGATGAGTTGAAATTAAAACAATAACACCTTAAATGCAATGAACTCTAAATTCTGTTCAACGAAATAATTGCTGCCTATTTCTTAGTCGCTTTTTTTACCCATTCTCTGGCGTTTACAAAAGCTTCTATCCAGGGCGAGACTTCGTCCAGTGTTCTTTGTGTTGGATAGAAGGGCCAGTTCCATGCAAAGAGCGAACGTTCGATATGCGGCATAATCGCCAGATGTCTTCCATCTTTTGATGTAAGTGCTGCCACGGAATAATCAGAATCGTTGGGATTACCCGGATATTCAGAATAGGTGTATGTAGCGGCAACCTGATACTGCTTTGCATCGGCCGGCAATTTAAATTTCCCCTCGCCATGTGCGAGCCAAACGCCAAGTTGTGCTCCTTCATAGCTACTTAGCATCACCGAATTATTTTTGGGAATAGAAATGGTTATAAAGGTAGATTCAAATTTGCCCGACCCGTTGTGATGCATTTTAGGATGATCTGCCCATTCGCGATAAACAAGACCAAGCTCCATCATTAATTGACATCCATTGCAAACACCAAGGCTTAATGTGTCTGGTCTTGCATAGAAATTGTCTAAGGCAGCTTTGGCTTTTGGATTGTATAGAAAAGCACCTGCCCAGCCTTTTGCCGAGCCCAACACATCAGAGTTGGAGAAGCCGCCCACGAACACAATCATATTTACACCCGACAAATCCTCGCGGCCCGAAACCAGATCGGTCATGTGAACATCTTTCACATCGAATCCTGCCAGGTATAATGCATACGCCATCTCGCGATCGCCATTCACACCTTTCTCTCGAATGATAGCGGCTTTGAGTCCCGATGGTGTTCTACGTTTAGCGTCAATTCCATAGGACAAAAACTTTCCATCAAAGCGCGGCTGGAATTTGTATTCAAGAGGCTGTTTGGAATAGTTCTCCTTTCTCTTTTCAGCGTGACCTTTTGGACGTTGAATTTTATCCAACAAATAAGACGTCTGAAACCATTTTTCTCTTAACGAATCTATGTACAAGGTTTCTGGCTTCTGGCTGCCGCCTTCTACCTTGATTGTTCTTTCTTTCGTGACTTGTCCCAATGAAATAAATTCAATTCCGCTTTGTTTGAGAATACTTTCCACTGGCTGTGAATTGTTTACCTGAATCACAACGCCAGGATTTTCGCTGAAAAAGATTTTAACCAGATCATCTCCTAAACCTCTCACATCGATGTTCAAACCAATGGATGGAACCGGGAAGCACATCTCCAACAGCGCGGTAATCATTCCGCCTGCCGAAATATCATGACCAGCAAGAATCAGATTCTTACTAATTAATTCCTGAACCACACCAAACGCTTTGGCAAAATATGCTTCGTCCTTTATGGTGGGAGTCTCTTTTCCAATCTCACCAATCACCTGTGCAAAGCTGCTTCCACCCAATTTGAATTCGTCTCTTGAAAAATCGATGTATAGAAGTTGTGATCCTTCGATCGGCTCAAGTGCAGGCGAGATTGTTTTTCGGATGTCGCTTGCTTCCGCTACAGCAGAGATGATGACGGTGCCCGGAGAATATACAATTTCGCCTTTCGGATACTTTTGTGTCATCGAGAGAGAATCTTTTCCGGTAGGAATGTTGATCCCTAACTTGCAAGCAAAATCGCTAACCGCTTCAACCGCTTTATACAGTCTTGCATTTTCACCTTCGTTCTTTGCAGGCCACATCCAGTTGGCACTTAACGAAACACCTTTTAATCCATGCGTTAAAGGAGCCCAAACCAAATTGGTCAACGCTTCTGCAATAGCCAGCTTACTTCCCGCGGCCGGATCAACTAATGCGGCACCGGGTGCATGCCCAATTGCCGTTGCAATTCCCTTATTGCTTAAGAAATCCAACGCCATTGCAGATACGTTGTTCAAGGGAAGTTGAATTGGTCCGCATGTCTGCTGAGTAGCAACCTTACCAGTAACTGATCGGTCGACTTTATTTGTTAACCAATCTTTACAAGCAACAGCCTCTACTTGCAAAACATCGTTTAAGTAGTCCTGGATTTTTTCTGACTGATAAACAAGTTCATTGTTAAAGGGAGCAGCAGATTTGTCCTTAAGCACAGTCTTTGGTGACGAACCGAAAAGATTGCTCAATTCCAACTCAACTGGGTTTATTCCCGTTGCTGCGAAAGTCAGCTTGTGATCTCCTGTTGCTTCACCCACAACATACATGGGTGCTCGCTCGCGTTCTGCAAGTCGTTGCAATGTGTCCACATCTTTTTTGTGAATCGCCAGGCCCATACGCTCCTGAGATTCATTGCTGATGATTTCTTTTGCCGAAAGAGTTGGATCGCCAACTGGAAGCTTTCCGACTTCTATTTTTCCGCCTGTGTCTTCCAATAATTCAGACAAGCAATTCAAATGTCCGCCTGCACCGTGATCATGAATAGAAACAATAGAGTTCTCGTTCGACTCCACCATTCCCCGAATAGCATTCATCACGCGCTTTTGCATTTCAGGATTGGAACGTTGAATCGCATTCAATTCGATCGCATTGCCAAATTCACCGGTGATCACCGATGAAACGGCTGCACCACCCATTCCAATTCTATAATTGTCTCCACCTAGAATAACAATCTGATCGCCAGTCTGAAGTTTTTCTTTTTGACTGTCTTTTTCTTTTCCGTAGCCAATACCACCGGCTTGCATGATCACTTTATCGAAGCCGTATTTTTTTTCTTTACTGATGTATTCAAAAGTGAGAACGCTTCCGCAGATCAACGGTTGGCCAAACTTATTTCCAAAGTCACTGGCTCCATCCGATGCTTTAATCAGAATTTCGGCAGGAGTCTGATACAACCATTTTCTGGCTTCAATTTTTTTCTCCCATGATCTCCCTTCTTCCAAACGAGGATAAGAGGTCATGTACACTGCCGTTCCCGCCAAGGGCAGAGAACCTTTGCCACCGGCAAGTCTGTCGCGTATTTCTCCACCCGATCCTGTTGCCGCTCCATTGAATGGTTCAACAGTGGTTGGAAAATTATGTGTTTCCGCCTTCAGCGAAATCACTGAATCAAAGTCTTCAATCTTGAAAAAGTCTGGAACGTCTTGTCGTGCAGGAGCAAACTGCTCTACACGCGGGCCTTTGATAAAAGCAACGTTGTCTTTGTAAGCAGAGACCAGAAAGTTCGGATTCTCTTTTGATGTTTTCTTGATGAGTTGAAACAGTGTTGATGGCTTTTCAACACCATCAATGATAAACGTGCCGTTAAAAATTTTATGTCTGCAATGCTCTGAGTTGACTTGGGAAAATCCGAATACTTCGCTATCGGTAAGTTTGCGACCAAGCTTCTTACTTACCTCTTGTAAATATTCAATCTCTTCTGGGCTTAATGCCAGTCCTTCCTTCTCGCTATAGTCGCGGATGTTGTCAATTTCCAGAATGGGCTCTGGGGTATGATGGATCGTATATATATTCTGATCAAGTAGTTTGTAGAGTACTTCCAGCATGGGGTCGTGCTTGGCAGTTGCATCAGGCACTACCTTAAATTCTTCTATGCGCTCAATGCCTTTGATTCCCATCGTTTGCGTGATCTCCACCGCATTTGTACTCCAGGGGGTGATCATTTCTTTTCGCGGGCCAATGAAAAAACCAGAAACTGTCTTCTCTGCCAAAGGTTTAGCACCTCCAAATAGCCAAATCAATTTTTGTGTGTCCTCAAAAGAAAAAGAGTGTGCAGCCCCAACCCCGTAAATGAGGCCGGATTCAGTGCGAAAGAATAGAATCATTGTGGTGTTAGCGAGTTGTGATGGAGTGGCAAAAGTAGGGACTATGAATGTATTTTTAGGGGATTTAGGACGAGAATTTCCCTAAAACTTTGGCGGCTTCTTCGATCACACCATTATGCCCTGTTTCTAAAATTTTGAAGCTGGGCTGAGTCACTTTTCCGATCAGCAAATTCATGTCTTTTGCTTTGATGACTTTGTCGTATTTGCCAACGAGCAAGGTTAGTTTAATGTGATGGAAATTAATAAGGTCAGCCACGTCTGTCATGCTAAACCGAAGATGACGAAATACCATCCAGGAAAGGTAAACACGTTGCCGTTTTTCAAACGTATTCATTTGCAGATCTACAAATCGCAGCATTCCCTTGTCGATCCAACCTGTTTTTGACACGAAGGTTTCAATTGCTTTTAATCGCTGTGGATGGCTGATCATACTTTTGAATAGCATTCTGAACAGGCCAGGATAGGTGGCCAGTTTATACCAGAAGTTTATTTTTATACCATCGGGTGCGATAAGTAAAATGTGATCTATTTTTTCCGGAAACGCTTCGACACAGGCCAACGCGAATTTTCCACCCATACTAAAGCCTAATAGGCTAAACCTGTCAATCTTTTGTTGTGCTAAGAATTCAGAAACAAGTTCTTTCCAAAACTGTTTCTCCAACGGTTGTTCTCCATAGTTCCACTCACTTTTGCCATGAAAAAACAGATCGAAAGAATACAGTGTGAAATCATCAAAGCATTCTTCTAATTTTTTGAATGCCTGATGATCTTGCCCGAAGCCATGAAACGTGAGCAGGATGTTACGGCCATTTCCAACCTTAGTAAAAAAGAGTCGCGTTTGCCGAAAATCAAAGAATTGGGTGTGCATCAGGCGCGTGGGAATACGCAAAGAAATGAAAATGTGCTATGTGGGTTGCTCTTCTGCGTTAATAATATTCTACTTTGAGTAAAATAAAACGACAATAACTCCCGTCTATCCTTTCAAAATAGGGAAGGCGATGGATTTGGCCATGCAAGAATTAAAGCAGACAACGTTTCTTAAAGAAAAAGACAAGCTACTTGGCTTTATTCGCAATCGTGTGTCGAATGTGGAGGAGGCGGAAGACATTCTGCAGGATGTGTTTTACCAGTTCGTTGCTGGCTTTGAAACAATTGAGTCGT
Organism: Cyclobacteriaceae bacterium; assembly: GCA_044222145.1. GTDB lineage: Bacteria > Bacteroidota > Bacteroidia > Cytophagales > Cyclobacteriaceae > ELB16-189. The sequence continues at coordinate 248,311 of JBGANU010000005.1, forward strand.
TGGATCGGGTGACATCGTGGTTGTATAGCGTTGCGCGCAACAAGATCATTGATCGTTATAGAAGGGATGCCGCCCGCCCGAAGCGCACCGATTTTGAATTGCAGGCCGGAAAAGATGACGATGCCCCGCTTACCCTGCAAGAGATTTTGCCTGACCTTGATAATTCGCCAGAGTCTACGTTACTGCGCGAAGCCATCTGGGATGAGATTTCAGATGCTATGGCTGAATTACCTGCTGACCAGCGCGAAATTTTTATTCTGAATGAAATTGAGGAGAAGGGATTTCGTGAGATAGCAGAAGAAACCGGAGTGTCTATTAACACACTGCTTTCGCGAAAGCGCTATGCGATAATCGCCTTGCGTAAAAGACTGCAGAGTTTTTATGATGATACACTTGGGACATAAATCGGGACTTGGGGCAATCGTTGAGTGTTAAACAGAAAAGAACAAAAAGACATTTAAAAAATTAGAAGTATTAAAATTTATTGAGTTATGAAAAAGGGAATTTGGGTTGGAAAGATTTTGATGATGATTGTTGTAGGGATAGCGATCGCCTATGGAGTTGTCTTGGGTACGATGTATTTGTGGAACTGGCTTATTCCTGAATTGTTCTCGGGCCCGGTTATTACATTTTGGCAAACACTTGGGCTGTTGGTATTGAGCAAGGTGTTGTTTGGCGGTTTTGGAAAGAAGAGTCATTGGGGTGGGCATAACCACAGCGGCCCATGGAGACCTTATTGGAAAGAGAAATTGAATTCGATGAACCCTGAAGACCGCGAGCGCTTCAAGCAGAAAATGAAAGAAAAGTGGTGCTACCGCGAAGAAAGCACCTCAACCGAGGATTCAGGCACTTCAAACGTTTGAGGAGACAGTTAACTAAAAGTTCACCAACTTTTTTAGAAGAACCTCGAACAAATACCATAAAAAGGCGTTGAAGGAAACTGTGGAAACTTTTGGAATGTCAGAAGTTTCCATAGTTTTGCACCCCTTATGGAAGAAACAGAAATAAAAGAGAAGATTTTAAGCGGAGCCCAGCAGCTTTTTATGAAGTATGGAATCCGCAGTGTGTCCATGGACGACATATCGCGTCACCTGGCCATCTCCAAAAAAACACTGTATCAATATTTTGCCGATAAAGATGAATTAGTGACGCTGGTAGCGAAGGCGCATTTGGCGGGGCAAAAAGTTCGGTACGAATCAATCGAACAACAATCAGAGAATGCCATTGATGAGCTTCATCAAATTGCCGTTTGCCTGAGACATGACATGCAGGAGATGAGCCCTACGGTGCTCCACGACATTCAAAAATTTCATTCCAAGGCGTGGAATGTTTTTGAGGATTATAAGAATGATGTCATCCACGCTTCGGTAGTGCGAAACATCAAACAAGGAATAGAAGATGGTCATTTCCGATCAGACATTAATCCGGACGTGATGGCGGCACTGCGATTGGCAAACATTGAAATGTGTTTTAACGAGAAGATTTTTCCGCATTCAAAATTCAGCATAGCGGAAGTTCAGAGTCAGGTGTTCGAGCATTTTATCTACGGACTCTGCACCGAGAAAGGCAAAAAACTTTACCTCAAATACAAAGAAGATCATAACCTACAAACAATCCCCAAATAATATATGAAACGTTTTATACCACTTTTATTAATACTGTTCTTGTCTGCTGGGGCTTATGCGCAGCAAGCAACACAGTCATTTACACTAGAGCAATGTATCGAATATGCACTGCAGAATTCGATTAATGCACAAAATGCGATCTTGGATCAACAAATTGCAGCGGCTCGGGTCAAGGAAACAGCTGGACTTGGACTGCCGCAGATTTCAGCAACAGCTTCTGTAGTTCACAATCCGAAGCTAAGTAGATTCTTTTCCACATACATAAATGATTCTACTGGATTTGTGCCAAATCTATCCTCATTAGCTCCCGGAATAAAGCCAGGTGATATTTTCGCGATGAAGAATTTCTTTCAATTGCAGTCGAGTGGCGGAGCAAGCTTAACAATTAATCAATTGATTTTTAATGGATCTTATCTGGTGGGTTTGCAGGCAGCCAGCACCTATAAGGAGTTGGCCTCTAAAACCGCGAATCAAACAAGAGAGCAAATTATTCAACAGGTAACCAAAGCTTATTATGGCGTCCTCATCAACAAAGAGAGGGTTAGTCTTTTTGCTAATAATATTGCCAGAGTTGACACCTTACTTCGCAACACTAAAGCTTTAAATCAAAATGGTTTTGCTGAAAGTATTGATGTTGACCGGATTCAGGTAGCATACAACAATCTTGTTGCGGAGAGGGACAAATTTCTAAATCTCAATAAACTTGGACTTGAACTGCTAAAATTTCAAATGAATTATCCGATGAGTCAGCCCCTGGAAATATCAGGAAGTATTCAGGATATTCAAGTTAGTACCACTGAAAATTACAAGGAAGATTGGGAATACAGACTTCGCCCGGATTATCAGGTTCTCGAAATCAATAAGAGATTACAGGAATTAAATATTAAGAACCAATATGCATCGCTTATGCCAAGCTTGAGCGCTTTTGGAACCACTGGCTATTCAACCCAGTCACCAAAAGTTGGAGGGCTATTCAAGACCAATACGCGATTAACGAACGAAACTATTGCTGGCCCTGACAAATGGTACAACTATTCACAAATAGGTGTAAGTCTTAACGTGCCGATATTTTCTGGTTTTCAAAAGCACTACAAAATTCAGCAGGAAAAATTGACTTTACTTAAAGTGGAAAATGGCTTTAAAGCGTTGAAGAATGCCATCGACTTAGACATCGCTTCATCGTCAGCTACTTTTGAAAATGCGCTGAAGTCGCTGGCTGCTCAGAAGGCCAACCAGGACTTGGCGGCCAACATTGCGCGCGTTACAAAAATTAAATACGAGCAAGGTGTTGGATCAAACCTGGAAGTAGTGGATGCAGAGAACAGTTTACGAACGGCACAAACCAACTATTATTCTGCTTTGTATGACGCCATGGTTGCTAAAGTTGATCTGGACAAAGCGTATGGAAAACTCTTACCAACAAATAATTCAAAATAACGAACTCCAATTTACAATCGATATGAAATCAAGATTCTACACATTATCAATAGCAGCACTTACCATGATAGTCATTGTAAGTTGCTCGGGCGACAAAACCGCTCAATTAGAGAAATTGAAAACCAAGCAAGCTGAACTTGCCAAGCAAATTGCTGAATTGGAAAAAGAGATTCCTGCAGATTCAGGTGCTACCAAAGCGAAATCCAAAGAGGTAGCTATTGTGGATATCGCTCCCAGAAAGTTTGATCATTACTTTCAAACACAAGGAAAGATTGATGCCAAAGAAAACATCATCGTAAGCGCAAAATCTGCTGGTGTTATCACGCAGGTTTTTGTACGCGAAGGTGATGAAGTAAGACAAGGACAGATACTTGCCCAGATCGATAATGCTTTGATGACTCGTTCGATCGATGAAATTAAAGCGGGGCTTGAATTAGCCACAACGGTTTACAATCGACAAAAGAATTTGTGGGACCAAAAGATTGGAACCGAGGTGCAATACCTTCAGGCAAAGAACAACAAGGAAAGTCTGGAGAGAAGATTAGCAACGTTGAACGAGCAATTGGACATGACTCGCATCAAGTCGCTGATCAGTGGAACGGTTGACGCGGTGAACGTGAAAGTGGGAGAGAACGCAGCGCCTGGTGCACCAGCTTTTCGTGTGATCAATACCGAGAAATTGAAAGTGGTGGCAGGTGTTTCAGAAGCTTTTATTACGTCTATTAAAAAAGGAAACAAAGTGTTGGTAGACATACCGGACACTGGTAAAAAAATGGAAGCAACTGTTTCTTTCGTTGGCCGGAACATCGATGCGTTGTCACGTACTTTTCCGGTTGAGGTAGCACTTCCAGCTTCAGGAGATTTGCGTCCAAACATGACCGCTGTCATCCGTGTGATTTTTCATACGGAGGCTGCTGCGTTGTGTGTGCCCGTAAATGTCGTGCAGGATATCAATGGTGAAAAAGTGGTGTATGTGATTGAATCTGCTGGAAAGCAAATGATTGCACGCAAGAAGATAGTAGAAGTAGTGGGTGTGTACAGTAACCTGGCCGAAATCAAGTCTGGTATCAACAGTGGTGACAAGATCATCACGGTGGGCTATCAGGGATTGAACGATGGTGAGTTTGTAAAAATTTAATCGAGCGCAACTATGCAAGACATCGAAAAAGAATTTAAGCCCACCAGTTGGTCGATTGATAATAAAGTTGCCATTTATGTGGCCACTGCAATTATCTGTATCGCTGGTATTATGACCTATAATGGTCTTCCGAAAGAAAATTTTCCGGAAGTTGTGTTCCCACAGATTTTTGTGGCAACAATTTATCCGGGCGCATCTCCGACAGACGTGGAGAACCTGGTTTCCAAGCAAATTGAAAAACAGGTAAAGTCGATCGCGGGTGTAAAGAAGGTTACCAGTAATTCTGTTCAGGATTTCTCAAACGTCATCATCGAATTTCAAACCGATGTGGAAGTGAAGGAAGCCAAGCGCGAAGTGAAAGAGGCAGTTGACCGCGCGAAGAGTGAATTGCCAAGTGATTTGTTGGACGATCCGCAGGTGATTGACATCGATATCTCTGCAGTTCCGATTATGAATGTGAACTTGTCCGGAGACTACGATCTGCAAACGTTGAAAAAGTATGCAGAGCAAATGCAGGACAAGATCGAGTCGCTGACAGAAATCCGCAGAGTGGACATTGTGGGTGCACTTGATCGTGAGATACAGATCAACATGGATATGTTCAAAGCTTCGCTTGCAGGTGTAATGATGCAGGACATCGCGCAAGCCATTGGCAATGAAAACAGAATTGTTTCAGGCGGACAGATTTCGGTGGATGGGATGAAGCGTTCACTCAGTGTGAATGGCGAATACATTTCTGCCGAACAGATAGCTAATACAGTTGTTGGATCAACCAAAGGTGGCAAACTTTATCTGAAGGATATTGCTGAAGTTGTTGACTCTCACAAAGAGCAGGAAAGCTATGCACGTCTTGATGAAAAAAATGTAATCACACTAAACGTGGTAAAGCGTGGCGGTGAAAACCTGATTAATGCATCGGACAAAATCAATGAGATTGTCGCTGACTTTGAAAAGAATGTTCTTCCTCCGGGCGTGAAGATTACGATTACGGCCGATCAATCGGATAAGACCCGCGTAACACTTCATGATTTGATCAATACAATTATCATCGGCTTTGTGCTGGTAACAATTATCCTGATGTTTTTCATGGGCGCCACCAATGCGATCTTTGTAGGATTGTCGGTACCGATTTCCAGCTTTATCGCGTTCCTTGTCTTTCCGTCAATCGGATTTTCATTGAACCTGATGACGCTGTTTTCATTCCTGCTTGCGTTGGGAATTGTGGTTGATGATGCCATTGTGGTAATTGAAAACACGCACCGTGTGTTCGACAACGGTAAAGTGCCTATTCGCAAAGCTGCGAAGATTGCAGCTGGCGAAGTGTTCATGCCTGTGTTGTCAGGAACACTTGTGGTGTTGGCACCATTTGTTCCATTGGCTTTCTGGCCGGGCACAATCGGTGAGTTTATGTTCTTCTTACCCGTGACATTGATCATCGCGTTGCTGGCTTCCTTGCTGGTGGCGTATATCATGAACCCGGTGTTTGCAGCAGATTTTATGGAAGTGCATGACCACGATCATGACCGCACGAAGTTTACGCGTGGTTATAAAATAACAGCCGTTATCTTCATCGCGATTGCATTGGTGTGGTACATCACCGGTCTATTCGGTTTAGGAAACTTTACATTGTTCTTATTAGGAATTTATTCACTGCACCGATTTGTATTGGAAGAAGTGATTTCCAATTTCCAAACAAAGGGCTGGCCTCGTGTGCAACAAGGCTATAAGAATTTAATCGAGTGGTGCTTGCAAGGCTGGAGACCTGCCGGGGTAATCGTGGGCGTGATTGTGTTGTTTATATTTTCTATCGCATTCACGGCCATTCGCAAACCTCCGGTAGTATTCTTCCCGAAAGGCGATCCCAACTTTGTGTACACCTACATTCGCTTGCCAATTGGAACAGATCAACGCGTGACGGATTCGATTACTCATATTGTAGAGAATCAAGTGTTTGAAATTGTCGGAAAAAATAATCCGATTGTAGAGTCGGTGATCTCCAACGTTTCGGTGGGTGCAGCCGAGGATCAATTCTCTGGAACCAATGCGCAACCGCATTTGGGAAAAGTTGCTGTGGCATTTGTTGAATTTGCAAAGCGCGATGGACAATCCACTCGTGTGTATCTGGATAAAATTCGCGCAGCGGTTAAAGGCGTGAAAGGTGCTGAGATTTCTGTGAACCAGGAAGCTAACGGTCCGCCAACAGGCAAGCCTGTCAGTATTGAAATTTCTGCTGATAACTTTGATGTGTTAGTAGCAACTGCTAATCGGGTGAAGCGTTATCTGGATTCACTTCAGGTGCCGGGTGTGGAGGAGTTAAAGTCTGATTTCGAAGCAAGCAAGCCTGAAATTGTCATCAGCATCGATCGTGAGAAGGCAAACCGTGAAGGAATTTCAACTGGCCAAATTGGTGGACTCTTGCGATCAGCCATATACGGAGTAGAGATTTCTAAGTTCCGCGATGCAAATGACGATTATCCGATTCAGCTTCGCGTAAAAGAGTCTCAGCGCAATGACATCAACACCTTAATGAACTTGCCCATCATCTATCGCGATATGTCGATGGGTGGAGCCGTGCGTCAGGTTCCGCTTTCGGCTGTGGCTAAGATTGAGTACTCTAACAGTTATGCCGGTATTCGCAGAATTGATCAGAAGCGTGTGATTACGTTAGGTTCTAACGTGCTCAGTGGTTTCAATCCAAATGAAGTAGTGGCTGATATACAGAGCAAGCTAAGTTCATTCCCTCTTCCTGATGGCGTGTTGATTGATATGACAGGTGAACAAGAACAACAGCAGGAAACAATGGCCTTCCTTGGCAGAGCTGGATTGGTGGCACTCGGCCTTATCTTCATGATTCTGGTGGTGCAGTTTAATTCAACCAGCAAGCCATTGATTATCCTAAGTGAAATTGTATTGAGCGTGATTGGTGTATTGATTGGTTTCTCGTTGTTCAAAATGGAGATATCAATTGTAATGTCAGGTGTGGGTATTATGGCACTCGCTGGTATTGTGGTTCGAAATGGAATTTTGTTGGTGGAGTTTACCGATCTGTTGATCTCTCAAGGCATGGATTTGAAACCCGCTATCATTGAAGCAGCAAAGACCCGTATGACGCCAGTATTGTTAACCGCAATGGCCGCTACACTGGGCTTGATTCCGTTGGCGATTGGCTTCAACATCGATTTCGTGGCGTTGTTTACCGAATTCAATCCACACATTTATTTGGGTGGCGATAACGTGGCGTTCTGGGGTCCGTTGTCATGGACAATGATCTTTGGTTTGATTTTCGGAACGTTCCTAACACTTTTCCTTGTTCCGGTGTTATACCTGGTGAGGACGAGATTGAAAGAGCGTATTTTTAAAACAAAGGAGACTGCCGAAATTTCACAGGAAGGTTCCGTTGCTTTAAACTAAAAAATAGTCAAGGTCGTCTATCTGAATAAGTTGGACGACCTTTTTTATGCGTATCAGAATTATGGTGTTAATCTTCTTTGGGCTGTTTTTCTTTCTTCTGGATTATTACTTTTTCCAGGGCATATTGGCGGCCAGTAAAAACTGGTCACCGTTGTGGAAAAATATTGTCCGCTATGGATTCTGGATACCCACAGCGTTAAGTTTTGCTGCTCTCTTCTGGTGGGCATTTGGCGATCCCTATAAGATGGGTGCCACGTTTAGATCGATGGTCATGACTGGTCTGGTGGCTACGTATTTTTCAAAAATCTTCGGCTTGATTTTCCTTTTTGCAGATGATGTTCAGCGCGGATTGCGTTGGTTGGTTCAGCTTTTCAACAAAACATCTGAAAATAAAACAGCGGGCGAATTAATAACTCGGTCTGAGTTTTTATCGCAAGCTGCAATGATTGCATCTGCAGTTCCTCTGGGTGCAATGGCCTATGGTGTCATTTCGGGCGCGCATGATTATCGCATAAAAAGAGTTACCGTCAAGTTGCCTAATCTTCCAAAATCATTTGATGGCATACGAATAGGTCAAGTGTCGGACATTCATTCCGGAAGTTTCTTCAACAAGACAGCCGTGAAGGGCGGAGTTGAAATGATGATGAACGAAAAGCCAGATGTTCTTTTCTTCACGGGTGATTTGGTGAACAACGAATCTAGCGAAGTAAAAGAATACACTGAAATATTCAACAAACTCAAAGCTCCGTTAGGTGTATTTTCGGTAACAGGTAATCATGACTATGGAGACTACAAGCAATGGTCGAGCAAAGAAGAGAAGCAAAAGAACTTTCAGGATTTGATATCCGCTCACAAACACATGGGCTATGATATTCTGATGAATGAGCATCGCATATTGGAGCAAGGCGGAGAGAAGATTGCGATACTGGGAATAGAGAATTGGGGCATGGGTCGTTTTCCGAAGTATGGAAAAATGAAAGAGGCTTATGCCGGCACCGAAGAAGCCGCGGTGAAGTTATTACTCTCGCATGATCCCAGTCATTGGGACGCGGAGGTTAGAAAATTATATCCCGACATCGACCTAAGTTTTGCGGGGCACACGCATGGCTTTCAGTTTGGTGTGGAGATAGGTGGCTTCAAATGGAGTCCATCACAGTATGTGTATAAACAATGGGCAGGTTTGTATACCGAAGGCAATCAGCATTTGTATGTGAACAGGGGTTTTGGCTACCTCGGCTATCCGGGTAGAATTGGTATGCCTCCTGAGTTGACCATCATTGAATTGAAGAGAGCTTAACAGAGTGCAACTACTCAGAATCACCTTGCCTGATTTTCACAAGGTTATTTTCGCGAAACATCTCAGTAACTCCATCAACAAAGGCTTTGCATTGCTTTTTTGAAAGTTGTTTCAGATCGTATCGGTAATCCCGTTCGCCTTCGCGTCCCCAGGTTTTAATGGAGACAGGGAGTTTGATTTTATTTTCAGCCTCAAAGTCTTTTACAAATAATTCCAGTCGGTCTTCTGCTTTGTAATCCGTGCCCGCTCCGATACTTATGAAGCTTACGATTAATGTGTCTTTTGAAGACTTTTGTGAATCTTGTGCTGTTGCACGACAGCAAACAGCGATCAATAAAGTAATAAAGAAGAATTTATTCATAATTTAATTATCCAGGCTCAATTAACCATTGACCATTACCTATTGACCAAGATAAGTTGTCGGTGTTTTACCTGTTACTTTTCTGAATATCCGGTTGAAGTTTGACAAGTTATTAAAACCAGACTGATGACAAATCTCTTGAATGCTCAGATCTTTTTGGATGATCAACTGACACGCTTTGCTGATTCGCACCTCGTTTAGAAAATTGGTGTATGTTTTTCGCGTTCTGACTTTAAAGTATCTGCAAAAAGCTTCCGTTGAGAGATTGGCAACATCTGCCACTTCTTTGATATAAATTTTTCGTTGGCTTTCGCGAAAAGTGAATTGCAGAATGTCATTCATTCGTTTTCCTTCGCGATTGGAATAGTCGGGGTTATGGGAAGATAAGCTGAGTGGTTTTAATTCTTTGGAGTTGGCGAGGTGATTCAGAATTTGAAAAAATGTGAGAAGTCTTTCCAATCCTTTTTGTCGTTGAATCTGTTGCATCAGATCGGTGACCAATGCTTTGGAAGATCCCAATACTTTCAGTCCCCGATCGGCACGCTTCACGAGATGTCGAAGTGATTCCAGCTCGTCCAATTGCCAGAATTGTTCTCCGAAATAATCCTCGCCAAAATATAGTGAGTAGGAGTGTGCCTGCACTTTACTTTTGTGCTGTCGGTAGATGTCATCGTTTCTAAAAACGTGAGCTTGTCCGCTTCCGATAATGTATAAGTCGCCCGGTTCAAACCGCCCCACATAATCTCCCGCTATCAACGTGCCTTCGCTTTTCACAATCAGCATGATTTGAATTTCAGGATGTTGATGCAGTTTGTCGTAGAAGTAGGGTAGACGATCGTCCTGAAAACGGAAACTCTGCTTCGATATTTTAGGAACACTGAACGGAACGACTTTCATGAACGATATTGATGCGATTTATTCGTTTGAATCGTAAAAATAGTCAAAATAATACCGGCATTGACCAGCCGAAGCAAACCAAAAGCTTAAGCAGATGAATTAACTTTGACTGAACCAATCAACGTACTATGAGCTTTCAATGGAAAGGGGTTTTCCCCGCGCTAACGACCAAGTTTACATCGGATGATAAACTTGACCTTCCGCTTTTTGAGAAAAATCTAAAAGCCCAACTGGACGCTGGTGTCGATGGAATCATTCTTGGCGGAACGCTCGGTGAGGCCAGCGTGCTGAGCAATGATGAGAAGTTTGACCTTGTGAAATTTGCCGTGGATAAGGTAGCGGGCAAAGTGCCTGTTGTCATGAACATTGCAGAAGGCAGTACACGTGAAGCGGTGAAGTTGGCGAGTGAGGCCAAGAAATTTGGAGCGACAGGATTGATGATGTTGCCACCGATGCGTTACAAATCCGATCACCGCGAGACGGTTCAATACTTTAAAGACATTGCCGATTCAACGGACCTGCCCATCATGATTTATAACAATCCGGTGGATTATAAAATTGAAGTAACGCTTGACATGTTTGGCGAATTGGTTGAGAAGAAAAACATTCAAGCCGTGAAAGAGTCAACTCGCGATGTGTCAAACGTAACGCGCATGATCAATCGCTTTGGAGATCGCTTTAAAATTTTGTGCGGTGTGGATACGCTTGCCATGGAAGAATTTATGCTCGGTGCTGACGGATGGGTGGCAGGATTGGTTTGTGCATTTCCAAAGGAAACAGTCGCAATCTATCGTTTATCTAAAGCTGGTAAATTTGATGAGGCATTAAAAATTTATCGCTGGTTCCTGCCTTTGTTGGAATTAGACCTTCATCCGAAATTGGTTCAATACATTAAACTGGCCGAACAGGAAACCGGAATAGGTTCTGAAATTGTTCGCAGGCCACGATTGACTTTGATTGGTGAAGAACGCGAACGAATTTTGAAATTGATTCGTGATGGAATAAAGAACAGACCCAACTTGTGATATGAGCTACACAGATGCAACCCTTCAGGAAGTTGACAGTGCGTTGAGAGAAGCGCACCTGGCTTTTCAATCGTTCAAGAATTTTAATGGAAAAAAGAAAGCGGAGTTGTTAAATGCTATCGCGGACGAAATTGAAGCATTAGGTCAGACACTAGTGACAACTGCGATGGAGGAAACTTCATTGCCAGAAGCACGAATCTTGAATGAGCGCGGACGAACAACCGGTCATTGCAGAATGTTTGCTTCGCTTGTCGCGGAAGGTTCATGGCTGGAAGCCAGGGTTGACACTGCTATTCCCGATCGAACGCCAGCACCGAAACCTGATATTAGAAAAATGTTAGTGCCAATCGGTCCGGTGGTCGTGTTCGGTGCTGCCAACTTTCCATTGGCATATTCTACCGCTGGTGGTGATACTGCTTCGGCATTGGCGGCTGGATGTACTGTACTGGTTAAAGCCCATCCTGCACACGCACGAACTTCCGAGTTAGTAGCTGGAGCAATAAAGAAAGCAATTGAAAAAACAGGAATGCCGAAAGGTGTATTTCAACATTTGCATGGTGCGAGTTTTGAAGTAGGTCAGGCATTGGTAAAACATCCGCTGACAAAAGCGGTTGGGTTCACTGGTTCACTTGCAGGTGGCAAAGCCTTATTTGATTTAGCCGTTCAACGACCAGAGCCCATTCCGGTATTTGCCGAGATGAGCAGCATCAATCCCGTTATTCTTTTACCAGATACACTAAGTCGCGAAGCAGATAAGACGGCAGAAAAACTGGCCGGATCGATTACACTTGGCGTGGGACAATTTTGTACAAATCCTGGTTTGGTGATTGCTATTGATAACGATGGACTTTCACGTTTTATTAAGTCGTTATCGCAGGCAATAGAAAAGACTGAACCCGGAACGATGCTCCATCAAGGCATTGCAGATAATTTTTCTAAAAGGTTAACACAAACGCTGGCGCAGAAAGGAATTACCGTAGAAGGCCAATCCGCAACAGCACCTGGCAACAAACAAGGGAGGCCATTGGTTGCATCCGTTCATGCTCAGGAGTTTTTAAAAAATCCGTTGCTTGCAGAGGAAGTGTTCGGTCCGTTCTCTTTGATCGTAAAGTGCAAAGATATTTCTGAGTTACATACGATCGTCAATCATTTGCATGGTCAACTGACGACCAGTGTATTTGGCAATGAATCTGAAATCTTAAAGCATCAAAACATTGTCAATGTCCTGATCGAGAAAGCCGGTCGGTTGATTGTGAATGGCGTGCCCACAGGTGTTGAAGTTTGTTCTGCCATGCAGCACGGTGGACCTTTTCCAGCTACTACTGATTCCAGATTTACGGCTGTCGGGCCAGACGCGATCAAACGTTTTGCAAGACCGGTTGCGTTCCAGAGTTTCCCGAATTCTCTTTTGCCCGAAGAGTTGAAAGACGGAAATCCGCTTAACATCTGGAGGCTTTTCAATAATGAATGGAGAAAATAAATGTTGTTGGTTGGTAGTTGTTGATAGTCCATCTCGCCCGCAATGATCGATCAACTAACAACTGTCTATTGTCAACTAATTAGCTATGATTTCTAAAACCTTCTTCTGTATTGATGCTCACACGTGTGGTAATCCCGTTCGCTTAGTTGCCGGAGGTGGCCCATTGCTTCAGGGAAAAAACATGAGTGAAAAACGTCAGCATTTTTTAAAGGAGTTTGACTGGATTCGCAAAGGATTAATGTTTGAACCGCGCGGTCATGATATGATGAGTGGCAGTATTCTGTATCCGCCATCCGATCCGGCAAACGACATCGGAGTTTTATTTATCGAAACGAGTGGTTGTCTTCCCATGTGCGGACATGGAACCATTGGAACGGTAACGATTGCCATTGAGGAGGGGCTTGTTATTCCTAAAGTACCTGGCGTTCTAAATCTTGAAGTGCCGGCAGGTTTGGTTCGGATAGAATACAAACAAGAAGGTAAGAAAGTAAAATCTGTCAAGATCAGAAACGTAAAAGCCTATCTCGCAGCGGAAAATATAAAGGCAACTTGTCCGGATCTTGGCGAACTGACATTAGATGTTTCGTATGGTGGTAATTTTTATGCAATCGTTGATCCGCAAAAGAATTTTTCCGGGTTGGAAAATTATACTGCCGATCAGTTGATTAGTTGGAGCCGTGCGTTGAGAACAGATATCAATAAGAAGTACACATTTGTTCATCCCGAAAACCCAACAATCAATGGTTGCAGTCACATACTTTGGGCAGGTAAAGTGATTGATCCAACATCAATTGCACGGAATGCAGTGTTCTATGGCGACAAAGCGATTGATCGCTCGCCTTGCGGAACCGGAACTTCAGCGCGACTTGCACAATGGTATGCGAAAGGGAAACTAAGACCCGGACAAGATTTTATCCACGAAAGTATTATCGGCTCAAAATTCATTGGTAGAATAGAAGAAGTAACAGAACTAAACGGAAAGCCAGCCATCATCCCGAGTGTGGAAGGTTGGGCAAAAATTTATGGACACAATACTATTACCATCGATCCGCAGGATGATCCGTATGCGTATGGATTTCAAGTCATCTAGAAAATAATATGAACATTGGAATAATAGGAGGTGGGGTTATCGGGCTAAGTTCGGCCTACTATCTGAACAAGTCTGGACACAAGGTGACGATCATCGATCAAGGCGATTTGAAGGATGGTTGTTCGTATGGTAACGCAGGAATGATTGTGCCTAGCCACTTTATTCCGTTAGCTACTCCGGGCATGATCTCAAAAGGAATTCGCTGGATGTTTAGTTCAACCAGTCCATTTTATGTTCGCCCGAGATTGAACGGAGATTTAATAAAGTGGGGATATCAGCTTTATAAGCATTCAACAAAAGATCATGTCGAGCGCTCTATTCCTGCTTTAAAGGAATTAAGTCTCTTCAGCAAAGCCATGTATCAACAGCTTGCGAAGGAGTTGCCTTTTGATTTTGGATATCACGAGCGAGGTTTGATGATGTTGTATAAGAATGCGGAGACAGAAAAAGAAGAAGCAGAGACCGCCCACCTCGCCAATAAAATTGGTATAGAGGCGCATGTACTGAATGCCAGTGAAGTTCAAAAGCTTGAGCCGGATGTAAAGGTAGATGTAAGGGGAGGAGTTTACTTTCCGGGTGATGCTCACTTAACTCCTCAGATTTTAGTCAGCCAACTTATTTCGTTGCTGAAAGAAAATGGTGTGACCTTTTTAACTAAAACAAACGTTCAGGATTTTGTTGTCGAGTCAGGAAAAATAAAATCAATCGAAACCGACAAAGGAGATTTTAGTTTTGACGAGATAATAATGGCGACAGGTTCATGGTCGGGACACGTTGCTGCAAGACTAGGAATTTCTATGCCGATGCAGGCTGGCAAAGGTTATAGTTTTACGTTGCAGGATGTTGTGAATAACGTACGGATTCCTTCGATCTTTTTGGAAGCGCGTGTTGCCATTACGCCAATGGGCAATACACTTCGCTTTGGCGGAACAATGGAGATCAGTGGTGTTGATCATTCAATCAACATGAATCGTGTGAAAGGTATTGTAGATTCAATTCCGAAATATTATCCCGAAATGAATGTGGCGATGCCGAAACAGGAAAGTGTTTGGCATGGATTGCGCCCCTGTTCACCGGATGGGCTTCCCTACATCGGGCGATCTAAAAGCATCTCCAACTTAATTATTTCAACAGGCCACTCGATGATGGGACTGAGTCTTGCACCTGGCACTGGCAAACTCGTGAGTGAAATCATCAATCATGAGAAACTGAGCATGGATATCGCTTCGTTCGCCCCTGAACGGTATTAATCTCGACCGATTACGGACAAATAATCTCCTTTCCGGACATCATGAAATGAAGTCCCCTTACCAATCAGTTTATTTTTGGAGTAAATTAGATGGCATGGGCCTTGTCATGTTGGCTTCGTTTGTACCTCACGTAATCCCCAGAAACTATGTTTAGGAATAACCTGAAAATCGCTATCCGCAATCTTTTCAAGCAAAAGGTGTATACACTCATCAATGTACTGGGTCTTGCGGTTGGCATTGCCAGTTGTTTGTTGATTGTGTTATTCATTCAAAATGAATTCTCCTACGATAAATTCTTTAAGGACCACGACCGAATTTATCGCATGGTGCTGGAACGGAAGTATCCCAATCATTCTACGTTTTATGCGGTGGTACCTCATTCATTTGAGGGTGTTGCGAAACAAGACTTTCCTGAAATTGAATCAGCCACAAATTTGTTTGGCCAAAATCAGTTTTCTATTTCGTATAGAAATGAAAAAGCAGAGCTCAAGCAGTTTGATGAGGATTTCGTTGTAATCGCGGACAGCAGGGTGTTGGATGTCTTTGATTTTAAATTTGTGTCAGGAGATCCGGCAAGTGCTTTACGACTGGCCAACTCAATTGTGCTGACAAAAGATTTGGCGAGACGTTTTTTTGGAGACGATGACCCGCTCGGAAAAACGTTAACGACCGGTGCAGGTGAATTTAAAGTAACGGGTGTGTCAGAAGATATACCTGCTAACTCTCATTTCAGATTTACCGCAATGTTATCGGCCCCTACTTTTCCGTTTATCAAGCGCGAAAATTTCAGGACCTTTTCATCGTTCACGTATTTCAAACTGAAACCTGGTAGTGATGCCAAAGCCCTTGAGGCAAAATTTCCAAAAATGGTGGATACCTATGCCGCAGCTCAAATTGAAAAAGAGCTTGGGAAATCATGGGCAGACTACAAAAAAGAAGGCAATGGCTATCGTTACTTCCTTCAACCGCTGGCATCTATTCATTTAGATCCGATCAACATTGAGTCGCAGATGAAACCGGGCGGCAATCGCACCTCTGTCTATATCATGATCTCAGTTGCTATTCTTATTCTGGTGATAGCCTGCATTAACTTTATGAATCTTGCCACCGCCCGATCGGCTGAGCGTGCCAAGGAAGTTGGACTGCGCAAGGTGATGGGTTCTTTCAGGAAGCAATTGGTAGTTCAATTTTTGACCGAATCATTTGTCTTGAGTGCCATTGGTGTTGCACTGGCCATTGTTGTTATTCAGATGGCATTGCCATTCTTTAACAATCTCACCGATAAACAATTGGCGTTTCCGTTTACAGCGATATCAATTTCAATTCTGATTGCGCTGACTGCATTCGTGGGTCTGTTAGCAGGTATTTACCCATCTTTTATTCTTTCGTCTTTCAATCCGGTGGTTGTGATGAAAGGTACATTCACGGGAAGTCAACGTGGAAAGTGGATTCGCAATGGCTTAGTAATCTTCCAGTTTTGGATTTCGATTGTGCTGATGATCGGTACTCTGGTGATTCAACAGCAAATGACTTTTATGAGAGAGAAGTCGCTTGGTTTTGATAAAGAACAAGTGCTGGTGGTAGAGCGTTGTTTTAACCTCAAACCACAACAAGCTGAAACGTTGAAAGAAGAGATCAAGCGAATGCCGCAGGTTACAAGTGCCGCAGGTTCGTTTGCCCAACCCGGACAAGAGAGTGATTTTTTTGGAGCTCAATTTCAACCGGAAGGCTCGTCAGAGATACTTACCACCAAGTCGATGATTGTTGCCGATGAACTTGGAGAAACACTTGGCCTCGAACTTAAAGAGGGAAGATGGTTTTCTAAAGAGACGAAAGATTCACTGTCGATTATTTTGAATGAATCGGCCGTAAAAGTAATGGACCTGGATAATCCAATCGGACGAAAGTTAATCGACATTCAGCAGCGACCGGAAGGAAATGTTTCCGTTCCCTTTACCGTTGTTGGTATCGTGAAGGATTTCAATTTTATTTCATTGCGTGAAGAGATTACACCGCTTGTGATTCAAAGCAATGAGTTATTTGGCGGAGGCACAGGATTAATCATGGCGCGAATAAAGCCTGGTCAGGTTCAGGAAGCCATTAAAGCCATTGAAGCGAAATGGAAGGAGCTTGCACCCGAACAGCCATTTAAATTTTCATTTTTGGATGAAAACATAAATGCACAGTATAAATCTGAACAACAGTCGGGAAGACTCTTTGCGGTGTTTTCAGGCTTGGCCATTTTTGTTGCCTGCATCGGATTGTTTGCGCTGTCGGCTTACATCACCAGTTTGCGTACGAAAGAAATTGGTGTGAGAAAAGTGTTGGGAGCTTCCGTGAGTGGAGTGGTTGTACTTCTCTCTAAAGACTTTACAAAAATGATTTTGATTTCGTTTGTGTTAGCTGTGCCGGTTGCCTGGTACATTATGGAGAACTGGTGGCTCCAGAACTTTGCCTACCGGATTACTATCAGTCTGTGGATTATTTTAGTAGCGGGTGCGGCAGCTCTTAGCATTGCGTGGTTGACTGTGAGTTATCAATCGATTAAAGCGGCCATCAAAAATCCTGTGAGATCTTTGAGGAGCGAATAATCAGAACTTGCCCTAAAACAAAAATGCCCCGATTGAAGTCGAGGCATTTTTTTGTTTATGTTGGCAGATTAATAGTCTTTATTAAAATCACCTCTGCGGAAACCGCCACCGCCACCGCGATTGCCACCGCCACTGCGCGGGCCACCTTCAGTTTTAGGACGTGCTTCATTCACTACCAGATTTTTGCCCATGAAATCGAATCCATTAAGTTCGTTAATGGCTGTGCGTCCTGCGGTATCATCTTTCATTTCGATGAATCCGAAACCCCGACTGCGTTGTGTAAACTTGTCGATTACAATCTTTGCTGAGCTCACTTCGCCATACTCAGCGAATAAGCCTTTCAATTCCTCCTCGGTAGCTTTCCAAGGAATGTTAGCTACATAAATGTTCATTTTTGTTGTTGAAATTAAGTTATTTAAAATGTTCTGTTAATCAATAATCTCAACTGTAGGACAAAAACGAAATTCGTGAACCCAGACGTAACGATTATTTTATTAACCGGGCAAATATAGAGGAATTTATTGATTTACAGGGGAAATGTGATTATGCTGCCGGAAACCGCCAAATTAAGGTCATTTGAAAGCCTCAAAACCGTTTATTTTCTACATTTTATAGTCAGTATGTTCCAACATGAATTTGCGCAGACTTGAATTGGCTGTGTTTCTCACCTTGTTTTGAACAACGGGCGACCAGCCTAGTAACACACCAGAGGCACCCAATGCCATTCTGCTCCAGCGCCAAAGATCAAAGTGATCACGATGCTCAATGATTTTTCCATTTCTAAATTTAAACTCAGCACGAATGATGTTATGGACTTTTCTTCCGGTTCTTGAGAAACTATAATGCGCGTCCCATCCGCATGATCCCGATACATCAGTTGCTTTTACATCATGGTGTGCCACCGACAGATCTTTGCTGGCACTTACCAACATATGCCACATGGCGAAAACTTCTTTTCCTTTTAGAAATTGAAAGACTGGATCACTGAATTGAACATCGGCATCGTAGCACTCCTGCATGGCTTTCCAGTTCTTTTGCTGAAAAGAAGTGTAAAACTTTTCGATGAGTTGTTCATTCGCATTCATTAGAGTTTCAATTTAAAGTCAAAGACGTCAGGACGGGCGTAGTGACCGATGACATCAAAATCCATTTTAGCTTTTATAATTTCACGCTGATCCAATTCGGCATACAAAATACCTTCTTTATCGAACAGTGGTCCGGCTAATATTTTTCCAAGAGGTGAAATAATGGCGCTGCCACCCCGCGACATTATAGACGGTTGATTTTTAATTTCTTCTTTCAGGTAATCGGGGTAATGATCTTTGGTAACAAATTGGTTACAACCCAACACGAAGCACCGCCCTTCGCATGCAATATGCGTGAGTGTGGCCTGCCAGCTATCGCGGCTGTCGGCTGTGGGCGCGAGATAGATGTCAATGCCTTGCTGATACATCGCCATGCGCGCTAGCGGCATATAGTTTTCCCAACAAATCAATCCACCGATTTTTCCGAATGGCGTTGCGTAGACATGTAAGTCTTTTCCATCACCTTCTCCCCAAAGTATTCGCTCAGACGCTGTTGGTTTTAGTTTGCGATGCCTACCAAGTAATTCTCCTGTTGGGGCAAAGTAGAGTAACGTACAATAAACAGTATCACTGATTTTATCTTTTTCAGTAACGCCAATAACCAGATATGCTTTCGCCTGCTTGGCAAATTTTCCAAGCTGCTCCGTTTCCTTACCGGGAACTTCAATTGCATTTTCCCAATAACGAAGGAATAACTCACGCCCTTCATCACTGCGACTTCCCACAATGGTTCCAAAGGACAAGCCCCTGGGATAACCCGGAATAAAGACTTCCGGAAAGAGAATCAGTTGTGCTTTTTCTTTTGACGCATCGGCAACCAGATCGCTGATTTTTTCAAACGTCTTTTGCTTATCAAATAAAATGGGGCTGGCCTGTACGACCGCCCCAATAGTTTGTGAATTCATAACCGGTATCAATACGCGCGATCGACAGCGCCAGATCCATAAACTTTTTTCGTGACGCTCTTCGTATTTCCTTTATGCTTAACACTTCCACTGCCCATAACTACAGCATCCAAATTTGCAGTAACTGTAAGTTCTGCAGAACCGCTGCCGCTCACTTTGATTTTAGCATTTTCAAGTTCGCAGTCAAAGGCATTCAGATTTCCACTGCCGCTCAGGGCGATATCGTTGCTGGTAGCATATCCTTTCAATAATATATTTCCAGAGCCGCCAATTTCTGTTTTCAGGTTGTTGCCTTTGATATCCAATTCAATACTTCCGCTTCCGGCTACCGACATGGCCAGATAATCGGAAGCAATCGAATTTTCAGAAACAATTTTGCCTCCTCCGTTTACCTGAAGTTCGTTGATAGTTTTCACGCTCACCATCAGCTTCATCGTTGGCTTGATTTTGATGTCATCAATTTTCGCCCACACACTTTTGTTCGGACTTTCAGGTTTCCGCTCTACGTTCACCATCAACACGCCATTCTCCACCTTGATCGTGGTGAGTTCGTAGATTTCTGTTAACGCTTCAACATTAACTTCTTGTTTATTGGTTTGCTTAAGGTAAACGGTATAGTTCGAGTTCACATAGATGCTTTTGAACTCAGGTAGCTCAAGTGTCTTTTTGGTCGTTTGGGCATAAGAAGCAACGGAAGTAACACAGAATAAGAGGACTATTAGGTTTTTAGTTTTCATAAAAGAGTAGATTTTAGATGATTCAATTTTCATCAACAAACGAAATTTAGCTGAATTGCTACGGTAAAAAAACGATAAAGTCGACAAAGTTCGTTTTAGGCGGATTAGCGGACCTGAGTTAATTTTTCTTTTTGAAAATTGTCTTAAAAATCAGAATAAAAGCGATACCTCCTATGCACATCATAAGCAAAACTTCGGGCGTAATAAGTCTAGTAGCATGCATGGTTCTGAGATTTATAATCTTATCCGAGCCTGAAATTTAAGATCATTTTTTGTATTTCCGTCAATTAATTCACCACCGCTTCCAATGCTGTCTCGGTCGGTGTACATGGTTCGCGCCCAACGCAGCCAAACGTCCATTCTCTCATTCACTTTGTATTGCACCATGGCATAGGTGCGTGTGCCAATCCCATAATAGGCCGGAAATGAAAATGCCAACCAGACGTCTCGTTCGTATACATATTGACGGTTGTCGTAATCATCGGTATCAAATAAAGCGTAGCGAGTCGAGAACGTGAATCGACCCACATCAACATTTACATCCTGCACGATCGTAAATCCTTTTGTGCGACTACCGTTTAATGAGTATGTGCTAAACTGAGCCCTTGTCTTGAAACTGAGTCGGGAATTTGCCGCATAGTCTGCATTGATCCAAAAATTCTTTTTCGAGCCCAGCGCAGTCAAGTAAAGATTATTTTCTGTTGGTAAATTTCTGGACTTCGATTCTTCCCGGGCTTGCACGAATATGTTTACTGTTTTAGACGGCCGATAATTAAATCGTAACAGCCATTCACGGCCGGTTGATGGACTGTAGCCACGATAGCGGAGCCACGGAAACCTGAACAGGTCGACATAACCAGACAGCGAATGTTTGGAAGTCATCAGGTATTTCATTCCCCAATACACTCCTGATTCATTTTGTGGAGTTGTATTTTCAGACACAGCATTGCTATAGAAGCTGTAGAAGTCTTTAGCAAAATTTCTGTAAAGCAGCGAAAAATCTAATTGAGGTGTGAGACTTCCAATCGATCCTAACGCAACAGCATTGCCGTGATTGACGGTGTGTGCAGCTTCGCTGAAGAATGTGAAATTGCTTCGCGTATAGTTAAGGAAGGTTCCTATATTTTGATTGCTGCTCCCACTGAATGCGAACTGATCATAAGGAGTTGGGTCTCGGTAGACGGGGATGCCAAATTCAGTACTCTGAAAGATCAGACCGCCATCGAACGACTTGTTTTTATAATTGATAACTGCACCATAGTTGGCTTCGTTTATTTTTTTTCTGGACGCCAGCTCGGAAGGTGTTCGGTGAAGTCCCGTCAAACCAAAAGATGAAATCGAATTTACGTCTTCGGTCAATGCGCTTTGTGCAATTCTTCCATCGCGATTTAGTTGCGAAAGAAAAGCAGAAACATGTAAGTTTCTGGTGATAGATGTCGTTACCGCAGCACCTCTGAAGTATCCAAATTCATTGAGCGATGTGTATGGGATGAATCCCAGATTACTTCTGCGCACGGTTGTGATCACCTCCGATCCTTTGCCCATTCCAAAACCACCTCCCAGCAAAAGCCCCTGGCCAAATTGCGCCTGAAAATCTCCGATGATCAAATTCTTTATTTTCCCTTTGTTCATGATTTGGGCATGCGCGGAGTTGTAATCAAATCCATATTTCTTTTGGGCAGGGTTCCAACCAAACGATTCGCCCGCATCTTTCTCCACTGTAAATCCAAAGCTGTAGTCTCCTGTGTGATTGACTCTGAAGCGTGAATAAAGTTTATCCGGTGAACCAGCATAACGAGACGAAGAATCTGTTTCGGGCGAGTAACCTTTCTTGTTTTCAAGTGTGCGATCGTAGCGAAGAATCAGATAGTTATTCTTTTCTTCCAGAACGCGCCTGAATAAGTTTTTGTCAAGTGCTGAAGCGGGATCTTTTACCACAACAAATGGAATGATTTTATAAATCATGTTTAAATCGAAGCCTGGTATCGCCTGCAGTTCATAGATGGAAAGCAGGTTGCCATGCTCTTCGCGGTAGCGGATAAATTCTTCAATCTGAGATTCGCGAAGAACGAACAAAGATCGAAGCTCTTCGGCACTGGCTTGATTCAGATCAATTGGATTCGAAAGCAATTGAACCAGGTTCTCGTAGAGCTCTTCGTAATTCAAGTCCAAATCTTGAAGGGGAAAGATTTCATCCGCTAATTTTTCCAGATTGTAATCCGATCGCGGATAATCTTGCGCTCCACACAGATTCGGGGAAAGGAATGAAAGGACGAATGCTAAAATAAGGATACCATTGAATTGACATACATTGATCAGTGGCCGGCCCATTCTCACTTGCGTTTTGAATCCCGATTTGTTTTGGTCTTGGCGATGCTATAACAGGCCGATGCCTGATGAGCAAAATTGAGCGCGTTCTTGTATTGAATCGAATAATCAAATTTTAAACGCCAGCCTTTGAAGCCAATTCCAAAAAAGGCCGCTTCAGGATTGATGTTGAACCCCGTGCGCGCAAATACTTTTTGATGAATAACATATTCAAATCCAGCTTTTACAATGGGATCGTACGCCAGATCTTTTTCAACTTCTGCCAATATCAATACTTGTTGAGATGGCTTGAAGCTGATTCCGGCAGCAAGCCGTGTTGGCACTCGTTCATTCTGAGCGATTTTGGGTTGATTGATATTTTGAATGTACGCACCAATGGAGAGTTGTGGCGTGATTTCGGCAATTCCTCCTGCACTAATGGTTAATGCACTCCTGGTTCCAAAACCTTCAGCACGATATTGAATGTAATTTAACTTTAGTCCGATTGATGCAATTCCAAATTGATTACTGAACCCGGTTGTTATAATCTGTTCGCTGTAGAGTTTGTCTCCGAATTTAAAAACACCAGCTCCAATTGCGCCTATCTTTATTGGCATGGAGAAAGCGGCCGCCATTCTCGGTGACCCCTGCAAAGCTGGCTTGGCTTCAAATGCGAAAGCTGTATTGATGTCTTTTGTTTTTGCAAGGCCTGCGCTATTGTTCAACAGCGACCATTCATCGGTAAGCGTGGCGGCAGCATTGCCCAAGCCGGAAGCGCGTGCGCCAACTATTGTCGAGACGCTTTGTGAGAAAGTGCTTTGAATTTGCAAACACAGCAGAAAAGAAATCAGGAATTCCCTCATCGGCAGTACTTTCTTAATTTTGATTCTTTAAGATAAATAAATGTTGAGAATTTTTTCGTTTGCGTTCCTTATTGTTTGGGCTTCAAATGCTGTTGCGCAAGAGATAACAGAACACTACGCCACTGGCGAGACACGGGCAAACGGATGGTTGATTAACGGAGTTAAATCAGGGGAATGGAAATATTTCTATCCGACTGGAGCAAAGAATGCCATTGAAAATTATGAGAATGGGAAGCTACAGGGTGTTGTAACGTACTTCTATCCGGAGGGACAACTTCAGGCGCAAGAAAGATGGGTCAATGGCTTGCCTGAAGATTCAGCAAAATATTTTTATAGAAATGGAAAGCTTGAAAAGAAAGGAATGTATGCGCTTGGCCAATATGCTAATGAATGGATGTTCTATCACGAAAACGGCAAGCTAAAACGTACGGTTCATTATAAAAATGGCCAACCCAATGGAAAGGCCGAGGAGTTCAATGATAATGGATTTAAAGTTCAGTCAGGCGCTTATGAAGACGGGCTTGAGACAGGCGAGTGGATTTTTTTTGATGATCAGGGTAGAATAACGTATTCGGGAAGTTATGACAAAGGACAACGCACTGGTATTTGGTATCAGTACAATAAGAAAGGTGTAAAGAAAAAGTGGTTGTACTAGCTTTAAAATTCTTTCTTCAAGTGAAAGAAGAAGCCATGCGTGTTCTCGCGTGTAAACGTGTACTCAAATCGAATAACCGTATCGTAGGCCAGAACCAAATCAAAGCCACCACCCGCACCAGCCAGTAATCGGTTTGACAGGGCAGTATTAATTTTCATCTCTTCATAGCGCGGGTAATTTTGTACATAGCCAACGTCCGCATAGCCTTTTATGTAAATGGCTACCGGGAAGTGTCGGAATTGTTCGATCGGCATTTCTTCAAACCGATAGTTTTTTGCGAAGATTTGCTTCTTGAATGTGGTCTTATTCAAAAAAAACTTGGGCCCTTCGATTACGTAAACTTCATAGCCCCGGATAAATTGTTTTCTATAACCCAGCGCGCTGTAAAGTGCGTAAGGCTGCGAGGTGGGCGAACTGGCGTAAAATGACGTAAAATTTGAGAGATACGTCTTGTGCGTTAGGTCGATAAATTTAGCGTAGGTGATATTGGCTTCATATTGATTGACAGCTCCAAATCCGAATCCATTTTTGGAAACAAACAAATCAAGTTGATAACCTTTCAGCGGATAGGCTCTTACATCGCGGTGATCGGAAGTAAACGAATAGGTGACGGCCCCAAACCGAATGTTATTCGAGCCGCCCGAGTAGTAGTTAGGATTCAGTTTGACAATCGTGTCGGCAATATGACTGTCGCGATACTCCACTTGCAGAGAGTGAGTTTCATAAAACGACCTTCGGAAAGAATAGGTAATATTTCCCCCCTTGGTTTTTTTTAAGGTCTGTCGCATCTCAAGATAATCGAGCTTGTGACCGCTTGTGAAGTAGGCAAGATTTTTTGGCTCTCCGTAATCAAGGCCAAACGACAATCCATGTTTCTGCTTTGCATCCAAATTTGGAATGCTGTACAGCAGTGCGAAATTTCTGGTGTAGCCGAGTTGTGCATTGATTCTCACGGTTTCGTTACGGCCACGAAAATTGCGTTGATCAATTCTGATTCCGTAGTTGACACGCTTGAAATCATGACCGTAATTTTGCCACCATTCGTTGAAGTTCCTGTCGGAGATTTCAAAAATAGGACTGGGAAAAATGTACCATCGTTCGCTCACTTCGATTAATAAATCAATGTCGTTGTCTCCGAGCTCAAGAGAACGAATGCTTACCGTGTTGAAAAGTCGAAGATTGTAAACCTTGTTCTTGTCTTTTATTAAGATGTCGCGCAGGCGATTTACACTAACGGTGTCGCCCGACTGCAGACTAAGTTCGCGCATGATAATGCGGTTGCGCGTCACCTTGTTGCCAATAATGATGATGCGATTGACCGTGAGAGTTTTGGAGGTCGTTGAATCGATGGATACCTGTTGGGCAGAGTCCTGAACAATCTGGTCAGACGCTGGCTCCATTCCCCAACCAACAATACCTATAAATCCCGCAATCAGCGCCAGCATAATTTATTAGGAGGTTGTATCCTTCAATGGTTAGAGCAATTTTTGATCGGGCTCATTTTGGTAAGAGCGAATCAACACGTAAATGCCAGCCAATACTAATGGTATGCTTAAAATCTGTCCCATGTTAATGGGCAGGTCACCTTCAAAGGCTTCCTGATTTTCTTTCAGGAACTCATAAAGGAAACGCAACGTCCAAAGGATCACAAGAAACAAACCGAAAATTCTTCCGGGAGGAGTATTAGCCTGATGCTGATACCAATACCAAAACAGAAAGGCAAATAACAGAAGACAAGAAATTGATTCATACAATTGTGCCGGGTGCCGAACAATTCCTATGGTATGAACTTTTGTGACGAAGGCTCCATCTTTGTCTTCAACAATTTCAAATTTGGTTGGCACGATGGGCGATTCATTTACATATTCAGGGAGGTGACTTAAAATATATTTTACATCCGTCAGTAGATAGCCGTTTACTGCCTCGCGGGAGACACCTTTGTTAAAGAATAGATAGATTTGAATGGGCACTTGCCCATTTTCACCAACCTCTGCCTTTTCATCTTTTGTGATGCCAATCGTTTCCACCTGATTGCCTGGATTTCGTAAGATGCCTTCCGTTACGCGTCCTGTGAACACTACACCAAATGGTGAGTCGGTTGGTTTACCGATGATTTCTGAGTTGAAGAAATTTCCCAATCGAATCAGGCAACCCGTTAACGCAACAAGGATAACGATACGATCAAGTATCTGTAAGTAAGACTGTCCTGGTTTCTTTTTGCGGCTATACAACCACAACGCAAACAAAATCCCAAATGCACCACCATGACTGGCAAGACCCTGAAGACCTGTAAACTTAAAAGTGGGAGAAAATTGAAATGGCAGGAAGATGCTCAATGGATCTGTCCAGATCATGTCGGGTTGATAGAAGATAACGTGACCTAGCCTCGCTCCAATCACGGTGGCTACCACCATGTAAATTGTCAAGGTCTCCACATCCCGTTCCGGTTTACCTTCCTTCCTAAAGATGTAGTATAAGATCTGTTGGCTAATCAAAAAACCGAGTGCAAACAGTAAGCCGTACCAACGCAACGCAAAAGCACCGTATGAAAAAATTTCCGGACTCCCATTCCAAATAATGTAGCTAATCATGGCCATTTGAATAAAAAATTACGGGCAAAGATAACCACTAATGCTTAACGACCAACGCTTAGAGGGCCGCATAAAAAATAGAGTGAAGCCGGCTAAAGGGAGGAAAGTTCTTCCAATTCCTGGGCAAAACCACTGGATAAAATCGGGAAGCGACACCAACTGCGGGGGTCAACGTTCAGGTCATCCAGGTGGAAGGAAGGGGCCAATCGTTCGCGCTTCCATTGATTGATGGACCACAAGCGAAAGAATTTCCTGACATACTCCTTCATCTGTTGCGGAGTGAAAGAAAGATCAGAAGTTGTCAGTGTTTTATAAACCTCCACCGGAGACTTGCGATCGCGAATGGCCAGTTTTTCAATCGCCACCAAAATGGTGTAAGGCATCAAATCTTTTTCATCAGTTTGTTCGCGGTCTTTTGGCCTGAGTTCGGCTGTAGGCTGAAGATTATTAACGTACGAAAGACCATCGTACTTCAATTCCTTTTCGGCCCACTTCAGCCATTGCAAAATGAACGGTTTATCAATGCCCGCGATAGGAGCAAGGCTGCCACTTGTATCTCCATCCATGGTAGCGTAGCCAACATCTCCTTCACTTCGGTTGGACGTGGTGAGCAACACCGCTTGCTTGATGTTGGCGAGCATCCAGATGATGGGTGACCTTGTTCGGGCTTGAATGTTTTGCATGGCAATATCATCATGTTCCCAATTGAGTGATCGGCCCAGGACGGATTCCATCTTTGACTGGTAGGAGTTAACTTCATCATCCACCAGCCAGGCATGAAATTCGGCACCGAGTGAACGTGCAAGTTCTCGCGCGGCTGTCAGCGTTTTGTCAGACGAATTTTTTGTTCCCTGATACGCACAGGATAATAGCTTCGAAACAATTTCTTTTTGACTTTGAAGCAACGGAAGTCCAACTGCTTCGCAGAATTTATTATAGCCAAGTTCTTCAGTCGCTCGCCTCACCATTTCAGAAACCAGTACGGCACAACAAGATGAATCGGCTCCGCCACTCAAGCTTAGTACAAATCCCTTTGCCTTACTTTTCCTGAGATAGTCGAACAGTGCCAATGAAGTGGCTCTCGCGAACTCTTCATTTTTTTCTTTTGAATCAAGTGATGGAACGGCTTTGCTGTTTTCGGCATGATCAAAATCGATATCACTCGCCAATAGATTAAAATTTTGAAAAGATAGTCGCTTGTTGACAGCCAGCAATTTGCCACGTTGGCCAATGATAATATCCCCATCGTAAATCATTCGCCCGGCTTCGTTGCCCAGCAGATTGACAAAGACATATGCGCACTTGAATTTCTCAGAACCCTCTATCACCACTTCATGCTCTCTCAATTCACTTTTGCTTAAAGCGAAATGACTGGCACTTGGGTTTAATATCAAATCAACTCCACGTTCAGGTCGCTTTGTTTTGCGCCAGGCATCTTCACATATCTCGAATCCGAATTTAATGCCGTTGATTTCGTAGACGATATCACCGACTTGAAAGGTTTGTTGATCGCGACTTATTTCCCTAACCGTATTAGCCGGCCAGGCATCAAACCAACGAGGCTCATAGTGAACGCCATCTCTGGCCAGATTTTGTTTCAACGTAATGCCCACGATTTTTTTTTCGGAGATCACGCACACCCCGTTGTAGGTGATACCTTCCATGCGCAGCGGTAATCCCACGCAAGCGGTGATGGAATCGCAATGAGGAACAATAGTTTGAAGAGACGACCAGGCAGTTTCACTTAGCCAATCACTAAGGAAAACGTCTTCACATCCATAGCCAGAAATTGAAAGTTCGGGAAAGCAAACAATATCGATCTTCTCTTTTTTTGCCGCGTCAATAGCTTCGATGATGTTAGCTGCATTGCCCTGCCAATCCAGGGGTATCTGGTTGACTGTTGCTCCACCTATTTTTAAAACTCTTCCCATTTTAATGTTAATAGTCTTAAGTTATTGAGTAAGTAGTACTGACTATACGTTCAGCGCTAGTGACGTGACTCACTCAATGTTTAGCATTTCGCACGTTTTCTGTGCGGCATCTTGTTCGGCTTTCTTTTTGGTATAACCATAACCGAGTCCATAAGGTTGCTCGCTGATGATTACTTGCGCAGAAAATTCCTTGCTGTTACGGCCGTTCTTCACATTCAATATTTCGAACTTAATCTCTTTGCTGTTGCGCTGAGCCCACTCAATAATTTTACTCTTATGATTAGAGTTATTATTGACAACTACCTCCAGATCAAAGTAAGGTTGAATCAGCTTGTCGACCACAAACTTTTTGCAGCGAATGTAGCCTTTGTCGAGATAAACGGCACCGACCAAAGCCTCCAATGTATTTCCGAGGATTACTTGTTGGAGCTGCGAATTTTTCTGATCGAATTGAACAATCGCACCGATCCCCACTTTGCGGGCAAGGTTATTCAGTGATTCACGGTTTACAATTCTTGATCTGATTTCGGTGAGAAAACCTTCGTCTTTGAAGGGATATTTTTTAAAAAGATAATCGGCTACGGCCGCGCCTAATATGGCATCGCCAAGATATTCAAGGCGTTCATTAGATTCGCGAAAGCCTTCTTTTTCTTTTCCTTTGGAACTATGTAAAGTAGCAAGCTTGTAGAGCGCAAGATTAGATGGCTTAAATCCGGCAATGGTACTGATCGCGGTGATCAGCTTCCGGTCATCTTTGGAGCTTGGTTTGGTTAGTTTAAGTAAGTTCCACACAGGATTGTGTCTTACTTCAATTTCTTAAGAAGAATGGAACAGTTGTGTCCACCAAAACCAAAGGTATTGCTCAAGGCAATATTTACTTCGCGCTTCTGAGCTTTGTTGAAAGTGAGATTGAGCCTAGGATCTTGCTCAGGATCGTCCGTAAAGTGATTGATGGTTGGCGGCACTATGCTTTCTTGTATAGCCAGAAGACAGGCAATCGCTTCAATTGCGCCAGCCGCTCCCAGCAAGTGACCAGTCATCGACTTGGTGGAGCTAATGTTTGTTTTGTAGGCGTGATCTCCGAAAACTTTTTGAATGGCCTTTATTTCTCCGAAATCGCCAAGGCCAGTTGAGGTTCCGTGTGTGTTGATGTAATCAACTTCTTCCGGTTTTATGCCCGCTTCTTCGAGAGCATATTCCATCACCTTAATAATACCAGCACCGTCCGGATGTGGCGCGGTGATGTGGTAGGCATCGGATGACATTCCACCGCCAATGATTTCGGCATAAATCTTAGCACCTCTTCGCTTGGCGTGCTCATATTCTTCAAGAATAACAGCTCCGGCACCTTCACCCAAAACAAAACCATCGCGGTCTTTGTCATACGGTCGTGAAGCCGTTTCCGGAGAATCATTTCTTTCAGAAAGCGCTTTAAGTGCGTTGAAACCGCCAACACCTGCGATGCAGATAGCCGCCTCGGAACCACCCGACACAATGATATCAGCTTTGCCTAACTTAAGATAGGTGTAAGCATCATAGATAGCGTTGGTGGAAGAAGCACATGCAGATACCGTAACATAGTTAGGTCCTCTGAATCCGTGCTTAATGGAGATGTGACCGGCACTAAGGTCCGGAATCATTTTTGGAATGAAGAATGGATTGAAGCGTGGCGTGCCATCACCTGCAGCAAAAGATCTCATCTCTTCCTGAAAGGTGAGTAAACCTCCGATGCCCGATCCCCAAATAACGCCTACGCGATCCAGGTTAATTTCGGTCATCGGAAGATTAGCATCCTTTATAGCTTCATCTGACGCCACCAAAGCGTATTGCGAAAAGGGGTCAAGTTTTCTTGCCTCCTTCTTGTCCATGAAATTTACAGGATCAAAACCTTTTAGCTCGCAGGCGAACTTGGTTTTGAAAAGGGTAGTGTCAAACTTGGTAATGGGCGCAGCGCCACTCTTTCCATTGCGAAGTCCGTCCCAATATTCGGGAAGTGTATTTCCAATTGGAGTAAGTGCGCCTACACCGGTAATTACTACTCTCTTAAATGTCATAAAACTTTCGTGGCGGAGATTTTCCTGATTATTTCTTCGCGTTCTCCTCTAGGTAAGAAATGGCCTGACCAACTGTGGCGATGTTTTCAGCCTGGTCGTCAGGAATGGAAATGTTGAATTCCTTTTCGAACTCCATGATGAGTTCCACGGTATCCAATGAGTCGGCACCGAGGTCATTCGTGAAGCTTGCTTCAGGAGTTACTTCAGATTCTTCCACACCTAGTTTGTCGATGATGATCTGTTTTACTTTTTGTGCGATTTCAGACATGTTATTATGGTTTAGAGTATTCAAAAATCTGTGCAAAGAAAGAGATTTAGTGCAATATTGTCAAACCTTTTTAAGTGAGGGTAATTATGTCAGATTTTGTTAGTTGATTGATTTTGGTTGATAATGTTGAAAAAGCATCGGATTCTAAAATTGAATTTCATTAAATCGTTAGTAATCAAGTTAATCAGCGTGTGATTCCGGAATTTTGCAAATCATGAATAGAATGAAAAAAAGCCGGCTTGACATCGAATATACTTATGATTTTGAGCTTTTGGGCCTCACTTCTTCCGCAAAAGGCTACCGGCTGGCGTGGGAAATCAATAAACTATTGGGTGTGCGGTTGGTGAAGCAGCCCGATTTGATCATTCAGGAGAAACAGAAGCCTTCCTTTAGCTATTCTCACTTCGCCTCGGGCGGCCATGCCAACCGACTGAAACTTTTCAGAAACAAAGCCAATGAATCGGATACCAGTAAACACCTTTTGGTGCCTGAATTTCCCCATTTAGATTATATTTTATTAACCGAAGGCGAAGAACACATGGAGATCAATCGATTGCAAGAACTCTTAAACAATATTCCTTCCATCGAATTGGTCGCTTTCATACCTTTGGCCGCCTTGAAATCGAAGGACAACTTTATTTTTTAACTCTTCATGGAAAAAGTCTCTTATAACAAGACCAAAATTGTTGCCACAGTAGGTCCGGCATCCAACAACAAAGAAATGCTCCGAGCTTTGGTGAAAGAAGGAGTGGATGTGTTTCGATTAAATTTTTCGCACGGTACACACGATGATCATCTAAAGGTGATCAACTTCGTTCGCGAGATAAATTCGGAGATGGGTACTAACGTAGCGTTGTTGCAAGATCTGCAAGGGCCTAAAATTCGCGTCAACGATATGCAGCCTGGCATCGAGATCGTAGCCGGACAAGAAATCGTGATTACAACACGGGAAGTTCTTGGCAACAATGAGCTGGTGAGCACCTCCTATGAGCGACTTCCAAAAGATGTGAAGATCGGTGATATGATCTTGATCGATGATGGAAAGATTGAATTGAAAGTAAAAGAAGTAAGAGACATAGACGTTGTGTGCACGGTTATCTACGGTGGCCCTCTTAAGCCGCGCAAAGGAATCAACCTGCCGTTCACAAAAGTGTCCGCTCCGTCTTTGACCGAAAAAGATTTGGCAGACTTGCATTTTGGATTGAAGCACAAAGTGGACTGGGTGGCTTTGTCGTTTGTCCGCAAGGCACAGGACATTTTAAGCTTGCGCGATATCATCAATGGTGAGAAGTCAACAACACGAATTGTTGCCAAGATTGAAAAACCTGAGGCACTCGAAAATATTGATTCTGTTATTGCTGCTACCGATGCTGTGATGGTGGCCCGTGGTGATTTGGGTGTAGAGATTTGGATGGAAGAAGTGCCGATGGTGCAAAAGATGCTGGTGGAAAAATGCAACAAAGCCGGAAAGCCTGTTATCGTTGCCACGCAGATGATGGAAAGCATGATCGAGAACCCACGACCGACACGTGCCGAAACAAACGATGTTGCCAATGCTGTGATGGATGGAGCCGATGCCCTGATGCTATCGGCAGAAACCGCTGCCGGAAAATATCCGATAGAAGTTATTCGCAGTATGGTGCGTACTATCGGTTCTGTTGAAAAGAACGGAAACATTTTCTTCAAGTTTAGAGACCTTGATACGACTGCTCCCAACTATTTCAACGACAGTTTGATTCTTACGGCCTGTAAGCTGGCGAAGGATGTAAATGCCAAAGCTATTGTAGGCATGACGCAGCTGGGATACAGTGCCTATAAGGCCGCTTCGCACAGACCTAATTGCAATATTTTTGCATTCACAAGCAACGAAGCAATTATTAATACCATGAATTTGGTATGGGCAACTCGCGCTTACCACTATGATAAAGCGGCTTCAACAGATGCCACGATCGCAGATGTGGAGGCTATCTTGAAACGTGATGGACATGTGAGGACCGGTGACGTATTCATCGTGTTGGCCAGCATGCCGATTCAGGAGCGAGGCCGTTCCAACATGATTAAAGTTCACCAGGTGCAATAAGAAATAATGCTTGGTTCCGGATGCTGTAAAGGTGTCCGGAACCCAGCTATAATTTCGGTACCACCATAATTACTTCTTCTCGCTCTACCACAACTGCACCAGCAGGGTCACCTTTTCTTTTTCGAACAAATTTTTTAGGCGTTACGCTCACCGGGCAAAGCGAATCTGTTTTTCGTTTCGAATTATAAGCGGCAAGTTCAGCTGCTCGTTCAATGACGTCCTTTGGAAAATTCTTTCCTGATTGATGTTTGATGAGTACGTGGGAGCCGGCAACATCCTTTGCGTGAAGCCACAGGTCATCTTTGTAGGAGTATTTCAAAGTGAGTTTGTCGTTGCTTTCTGCATTGCGGCCCACCCAAATTTTATAACCTTTAAATTCAAATTCATGGAAAGGTAAAATCTCATCATGATTCTTTTTCTTTCCTGTTTTG
This sequence comes from Cyclobacteriaceae bacterium, assembly GCA_044222145.1. Classification (GTDB taxonomy): domain Bacteria; phylum Bacteroidota; class Bacteroidia; order Cytophagales; family Cyclobacteriaceae; genus ELB16-189. Next base: position 281,820 of record JBGANU010000005.1, read on the forward strand.
GTTGCGTCAATTGATGTTGAACGAAGATTTTTTAAATCAGTCGAGGATTCGATTTTAGTGATAAGTGCGATCGCCTTCTCAAGTTCTATTTCTCTTCGATGGATAGCCTCTTTTAGTTTTTGGATTTCGATCTGCTGGTTTTTCCCTTTTCTGTAAAATACTTCCGCGTTTTTCTGAGGCGATAAATCACGTTTGAGTTTTATCTCAATCACCCGATTGTTGTCGTAGAAATTCTCCACCGAAATCTTTTCTTCTCCCGTTTTGATGCGGTGAAGGTTGGCCATTACCAAATCGCCCCACGCCTGGTAGTGTTGGTCCTGCAAGAGTTCCTGAAGTTTCAATTGATTCTTGGCGATGTAGCTTTTGGCGTTCTTTTCTTGTTCCCGCAGTGGCCGAAGCGCGGCAATTTTTTCAGAATAAAATGCCTGTGTTTGCGTGTACTGCTGAAAGAATTCATTGATGGCTTTTATGGGATCATCGAACTGCGCTTTTATATTCCCGTAAGGCAATAAAGAGAAGAGGAGTTTGCCCTCTTTTTCTAAAAGATAATAGGAAGGTTTGGTAAGCAATAGGAGTGCTTCCTTGAAAAGATGCCACTTTGCTTCGTGATCGGATGATTGAAAACCTTTTTGGTCAAGATATTCCCAAACAGGTTTTCCCAGCGTGAAGTATGCCTGATGTAAATTAGTTAGTTGTTTTAAAAATGTTTCCTTACTCCATTCGATATCCTTATTCAATTCTGAGAGGTTGAGTTCGAAATCCGTGGCGAGGTGGTTTCTAAAAATTTCTTTTGCCTCGTGATCTTTAAACAATAGGATGTTCGACCGATTGCCGTGCATTTTAAATAGTAATGAATAATTGCCTTCCAGCTCGATTAAAAAGCATCGCTCGTTATTGAACTGTTGAACGTTCAAAACTTTCCTCATCAAAGCCTTATTGAAGAGGTCGATGCTGTTTTTTTTAGCACGATGAAATGATGGTGGAAAAGAAAGACAACAAAATTCAGATGCGAAGCTCGCTTTGGTGAAGAATGACGTGGCGCCATTGTTGAATTCTAAAATCAGCTCTTCTTTGTTTTGACTAAAGCACGAGACGAGCGTGAAGCCCTGAATATTCTTTTCAATAGCCGATGATAACTGACGAAGAAAAAAGTAATTATTGTGCACGCTACAGTTCGATGGTCAAGCCATCATATCCCAAAGCTATCGATTCAGGAAGTTCTTTCTCTACTTTCTTATGTGTGCCCAGTTTATGGCTGATGTGTGTGAAGTAGGTCTTTGGCGCGCCAACCTTCCTGGCCACTTCAATTGCCTCTTCGAGGTTGAAATGAGACACGTGCTTTTCACGTTGAAGTGCGTTAAGCACCAGCACACGGGTTCCTTTTAATTTTTCAAATGTTTCTTCGGGAATGAAATTAGCATCGGTGATGTAGGAGAAATCCCGAACGCGAAATCCCAGCACGGGCATCCGGAGGTGCATCACGGGCAACGGTGTGATTGTGATGCCATCCACTTCAACGGGATGCTCATCTATTTCAATCAAATCTAATTGTGGAATACCCGGATATCGCTCGTGCGAAAACGCGTAATAAAATTCTGTTTTTAACTGTTCGTGCAATTGCTTCGTTCCGTAAATGGGCATCGATTTCATTTGCAGGAAATTATATGCCCTCACATCATCCAGGCCGGCAATGTGATCTTTGTGGCTGTGGGTAAATACAACAGCATCTAATTTCTTGATTCGCTCTCGCAACATTTGCTGACGAAAGTCCGGCCCCGTGTCAATGACGAAACTCTTGCCCTCAACATTGATATGTATGGAAGAGCGAAGGCGCTTGTCCCGATAATCCAGGGATTGACAGACCTCGCAATCGCAGCCTATGACGGGCACGCCTTGAGAAGTTCCGGTGCCGAGAAAGGTGACTTTCACAGCAAAAACGGTTAAAGAGTAACTTCAGTCTGAGATAACTCCTGGTATAACTTGAGGCTCTTCTCAGTGAACTTGGTGGTATCCAACTCGATGTTTTTGAGAATGTCCAACAGGGTGTTGATCTTGCCTTCCGTTGTAAAGAACTTGTTGATAATCATGATCTTCTGTTCTTTCAACAGGCAATATCCCGATTTGAAATTTCCCTTCTCGTATCGGAGCACATAGTCCGATTCTGCAACGAGGTCTTCCAGTTTGGTCAGGAATTGATTAGTGTATTTGATCATTCGTAGTGGCGAATTATTCGGGTGCAAGATACTGTATAATTTACGATTTACGATGTGAGAATTTTGGATTTGGCAGTGGGCAAATTCTCCGGAAAATAAATAGTAGAAAGTGACCTGACCACAGTTTCTAGATCGTGATTCGTAAACCGTACCTCTTAAATTTGCATAATGACAGGCGCCAGGAAGTTAATTGTTATTGTTGGGCCAACTGCCGTTGGGAAGACTTCGGCAGCTATACGCCTTGCTCAACATCTTGGAACAGAGATTATTTCAGCCGATTCAAGACAGATTTACAAAGAGTTGGAGATCGGAACTGCAAAGCCGACCCGCAAGGAGTTGTTGCAGGTCAGTCATCATTTCATCAATATTAAATCGATCACTGAAGATTACGATGCCGGGCAATTTGGCCGCGATGCGCTCCAATTAATTCACCAGTTATTCGAAAAATATGACAACCTGATTTTGTGTGGTGGTTCTGGATTGTATGTGAAAGCGGTGACGGAAGGATTTGACGACATGCCGAAAGTTGCAGAAGGATTGCGCGAAAAAATTATAAAAGAATATGAGGCGAAGGGCTTGCTCTGGTTGCAGGAACAAGTGGAGGCTGCTGATCCCGATTATTTTGCAATCGTTGATCAGAAGAATCCGCAACGGCTAATGCGGGCGCTGGAATTGAATTATTCCACGGGCCAACCCATGACTGAACTTCGAAAAAAAAATAAGATCAGTCATTCGTTTGAAATTGTAAAGGTTGGGTTGGAGCTTGATCGGGAGGAACTGTATCAACGCATCGACAACCGAATGGATCAAATGATTAAGGCAGGTTTATTTGAAGAAGCAAAACGTTTTTATCCACAGCGAGAGTTGAATGCACTGCAAACGGTAGGCTATCAGGAAATTTTTGGGTGGATGGACGGACTCTACGACAAAGACGAGGCTATCCGCCTATTGAAAAGAAATTCCAGGCGATATGCCAAACGACAGATGACGTGGTTCAAAAAAGATGAAGAGATAAGGTGGATGAATGCCAACAACGGTGATGACATCATAAAGTTTATTCAATGAACTTTCTAATTTTGAATTTGAATCATAGACTTTGAGCAAAAAGATACTCATCATTACCTACTACTGGCCTCCGTCTGGCGGAAGTGGTGTTCAGCGATGGCTGAAGTTTGTTAAGTACTTGCCTCAATTAGGTTGGGAACCAATTGTCTATACGCCCGAGAATCCTTCTTTCACGATTCAGGATATGTCATTACTAAAAGATGTTCCGAATTCAGTTGAAGTAATCAAGCTGCCGATTTGGGAACCATACGAAGCTTTCTTTAAATTCTCCAGGCTATTCGGTAAGAAAGAGATTAAGCAAAGCGACTTCGTTACCACGGGAAAGAAATCAGTGTTTCAAAAGATTAGCACATGGGTGCGCGGTAATTTTTTTATCCCGGACGCGCGTGTTTTCTGGGTAAAGCCTTCAGTCGCATTTCTTCACGATTTTATCAGCAGCAATCAGATTGATAAAATTATTACAACTGGCCCGCCACATAGCGTGCATCTGATTGGTCTGAAGTTGAAACAAAAAAATCCCCAATTGAAATGGGTTGCCGATTTTCGCGATCCCTGGACAGAATGGGATTTGCTGGACACGCTGTCGTTGACAAGCATTGCCAGAAAGATCCACCAGAAGCAAGAACGAGATGTGTTGCAAACCGCGAATCGCGTAATCACCATCGCGCCTTATCATGTTGGGCGGCTGGAGGTGTTGAGCAACCGAAAAGTGGATTTGATTACGAACGGATTTGATCGGGATGATTTCAGCGGGATTACCCACACGAAAACAAATGTGTTTACTATTCGTCACATTGGTGTGCTGGATGAATTGAGAGATCCCCGGCCCGTGATGGAAAGTATCAGAGCGATCTGCGATGTTAATGCCGATTTTGCGAACAAGGTGCGGATTGAATTCATCGGCAATGTGAATAGCTCGTTCAAATCTTTTGTAGAACAGGATAAAACTCTTGCGGGCATCACAAAATTTATTGGGCACATGCCCCATTCACAATTGCTTAGTTTATATGGTCAAACCGATTTGCAGTTGTTAGTGCTTGCCTACACGGCTATTGCACCTGGCAATCTTCCGGGAAAATTCTTTGAATACCTGGCATCAGGCAATCCAATTCTGGCTATCGGTCCGGTGGATGGTGATGCCGCAGTTGTTTTGAAGGAAACGAAAGCAGGAGAAATTTTTGAACGAGCCGACAGTGCGGGAATTCAAAAATCGATCCTTATGTTTTTCAACGGCTGGAAAGAGGGCAGAAGTATGGCAGACAGAGATGTATCAGCATACACAAGAGAAGAACTCACCAAACAATTGTCGAGGCTATTGGAAGAACTTTGACCTGATACCCAAAGCTGAAAATATTTTCTTCATCAGATTGTTTCCGTCAGGCGAAGCATTGGAAAGCAAGACCAAAATACCAAATACAATTGTGATAATGGCGGACCGATAAAAGATATCAATCAATACAAAATTGACCTTTGGCAGCAGCATATTTATTCCGATCGAAAGAATGCTGATCAATAAAACCTTGAGAGTTCCAAATGTGAATGGCTGCATCTTTAGGGTTATCCATATAAAAATGAATTTGGTAGTATTGAAAAATATTAATGCCAATGCCGCACCAATGGCTGCTCCTTCTATTCCATAGGATGGAATCAACAGGTTGTTTGCGAAAACAATTGAACCCGCCAGTAGAATGATCAGTATGATATTAAAGCCGTAGTATTTTGAGAGCACAATAATTTCACTGCTCGGTCCGAAGATCATGTCCATCAATTTTCCAAAGCCGATAATCAACACCACATATTTACCCACCTCATATACTTCGCGTTTCGGCATCAGGTCAAAAATGTTGTCGAGATTTGCCCATACGCCAATCAACATCAGCGAGCCGATGATAAATTGATTGATGGACGTTTTCTGATAGATCGTTTTAATGTCCTGCAGATCATTTTTTTCGAACGCCCGGGCGATCAATGGCATGGCCACTTGACTTAACGCCCGCTTCGGAACCTCGATCACAGTGGCCATGTAAAACGCGGTTGTGTACACAGCGTTGGCAGCAAAACCTAAAAGCCCGGAAACCATAATGCTATCTACTTTGCCAATGATGATAAGCCCCGCAGTGCCTGCGAAACTTAACAGACTGTACTTTAAGAGTTCAGGTACTTTTGTTTTGTGATGTACCGAAAACTCTAAGCTTATTTTCAAATCGCCACCTAGCGCCAAATAGAATAACAGCGTTAGCAGGCAAAGAAGGTAGCCAATGGTGGTTGAAAGGATAAATTCCTGAAACGTGAGGTACTTTAAAAAGTAAAGCAACACAAATAACGAGAGCAGCGCACGCGAGACAACTTCGCGCAAAAGACTAGGCACAACCGTTTTTAACAATGATCTTGAGTAAGCCTCCAGTAAAGTGGTGATCAGCAAGATAAGCGTGAGCCAAAGTATCAGAGATGAATAATGAATGATCTCTTTAGCATTATCTGAGAAATAGTTCAGGATGGAGGTTTCAAAAATCTGAAAGACTACTAAGAAGATGGCGAATCCAATAATGGCCAGCAGTAGCATCAGACTAATAAAACTTCCCGATGTTTTTTGATCTTTCACGAACTGAGGATAGTATCGAAAGATGCCAGAGGCTAAACCAAACTGTGCAAAGGGAGAGAGGAGAATCGCGGCATCTTGAATGGTCCTGAACAATCCAACTTCTTCTGGTGAAAGAAATTTTGGATAGAGATAGAGCAAGTTGATATAACCAATCACTACTCCAACATAAGAGATGATTGTGGTGATTATGCTTTGGCGAATGACAACACCCATTAGCTTAGAAATGAAAAATAATTGTCTGGATGGACTACGGCAAATTCGTTTTCCGGATAAGCGTTAGTAAACGTAGTCGAAGGTTTGATATTTTTGGTTTGCCCCCATTTGAATTCAAACGCAAAAATTTTCCCATCTCTTTCTTCGATGTAGTCTATTTCCTGTTGTTGTTTGGTTCTCCAAAAAAAGCGATTGACGATTGCCGATTGGTAAGCATTGAATTTTAGTCGCTCACTCATTAGGTAGTTTTCCCACAAGGGGCCGGCATCTTTTCTTAGTTCCAGCGGCTGAAAGTTGGCTATGATAGCATTGCGGACTCCATTATCGTAGAAAAATATTTTGCGACTTTTTTTGAGTTCGTTCCTGAGATTACGGCTAAAGGATGGCAAGCGGAATACGACAAAAGTTTTTTCCAGTAATTCAATGTAACGGCTTACCGTGAGTGGGTCTGATTTTACCAGATCAGCCAACTCGTTGAAACTGACTTCAGATCCCATCTGGAGGCTTAATGCCTGAAGGAGCTTTTCAATGATTTCTGGTTTTCTTACATCTTTAAAAGAAAAAATGTCTTTATACAAGTAGCTGTCTGTTAAATTCTTGAGGACTTCTTTTTCTCGTCCTGGATTATTGATCACATCGGGATACATCCCATAGATCAATCTAGACTGTAGCATACGTCTTTCTTCCGTTTCACCGTGATGATCTTTCATTTCTTTTACGGACAGCGGGAACATCAGGAATTCCCATTTCCGGCCAGTGAGCGGTTCGTTGATTTCATTAGCTAGCTCCAGAGCGGATGACCCTGATACGATTAACTGCACGGATTTAATTTGATCAGCGATTAATTTTAAACTCAATCCGATGTTTTTTACGCGCTGTGCTTCATCGATAATGACAACGGTATTTTTACCGATGAGAGCCTTTAATTCTGTCGATGTTTTTTCAGAAAGAAGTTTTCTGATATCGGGTTCATCACAATTAAGAACCAAAACATTTTCCCCAATGCTGTTTGCCAAGGCCGTGATTAATGTAGTTTTTCCGACTTGTCTGGGCCCGATTAGAATAATCGCTTTTTTAAGCCCAAGGTGGCTTTTTAAAATATTTTCAAGTATTCTTCTGATCATAATCCGATAAAGTTATAACTTTTTTCGATTATAATCTGAAAAGTTTCAACTGATAAACTCTGCTATTAAGTATTGTTTGTCAAGATGAACCATGAAGCAGTCCCGCACTCCATTGTCGGCTGTCCGCGTGAGTGTGTCAACTGGCTGTAATTTCTGATTGACGTGATTAAAGAATTCATAGCCATGAGCTTTCATAATTTCTTCAAGCTCTGCTTCAATTTTATTAAACAAGGTCTCACAAATGATGATTGGCTTAAAGCGTTCGATGGTTTCGTGCGCACCCGATAGAATGAAGTGTTCGGTCCCTTCTGTATCAATCTTGATAAGATCAATTTTTTGAATGCTTTCCTGCATGACGAAGTTATCGAGCGTTATTGCCTTTACGACCGTTGAAGTTCGTTTGGAGTTGGTCACTTTCTTCAAACTTCCAACTCCACCCAGGTTGTGAGCCAGGTAACGGTATTTGGCATTTTGAACCTCGTAAAATTCTACCTGACCATCTTTATCGGACAAGGCAACATCATGTACGTTGATATTTTTTATGAAATGATTGATCGCAATATTTTGGTGGAGGTAATGAGAAGGCCCATGAGCAGGTTCGAAAGAATGAACCATGATATTTTTGTTGACGGATGCAGCGAGTAAAGAATAGTAACCCGTGTTGGCGCCAATATCAATGAATGAATCAATTTTTGTGGCCAGCTTTTCGAAGATGGGTGTGTATTCAAATGCAGTTGCTCCTTTCCAGTAAAGAAGCTTAGTTACATAACTGGTTTGATTGGTACGCATCTTAAAGCTAACTCCGCTCGAAAGACTTACGGTGATACCCCCAGAAGGTGGAAGTCGAAAATTCGTGAACGATGATAACGCGCGATTGATCAGCAATAAAATCCGATTGATGAATGGATGATAGATAAGCTGATATAGAAACTGCATGGTTATGGTTTAAACCAGATGGTGGTATCGAATAACCCTGTGGTGGTGGTGATGCTTTTCCAATTTTCCAACACGCGAAATACCGGTTTGTATCGCGCACGATCGGAATTATCCAGAACAAATATTCCTCCTGGCTTAAGTTTTGGAATGGCATTGAGGCAACACTCAACACGCGCCCTGCCGTCCACGATGATAAAGTCGAAGTGCTCGTTTGGAAAAGTTAAAACAAACGAAAAGTAGTTGTGATACTCCTTGCGAATAGTGAAGTCTTTTTCCGTCAGATGGTAATCTTTGTAGAACGTATAATCATGGTTAGCGGTTTCCTTTTGTGAAGGAATAAAATGATACTCGACATTGGTGATCCCTGAGTCTTTGAATTTCTTTTTTACGATCTCATACCAGGCCTCGTTGTGCTCTACGCTCACCAACTGTTTCAGGTAGTTGGAAAAGAATATCGTGCTGAAGCCGCTTCCATATTCAAACCCGATCATATTCTTGTCAAGGATTTTTTCGAACGTCCGGATGGAAGCCTGGCTTGTCCACGGACTGACCGGATTTCTCCATTTGAAGAGTTTATAATAGACTTTTAAAACAGGTCGCGCAATTCTGTAAAAGATGTAATCCGCACGAAATGATTTTTTAGCCAGGATGTTTCTTTTGATAAAGAACGGACCTTTGGAGATAGCGAGTGCTGTTTGGTAAGCCGAGGATTGGGCCATATCAGTTTAACAAAGAGTTATATAATTGAATCAAGGTTTTTTGGGTGGACTCCCAATTCAGCGAACCTTCCATACTTGCCCGTCTGCCATTTTCACCCAGCTGGTGTCTGAGTTCTTTGTTTTGATAAAGCACAAGAACTTTATCGGCAAAGTCTCCAGGATTACCAGCTTCGAATACCAAGCCAGCATGGTGCTCTTGCGTCAATCGTTTCAAGGGTGCACTGGAGCTTACGAGTAAAGGCTTCGCAGCCATCATACCCTGAAAAAGTTTGTGTGGCACTGTGTTATCCGTGTGCCCGTTCGATTGATGAGGAATGACGTTCACATCCGCCAAATGCATGTAGGAGTAAAACTTTGAGAAAGGTTGATAGCCGAGAAAGTGCACGTTTTTTAATTGAAGCCTTTCGGTCAACTCTTTTAAACTATCCATTACTGATTTGCTTCCAAAGCCAACAATGGCCAACTGAATATCGGGATGGTCAACAAGGTATTTCATTCCTTCGATGGCTGTATCCACACCGCGATGTGGTCCTATGCCACCAGAATACGTCAGGATAAATTTGGAGGTCAGCGTTTGATAAACCGATGGATCTAATTTTTGATGCACAAATCCTTTGTCTTCGGTGTTCGTAACAACTGTAATCTTTTCTGGTTTAATCGCATGCTCTTTGATCACTCGTTCTTTCATCTCATCTACCACCGCAATGATCGCATCAGACTTTTCGCTCGCTCGCTTTTCGAAGTCAGTCCAACGCATGGGATTCATGAACAGATAATTCTTCAACCGCACGATGGGATTCTTTTTCCACTTGAACCAGGTCTTCAGTGCTTCTGGATAGTTTTCATGAAAGTCAACGACCACTTTGGCACCCATTTCTTTTTTGAGATGTAAGGCCGTTCCCGCCAAAGGAAGATCGTGAACATGAATAACCGGAATATTTTCTTTGATCAACAGTTGCCTTGCTGCTTTTAAAAATCGTGGGTGAACAAATTGAATCGACATGATCACATCCCAAAAGGCAAGCACATAATTGTTGGTACCGGCATCAATGCGCGTGATTTTTATTCCTTCAAACTCCTGTTGGTAAGTCTCACCGGCCTTGCGCAAGCAGAGCAAATAGATTTCAAACCCTGCTTGGAGTAGTGCATCCGATTCTTTCTTAACCCTTATATCAGATGGATAAGGGGCATTTAACAACATTAAAATCTTCTTTGACACCTCAGGATTTTTATTTTCCGCAAAGAAAAGGAATTTTGCAGTCCTTAAATAATAAGATGAAAATTACCCTCATTGCCGGAGCGCGTCCGAATTTTATGAAAATAGCCCCGATCATAAGGGCAATCGAAATTGCGCAGAAGAATGGTCATGAAATTCACTACCGGCTCGTTCATACAGGCCAACACTATGATGATAAACTCAGCAAAGTTTTTTTTGAAGAATTAGGCATCCCTGAAGCGCACGTTAATCTCGGGGCAGGGTCCGGAACTCAGGCGGAGCAAACCGGCAAAATCATGGTTGAGTTTGAAAAAGAATTGATGAGCCACCCAACTGATTTGGTTGTGGTAGTTGGCGATGTCAATTCCACCATGGCCTGCACTATTGTGGCCAAGAAATTAAACACAAAAGTAGCTCACGTGGAAGGTGGCATTCGTTCGTTTGATATGACCATGCCGGAAGAAATAAACAGGATTGTTACCGATTCATTGGCGGATTATTTTTTTACTACATCCGCAGTAGCGAATGAAAATTTGAAACGCACCGGAATAAAAGACAGTCAGTTGTTTTTTGTGGGCAACACAATGATCGACTCATTGATTTCAAATCTAATTAAAATAAGAAAGCCAACTATTTGGGACGAACAGAATTTAAAGGCAGGAAACTATTTTGTTCTCACGTTGCATCGGCCATCTAATGTGGATGACTTGCAAAAGTTCTCCAGACTGATGGAAAGCATTGATGCAGGGTCAGGCGTTCCCGTGATTTTTCCTGTTCATCCGCGGACGCGAAAGAATTTTTCTATGCTGACGAAGATGCCAGTTAATATTATTCCTGTTGATCCACTCAGTTATCTGGAGTTTATCTACCTGATCAAAAATGCGAAGGCCGTCATTACTGATTCGGGCGGTGTTCAGGAAGAGACTACTGTTTTGGGTATTCCGTGTGTTACGCTACGCAATAATACTGAGCGACCAGAAACCGTTACGATTGGCACAAACGAAATGATAGGAGAGAACATGAATTCATTGGCTGATGCATTTAAGAAAGTGAATTCAGGTAACTGGAAGAAAGGTGCAATTCCAGAATTGTGGGATGGCCGCACTTCGCAGCGGATCGTTGATGTGCTGATTAAGCTGAAGGCTTAGTCTTTTTTAAACGGTCGGGATTGTCCTTCAAAAACGAATCCCAGGATTTTGATTTGCTCTTCACATTTCCTTTCTGAAAATGATGACATACGGCAACGCCCAGCGCGTCTGTGGCATCTAAAAATTCCGGCAGCTCTTTGATTCCTAAAATTTGCATCAGCATTCGGCCAACTTGTTCCTTCGATGCATTTCCATTTCCCGTTACCGATTGCTTCACCGACTTGGGAGAATATTCGGTGATGGGCACTTCACGATGCAGCGCTGCCGACATGGCCACGCCTTGTGCTCTTCCTAATTTTAACATGGACTGAACATTCTTTCCAAAGAAAGGAGCTTCAAGTGCAACTTCATCCGGATGAAACTCATCGACAATACTCAGTACCCGTTCAAAAATCTTTTTTAGTTTAAGTTCATGCGTTTCATATTTGCTCAGGTGAATGACGCCAAACTGCAGCAAGGTAAGTTTCGATCCCTTTATGAGAATCACTCCATAACCCATTACATTCGTGCCGGGGTCAAGCCCAAGGATGATTTTCTCTTTGATTGTTTTTTTCTCCATTTTGCCAGTCGCGGCAATTTAATCAGAAGCCTTCAATGACTATCTTTTTTATTATCGTCTTCGTTATTTATTTTTTATTTCTGCTGCTGCTGATTGTAGGTTGGAACACGTTGAGACAACCAAGTCAATCTGCTAATCAACACTATTTCCTTTCGGTGATTGTTCCGTTCAGAAACGAAGCAGTCAATTTACCAACGCTGATTCAAACCCTTTCGAAACAAAATTATCCCGTCAATCAGTTCGAAGTTATTCTGGTGAATGATCAGTCAACCGATAACTCTGAGGTGGTTTTAAAAAAATTAGCTCAGCACCTTCCACATTTCAAAGTTGTAACTGCGCAAGCTGAAGGAAAGAAAAATGCAATCACACAAGCAATCGGAATTTGTTCCGGTGAAATAATTGCGACAACCGATGCTGATTGTGACCTTCCAATTGATTGGTTGAAATCGATTAACCAATCCTTTCAAGATTCAAAAACAAAAATGTTGGTGGGCGCTGTGCGTATCAAATCATTGGACGCTTTTTTTTCAAGACTTCAGTCAATGGAGTTTACCAGTCTGATTGGCTCAGCAGGGGCGACATTGGCGCTGGGTTTTCCTACCATGTGCAATGGCGCCAACCTGGCGTACCGAAAAGAATCATTTGTGCGCGTCAATGGCTTTGAAGGAAATACTCAGATCGCTTCCGGTGACGATGAATTCCTGATGCGAGAGTTTGTTCATCAGTTTGGCTCTGAAAGTCTGGTGTTTTTGAAGGAGCCAAATGCTGTTGTAACGACCACTCCGCAATCTTCGCTCAAAGATTTTTTTAAGCAACGCATTCGCTGGGCCGGCAAATGGAAACACAACTCAAATCTTCTGACAAAATTTCTAGCCGTTTTTGTTTGGATGTTCCAACTATCATGGTTGATAGCTGTGGCTTCATTCATTTTTTTACCCGTTAATTATACAATTGCCGTGCTCGTTGTCGTTAAAGTTTTTTTAGAGGCAATATTTCTATCACGCGTCTCTAAGTTTATGAAGCAGAAATTTTTACCTGCATCCTTCCTCGTGCTGCAAATTTTTTACCCGTTGTATGTTATCGCTGTCGGGGTCGCTTCCCGTTTTGTGACGGTTAGCTGGAAAGACCGGCCGATCTAAAATGCGCTATTGTCCATTGACTATTCACTATTTGTATTAGGAAATCTTTAACAGGACAACTTGTTTTTAAGCCTTCAAATTCTTTCTACATTTACTTCTTGGTGATGACAATGTCCGAGCAATTATATAAGAAACAGGTAGAAAAGAAGGAACTGGAAATCAATGCGTTGCTGGAGATCACTCAGGCCATCAACAGCAATGTTCCGGAAGAATCGCTTTACAAGATTTTCAACTTCACACTCCGGTCCAATCTTAACATCAAGAAACTGACGCTTTTTGTTTTTGACGACCGCTGGAGTTGCAAAGCCAGTTTTGGTACCAAGAAGAATTATTTGAAGACAAAGCTGGACGAGCGTGTCGCCATGATCAAGAACATTCACAAAATGTCGGAGTTTGACAATTGTGACTTTGAGGAGTTTGATCTGGTGATTCCCGTGGCACATAAAACGGAGACACTTGCACTTGTGTTTGTGGGCGGCCTCGATGACGTAGATACGAACCATGAAAATGCGGAAGGCATAAAATTCATTCAGGCCATTAGCAATATCATTATTGTGGCTATTGAAAATAAAAAACTAGCCCGCAAGCAATTGCAACAGGAAGCATTTCGCAAAGAGTTGGAGATAGCGAGCGATGTGCAGCAATTTCTTTTTCCAAAAAGTCTGCCGAATACGCAACGTTTAAAAGTGGAGGCAAGCTATCTGCCGCACGATACCATCGGTGGTGATTATTATGACTATGTGCCCATCAATAAAAATCAATTTTTGATTTGTGTAGCTGATGTGAGTGGTAAAGGAATTCCAGCCGCTTTGATGATGTCTAATTTTCAGGCTTCGCTTAGAACACTGTTGCGACAAACGCCAAATCTGGTCGAGATTGTAGAGGCATTAAACTATCAGGTGCTGGAGAATACGAAGGGCGAAAAGTTTATCACGTTTTTCGGAGCAATCTATGATGTTAGTTTGCGCACGATGGTGTATGTGAATGCCGGTCATAATCCGCCCATTTTGTTTGATCGTAAAAATGGTATTCGTCTTTTGGAAGACGGTAGCACCGTGTTGGGCGCAATGCATCCATTGCCCTTTATCAATGAAGGATTCATAACCGATCTGGATGAGTTTTTACTTTTCTGTTATACCGATGGTTTGACCGAGACGACAGGAGAGGATGGAAGTGAGTTTGGATTTAACCGACTAATGGCATACTTCCGTGAAAATCACAACAAGGATTTGAAAACCATTCATCAGGACATCATCGTGGACCTCGACACGTTCAAAGGTCGTAACAGTTATCGTGATGATATCACCATGCTGACGTGCCGGGTTGAGCAATGATGTTTCATCGCACACCTTTTTTTCTGCCGTGGATTTACCCAACCTTGGTTTGGAAAATTTCCACCGAGGCAAAAGAAATTTTTCTAACCTTCGATGACGGACCGGTGCCAGGGCCAACAGAGTTTGTGCTTGATACATTGAAAAAGTGCAGCATCAAAGCAACCTTTTTTGTAATTGGAGATAACGTTCGAAAGCATCCTGAAATATATCAGCGCATTCTTCACGAAGGTCACGTAGTGGGCAATCATACATTCAATCATTTGAAAGGCTGGAGCTACTCGGATAATGAATACCTTGATAATATAAAAAAGTGTGATCAGGTAATGGGTTTTAAACCCGAACTTTTTCGTCCGCCTTATGGGCGAATAAAAAAATCTCAGATCAACCAATTGTCGCGGTATAATATTGTCATGTGGGATGTTCTCACTTCGGATTACAATAACTCATTGCCTCCGGAGAAATGCCTGGCAGGATCAATTGCCGCCACACGATCAGGATCCATAGTTGTGTTTCATGATAGTTTGAAAGCCGAACGAAACATGACCCATGCGTTACCGCGATTCATCGATCATTTTCTGTCGAAAGGATTTGTCTTCAAGTCGATCCAAAATTTGTAATTCAACATTCGTCATTCTAAATTCTTAATTTGAGAATGTGAATAAGCAGAAAAGAATTTTAATTGCTCCTCTTGATTGGGGTCTTGGTCATGCTACTCGTTGTATTCCCATTATACGAGAGTTTATTCTGCGAGGCTGTGATGTAAAAATAGCATCCAGTGGTGATGCATTGATTTTACTAAAAGAGGAATTTCCGAGGCTAGAATTTTTTGAACTTCCCTCGTACCGGGCAGTTTATTCCAAACGATTTCCGTTGATGATGAAAATGCTTTTTCAGGTGCCAAAATTTTTAACGGTGATCAGGCAGGAGCATCTTACACTTGAACGCCTGATCAAAGAAAATCAAATTGACCTGGTCATTTCCGATAATCGGTTTGGTTGCTGGACGAATAAAGTGCCTTCTGTTTTCATGATGCATCAGATCAATATTCAAATGCACATCGCGTGGAAATGGATTCAGCCCATAGTTAACTATGCTAATCATCGGCAGTTAAAAAAATTCAGTCAGTGCTGGGTACCAGACTTTCCAGATCGCACGCTTACCGCGAAATTGACTGAGCCGGGAAAGCTGCGAGTAAGATTTATTGGAATGCTTTCAAGGTTTCAATCGCTTAAAAATATTTCGCCAACCTATGATTACCTCGCACTGGTTTCCGGTCCGGAGCCACAACGAACAATTTTTGAACAAAAAATCAGAATGTGCTTTGCAGAACTCAAAGGAAGAAAAGTTTTAGTTCGCGGTTTGCCGGGGTTGAGTGAAGAAATTGTTCACTTGACGGATTGGGATGAAGTAACTTTTATGAATGGTGAAAGGCTTCAACATTTGATTGCCTCCAGTGCTCTGGTCATCTGCCGATCGGGCTACAGCTCTATTATGGACTTGGCGAAGATGAGCAAGCGCGCAGTATTTGTTCCTACTCCTGGCCAGACTGAACAGGAATATCTGGCTGATCAACTTATGAAAAACAATATTGCACGTTCGGTTACCCAAGATTCTCTCTCGGCTTCGCAAATTCAGTCAGCACAAGACTGTATAGGATTTACGAATGGCTTTTCTGATGATCTGCTGAAAAAAGAAATTGATGCAGTTTTAGAGAAGTTGTAGTCAACATAAAATTATCTTTGCCGCAATTAAAGTTCCTCATGCTAAATATCATTGACACCCACGCTCATATCTACACCGAAGAGTTTGATGCTGATCGCGAAGATATGTTAAGGCGTTGCGAAGATGTTGGCGTTGATAAGATATTTATGCCCAATGTTGATCACACCTCCATTGATCGAATGATGGAAGTGGAACTGAAACATCCGGCTCGCTGCATTTCAATGATGGGCTTGCATCCCTGTTCCGTCAAGAAAGATTTTGAAAAAGAACTTTATCTCGTTGAGCAATGGTTGAGCAAACGGAAATTTTCGGCCGTGGGAGAGATGGGCACAGACTTATACTGGGATGAAACTTTTTGGGAGCAGCAGAAAGAGGCATTTACAATTCAGGTGGCTTGGGCAAAAAAATATAATCTTCCAATCGTTATTCATTCCCGCGAATCCATCGATGAAACGATTGCGCTTCTGGAACCACAACTTGATGGCCGATTGACGGGTATCTTTCATTGCTTCAGTGGAAATCTTGACCAGGCAAAAAAAATAATTGCGATGGGTTTTTATTTGGGAATAGGCGGAGTGGCTACGTTTAAAAATGGTGGACTCGATAAAGTCCTTCCGGAGATCGATATCAAACATTTAGTTTTGGAAACTGACAGTCCGTATCTCGCGCCAGTTCCTCATCGCGGAAAACGTAATGAACCGGCTTACGTCTCATTCGTAGCGCAAAAAATAAGTGAACTAAAAAAAATGACTGCTCAGGAAGTTCAGGAACACACCACCGATAATGCCCTCAAGATTTTTAAATCGATATGAATTATAAAACAGTAGTTATCAACACCGCTCAACCGGACAAGCCAAAATCCAAGGTGATGATTATTTACACGGGCGGAACATTTGGTATGTCTACCGATGCGCAAGGCGTTCTCATTCCGTTCGACTTCTCGTTGATACTCGAACATCTGCCAACCTTGCGCAATCTGTTTTTGAATTTGACGGTAATTAGCTTCGATCGGCCTGTGGATTCGTCCAACATAGGACCAGCCCATTGGCAAACCATCGCTCAAATTATTTTTGATCACTATAACGATCAGGACGGGTTTGTGATTTTACACGGAACGGATACAATGGCCTTCACAGCATCAGCACTCAGTTTCATGTTGACGGGTTTGCGTAAGCCTGTGATATTAACCGGTGCGCAGCTTCCCATTAGCGAACCGCGATCGGATGCACGCGAAAATCTAATCACCTCATTGGAGATTGCATCAGCAAAAAAAGACGGTCATGCGCTGGTTCCTGAAGTCTGCATCTATTTCGATTATTCTTTGCTGCGTGGCTGTCGCTCTAAAAAAGTGGAGAGCATGCACTTTGATGCCTTCGAATCGGAAAACTATCCGCCATTGGCCAAAGCAGGAGTTAAGATTGATTATGATTTCGCTGCCATACAGCAGTTGAGCGACTCGCCAGAACTGAAGTTGAGAACCAAACTGGATACTGGAATTTCCATACTGAAGCTCTTTCCAGGTATTAATCAATCAATAGTGGACTCGATTATTAATACGAAAGGACTCAGAGCTCTGGTGCTGGAGACGTTTGGTTCGGGAAACGTGCCATCATCACCGTGGCTAATAGACGCGCTTCGAAGTGCTATTCATCGTGGTGTGATCATACTTAATATTTCCCAATGCCCGGGTGGAATGGTCATTCAGGGAAGGTATGAAACCAGCAGGGCGCTCAATGAAATAGGAGTAATCAGTGGTGTCGATATGACTACCGAAGCGGCCGTAACAAAACTTATGATATTATTGGGTGAATATGGTTCTGAAAAAACGAAAGAGCTTATTTCAATACCACTGGCAGGGGAATTAACCCTCTGAGATTTAAAAACTGGCGGAGAGGGCGGGATTCGAACCCGCGATACCCTTTCAGGTATACACACTTTCCAGGCGTGCTCCTTCAACCACTCGGACACCTCTCCTCTAAAATGGGGCACAAAGAAATGGATTTAATCCACTGAACGCAAGGAACTGACTTGATTTGAACGTAACATAAAAAAACTACACAATCAGAAGAATATTTCTGTGACGAACGGCAGGTTTCTGTATTCTTTGGAAGACAAGCATGCTATGCCAAAGAGAATTTCAGTTTTTTTTTCATTTTCTTGTTTAGAAATCACCAAAACCTTTAATTTTGGCCACTTCAAGTTATTTAAACCTTAAACCATGAAAAAACTACTTGCTATTCTTGCTTTCGTAGGGGTGCTGGCCTTCGGTTCCTCTGCTGCTTACGCGCAGTCTGCTGATACAGCTGCGACCACGGCTGACACTGTCTCCGCTCAATCTGCAGTTACTGAGGTTGCTTCAGACGAAGCAGCACCTGCTGAAGGAGAAAAGACATTTCACCAGGCTGTTAAAGATTATTTTATTCAAGGAGGTCCTCCGTTTATGTGGCCTATCCTTTTTGCCCTTGTTTTAGGTTTGGCGATTTCTATCGAAAGAATCATCACCTTGAACATGGCTACAACAAATACCAAAAAATTGTTGACCAAGATTGAAGATGCGCTTGCAAAGGGCGGTGTTGAAGCTGCTAAAGAGGTCACCAAAAACACACGAGGTCCTATTGCTTCTATTTTCACGCAAGGCTTAATGAGACATCACGAAGGCATTGAGATGGTTGAAAAATCAATTGTTTCTTATGGAGGTGTTGAGATGGGTCGCCTTGAAAGAGGACTTATCTGGATTTCATTGTTCATTTCACTCGGGCCCATGCTTGGATTCTTTGGAACAGTAATCGGGATGATTTTCGCCTTCGATGCGATTGAAGCGGCTGGTGATATTTCTCCTCAAGTTGTTGCCGGTGGTATGAAAGTGGCCTTGATCACAACGGTTGCTGGTCTTATTGTGGGTATGATCTTACAGGTTTGCTACAACTATCTTGTTTCTAAAATTGATGGTCTTGTTAATGAGATGGAAGATGCTTCGATTTCATTAGTAGATATTTTGGTGAAGCATAAACTCTCAAAATAAAGGAGTTATGGAAAACGAAACATTGATTAGCTTCGGAATTTACGCCTGTTATGTACTAGGTGCAGTGGCGCTGATCGTAGCTGTAATCTTTCCACTTTTGCAAATTGTTCAAAATCCAAAATCTCTTATTAAATCGGGGTTAGGGGTGGCTGGTTTAGCCGTGCTATTTGCCATTTCGTATGCATTGTCTGGTTCTGAAGTTACCGCTAAGTACACAACCATGGGTGTGGGCGAAGGTGGCTCAAAACTGATTGGTGCAGGATTGATTATGTTTTATATTATCCTGATTGTTACAATTGTTGGGATGGTTTATTCTGAAATAAGTAAAGCTTTAAAATAATGGCTAGATCAACACCAGAAATACCGAATGCTTCGATGGCCGACATCGCGTTCTTGTTGCTCACATTCTTTCTGGTGACAACAACGATAGCAAATGATAAAGGCTTGAGTATCCAGCTTCCGGCCCCTTTGGACCCCAATCAACCTAAAGTTGAGTTCCAGCAGCACAACTTGTTTACCATTCAGGTAAACTCGTCCGATGCTCTTTTGGTGGAAGGTGAACCAATGGATGATGTTAGCGGATTGAAGGAGCAGATCAAAAAATTTATTTTGAACCGAGGAGCTGATCCGGAATCTTCCGATAGCCCTGAAAAGGCGATTGTTACGTACAAAACCGACCGTGGAACAAGCCACAAGCGATTTGTTCAGATTCTGGACATTATTCAAAATGCTTATTACGATGTTTGGGCTGAACAGGCGGGCGTAACGAATGCAGCTTATCGTGAAGCCGCTTCCGACACGTCAGATCCTATGAACAAGGAGATCTACGAGAAAGGAAGAAAGGGAATCCCGATGGCGATTTCAATTGCTGAACCAACTAAAGTAGGAGGGTAATTACTATGTCAAAGTTTAAGAAAAAAGCGCAGGTAAAGCAGGACATTCCTACTTCATCCATGCCCGATGTCGTGTTCATGTTGTTGTTCTTTTTCATGGTAACAACAGAATTGAGAAAAACCAATATCGATGTCATGCAGCGCATTCCGGAGGCTTCTCAGCTTCGTAAATTGCAACGCAAATCATTGGTAACAGATCTTTACATCGGAGAGCCTAAGAAAACAGATCAGTTTGGTAAGGAACCTAAAATTCAAGTAGAAGACACATTCGTTGAAATCAGTGGTATTATTCTCTGGGTAACACGCCAGAAGGATTTGTTGCCTGAAAATGAACGTGATCAACTTACCGTTTCGTTGAAAGTGGATAGTGAAGCCAAACGCGGAATTATCGCTGATGTAGAAACAGAATTGAGAAAGGCCAATGCTCGAAAAGTTCTGTACACAGCAAGTCAGAAGAAAGAAGAAGTGAATTAAGTTTTTTCAAGTATTTATAGAAGAAAGACCCCAAAGCAATTCGGGGTCTTTCTTTTTTTTGGATGTTTCAAGCTGGAGAAATTCAATACAGCAGGTGCTTTACAGTCATTCCTTTGTTGATAAGCTGCTTAAGGGAATCGATTCCGATTTTTATGTGAAGGTCGACATAGCTGGTCGTCACAACTTTGTCGCTGGCTTCAGTTTTAACGCCATCAGGTACCATCGGCTGATCAGAAACCAGAAGAAGAGCACCTGTGGGTATCTCATTGTAAAACGCAGTGGAGAAGATGGTGGCTGTTTCCATATCGATGGCCATGGCTCTGATCTTGATCAGATATTCTTTAAACACTTCATCCCACTCCCAAACTCTTCGATTGGTAGTGTATACCGTCCCTGTCCAATAGTCCTGGTTATAATCTCTGATTGTAGTGGAGATGGCTTTCTGCAAGGCGAAGGCTGGAAGCGAAGGAACTTCTGGTGGAAAGTAGTCATTTGACGTTCCTTCTCCGCGTATGGCAGCTATCGGTAAAATAAAATCTCCGAGATGATTTTTTTTCTTTAGGCCACCGCACTTTCCTAAAAAAAGACAAGCCTGTGGTTTTATCGCGCTCAGACAATCCATGATTGTAGCTGCATTTGGACTGCCCATACCAAAATTGATAATCGTAATCCCATCAGCGGTGGCGCTGCGCATTGCCTTATCTTCTCCATTGACTTCAACGTTATGCCATTCGGCAAATTTCCTCACGTAGTTGTCAAAGTTGGTGAGGAGAATGTAGTGACCGAATGATTTCAGAGGCACGCCCGTGTAGCGTGGAAGCCAATTCTCTACAATGTCTAATTTTGTTTTCATCTGCGTTGTTGTCTTCTTGTTGAATTGTTTTCTAATTTGAATCGGTGAATCAGCTAAATCTTCCGGTATTTAATCACTCTCTAAAAAAGGAACAGGGAAAAGTATATATTTTCGACATCATTCGAAAAAAGTACGTGGTTTTAACACCGGAAGAATGGGTGCGTCAACATTTTATTAACTATCTCATTCAGGAACTTCACTATCCTAAGTCACTCTTCAGAATAGAAGGTAGCTTATCGTACAACAAGTTACAAAAGAGGTCGGATATTCTAATTTATAATCGTTTGGGTAAACCCTGGATGTTGATTGAATGCAAATCACCAACGATTAAGCTGACCCAAAAAGCATTTAATCAAGTGGCGGTTTATAACATGACCATCGGTGCGCACTACATCGCGGTGACCAATGGCATGATTCATTATTGCTATGAAAGCATGAAGCCCGGAGAACCAGCAGTTTTTTTGAATGATTTTCCTCAATTTTTGTGATACAAAAAAAGTCCTGATTTCTCAACCAGGACTTCCTTCAGATACTTTAAAACAATTATCCTAAGAATTCTTTTAAATCGACATAAGGAAGATTGAATGCATCGGCAACTGCCTTATACACAACCTTTCCATTGATTACGTTTAATCCCTTTTTCAAATCTGAGTTATCCTGACATGCTTTCTTCCATCCTTGTCCGGCTAACTTAATTGCGTAAGGCAACGTTGCGTTGGTAAGAGCAAGCGTAGATGTATAAGGCACAGCACCGGGCATGTTCGCCACACAGTAGTGAACGACATCATCGATAATGTACGTTGGGTTTTCATGCGTAGTTGGCTTGCAGGTTTCAATACATCCACCCTGATCAACCGCCACGTCAACCAGCACGGTTCCCGGGCGCATCGTCTTCAACATATCTTTTGTAATCAACTTCGGAGCTTTTGCTCCAGGCACGAGCACTGCGCCCACAATAAGATCGTGTGTCTTTACAAGTTCTCTTAAGACATACTCACTTGAAACAATGGTGTGAACATTCTTCGGCATCACATCATCCAAGTAGCGAAGGCGATTGATATTCAAATCAACAATGGTTACGTCAGCGCCCATACCTGCCGCGATCTTGGCTGCATTGGCTCCCACAACACCGCCACCTAAAACCAACACTTTGGCGGGAGCAACTCCTGGCACTCCACCCAAAAGAATTCCGCGGCCTTTCAATGGTTTTTCAAGATACTTCGCACCCTCTTGAATGGCCATGCGACCAGCTACCTCCGACATCGGCACAAGAAGTGGTAAACTTCCATCCAGACGCTCAACTGTTTCATAAGCAAGACATACTGCACCAGTCTTGATCATGGCATGCGCCAGCGGCTCATAAGAGGCGAAGTGAAAATAGGTGAATACCAGTTGATCTTTTTTGATCAAACTATACTCTTGCTCAATCGGCTCTTTCACTTTCATGATCATTTCCGCAATGGCAAATATGTCTTCCGCTTTGGGCAACATTTTTCCACCGGCTCCAACATACTCCTCGTCACTGAAGCCACTGCCTTCACCGGCTTTCGCCTGTACATATACAGTGTGACCTCTTTTTACTAATTCCTGAGTGCCGGCTGGTGTCAAAGCCACTCGGTTTTCATTATTTTTGATCTCTTTGGGTACGCCAATTATCATATGCTTGAATTTTAGTCTGCTGATTTTAAATCGGGCGCAAAGATAACACTCGTACACGATTGAAATAGGTCAGTCTTGCGTTTTTTTGATTTATCATGAATTCCAACTCTTTATATGCGTTTTATGGCTCCTTGCGCAGAGGAATGATGTACTACGAGGTGTATAAAGAAGGTTTGCAATATCAGTTTTCCGCCAATCTTCCAGGATTTAAGTTGTACGCTCTAAAAGACTATCCGTTTGCCGTAAAGACTGGTTTGCTGCATGATACTATTGAGGTAGAAGTATTTAAAATTGTGAAACCTGAGACAGAGAAAAGCATTCATCATCTGGAAATAGAAGTGGGCTACTACTATGATGAAGTGAGTGTTAATTCCATCAATGCAGGGATCTATTTGTATCATCACCCTGGAAATTATCCAGAAGTAAAGGGCGGAGATTGGGTAAAATTCTTTGGCCACCGCTAACGATTGCAGGATATTATTTGGCTTATTTTTTATGTTTTGAACCCATCCGGCTTTTTGCCTATTTTTGAACTTCATCCAACCCCAATCAGTTGAGCCAAACGAAAAGCATCAAGACGGGAATCTCACAGAAAAAGATTGACACGATCCTGAAGGACTATCGCCTGGCGTGCGAAAGTCGGGAAGCGAGTTTGCTGGGTCGCAAGGAAGTGTTTATGGGCAAAGCCAAGTTCGGAATATTTGGCGATGGGAAAGAAGTAGCGCAGATCGCGATGGCCAAAGTGTTTAAGAATGGCGATCACCGTGCGGGCTATTATCGCGATCAAACTTTTATGCTGGCAATTGGCGAATTAACCTTGCAGCAATATTTTGCGCAGCTGTATGCGCACACCGATGTTGAGGCAGATCCAGCCTCTGCAGGTCGTTTAATGAATGGACACTTTGCTACCCGAATGATTGATGAGCGAGGTGCATTTAAGAAACTGGCTGAACTGAAAAACAGTAGTGCTGATGTTTCACCAACGGCTGCTCAAATGCCAAGGCTGGTTGGTCTCGCTTACGCTTCCAGACTATTTCGAAATAATCCGGGATTAAAACCCTTTTCTGATTTATCAACCAACGGAGATGAGATTGCTTTTGGTACCATTGGCAATGCGTCAACTTCTGAGGGAATGTTTTTCGAAGCAATAAATGCTGCGGGTGTATTGCAAGTTCCGATGCTCACTTCGGTTTGGGATGATGAGTACGGCATATCAGTGCCTAAAGAATATCAGACCACTAAAGGAAGCATTTCCAAAATCCTTAGTGGATTTCAGCGCAATAAAAACGAGAAGGGCTATGAAATCTTTTCTGTAAAAGGTTGGGATTATGAAGCGTTGTGTCACACTTACGAGAATGCCTCCAAGATCTGCCGCGAGGAACATGTTCCGGTGCTGGTGCATGTTGTTGAGATGACGCAGCCACAAGGTCATTCCACTTCGGGTTCGCATGAAAGATACAAACCTAAAGAAAGATTAAAGTGGGAGGTTGAACATGACTGCATTCGCAAAATGCAAGAATGGATTTTGGAAGAGGGTTTTGCTCTGCCAGAAGAAATAGCCGCTATTGAGAAAGAAGCAAAGGCTACTGCAAAGGCAGCGAAAGAAGCTGCCTGGAAGTCTTTCAATAAGGATATTCAAAAAGATCAACAACGGCTGTCATTATTGCTATCTGAAGCAGTGAGCGAGAATGAAAAGATCGGGCCCATAAAAGCCGAGCTGGACAAAACACTCAATCCGTTGAAACTCGATGCTGTAAAAGCCGCGAAGAGAGCTTTAAGATTGTTGAGAAATTCCAATTCTGATACTCGCCTCAAACTCATCACATGGGTGGATGAGGTATTGAAAGACGCAGAAGATCGCTACAGTTCGCATTTGTATAGTCAATCCGAATGGTCTGCTTTAAATGTCTCCGAGGTTAAACCAACCTATTCAGACTCATCACAATTGCTGGATGGACGTGAAGTGCTTCATGCTTGTTTTAATGCAGCATTGCAACGTGATCCTAAGATTCTTGCTTTTGGCGAAGACGTGGGGAAAATAGGGGACGTCAATCAGGCATTCGTTGGCCTTCAGGAAAAATATTCTGAATGGAGGGTAACGGATACTGGAATTCGTGAGTGTACTATTATTGGCCAGGGAATTGGTCTCGCTTTGCGCGGATTGAGACCCATCGCTGAAATTCAATATCTAGATTACTTTATCTACTCCTTGCAGATTTTATCTGACGATTTAGCGTGTCTTCAGTATCGTACCAAGGGAGGACAAAAAGCCCCGCTGATTATCCGTACACGAGGCCATCGACTGGAAGGTGTTTGGCATGCGGGTTCACCCATTGGAATGATTCTGCACAGTCTTCGGGGTATTTATGTTTTGGTGCCCCGCGACATGACGCAAGCGGCCGGATTTTATAATACCATGTTTCAATCTGATGACCCGGCACTGATCATCGAGTGCTTGAACGGTTATCGATTAAAAGAAAGACTGCCCGACAATATTTCAGAGTTCACGGTACCGCTTGGAGTTCCAGAAGTACTGAGAGAAGGTGATGACGTAACCATTGTAACCTACGGCTCGATGTGCCGCATTGTAATGGATGCGGCCAATGAATTAGAGAAAACTGGAATTTCATGCGAAGTAATAGACGTGCAGACGTTGTTACCGTTTGATATTCATCGCACAATTTTGGATTCCGTAAAAAAAACAAATCGAATTGTATTTGCTGATGAAGATGTGCCCGGTGGAGCTACGGCATTTATGATGCAAAAAGTTTTGGAAGAACAAGGCGCTTATCAATACATTGATTCAAAACCAATTACTATTACAGCGAAAGAACATCGCCCGGCTTATGGTTCAGATGGTGATTACTTTTCGAAACCAAATGCTGAAGAGATATTCGATAAGGTCTACGAACTCATGAGAGAAGTTGAGCCTGATCTGTATCCCCCGCTTTATTAAGATTTACTGTGGTCTTATTTCTTAATCGACTGGAGTGTAAATTCTGGCGTAAAGATTTCGTTGCTTTTGTTCAGAGCGCGATCCTGAATTTTTACTTTCAGGCGCAACGTGCGTATGCTAAAGATGAAATTAAAGCCGGCAGAAGTCATCGCGTATCGAATGGTTCCTTCAAGCGGTCCCGGTTGAGAGAGATCTTTTGAAAGAACGGGGAATCTTCCGCTGAAACCACTCACTTCGCAAAGCGGATATGTGAAAACATTGGTCCATTCAAAATCCTGAAAGTTTCCAGATGCATCCTTCATCTGAAATGTGATAAAAATATTATACTGATTAGGATTAAGTTGAAAGTACACTGTATCTAGCACCTTCTGATTTTGCGTGATCACCTCCCAGTTCGTACAGTTATATGGCTTTACAAAAGCAGGTAATGTATCATAGCCCGCAACGGTGCGTTTAGTTTTGTAATTCACATAAGTAGTGCCGGGTGTGTAATCTGTTAGAAAGACTCTGTCAGGAAATCGAACGTAATATTTGCCATTGTAAGGCTCCTGTGTTTCCACCGCATCAACTCCAATGTTTCCATCACCGTCTCTGAATTTTATGCTGAGGACCAATGAGTCGGCTGATGATGGATCCTTGAGATCTTTAAAGACGATGGATTCAAATTCAATAGCGGGTATTTCCGAATATTGTGGTGCCTCCTGGCACGCAAGAACGAATATTCCTAAAATAGCTATCCAACTTAAACTTCTAATCCCCTTCATTTTCTATTTTTATGCGTTTGTAATGTACTCAACGCCTGGAAACTTTTAAAAGTTTTGATCACGATTTATATACCTTAAACGACAGTAGTTTTGAGGATATTGCTCTACGCCTTTTTTATAAACAAGCCCGGGAGAATCTTGTCTATTCCAATTTTATTAAATTTTTAAATGTCGATTTAGGTAAGGTTGATCGGCTTGACAAGATTCCGTTCTTACCGATAACTTTTTTCAAAAATCAGGTCGTGGTCACCGGATCGTATTCAAATCCTGACGTGATCTTTACCAGCAGTGGCACAACCGGGGCTATCACCAGCCGGCATGTTGTTCCCAGCCTTTCATTTTACCTTGAGAATTGTAAACGAAACTTTGAATTTTTTTTTGGCTCACTGAGTGATTACCATATCCTTGCTCTTTTGCCGTCCTATTTGGAGCGTGAAGGTTCATCCTTGATTGCCATGGTGAATTTTTTTATTCAAAAAAGTGAATCAGCTCATGGCGGTTTTTATTTGAATAATTATGAGACGCTTCTGGAGAAGATAGACCAGCTAAGACGGGACAATCGAAAGGTTTTGTTATTGGGTGTTTCTTTTGCCTTGCTGGAACTTGCCGAGAAATTTGAAGTGGATCTTAGTCATTGTATGATTATGGAAACAGGGGGAATGAAGGGAAGGAGGAGGGAGATGACTCGCGAGGAATTGCATGATTTTTTGCAAAGGCGATTCAACGTGAAAACAATTTTTTCTGAATACGGAATGACAGAACTGATGTCTCAGGCCTATTCTCTCGGAAAGGGTGTTTATAGAACGCCTCCCTGGATGAAAGTGGTCATACGCGATATTAATGATCCGTTCGCGCGTGAATTGCCAGGCAAAACTGGCGGACTTAACATAATTGATTTGGCAAACCTTCATTCCTGTGCCTTTATTGAAACCCAGGATTTAAGCAAAATGGCTCAGGACGGTAGTTTTGAGGTTCTTGGCCGATTTGATAACAGCGACATCCGGGGTTGTAACCTTCTGGTTTAATGGACGAAAAAGTCGGTAGAAAGCAAGAAATCAGCAGCTAATTTGTTTGAAATGAAAAAGATTAATATTTTTGATAACAACCAAAGTCACTCTTCATGAAAAAAGTTTTAGCTCTTGTCGTTTTAGCAGCCTTCGTTACTGCCTGCAGCCAGTACACTTGCCCAACTTATAGCAAGAAAGAAGTAAAGAAGAGCGTGGGCGAGAAAAGGATCTAATTACAGATACTTTTTTACCTCCTCAATTCCTATCGTGTCGCCACTCATAATAATGAGTCGCTCGACTACGTTCCGTAATTCACGAATATTCCCTGTCCAGTTTTGATTCTGGAGTTCTTTGATTCCTTTTGGGTCAATCTTTTTTGTTTTGGTTCCTTGTTCCTGAGCAATGTCCGCCAGGAATTTTTCAACCAATAGAGGAATGTCATCTTTCCTTTCGTTCAGTGGCGGAACTTTAATAAGGATGACGCCAAGCCTGTGGTAAAGATCTTCGCGAAAGCGATTTTCTGAAATCTCTTTTTTTAAGTCTTTATTAGTGGCAGCAATGACTCGCACATTTACATTGATGTCCTTGTCGCCACCCACACGTGTGATCTTATTTTCCTGTAAGGCACGCAACACTTTTGCCTGCGCGGGTAAACTCATGTCGCCAATTTCATCCAGGAATATTGTGCCTCCATCGGCTTGTTCAAATTTTCCAATTCGTTGCTTCACAGCAGATGTAAACGATCCCTTCTCATGCCCAAATAATTCACTTTCGATTAGTTCGGATGGAATGGCCGCACAATTTACTTCGATAAAAGGAGCAGCCGATCTGTTACTTTTTTCATGAATGGACTGCGCGACCAATTCCTTGCCCGATCCGTTTGGTCCGGTGATCAGCACGCGCGCATCGGTAGGCGCTACTTTTTCAATCATTTCTTTCACAACTGCCAATGCCGATGAATTGCCTATCATCTCAAATTTTTGAGATACTTTTTTTCGCAAGGCCTTAATTTCGGTGAGGTGAGTTGTTTTATCCAGCGCATTGCGCAACGTGATCAGCAACCGGTTTAGGTCCGGTGGTTTTTGCAGAAAATCGTAAGCTCCAATTTTTGTGGCGTCAACTGCCATTTCGGTTGATCCATGTGCAGAGATCATGATGAAGGTTGTAGAGAGGCCCAGCTCTTTTGCTTTTTTTAGCACTTCCATGCCGTCCATCTTGGGCATTTTGATGTCACAAAAGGCTAGGTCAAATGAATCGTTCTCTAGTTTGGCCAGGCCCTCCATTCCATCTTTTGCCTCGTCTATCTCAAGCTTTAATTCCTTTTGATCCTTCAATATATCTTTCAACACAGCGCGGATGCTGGCTTCATCTTCAATAATCAACACTTTGGGCATAGCGAATTAGAATGTTTAAACGATGGATGGAAGATTTGAAAAATGATTCATGCGCATTTAATGCAGTTAAAAAATGCAAGCCTGTAAGCCGGGTTCTGTCTCCCGATAAATCGGGTTCTTATCATTTGTCTAGCCCCAACCTCGCGATTGGGATCCATCAGCCTACCCGCCCGGATACTCCATCCCATGGGGACGAAATGGAACGAGCAGTTCACACATCCGAGCCTATTTGGCCTTTCAACTCGTAAGGTTTGCCATGCCCCCGCAGTCACCTTTGGGGCGGTGGGCTCTTACCCCACCTTTTCACCTTTTCCCTGCCTGACAAGTCAGACGGGGTAGTTTGTTTTCTGTGGCACTATCTGTGGCTAACGCTGCCGTCAGTCCCTTCCCGTTAGGAAGTACGATGCTCTATGTTGCCCGGACTTTCCTCGATGACGATAAACATCAGCGCGATAAGACGGCTTGCATTCCGGCAAAGGTAATCGGATTTTAAGGATTTGACTTAATGAATGTCTGCTCCTGTGAGTTTCATTTCATATTGATCGGCCAGGTTGGCAACCTCCTGAATCATCTCTTTGATAGTTTCCTCGGAAATATTGTCGAGTGCTGCCACTGCTTCTATCTGGATATATCCATTGACTAAAACGAATCGGCAGTAGTTAAAAAAAGCAGTTTGCTCAAGCAGCAGCTGAAAATCAATTCCCGGTTTAACCGCACACACCTTTGAAAAGAACGTAATGAGCTTACGATTATATAAAACATTCTGTTTTATGTTTCCCATGACTGTTTGAAATCTTCCTCCGGCAACGGGAACAATGATGATTGAGTGATCGCTGTCGTATTCGGTATACTGACCACTAATCTGGTCAGCGTAATTTTTCATGATCGCGGTTAGATCCATAAGTCAACTATTATTTTCGAGATTGAAATTACGCATTTCAAAGGATTAAAAGTAAAACGCGTAAGCTTTCGTTCCTTTTTTAGAAAGGGCGATCGTAGGAGACGGCAGCTTAATCATGTTGGCAAAGAAGAGAAGACCTTTGACAAACTTTGATTTTGTGCGGATGGACGTGAAGTCAAAATCTACACTGACATAAAACTGTCGATAAGGATCATATCCTGCCGATTGATTTTGTTTATTTATCGCATAGATCATCTCTTCTGCTCCGTAGCCAACGGCCAGGTTAATCCATTTTGGAAATTCCGTAAACTTATCCACATCAACTGATAGCCAATAGGTTTGGCCATTGTAATCTTTGAGCAACTCTTCATTGAATTTTGAGCCGAGCGTGTTAGGCCGAAGTGCCGCATAGCTCGTTCTATGAAATGAAAATTTAGGATATACTCTCACTTCATTCCAAATCAAACTTTGGCTAAGATAAAATGTTGAACCGGCAATGTTGGCGGCAAGATCACTCGCGGAGGCGCCATATCCAGCTGAGAATCCGTCCAGTACTTCGATGCTCGACATCACCACAACACTCGCAATCGCACCGATCTGATCTGATTTTTTTTTAGGAAGGTGAGTCCACTTAAGGGCTTGCGAGCCTATGCGGCTAAGCTGAAAAGCAGAGTAAAAATGTCCAACTTTATCGACTTGTTTCCACTCGGCAGCATCGTTGAAAAAATGAAACGATTGCTTGTCATAGTTGGAATACCACACCTGACTTATACCCACCATACTTCCTACATAGGCTGTGGTCGAGCCAACTGCAACAACGGTCAACCTTTTTTTATTCACGTTTGGCACCGAATCAGCAGACTGTGCCTGCACAACTTGAAGTGTGGCTGCGACACCAATGACAAATCCAATAACCTTGAGTTGATTCATTACAGCTACCGATTAATCACCACCTTCATCTGGCTTTTCTCCTTGCTCTTCCACTTCCTTTCTTCGCCTGATCCAAAGATCTTTAAGTGTATTAAAGTTTTCAGTGTATAACAAACTAAATCCCGTGGTAACGGCAGTTTGCGTGCTCAGTGAACTGGTAAGCTGGTTGTAGTTCGAACGGCTATACATCTTCACTTTAAATTTTCCGTCAGGGGTCAATAGATAGTCAACCGTCCAATCGCCCAATGCGATTGTTCCATCGCGCGTGACGCGCAGCCTGCCGTTTAAAAAGGAGTAAGATAATCTTAGTTGAAAGGTATTGAAGGCCTCCTGATCAAGTGTACCTAGATCAAAGTTGATTTCAAGATTATTGTCTACCTGCGACAACCAATAGCTTAATTGATTGGATAGCAATTCGCTCACGCTGTTGGAGATAGTGCCGCTGGTATTAAACGCATCAGGAGGTGAAAATCTTTTGAGGATGATAAGGCTAAACACCTGTCGTTTCAATTCTTGTTCATCTATTCTTGCTTTAAAGGCGTTGAATTCAAACTGGAGCCGTACGGGTGATGGCCGGCCTTCTACAATTAAATTGTCGGGCAGATTTTGTGCAACGATGTCAAAATTAATTTGAGGTGATAACATAGGCCCATCTAATTTCAACCACACTTCGGCAGGGTATTTCCTTTTTATGGAAGGCGCTGTGGCCAATGTCTGATCGGTTAATAAAGGAGCAAATGAAGCGAGCTGCCGATAAGTGGCCGTAATGTTCATGGAGCCTTGATAGGGATCGCCAAACCAGGAGATGCGGCTTCCGGGCCTAACATTAAATTCTTTGTTGATAATATCATACAATGTGAAGTTATAAGCGCCTTGTGTGAACTCTAGTGAGCCAAACATATTGAATTCACCTTTTGTGTCAAGCAGCAGATTGATGTCACCTCGCCCGCGGCCCCTAATAATATCCCCGGACTTTATATCAAAGATAATTTCACCGTAGGCATCAGGAGTGATATCAATATTTAGATCCATGGTAATGCCGGAAGACTCTCTCTTCTTTAATGGAGTGATCGTTTTTGTCTTTGAAGAATCGGTGAAGTTGTTGAAGCGGATATAATCTTTCTCACCGACATTGCCTGATCCGCTCACGGGTATAAATATCCTCGTGTTTTTATCTGTGCGGGCGGTGGCCGAGAATTTGAGATTTGACGTAGGCCCAAATATATTCAGGTTGCCTGTCGCATACGCCTGTCCGTAGAACATGTCATTATCTTTTCCGGTTGTGTTCAATACCTGAAAATTTTTGAATGAGCCGTCAAGATCGATTCTGAACTTATCAAAATTGCGATGGGCCACATAGCCATTCAATGTTCCTTTGTTTTTGAAGGCATCCGTCAATGCCAGTTCTTTGAAGATGATTCTGGTTGGGTTCATTTCCAAAGTGCCGCTGTACGCATATTTTGTTCGGAGGTAGTTAATCATGATTTGTCCACCTTCTATTTGCCCTTCGCCTGTAATTCGCGGTTGTAAAAAATTACCAATGATGTGATACGAACCCGTGAGCGTTCCATCCATCTCCGAAAAAATGTCGCGGAGCAACGGCTCGATGATTTTTATATTCACTGTTTCAAATTTTGCGTCCACTTCAAGCGGATCTTTTTCTTTGTAGGGATTGTAGGACCCGATCAAGTTTACGGTGCGTTTGCCGAGGCGGTCTATAAAAAAGTTAAGATCAAATAATTTTTGTTCCGGATTCCATGCGTTTACACCCGTAATGTCACCAATTAAAAAATCGTTTATTGACAGCTCTCGAAGAGATAGATTATTAAGCAAGTATGGATCGCGATAAAGATTACGACCCTCGATTTGACCACTTAGCGTACCAGAAAACTTTTCGGTACTGATCGTATTCAGAATATTCAGATTTAGTTGTTGAAGGGTTAACAGAAGCTTTTGATCGGGCTGATTTGAAATTTTTCCATCCACTAGAATTGATTCAACATCGTGATGCACTTCCAAGTGATGGATGTTAATCTCTTCTCCCGAAATAAGGGCGTAGTTCTTTTGGTTGATGAGCCATTCCTTTTCCAACGCTTTTATTCGCGATGGCAGAATTTTTATTTTGGTACTGTCCTCCAGAAAATCTATTTCCGCCTTTAACCGCACCAGGTTACTGCTTTTCGTTTGGTCGAAATCAATGCCAACATCAATATGATCTTTGTTCCAAATGCCTTCGGCCAAAAGACTTTGCGTTGAAAAGCCTTTAAAAATCTGCGAAGCGGAATTAATGGTGAGCATGGCCAGCACGTTGGTACTGTCCCTGATTTTTGATCCCGTAAACTCAATCTCATTATCTATTGCAAACATATTGTTGTACTTGATCGAGTCGATCTTCGTGAAGACATCTACAATTGACGTGTAACCATTTGAAAACTTTCCGTCAATTGTGGTGTGTGGCGAAATAAATAAATCAACGTCCGCTAAATTGATAATCGGATTGATATCATGCAGATTAATTTTAATCGATGCGCTGTATTCTTGACTGCTCTTTGTTTTTTCTGCGTAATATTTCGTCAGTGCGTTTTTGTCATTCTTTAAGTTTAAATAAAATTCTTTACCAAGTTTTTGTAGATCGTTGAACAACGTGGTGTAGTAATATTTGCCCTCCAAATCCACATCCAGCATGGAACTGCGAAGAGTAAGTTTTCGCTTTTCATTTTCTGCAGTTGAGCTGATGTAGATGGAATCGAACGCGAGTATCTCATCGTCATAGCGAATGCTGGCTTTGCGCAGAGCTGCCCGTCCAAATAAGCTATCCAACTCCAGCCCGCGTGTGTGGATATCAATTTCAGACTGTATGAAAAGATCTTTTTTAATATGCAGGAAGGGTTGCAGAAAAGCGGTGTCGATTCTTCCATTAATGTTAATCAGATTTTTTCCTTTTCTGAAGTCGATAGATCCCTTTGCATTAAACTTCAGATTAGGATCGTTGATTTTTAAAAAGCCCTGAAAAAATTCTTTGGCAAAGTGAGCGTCTGTTTCAAGGTTCTGAAAGTTATAACGCATCAGTCCGATCGATGAAACTTTGCCGGCCAACAAAAAATCAGCCGACTGTTCGGTAAGTCCCCGTCCTTTGATATTCCCCGATAAGGTTACTTGCTGAAAAGTTGTTGTGTCGGAAAGATACGTGCCCAATTCGAAGTCGGTCAGTTTAAGATTTCCTTCGTAGGTAGACAGGCTTATATTATCTTCATTGATCTTGAGGTTAATGTCGGATGCGATTCTTCCGAGTGGTCCGTTAAAATTTCCCTTGGCAACAAAGTCTGTTATGAATCCGGAGAAACTGCCTTCAAGTGTGAAGGCTTTCATGGGAACTAATCGGTTGTAGGCCTCACGAGGTATCGCAAAGGCAAGGTCACGTATATCAATATTACTTTCAGAGAGATTCAATTGTATAAA
Organism: Cyclobacteriaceae bacterium; assembly: GCA_044222145.1. Classification (GTDB taxonomy): domain Bacteria; phylum Bacteroidota; class Bacteroidia; order Cytophagales; family Cyclobacteriaceae; genus ELB16-189. The sequence continues at coordinate 316,122 of JBGANU010000005.1, forward strand.
CGTTTCTTTGATAGCAGGAAGTCCGTCCATATGCAGGCTTCCTTTTAAGAGTGTATGTCGGTAGCCCACCATCATATTCTTATAGTATAGTTTACCTACCTTTCCATTCAACGACCCACTTACATGAAGAGGATATTCAAATAGCACAGCCTCCGGAACAAACTGGGCAAGATCTTCGGGATGAAGTGTTGTGCCGGTAAGGTGTGCTTTTATGGTAACCTTGTCGATAAAGTCGCTTAGATCTGCCTGACTTTTGTATTTGAAGATGATGGTGTCACTAATAATACTTTGCCCAACTTTTAAATTAATGCCTAAAAATTCCATTGAGCTTCTGGACAACCGGAAGAAGGTTTGCAGTTGATCAACTTTGAGTTTACTCTCTTCATCAACGGCAGATAAATCGAGTACATTAAATTGCGTAGTGTCTCCCATGACTTTAAAATTCTGAACGGTCGCGCTTGGAATGTCCAGAGTAAAGTCGCGATAGTTAAATCCTTTTGGGATCGAATCTGTCTTGTTCTGTTCGTCATATTTAAATTGCGACTGATTGATCACGATCTCACCGATGTTGACTTGCGCGGCTTTACCTCCTTTTCCAGAAGACAGCATTTTGTTAATTCGATCAATGAAGATGTTGATGTTAAGATCAGAGGATGAATCGGTCTCGGCTATGTTGATCAGGTTAACCTGAGCGCTGTCCAGTTCAACACCGTCAATGTTTACATTCCCGCTTTTGAGAAGAGAATGAAAAACAAAATTGACCTTCAGTTTTTTAGCCCGCACCATGGTGTTTTTCTCAGGGTCTTTGATGGCCAATCCATCAATCTCCAGGCGATCGTACCAAACCAGATTAAAGGATTGCACCGTTGCATTAAATCCGGTTGCGCTGTTAAATGTTTTTAAGTAACGGCTGATCAGATTTTCCTGAACGGCAGGGATTTGCAGCGTAATGAAGCCCAGAGCAAAAAAGCCAACGGCAAACAGAATGGTATATGCAACAATTTTTTTGAGCCGTTTGAAAAATCTATTTTTTATACCTTGCAGGTCCATGGATCAAAAAATACGTCCCATTATTCTCGCCATCGAGTCTTCGTGTGATGAGACCTCCGCCTCCGTTATCCGATCAGGCAAGGTACTTAATAATGTAGTTGCCTCGCAATCTGTTCATCACAAATATGGAGGCGTGGTGCCCGAGCTGGCTTCGCGCGCTCATCAACAAAATATTGTTGCCGTAGTTAACGAAGCCATGACCACTTCCGGTATTTCTGTGTCTAACTTAAATGCCGTTGCCTTCACACGTGGACCAGGTTTGATGGGTGCTTTGCTGGTTGGTGTTTCCTTTGCTAAAGGACTGGCGTTGGCATTGAATATTCCATTGATTGAGGTGAATCACATGCAAGCCCATATCCTGGCGCACTTTATCAATGAAGATTCAAACGGAGCGGTTAAGTCGGTGCCATCTTTTCCTTTTTTATGCCTGACGGTAAGCGGTGGTCATACGCAAATTGTGTTGGTTAATGATCATCTCGACATGAAGGTGATTGGTGAAACGCAAGATGATGCCGTGGGTGAGGCGTTTGATAAAGCAGCAAAAATTTTAGGCCTTCCATATCCAGGCGGACCACTGATTGATCAATACGCGAAGAACGGAAATCCTGATGCGTATCGTTTTCCTGAAACGAATATGCCCGGATTGGATTTTTCGTTTAGCGGTATCAAGACTGCATTTTTATATTTTCTCCGTGATGAGAAGTTGAAAGATCCGGCCTTTGCAGAGAAGCATCGGGATGACATCTGCGCCAGCTTGCAACATCATCTGGTAAAAATGTTGATGCAGCGTTTGAAGAAGGCAAGTCAGGAAACCGGGATCAAAGAAATAGCGATTGCCGGTGGAGTGGCAGCCAACTCTGGTTTGAGAAATCAATTGAAGATAACTGCGGAGAAATTGCGGTGGAATATCTACATACCTGAGTTTCAATATTGCACGGATAATGCTGCGATGATTGCGATGGCAGCGCATTTCAAATTTTTGAAGGAAGAATTTTGTGGCTTAGAAGTTGCCCCCGAGGCAAGCCTGGTGATATAGCATGAAAGATATTTTCAAACCTGGTGATCAAAAAATATATCGAAAGGTAGTGACCGAGCAAGATCAGGCTGCGTTTCACGGGGAAGTCTTGCATGCGGTGTGCTCAACGTTTGCGTTGGGTCGCGATTTTGAATGGTCGTCTCGTTTATTTTTTATTGAAATGAAAGAAGACGATGAGGAAGGAGTGGGGACATTCTTGAGCATCAACCACAAGAGTCCTGCTTTTGTTGGCGAAGAGCTCACGATTACGGCCACCGTAGAAAAGATTGAAAGAAATGAATTAATTTGTTCCATTGAAGCCGCGTGTGGTGATCGGTTGATAGCCACCGGCAAAACCGGACAAAAAATGTTGACAAAAGAAAAATTAAAAAGCCTGTTTACACCAAATAATGACTAAAGGAAGATTTTCAAAGGATATCAACATTAAAAACCGACAGGCGAGTTTTGAATATGAGCTGCAGGAAAAATATATTGCAGGGATGGTGCTTACCGGAACAGAAATTAAATCCATTCGCGAAGGCAAAGTGAACCTGCAGGATGGCTTTGTTTATTTTAACAATGGAGAGGCGTATGTGAAGGGAATCAATATTTCTCCTTATTCCAACGGCATGCACTTCAATCACGATGCAACACGCGAACGGAAACTCCTTCTTAAAAAATCAGAAATCGTAAAAATGGAAAAGCGGGTAGCGGAGAAGGGGTTAACATTGTTACCCTTGCGATTGTTTATAAATGACCGCGGACTGGCTAAACTTGAAATCGCGATTGGTAAAGGAAAGAAAACACACGATAAGCGGGAGTCGATTAAAGAAAGAGATGTGAAGCGCGAGTTAAGTCGGGTAAAAATCAGATAAGGAAAAGGTATTCATGGAAATAATTGCTCACGGAGTTTGTCGTTTGGCACTGATATCAGTCAGAAAGGATCCGGCTGATCAATCGGAACAGATTACACAACTTCTTTTTGGTGATCATTACGAGGTAACGCAGCTCACCGATGACAAGAAGTGGTTGCGCATTCGCATTCATGCCGATTTATATGAAGGATGGATATCGGAAAATCAGCATCATGCTATCACAAAAGAATTTTTTGAACAGATCAATCATACCAATTATAAAATCTCAACTGATGTGACGAGCAGCTTGCTGTACAAAAAGAGTCCGCTCACCATTTTAATTGGAAGCATAGTTCCAATTTCTAATTCTGAGCTGTTCAGAATGGAGGAACAGTTTGCCTTCAATGGCGAATCAAAAAGTTTGGGGCAGAAGAGAGATTTTGAATATTTGAAATCAATTGCATTCAAATATCTGAATGCACCTTATCAGTGGGGTGGCAAAAGTCCCTTTGGTATTGATTGCTCTGGTTTTGCTCAAATGGTTTTCAAGATTGCGGGTTATCCGCTGTTGCGGGATGCGACTCAGCAGGCCAATCATGGAAAGAAGGTGAAGTCACTTGCAGAAGCCCAGCCGGGTGATCTGGCTTTTTTTCAAAACAAGGAAGGCCAGGTCAATCATGTTGGAATTATTCTGCCTGATGAAAAAATTATTCATGCTTCCGGTAAAGTACGTATCGATCATCTGTTAGAAGAAGGTGTCTTAAATGCCGAGACAAAGATTTACACACATCGGCTGTCGGGAATAAGAAGAATTTTAGCCGATCAAGCCTAACACATTCGAGCGGAACACCTTTATCAGCAGTTCATTAACCCGGTTTTGAGTCTTGAAAAACTCAAACTTTGGGTTTATCTTTCCTGAATGAACAGCAGGGTTTTAGTACTTAATCAGGATTTCAGCCCCTTGATGGTGTGCTCGGTGGAGCGTGCTTTCATTTTGGTGTACCTGAATAAGAGTGAGATGGTGCGCCCTGCCAATGGTTACAAGTTGCATTCTGTTACGCAAAGCTTTGCCATGCCTTCGGTAATTCGATTGAACCGATATGTGCATGCGCCTTATAAAGGGGTTAACCTTACGCGTCAAAATATTTTCAAGCGCGACAACTTTGAATGTCAATATTGCGGAACCAAAAAAGATCTGACGCTGGACCATGTGTTACCCAGTTCGAGGGGCGGTGCCCACTCCTGGTTAAACCTGGTGACAGCGTGTAAAAGGTGCAACGCCAGAAAAGGAGACTGCACACCCGAGGAGGCTGGCATGATACTGAAAAAGAAACCTTTCAAACCTTCCTATGCTATCTTCTTAAAAGATTATGCGAGTGGGAAGGTGGGAGAGTGGGATGATTTTTTGGCCGCCACCAGTGCTTGATTAGCAGGGTATTCATTTTCATGTTTTGAAATTTCTTTCAGGTTGTCTTGATCAACTCCTGATCATTGGAACAGCAAAAATTCAGGCATGCCTTTGTAACAATATCCCTGAATTCAGGGATGGTTTAAGCTCAAAACATTATCTTCGTTTTCGTCCTAAACAGGCTTTCATGGAGATCGTCAGCTCGAATACATCTAAAGTTTTCGTTGCCTTGCTTCTGATCACCGCTAATTCATTTATAGCCTGTCAAAAAAAATCTCAGCAAGAATTATCGAGTCGTAATAGTGTTGAAAAAAAAGAACAGATTAGTTCAATGGACACGGCACGAGTGATCGCGCAAGCCGATTCGTTGTTTCAATTGGCAGATGGCTTTATGTTGAATAGTCAGAAAGACAGCAGTCTTTATTATCATTTGAAAGTTTTGGAGATGCGGGAGCGTTTGGGAAAAAATGATAAGAACTTACTTGAAAGTAATTTAAAGGTAGGAGGATTCTACAGAGCGGATAGTAAAAATAATGTAGCAGAAAAGTATTACGAAAAAGCCGAGTCGATCGCTCAGTTGGTAGGCATTCCGGTTACTGAAGAGATTGACTTACTCATGATTCGATCGAATATTAAAACCAACCTCAAGGATATTCCCACCGCTATCTCGTTACTTCAGAAAGCCCTTGATCTTATGGATAAACATCATGTAAAGAATGATTTAATTCTGGGAAGGCTTTACTTAAATCTGGGTAATGCATACGTGTATGATAATCAATTGGAGCGTGGTATCGCCAGTTATGAGCAGTCGGTTGTGTGTTTTGCCCGAAATAAATCGTATGAGAGACTGGGATTGAGCTTTGTTGCCATTGGAATGGCTTACAGTCGGTTGAATGAAAATGAAAAAGCACTCGCCAGCTTTCAAAAGGCTCTTCAGTATCATCTAAAGTGGACGGGGCCGGAGACGGATCCCATTGCAGTAGTATATCTTCAAAAAGCTTTTGAGCACCAGGCCATCGGAGAGATTGATTCGTGTCGGTATTACTTGTACAAGAATTTAATGATCCGGAAGAAAAATTTCGGTGACAAAGACTTAAATACGTTTGGCGCTAAATTTTCATTAGCCAATTTTTTTGAGGACACTCACGAATATGATTCCGCTCTAAAATATGCACACACCAGTTTGATTTCATTGTTGAAGGACTTTCATGATACGGATGTTCTCGTTAATCCAATACCCGGCCCAACAGAAGAGAATAGCGATTTGATCATCGGATTACTGAGTAAGGCGTCAGCATTAGAGAACATCGCTAAGCGTGATTCACGAGACGACTATTTACATCTCGCGCTGCGCACCTATGTATTGGCAGACAGCATATTTGCCATTTACAGACGAAGTTTAAAATTTGATGATCCGCAGCTGAGAGAATTAGAAACAACTGCCATCCCATACGATCGAATGTTGGAAGTAGCATTTCGTCTTTTCGAAAAAACTCGAAATAGTAACTACCTGGATCGGAGCCTTCAAATAATTGAGCACTCACGTGCCGTTCTTCTGGAGGCAGCGCTTAATCAGGCACAGGAGTTTGATACGGTTGGTGGCATACGAAAGTATCAGGACAAAGAAAAGCTTCTGAACGGAATGCGTTCTGAAATCATTCGCATGCTTTCGTCCGAGAATTTAAAAAAATCTACAGCAGACTCGTTGCAGGCAGCCTTGTTGGATGTGAATCGTTCGTCTGACAACCTCCGGGTGTTGATCGGAAAAGAAAACCCAGGTTACTTTGATTTAAGATACAGCAGAAAAGAGACGGACATTTCGGAGATTCAGTCGCTCATAAAAGAACGCAATGGCATTTTTATCGACTACCTATGGAGTGATCAAAAAATTTATGCACTGATCATAAAACAGGATTCCATTCTGACTAAAGTAGTTTATCAAACCGATTCGTTTAAAAGTGCACTTCGCGATTTTATTCGTCTGTTGCAGGCTAGCCCTGATGAAGCTATTAAGTCAGAAACCTTCAGACTCTTCAGTGAGAAAGCTTTTTTTCTCTACCAAAAGTTGTTAGGTGATCTATTCCTATCGAAATCATCTGTGCAACCTGGCGTTAGCCTGATCTTTTCGGCCAACGGCCCATTATTCAATTTTCCTTTTGAAGCCCTGATCACCGATTTGCCCCAAGGTGCTGAGGTGAATTATCAATTGCCTTATTTGATTCAGCGGTTTCCTGTTAGTTATGCCTATTCGGCAGGTGTTTTACTGAATCAAAGCAAACGCGACCGGAAGGGTAACAAACTTCTTGCACTGGGTTTTGCAGGTGCCGGATTAAATGCAGCTACGAGAGACGGTCTCAGTAATTTACCCGGAACAGAGCTGGAGATAAATTCGATCAAAGCAGTGATGAAGAATGACGTCAACAAATACTATTTCAAAGCGGATGCTTCCGAATCTCTGTTCAAAAATCAGGCAGGCAATTTCGATATCGTTCACCTGGCGATTCATGGTGTTGCAGATTCCACCAATGCGCTCAAATCGAAGCTCGTCTTTCGTTCGGAGGCAGATACAATTGAAGACAGCAATTTGTATGCACACGAGTTGTATGGTTTGAACTTCTACAAGCTTGACCTTGCCGTGCTTAGTGCCTGCGAGTCGGGTATTGGCAAGGATCAATCAGGAGAAGGGGTGATGAGTATAGCGAGAGGTTTTACCTACGCTGGCTGTCCATCGCAGATTATTAGCTTATGGAAAATAAACGATCAAGCCTCTGCAAGGGTGATGGGCAAGTTATACGAGCACCTTTCAAATGGTGAAGCCATCGATGTTTCGTTGGCAAATGCAAAAAGAGATTATCTTCAGCAGGCGAAAGAATTTAACTCGCATCCTTCGTATTGGGCGGCATTCATAGCGGTTGGCAACATGAAGTCACTTGATATGAGCACCAGTAATGCTGTCTGGTGGTGGACAGCTTTGCTGGTTGTTTTGATTGCCCTGTTGATCCGGAGGAGGTATGCTCGCAATCGTGCGAAAGTTTGAGCATTCAGGCTGACCTAATAGGCCAGCCGACTCTGTTGCTAATAGTTACCAAAAAAGCCATCCGCCAGATCGAAAGGAATTATATTTTTCTTGATCCAGGTGTACTGTGCTTTTTCACCTTCCGCATGTTTTTTGGCAGCGAAATAGCCAGAGCGGATATAGGCAGCGCTTTGTCGCAGCACCATGACAGCAACTTGCGATCCTGTGAGGTCTTGCTTGTTATAAAATAGGGTGGAGGGAGTGTGTCCGTTATAGATTTTCATCAGCTTGCTGCATTCCGGGTCGGAGGCTGCCGTGGAATTTTTACTGATTAAGTTTTCCAGCCGGAAGGCAACATCATCTAAGATAGCAGGGTCAATGTTTTCTATCTCCATTCCGTTAAAGCGAGGTATTTCACCAAGACTGTCCTCTGCCATTTTGTGATCCACCCAATCAATAAGGTCATAGGCAATTCCGATTTTCGTCATACCATTTTTATTGGGTTGTGGCAGATCAATCCATTTTAGGTGGAACCCAACTCGTCTATCTTCCCATTTTGTCTTGGTGGTGTCGGGCAGTTGAATCTTGTTGTTGTTTTGGATAAGAATTTTTAAAGCTGTGTCGGGTTTGTTGTCGCTGCCATTAATAGCAGGATAAAGATAACCGTGACACCGAACCGGTGTTGGGTTCTTAATAATTCCTCCGTTCTTGTCGAGTTTGTCTGTGATGAATAGCGTTCCCTGGGGAATGTGCCCTTTGATGTGCGTCATGGCCTTTGGTTTTTGGTTGAATAATTTATTTTAAACCCTAACCTAGGTTTTGCATAGCACTAGGTTATTCGAGTTCCTTTAAAAGATTTCGAGCCTTCTCGCCATACGTGCTGCTCTTGCTGATCTCCCACAGCGTTGCTTTTGCCCGCTCCATTTTATTTTCTTTCAGATACGTCAATGCCAGGTACCACTTCGACTGTGTCACCAACTCGCTGTGCTCACTGATCATGTGCGTGAATGTTTTTTCAGCTTCTTCTAATTGTCCATTTTCTAATTGAGCGTTGCCCAGACACAAATGACTGATGGGATCGTCAACCGTTTTGATGATCTCGTTAAAGAGTTTGATGGCCTCGGCATAGCGGGCATTGTCATACGCTTCGTATGCTTTTGTTTTTGTGTTTTCCTCGCTCGAGCCGCGAGTAAGGCCACTGCCCGGTGAATCAAATGGTTGGAAATAGGCGACAAACAGACGCTCATTTTGAGGTGGACGGTTTTGCATCCACACAATACCAACTGTAATGAGTAAAGCAACGCTAGCGGCAGCCGCCAATAGCCAGGGCTTGCGATAAAGTGGAACTACTTTGGAGTCATCTTCTTTCAGCGCATTTTCCTCCATATCCATGATTTCGCCAAAGAACTTTAATCGTTCTAACTTCTCTTCTTCTGAAGAAGTTGCGGCAGACCGCTTTACACCTTCGATCAGAAGATCCATATCATCCAGCAATGATTTGAATTCTTCTTCTTCCTTTTTTGCTTCAAATACTTTTGTTTCGTCAGCCGTCATTTTCCCTTCCAGAAATTTTTCAATCAGCTCAATATCGCGTGTATAATCTTTCATCGTGTTAGCTTATATGATTTTTCAGTTCAATTGTAACCATTTCCCGTAAACGCAAAAGGCACCGACTTTTTAAATTTTTTGCCGTGTCGCTGTTTTTGTAATGCAGCTTCTCTGCCAACTCTTGCAAGCCTGTGCCATGGAAGTAGTAAAGTTCCAGCATCGTTTTGCAGGGATCTCCAATTTTTTCAAGACACTTTTGAATGATTTGAAGATGCAATTCTTTTTGTTCGGCTTCTCCGTTTTTCACTTCCTCAATGTCCATGTTCTCCACCTCCGTGGTCGAAATTTTTTTATCCGCCCTGCGCAGTTCCATGATTTTGTTTTTGCCGATGGCAAACAAGTAAGTCTTCACGCTGCCGTTGAGGTGTTGCAACCGTTCCTTCACAATGTTGTCGTAAAAAATAATGATGGAGGCTTGATAGATGTCACGGGCTTCTTCGGTGGTGCATTGATAGTGGTGTGAAGCCCAGCTCACAAATTCATTACGATAAGCCCGGTAGATATCGGCCAGCTCTTTTTTGTTTCCATTTTTGATCTCTTGAATGATCAAAGCTTCGTTCATTTGTTCTTGGTTTATGTAAACCGCAATGCCTTGTAACCAGCCTGCGATAAAGAATTTTCTTTAGGTAGTTAAATGTAGCAATTTGGCTTGTTCTACGCTATTCAATCTGCTTCCGTGCAACGATTCACCGTGCAGCGAACATTAGATCTCGATACGGGATTTTTCACTAATTGTAATCCCAAGTCCTGATCAGTTCTCTTTTAAAGAGCTACTGAAATTGGTCAGCCTTTAGCCTCTAACCGAGGCAGGCTACCTGATTACAACTCACTGATTTTATTTGGGTTACACGAGTGTTGCGTTTGCACTAAGACCGGTTGTGACAACAAATGAGTTGCTAACCAAATCAGAATTCTGAAAAACGTTTTTAACAATTAACCATTAAACAAACAAACATCATGAAAAAGATTATGACAGTTGTGCTTTTGCTTGTTGGCATGAGCACGTTAAAAGGGCAACAGAAAATTGAACCAGCCGGAGCAGCAGCTTCAAAATTTAACGAGCAGTTCAAAGGTGCCACCAATGTGAAGTGGACCAAGGCTGGTGATTTATTTGCGGCCGATTTCAATCTCGATCAGACCTTGCGAATTGCCTATTACGACAGCGAGGGTAACTTGATTGCACGTGGTCGCAAAATAAAAGATGCTCAATTGCCCATGGATCTGTATGACAACCTTCAGGCGGTGAAGCAGCAGTGGAGTCAAAAAATGGGAGCCCTGCAAGTAGGAAGTATTTATGAACTCTCGCAGAAGGGCGAAGGAACGGAATATGTGACAACACTGGAGAACGATCAAATTGTAATGACGCTGGTTTCGGTGCAAGGCACAATGAGCATTCGCAAAAAAGTAAAGAAAAATTCTATTGCGCCATCGCAGGACCTGATTGCAAAGGCGCCACAACAGTAGGTTTTGCCAACTCAGGAGAATGAGAAAGTCAGTCTTTCAAACGAAGGATTGACTTTTTTTCATGATCATGGTTACGGGAAATCACTTTGTGCATAAAGAGCATTCATGGCTCTCGGCCAATGGACTTAAACCAGTTTGTTATGAACACCATCACAGCAAAAGAAAAGGAGATAATAGCATTAATGGCTCAAGGCTATTCCTCGAAAGAGATAGCCAGTCGGCTTAGCATCAGCTTTCATACAGTAGAAAGTCATCGCAAGAATCTTCGGTTCAAGTTCGAAGCAAAGAACTCGTCCGAATTGCTCGTGAAAGTTATGCAGATGCAAATGTCATAGTTTAGGCATACTACAAACCTTGAAACGAAAATGAAAGCAGTGTTGAGAAGATATCAATTCAAATCCTACCGACTGATTGTCGCCATTTTGTTTATGATCATTTTGACAATCATCCTGGGCAAATCAATATAGAGTGGTGAACGGAAACGAATACACGTATGAAAGCCTGGAGTGAGATGGAAACTAAGCAGAACATTGATTTTCAATTGGGACTACTTCACTTTGTGCATTTGCTGGTGATGGTGGATGGGGCCATCGATCAGCGGGAAAAGGCCGCCATCCGAAAAATTAAGCTGGAGGAAAAGATACCCGATTGGGTGTTTGATGATTTTGAGGAAACTGTGGCTGACAAGACTGAACGGGAAATTTATGAAGACGGAATCGCGTTGCTTAACCGGTGTAACGAAGAAGAAAAATTGTGTGCTTTTGTCCATCTCTATCGTCTGGCCGAAGCAGATGATGCCGTGCATGTGAGAGAAGTTCGCTTTCTGTTGTATTCGTTAAAGGCTACTAAAATTGAGTTTGAAGATGTAGAACTCAGCGCGCGGATGCACAAGGCTGTTTCGCTGAAGTGGTTGTAGAAGATACGTTCAATTGCAGAAGGTGATCACCGTCCACAGAGCTATCAAATTTTTAATGTAAGAAAATCTAAATGATCTCGGAGGTAAAATTTCTGATCGGTGCGCATGGTGTTGCGATGACAAAAACTGCAGGAAGTTTGCAGCGTCTGAGAATTAGTGTAGTTATTCATTCATAAACTCCCTCGCTCATATCACCTAAAGATTATTCATTCAGGAAATGGAAACGCCTAAGTAGGGCTCTTTGGTGATACAACCATTTAAGCGAGCCATTCAAAAACACAATGATGGCAGCTGTTTTCAGAAGCTTAAGGGGTTAGGTTGATCAAAAGCGTGCTCAAAATACATTTGAATAGTCTGTTGATTTTGCTCCCACAAAGACGTAATTTTCGTTAATTATTTTTTTTAAAATTCATCACTAGCGTTATGCAGCGAATTATATCCTTATTGATCTTATTGCTCATGTGCGGGAGCCTGGTAGCACAGAAAATCGAAAACGTGCGGGCCACGGTGAACGGGGATGACATTATCATCACCTACGACCTCTCTGGCAAGGACGGTCAGGAATTTAAAATCAATTTATACGCGTCTAATAGCAATTTTTCGAAGGCTATTATAAAAGCCAACGGTGATATCGGCAGCAGAATTACCCCGGGCAAAGACAAGCGTGTAGTTTGGAACGCAAAAAATGAACTGCCAGAGTATAAAGGAGATCTCGTGATTGAGGTAAGAGGTGAGCCGGGCGCTGTTGTGTCATCCTCTTCGGTGCGCCCCCTCGCGTTTTTATCACCAACAGGAGGTGGAGTGAAACGGGGAAAACTGTTAAGCATTAGCTGGTCAGGAGGTACACCCACTGAAAATGTCGAACTCAGTTTAATGAAGAATGGAGTGGTACAAGAAAAGATTTCGGATACAGGTAACAGCGGAGTGTTCTCGTGGCAAGTACCAAAAGGAACCAAGACAGGAAGTTATCAATTGCGGCTAACGGGAAGTTCTTCCGGCCAGGCGATCAGTCCTAATTTTAAAGTCAAGCCAAAGACACCGTTTATCGTTAAGGTGTTACCATTCTTAGCAGTGGGCGCGGTTGCAGCAGTGTTAGTCGGTGGTGGATCAAAAAAGAAGGCTGACTTACCTGTTCCTCCGGAGCCGAATTAAAAAGATAATTAATGAATTTGATTTTTGTTTGACGTTGTTCTGATATACTATGAAAAGATTTTTACTAGCAGTTTTGTTTGTATTTCCGTTTCTCATCAACGCACAAAATCTAAACATCACGTGGCTAGATGCTATTGGCGGTGCTGCCGGTGATGAGGTCGTTCAAAGTACCGTGGTAGACGCGTCCGGAAACGTATACATCTCTGGAAGTTTTACAGGCACGGTCAATTTTAATCCACAAGGCACGGCAACGAGTTTAACTTCAGCCGGAGGCAGTGATGGATTCTTTGGAAAATATACAAGTGCAGGTATCCTTGTTTGGGTCAAGCAACTGGGGGGTACAGGTAACGAAGAAATTTATGCCACGGCAGTGGATGCATCTGGTAATGTGTATGTCGCAGGATACTTTAGTGGAACCGTTGATTTTGATCCAAGCGCTGCCGTTGGTAACTTAACGTCCAGTGGTCTTGTAGATATTTTTTATGGAAAATACTCTTCAACGGGTGCCTTAACTTGGGTGAACGCCCACGGATCGACAGACAATGATGCTGCATATGCAATTAAAGTGGATGTCTCCGGCAATGTGTATGTCACAGGATATTTTGTAGGCACAGTAGATTTTGATCCGAGCAATGTGTCGACAAATAACAAAACCGCGATTGGCACCACGGATGTTTTCCTGATAAAACTGACCAGCGCAGGAGCGTTAGCTTGGATTGATACGTTTGGATCAACATCGCCTGATGTGGGCTATAGTGTTGATGTCGATAATTCTAATGTTTATGTGAGTGGGTATTATAGTGGCACCATTGATCTGGATCCTGGTGCCAGCAATTCTGCAACGGGTAACCTGGGCAGCAGTGATGGTTTTTTCGGAAAATATGATATCTCAACAGGCGCATTGGTATGGTGGGCAACCGTGCGATCAACCGATGCAGATGAAGTAACAAGTATTGTGGTAAGTGGAACAAATATTTATTTGGGAGGAGTGTTTTCTTCTTCTGCCAGTTTTTTTTCTAATTCTGGGAATGTTTCAAAAACTTCGAATGGTGCGATTGATGTATTTGTTGCCAAATATGATGGAACCACATCTCTCCCAACTCATACGTGGATAAATACATTCGGTGGCACTTCCAATGATCGTTCTAACCTTTTAGCAGTTGATGCTTCTGGAAATGTGTATAGCACAGGTTACTTTGCTGGGACTGCTGATTTCGATCCGTTGACGGGGACATCTTACACATCAAACGGATTGAATGATATTTACATTGCTTCCTATGCTTCAGCTGATGGGTCACTTAGAGTAGCAAGGACTCTTGGAGGAACAAGTGATGAGGAAGGCACCACCATTGCGGTGGATGGGACTGGCAATGTATACACGGGTGGCTATTTTCAGGGTACCACAAGTTTTGATTTTAATTCCAACTTGCAGGACAAAGCTTCGCTTGGATCAGCTGATGCTTACGTTGCCAAATACGCTCAAAGTGCTTTTGCTGCAGAGCCGGTGGCACAGCCCACCAATCTCGTTGTTGTGGATCTTCAAAATACTACGTTCACTTATAATATCTCGGCCGCCACTGGTAATCCGACCGGATATCTGCACATTTACAAAGTTGGTTCAGCACCAACTGCATTACCAGTTGATGGTATTGAATTAAATGTAGGCGATGTATTGTCTGACGGCAGCATTGTTCAATACGCGGATAACATTGTCGCTGGCAACGTCTATTCATCATTGATTGCCGGCACATCTTATTTTGTGAAAATATTTTCCTTTAATGGATATGGTACTTCGATTAACTATTTGACCACTAATCCACTCAGCGCGACCATTACTACAACCGGTGGCGCACTGGCCACGGAGCCTACGGCTCAACCAACAACTTTGGTTTTTGGAACAGCTACAAATAATTCCATTCCGGTTTCTTTCACAGCACCTGCTACCGCACCAGCGGGCTATATTGCTATCCGCAAAGCAGGCTCTGCACCAACTAGTGATCCAGTTGATGGCATTTCATACTCATTAGGAGCAACTTTAGGCGATGGCGTTGTGGTCTACTCTGGAGCTGCTGCTTCGTTTACGGACACCGGACTTGCAGCCAATACCACGTACTTCTATAAAATATATGCATTCAACGGTGCATCAGGTACAACTAATTATTTGATCACAACTCCTCTTGCCGGAAGCAAGGCCACAGCTACAGTGACTCTTGCTACCGAACCAACCACGCAACCAACCGCGCTTGTGTTTGGAGCAGTAACGAATACCTCTATTCCGATTTCATTCACAGCCGCAGCACCTGCTGCGGCCGGATATATTGCCGTTCGAAAGGCAGGGTCAGCGCCAACAACCGATCCGGTAGATGGCAACGCGTACACAGCAGGCACAACATTGGGAGATGGAACTGTTGTATTCTCAGGAACTTCCACTTCGTTTACTGATAATGGATTAGCTTCTGGAACCACTTATTTTTATAAAATTTATTCCTTCAATGGCAGCGCAGCAACTACAAATTACCTCACGTCCGTTGCTGCTTTGTCGGGAAGTAAGGCAACAACTAGTTCATTGGCCACTGAGCCAACGGCTCAACCAGCGACCTTGCTTTTTGGAACGGCCACTGATGTTGCCATTCCCGTTTCGTTTACTGCTCCTGCTACGCCACCTTCAGGATACATTGCCGTACGCAAAGCCGGATCAGCATCTACCGCTGACCCAGTTGATGGAGCTGCTTACACATCGGGTGCAGTTTTGGGTGATGGAGTTGTTGCATACTCTGGGTCTGCAACCAGCTTTACAGATACCGGACTGACAGCGGGCACCACTTATTTCTATAAGATATATTCGTTCAATGGCAGCAGTACAACTACAAATTACCTTGCAACTTCTCCGTTAACCGGAAGCAAGGCAACCATAAGCTCTGCTGCAACAGAGCCCTCTAACTCACCAACGAGCCTTGTGTTTTCGAGCATTACATCTTCCAGTTATTCCTTCTCCTTTACTGCAGCAATAGCTGGAACGGTGGCGGCTGATGGTTACATCGGAATACGAAAGACTGGTTCTGCTCCCACAAGCGTTCCCGTTGATGGAACCACCTACAACGCAGGGGACGCTTTCGGTGACGGTTTTATAAATTTTGTAGGCACGGGCACAGCGTATAATCAAACGACAAGTGTTTCAGCAGCGACCACTTACTATTTGGTTATTTATTCTTACAAGGGCAGTGGCTCATCCATCAATTATAAACAACTGAGTCCATTAACCGGATCTGTTACCACCTTGCCAAATCCAGACACTACACCGCCTGTTATTGGCAGCAACACTACGCCAACCACCACAAAGGCGGGTCAGGCGGTTAAGGTTTCCTTAACAATTACTGATCCCGAGTCGGGCGTGTCATCGGTGGAGATGAACTATGGCGAGTCAACTTCGTTTGATTGGACGGAAACGTATGTTGCGCTCACGAATACTTCTGGTAACATTTGGGAATTCACGATTCCTGCTACTGCTGTCAAAGAGCAAGGCATTGAATATATCGTAACAGCGTATAACAATAATGGCGATTATTCAGATACTGGCATAATAGGCGTGAGTATTACAATTGACCAAAATGGTCTCACCATTCCATTCTCCGCGGGTTCTGCCCAAAACAATTATAAAATTGTATCGATTCCGTTAACACTCGAGTCTAAATCAGTTGATAATGTGTTTGGAGATGATTTCGGTAAGTATGGTGACAAGTCAAAGTGGAGACTGTTCAGATATTCCGGTGGAAAGACGAACGAATTGAATGGATCATCATCCATCAACCCCGGAGAGGGATATTGGTTGTTATCTTCAGCCAGCGCAACGTTGGACTCAGGTCCGGGAAAGACAGTGGGTAGAATCAGTGAGCCGTTTACCATTAACGTTACACAGGGCTTCAATCAGATTGGTAATCCCTATGTCATTAATTTACTGTGGGATGATATAAAAACCTATAGCTATGATACCCACGACAATTCAACACTAGGCCTTGGTAACTTAAGAACATATAGCGGAGGAAGTTGGTCCAACGGAACAATATTGAACAAGTACGAAGGTGGTTTTGTAATGGCCAACACGGCTGGTACTTTGGTGTTTCCCGCAGAAAAGAAAGCCGCGGCTGGCCGTGTGGAAAGTAAACCAATTGTTCCTCTACGAAATTCTATTGACATGGATAATTGGGAGCTCAACTTTGAATTATCAAATTCCCTTCAAACCATGAATTTCTCAGGAATTGGAATGAACCGAAATGCCAGTGAACAGTACGATAGGTTCGATGATTTCACAGTACCTCGCTTCATGGACTACATTGAATTAAATCACGCCTCGAAGGAGTTGTTCAATATATCCTACACAAAAGACATTGTTCCAACTGCTGAAAATCATGTGTGGGAGTTTTTTGTAGAGTCAAATGCCAACGAACTAATGACCATGAAATGGGACAATTCCTATTTTGGACAGAACGATAAGCAATTAGTGCTGTGGGATGTAAATCAGCAACGCGGTTTGGATATGCGCAGCATCAGCCAATACATTTTCAATAAATCCAGTTCAGGTCATTTCAAAGTTTACTTTGGAGATGAAAAATTTATTAAAGAGAAAACGGCTGTTGATCAATTGGTATTCCACGATGTTTTCCCTAACCCGGCATCTGATCGGGTAACAATTTCGTTTAGCGTTCCCACTGACGATCGCGTGACTGTTGACGTGATCGATTTACTGGGGCGCAAAATTGCCACCGTAGCGGATGGTCATTTCACAGCAGGGTATCATGAAATAAACTGGAATACAACGGACCATGCCGGAAATGCGTTGAGCAATGGAATTTATATCACGCAAGTGAAAACGTTATACCGCGATCAACAAAAGAGACTTAGTATCAACAAATAAATCATAATAACATGAAAGCCCTCCGGTTTTTAGCAATTGCAGTGTGTTGTCTACCCGCCTGCGTGGTCGGTCAGACCATCAGTGGTAAGAGCAACACCGTGTCAGTGGACTATACAACCAAATCGTCACCTCCGGTGATTGTGTGGTTGTCGCCTAACCAACAAGTGACGAGTATTCAGATCAAGAAGATGACCGTCAAAGTTGGGGTGAACACCGTTCAAAAACTTAGAAATGTTACGCTCTACATTAATGGAGTTGAGCCGGTAACCAATCGCGGCTTCGGCACTTCTAATTCCGTAGATGCCTCCAAGTTTGCAAAATACATTGAAGAGGAGGTGGAATTTACGAACGGACCCAATGAAATTAAGGTGGTAGCGGTCAATGAAACGGGAGAGACATCTACGGAAGTAAGAAGCGTAAACGTAACACTTCCGGTAGCAGTGGCTATGGCGGATCGAACGGATTATGCCTTGATTGTTGGTACGAATGATTACGATGAATGGGGCGATCTGATTAACCCGGTGTATGATGCGACCAAGATTGAAGAAGAACTGAGAACTAATTATGGCTATAAGACCGAATTACTTCTCAATCCGACAAAAGCACAATTTATCACCAAGATCAGAGAGTACATTAAGAAGAACTACATGAAGAACGACCAGCTATTTATTTTCATTGCTGGTCATGGTCAATTTGATGAGGTGTTCAAGGCTGGCTATCTGGTGTTCAAAGACACGAAGACAAACGATGAGACAAAAGAAAGTTATTTCGCTCATACCACTTTGCGCGATTACCTTGAAACGATTCCATGCAATCACGTATTTCTGGTAATGGATGCGTGTTTCGGAGGAACATTTGATCAGCAACTGGCGAAGCGCGGAGAAGAGGATGCTGTCTACCAGGTGGAAAGTCAGGATGAATTTATCAACCGCAAGCTTCAGTATAAGACAAGAAAGTTCATCACATCCGGTGGCAAAGTGTATGTAGCTGATGGAAGACCTAATCAACACTCGCCATTTGCAAAACTTTTTATGGAAGCACTTCGCAGTTATGGTGGACCCAACAGGGTGTTAACCATTCAGGAAATTTGGTCGTATGTTGAAATAGCAAAAAACAAACCGACAACAGGAGAGTTTGGATCAAACGAACCTGGTAGCGAATTTGTGTTTCAGGCGAAAACGAATAGATGAGGGTAGGCACACTGTTGTTTTTATGGTGCATCAGTTTGGTTAGCCTCGGCCAAACTGATTTGCGTGGGCTTGAGTTTGAAGATGATGTTTATAATTCGCTTCCACTCAAGCCTTCTTATTTTAATCTGCAGAGCAGCGCGCTTCCTCCTTTCCACAGTTTAAAGAAATATTGCCCTCGTGTTGTTACCCAACACAGTTCTAATACAGGCGTAGCATGGGCAACCATTTGGTATGGCCGCACTATGCTGGATGCCATAGCCAATGGCTGGAAGGAAACTCCGATCATCACACAAAACGCTTTTTCACCATTGTACAATTACAAGCAAATTGTAAAAGGAAAAGGATGTTCGGATAAAATAAAACTCACGTCACTTTTAGAGTCGTTGCGCACGGATGGCAGTGTCTTGTTTAGTGACTTTCATGAATTTTGTTACGACACAATTCCCGGTTTTTCAAAAGCAAAACAATCTTCACTTCCGGGTTATGTGCGTTTGTTTAATACGACAGATAAAAAGGAAAGGAAAGTTGAAGTAATAAAGCGAGCCCTTTACGAAAATAGCCCCGTGATTGTGGGAATGATTTGCCCACCCTCTTTTAGTCTCGCAACAGACTTTTGGCAGCCAAGGGAAAAGCCTGAACGCGATCAGGGTGGTCATGCGCTTTGTATTGTTGGCTATGATGATTCAAAGTTTGGAGGTGCATTTGAAGTAGTCAACAGTTGGGGAAAGTCGTGGGGGAACGAAGGGTTTACCTGGTTTCGATACGAGGACGTAGAGAATTACATCTTATATGGATTTGAATTGCTGAACACACAAAGTGCGTTGAAGCCTTCTAAATTGTTGGTGCAAGGAAACCTGAGTGTAAAAGAAGGAAGCACCATGAATGCGAAAATTAAAAACAAAGGTTATTACAGATTGATTGATACGTATGCTACAGGCACTCAGTTTAAAGTAAACGTCAAGGTAAATCAGAACGTCTTTTTTTATTCGATAGGGTTTGATCAGGAGTGGAATTATGCTGAGTTGTATCCGAATGAGAAGAATGGCACGTATGCATGGCTGGAAGATGATCGCAAGACAATTAAATTACCGGTTGAAGATGAGTTTATCAAACTCGATCCACCCGCTGGCAAGAATTATCTTTGCTTAATCTTTTCGGGGCATGCTCTTGATTTGGATGAGTTGAGGGACAAGCTGAGAGCTGGTCGGGGCGATTTTGTACAGCGATACTATGCAGGCTCACTCAGTGATCCTGCAGTCTTAGCCTTCAAAGAAGACTCCATTGAACTGGAAGGTGATTTTAAAAGAAGTTCGCTGTGGATTGTTATTGTCGAGATTGATCAGTTGTAAAAATCCGACTACGCGAATAAACTCATTGAGTTCAAGTTCAGAATCGCAATGTAAATACCGTCTTCACTTCAGGCTCGGAGGTTACCGTAAGAAGCCCATTGTGAAGCTGCATGATCTGTCGCGAAAGCGCGAGGCCAATGCCCGAACCAGTTTTCTTCGTGGTAAAAAAAGGAACGAAAATTCTATTCAACGCTTCTTTGATAATGCCAGGTCCATTGTCGGTTACTTCAATGATGACGGCATTCTCCGAATACTTTCCCAGTAGCTCTAACTTGGCGTTCGTCCGATCTCCTAATGCCTCAACAGCGTTTTTCAAAAGGTTAATAAGCACTTGTTCGATCATCTCTTCATCCACCTGGATGGTGAGGTATTCCGACTCACAGGAATAAGTAAAATCGATTGACGTCTTGCGAAGTTCGGGCCTCATGAGTTGTGCTACTTTTTCCAGCAGATCCTTTAATCGAACGGTTTTTATTTTAGGCTGTGGGAGCGATGTGTATTCGCGATAAGCGTCAATGAATTTGATTAATCCTTTGCTGCGGCTTTCAATTGTTCCTAGACCTTCGCGGAGATCATCAGCGCCTTCGTTTTTTAATTCGTAGTGATCTTCTTTCTTCACTAATTCAGCATCCAATATTTCGCGCAAGGTGGAGGTAAGCGAGGAGATAGGGGTGATCGAATTCATGATTTCATGACGCAATACACGCGTGAGGTTTTGCCAGGCTTCCAGTTCTTGCTTTTGCAATTCTGTTTGAATGTTTTGAAGGGTGACAAGTTTTACTGTATTTCCCCGAATACGTAATTCCGTTGCCTGAATGGTGAGAAGAAATTCATTTCCGATTTTATACAAAGTGCTCTTCCCCGGCTCAACATCAATTAGTGCCTTAAATAGCTTAGGTTCTTTTTCGTTAATCTCGTTTATGTTTTTGAGATTGGAGATCCCTATAAATCGTTTGGCGTTGGCATTCATTAGATGCACGTTGCCTTCCGCATCGAAGGATAAAATGCCCGTTCGCACTTGTTGCACAACCGTATTTAAGTATTGCCAGTTTTCCTCTTTTTCCGATCGCGCTTTGCGAAAGGCTTCCAATACTTCGTTGAAAGCTGTATTCAAATCGCGAAAGCTGCGGCCAAGTTTATTATCGGTCGCAAACCCGGAAATAAAATCAGAATATTTTACAGACTCCAGAAAGCGTGTGAGTTTGCGATTAGTTTGGGAAGTGAAACGATATAATTCAAAGAGCTGACTGATGATGATGAGTCCCGTCAGCCCTGCCGCGAAAATCATATTCGGCCGTGCTATCATGTATACCAGCAACGACATCGTCAGGCCAATCAGCACAACCCGAAAGGCTACTCGAAAACGAAAATCATTTACGCCAAAAGCCATGAATTAAGAATTACTGGGAAGATACGAATCTCCGGTTGACTTAAAGTCCGTGCTTTTCCAATCTTCTGTACAGGGAAGAACGCGTGAGCCCCAGCTCCGAAGCGGCTTGCGTAATGTTCCCGTTATACTTTTTCAGTACTTTTCGAATGAGTAATTTTTCAACTTCATCGAGATTATATTGATCGAGATTGAGTTGTTGGTCGTTTTCCTTTGGTGCGGGGGCTGTAAAGTTAAAGTCTTCCGGTTGAAGAACAGATGTATTGCTGAGAATAATGGCGCGTTCTATCGCGTGTTGTAGTTCTCGAATGTTTCCCGGCCAGGGATGTTTGTTCATTCGCGTCATGGCAGCTTCACTGATTTTGGAAACACTCTTTCCATACTTGGCTGCGTAATGTTTTAAGAAATGATTTGCCAGCAGTGGTATGTCTTCCAGGCGATCATGCAGTGACGGTAACTCAATTTCGATGGTGTTGATGCGATACAATAAGTCCTGACGAAAACGATTTTCCTTTACCATGTCGTATAACGGCAGGTTGGTTGCGCAAATCAGGCGAATGTCAATCGGGGTGTCTTTGTTCGATCCTACACGACTTACTTTTCTGTTTTGTAAAACGGTAAGAAGCTTCGCCTGTAGCGGCATAGAAAGATTTCCAATCTCGTCCAGGAACAGTGTTCCATTGTTTGCTAATTCAAACCTTCCCGGTCGGTCTTCTTTTGCATCGGTGAATGATCCCTTCTTATGACCGAATAACTCGCTTTCAAAAAGTGTTTCGGTAATCGAGCCCAGGTCAACACTGATAAACGATTCATTCTTGCGGGCAGAGTTGCGGTGAATGGCCCGCGCAATTAATTCTTTCCCAGTGCCGTTTTCTCCCAGTATCAATACATTGGCATCTGTTTGTGCTACGCGATCAATGGTTTGAAAAATCCGTTGCATCGACTGACTGGAGCCAATAATATCACTGTACTTTTCATTGAGCGCCAGATTGATTTCCTGATTCTTGATTTTCAGATTGTGAATCTCGTCACGTGATTCACGCAGCCGCATAGCAGAATATAAAGTCGCCAGCAGTTTTTCGTTTTCCCACGGCTTCAACACAAAATCAGTGGCTCCTGCTTTAATAGCTTTCACGGCCATTTGCACATCGCCATAGGCGGTAATCAAAACCACGACTGACGATGGATCTATTTGAAGAATTTTTTCAAGCCAATAATAACCTTCGCTGCCACTGCTAACATCTTTTGTAAAGTTCATGTCGAGCAGGATCACGTCATAGTCATCGTTGCTCATCAGCGCAGGTATAGCTTCAGGATTTTTTTCGATGTCCACCTGAGCAAAATGTCGCTTCAAATGCATCTTGGCAGCCTTTAAAAGATCTTCGTTATCGTCAATAATTAAGATTTTACCCTGTTTCGATTCAGACATAAGTTGACTGTTTTAAAATGAGAACATGTCCGCATGCGGGCAATATTGGTACCGAAACCGGAACCTTTGTTTTAAGCCTGAATTTGCAGGACAACGTCACAAAATTATGAATTTCTCGTCCGTTACCGGACAGGTACGTTCAAAGTTGAACTAGAAAATTTCAAGAAATACAAGAAAAACACCGCTTTTAGGCCATTCCCTCGTTGGCACGTTTGTTGGCAACTGGGCGTGAGGTTGGGATAGGCCACCACGGGAATAGCGTGTAACCTTTCGAACTGAAAAACGATCCAAGCACTAATAGAAATTTAATTTATAATGGATAAACAGCTTAAAAAGAAAACGTGGACGGTAAAGCGGATTGCTACTTACGGTGGGATTGCGTTGCTGGTGATTTTTGTTTCGTATCAGGTAATATTTGCCGACAGACGTTCGAAACTTAAAATTGAAAAAGATAAGATTACCATCTCGGAAGTAAAACGCGGTGAGTTTAAAGAATACATTCCTCAAACAGGAATTGTAGAGCCAAGCCGCACCGTATACCTCGATGCAATTGAAGGCGGAAATATTAAGCGCGTGATTCGTGAAAGCGGGGCGATCGTGAAGAAAGGAGATCCCATCATTGAGATATCAAACCTCAATCGCGAGATAGCGGTATTGCAACAAGAAGCGCAATTAGTTGAAAGTATCAACCGATCTCGCGATACGCGCCTCGGAATTATAAAAAACGATTTGGACCAACGTCAAACGCTGGCACAAATTGATAACCAGTTGGCGATCTTCCGTCCGCAGTACGAACGGCAAAAGGTGTTGCTGGAGAAAAAGCTTA
>JBGANU010000017.1:0-83997 GCA_044222145.1 Cyclobacteriaceae bacterium
AGTAACGGCAACCACCATAAATTTCAATACAACATCTTCACGTACTCTGTCCCATGCACCGCGCAAGGTCATCAAACCATTTAACATACCACCCCATGATGGTGCGATGAGCATAATTGAAAACACGGTACCGAGTGACTGTGCCCAATCTGGTAGCGAAGTGTAGAGCAAATGATGAGGTCCTGCCCAGATATAAATAAAGATCAATGACCAGAAGTGTATAATTGACAAGCGATAAGAGTATACCGGGCGATTAGCGGCCTTGGGAAGGAAGTAGTACATCAAACCGAGAAACGGTGTCGTTAGAAAAAATGCCACCGCATTATGACCATACCACCATTGCACCAATGCGTCTTGCACGCCTGCGTACCAGGAGTAACTCTTGAAGAGTGTTACCGGCATCTCAAAGGAGTTTACAATATGAAGCACCGCAACTGTTACGAAAGTGGCGATGTAAAACCAGATGGCCACGTACATGTGACGTTCACGTCTTTTGATGATCGTGCCAATCATGTTCCAGCCAAACACCACCCATATCAAAGCAATGGCAATGTCAATCGGCCATTCCAACTCGGCATACTCCTTAGCGGTCGTGATTCCAAGCGGCAAGGTGATGGCAGCTGCAAGAATGATTAACTGCCATCCCCAGAAGTGAATCCAGCTTAGGGTGTCGCTAAACATGCGCGTCTTTAGCAAGCGCTGCATTGAGTAATACACGCCTGCAAACATGGCGTTGCCAACAAACGCAAAGATGATGGCATTTGTGTGCAGTGGTCGTATTCTGCCAAACGTTGTGTACTGCGTGTCAAAATTAAAAATGGGATAAACGAGTTGGATGGCTGCCGTCAGGCCCACCAGCATTCCCACCAGCCCAAAGATCACCGTGGCAATCATAAAGGCTCTTACGATCTTATTATCGTAGCTGAATTTTTGTAGTTCCATTGGAGATGTTGTTTCAGGTTAACGGGGTAAAAATAGAAACGAGGCAAAAAGAGCCTCCTGATAAAAGCCTGATCACAACCTGATTTTTATCAGGCGAAATTATTTGGATGAAAACATTGAATGGAACTTAGGCTACGATAGCCATGAGGAATGCAAGCTATCCCTGGCCAGGCTTCTCAAACCGGCCCGACATTTCTTTGATTTGAATTCTAAAATAAATGGCCTTCAGCTTCTTCTCCACCACTTTTGGCGGGCCAATTTCTTCTTTCGGTTGAAGCAACGTGCTGCTGATGGTCATGGGATCAAACCGGTCTTTCAAAAGTTTAGCGGCTGCCTTTTGACTCTGTGGTGTCTTTAACTCTTCAAAGTTGCCCCAGATCAAAACACTTCGCCAGGACGACAAGCTTTCTATGCTATCCACCTGAAAACAAACCGAAGGATTTTTTCTCATCAGTTTTATTTTAAGACCCTCGCGCGAATGCGCATAGATATAGTGGCCATCGAATGCGTAGGCTACTGGCAAAATATAAACCTTGCCTTCACTGACGATACCCAGCCTGCCAATCAATTGTGATTGGAGTATCTGCGCTATCTGACTGTCGGTTAATACGCCCAACATATCCGTCTCTGGTTATACTGAATCTTTACTTTTTTCTTTCTTTTCGTCAAACAGCATACGCACGGAAGGTGTATATGTGTCATCGAACTGACCGCTTTTGATGCTCCAATAGAACACGCCCAGAAAAAGCAAGGCAATACACAAACTGATGCTAATTAATAAAACGATAATGCCCATAGCTCAATAAATGGTTCGTTCAAATTCATATGTATGAAACCGATCAAATGCTGCTCGCTCCAAGGCTTCGCGATGATTGGGATGTGCAATCTTAATTAATTCTTTCGCTCGTTGCCGCATGTTCTTTCCATAAAGATACGCCACTCCATATTCTGTCACAATATAATGCGCATGAGCCCTCGTGGTGACAACACCTGCACCCGGCTTCAATAAAGAAACGATTCTGGATTCGCCTTTAGAAGTAATCGAATTCAGCGCAATGATCGGCTTGCCTTCTTCCGATAATGCCGCTCCGCGCATGAAATCCATTTGTCCGCCAACTCCCGAAAAATGATAAGTGCCAATGGAATCAGAGCAGACCTGCCCTGTTACATCAACTTCAATGGCTCCGTTGATAGCTGTTACTTTCGGATTGGTGCGAATCACCGAAGTATCGTTAACATAATCCACACCCATCATCATCACGCTGGGATTATCATCTACGAAATCATATAATTTTCTGCTGCCGAGCACAAATGAGCTAACCGTTTTGCCACGATATTTCTTCTTATGCTGATTGGTGACAACTCCTTGTTGAATTAGCGGCAGCAAACTATCGGAAAACATTTCTGTATGAATACCTAATTCCTTGTGATTCATCAGACTCGATAACACGGCATCCGGCACACTGCCAATACCAATCTGAAGTGTAGCGCCATTCTCAACCAACTCAGCACATTGACGGCCGATGCGCATCGTAGTTTCAGCAAGATCTTTATTGACGAGTACTTCCGGCAGCTCCTGGTCAGAGCTTACCATCGCATCCAACTCACTCACGTGAACGATGCCATCACCCAGTGTACGCGGCATTCGTGAATTAACTTGTGCGATCACGTGCTTAGCAGACTTCACTGCCGCCAAAGCACAATCTACTGATGTGCCCAGCGAACAGTAGCCGTGCTTGTCGGGTGGCGACACCTGAACGAGCGCCACGTCCAGTGGCAACAAATTCTTGCGAAATAGTTGAGGTATGTCGCTTAAGAACATGGGCACATAGTCTCCCCTGCCTTCATTCACTGCGTCCCGAACGTTCGGAGATACAAAAAGAGAATTCAACCTGAAATTGTCGTGGTATTTTTTATCCGCAAACAAAGCTTCTCCCTGCAGACTGATACTTACCAATTCAATATTCCAAAGTGAATTCGCCCGCTCAACTAGTTTGCTAAGCAAATAGTGTGGCGTAGCTGCGCCACCATGAATAAAAATTCTTTGCCCCGGTTGTACAGCTGCCAATGCTTGTTCTCCTGAAGTGTACATATAGTTAGTTGTTATTTATCTCTTAACTTTTGTTTTGCTACCAACTGAACAGCAATCGAAGAAAAACCTACTACGCTAATGCTGCTGATCGGCATAAGTATAGCCGCCACCAGCGGAGTGAGATGGCCCGTTACGGCAATCGTCAGTGCGATGGCATTGTACATAAACGAGATGGTAAAGCCGGCTTTCAATATCACGGACGATGACTTCGCCAAAGCCAAAAATTTATCCAACTCTTTCAACTGCTCCCCTTGCAGAATTCCATCGCAAGCCGGAGTAAAGGTTCCGGTATCATCTGTAACGGCAATGCCTACATCACTCTGTTTCATCGCGCCTGCATCGTTGAGCCCATCTCCTACCATCATCACACGCTTGCCGGTTTGCTGCAAGTCGCGGATATAGTCAAGTTTGTCGTGAGGACTTTGATTGAAGCGCAGTTCAGTAGTAGCATGAAAGAGTTCGCGCATTCGTTCACGGTCAGAGTCGTGATCACCGGAAAGTAAAGCAGCACACTTGCCATTCAATCGCTTCAGCGTATCCTTGATTTCATTTCTTACCGATACTGCAATTGTAAAGTAACCCCTCACCTCCCCATCGATGGAAACAAATACAAGCGTAGAAGAAAAATCAACGTTGCCCTTAAATTCTGTAAACAAGGCAGATCCCAGCTTGATCCGATGACCATCAATTGTTCCTTCCAAACCTTTTCCCGGCCACTCCTGAAAGTCAGAAACGATGTGTGCAGCTTTTCGATGAATTGATTTATAAACGATGTTACTGAGCGGATGCGTTGAATAACTGGATAAGACTTTGATCCACTCCATTTCAAGCGAACTGATTTCACCCACAAATTCAACTTGTGGCTGTTGAGCGTAGGTGAGTGTGCCCGTCTTATCAAAGACAATAGCATCAATACCCGCCATTCGTTCAATCACATCAGCATTCTTTAAATAGAATTTGTTTTTACCAAACACGCGCAACATACTTCCATATGTAAAAGGAGCAGCCAATGCCAGCGCACACGGACAAGCTACCATCAATACTGAGGTAAGTATCAACCACATTTCGGAAGGTTTGATGAAATACCAGTATACAGCTGTGAGTACGGCTATGCCCATGACGATCCACGTAAAGACACGGGCAGACTTATCGATTATTTTATGATAATGACTTTCCTCTTTCTTGCGGAAAGCTTCATGATTCCATAAGCTCGTAAGATGACTTTGTGATGTTTCCTTTTGAACGACCAGTTCAATTGGCTGACCGATTAACCTTCCACCGGCATAAATTAAATCGCCACTCATCGCCTTCACTGGCCGTGACTCGCCCGTGACGAAACTGTAATCGATAAATGCCTGATCGTTTAGGAGTGTGCTGTCGGCTGGAACAACCTCCATGTTACGCACTTGAATACGATCGTTTACTTTCAGATCATAGATCACGATTGGCTTCCATTCATCCTTCACAAGTTTATGAATCGCCAACGGAAAGTAGAATGCAAAGTCCCGATCAAATGCAAGACTTTCATAGGTCTTGCCTTGAAACCACCTTCCAATTAACAAGAAGAACACAAGTCCGGTAAAGGAATCCAGATAGCCAGGTCCGGTAGCCGTGATAATATCGTAGCTGCTGCGGAAGAAAAGTGCAATTAAACCAGCAGCGATTGGCACATCGATGTTGATCTGCTTCTGACGAAAACTTTTCCAGGCAGCTGTTAGATAATCTGACGCACTGTAAATAAATACCGGCAAGGAAAGCACCCAGTTAAGCCATGGGAAAATCCGCATCAGATTTTGATCGTGCTGATCAATGCCCAGATATTCCGGAAAGCTGAACAACATCACATTGCCAAAGCAAAATCCCGCTATCGCTAGTTTAGTCACAAGCGATTTCTGCGAAAGCCCGGTTGGTTTCTTTCCGGTTTCTAAATTTATTTGAGGAACATAGCCCAGCGAATGAATCAACCCTGCAATACTGCTCAGCTTTACTTGCTGCGGATTGAATTCTATAGTGATGGTCTTTCGCGGGAAATTGACTTGCGACTTCAGGATACCCGCTTCCATTTTATTCAGGTGCTCCAATAGCCAAATGCACGAAATGCAGTGAATAACCGGAACATAAAAATCCACTTTAGCAAACGACTCCGAATCAAACGTCAGGAGTTTTCTTCGAATGTTACTTTCATTCAGATATAAATATTCTTCGTCGCTCCACTTCTTGGCAGTGATGCCGGGGTTCTTGGTTAAATCATAGTATTCGCAAAGATCGTTGGATTGTATGATCTCATAAACCGTTTTGCAGCCGAAGCAGCAGAAAGGCTTCTCTGCCAGCCACACCAAATCTTCCTGACAAGGCTGGCCGCAATGTGTGCAGAGCAAATCAACTTCTACTTCCGAGTTCTTCATGAATTAGCAGTTACTATGTCTTCTTTCATCACCGAAGTCCAAATGAGATAATTTGCGTGATTCACCAAATCTTCGGCTATACTTCCGTTGAATAGATGGCCGAGCCCTCTCCTTCCGTGGGTACCCATGGCAATCATATTAGCGCCAACTGTGTTTGCAAATAGCAGAATGCCTTCTTCTCCATTCTCGTGATTAAAGACATTGATTGTGTAGTTCTTAAATTGAAATCTCTTTGCAAAGGCTTCCAGCCTTGACACGGTGATACGATCGCTTGTGAAATTAAGCGGAGTGTTGATCCAAACGATGTGAAGTTTCGCTTTGAAAAACTCCTGAATGTCTTTGAGCTTGCTGATCAAATCTTCCTGATTTTCGAGATCCAACGTATTAGGGAATACAATATCAGTGATCTCACTTTTAATGGCATTCTTTAGCGTGATCACCGGCACTGATGCCGTTCTCACCATTTTTTCTGCATTAGAGCCAATCAGAAATTCACGCATGCCATGGGCTCCGTGTGTTCCCATGACTATAAGATCGGCAGACTTTTCAGTTACGTAGGCTTTGATCACTGTTTGCACCGGACCAAACCTTGTCTCACAAATCACGTTGGCATCCTCCGATTTATTTCGGGCAATCAAATGTTGCATCTGCTTTTCTGCGCTGGCCCTTAGTTCTTTAAAGAGAGAATTTTCAAACGCTACCACGGGCATTAGAACGGTATCATGTAAAACAGGAAGTTCAATGACGTTCAGCAAATGAACTTCGCCTCCAGACTTGTTAGCCAATTGTAAAGCGAATTGGTAAGCATTGATGGCTGGTAATGAAAAATCGCAAGGCACAACAATCTTTTTCATGACACTATTTTTTAGAAAGGTAAAAGCCGCACTAAAAAAGAGGATTGAGATTGCTCAGAGAGAAAACTGATTTACGTCAACTTTTAGCATAACTCTGAGAATAGCTTTGTAATTTTCGCTTATATGAACGTTAAAATAACATTTCTGGGAGCCGCTGAAAGTGTAACAGGCTCGAGGTACCTGCTTGACATCGGAGATTTTAGAATCCTTTTTGATTGCGGATTATTTCAGGGATTGAAGGAGCTGCGACTACGAAACTGGGATCGCTTTCCAGTAGATCCTTCCAGTATTGATGTAGTAATCATCAGCCACGCCCACATCGACCATTCGGGCTACCTACCCCGCTTAGTAAAAGATGGCTTCAAAGGAAAAATTTACTGCACTGAACCAACAGAAGATTTAATGAAGATCATGCTGTTGGATTCGGCTAAATTACAGGAAGAGGAAGCTGCGTTTGCCAAAAGGAAGGGATATTCCAAACACGCAGATCCTCAACCACTCTATGATTCGGATAATGCCAAGGAAGTTTTTCCATTAGTTGAGTCCGTTCCGTTTGATCAACGAGTTAATCTCCATAAAGGCGTAGAAATCATCTACAGGCGGGCGGGGCATTTGTTGGGTGCCGCCATCACCGAATTGTTCATTCAGGGCGACCGGACTAAAAAGAAGATTGTATTCTCTGGCGATCTTGGCCGCTATCACGATGCCTTGATGATGGAGCCTGCAGTTATTCAGGAAGCTGATGTTCTGTTGATTGAATCCACCTATGGCAACCGCGACAATCCATATTCAGATCCTGCGCCTGAAATTGCCAGAGTTGTGAACGAAACATTTTTCAATAAAGGAATCTTACTGATCCCCGCCTTTGCAGTAGGGCGGGCGCAAGAGTTACTTTATTTTCTTCACAAACTAATGTCAGAAAATAAAATTCCAAACGTGCCGGTGTATATCGATAGCCCGATGGCTATTTCGGCAACACACCTTTATGCCAAGTACAAAAGTTATCAGCGTGTAGAGTTAGATGCCATCGACATGGCACGCGAAATGGAAACCGACATGCTGATCTTTGTTAAATCAGTAGCGCATTCAAAAACATTAAACGAATTAAAAACAGGAGCCATTATTATCTCCTCCAGCGGAATGATGGCGGGTGGCCGAATTCTCCATCACCTTTACAATCGTCTTAGAAACAAACAAGATACTTTGTTGATTAGCGGATATCAGGCAGAAGGCACGCGAGGAAGAAAGATTTTAGATGGAAGTCGCACAATTAGAATGTTCGGAGAAGAGGTGCCTGTGAACTGCAAAGTTGAAAACCTGACGTCACTTTCCGGTCATGCCGACAAAGAAGAACTGTTTCGATGGATGAAAAACTTCAAAGCACCACCGTCCATAACTTTTACGGTGCACGGTGAGGGCACCAGCATTGAGACGTACTCAAATGCCATTCGCGAAAGAATGAAGTGGAACGTGGTTCAACCGAAGTACCGCGAAAGTGTGATGCTCTTTAAAGATATGTAATCGATGAAGAAAAGTCTCCGGTAGTCTACGAAGCGGACGCTACTACCTTTCGCATCTTCTCCAGCCCTGTCTTCGCGATCGTGAGCATATCATTCTTCCAATATTCTGGATTGAATAATTCCAGCGACAATACTTTCGTTCCACCCATGGCGGCAAGATCGGTTACTATTTGCTTTAATGGTGCAACACCATCACCAGGATACAGACGGTCTTTATCTTTTTGCTCTTCGCGGGGAATGGAGGAAGGATAATCATTGAAATGAATCACGTCTAGTATTTTTCCATTTATCATTTTTAAGCCCTCGAAACCAGAGCCTCCTCTGAACAGGTGATAGACGTCTGGCAAAATGTGCACATCGGGATCATTGGCAGCGGCTGCCGCCATGAGTGCCTGGCCCAATGAATAAAATACAGGAGACGAGCCCCAGAATTCAAGTTGTGGCATCACGCCTGTCTTTCTACCCAGGTCAAGAAGTTGCTTATACCGCTCTCCTACTTTATTCAAATCCAAAACTGTTCCGGGTTTCACACCCGAGGATGGCGCTGCTATCCGGGTGCAGCCTAACTCGGCCATCATGTCCATCTCCTCCTTCATCTGATCAAAACCAGCTTTGCGTTGTTGTTGATCTTCCACCATCCACGGAGCAAATCCGATGACATCTTCAACAACCAAATGACTATCAGACAAAAGCTTCTTTAGAGCACTTAACGAATGACCCTGACTTTTGTAATCTTTAATGTCCTGCACCCAAAGTTCTACACCATCGTAACCTGCCTGAGCAGCTATTTCAACATATTTTTGTACGCCAGATTTCTGCCCACTGATCGTGCTGGTGTTCAAACAGAACCTGAATTTACCAGCGGGTTTTTTGTCCTCTGAAAATCCAATGGATGGAACTACTGCTAATCCTGTAGCGAGGCCAAGTGCTTTGAGTGAGTCTCTTCGTTTCATAAATCAAAAGATAGTAATTATTGTGCGATCTGTTTGATGGAAGCTTCGTTGTTTAAAAATAATTTCTTTATTAATCCCGGGATTAACAAACTCAAATTCGCACGCACAACTCATCCATCACCTTACTCGTGCGGGCCGCAGACACACCATCACTCGGGCATTTCCCCTTTCCCCTCAACTCATCGACAATAGTTTGAATCAGCGGCTGCTGAATGTGCTTTGGAATATCAAAATAAAAAACCTCTTTTTCTTTTCCCTCGACTTCTAAGGTCACGGAATGATCTCCAAAATAAGGAAATGAAATTGTGCCTTTGGCTCCAACAATGGTGGTCACCTCGCGATCTGAAACGGATGAAGTTGAAAAACACCAGTTTCCTAATCCGATGATTCCATTCTCGAAATGAAAACATCCCGTAACGATATCTTCAGCGTGATAGGCCTTCGCCTGATTAGCGGCAAAGCCCTTCGCATTTTTGATAGGGCCAAACAGAAAATCCAGAATATCGAGTTGGTGACACGCCAGGTCAAAAAAGTAGCCACCACCAGCAACCTCCGGAGTCGTTCTCCAATTTTTATCACTTCCGCTGGCACCAACAATATTGGGCTTTAATGTTTTGTTCAACAAGATGTTAACGTATCGAATATCCCCGATAGCTCCATCTTGCAGTAATGCTTTAATCTTGATGAAGTTGGGAAGCATTCTTCTGTAATAGGCTATAAACAGTGGAACTCCGGCCGCTTCGCAGCTCTCAATCATCGAAAGACATTCGCGATAGTTTCTTGCCATTGGCTTCTCCACATAAACTGGCTTCCCTGCGTTTGCCGATTTTAGCGTATAGAATTCGTGAGTATCAGGTGGCGTTGCAATGTAGATTGCGTTTACATCGGCATCATTAATTAATTGATCAGCGTTATCGTACCATTTCGGAACTCCATGGCGTTGCGCATAGTCTCTCGCCTTCTCTCCGTCTCTTCTCATCACGGCCACCAATTTTGAACCGCTAACAAGATTCATCGCAGGTGCGCTCTTTACTTCACACACGTCACCAACTCCGATGATCCCCCAGCGTACGTCAGTCAATATCCTTTTACTCATGTTGTTTCATACGTTATACTGATAAGAAAAAATCGTATACAATTCTGATCATAAATATTGTTCAAGATAACTGAAACCAGACCAAGTTTCATGGTCATGTATAAGAAAAACCATACCGCTCGTCATGTTACAGGCAAGCGAAATAGCAACACCTTTGTATTTTACAGATCAATTTAATCTGAAACTGCTGTCAGATTTGAATTAGGAACAATGCTATTCAAGGGCACTTACATGTCGGTGACTAAGTTCATCATGTTCTTCTGCATGGTGTTTTTAGTCAGCCATTGCATTGAGCCATATAAGCCTAAGGTAATCCAAACTGATTATGGATATCTTGTAGTGGAAGGCATGCTCATTCAGGGTGATCAACCCACTGTTATACGCTTGAGTCGCACACAGTCCATCGATCAAAAACAAGAAACGACAAAGGAAGCCGGAGCATTTGTAAGAGTTGAAGACGAATCGGGTAATTCATTTGAGCTGACCAACGATGGAGACGGAACGTATTCTGTGCCCAATCTTAGCCTTGATCGTTCGAAAAATTATCGCCTGAGAGTCTTCACGCCAAACGAAAGAGAGTACGCTTCTGAGTTTGTGAGCATTCAACAAAGCCCGGACATTGATGAGGTAACCTGGACGGAAGATGATAAGGGGCTTCAATTTTTTGTGAGCACTCACGACCCGGCCAACCTGACAAACTACTATCTGTGGACATTTGATGAGACGTGGGAATACTCTTCGCTTTTCTATTCGATATACAAACTTGAAAACGGCCAGATAGTTACTCGCCAGCTCTCAAATGAGTTGTACTACTGCTGGAGATCAGAAGCCTCGCACAATATATTCCTCACCAATACTTTCGCGTTGCGTGAGAGCGTAGTTAAGAATTTCAAACTCCATTTTTTGCCGGAAGAATCCAGAAAACTTATTTATGGGTACAGTCTACTGGTCAAACAACATGCCCTTACCAAAGAAGCGTATGAATACTGGGAGACTCTTAAAAAAAATAATGAGAGCCTTGGTTCAATATTTGATCGAACACCCTCACAGGACTTTGGAAATCTTCGCTGCGTTAGCCATCCTGACGAACCGGTTCTTGGGTATTTCAGTGCAACCACCATTGGAACAAAAAGAATTTTCGTTGACCGTCAGGATGTTTCAGGTCCGCATTTTCGTTATGAAGAGGACCCGTCATTTGACGACTGTATTGAAAAAATACTACCCTTGAGTCAGCTGAACGCGCAGGGATTGAAAGGATACCTGCTTATCGACAGGAAATATGACTTAATCTCGCAAGAACTAGTGGGTTACAGTGTAGCAACAACAAAGTGTGTTGATTGCCGGGAACATGGTGGCAGCAATCTTAAACCTGATTTCTGGCCGTAGTTAATTTTAAGAAAGCTGGGAATAAAAAAAAGAGCCCACGATTAAGTGAGCTCCTTTTAATTTTTTTTAAGCAGCGTTAATCTAATAAACCCAAAGCCTTCATTCTTTTCTCAATGCGGGTAACTTGTGCAGTCATTTCCAAGTCGGTATACATGAGGTATAGATTGTCCAACACTTTCGCATCATCAGGGCTAAGTTTTTCGCAATTTTCCCAGTACGGAAGGGCAACTCTAAGCTTCTCCTGATACACTTTATCCAGCTCCACTTTCTTTTTAAAGTCTTCTTTCGAATTGCTCAAGTTGTTCATTTCTTTCTTTACGGTTTTGGCGTCAGTATAAACAATCTCGGCTATGGCCACATGAGCATCAAAATATTTTGGATCAAGCTTCAATGCTTCTTCATACCATTTTCTTGCCGCTACATCGTCTTTCAATTCCTGATTGATCACACCGCAGTAGTAACGTGCTTCCTTGTCGGTAGGATTTTCTTTCGCCTGCTTTTCCATGATTGTGCGAGCCTCTGGAAGTCTGTTTTGTTTGATGTAGATATCCAGCTCGTACTTTGGAAATTCGGTGTTGTTTGGAAATTTGGCAATCGCTTCTTGTGCAACCGCGAGTGCCTTGTTCAGATCTTTCTTCTTATCACGATAGATGCTAAACAATTGGATGTAAGCATCGCTCGACTTGCCACCCTTTGCCTGATACTTACGAATGTACTCAATTGACTTGTCATCCTCGTTTGCAGATGGTCCAAAGAACACACCCGCATTCATCAAAATGGCAGTGTCTTCCGGAATGAAATACAAGGTGCGTTCGATATAATCAAATGCTGTTTTGTAGTCTTTCTTCTCCTGATAGTAGTACAGTGCTTTTTTTACATACGAATCCGCAAAATAAGGAAACACTTGTGTAGCCGTGATGTAAGGAATGCCCATAGCATTTGAATAAAAGTCAATTTTGCCGTCTTTCGCTAGTTCCTTCGCTTTGGCGAAAGATTCCTGTGCCACTTTAAATGGCTCGGCCTCCAATGCTTTGAATGCTTCATTTTTGCAGGTATCGATGGAAGCGTAAATCAATCCTTTATAGAACCAGGCTTCAGCTGCTTTTCTAGAAGGCTGACCTTTTTTATCAACCATAAATTCCTGGCTGGCAGTAGTCACATCAATAATGGCTTTCGCCTCATCGTATTTGCCTTCCTTATAGGATTTTTCAGCTTTAATTAAGTTTGGCTTTACCTCTTTTTGCGCAAGCAATGTCATAGGTATTGCTAACGCTGCCAAAAGAACTACTTTTTTCATTTTAGGTTTAGTTTAGTCGAACAAATTTATGGTTTTCAGTTAGTTATTAGATTCCTCATCATCGATTTTTTCGATCTTCTCAACGGAGGAAATAGAGTCATCTTCATTCAGTTTAATCAGTCGCACACCTTGGGTAGCACGTCCCATCACCCGTAATTGCTCTACGGCAATGCGAATGCTGATGCCAGATTTGTTGATGATCATCAACTCATCCCGGTCGCCCACTTCCTTGATCGCAACAAGCTTGCCAGTTTTTTCTGTGATGTTAATGGTCTTCACACCCTTTCCCCCTCTGCGGGTGATGCGATAGTCGCCCATGTCCGATCTCTTACCGTAGCCCTTTTCCGAAACGACAAGCAGGTTGGCATCTTCTCGTGTGATACACACCATGCCCACTACCTTGTCACTCTCCGAATCGAGCGTTACACCTCTTACACCGGCTGCGGTTCTACCCATCGGGCGAACATCGTCTTCGTCAAAATGAACTGCCTTGCCTTCGCTCTTGGCAATAACAATGTGGTTCTTACCATTTGTCATCGCAGCTTCCAGTAAGCGATCACCTTCATGGATAGTAATGGCCGTGATGCCATTCGCTCGGGGTCTAGAATATGCTTCTAATGATGTCTTCTTAATCGTACCTCTTTCGGTGCAGAGAATTACAAAGTTATTGTTGATGTAATCTTCATCCTCCAGGTTCTTGACATTCAATACCGCGCGCACAGCATCTCCCGGGTCAATCGTCAACAGGTTTTGAATGGCACGACCTTTCGAAGTTTTATTGCCTTCCGGAATTTCATATGCCTTTTTCCAATACACTTGTCCGCGTTCGGTAAAAATCAGCAGATAGTTATGTGCGTGGGCGATAAATAAGTGTTCAGTGAAATCATCTTCCTTAGTCGCTGCGGCCTTTGATCCAATCCCCCCCCTGCCCTGCGTGCGATATTCAGAAAGAGAAGTGCGCTTGATATAACCCTGATTGGAAATGGTGATGACCATCTCCTCATTCGGGATCATATCCTCCAGGGTAATGTCCTCTTCACTGTGAACAACTTCGGTTCTGCGTTCGTCCCCGTACCGCTCCTGAATTTCTCGCAACTCGTCTTTGATGATACCCATCCGAACCGCTTCACTGCCTAAGATCTCATTGAGACGCGCAATCAACGCTTTCACCTCATTGTATTCATTCTGAATTTTCTCGCGCTCCAGACCTGTCAACCTCTGCAATCTCATTTCTAAAATTGCCTTCGATTGAATTTCGGAAAGATTGAATTTCTCCATCAATCCGATCTTGGCTACATCCGGATCTTTAGAATTACGGATCAGCGTAATTACTTCATCCAGATGATCAAGCGCAATCAGATAACCCTCCAGAATATGAGCACGTTTCTCGGCTTCGGCTAAATCAAATTTCGTTCTCCTGACAACTACTTCATGGCGATGCTCAACATAATGAACAATAAGATCTTTCAGGTTCAGCGTTTGCGGCCTTCCCTTTACAAGTGCCACATTGTTTACCCCAAAAGAAGATTGAAGTTGTGTGTATTTGAAAAGGTTATTCAGTACAATATTAGGGATCGCATCACGCTTTAAATCGTATACCACGCGATAGCCTTCACGATCTGATTCATCGCGGATATCGCTGATGCCCTCTATTTTCTTTTCGTTAATTAGAGCGGCTGTTTTCTCGATCATCTGAGCCTTGTTCACCATGTAGGGAATTTCGGTGACGATGATCTGATCTTTGCCGCTGGCATTGGTAATAATTTCGGCCTTCGCCCTGACTACCACGCGTCCTCTGCCTGTTAAGAATGCTTGCTGAACTCCCGAATATCCATAGATGATTCCACCCGTTGGAAAATCAGGGGCCGTAATCAACTTCATTAGTTCAGGAATTGTGATCTCGCGGTTATCGATGTAGGCGATGATTCCATTCACCACTTCCGTGAGATTGTGCGGAGCCATGTTGGTGGCCATACCCACCGCAATACCCGAAGATCCATTGATCAAAAGATTTGGAATCTTTGCCGGCATTACCGAAGGCTCCGTCAACGAGTCGTCAAAGTTTGGTTGAAAATCAACGGTGTCTTTGTTCAGATCCGAAAGTAGTTCCTCTGCAATTCTGCGAAGGCGGGCCTCCGTGTAACGCATCGCTGCAGGCGAATCGCCATCGATGGAACCGAAATTTCCCTGGCCGTCTACAAGCGTGTAGCGCAACGACCAGTCCTGGGCCATACGCACCATGGTATCATAAACTGAGGCGTCTCCGTGTGGGTGATATTTACCGAGTACCTCCCCCACAATTCTGGCCGATTTCTTATAAGGCTTGTTGTAGTTGACACCCAGGTCTTGCATTCCATACAATACCCTTCTGTGAACCGGCTTTAGGCCATCTCTCACATCGGGGAGTGCGCGAGAAATGATGACGGACATCGAATAGTCGATGTATGCGCCACGCATTTCGTCTTCAATATTGATTGGAATTATACTCTGTCTTCCGGAGGGACTGCCTATATCTTCTGCCACTTTTACTTAGGATTTCTAGGGTTAATCCTGAATCAAATCAGGAGCTAATTTTTAGCTCGGCAAGATAGTAATTTCGACCTAAATCCCTGCTCGCAAATGAATCTAAAACCGCTAAAAATTGAATTAAAATCGGGGCTTTTTTGCCGGCCTAATAAGGGTTCAGCATCTTCCTGTTCTTACCCTTGTATTTGATCAGCTTGGGGTGATTTTCGCCATACATGGGATTCTGTTTTTTGTAGATGGGATGCACCTGGCTGCGATACTCCCGGTCGCCATGCGCGTGATTCATTTGTACGTGGCAGTCTTTGTTGTAGCACTTGGGCAGCGTTGGCAGCTTGTATGACAACCCTACGTTGATATAGAACGCATTTATGCTATGCTCGATTGATTTGCTCACCTCCGGAACACTCAGTGTATAGTTTTTTATTTCGAAGGAAGGCCTGATGAAGCCCTTTAAATATTCCGAAAACTCCTTCTCAACGGTGACCCCTACATTTACATAAATTCCTTTCCTGATTAAGCCGGTATTGAAGTTCTTTCCCGGTTTGTATCCGCCAATATTGGCGTCACCGGTAAATAGTAAATCGCCCAGTCTGTAAAACGAAACGCCCAGCATTCCAAAATATTTTTTCATGAGGCCAGCTGGTGCACTCGGTCTGAAATCATGGATATTATTTTGGTGGGAAATGGAATGGAACTGGCCGAGGTACATGAATTCGTAAGAGTATCCCCCACCGATGCGGTAGCGATCGTATTCGTAGTGCAAGGTGGCCTTGAGTGGAAAGTTTAATCCGCGACCTTTGAAACCAAGCTTAGCGGTGTCACTGCTAATCAGATAATATCCAGGCTTGATTGAAAATGTATCACCTGCAACATTGTTCACCCAGTTTGCAAACTTAGGAACAGTAGAACCTGCCGGAAAAATTCGCGGCTGACCACTCGTGGGCTGCACCACTCCAAATCCATCCAGCTTATGACTAAAGAAGGTTGTTCCATATCCCGTACTCAGACTCAGGCTAAAATTGCTGAAGAGCGTTCGCATGGGATTCTTCTTTCTCTTGGCATAAAAATTATCCAATGGAAACACGAGCTTGTCCTCGTCTTGCGGCTCCTCCTTCTTCTTTTCTTCTTTTTTAACGTTTGGCTTAGGAGTTTCAACGGGATTCTCTTGTCCTAGTACCAAAGCAGGCGCAACCAGACAGAGGACGACAAAAATCGATACGATTTTCGCTGAGGCCATCGGGATTTTGCTTTTGGTATAACTCATTTGTGATCTCTATCGGACGCGCAAAGCGTTAAAATTAAGGAAATAACCCGACTTAGTAGAAACTGTAATTGGGATAACCGCTCTCCAATGAGCTGAACGTATGAAACAAGGTCTCACCTTTTTTCAACTGATAGTTGAAATCATAATCGTGAGCTACACCCTTGTCGGTTCTGATGGTGAGTTTAACTGAGTTGCTGCCTTCCTTCAACGGAATGCGTGTGTAGTAAATGCTGTGAGGCAACGTTTGCCAATTTCGGGTGTCTGCCTTCTCAGTGATGGCGTTGATAATTCCGATCACCGACCCCAATGTCTTATCCGATCGTTTAACCTCGTACTCAGTTACTTTCTTCATGGCCACCCGTATCAATGCCTTACTTAATTCAAGGGTCATTCTCTCCTGCAAAGTTTTGAAGGCAATTCTATTTATATCTTCCATCAATTCCAGCGAAAACTTTTTGTCATCAGAAGCAACTTCGGCTGATTGATAATACATCGGCCTTTCTACATAACGCGGAAATGCTACGCGAAATACTTCCAGGTTTGATAAATTCTTTCGATCGCTCTCACTGTAATTTTCAAGACTAAACGGAAAACTCAATCCTAATTCCGGATTATTGAAGTATACCATGTTGCCACTACGCACAATGAAAAAGCTTATGCCCCATTCGGTCTTAATGGGACTTAGGCCATTGTGCCAGAAGAAAACCAAATCTCCACCAGCCGGTGGTTGATACTGATAATCCTCCATCCCAAATTCCGTTTTATATTGTTCAAACTCTTCCTTCAATCCACTGAGCCACGCTGTGTTCAAAAGGTCAAGTTTCAACTGATGTGGCGCCTGCACCTTGAATAATCTTGTAAAATCTTCATTGTAAATCTTTAAGGCATTGCGATAAGCAATGAACGCATTATTATAATCTTTATCCGATTGATAAATAATGCCCATCAGCGTATGGATGAACGCGTCCTCGCGATATTTATCGTCTGATGAATAGCGATCACTCAGTTGCTGAAGACGAACATTCAGACGTCTGCATTCTACGAGCGCTTCTTCCTCTTTTCCGAGCTTGAGATAGTTTATCGCCTTGTAGTAGAGTAAAATCAAGTGCTCGTGATCTTCACCTCGATAGGCAGTGAAATTGGGATTGGTAAGGTAAGACGCGGCTTCATTCAGATAATTGATGCGGTAATCCTCACCATACAGAAAAGCTTTTTCAAAATACTCGTTGCTCTCCTCATATCGCCCGAGTAAAGAAAGCACCAGCCCATTGTTTACATCATAAAGAAACTCGCGCTTGCCTTTTGATTCTGATGACTTGGATTGAAGTGATGCAAGCGCTCTTTCGAGATTACCATTTTCAAATTCCTGATTGAAATTGTAATTGGCCTGGTAATACGTGGCACAGGAAGAGACCACTGCAAATAAGGTCAGTACAAATGCTTTTCGATATATCGCTTGAAAAGTCATTTAACAATAGTCATTGAGATAACTTCACGGTTGTATTGAATCCAACAGAAATTGATTCAATTTTTTATAAACTTCTTGATTTCTTGTTGACCGTACCACACTCTTTTATTGGTCTCCATATCTGTCAAATAAAGTGTAGTCACATAATTCACCACCCGCTTCTTGTTATAGACGTCAGTCTCGGAAGTCATCTCGCCAAAAAGCATGAGGTTGGCACCCGTTTCTTTTCCCCACTGAGCAACGGTGGCCGGATCTGAAAAGTCTTGCTGCTGTAGGCGTTCCAGTCGAATCTTGTCGCGTTGCTCGTCAGACTCCACGATATCGGCCACACCGGAATTGAAAATAGCCAGCTCAAACTTCTTCAGATAGTTGGCCGCGTCAATGTGTTCGGTTGTCTTGTTTCGGATGAGGCCTGTGATGATCACTGGCTTTTTGCCCAGCGTCTTCGCATATTCTTTAAACTTCTCGCTGCCCAGAAATTCTGATGTCATCTTATCGGCCACCATTCGCGAATCTGTATCATTCCATCTCCCGCTAAGGTTGATTTCCTGCTGCGGATCAACCCGACTAACCGTGCGCTGGGAGCAGGACGTAATTGCTACGAGAATGCTAACGATCAAAAAATATCGCATGACAAAATCTTTGTTGTGTCTTCAAACAAATTTACTGCCGAAATTTTAGTCAATGTGATATTGGCTAACCTAATGATTTTAAACGCTGAATAACCTCCTTTGGGTTGCTGGAAGAAAAAACAAAATTACCTGCCACCAGCACATCGGCACCGGCATTGATCAGGGGCAATGCATTGTCCTGATTTACTCCGCCATCAATTTCGATAAGGGCCTTTGAACCTGACTGTTGAATCAATTTCTTCAATTGCTCCACTTTCTTATAAGTGTTTTCGATAAACTTCTGTCCACCGAATCCAGGGTTTACCGACATCACACAAATCAGATCGATCTGATCAATTACGTTTTCCAGCGTTTGAATGGACGTGTGAGGGTTAATGGCCACACCTGCCTTCGCGCCCAGCGATTTTATCTGTTGAATGTTCCGATGAAGATGGTCGCAGGCTTCTAAGTGAACGG
The DNA here is from genome assembly GCA_044222145.1 of Cyclobacteriaceae bacterium. GTDB lineage: Bacteria > Bacteroidota > Bacteroidia > Cytophagales > Cyclobacteriaceae > ELB16-189. The sequence continues at coordinate 18,892 of JBGANU010000017.1, forward strand.
AGATTACCTCTGCACCAGCTTTGCGAAATGCTTCCACAAAATTCTCAGGCTTTACGATCATCAAATGCACGTCCAGAGGCTTCTTACTATGCCGTTTAATAGCCTCGACAACAGGAATACCCATTGAGATATTGGGGACAAACACTCCATCCATAATATCCACATGCACCCAGTCGGCCTGACTGTGATTAATCATCGAAATTTCTTTTTCAAGATTGGCAAAATCGGCAGCGAGAATGGAGGGTGCAATCAAAGATTTCATGCCGCAAATATAATCAGAACCCGATTCAAAGCTTAACCACCCGAACCGTCTTTACAGAATCTTTTGCTTTCACCTTCACAAAATAGAGTCCCGCTGCTAAGACGCTGAGGTCAATGGCGAAAGGATTATTCTCCCATGTAACAACTACCGAATTCTCTGAAAGTAATTTGCCCTGCATATCATGAACAGAAACAAAAACCGGCTGGCCATCTGGATTCTTTAACGCCACCTTAATTGAGTCGTTGGTTGGGTTAGGATAAACAACGAGGTCGCCATCTATTTTAATGGTATCGAGGTAGTTCTTTACGGCACCATAACTTGGCAAGCCATAACCTTTCAGATTGTCGGGTTGCGTATAATGATCTGCGGAAGCGATGATGGCCTGATACAATTCAGGCGCAGTCAAGTGCGGATAACGTTGCCACAGGTTTGCCGCAAAGCTGGCAATGAGCGGAGACGACAATGATGTGCCGCTAGCTGTTCCAATTACTCCTCCCGGATTGATAACTGAAGTGCCAGATCCCAATGCCACCACATCTGGTTTGATTCGTCCATCAGCTGTTGGGCCAATCGAACTGAAAGAACTCTTCGTCTTTGTTGGTGTTACGGAGCCAATTGCCAACACCCCGTTCGCATCGGCTGGCGGTGTCACTAACTTCCAGGAATTAGAACCTTCATTACCCGCGCTGCAAACTACCATCATACCCTTATCAATGGCTTTTCGTGCGGCTTTAGTAATGATAGCGGTTTGCCCATTGAGATCACTCGTTTTATAGTTCATTGTGGGATCATCAAAAAGATTATATCCCAACGATGAGTTGATGACATCTACGCCAATGCTGTCGGCCCTTTCCGCAGCAAACAACCAATTATATTCTTCAATGCGATATTCGCTCGTCACATCTTCTGTCACAAACAATGAGTAGTTTGCCTTGTACGATCCGCCCGTGAAGTTGCCAGCCGAATAGCCTGCTATCACCGAGAAGACCTCGGTTCCATGATCATCATATTGAAATACACTTTTGCTGTTAGCAATAAAGTCAAATGAGTAGTTCAAACGGCCTTCCTGAAATATGGAGATGAAAGGCGAAGCTGTATTCACTCCTTCAAAGCCGCTGTCGAACACTGCGATTGAAATTCCTTCGCCATGATATCCATCGATGTGCATCGAATCAATGCCCAGCATAACAAGTTGTGTAGTAGTTGCCGGGGTTGCTGTCAGGTCTTTATTCTTTTTGAATTTCCTGATTCGCCCCGCTGTCAGTTTTTTGCCTGGAGCTACTAGTTCGGTTTTAACAACGAATGGCAAAGACTGGATGGCAGAAAGTTGTGCAGGCGTTCCCTGGATCAGAACACAATTCATCCAACGTGATGTAAAATATGCGCTGGCTCCTGTAGCCGTAAGTTGTGCTACATAATTTTTATTAACCGGCAGATCTTCCTCCGTGATGTTTATTTTTTGCTTTGATCGCCTCTCAAGAGAGCGGGCCGAAAGAAATTGTTCCGGGTTTGAAATCGAATACGATGTATTCGATTTGTCCTTTAGATAAACCACATATCTGTCAGTCTGCGCATTCAATGCAAACGGCATCATCAGCAATACAAACAACCCGATTCTATTCCACTCCATATTCCTTTATCACTTGCTTGTATCGCAATCCTGTGGTGACCTGTTGTTTGCCCAGACAAGCAGGGCTAGTACAATACTCCAGCACAACGCTTTCTTTATAGATCATTCCAATTTCTTTCGCATAGATTTCTTTTCGAACATCTTGCTTTACGATCAAATCCGCATTGTCATTTTGGACAATCGTTAAGGTTTCCGGAAACGTTGGGCCACCTGTTAACGCAAATTCTCTTCCAACATCTTTTAGCTTATAGGTGTCACACGGCCGATCCTTGTTCTCTCCACATGTTTGTTCACCACCCAATGAATTAAAGGCATTGCCATCCCACACCAACCCTTCTGCGATAGGAAATGTGACCTTCGCAAATATTGTGTTGCCCTCTTTTTCCAAAGCCTGTCGATTAGAAATAAAGGAAGTCCATGAGTCAAGATTCTCCCACGGCAAGTCGGCTGTTGCTCTCTTTTGTCGTTGGATGATATACGAATATCCTCCTTCTTGATTTTGGATAGAATCAACAAGTTTGGTTTTCAGTTCATAGGTGAAATGTTGCTCCACCGACTGCGTGATTTGGGTTTCGTCCACTGCGTAAATCTGGTAGGCTCCAACTTTTAAGGGGAAATAGTCAAACCCAATATCGCGAATAGATTCCGGTGAGGTTTTGCACGACATGACCAACAGAAGACAACCAATTAAAACGCCACCACGCATGACTTTGACTACACTAGTTAGAATGTAAAGTTATTTCTTTATTTAGATACTTCAACGCGATATTTCGCCAATCCGTATTGCTCGCGGTGCAAAAAACATCACTTCCAATGCTTCCCGATTGTATATTTGCCGCATGGCATTGAAAACAAAAGTGAAGGTTGGAAACATCACGAATCTGAGTGATGCGCGTTATTGTGCAGGCATGAACGTGGATATGTTGGGATTCAAGATAAGTGAGGTTGATGGACAAGGCATTAGTCCGGTCAAGTTCAAAGAGATCATTAATTGGATTTCAGGACCTGAGTTTATTTGGGAACGCCCGGAAGGACTGAATGACAAGTTGCAGATTGAAAATGAAATTCAGTTGGTTGAAATACCGGTTTCAAAAATCTCCGAAACGAATCACGATGCTTCTTATAAATTTATAGTAAACATCGAAGCGAATGACTGGCCTTCAAATCGGAAAGAATTACTCGATCGCAAAAATCAAATCAGCTATTTACTACTGACTGATTCTTCAAGATTAAGCACAGGTCAATTCAAAAATCTGGTAACTGAAATAGCCGCTGACTTTCCAGTCCTTCTCGGAGTTGAAATTGATCAGCAATTACTTGACGATTACTTGAGTTGGCCCATCGCGGGTATCGCATTAAATGGCAGTGAGGAGACCAGCCCGGGAATAAAGGATTACGATCATCTTTCCGCTATTTTGGAAAAGCTTGAAGTTGACTAGGCGATCACTGCGCCTTCTTCATCAAATACTCAACTGCATCGGCTGCGATATCTGGAAAACGAATATCAAGTGTCTTCCCATCGTCAAGCCATTTCTCAATCTTCTTAAGGTTCTTCTTCTTCACTTTCTTAATAACAGGCACTCCCATTTTCTTTAAAGCGGCCGCGTTGCATTGCTGCTCATACTGGCTTTTCATCGGCACGACCATCAGTTTCTTATTGAGGTGCAATACCTCTGCTGGTGTTTCAAAGCCTGCTCCGCACAAAACACCAGTTGACGAAACAACGCTCTCCACAAAATCCTGCCCGCTGACCGGATAAACTGAGATCCTTCCAACGTGATAAGGATTCTTATTGTGCTTTGAAAAAATATGCCAGCGCACTTTGGGAAACTTCAACAACAACTCTACTAACTTTTTATCATCATAGGCTGGCAGATAAACCGTGTAATGACCGAGGTCTTTCACTTTCACTTCGGTGATGGCTTTGCGAATAACCGGGGTAAAAATATTTTTGTCGTATTCCTTAAAATGAAATCCTACATATTTTTTTGTGGGCGCGTATTGTTTTAACACCCATTCACCAAATGGATCAGGGAATTTTGGCCGAGGCGATTTCTTTGACCAAAATGCAGATTGATGACTGAGCGAAATGCAAGGCACCTCTTTCTTTCGGGCGGCCCATGCAGAGATCGGTTCGAAATCATTGACGATCAAATCAAATTTCTCAACGGGAAACGAATTGATTTCTTTGATAACGTCCTTAGAACTGTTTTGCTTAAAGGTCTTATAGAAGTTGATTCCGCCATCTTTTCCGAAGTAAAAACTCAGGCCCTTTGATTTATACTTTACCGGAAACGGCAACTTTATGTCGGCCTGGGCACCACTTACAAACAACTCAAGGCTACCATATTTTTTAAGCTCGGGAATAATATCAACAGCACGGCTCAGATGACCATTGCCGGTGCCTTGAATTGCGTAGAGTATTTTCATTTCTTAGCTACCAAAAATTCATTGACAAGATCCTTAAATATCTCGTCATTATCCAAATTGTTGCGATAGCGTTTTGGAATCTTTATCGATTGTGCGTGCAGGTCGTTATGATATTGGTAGATTTTCCATTCTTTATGATTGTATTCAAGCGCGGTGAGGTTCTCCACCCAATCGCCAGAGTTGAGATACATCACCTCTCCCCGATCGGTCACTATCTTTTTCATTTCGGGATGATGGATATGTCCACACACCACATAATCGTAGCCGTTGAAGATCGCGATATCGGCAGCGGTTTTTTCAAAGTCGTTAATAAATTTGAGCGCTTGCTTAACGCTATCCTTCACGCGCTTCGACAATGAAATTTTGCCTCGACCCAGGAGCCTTAAAATGAAATTAACAAACGTATTAATGATGATTAAGGTGTCGTAGCCAACAGCTCCCAACTTGGCCAGCCACTTCGAATATTTCATGGTCACATCAAAAACATCACCATGGAAGATCCAAACTTTCTTTCCATCTAATGTCAACAGCTTTTTATTCACAATCTGAAACGCGCCCAGCTTAAAGCCGGCAAACTTTCGCAGCATCTCATCGTGATTGCCCGTGAGGTAGGTTACCTTTGTGCCTTTGGCCAACAGGCTTGTGATATGTTTGACAATCTGCATGTGCGACTTGGGCCAGTAGCGTTTGCTAAACTGCCACATGTCAATGATGTCGCCATTGAGAACAAGATGCTTGGGCTTAATAGTTTTGAGGTAGCGAAGAAGCTCCTCTGAGTGGCAACCATACGTGCCGAGATGAACATCTGAAATTATAACGAGTTCGACTTCTCTTTTTCTCTTCCCCATTACAGAGGTTTTATTCAGTACAAACGTAAGTTACGGATATTACTCCATCATCACAGCAACATTACCGCAATGTTATCGTAGAGCAACGAATGCACTATGCACCTTGTCCCGCAGTGAATCGGCAGCGCAAATATTTTATCTTCTCACCTTTACTGGCAAACATTTCTTCGTACTTGGTTCTGATGTCAAAGCACTCCTCCCGCAATTCGGATTGATAGAGGTCGGTGGTGAATTTCAAATCAGTAATATCATTTCTGCTTTGGATTTCTTCCAGCGTGTATTCAAAAAGTCCGGTGTTGTCTGTTTTAAATCGAAAATATCCTTCAGGCTTCAGCAGGTTTTTATACATGATCAGGAAGCGCGAGTTGGTGAGCCTTCGCCTGACGTCAATTTTCCGTGGTCGTGGATCAGGAAATGTCAACCAGATTTCATCCACTTCACCGGGTTCAAAAAAATTTTCAATGAACAACATCTGAGTGCGCAGGAACGCTACATTGGTCAGGTTCTGCTCAACAGCCAGCGTGCTTCCTTTCCACAGACGATCCCCTTTAATGTCAACTCCGATGTAATTTCTATTGGGGAAGCGACTGGCAAGCCCGATGGTGTATTCTCCCCTACCGCATGCAAGTTCTAATGTGATTGGATTTCTATTTTTAAAGTATTCATGATTCCACTGCCCTTTAATCTGAAAGTATAATTCTTTTCCGGGTTGCAATACATTCTCACGCTCAGCAATAATACCAAACCGCTCCAGTTTTCTTTTCATAAATTTTCAATATCCGCAACAACAAATGTGCTGCCACCAATAAAAATAAAATCTTCTTTGTTCGCTTTGCTTTTTGCCGCAGCGATTGCACTGTTCACATCGTGAACAACCTCTCCGTGAAGTCCTGCTTCTGCAGCTTGCGTTTGTAACACTTCAGCATCAAGCGCACGCGGAATAGATGCCTGGCAGAAAAAATAATAAGCTTCTTGAGGCAATAGTCGCAAGGCATTGCTAATGTCTTTGTCTTTCACCATACCTAATACAATGAAAAGTCTTTTGTATTGCTGTGCTCGAATTTGAGCCACCACTTCTTTCAATCCATCCACGTTGTGACCTGTATCGCAGATCACCAAAGGATTCTCGCCTAACTTCTGCCAACGACCCTTCAACCCGGTAAGACTAACTACTTGCTCGATTCCATCTCTGATATTTTGTGTCGTAAGATCAATGCCGAGTTTCTGAAGCTGATGCGCACACATTAAAACTCCAGGAATGTTTTTGCGCTGATAATTTCCTTTCAATTCGGGATTCAAATCTGAAAGTAGAATTTCATCATGGTCATACACATCAAATAATGTCGTTTTATTTTTTTGCCTGACAGAGAATCTGTCAGCAGCAAAAACAATGGGCGCGTTCAATTCTTTTGCCTGCAATTCAAACACTTTTTCAGTTTCAGGTTGACGCTCGCTGATCACAACCGGAACTCCTGCCTTTATGATTCCGGCCTTCTCCTTCGCGATAAGGGGAAGCGTGTGACCAAGTAAATCCATGTGATCATAACCAATGTTAGTTATCAACGAAAGCACGGGGGTGATCACATTGGTTGAATCCAGGCGGCCGCCAAGACCCGTTTCAATAATCGCCATGTCTACCCGGCTAGATGCGAAGTAATCAAATGCCATGGCAACGGTGATCTCAAAGAAGGAAGGTTGTATCTTTTCAATCTCAGGTTTGATGCGTTTCACAAAATCCACCACATAGCGCTGAGTTATCTCCGTTCCATTAATCTTAATGCGTTCTGTAAATTCCTTCAGATGAGGTGAAGTATAAAGTCCCGTTTTATAACCAGCACTTTGAAACATAGCAGCCAGCATGTGCGATGAACTTCCCTTGCCATTGGTGCCGGCAATGTGGATAGACTTAAATTTCTCCTGTGGATTTCCCAGTGCCTTGCAAAGCCTGATGGTGTTGCTAAGATCAGGCTTATATGCAACTGCACCCACGCGTTGAAACATGGGGAGATTCTTGTACAAGTAATCTAAGGTAGAGTGGTAATCGTCAGCCATCGGGCCGCGAAATTAACAGGACGGGCCGTAAATAAAAAAAGCCACTCTTGCGAATGGCTTTTGAAATAAAACTTAATGCCTATTTGCCGACTTTGAAAATTTTGTAGCCAACAGAAATCTGAATGACCTTGTTTTTGAATTGAACCGCATCAGTAGAGATGGTAGGCGTCAATTTTACATCTGAAAGACCGAGAACATAACGAGCATCTAATGTTACTCCAAAAGGAAGGTCCCAGCCCGCACCAAACGCTGCAGACATGTCAGACTTCTTACTAAAAAGATTCTTAACACTTTGGGGATCTTTCACACCTGTAGCAGTATTGATCAATTCAGAAGTTGACAAAAAGCCAAACTGTGGGCCAAGCTGAATATTCAGACCAGCCGCTAAATACAATTTCAACATAATCGGAACATTGATATAATCAAAGTTGGCTTTGTAATCAGTGGTGTTCACCTTATAGCTGGATCCTTGCTTAGAAAACAACACTTCAGGCTGAATGCCGATCTTCGTAAGCTTGATCAAAGCAAACGCTCCACCGTTAAAGCCGGTCCGGTTATCGATGTTAGAAGCACCTTTGTTGATATCGAATTTGGAAAGGTTAACGCCACCCTTCAAACCCACTGCAAACTGCGCTTGTCCAAACGCCATCGCACTGATCATCACCAAACCAATACATGTTAAAATACTTTTCTTCATATGTTTTTTAGTTTAACGGATCAAATTTAAGAAAATTGTCCTAATGCATTTCTCTATTTACCAAGGTATATCTGGAAGCCTGCTTTAATGAAGAGCCCACCGGATGTTGTCTTGCCTGAGTTTCCTCCTCCAGTTTGATAGGATTGGCCGTAGCCAATCTGGGGTTCAATAGCAACGTGTTCATTTAGAAGGTACGCATAACCCCCAGCCAAAGACCACCCAGTCGTGTTGCTCTTAGTGTTTGAGGGAGCAGGTGGTATATCATTTGTCGTCTTCAACGATCCTGAGCTAAAACTAAATTGGCCGTAAAATTTATTATAGTAGTAGCGAACAAATGGAGCAATTGAGATGCTACTGTAGGTTGATTTCGCGTTCGTGTATTTGGTCGCGCCAGTCAGGATATTAAGTCCAGCTCCAGCAGCCAGGTTATCTATGAAAAAATAGCCGACTTGCGGATATAAGTTAAATGAGTTGGTATTACCAGTGTTTGAGGTAATTGACCCGCTCTTATACTTGTTGGAATTAAAACTAAGATTGAAACTTCCACCTGCCAGTATCTTCCCTTTTGTAAATTGGGAGTATCCGATCATTGAACAGATGAATAGAATAAGTAGGGTTCCAATTATTTTTTTCATATAAATGATTTAGTTGATGTTTCTCAAAACGAAAATTACGCAGCGTTTATTGAGTTGGATACGCGAAATCTGTGACCGACCCTGATATTCGTCAATCAATCATTTTTTAACTTCCAATACATTTTTAGTTTTTATACAAAGCCCCATGATTTTTCGAAAAGGAAGCGTACATTGAAAAAAACAATTAGCTTTTTATAAGGATGATTCGAATTAATGCGCAGCTAAAACCCTCCGATCTTGAATCGAAACTAGATCGATTCTGGAAACTTTCAGGAGAAAAGATCGACCTCATTGAAAAGAAATATGACGCATCCAAGGGATCACCTGTTTTTACCGTAGCCGGAAAATATTCAACACGCGGCTGGACGGAGTGGACACAGGGTTTTCAATATGGTTCCGCCATTCTGCAATATGATGCAACAGGTGAAAAGAGTTTTCTGGATCTTGCAAAAAAGAAAACTGTTGACGTGATGGCAACGCATGTCAGTCATCTCGGTGTGCACGATCACGGTTTTAACAACGTGAGTACCTACGGCAACCTGTTGCGCTTGATGCGCGAGGGAAAACTTGACCATAACGAGTGGGAAAAGAATTTCTATGAACTTGCTTTAAAAATTTCAGGTGCCGTGCAAGCCAGTCGCTGGACGGAGATCAAGGATGGTGGATTCATCCACTCGTTTAACGGAGCGCATTCATTATTTGTAGATACGATTCGCTCCTGCCGCGCATTGATCGTGAGTCATTGCCTGGGGCATGTCCTTCAAACTGAAGGTGATCAAAAGATTAACTTATTGGAGCGCGCTGTCCGGCACATGCAAGCCACTGCCAGATACTCTATATATTATGGCGAAGGCCGGGATACCTATGACGTGAATGGCCGGACCGCACATGAAAGTATTTTTAATGTGAAAGATGGAAATTACCGGTGCCCGAATTCTCAACAAGGCTATTCAGGTTTTACCACGTGGACGCGCGGACTGGCGTGGGCCATGTGTGGATTTGCTGAAGAGCTTGAATGGTGGGAATCCATGGACGAGCCTGTAAACATACTTCACCTGGATAAAATTGAGATCACTTCCACTCTCTTGAAAGCCGCCAAAGCAACTTGCGATTTTTATTTGCAGCACACACCCGTTGATGGCATTCCTTATTGGGATACCGGTGCCCCGGATCTTTACAAGATTAAGGACTATCTTAACAAGCCAGCCGATCCCTACAACGAGTACGAGCCCGTTGATAGTTCTGCGGCTGCCATTGCTGCACAGGGCTTGTTGCGATTAGGAAAATATCTTCAAAGCAAGAATGACCCGTCAGGCCAACAATATTGGCAAGCAGGACTAACTGTTGTAGATACATTGCTCAATGAACCGTATCTCAGCAGTCAGTCTCATCACCAGGGGCTGTTGCTACATTCTATCTATCATCGGCCAAATGGGTGGGATTATATTCCAAAAGGCAGCAAAATTCCGAATGGTGAATCGAGTATGTGGGGCGACTATCATATCCGCGAGGTGGCGTTATATCTTCAACGCATCATTCGCAATGAAAAATATTATACATTCTTCAATTGCGTGTCATGAGTGCAAAAAGTTTGACTGATCTTTCGCAACTCTGCATACACACGATCACCACCAAACCGTGGGATGTTGAAACAGCAGCCAGAAATTTTTCACGTGCAGGTGTTGCTGGAATTACTGTATGGCGCGATGCGCTCGAGGGCAGAGACATAAAACAAACAGGGCAGCTTCTTCGCGACAGTGGATTACATATTGTTTCACTTTGTCGCGGAGGGTTTTTCCCAAGTCAGGATCCCACCAAAAGAAAAGCAGCCATTGACGACAACCGCAAGGCAATTGAAGAGGCACATGCACTGGGCGCTCCGCTTATTGTATTGGTGTGTGGTGCCGATCCCTCTCAATCTCTTGAAGACTCCCGAAAACAAATTCACGATGGCATAGCGGCTGTGCTTCCAGATGCAAAAGCAGCCGGCATTAAGTTGGCGATAGAACCACTTCATCCTATGTATGCCGACACGCGTTCGGCAATTAATACACTGGCGCAAGCCAACGACATGGCAATAGAATTGAACTCACCATTGGTGGGCGTAGCAGTGGATGTCTATCATCTGTGGTGGGATCCCAATCTCGAGATGGAAATAAAACGATGCGGAAAGAACAATCACTTGTTTGCGTTTCACATTTGCGACTGGAATGTTCCTACCAATGATTTCCTGTTTGACAGAGGTTTGATGGGTGAAGGTTGCATCCCCGTACGGAAGATTCGGTCGTGGGTGGAAGAGGCAGGGTTCAATGGATTTTATGAAGTTGAGATTTTTTCCAATAAATTTTGGAAAGAAGACCAGTCTCAATTCCTGAACAAAATAATTAGAGCATACCAAGAAAATTCTTAAGCATGAAACAACACAAAGTGGGCATCATCATGAATGGAGTAACCGGCCGCATGGGTACCAATCAGCACCTGTTACGATCTATCGCTGAAATTATCAAACAGGGCGGTGTAAAACTGAAGGACGGTGAAACAATAATGCCCGATCCGGTTTTGGTGGGGCGCGACACGAGCAAGCTTGAAAAATTGAGTGCCATGTCGGGCGTGAAAAAAATTGCTACTGAGTTAAAAGATGTGCTGGCTGATCCTGCCAATGTTATTTACTTCGATTCACAGACAACAGGCAGAAGAGCCGATGCCATTCGTGAAGCAGTGAAAGCCGGCAAACATATTTATTGTGAAAAGCCAATCGCTGTCGATACCAGAACCGCGCTGGAACTTTATAAACTGTGTACAGACGCGAAGTTGAAGAATGGTGTTGTACAGGATAAACTATGGCTACCGGGCATTCTGAAACTCAAGCGTCTGATCCAACAAGGTTTCTTCGGAAAAATACTTTCGGTACGCGGAGAGTTTGGCTACTGGGTATTTGAAGGTGACTCTATTCCCGCGCAACGTCCGTCATGGAATTATCGAAAGGAAGATGATGGCGGGATCATCGTGGACATGCTGTGCCATTGGCGTTACGTGCTTGACAATGTCTTTGGAAAAGTAAAAGCAGTTTCGTGTTTGGGTGCAACACATATTCCACAACGAATTGATGAGAACGGCAAACCTTACAGATGCACGGCCGATGACGCAGCATATGCAACGTTCGAATTAGAGGGCGGGATCATTGCCCATTTCAACTCCTCGTGGACGGTGCGCGTGAGACGTGACGATTTATTAACGCTTCAGGTTGATGGAACGAAAGGATCAGCAGTAGCGGGCTTGCGCGAATGCTATACACAGCACTACGGCAATACGCCCAAGCCAGTGTGGAATCCTGATATTGCACAGCCAATTAATTTCTTTGATGGCTGGTCAAAAGTACCTGAGCAGGAAGTTTATGACAATGCCTTCAAAGCACAGTGGGAATTATTTCTGAAGCACGTAGTAAAAGACGAGCCATTCCCATGGGACCTTCGTGATGGTGCTCGCGGTGTTCAGCTTGCTGAAAAAGGAATTGAAAGTTGGAGCAAGCGCTGCTGGGTAGATGTTCCTGAACTTTAAGCTATATGGTAATGAAAAAAGTAGCACTCATCACCGGTGGTAGTCGAGGTATAGGTTTAGGGATTGCAGAGAACCTGGCGAAAAACGGTTTTGATCTTGCAATCAATGGAGTTCGCGAGGAATCATCTGTGAAAGATGTTTTGAAAAAACTCCGTGATTTTGGAAGCGATATTATTTACTGCCCCGGAGATGTTTCGATAGCTGCCCAGCGCACATCCGTATTGAAAATCATCCGTGAGCATTTTGGAAAGCTAAACGTGTTGGTGAACAATGCCGGAGTTGCCCCACTCGAAAGGCGTGACATCCTTGAGACAACGGAAGAAAGCTATGATCGGGTATTGTCGATCAATCTAAAAAGCAATTACTTTCTCACTCAGGCTGTCGCCAACTGGATGATCTCCCAAAAGAAATCGGAGTCAGCGTTTGAGGGGACGATCGTTAATGTCTCATCCATCTCAGCTACTGTTGCATCGGTAAACCGCGGTGAGTATTGTGTATCAAAAGCCGGGATGAGTATGATCACGCAACTGTTTGCTGTGCGACTGGGTGAGTTTGGAATTCCTGTCTTTGAAGTCAGGCCCGGTATTATCGATACCGACATGACCTCGGTTGCAAAAGCTAAATACGATAAACTCTTTGAAGAAGGACTCGCCATTCAAAAGCGTTGGGGATTGCCGGAAGATGTTGGCCGTGCTGTCAGTGCTTTGCTTTCCGGAAATTTTCCTTACTCAACTGGCCAGGTGATTATGGTAGATGGAGGTCTTACAGTTCCACGACTTTAAATTCAAATAACGCATGTCACAAATTCCCGCGGAAAACAAAAGTATCACACAGCATATCTTAAGCATGCCGGTATGGGTAGCCGCGTTAGGCTATCTCGTTGATATGTATGACTTGTTTCTATTCAGCATTGTGCGTATCCCCAGTTTGAAGTCACTGGGACTTGAAGGCGACAACTTACTCTCTGATGGAGTATTTCTTCTGAATCTTCAAATGGCCGGACTTCTTCTGGGTGGCATTGTGTGGGGAATCATTGGCGACAAAAGAGGACGCCTCTCAGTTCTCTTCGGCTCTATTTTAATTTATTCGTTGGCCAACATTGGTAATGGTTTTGTCACCACTATTGATCAATACGCTGCCTTGCGATTCATCGCGGGTTTTGGTTTAGCGGGCGAACTTGGCGCTGGTATTACACTGGTTACTGAGATTCTTCCGAAAGCAATTCGTGGATACGGAACCACCTTTGTGGCTACCATGGGTGTGCTCGGTGCACTGCTTGCATATCTTGTAACGTATCTATTCGATTGGCGCGTGTCCTACTTCATCGGTGGCGGCCTTGGGCTAGGCTTGTTGATCATGCGCATTAGCGTTTTTGAATCTGGCCTGTTTGAAAAATTGAAATCCAGAAATATCAATCGGGGAAATCTGATGATGTTGTTTGGTAACAAAGCGAGATTCATAAAATATTTGAATAGTATTTTGATTGGTTTACCGATTTGGTTTGTGGTGGGTATTCTTATCACATTTTCACCTGAATTCGGAAAAGCGCTGGGTCTCACTGACGGTGTTGAATCTGGAAAGGCAGTAATGTTCTTCTTCACGGGACAAGTGGCAGGTGATATTGTCAGCGGATTTCTCAGTCAGTACGTGAAGAGTCGAAAGAAAATCATTTTACTGTTCGTTGGTATATCGTTCACATTCGTGCTCGTCTATTTATTATTTCCAATCAGCGGCATAACTGCGTTCTACGTTATTTGCATTTGCCTTGGCGTTGGAAATGGTTATTGGACATTATTCGTAACGGTTGCAGCCGAACTTTTTGGTACTAACCTCAGAGCCACGGTAGCCACCAGCGTTCCCAACTTTGTCAGGGGTGCTCTCATCCCACTTACCACATTATTCATTTATGGTAAAAATCATTTTGGCATACTACAAAGCGCTATGGGTGTGGGACTATTGGCTTATGGGCTTGCGCTCTTGTCTCTGAAGTTTTTAGAAGAGACATATTCCAAAGATCTGGATTACACGGAAACCGATCAGTAGAGAAACAGGATCAACTGGCGAATTCACATGAACACTTCGAGACGAGACTTTATCGCTAAATCTATTCTGGCAACAGCAGGAGTCTCTGCCGGATTGAAATCGCTTTCAGCAACACCACAGGTGACGGCACCAGTAAAGCAAGGCGTTTATTCGCTCAATATCTTCTCTAAAAATTTGCACTGGTTGAACTACACTGAAATGGCAGCCGCTGTTGCTGAGATGGGATTCGATGGCATTGACCTCACCGTGCGACCCGAAGGTCATGTATTGCCTGAACGTGTAGCAGATGATCTTCCCCGAGCGGTTGAGGCGATTCGCAAAACAGGATTGCATGTGTACATGATCACGACTGCGATTGACAGTGTCGACAGCCCGCATGCAGAAAACATTTTAAAAACTTCGTCTTCCCTTGGTATTGCATACTATCGCATGGGCTGGATCTCTTATGAGCCGAAAATTACGCTGGAAGAAAATTTAAAGCTGATTCAACATCGATTATCCTTGCTAAGTGAACTCAATAAGAAGTACAACATTCAGGCACATTATCAAAATCATTCGGGTGCCAGCTTTGGTGCGCCTATCTGGGACCTGTGGAATGTTTTCAAGGAAATTAAAACTCCCTGGATCGGTTCTCAATACGATGTCATGCATGCCACAGTAGAAGGAGCAAATTCATGGACGCTCGGACTCAAACTCTTACAGCCTTACATCGGCACGATGGACATCAAAGATTTTCAATGGGAGAAGAAAGATGGCAAATGGAAAGCTGAGGTAGTTCCGCTGGGCGAAGGCATGATCGATTATAAAAAGTATTTTACTTTCATAAAAGAACTTGGCATCGAGGGGCCTTTTTCAATTCACTATGAGTATCCTTTAGGAGGTGCTGAAAACGGAAACAGAGTAATCACCATGAGAAAGGAAGAAGTGCTGGCGGCAATGAAAAAAGACCGTGCTGCTCTCAGCAAATTATTAGCAGAGGCGGGATTGAAATGAAAGTTCGGCAAAAAAATAGCGCCACTATCGTGACGCTATCTATAAATCCATTCAGCTAGACGAATTATCCTAAATAGGATTTCAACGTCTTGCTGCGTGAGCTATGTCTAAGTCTGCGCGTTGCTTTCTCTTTTATCTGACGAACGCGTTCACGTGTCAAGCTAAATTTCTCGCCAATCTCCTCAAGTGTCATGGCTTGCTGGCCATTTAAACCAAAGTAAAACGACATCACATCGGCTTCGCGTTGCGTAAGCGTAGACAACGTGCGTTGCACTTCGCGTTTCAACGAATCAGCAATCAATTCCGAATCAGGTGTTACTTCGCTGTCGTTTTCAAGCACGTCAAGCAAGCTATTTTCTTCACCCTGAACAAAAGGCGCATTCATAGAAACATGACGGCCTCCCACTTTCAAGGTATCCACAACTTCTTCTGTGGTCACTTGCAACACTTCTGCTAATTCTTCAGGAGAAGGCTCACGTTGAAACTTTTGCTCCAGGTCGGAAAATGATTTTGATATCTTATTTAATGAGCCTACACGGTTCAATGGTAATCTCACGATCCTTGATTGCTCGGCAAGAGCTTGCATGATCGACTGACGAATCCACCATACTGCATAAGAGATAAATTTAAAACCTCTCTTTTCGTCAAAACGCTTGGCAGCTTTAATTAAGCCAACGTTTCCTTCATTAATCAAATCGCCCAACGTAAGCCCGTTGTTTTGATACTGCTTGGCCACTGACACCACGAAGCGCAAGTTGGCCTTGGTCAATTTCTCCAACGCAATTTGATCCCCCTCTCTGATTCGTTGAGCAAGAATTACTTCTTCATCAGACGTGATCAGGTCAACTTTGCCAATCTCTTGTAAATACTTATCCAGGGACTGACTTTCCCGGTTTGTGATCTGTTTGCTTATTTTTAGTTGTCTCATCCGTTATGGAACATGTGGTGGCGAAATAAGTTCAAAAAGTGATTTTCTGCACGGGCCTCAAACAAAGAAGGAGTCAAATTGGGCTAAAATCGCCTCAATTCAGGCCTTGCAGTTCTCGGGTAATGAAGAAGGCTCAAAGATAATCAAAATCAGGCGGTTTAGAGCATCTTTTGTGCAGATGGCGTCAGAATCCTTTCATTGGCTAGTCACTCATTGCGTTTTAGCCAATTAGTCAACGTAAATTGTACAACTGAAATTATTGCTACTGACACTTTAAGATAACAACGACATGATCAATCGCAGAAAATTTTTGCAACACACAGCAACAACCGTTGCCGGAGTAATCATCACACAAACATCGTTTCCTAACTTCATTGTTCCAAAGAAAAAGGATCGCCTCGGTGTGGCCCTGGTTGGACTTGGCTACTACAGCACAGATTTATTAGCCCCCGCTCTTCAGCTGACAAAAAATTGTTACCTCTCGGGAATTGTTACGGGCACGCCATCCAAGGCAGAGACGTGGAAGAAGGAACATCATCTTGCTGACAAAAATATCTACGACTATCAGAACTTCGATTCGATCGCCAACAATGATGACATCGATGTGGTATACGTAGTACTGCCTCCTTCTATGCATGCCGAATTTTCCATTCGCGCGGCAAATGCTGGCAAGCATGTGTGGTGCGAAAAACCCATGGCCGTTTCTGAAACTGAATGTAAAAGCATGATTGATGCTTGCAGCACGAACAAGGTGAAGCTTGCGATTGGTTATCGCATGCATCATGAGCCCAATACAAAACGAATCATCCAATTCAGAAAAGACTTGACGTATGGAAAGGTATTGAAAGTGGAAGCAGCGGCAGGATACTTCGATCCACGTACAGATCATTGGAAGCAAAAGAAAAAAATGGGTGGCGGTGTAATGGGCGACATGGGTGTGTATCCGCTAAATGCCGCGCGATACAGTGTTGGCCTGGAGCCGATTGCTGTTACAGCGCACGCCTCTACTACCCGACCTGCCATTTATACGGAAGTGGAAGAAACGATGAAGTTTGATCTTGAATTCCCGGGCGGAGCTACCGCTTCGTGTGAAGCAAGTTTTGGAAAGGGCATGAACGATCTGAATGTGACTTGCTCAAAGGGCTGGTACAAGCTCTCCCCTTTTCAGGCTTACAATGGAATTGATGGTCTCACAAGCGATGGTGTCAAGCTGAACGCGCCAATCGCCAATGAACAAGCAACTCAAATGGATGACGATGCTCTGGCAATTATGAATAATACCGCTTTAATTGCTCCAGGCGAAGAAGGACTGAAGGACATTCGGGTGGTGGAAGCAATCTATCGATCGGTAAAAGAGAATAAGCGAGTGACTATTTAACTTAGGCTCACCCCTTTCGGGGAAATGCTTTGAAGTTGGGAGTGATATTACTTCTTCTTTGTTCCGAGTGCCACAGGATTAGTCTCAATTAATTCGAGATGCTTCACCATATCTTTTGTGGTGCTCTTATACTTTTTAAAATGAGGTGTTTCCAGATGCGCCTTGTATGCCTCTGTGTTGGCGTAAATTTCCATAATCGTGATGTGAGTTGGCCGGTTTTTCTCGGCCACAGCATTTAACGTAAGTACGCCCGGCTCAACACGTATGGATATTTCTATTTCTTCCCGCAGTGCGGTTTGATAACTTTCAAGCTGAGCAGAGTCAATCTCAAGCTTGGCCATTCGCACAACCAGGTTTTTATCCTGCGCCAAAGCTGGCTGCAACGATAAGGACAACAATACCGCAAGCGCTGGTGGAAATACTTTGATGCTCAATAGCTTTATCATGTTCTCAACTGTTTTTATGACTATGATGCTTAGGTTTCTCACAAACTATTGATCATGTCTACATCTTCTTCTTCAAGTTCCGTAAGTGTAGGTTGTGGCATTTTTGTCTTTTGACCAAACCTAAAAATGGAGAATGCGATGATTGGACAGGCGGCCATTACACCGACCATCGGCAGTGCCGTACCATCTTGTAAAAAACTAACCAACGCGGAAGCTCCTGCGCCAATGCCCAATTGTACCGCTCCCAACATAGCCGAGGCATTGCCCGCATTGTGACCGAACGCCACCAACGCTAAGGCCGATGCATTGGGAAATATAAAACCCTGGCAACACAAAAAGAGAAATATGAGAACGAGTGTGCTGTAAAGATTGGCCCAACCGAAAAGTACGGTCATCGCCAACACTGCTCCAATAAAACTTTGACAAGTCAACGCAGCTTTCACAATTTGTTCACTGGAATATTTTCTTAGCCCAAGGCTGTTTAGCTGACTGCTGCCAATCACTCCCACGGCAAGAATGGCAAATATCCATCCGTATTGCTTTTCACTTACGTTGAAAATATTCATGAACACATAAGGCGATCCGCTGATATACGCATATAGTCCAGCGGACGCAACCGCTCCGGTCAGTGCATACACATAAAAACTCGGGTTGCTAAGAATCGTGATAAAGTCCCTTGAGACATCCAACGGCTTCAAAGAGTGATTGGGGTTTCCTGGTTTACTTTCGGGCAGCAGGAAATACACGCCAGCAATAACGATGAGATTTACACCAATGAGAATCACAAATACCAGGCGCCAGCTATAGGCAGCCGTGATATAACCTCCTACTGTAGGCGCGATAATGGGCGACACCGCCACCACCAACATAAGCGTAGAAAATATTTTGGCGATGTCCTTTACTTCAAACAAATCGCGGACGATAGCACGAGAAGTGACCATACCTGCGCATCCGCCAATTGCTTGCAAAAACCGAAACGCAATCAACGAGTCGATCGAGTTTGATACAGAGCATCCAAACGAGGCGGCCAGGTACAAGCTAAGCCCAGCATACAGCGGCACCTTTCTTCCAAACCGCTCCAGCAATGGCCCATAAATCAATTGCCCAGCGGAGATGCCTATGAAAAAGCTGGATAGCGACAACATTACGTGTGCAACACTAGTATGCAAATCTTTCGCGATGGCCGGAAAAGCCGGCAGATACATGTCAATGGAAAATGGACCGATAGCTGTAAGTAGGCCCAATATCAAAATGATACGAAAGCTTTTTGGATTTTTGTTGGTCATAAACGAATCGACACAAAGATACCGAGCAGAAGTGACAACTTATTTTCAAATTTCGAATTGCCAATAGCACACGATTAATTGCCACGACACTCCGTATGCTTTTAATCTACCGGGTGAGTCTTTTAACACATTACCAATGAACATTCGGGTCACGCTTATCTTTTGTCGAATGGAAATTGAAATTGGTCGAGATTTTTCTAAAAAAATTATCTGTCTCGGGAATATTCATGATCTTTCGATTGTCTAAACCCAAAAAATACTAATTCACAACTATGGCAGCTCAAAATCAATCTATGCGGGTGTATCACCGCTATCTCGGCTTCTTTCTGGCAGGCATTATGGCCATCTACGCAACTAGCGGTGTGCTCATGATCTTCCGCAATACTGACTTCATGAAAGTGGAGAAAACCAAAACCGAAAATCTTCCTACAGATATTAAACCAGAAGACCTGGGCCGGGCCCTCCGCATCCGCGAGTTTAAAGTTGACAAGAACGAAGGCGGTGTGCTTTACTTCCGCCAGGGGAATTTCAATACAGCCACTGGCGTTGCAACCGTTACTACGAAAGAACTCCCGACTGCACTTGAAAAACTTACCAACCTTCACAAGGCAACTACCAACAGTCCTCTTTTCTTTTTGAATATATTTTTCGGAGCCTCATTGTTGTTCTTTGTCATATCTGCTTTCTGGATGTTTATGCCATCTTCTGATGTATTTAAGAAAGGCTTGTATTTCACACTAGGCGGAATAGCGTTGGTGATCATCATGCTTCTGTTTTAAAATCTCAGAAGACAGACAATGAAAATGCTACGACATAAAAGGGTGTCGTAGCATTTTTTATTTCAAGCCTGTTGTATCCGGTCCACAGCTATGTGGTTTAACCTACTCAATGAGCCAAGTGTTGCTTGCAATTGGAAGATTCGATGCTAACTTGTAGCTAAGGTTTCAATGATTTAAAAAAAACTCATCGTCCATGAATACAAAAGCAACACCACTCCTCCTTTTAATATTCGTTCTAATTAATAATCCAGCCTTCTCCCAGGAAAAATCATTTACGCTAAAGTACTTACTTTCAATACCTCAGGCAGAATCACACTACTGTGAAGTGGAACTCCAGGTCAAAGGATGGAACCAAGATACAATTCAATTAAAGATGCCGAGATGGATGCCGGGCTATTATCAGTTAATGAATTATGCGAAAGCACTTGAGAATATTTCTGCCAGGGATGACCATGGAAGAAATATTACTGTTAAGAAACAAAGCGACAATGCCTGGCAAGTAAGCGGAATAAAAAATAAATCGTTCACGGTAAGTTATCGTATAAAAGCCGAGAAACAATTTGTTGCGAACAGTTTTGTTGATGCTACTCATGCGTATTTAGTTACAGCAGGAATTTTTATGTATGTCGATGGACACCTGAATACGCCTGTGTCGGTGAAAGTCATAGCTCACCCCTGGACAAAAATTGCAACAGGGTTGGAACAAGTTCCAGGAAAGTCGGATGAATTTACGGCCCCGGACTTTGACATTTTGTATGACTGCCCAATCCTTATTGGAAATTTAGAAGAACTTCCCTCATTTAAGGTGAATGGCGTTGAGCATCGTTTCATTGCCTACGAACCCGGAAGCTTTGACAGAAAGTTATTGATGGATAATTTAAAGAAAGTTGTCGAAGCATCCGTACAGATTATAGGCAACATTCCCTTTAAACAATACACCTTTATAGGAATAGGACCAGGGCGTGGAGGCATTGAGCATCTTAATAACACTACCGTAAGCTTCGATGGCAATGAACTCACCACTCCAGAGAGTATGAACAAAATGATGAATTTCTTAGCTCACGAATACTTCCATCATTACAACGTGAAGCGGATAAGACCTTTTGAACTCGGCCCATTTAATTACGATCAGGGCAGCAAAACCAACTTGCTCTGGGTAAGCGAGGGTTTGTCGGTTTACTATGAATATCTGATTGTAAAGCGTGCAGGCTTAATCGATGCGCAAACATTTTTATCCAATCTTGAAAAGAATATCAACGAAACCGAAAACAATCCTGGACGTCTGTATCAATCATTATCACAATCCAGTTATGCAACCTGGAGCGATGGTCCGTTTGGTAAACAAGGTGTCGATCCTGGAAAATCTATTTCCTATTATGAAAAAGGTCCGATAGCAGGACTTTTTCTTGACCTGGCCATTCGGCATGCAACCGAGAATAAGAAGTCACTGGATGATGTGATGCGCTTGTTGTATTGGCAATACTACAAAAGATTGCAGCGCGGATTTACCGATGCTGAATTTCAGCAAGCATGCGAAACAGTAGCGCAAATATCATTGGCTTCGGCATTTGAATATGTTTATACCACTAAGGAGCTTGACTATTCCACTTATCTGAATTATGCAGGCCTGACACCAAAAGCAGAACATGCATCAACCAATGCGGATGAAAAGAAAATGAAATTCACCATTCAACGCAGCAGCAATTTGAATTCGTTGCAGCAATCTATTCTAAATTCGTTACTAGGTGAGCACTAGGCATTCGGGCTTGCCGCTAATAATCCTACTTATCTCTCTTTGAATTTGTTTTTCAATTTTATGAGTAATGGATGAATTCCGAAATTAGAAGCAGCGCTGATCAGAACAACTACTCCGCCAATGATGGTTGGCAACACCGCTCCGAATGAAAACGTAAGCGCTAACACAAATCCGAGATAATATTCTGCACGATAGAGCGGAAAGATAAGCGCCAATAGCAACATGGCCTGGAATAAAAACTCGCTTATCGATGAGTAGCCGAAAGAAAAAGACAATACGATAGAAAGGCCAAACAATACCGCTGCGGCAAAAGAATAAAGAACCTTGCGAAGCAAAGTGAGTTGCTTTGCTTCCTCAACTGTTTGTATTCTTTTCTGAATTCGATACATGAGATAAAACGCAAGCATAGGTAGTAACAAACCACCCCATGCATTGGAAATTGAAGGCAATTTGGGATCTGCCAGCAAGTGATGAGCAGGGATGCCTCCATGAAAATATTCCCAAACCAGCAACAGCCAGATCAACCCGGTAACAAGACAGGTCGCATAAATGCGATAGCGAAAAAGTGTTTGCTTATTCATAAGGGAAGTCCGGTGTCGACTATTTATATTGATACGGCTCATCTTTCGTGATCATCTGCCTGATATTTTCCAGGACGCGTTTCATGTAGACCCTCCAAAACGTTTTGGCAAAGAGCCAGTTGACTGGATAAAGCAGAACATTATTCGAGTGCAGGGTGTACGTATAGTCAATCTGAATTTTATTGGGTGCGAGCTCGGTCGTTTGCCATTCGCCCACAAATTTTGAAAAGCCAAGCAGCCACGATTGAAAATCGCTTACCTCAATTTTCCAATACGCGTTGTCTTTGCGTTCTATTACTTTATCAACGGAAGCCCAGCCTCCCTTCTGCGTGAGCGATTTGGTCACAAATACTTTTTTGCTGTAGCCTGGTTTTCCCCAATTCTCATCATCTGTGCAGTGCGTAACCTTTGGCATCACACCAAAACCTGTGTGAACTTTTGAGACATCGCAAAGCATGGGTGTTTTAAACGCTCTTTCGAGTGAACAATTGAATATCGTTTTTACCGATACGGTTGTTGTCATGTGAATCTAATTTTGTCTAACGATGAATCCTGACAACACTTTTCTGCCCATGATGTTCAAACTTTCAATACCCCGCGGAACCCCCGGGCAGCGTAATAAGATTCGGCACCATTGTGATAGGTGAACACATTCCCGTATCGAAAATCACAAAAAATGGCTCCTCCAAGTTTCCGAATGTCTCCAGGAGTTTTTACCCAACTCGATGTCTTGGCATCAAACTTTTCAAATTTCTGTAGCTCCCGATATTGTTGCTCCGACAAAAGTTCAATGCCCATCGCTTCTGCCATTCCTATCGCACTATCCTGCGGCTTGTTTTCCTTGCGGGATTCTAGTGCCGCCTGATCGTAACACAGACTTCTTCGGCCGCCCGGGCTCTCTGATGAGCAATCGATAAACATGAGTTCGTTTTTCTTAGCAGTGCCAACCAGATCGGGCTCCCCTCCTGTTTCTTCCATCCCACTAAGCGACCAAAGTTTTTCAGGACTCGCAGCAAGCTTAGTTCGCACCGTGTTCCACTCAACACCTTTGTGACGATGCATGTTTTTTTCAAAACGGATTCTTAAAATTTCAAGAAGTTCGTTTTGCCCCTCGGCAGTCAGCTTATGTTTATTCTTCTCACCCATGCGGTTTGTTTTAACGATGGAAACTTGAAATCGGCTAATCCTCTAACCCTTTTCCTTTTAATATTTGAGAAATTCTTTTCTCAATTCTGGCTTCCCGCGTTTTGGATTGCTTGGCGGATGAAAAGTGAAGAAGGTATCCCCGTTGCCTTCCCGGTGTGAGGGCATAAAAAGCTTTCTTCAATGCAGGCGTTTTATCCAGAACATTTTTGAATTCATCGGGCATCTTAAATTCTGATGTCTTCTTTAGCGGCACTTTCACGCCATCCTTTTCCAATTTAATCGCCTCTTTGATATACGCTTTAAGTGCAGCCTCCAGCTTCTCAATCTCATCCACGTGCGTGAAGCGAATCTGACGGGCCGCTTGAACATTTTCAGTTTGTTGAATCAGAATATGCTTGGGGTCTTTTAATAATGCACCCTTCATAAAAAGAAGGGCACAGTACTCTTTAAATCCATGTATCAAAACGATGTTGCTATCTTCATAGGTGTAACACGGGCAACCCCACTTCAATTCTTCAGTTAGTCCGCAGTCAAGTACAATCAATCGCAAGCGATCATATTCTTCCTGCCACTTTGTAGCCTTGGTAAAAAACCAATCTACCTTAGGATTCATCTTACTCATACCATTCAATTTGTTGTGTTCATAACTGCCAACTTTCTATCGGCAGGCCTGAAATACCAAGATAACACAGTGAGTACGATTAGCAGCATGGGACCAAATAATTCCTTGGCTTCATCCCCCATGGCTACGTGAGAAAATACAGCTCCCGACATGGCAAAGAAGAAACCCGCATACGCCCACTCTTTTATTAATGGAAATTTTGGAACCAGCACGGCAACAACGCCCAACAGTTTCCAAACGCCCAGTATCGTCAATAGATAAAGGGGGAATCCCAGATGCGTAAACATGTCGGCTTCTTCTTTCATCTTCATGACTTGCACGATTCCTGTGGATGTCATACCCAAAGCCAGCCATAAGGTGGAAACCCAATAAATGATTTTATCTCTTTTTTTCATGGTGTGTTATTTAAGTTTGGTAACGATTTCCTGTAATCGGTTGTGCGCCATATTGATACCTTGTGCAAAAGGCATCTGCAAGAGTTGATCGCGAAGCGCTATTGATTTGTAGACGATGTGCATGGTGAGTTTACTACCAGTATCTGTCAGTTGCTCAAATTCCAGAAACTCAAGTTGCACATCAAAGGGTGTATTTTCCATTTCAAATGTGCGTGTGATTTTTGCATTCGGTGCAAACTCATGAATAACTCCACTGAACCGATGCTTGTTTCCTTTGGGGTCGGTTGTTTCAAATTGATAGCCTCCATGTTTTTTGTTTTCCAGCTTCAACACTTTTGTTCCCATCCATTGCTCTAGCAGCTCGGGTTGCACATATGCTTTGAAAAGCAAATCAAGCGGCAGGTCAAATTCCCTTGTAACTACCAATTCCTGTTTGCCATCCTCGGCTGTCACTTTAGTTTTTCGTTCCATACTATTTGCTTTTGTATTTTTTCATAACGGCTTCTAATTTATTGAATCGGTCATCCCACATTTTGCGGAATGGCTCGATGAAGTCGGCTACCTCTTTCATTTTCTTTGCGTTGATGTGGTAATAAATTTCTCTGCCAGTTTGCTCTTGAGTCAGCAACTCACACTCCGTGAGTATCTGTATGTGCTTGGAAATGGTTTGTCGTGATGAATCAAAATTTTCAGCAAGCGCAGTGGGCGTCATCGCCTGCAGTGCAACCAGTGTAATAATGGCTCTTCTGGTAGGATCGGCTATGGCTTGAAATACATCTCGTCTTAATTCCATTGTGCAGTTATTTGACTGCAAATATATATGCAGCTACTTAGCTGCGCAAACATTCAAGAGACTATTTCTCGCGTCACGCGTTGAAAGCGCTTGATATGACTTGATGGAAAAAGGCTTAAAGTTGTGATTTACTCTACTCCGCGGCAGGGATTGAGCGGCCTGTCTGAGCCTGCCTTTGCCGAAACGGCTACGTGCAGGCAGGCCCGAAATGGCAAGTGGGTGGAGTGGCGAGTAGCGAAAGCCTGCCTTCGCTCACGCTCCGGCAGGCAGGCCCGGTTGACTTCGTGCATCGGGGCCGCCACAGTCGTTACTATTTTTCTATTACCAATTCACTGCATTTTCAAGCATGTGAACAAATGGCTCTTGCTTCCAGGCCGTGCCATCATGGCCCATTGAAGTATAAAAGGTTCGCCCCTTGCCTACTGACTTGTACCACGCAACAGGATGGTCTTTGCCCATACCGAAATTCTTGTCTGTCATCCAAAGAAGATTTCCACTGGGATCGATCTCATCGCCATTGATCGTCAGCATAACATTAAAACCTTTGGCAGCTGGATTCTCAAAAAACACATACCATTCATCGGCTTGCTTCCACGTTTCAGGTAAGCCTGCAATCAATGTACTGTCGCTGCTGGCATTGAGTTTTGTTGTTCCCATTTGAAGTTGTGCCTGAATGGCATGATGCGAAAACTCTGAGCCTAATAAATTTTGAACGTACCAATCCCAATGATGCGAGTTATCGCCTGCACCGTGAATGGCGATAAGCTTTCCACCTTGCTCGACATATTCTTCCAGCGTCTTTTGTTGCTCGTCATTTAATAAGCGACCTGTAGAGTTGTTGAAGATAACAGCGCTGAACTTAGCCAATTGTTCTTTGTTGAACACGCCACCTTCTTCTGTGCTGTAGAGAAACCAGTTGTTTTTTTTCGCGAGTTCATCAAATGTTTTCTTGGCAGCTTCAATAGATTCACCATGACGAAAGCCTGTGGATTTAGAAAACAAGAGCACCGCTTTCTGATCGGTAGGAAAATTAATGACCGGTGCTTCTGTTTCGTATGAAACCGGGAAACCATTTTTAATCTTATAAATGAACCCTGCCATTAATATGCCCAGGAGAACAACAATGCTCAGGACAGTCCAACCGAGGACTTTAAAGAATTTTTTCATGGTGAATAAGTTTACAATTCAGAAATTTATTTTCGTTGTTTGAACTCCAGGTTGGCAATGCCCCCGAATATCTTGCTCGGATCTTTGCAGGTTGCTTTCAGTATCAAATCATGAACTCCTTGCGTTGCCTGAATGTCGATAAGTAATTCTTTAAATCCAATATCGGTCAACCCTACTTCCAATATTCCTGATCCAATCTTCTGACCGTTTTCATCATCGATAAATATATCGAGTGTGCCACCGGAGAAATAGTTAGGTGCAACGGCAGCCCCTACTTTGATCTGACCAACGTTGGTGAAGTCGATGCCTTTGTATCGAAGCATACCTTCATGACTTGGCAACACAATGGTCATCTCTTCTTCAATGGCCGACCATACTTCTTTTGTTACTTTGAAAGTCTGGGCCTTTTTCTTTTCAGAATATTTATCAGCACCGATGAGAGGATAGGAAAGCGCGATCACTTGCGTAGCCGTTAACGGCTTGATACCATTCGATCCGCGATCGGTATACGAAGCAGTGAAAATGTACGTGCCTTCTTTCTCGTTGGCTTTATGTTTATTCAGTGTGAATGACCCTTTGTATGGAAGACCTGCCTTGGCCGACTTTCCATTCAACGAAAGAATGTAGCGAACCATCTTCTCCGTATCATCGTGACTGAGTTGTGGATGTGGTGACATCATCAGATCGCCCCACACGCCCGAACCACCTTTGATTACTTTGTTGACCAACGTTTCAACGGCCGCTTCGTTGCCGGCATATTTATCGGCAATCAAGGTAAGCGAAGGGCCAACTGATTTTTCAGTCGGGTTATGACACGCCTTGCAATCAGAACTTTCGAATAGTGTCTTTCCAACAAGATGAGCAGATGCCTCCATGTTCGCCTGATGCCCTTGAATGATCTCTGTAACATCGTGTCCTTGTGCCAGGTAATCTGCTGTGAAGGTTACCGCGGTTGGATCAATGCCTTTTCCGATGCTACCGTCTTCACTGTCGCTCACTTCAACGGTGTAATCAAACTTTGAATTATCCCAATAGAATTTGCTGTTGCCGCTGAAATTTACTTTGACAGTAGGAAGATCATTTCCGGCAACGACCGCCAACGCCTGAGATGATGTTTCACCCGATGGATCGGTTACTTTCAAATTCACTTTATATTCTCCGGGCTTCTTGTATTCGTGCGTTGCATTTTTCTCTGCCGATGTTTCACCATCGCCAAAGGTCCATTCATACGTCAACTCATCACCGTCCGGGTCTTTGGTGGCATCGCCATTGAACTTAACGGTGAGCGGAGTTTTTCCGATGGTCTTGTCTGCGCTGGCAGTTGCAACTGGCACACGATTGGCCGATGAATACGTGATGTGAATCAATCGCGCATCCATGTTTTGTGAGAACCAATTCGTTCCATATTCCAAGGCATAGATATCACCTGCGGGGCCAAACACTACGTCCACAAGATTGTTGAATAATGTGCTCGGAAGAAATTTCTCCATGCGCACGAAATCACCGTTTTCATTTAACGTCACGGCCATCACCCAGCCTCTCATCCAATCGTAAGTGAAAAGTTTTTTATCGTAGTAATCGGGGAATCTTCTTTCTGATTCGGGAAAACGATCTTTATAAAAGACAGGGCCTGCCATGGCATTGCGGCCGCCCTCGCCCACCAACGGAAATTCTTTTGATGGTGTGTAAGGATAGTAATACAAAGGTGGCGTGGCTTCGGGCAATTCTTTCGCGCCTGTATTGTTTGGTGAATTGTTGATTGGTTTTTTCGGATCGAATAGCGGACCCGATTTGTTCGTGGCGTAATCATAATGATTGTACGGAAAATTGTTTCCGATAAAATACGGCCATCCATGATTGCCAGCTTTCCGCGCTTGATTCAATTCATCATAACCTTTTGAACCAAAGCCAACGCTGTCTTTACCAGCATCCGGACCAACATCACCCCAGTATAGAAATCCATTTTTTTGATCGATGGAAATCCGGAATGGATTACGCACACCCATCACATAGATCTCTGGTTTGCCTTGCTTGGGATCGGTGAATAAATTTCCTTTCGGTATGGAATAGGTGCCATCGTCTTCTGGTTTGATCCGAAGAATTTTACCACGTAGGTCATTTGTGTTAGCCGATGACTTCTGCGCATCCCATGGCGACCGACCAGGACTCTCATCCATTGGGCCATAGCCTGTTGCACGCGGGCTTGTGTTGTCACCAACTGAAACGTAGAGCAGGCGGTCCGGACCAAATTCAACAGAACCAGCCGAGTGGCAGCACTGCTCGCGTTGTGTGGGAACGTTCAATAATATCTTCTCACTCGAGCGTTCCAGAGAATCGCCAATGAACGTGAAGCGCGACAGTCGTTGCGTAGCTTCTTTTCCTACCGGTGAATAATATAAATACACCCAATGATTTTTTGAGTAGTCAGGATCAACAGCCATACCCAACAGTCCATCTTCTAGATCGCTGAACACAGGAAAGTTCGTGACCAGCTTTGTTTTGTTTTCTGATTTCTTAAATAGTTTAATAGCGCCTCTTCGCTCGATGAATAAAACATCTTCGTTGGGAAGCATATCGAGTTCCATCGGTTCGTTGAGATTAAAATCAAGAACTACTTTCTGAAAACGATTTTCTTCCGGTGCTACGCGTG
Source organism: Cyclobacteriaceae bacterium (assembly GCA_044222145.1). Taxonomy (GTDB): domain Bacteria; phylum Bacteroidota; class Bacteroidia; order Cytophagales; family Cyclobacteriaceae; genus ELB16-189. Next base: position 47,967 of record JBGANU010000017.1, read on the forward strand.
AGTTGTTATAATCAACAGGTTTGCCCGGTCCGGCTGCAAATTGAATTCCGCCCCAAAGCATTTGAAGAAACTCAGGATCTTTATAGCATTCGTTGGTATGACCTAAGCCGGTGTACCACATGCGGCCTCCGTCAAAGTCACGCGACCATGTGATGGGATGATTCTCGCCATTGGTACCTCCTTCGTAAGATTTCTCATCGAGGTTCATCAGAATGTTGATCTCCGCTTTAATGTCTTTGTAGTTATACCATTCATCAGTCCGCTTCCATGTTTCGGGTAAATGTTTGGTAGAGATATGGTTTTTATCAATGACCTTAACTGTTGCATCGCGCACGTTAGGGTTGTTTGGATGTCCATTGAAATAGGCTCCTACCAATTCGCCATACCAAGCCCATTCGTATTCAGTATCGGCTGCAGCGTGAACACCAACAAAGCCACCGCCTGCTTGCACCCAACGATTCATCTCCAGTTGTTGTGCATCGTTGAGCACATCGCCTGTTGTATTGAGGAACACGATCACATTATAATTCTTTAAGGTCTTCTCCTGAAAAATTTCACTGTTCTCGGTCGTGTCCACGGAGAAGCCGTGTTGCTTCCCCAACGCGATGATCGCTTCCTTCCCGTCCTGAATCGATTCATGTCTGAACGAAGCGGTCTTGGAGAAAACCAACACTTTAATATCGCGGGTGTCGCGGGTGAACCAGAAGTAGGCCGCCACGATGATCACCAGCAGACCGATAAGAATTTTGTACCGTTTCTTCATAAGGATGGTTATTGAAGCTTTGTTTTATTTTTAATATTTTGAGTCATTTTGACTCAAATGTAGTGTATATTTACGACTGCGCAACAAAACCGTTACAAAATGTGGGAGAAGATCAGAGAATATGCTGAATCGCTGGAAAAAGAATCGATTCCCCAGCTCTCGATCAACTGTGTGATCTTCGGGTTTCATGAAAAGACACTGCAGGTGATTGTAAACAAGATTACGGTTGACCGTAAAACCATCACCGTATTGCCAGGTGGGTATGTGAAGCAAACAGAAGATTTAACAAAAGCTGTTGAACGAATTGTAAAGGAAAGTACGGGTCTTGAGAAGATACTTTTCAAACAGTTTGCTGTCTTCGGAAATGCATCGCGATCATTCGGAGACGAAGTGCTGGGTAGTAAAGATCTGAAATTAACATCTGACAAAGCCCTGCTGGATTGGTTTTCAAAACGATTTGTAAGTATCTGTTATCTGGCATTGGTTGATTACAATAAGATTGAATTAAAACCCACGCAGTTTTTGGAAACAGCACAATGGCTTCCATTGGACAAAGCAAAGACGCTTGCCATGGACCATTATGACATTGCGAAAGCCGCACGCGAATCGCTGGTGAAAGAAATGCCCCACGCCCCTATTGCATCCAATCTTCTTCCATCAAAATTTACGCTTCCCGAACTTCAAGTGTTAGTGGAAGCTATTCTGGGAAGAAGCATTGATCGTCCCAACTTCCGCAGGAAGATTTTGAAAACAGGCATGATTGTGAAAGTGGGATCAGATAACTCAAACAAGCGAAGGCCAGCCGATCTCTACAGCTTCAAGCATGGCAAGAAGACAAGTCTGATTGATGAGCATAAGTTTGGGTTTTAACACTCCCTGGTTTTTGTCCACACAGGCCAGCCACATCACATCGGGCAACACTTCTTCATCATTAGACGTTTGATGGTCAGAGCATAAACTGTCTGTTATGAAAAGAACTTCTATCCTACTCCTTTTGGCGTCATTCGCCCATATCGTATGGTCGCAGTCTGCCGCACTTACTGCGAGCAATCTTGATCCTGTCAATGTCAAAATAGAGGATGCCAGTTTCAAAGGGAAGAAAGCTGTTCGCGTTTTTGGTACACCTGGCAACGCGGACAATGAAACCATAGCTACTCTTAAGAATACGAACTTTGAAAACGGCACGATTGAAATTGATGTAGCCGGGCAAGTTTTGCCAAATAGTGGTGCCGGTGCCCGTGGATTTATTGGCCTGGCTTTTCGCGTGAGGACAACAGACTCCGTTCGCTATGAATGTTTTTACATTCGCCCCACTAATGGCCGTGCGGACGATCAACTTCGAAGAAATCACAGTGTTCAATACACCTCTCATCCCAAATACACGTGGTTTAAACTGCGCAATGAAAACCCAGGCGTGTATGAATCTTATGCCGACATGGTGGAAGGTGAATGGACCAAATTGAAAATAGAGGTGAAAGACAACAAAGCACGCTTATACGTAAATGGCGCTGATCAGCCCTGCTTGATTGTGAATGATCTTAAATATGGTAAATCCTCCGGAGCTATCTCACTTTGGGTTGGGCCCGGAACGGATGGGTATTTTTCTAATCTGAGTATTAAATAACGATTTAAGTAGAGCCCGCTGGCTCTTCGTGTCAACAGTAACTGATTTATGAAAAGAGTATCACTATTCTTAGTCCTTGTTTTAATCACCTCATCATTTTCCCAACCGAAAAAACGATGGGTCGCCATTGGAGATTCCATAACCTATCTCAACGAACATCCGGAGGAAACTGGCAATCGTGTTGTAAAAGGATATATGACCCGCGTGGTTGAAAAACTCCCTGAGTTAGAGTATATCAACAAAGGCCGCAATGGGTGGACGTCTGGTAACATTGCTGCAAGTATCGAAACACTGGATCTTCCACCGGCTGATATCTATTCGATTTTTCTGGGCACAAACGACTGGTGGGCAGGTAGAACATTGGGCACCTTGGAGGATTACAAAAACAGCAATGATAATAACACGGTGTTTGGTTCTTTCCGATTGATCATCAATAAACTTCGCGCACTAAATAACAAAGCTCAAATCATTTTAATAACGCCTATGCAGCGTGGCGACTTTGTGTACATTAGTGATATGACCAATATGGCCTATGGATCGTACAGAGAAAAGAAAAATCAAACGCTCGAGCAGTTTGCCAATGCTATTCTTGAAATTGGAAGATATGAGAAATTGGAAGTGGTGGACTTGTATCATAAAAGTGGGATGACATTGGAAAATATGGTAAAGTTCAAACGTCTCAAAGAACCTTCTACCGGAAAATACCGGAAATACACCTATCCTGATTTTATTGATATTCCCTTCAATCCCAAGACGGATGAGTATCCCTATCCAGTAGAAGCCATTGATATGACTTACGATGGCCTTCATCCGTCCGATGAAGGAAACGCTATCATTGCGAAAATGCTTATTGAATTATTGAAGAAGTAGAAACTCGTTCAGTCTACTCTGTGGTGAAATCTTAAACGCAAAGACCGCAAAGGAATACACGCAAAGGTCGCAGAGAATACTGGTACTTCAATACGTTAATCCAAATCCGAACGGAAACAGCGTATCTTCCTTTGGATAGCCGGGCGCGTCAGGCTGCTGATCGATGATCGCCTTTGCTTTGTTCGCAAGTGCGTAAGGTAACTTACCTGTGGGCTTAAACTTACCAGAGAGAATATCCAACAGTGCAACATCGTTCACGCCAAAGGTTGCCAGTATGGCTCCTGCATTTAACAACCCGGACTCTTCATCAATTACATAAGGCTGACGAAACGAAATGGCAAGAATAGTTTTTTCAGCGCCCACCGTTTTCATTACCTTTTGTATGTCGCCTAGTGATGGTGTCATCTTCCACGATTTGGATTTGGCCATGTCAGAAAATGCGAGGAAGTTCAGCTCGTCTGGAATTGCACCACCAAACCGATAGTCGGGGCCGGAATCATTCACGACCTGAATGTTAATGATGGCGTACTCAACTTTATTAATTGCAGGCATGACCTGACCTTTCTTTGCATCGTAATCGCCAGAGGTAACTTTTGTTCTCGCCCAATTAGCACGACTAAACGCTTTCGCATTCACGCCCATAGTGAATAACCTGAGTGAATCTCCCGGCTTGGCAGCAGGTAGCGGAAGAATGTTTTTATTTTGTAAGAGCACAATGGATTTGCGTTGCGCGATATCTGCCTTCCGCTGAAACGAAGCGTTACCAACGAGATACGCGGCACGATTAGGATCGACATACGGATTTTCAAAAAGACCAAGTTCAAATTGCTCTCTCAACAATCTCTTGACAGAAAGATCCACGCGGCTTTCGGCAAGCTTACCTGAGGTGACAAGATTTAATAACTGTTTGTTGTCGTTGAAGCCGGAGAGAATATCCGTTCCTGCATCAATGGCAATCAGAATTTGTTCTTCCGTGCTTTTGCCTTCAAGGCCCCAGGCCCTGTCGCCAATAATACCGGTATCGGAATTGACATAGCCTTTGAAGCCAAGTTTTGTTCTTAACAAATCCGTTACAATGCCTTTTGAAAAAGCCATGCCCACCGTGTTGGGCAGATACGGTTGATCAATGGGAATTCCATAATAGGCCATGATCGAGGAAGCACCTGCAGAAATGGCGGCTTGAAAAGGAAGAAGATGATAGTCGAATTTATGAGCGGGATAAATCTGATTTTTTCCGAATGCATAATGCGGATCACCGCCACCTTCCTGAGGACCACCTCCTGGAAAATGTTTGATAGTGAGTGCTACACTTTTATTGCTGAGTGACGGACCTTGTAAATTTTTAACAAGTGTTGAGATAATGTTTGCAGCAAGGTCGGCATCTTCGGTGAATGTTTCGTGCACACGATACCAGCGAGGTTCTGTTGCGAGATCGCCTACGTAACCATACATGCCGCGCAGTCCAATCGATGTCCATTCCTGCGCCATGATTTTTCCGAAGTCTGCGATAAGATCCATATCGCGCGTAGCTGCTAAACCACTTTCCTTCGGCCACGAAGAAAATGATCCCACCGCTTCATTGATGCCAGCGCGTGCGTCAAAATCAATATGATTCCTGGCGTTGGACTTAAACAAAAGAGGAATTCCGAGACGGGTGTTTTCAGCTGTCTCTTGCACCGAGTTCATGAACTGAGCAGCATCAAACGGTGTGATTTGTACACCGCCAAATCCACCACCAGCAGTCGGCACGGGAGTGTTGGTGATCACGTTTCTGAAAATGAATCGTGTCATCTTTTCGTCTTCAATCAATTCCACCCCGCGCTGGGAAAGTTTTCCATCGGCCTCAGCGTTTAAGGTGTTGATCAATAACATTCCCACTTTTTCAGGCAGCGTCATCTCTTTGAGCAGTCCATCAATGCGTTGGTCAACGGGCAAGCGCCAGTCTTCGTAAGCATCCAGCTTGTTGTTCTTATTCAGGTCTTTGAATTGAAGACCATTTATGAAAAGTCGACTGACTCGCTTTGCCACCACTTCAGGTTGCGATTTATAAGTGCCTTGTCCCAACACAATAAAAGGAGACATTAACGATAACAGCAGGAAAGTCAGTTTGAATTTTTTCATAGCAGATAAAGATAGCGTTTGGTAATTGTGCTTAGCAAATGTTGGATTCATTTTGGTAAAAGGCTACTCATTGGACAGGTTTTCGACAGATGAGTTTGTTTTACCGACAATTACCGATTAAACTGAATAGTCTCTCGTCCGCGAAGTGGAATTCGATACATCACATCAGCCCCGTTTGATGAGCGATGAATGAAGCACCTTCACCTTCCAACGTTTTTTATCTTTTACCAGAATTACCGTCTCGAGCCATTGTGCAAAACTCTGTTTACCGTTCTGCGTAAATTCTGACTTTACATGATAAGAAGCCCACGCACTGTTTCCTTCCACCGTGGTATACAGGAAGTCAAAACTATTGGTGCGTTTAAAATCGCTTGCGGTATTTTGTGTGATTGCTTTTCTGATCAGCGTGTCTACATTCCAAATTTTGCCGTATTCAAAAAACAAAACGTCAGGCGTACAACTATTTTTCAAACTGATGGAGTCCCGATCAGATAAAGATTGGAATACTTTTTTTATGGCTTGCTGCACGGCCTGCTGGCTGGCCGTTGGATTCTCCTGAGCGTGCAGCGCGCTGACTGCTGAAAAAATCGAAATACTAAATAGCAGAACTTTGATCATTGTTTTGTTTTGTGGACGTGAGATATAATTTTCAAGTTAAAATATTTCTGATTATGAACCGAAAGATGGCGGATACGTTTTTAATTGTACTTTGCTACAATCATGAGAGAACGGAAAAATATTTTGGCGATCATTGGCAGTGCCAGCGCAAATTCGGCAAATGAAAAACTCATTGCCATTTTCAAAGACTTGACCAAAGATGAATTTAATCTGACGATCTTCAACCAGTTAAAAAACCTTCCTCATTTTGATCCCGAACTTTCTTCCAACAATCCGCCAGCGGAAATTGCTGAATTCAGACGAAGTATTGAGAAAGCGGATGGAATCGTGATCTGCACACCGGAATATATTTTCAGCATCCCGAGCGGATTAAAGAACGCTATTGAATGGTGCGTTGCCACCACGGTGTTCTCCGACAAGCCTTTAGGAATTATCACCGCTTCCGCCAGCGGACAAAAAGGGCACGAAGAATTGCAGATGATCATGAAAACGGTGATGGCAAAATTTACGGACGAGACCACGCTATTGATTCAAGGCATTAAAGGAAAAATAAACGCGCAAGGACAAATCGCAGATGACCAAACCAAAAATGATTTTGTAAAATTTATTGAGGCGTTTAAGAAAAGTGTTGCGAACGTGTGACCACACGTATCGTCCCCGAGGCGGGAGACGATACGTGACATATGAAACGCTTTTCTGGCCATTACGTCAAGCATCGTCTCCCGAAGGGGAAGATGCGCAAACTCTACCACTAGCTGAGCTCGATACATTCAAACGAGATCCGATCATGAACCAAAAACAAAAAGCCCTTCTTTTTAATAAAGGGCTCTCCTGTCTTTAGGATTAATATCGTACTAAATCCTTTGTATGTCTTTCTCTAACTCTTTGCCGAATGGTTGATTGTAAAAACGTTTGCCGGTTGCTTTGTACAACGCGTTGGCAACAGCTGCAAACACAGGCGGAAACAATGGTTCGCCCAGACCGGTTGGATCTTTGTCGCTCTTTACAAAATGGACTTCAACTGATTTCGGTGTCTCCTTCTGGCGGATGAGGCGATATTGATGGAAGTTATTTTTCTCAGGCACTCCGTCAACAAATGTCATCTCTCCAAAAAATGCATTACCAATCCCATCGATGATTCCCCCCTCACCCATGTTAGCAGCTGCATCAGGATTAATGACGATGCCACAGTCCACGGCAGCATACGCTTTCTCCACAAAAGGTTTATTGTCCTTGATTGTTATGTCGAGCACTTCAGCTACATATGTATTGTGACAGAAGTAAGCAGACACGCCACGATGCACGTTTGGCAATGGTTCGTTCCATTTAGATTTTTCACTTACTAACTTTAACACTCCTGCGTAGCGATCAGGATCGTAGTCATTGTCTTTGCCAACAGGATTTGTTTTAGCGCGCTCAAGTAGCTCCAGTCTGAAGTCAATTGGATCTTTTCCGGCAAGCTCTGCCAGCTCATCAAGGAATGATTGCTCTGCGCCTGCAATGAAATTTGATCCCGGTGCGCGGAATGCTCCGATGGTAATGTTGGAATCCAATTGCCAACCTTCTGCTAAATAATTCTCTACTGCGCCTGCCGGAAAGCGATTGGCATGAACCGCATGTTCAGGTATACCACCACCTTTCACATGAAAGGCAATAACGTTATTGTCTTTATCCAATCCAGCTTTGTAAGTAGCGGTGTACGTTGGTCGGTAGATTCCATTCGTCATATCATCTTCACGTGTGTACACCATCTTTATCGGTGCATTCATCTTTTGCGAGATGACTGCGGCCTCTACCATGTGATGACCATACGCTCTCAATCCAAAGCCACCACCCATTCTGGCCAGCCTGATGTTGATCTTTTCTTTAGGCAGACCGAGGCTTGCAGAAAGTGCGTTGGAGACAAACTCTGGTGCTTGCGTTGGTCCGTAAATATCTGCCTTGTCGGCTGTAACGTGAGCAAAGCAGTTGGCAGGTTCCATCGTGTTATGTGCGAGGTACGGAGCATTGTATGTGCGCTCAAGTACTTTCACGGCTTTCTTAAACGCTGCCGCAGGATCACCATCTTTGCGCAGAATGCTGGCTGGCTTCTTCGCCATCTCAGCCATTCGGGCTTTATGTCCTTCGCTGCTTTCCAGTCCGCCCGGAATGTTCACGGTGCGCTTCTGTCCCCATCCACTCACCACAAAACTTGTGTCTTTCATTTGCTCCCACTCAATCTTCAATGCCTTCTTGGCGTTCATAACTTCCCAGGTTGTGTTTCCAACAACCACTACCAATTCATTGAAAGCATTCGTATCAAAAAAGTTTCGTTCGTAATCGTCCGGCAGGGTTTTGATGGTGAACACATCTTTAATGCCGGGCATTGATTTCGCAGCGGCATCATCGACTGATTTAACTTTCATGCCAAATGGAGGATGAGTGATCATGGCAATCAGCATTCCTTCTTGCTTGTAGTCAATTCCGAATAATGGTTTGCCCATCACCAGGTTTTTACCTTCCACATTCTTTCTGGAAGTGCCAATGATTTTAAAGTCGTCTATGTTTTTTAACGCTACCTCTTTTGGAACTGGAAGTCCTGCGGCTTGCGAAGCCATCTCACCATAGGTTGCTTTCTTACCGCTTGATTTATGAAATAACATTCCGGCTTCGGTGGTGATTTCTGTTGCCGGAACATTCCATGTTTTTGCAGCAGCATCCACTAACATTTGTCTCGCTGTTGCTCCTGCCGTGCGAAGAGGCTTCCAACCTAACCGAATGCCCATACTGCCACCGGTGAATTGGCGATCGAATCGTTTTGGAAAAAAGTCGGCTTGCTCTACGATTACATTTTTCCAATCCACGTCCAACTCATCGGCCAGTATCATCGGCATGGATGTTTTGACGTTAGAACCAAATTCAGGATTGGCCGACATCAAGGTGACCACTCCGTTTTCTCCGATCTTGATATAGTTGTTTAACTCGAACCATTCTTTCGGAAGAGTCAATGCATCTTCGGGAGTTGGCTTGCATCCCGCCAGCCAGCTAAAGCTAAGCATCATTCCACCGCTTGCTAAAGCAGAAACTTTCAGGAATGATCTTCTATCTATGGTTGATTTTACATTTGTCATGTGTGTGGAGTGTTTAAAGTGATTACGCTTTGGCGGCAGTTTTTATTGCAGCTTTTATTCGCAGATAAGTGCCACAGCGACAGATGTTGCCGTTCATAGCCGATTCAATTTCTTCATCGGTTGGATTGGGCTTGCTCTTCAAAAGCGATGCAGCCGTCATGATCTGCCCCGTCTGACAATATCCACACTGAGGAACATCGTGTTCAAGCCAGGCCTTTTGAACCGGATGATCTCCCGTTTCTGATAATCCTTCGATCGTGGTAATTTCCGAATCGCCAATCGAAGAAACCGGCAACACGCACGAACGTGTAGCCACGCCATTTACATGAATTGTGCAGGCACCACATTGCGCCATGCCACATCCAAACTTAGTGCCCACCAGGTTAAGATGATCTCGCAGCACCCACAATATGGGCGTGCCGGCATCCACATCTACCTGTTGCTTTTTGCCATTGATGGAAAGATTGAAAGTTGCCATGCTATCTAAATTAAATTAATTGGTTCCGAAAGGAAAGTTAGTGCTATTCATTTGAAAATCTCCTACGAAATTCAAACATTCCTGAATTTCAGCGGGCTTAGGTTCAGGTGCTTCTTAAAAAAATTATTAAAGTGTGTGACTTCCGTAAATCCAAGTGCATAAGCGATCTCCGAAACATTCCATTTGCTGTGTCGCAGCAAAATTTTGGATTCCTGAAGAATGCGCTCTGAAATTAACTGCGTGGTAGTCTTTTGAGTTGTTTCTTTTATGGCACGGTTCAGATGATTGACATGTACATTCAACTGAGCTGCAAAATCTGAAGCGGAGCGTAAATTGATTTTTGGATGATTGTCTTCAATTGGAAACTGGCGCTCCAACAACTCCAGAAACATAGCAGAGATTCGTTGCGATGCATTCAGTGGCTGTTTTTCACCCACTGTGTTAGGCTTCAGCTTTAATCCGTAATGGATCAACTCAAAGACGAGGTTCTTAATCACATCGTATTTGTACTTATAATCTGCCTGAAACTCCTGTTCCATTTTGTTGAATATCTCCAGTATACTTTTCACCTGATTATCGGTCAGTTCAAAAACGTGATTTCCACGCGGTTGAAATATTTCGTACTGATTGATATTGCCGAATTGATTGAAGAAATGCTGATTAAAAATACAGTACACCATTTCGGTATTTTCAAGATGGTCCCACTTGTAAGGAATGAGTGGACTGGAAAAGGATAAAGCTTGTTTCTTTATTTCAATGACCTGATCGGCATAATAGACGCAGCTTTTTCCCCTCACCAGCATGACTTTGTAAAAATCCCTTCTTCGATACGGTATGGATTCCAGTTTACTTTCGTCAGAAAAAGTAAATCGAAAAATATTGAAGTGACCAATGTCCTTCCGAATGTTTTCGGGCAGCCAGTTGAACTTCCTCTTGTAAAAATCCTCCAGTGTTTCAATCTTATCCACCATATCAAATTACAACATTTAATTCATTCAAAGCCGTTATGTTCTCCGGTATTCTTTCCGGAAAGAATAAATCAGACTTACATTCCACACAAAATCACTCTTAGCAGGAATGTTGCTTTGAATGGCTTTGTTTAAGATGGACTGCACGGACAATGGAAAATTTTTCCTGACAAGCGTTATGGTTGTAGTAGCGTAATAACCATGATGGTTGTCCAATTGCAAAAAAAAGACTTGCGGATTGAATCGCATGAAAAATTGTTCCGAAAGTTTTATGTTGGAGAAATTACTGTTGATCGTGAGAAAATTAGTAGTCCGTGTAGCGCTTTCTTTGAATCCGGATGAGTGCAGATAATAAATTCCTACGCTGATATTTTTTGTGATGAAGTAGTTGGGCGAGAATTCACCTGCCAGGTATCGCTGGGCAACCAAAACATTTCCGGGCACACCGTTTACATCTACAGCCATATCTCTAAAAGCAATGGCAGGATGAGCACCAATGTTAACAGCGAACTTTTCAGTTCGCAATAATTTGTAGCGCCACCAGAAGAGAAACGTCCAGGGTTTGCCTTCGAGTCCAAACCGGAGCTGCGGTTCAAAGGTGAGTTTCTTATTACCTGCATTCATATCAAACATCACAGCGGGCTTGCCCAAGGAGAAGGTCGGTAGCAAGGACACACCATTATTTGTGACCGTGACCGCACCGCCAAAATGTTTGATGGAGTCTGTTTTTTGAGAAAAGCTGAAATGACTGACGACCATCATAGCAAATAGTAGCATGGTACCGGCAGATCGGGCAGTCAGATTTTTAGTGATCCTATTCATCAATTTTGAATTTGTGTTTGTGATGACAAAGAAATTGACATCATCAAAAAACGCAAAACGAATTTCAAAGCGATACTTACGAAATTCAAACAATTGATGAAACCGGGCGCACCTTGAAAACAAACATGTGCAGAAAACATCCGGCTATGTGTGAACGCCTGGCGGCTACTCGTTTTGAGAGAAGAGATTTGAGCGAAAAGATGATTGACAGATACGGCCTCCAAACCGTTCACAGTCGTAAACAGCCAATTGCTCCCATCTTCACAGAGAATACATTGTCAAAAATGATAACTTGAGGGCTCATAAATTTAGCTCACTTTATAACCGTCAAAAACATGAAAAGAAAAACACTGATTTATTTACTCCCTCTACTCTTATTTGCTGTCACCGCTATCGCTCAACCTAACCCACTAGAAGGCCGGTGGGATTTAACGGTGAAGCAAGACACCCGGGAATGGCCATCGTGGCTGGAAGTGAGACACTCCGGCACACACACCTTTGTTGGTCGGTTTGTGAGCGGAGGTGGAAGTGCACGACCTGTTTCTAAAGTGGAGATAAACGATAATAAATTCAGCTTCAAAATTCCCCCACAATGGGAACGCGGTGATGGCGATCTTCAGTTGGAAGGAACTCTCTCTGGCAACAGCATGACGGGCACAATCATTTTTCCGGATGGTAAACAAGCAACGTGGGAAGGTGTAAGAGCTCCGGCCTTACGCAGCACAAAAAAAGTTGAATGGGCGAAAGCAATTACCCTTTTCAATGGAAAAGATTTACAGGGCTGGAATACGAAAGGCGGTGCCAATCAATGGATAGCAGAAGCTGGTGTTTTGAAAAGTCCAAAGTCGGGATCTAATTTATATTCCGATCAAAGCTTCACCGATTTCAAATTGCATATCGAGTTTCGTTACCCAAAGGGAAGCAACAGTGGCATTTACCTACGCGGACGCTATGAAGTGCAGATTGCAGATGGCAAAGGCCTGGAGCCATGGGATGATCAGTTCAGCGGCATTTACGGATTTGTTGAACCGATTGTAATGACAGCCAAAGATGCCGATGAATGGCAGACCTACGACATCACGCTTGTAGGTCGCGTGGTGACGGTGGTAGCCAATGGAGAAACTGTTATCAGCAATGCCGTGATTCCCGGCATCACCGGTGGTGCCATGAACAGCAGAGAAGGCGAACCCGGTCCGTTCATGATTCAGGGTGATCACGAACCTGTGGAATTCAGGAACATTGTGGTTACTCCTGCCAAGTAAAAAAATACGATTCCATTTCTTTTAAAGGCCGGTCTCGAGATCGGCCTTTTTTCTTATCGTGAAGAAGTAGCTAATTTGTAACCATGAGTGGTGTCAGCAAGATATATTATAAGGATAAAGAGATACTTGTCGTAGATTATTCAAGCTCGAAAGAAGCCGAGATGATCGACATCGTGACGCAAGCGCGAAACATTGTGGTAAGCGAAGGAAATATGGTCAGGCTGTTGTCGATGTTTGATGAGAAAAATTACGCCACGCCTAAGTTCATGCGCCACGTAGAAAAAGAACTCTTTACACTTGAACATCGGATCGAACGCCATGCGGTCACCGGTTTGACCACCGTGAAACTGATGATTTTGAAAGGACTGAACATGATGTTGAAGAACGAAATCAGGCATTTTAACTCACGGGAAGAAGCTCTTGAGTTTTTAGTTCTCGAAGCAGAATCCTAATGCTTTGAATTCCTACTAATCCGCTTTCGTGATTTTCAAATTTGCAAAATCACCGCCTGACGTATCGGCAACAAAAAAACCTACAGAGCCAACGCTACTCTTGCCCATTTTATCCACGACCATACAAGGGCTGCTGCTTCCGTTGATATACGTTGAGATGGTAGCATCGGCAACAACAACCTTCATGTGCACCCATGAATTTGGATCGGGCGAGGGTGTGATCGAACCTTCAAATTTTCCGGGATAGTCAGCCCGCAACACCTGCCAGCTATAATCTGGTTTGGACACGTATTGAATCGCTCTGCTCTTCATTGGCTCTTCAGTAGCGTTGAAGTGAAAGGGTCGTAAGTAAATGGATTCATAGGTGCTAGTGTCCGTTCCGTGAAAAGCAACCCCGACAAAACTATGCGACCTAAAATCCTTTCCTCTTACATCGAACTCGATAACACCGTTTCTAAACTCCATGTTCTTCAGCCACACAATACCATCTTCATACGCTTCGTTCAAGCGAATTCCATGATACCCCTCTTCGATGATGTTGGTAACTTCGCGGTTGATGATGTTGGTATTATTTTTCCGGACTTCTTTTTGAATATCAATGACGATCGGTCCGTCAAGGAATGAAGACATGGTTGCTAACAACACGATACTGAGTACCACAACAGGAAGAGATCGCAGACTTTTCATATTCTTATTTTGATTTATTGATCGATTGCTTTGCCAACGGAATGTGGCGGGCAAGGTTCAGCCGCTCATATAAATCACTTATGCAAAGGCCACGTGTGTCGACCAACGGATCATTTAATAGACGAACGGAAGCAACAAAGAATAAGATCTTACAGATAACTCAGCCACCAATGTTTGTGACTGCTCTTGTAGCGGTCGTACCACTTACATATCGGATACAGCAACATCAGCAACAACATCCAGGCGACATACACCCAGACGAGCGTCACTCCTCCCTCAGCAGTCAACCCGCCAAATGACTTAGAGAAATGAAAGTCAATATCGGAAAATGACTTGCCTGTTTTTATCATAAAGAGTGCGAGCGCACTGATGTGGATGATAAAGAAATGCACGATAAAATAAAACAAAGGCACACGACCAAATACATTCGCAGGTTTAAGAACAGAAAGTGTCCTGCCCTCCAGTAGTGCCAGCACAATCATAACCGGGCCCAGCGTTACCAAAGCAAACATGGGCGATACAGGATACTTGGTCACGTTGAGAAAACTAATAGCGGTGAACAATGTATCTTTTTGAACTGCCCAGGGAGCAGTATCTCCATAACCGTTGATCACACGCAACACGATAAATAGTACGATAGCCGATACGCCAAGCTGATACAATATCTTTTTTCTCTTTTGCGGGCCGACAGCATCGGTGTATAATTTTCCCGCAGAATAGCCGAGCAGCATGATGCCCAGCCATGGAATGAGCGGATAGGATGCTATCAACGCGAAGTCTGGCGTTACGGGGATGAAACCATTGCCTGTAAGTATTGGAATTGGACTGATCAGCTCATTGCCAAAGAGAAGCACGAAACCCAGTGCGAGGGCAACACGATCAGACACATGTACAAGTGCTGCCATCAATACCATATCCGCTCCTATCACCCACATGATGTTCAAAATGGTAACATCGTAATAAAAGTTAAAGAAGAAAGCGAAACGCATGATGGTGAATTCAATTACAATTAACCATAACCCACGCATGAGCAAATAACGGGATAGCTCTTTCTTCGTTTTGCGTTGCAGGCTAATATACATCGATGCACCGGCTAGAAAGACAAATGTAGGTGCGCAGAAATGCGTGATCCAACGGGTGAAGAATAAGGCTGCATTCGTCTTCGTGAGATCAGTTGGATTGAACACAAGCGCTGTATTATGAAAAAAATCACGTGTATGATCCAATGCCATGATCACCATCACAATACCGCGCATCATGTCGATGCTGGATATTCTGTTCTTTTCGAGGGGTACTGAATTCGTCATGGCCAAAGACTGCGTTTGTAAATCGCAACGCGATGTTAAAAAAGCTACTTCACCTTCCAAAATTTGGCGGACCGATAGTTTATTGGATGGCCAAACTACCCATAATCAATTTTTAAAACTGTAAGCCCAACGAATAACCCGGCCAAAGCTCTCCAACAAGCTTATTAATTTCTCCGGTAGAAATCTTGAAACTTTTAATGTTGTACTCATCCAGCGGCTTATGCAAAAAGTAATTCAGCGATGTGCCCACGAAAACATATCGCGATTTGAATTTCCGTTTACCAAAATCAAAATTGAGTCGCGTCAGCATGTTAAATGATTTATCAAAGTCTAATGTCCTGTTGAGATGCAAGAACTTTACACCGTAATTCATTTGTCGCTTTCTGTTATTCTTATCCGTTGGCAACATGCTCGACTTATTGTATAAGATTTTCTGAAAACCATAGCCAAATCCCCAGGTTTCCTTAAAGTAATCATAGCCAACAATTAAAGCATTCTGATTGAAGATTTGATTACGTCCCTCAAACGGCATTTCCGATTGTGCCACAGAACAATTGAAGCAGCTGCCGGTAGTGTACTCAAGATTTGTCAGGAACAGTTCATTGGTTGAAATCCGTTTTGTTGAACCCTTGGATCCAAAATTTAATAATCCGACAGGTGTGTTCTTGTTGACTTGTTCTTTGGTTGGATACTTGGCGAAGAAATTAATCAAGCCGAATTGTTTGCCTAGCGCATTGCCACCAAAATTGATCAGACCAATTTGTGTTCCGTCCATCTCTTTACTGAAATTGACCAAGCCGAATTGAAGACCTTTGGCTTTTGTGGGAGGAAGCGTGTGCTTGCCTTTGATGATTCTCGCTTTATTAATCAATCCAAGCTGCAGGCCTGAAAGCTGTCCATCCGTATAATTAAACAAACTGCTCACCTGAAATCCACCGATGGCTTCTTTTGAAATGTTATAAAATCCTGCCAGTTGTAATCCCGAGGAATATCCATTGGTACTATTCCCCGAACTATTTCCGATGCCGGCAATTTGTGCTCCTTTAAAATCACCGCCCACTACATTGAACGCTCCGGCAAATTGAATACCGGTGGAATGATTGCGTACGTAATTCAAGAAACCCGCAAATTGAATTCCTTTGTTATTGGATTCAAACTCGTCTTTAATGATCAGGGTCCTTTCCTCTGATTCGGAGAGATTGATGAATGCGTTGGTGCCCACTATGTTGGCGAGCCCCGCCAGTTGAATACCAGTAGCGGTTTTAATATTGACGTTTGAAATGGTTCCTATTTCCAGAATCTGGTTGCCGGCTGATAGACCACCAAAAAGGTTTAAAGAGAATTTATTAAAGTACGACCCGCTGTGAATGCCGTTGGTACTGATGCCAGGAAAGAGTGAAAACTGAAAAGTCTTGTCGAACTGCCTGATCTTTTTCTTTACCTGTGCCGAAACAACCGATGATTGCACAACGAAATAGATCAGGCAGCAACGACTAACGAAAAGGAGCATTTACGAATTGAATGTTAATGACCGCCAGCCGGTCGGTTGCCCCTCTCCCGTTCCGGCTTCTATACGTATTTCTCTTTAAGATATTGTCATCCCTGTTAATTTATTAAATGCTCGTCAGACGAAGCGTCATTTCTTTCGTTGGATTAAATCCCAAAGATTTCCATACAAGTCGGCAAACACGGCAACGGTTCCGTAAGGCTCCTCCGATGGCTCACGCACGATGGTGACACCATTTTTCTTTAAATGGTTAAAGTCACGCCAAAAATCATCCGTGTGCAAAAATAAAAACACTCTCCCACCCGTTTGATTACCTACTCTTGTTTGCTGTTCATTGCTTGCCGCTTTGGCCAGCAACAATGAACAACCTGCTACTGAGCCGGATGGCGAAACAATCGCCCACCGTTTTGTTTCGCTCAACACAGTATCTTCAACTAAAACAAAATTTAATTTCTCTGTATAGAATTTAATGGCCTCATCGTAATCATTCACGACAAGAGCAATGTGGGCGATGGCTTGTTTCATTCGTTACGTTTGATCAATACCGCTTCATGAATCACTCCGTGACACCGCGCAGTGGTTCACAAGCTGGTGACGCTCCATCACGGAAGCTGAAATCACCGCATGTTTTTAAAACTCAGATTATTTCTTCACCAGGTAAGCAAGCTGGCCGCGGTGATAACTCAGGTGGCTGGTTCGGCTCAGCAACACATTCAGTTTATTGCGATGTGGCTCTTTCGCGAAGTCGGCTTCTGAGACTGCGGTGTGGCGCGTGAACCACTCTTCGATAGAGGTCTTCTTCACGGCATCTGCAAACTTCGCATTCACCGCTTTCCAATATTCTCTTAATTGCGCGGGTGTTACAGTGTCGGGCGCAGTGCGATCGGCATTTTTTACAAAGGGGATTTCTAATTCAGGGCGGAGTTTTTCGCCCCAGCCAAATAGTGTAAACAATCCATCGGTAACGGCCGCGAGGTGACCGATCAGATAAAAGCCCCGGTTTCTTCCGGGTGCCGTCTCTGACATCAATTGTTCATCGGTGAGTGAATCAAGAAGTTTAGTGACACGTGCATTTTCGGAGTCCCAAGCCATAATGGCCATCTTAACAAATAATTCTTTTGTGATTTCTGTAGAAGTAGATTGTGCTGACATAGTTCTTAATTTTTTAGTACGGTTGAATGACTAACCAATAGTGGATCAAAAGAGTTGCAACATGATTAAAAATAGTCAATGAGATAGGAAGCCCGTTGTTACTCAGAAACTGTCCGTTGATATCATTTGAAGATATTATGATCAGCCACCATCTTTTTATAATCGACCAGTATCTTTTCGTAGAGGGCTTCATCCACTTTTTTCAATGAATTCATTAAGCCACCGAGGCCGGAGTCTTTCAGGCTCACGCGCTGGTTTCTGATATCGTCCATCTTTCTTCGGATGGTACCTTCCAGTTTCATTAGTTCTCGTTCCGTCATACGATCAGTTTTATAAAAATAAAATGACAGCGCCCTTGCTATCGCTTTTCCGCCTGCACAGATTTAATATATTCCGCAACCGGTAACATGGGTTCAATTAAAATATCTTTTTCATTTTGCTTCAGATAACTTAGAAACTTTCTGTGATCGGCCAACGATACATCAAGTCCGTTGCCACCGCCCACACCATGAAACAGCACGACCAGCAAAGAGTTGGTGGTCATGGCCTGCTTTACCCACTCAATCATTTGAGTGGCGGAGTGATGATTCACCACAAAGCAATCCACATTCTGCAAATCTATTTTGCCGATCGTATGCATCTCTCCCCTCACTCCCCGCGCTGCCACAAAATCATTTTTAAGATGATCATAATAATTAACATCACCTATCTTCGTATCGCCACAGGTAAACGCAAATGTCCTTTTTGTTTTTCCATCCAATGCATTTAAAAAAACATTGGTCATTCTGATCTCTTCCTCTATCCGCTGCGGTGAATAGTTGCGCAGATCCTGTTCAGGTTTTAGCCATTCCCGTCCCGGCCCACCAGTGCAGGGATGAAATAAAGTGTGGTTTCCCAATTCATGACCTTTGGATGCTAACTCTCTCCAATCATTCAGACGGCTCTTGATGGAAGGACTAAACGCGGTAAGATAAAAGGTTGCCTTCAACCCGAGAGAATCCAAAACCGGAATAGCATGATCAAGGTGCTGATCAATAGCATCGTCATACGTAATGACGACCGCGCATTTTGTACCCTTCCATGGTGTCTCGTGTTGGGCGTTCATCGCGAACGTGACCCCTACTACAATCATCCCGGTGAGAAAAGCTTTCTGCAAAATGACTTTTGCTTTTATTTCGTTAATCAATACCATTTTTTATCAAATATACATCCGCTGTTTTTCGAAAAGCCAAGTAATACAAATGTAGCATTTACCGGATGCTCCTCATGACCCTTCCTTGTTTTTATAGAAGCTTTTCGTGACAACCTTTTGCAACACCCTCTTGATGATGAGTTCTGCAATCACATCAAAATGTGTTCGGGTCGCATCCTTATTTAAATATTTTTTCAGTTGAGCCTCGCTGATGTCGATTCGGTACAGCAGCTGCATCATATTAAAATCACTTCGTTTTTCGTGACGTCTTAATTCAGACACGATCTTCTCATGAATGCGGTCATAATTCGCTTCAAGAGACTCAACGAACGAGGCAGGAAGATTACTCTGCTCAAAATCTTTGGCCAGCTGTTGCTTGAAAGCGACAAACAAATCTCTGCTGCTTAACTGGTTTTTAGGTTCGGGAAGGTTTTCCATTTCTTACTCTCGGAGGTAACTGATCATCGCAAGGTTTCAAAACTATAACGGGCATCTTCCCAAAACCGATCCAGCGCGATGATCCTGGGTTTAAAGAATGAAATCAATTCAGGCCAATGATCTTTATTGAAGACAGAGCATCCAGGCAGTTCTTTGTAGATACGACTAATCTGCTTTCCTGAATTAACATGTGCAGTTGGCTGCCACTCCCACTCTTCCTCTACAGCTGACTGTAACAATGTTTTTAACTCTTCAAACTGTTGAAAGTATAATGCTCGCAGGTTCTCGTCAGGGTGTTCCAATGAAATGGAAATTACAGCCGACAGCTTATCCACTTGCATGCGAAAGTACACGTCTTTGATCGTTGTGCGGTAATTGATCCAGTTGATCTTCATCCCTTCAGACGAAGGAACAGGAGTCATGTATCTGCCAAAGGCTGTCCAGAATTCCTCGCGCAAGCGTGCACTTTCTTCGCGTTTGTACATGGCGCAAAGTACTTTGTTTCTGTCAAAGTTTGAAGCGAAAAATCTGTTTGACTTGTCCAGCCTCTCGTCAATTATTCTTTGGAGTTGCCACGCTAATGGTAAAGGCTGTACTCGCCTGCTCACCATCTTTTGTTAGTCCCTGAATATTGACCAGATAATCGCCTGGTTGATCAGACGTATAAAACGAAAGGTTGGCTTTACCCTGCTCATTCGTTTTAACCGATGGCGACCAAAAAAGAAGATCGCGAAAATCAGGCGTGCGACTTACTTGCTGCGCTGTTGTTTCATATACCGGAGAAAAGAATTGCCGCTGACATTGAATGCCTTCCTGATCTTTAATAAGTACCCGACTGTCTAACTGAAAATTCTGCATCTCACCGCGATAGGTAGTGTAACTCACTATTCCCTGGAATTCGAGGGGTCCATAGAAGTATCGGTGCGTGACAACATCAAGTCGTTGCACATTAAGCGGACTATAGCTCATTATTTTGTTGGTACTAAATACCGGCACACCATCAAGAAGCACAAGAGGGCTTTCGTTAAAAATGGTATTATCGTTCTTGTTCGAGACCAGGAAAGAGAAGTTACCCTTGCGCTTTCGAACAAAGACGCCCGGCACGTATTCGCGCATAACGTCTTCCATGAATGGAAATCTCGTGTACTCATCGAGATAATAACGTTCATCGGGCTTTCCATAAAAAGGAATACTGTCTGCCACGGGAAGCACTTTAATACTCCGAGTTTTTTCATGATAAGTATTTCCAAGTTGCATATTAATGCTTCTGGTCAGTACCTGGCTTCCATGGCTCGATGAAATCACAAAACGATTTGATCTTACCTTACCATACTGAGTCGAAAACGGATTGGTAATGCGTATGCGATAGGTGGAATCTATTAAAGGATTAGTCTGCACGACTACTCTTGAGGGCCAATAAAAATCGGTGAGCTCAAATTTGATTTCACCGTCCCCGTTACTTCTGGAAGCGCGCAGATCAAATTTTTTGCCGGGTACGGAAAGATAAGTCATCACGTTTTTGGCTGGCTCCCCGGTTTCGATGTGTTCAACTCTGCCGGTGATAAGGGAGCCACGATACTCCGGAAAATAGTGATACGTATATTTTTCATCCGTAACATCCTGCCATTTGAATCGCCTCCATCCATGCGTTAACATCAGGTTATCCATCGCCTCGGCACTATTCGGATCGTTGCTAAAATAAAACGCTGGCGACTCTACCGTGCCCGGGAGTTCAGAAGTAAGCATCAGGTAATTCTTAATATCCATGGGGTCTTCGTGCTGAAGTGAGTCCAATCTGTAAACCGACACGGACAAATCTGTTTCAAGAGAAATATTCTCATTCGCATTAGCTGCAATAGATAAGTTGACACGGCTTCGTGTAGCGTATTCATTTTTATCCGTTTCTCCGCTAAGCTCAAACTTTCGTTTCAGTGGCTTATAAAATAAACGTTCACAAACTGGCTGCTTATCGTTGAAAACAGTAAGGTGAGAGATTCCATCCTCAAGAAGGTCTTTGTTGATTTTAAAAACAGTTGTTCCATCTTTCAAGGGTTGAACTGCATCAAACGCCACTTCATTGCGCGTATGCGCCAGCAATTGAACTTGCGCATGCAGTTCGGTAGAAGAAACTGTTATCTGAATATTATCTTCTTCTTCCGTCAACTTCATTACATAACCTCGCGCAAGTACCGCTGGCAAAGGTCGTGTCACAAAACCGCCAGACTCGAGTATTAACGCGCGATATGAGGCATTTGATTGAGGAGTAAAAGAAAAGTGTCCTAATCCGAATTTCAATGGCTCAAAGGTGGTAATGGTATCATTGCGTTGATCAAGTATAAAACCTTTACGCGCAATGCCAAGTCCATTCTTGTCAACCATTCGGAAAGCGACTTTGCTTGCCAGCCGCGCCACCAGATCGCCTCCTTCGGGAAAGAACTGTATGTCGTATTGAGATTCTGTTTTCGGATCAGCCGTCACTGGCTCCTGCTGTTTGAAAGGATTGATGACGGTGATGGTCTTGTTGAAATAGAAATCGGGGGAAAAATTCATCATCCACCTTGTATAGGCGCGAAGTGTGTAGTTGCCCGTATTAAGTGAAGCAGGAATAAACAATGCGGTGTGCCCGATGCCTTCCGTAAGACCAACCCTCGCTTGCAACACGGGAGTCTGGTTGTGATCCAATACTTCCACATACGCCACTTTACTCATGGGCAGCGGCTTGTGCTGGTAACCTTCCACGCAATAAATCTTTAGCCATAGATAATCACCAGTGGCGTACACCGTGCGGTCGGTATGCACATATACTTTCTCCTGAAGCGCTTTATTCCGATAGTTATCAAATGCCTGACTGACCTTTGAAGCATCTGCTTGAGCAAAAGCCGACATGCCTGATAAAAAACACAGTAGCAGAGAAAAATAATATCGTGCTGTCTTTGCCATAAACGCTCCCTACTCTATTCCCAGAAATCCGGTTTCTTATTATCTCCTTTAAGATAGATACGACAGTCAACGCATTCTTTTGATGATATCATATAGCCGGTAAGTATGCCAGGCAGTGATCCGTTGATCTCCTTCACGATTCTTGTCACAAGCATTTTGCTGGGCTCCGGAGGAAACTGGTCAACTGACATCGAGTCAAGCTGGCAACCATCAAAAGGAGTTGTGTAACGTTTATAGGGAAGCTCTGCTGCATCTATAAAAATGCGCTGCTGCACCACTGAGCTTACACTAAAATAGCCAAGTACGAGTTCATTCGGATCGCTACTGCAATACAAGTTGCCCGTGATCTGAGATGGCTGCGGGTCGAAAAGTGTACCGACACTTTCTGTATTCTTCTTCAACTGATTCCAGTAATTGTATTCATTCTCGTCTATTACATACTGTTTCACCAAAAGACTATATCGGATTTTATTCTTGTAGGAAGCTGCTTCCACCTGCACCACCGGAAATTTAGTGACCACATCTTCGCTCAGATTCTTCGTGGTCGCAATCAGGATATTAGTTGACGGGCTGGTTTTCCAACACACATGATTTTTTAATGTATCGGAAAGAATGCGATCAATTACGGAGCCGTTGGCTGGATTATAAAAAACGTACGACTCGAACTTGGACGTGTACTGGTACGTCTCGACATATTTCCAGTGATAGAAAAGTGATTTTCGTGCATCGTCATGAGTAGTAACGTTCACGGTAAGAAACCTGCTTCCTGCATCCCAGGTGATGCTATCAATCGGTGGTGTAGTCTTTGCTTTTACGTATTGAGAGTAATATTCTTTTCCGGCAGCTGTGGTGATGTGTAGCCGGCATTCCTCACCTTCCGTGAGGTTTATAGAGTGGAGTACGTACGTTCCCTTTCCTTCTTCTTTAAATTGTGCCGTGCCTCCATCTTTTACTTCCACAAAAACACTCGCACCCGTTTCTGCAATAATTTTAGTCGACTCGAGTGGAATAGTGCTAGTCAATACTACCGTTCCGGTTTTTGTCTCACTGTCAACAAAAGCATCTACCACCAGGTAACGTCCGTCCGACTTTACTCCGGGAATACTGTAAGGCTCAACGCATCCTCCGAACACAAGGCAGAAAACTCCGATAGTGAGAATATAAAACAGTTTCATCATTGCCCGCTAAAATCTAAAGTTATAGGTAATGGAAGGTATTGGACTTCCGAATATGGACATCTTGTATCCTTTTATAACTCCTTGTTCTGATTTAAAAAATACAGAGTAAGCATTTCTCCTTCCGGTTAAATTGTAAACAGAAAAAGACCACGAGCTATGCGCCAGTTTTTTGATCTTATGATTTCCCTCAAAGTTCATCGCAAAATCGGCCCGGTAGTAGTCCGGTATTCGGTATTGATTCCTGGCTGAATAAACCAGACGCATACTTCCATCTACCTGATATTGTTCAGTTGGCACAGTAATAGGCCTTCCGGTATTGTAGGTAAAATTAAGAGAGACGCTAAAGCGTTTGCTGAAGCGATAGTTGCTGATGAGATTTACGTTGTGGGGCTTATCAAAATTACTGGAGTACATTTTTCCATTGTTGATTGACTCGGAAGTTTGTGTAGCAAGGGTATGAAGAAAGGAACGTGAATAGGTATAGCTGACCCAACCGTTTAACTTTCCTGCCAGCTTCTTGATCATGAACTCTACTCCATATGCACGTCCTCTGGTGCTGATGACGTCTGTCTCAATGTGATGATTCATGATGAGCACCGCTCCTCCTTTATAGTCGAGAAAATCTTTCATGGTTTTGAAATAGGCTTCTGCCGACATTTCGATGATGCTGGATTTTAAATTCCTGTAGTATCCGATAGACACTTGATCGCCTATTTGCGGACGAATATTTGAATCACTTAGTTTCCAGATATCGGTGGGCGAAACAATCGTAGTATTTGAAAGCACATGAATGTATTGACGCATGCGATTGTAACTAAACTTCACCGATGCATTATTGGGTAACAGATATCTGGCAGAGGCGCGATACTCCGGTCCGTGATACGTTCGAATGGATTTGCCTTTTCCATAATGAACCGTGTCGATAATAGTACTTACGTCCTTCGGAACTCCGGGCGTGTATTGATACACATCGTGATTTCCCAAATAATTGTAAAAGGAATATCGCAATCCACCATATAAAGACAGGTTAGGACTAACCTCATATTTATCGCCCACATAAAGTGCGCTTTCTATCGCTTGTTCATGTTGTACGTTGTCTGCTATCAGTAGCGACTCACTGACCAACGGTTGCGTTTTTCCGGGCTGTAACCCGTATCCGATCGCACTCGCACCAAACGTGATATGATTGGCACTATTTAAAAAATAGGTGAAATCAGTCTTGGCCTTTTCTTGTTTAATATCATATGTCAATTGCATTGCGGTCACAGGATTCTTATCACTCGACAGGTCATACTGGTATTGACTATGCGACAAGCTAAACACACCATACAGTTTTTCATCGAAGGTGTGTTTCCATCGTATCGCCCCGATCATATTATTGTAATGATACACTGTGTCGCTATTCAGTTTGAATCGGTCGTTGCTGAAATAGCCGGTGACATCAATGGCATTCTTCTCATTCACTTCATGATTGAGGCGCATGCTAACATCATAAAATGAGCCGGCACTGTGCCTCAGATTATCGTTCGGTATTTTTTGAAACAACCAATTCGAATAAGTTGAACGCCCTCCGATTAAGAATGATGATTTTCCTTGCTTGAGCGGACCTTCCAGTGTAAGCCTGCTGGTTACAAGACCTATGCCACCAGAGCCTGCGAATTTCTTTTTGTTGCCTTCACGCGATGTTACATCCAACACCGAAGAAAGACGACCTCCATACTCTGCCGGTATTCCACTTTTATAAAGCTCTGCTCCTTTTACCACATCGGGATTGAAAGCCGAGAAGAATCCAAAAAGATGGGCCGTATTGAAGACAGTTGCATCATCGTATAGTGTCAGGTTTTGATCAGTAGCACCTCCCCTTACATTGAGACCAGTTGAGGCTTCTCCAACCGACTGTACACCGGGAAGTGTGAGCATAACTTTCAGCACATCTGTTTCACCAAACGAAACCGGCACTTGCTTCATGGTCTTGATGTCAATTTTCTCCAGCCCCATTTGAGTTCCGGATACGTTGGCGCCTTTATCAGATTCTACGATCACCTCATTCAGTGAGGTCACAGATTCCTTTAGTTCAACATCCAATTTCCCATCCGAATAAAGCATGATCTGTCGCACTGCGTCTTGCATGCCCAGGTAGGATACCTTCAGTTTGCTTCGGCCAGTAGGCAGGCTAATGGAATAGTATCCGAACTGATCTGTTGTTACACCAGTCTTCGTGGTTTCATTATAGAGCGTGGCTCCAACTATCGGCTCTCCATTGGTTAAATCGCGCACATAACCGGTCACGATTGCTTTCGCTGTTTTTATGCGGCTCACCCGTGGTCCAATTTCATACAACCGCTCTTCTTCAATCAATGACTTCTTCTGTTCGGCACTATACATATAATCGTACACGGTAGCGTCAACCACCCGCTCAGGTTCATTGCCGAAAAATCCGGGAGGCAATTCAGTAACGATCTCTTTTCCTTCCGCGAGGAACACCCGATTTGACCGGTCAATGGAATATCGAAAACGGGTATCTCTAAAAATAGAATCCAGCGCCTCGGTCAATGGCATCTGGTTCGCCTTAAGTGAAACATCAAGGCTATCAAACCTCGATGAATCAAAATAAAAATGAAAAGACGTCTGCTTCTCAACAGAAGAAACGAAGTCAATAAATTTCGCTTGTTGAAATGTGCCGCTGATCAGGTCCCTCTTTGCCTGAGAAAAACCTGGCTGAGTAATCGCTGCCAGGAGAAGCACAACAATGGCTCTATAAAACTGCATAGCCCTTTCAGGGTTGATCGTAATAACTTGCGAGTTTTGCAATGACCGCTCCTGTGTCGTTGCCAAAGCTCAGATTATTCTCAGAGGCCAAACGACTTACCTTTTCTTTTCTGTCCTGAAGTATCTTCATCACCGAACGCCTGCTTTTAACAGGGAAATAAACACCATCTTTATACATGAAATAGCTAACCTTGTCGGCATACGCGAGGCCGGTGGCATAAGCAAGGCCTCCAGCGCCAGCAGACAAATCACGATACTGTCGTTTCTTTCGTTTGGCCAACACTTTTACAGAACCATCATAAAGAAGATCATAGAATCCATTCAGAGTTACTCCACTCTGAGTGCTATTAACCGAGAGTCGTATGAAAGTATGACCTCTCATCACGAACCTCTTTATTTTCTCCTGCGCCAGACGCAACACGATATACTCCAGCTGCAGATGGTAGTAATTCAGAATCACCTCATCGGTGAATACATCATACAGAAGCGGAACTTGATCATATATCACTCCATTGTATTCAATAACGCCCCACTCCCACTGATCATTTTCAAAATAAGGATGTTCCTTTGGCGAGTGCGGTATCGCCTTGTATTCGCTTCCATTATACAGGAGCGTTTGATCGCGAACGGACTGCGCGTAAAGGTTTACGGCATACGCCATAGCACGATTGGAGACTGTGCTGTCGCCCGAGAGAGACTGTGCAACAGCGCTGACGAAGAAAAGTTGCTGAAAAAAGAAAAATAGGAAAATGCGAAGACGTACTCGAACAGCGCGCATTAAAAAGCTTAACGAATTAAAAATTTCATTCTCGTTAAGGAACAAAAAAATAAAATGCGATCAAAAATAATTTTGGTGAACGGATAACTGTGCTTGGCAAATCCACTTGGCTCATCAAATAGTAGTACCGCATTGTACGTGACGAAATGTTATTATGAATGTTGGTGGTGATTAGCGTTGTTCACCTCAATAACAATTTTCCCTTTGAACATCCCTTCCATAAAATAACGAAAAGCTTCCGCTGTATCGCTCAGTGGAAAGACCCTGTCAATGACAGGTTTTATTCTTCCATCCGTAACCAGCCGCGTAAGTTCATCAAGCTCTTTCGTGCCGGTTTTATATCCCATGATGCCGAGCTTCTTAGTTCGGTAGCGCGAGCGTAACGGTTCGATCGCCATCATACGAAATAACAATCCGCCCATCGATCCACCAATCATGGCAAACACACCATCGGTCTTGAGTGCCCGTATATAATCAGGTGCACTGCGATGTGCGATCACGTCAAGTATCTTATCATATTGAACACCTGTGTTGGTATAATCAGTTGCCTTAAAGTCAATCACGTGATCAGCACCAAGAGCTCGAAGAAAATCTAACTTTTCTTTTCGGTCTACACACGTGACGGTAGCACCGATGGCTTTTAGATAT
Organism: Cyclobacteriaceae bacterium; assembly: GCA_044222145.1. GTDB lineage: Bacteria > Bacteroidota > Bacteroidia > Cytophagales > Cyclobacteriaceae > ELB16-189. Next base: position 75,651 of record JBGANU010000017.1, read on the forward strand.
TGTAAACCCAGCGTGCCCACACCACCACCTGCACCATTGATAAGCACATGCTGTCCTGGCTTAACATCTCCCTGATAACGTAGGCCTTGCACCGCCAACAAGCCCGCCTGCGGTAATGCAGCGGCTTCCACGAACGATAACATCGCTGGCTTTTTTGCCAATAGCTTTTCGGATCCCACCACATATTCTGCAAATCCGCCAAAGCCAGCTTCGGCAATATCTCCATATACCTCATCGCCTGGCTTAAAGTTGTTGACGTTCTCTCCTACTGCCTCTACAACACCGGCAATATCAGCACCAAGAATATGATGACGGGGCTTAAACAATCCGCTCAACAACCGGATAATCCAGATGTGCCCCGTGAGCTTATCCACACCCCATGAGTTGATGGAAGAAGCCATGACTTTTACCAATACCTCGCCTGGTTTGGGCGTTGGTTTATCCACCTCCTGCAGGTGAAGATTGTTGTACGAACCGTATTGTCGATATAAGATCGCTTTCATGATGGATATATACTTCAATGAACGAACGTTGCCTCATGATTTTTGTTTCCTTTCTGCAATATAGAATATCATCTGATTAGTCAGTTGTTAGTTGATAGTAGCTTAGGTAGCAAATTGTTGTTTATGAAGTTTGATGCTTCGCATCATCACTATTCTCTATCGCTCCACCCCGATGCATTGATTGAGGCGTGGTCACAGCGGGGTTGAATTATTTGTCACCCACCTGCCTTGCTGGGGCTGCCTGCCTTCGCTTAGCCTCTTCGGCAAAGGCGGGCGAAAAAATTTGGCCTTAGAACCAGCAATAAAAAAAACGAAAAGACTCCGTTACTATTTATGGAATCGATGCATTCTTAGCATCATATAGGCAAAACCAAAAAATCTATGAAAACGCTGTTATTCCTTACCGGGATATTGACTTGCCTCATAGCGCAAAGTCAAGCCCAACACACTGCTGATGACCTCGCCTTTCAAAACGCTGTTTCCATCTACGAAGACGGCCGAACAGATGATGCACTCCTGGCTTTCTATGAATTCATGACGGTCTACCCAACATCACCCCTACGGGGACGAGTTCACTTTAATATTGGATACATTCAATATGAACGCCATCATTTTGAAGCCGCAATAAGTTCTTTCCGTGAGCTGTTGCAGGAAGATTACAACGAGCTGGATTCAAATAGTCTCATGGAACCCTACATGCTATACAAGCATCAAAGTTGCCGCATGCTGGCCGAGATAAGTTTACAACAGAAAGAATTCAAAGAAGCGGAAGAATACATACGGTTGTTTGAAGACGTTTACCCTTATCAACATTTCTGTGGAAACGAATTGTCGGCCTATGCTATCTATGCAGCTACCATGAAAGCACGCGCATATGAAGGACAGGGAAAAATCGCGAAGGCGATTGAGACGCTGGTACCCTATACGTTCTCAGACGGATTGGCATCCAATCAACAGTTGCTGGAACTACTGATCAACATCTTGTTCCGGAATTATACCAGTGAGGAGATCAAACTGCAATTAAACCAATCGCTGGCAAGTATTGAATTAAAAAAGAAAGGTCGCACTGCCACCCTCGTGCTTTTCGGAAAATCGGTAAACCTGAACGAATTCTATTTCGATAGCGATAGCAAACACGTTGCTCTGGTCGACTACCAAAACATGGTGAAAGAGAATATCCTGTTCAAAACCTTTTTGTGAGGTGAGCACGTAAATACCGGACGCACCAATCAGAAGATTCTCCAAAATTTTGAAAATGCATAGTCGTGGCAAGCAGAAGAAGATTGCAAATCGTTAGGTAGTGCTGTGTAAAGTGATACATTTGCGCAAAAATTAACAAATGGCTGATTCAACTGAGTGTCCAAAATGTAAATCAACGTATGGTTATCCAACAGGTACATCCATGATGTGTCCAGAATGCGGCCACGAGTGGTCACCAGACCAGCTTGTTGAATCTACTGAGTCGGCCGATGAACCAACTGACACGTTGGTCGTGAAAGACGCCAACGGAGCCGTGCTACAAGATGGTGACACGGTCATTCTGATTAAAGACCTGCCGGTAAAAGGTGCATCGAAAGCCATTAAAGCAGGCACCAAAGTGAAGAACATCAAACTCACCAGCGGAGATCACAATATTGATTGCAAAGTAGATGGCTTTGGGGCGATGGCACTCAAGTCCATCTTTGTGCGCAAAGGGTGACAAACGAATGCAAGTCGTGATACTTTTCAATCGGTGCGATTCGCGCTTCAAAGTTCGTTGGTGAACAACGCCATTCCTCTAATTAACTCATGAAGCTAACCTGTCTTTCAAAAGTTTTGCAAACCTCTCAGGCTCCTCATAGTGTGGTAAGTGCGCGGAGTTTTCGAAGGTGGTAAAGGTCTTTTCATCGGCCTGCAGAAATTCATAAAACTTTACAGCCGTTTGATAAGGTGCAATCGCATCTAATTTCCCCTGAACAAAATGAACTGGAACGGAGACACTTTTTATCCTTTCAAAAAGGTTGAGTGTATCAAATTCGGGTAACAATGCATTTTGACTGAACTCCATTCCTTTAATGCTATTGACAATATCTTTCAAGCGATACGCTCTACTTAACAGCATATTCCAAATAGTGGACACCAGCAATTGATTGTAGCTACTGCCAATTTTTATCCCTCCCAAATCCATCAGCAGTTTTGCCCGTTGCTGAAATCTTTTGGTTTCAATAATGCGTGTTCGTCCCAACTTAGTTATCTCGTTAATTCGTTTTTTACTACCGGTTGCCCTGGCTTTATTCATGGCAAATTCAAGCGCATATTTACTGGCAGTTGGAATATCAATGTCAATACCCACTAAAAACAATTGCTGAAACAAGCTGCTGTCCTTAGCTGCCGCCAGCAAGCTGATCGTAGCGCCTACCGAGTAACCCACGAGTATGGCCCTGTCCTTTTTGTATTTCTTTAATAGATAATGAGTGCACGCAATCACATCGTCTGTTAATTGAGAAATGTTTATTGTTTTGGGATCGAGGTCGGTGGTGAACGACTTACCGCAACCACGCTGGTCCCAATACACAACCAAGTAGTCCTTTTCAAGATGAAGTAATTTTTCAATGGCGTTGGCTTCCGGAATCATTGGTAAGCCCGGACCTGCCTGCACATGAATGATGAGTGGTGCATCGGAACGTTCTCCGCGAACTAGTATCCACTGCTGCGAATTGTTGATGTTTACTTTTTCTAAGTTGGAAATTTTCATGACTTTTTTTAACAAAGGAACGATGTTGCCATATTGACTTTCGTTCGCATTTGTTAAGAAATCACTTCTTTCCTCTTAGCCGACTGAGGTGTTGTGGACTGATGCCCAAATATGATGCAATGTGGTATTGGGCAGCCCTTTTAAGCACGTTGGGATTGGACACCACCAGTTCATCATAACGTTCCTTTGGCGTTTGTACAATAAAAGACAATGATCTGTTATAAAAGCGAAGAAAGGTTGATTCAATAATGGTGCGATGAATGTGTTCAAACGCAAGTGATTTTTTACACAACTTATTGAATTCGTGATATAGGAATGTTGTGAGTGTAGTTTTTTCCATGGCCACCATACTGGCATGTGGTGCCGACCGGCTGATGATGGACGGGAGGTCGGCAGAAAAATCATTTTCAAAATAAAAGAAATCAGTTATCTCGTTGCCGTCCTTCACATAGTATTTTCTAAGGTACCCCTCTTCCAAAAATGCTACGTTGTTATTTCTCTTTCCTTTTTCTATCCAATATTCACCCTTATCTAAAGTGCTGGTTGCAAGAATGCTTAAAAAGCTGTCACTCTCTTTTTTTGACAAAGGTGTGATATCGTTAAGCACTTGAAGTATCTTTTGCATATTCTTTAGATCATAAGAATTGAACTTATCCGACAGCACACTTCTTCGGTGATACAAGACGTTCTTCGTCAATGCGCCAGACCACGCCAAGTTAGTTGGCTTATTAACGCCAAACAAGGTTAAGGCTCGCAGCGACCGAAGACGAATTTACAGTCGTCAGAAAATTGCAAGCTAAATCGCTAATGTTGAACTTGCATCGCACAACGAACAAATGAAAACACTGCTGATTACCCCTGAAGGTCTAGAAAAGTTAAAGGCAGAGCTCGATCATCTCTGGCGAGTGGAACGGCCCGACACGACCGCCAAAGTCTCGTGGGCGGCAAGCCTTGGCGACCGCTCTGAAAATGCAGACTATCATTACAACAAAAAACGGTTGCGTGAAATTGACAGACGCATTCTTTACTTACGCAAATGCATTGATGATCTCAAAGTGGTGCACTACTCATCATTTCAGGAGGGCAAGGTTATGTTTGGAGCGTGGGTCGAAATTGAGAATGATAAGGGCTTTAAAAAAAGACTGCGCATAGTGGGTGGCGAAGAACTTATTGGCGCGACAGACTATATCTCGATGGACTCACCCATGGCCATCGCACTGCTCGAAAAAAAAGTAGGTGACGAAGCGATCGTAAAAACACCTACAGGGCAGTTTGTCTGGCGCATCACCAAAATTGAATATCAGAAGTAAGTCGCAGTGTCGTTCTTAAACAGGAGATCACCTTTAAAGGTAAACCGCGCATGGCTATTGAGGAGATCGCAGTGTTTCAAGTAAGGGCTGATAAGATTGTTAAGGAACAGTTCTTCTACTAAAATCTCCGGTCATCATAATTTGTACAATCAGAGTCATCGGCTGTGACACTAATTCTCGTTTGTCCTTTTTGCCTTGATGCAAAAAGAACGAAAAAAAATCAAGGCCGAATGATGCTCCCACGCGCATGCCCATCACACCACCTCGCCATTCGGCCGGGCCACCGCTCTCATGTTTCATAGTGAGAGTTTGAATCTTGTGACATAAACGAAGTTCATGTGCGCTATGATCGAGCGTGTCTTCCAGTCCCCACTTGTCAAGTATCGTCTCCCCATTTCGGGGACGATACGAAAGCACCATGTCGCATCGTGCCTGAGACACGAGACGATGCTTGACAGAGAAATTTATTTTTTTATTCCTTCATCCACAGCTACTGACATAGGATTGTCACAGGCCCGCTTCATCTTTGTAATAGTAAAACCAAAAAAGAAATCATGACAACCCTCGAAATCGCCACCCAATATCAAGAGATGATGAATCAACGTAAGTTCCTGGAGATTCAAGAAATGTTTTATGACGCGCAGGTTGTTAGTCAGGAGCCCGAAAAAGCCGCCTCCATGGGCTTTGCCGTTGTTACCAACGGGCTGGAGGGCGTCAAAGCAAAAGGCATAGCGCGCAGGGCTACGATTGAGACCGTGCACAGCTATGTCTGCAGCGAACCGCTTGTGGCCGGTGAGTTTTTCAGTGTCGTTCTTAAACAGGAGATCACCTTTAAAGGTAAACCGCGCATGGCTATTGAGGAGATCGCAGTGTTTCAAGTAATAGCTGATAAAATTGTTAAGGAACAGTTCTTCTACTGAAATCTCTGGTCATCATAATTTGTACAATCAGAGTCATCGGCTGTGACACTAATTCTCGTTTGTCCTTTTTGCCTTGATGCAAAAAGAACGAAAAAAATCAAGGCCGAATGATGCTCCCACGCGCATGCCCATCGCACCACCTCGCCATTCGGCCGGGCCACGAATGATGCTCCCACGCGCATGCCCATCACACCACCTCGCCATTCGGCCGGGCCACCGCTCTCATGTTTCATAGTGAGAGTTTGAATCTTGTGACATAAACGAAGTTCATGTGCGCTATGATCGAGCGCGTCTTCCAGTCCCCACTTGTCAAGTATCGCCTCTGATTTTGGGGACGATACGAATCAACATGTCGCATCTTCACTGAGACAGGAGACGATGCTTGACAGAGAACTTGTGCGAACTTCATCGCTATTCTAACCTATTTCATTTTGTCCTTTTTTGTCTTGACACAAAAAAGAACGAAAAAAAGTCAAGGCCGAATGATGCTTCCCCCGCGCATGCCCATCTCACCACCTCGCCATTCGGCCGGGCCACCGCACAATGCAGTACTAACTATTACTTTCAGTGAAAATGACAGAGTTTCTTAATTAGTTTTTTTAACGATGCTTCAACTTCCAGTGATGGCGAGAGGGCATTCGTACTTTCGCGGGTGGTGCCGATGAATGTGGGTGAGGAAGGACGCAGCCCGATCCGTCATCACGCGGCCTAGCGGCCGTGGAGCGACAAAGAATAGTAAAAGATGCGAAGCATCAACTTTTAATAACAACAATAAACTTGTCGGAACTTCACTAGCGACTGAGAAGTCCCTGAGCGGGGAGCTGAGCTACGAATCCAAGGACTTCTCACTCCGCACATTTCTACGCACACCCCTCGTTCGAAGTGACGGTTAAATTCACTTGTCAAGTATCGCCTCGCATTTAGCCTTCCAATTTATTGGCCTCGGTAGGCTGGTCGTTGATAACACCGAACCAAGGAACAATTTCAATCCTTTATTTTAATACCCGCCCTTATTTCTATATCAAAGTCATTTTCTTTAGGCACCAGTTCACAAGAATACATATGAGAGTAGACACAATAGGGATTAAAAGATTTATTGAAGTCTAAAATGAAAGTATTGCCAGGTGGTATAGGCATTTCAATATAACGACCTCCTTCATACGTGTTGTTACCATTGGTGAGATCGGTGAACGGAAAGAATAGCTCGGATTGACCATTCATTACTGAGGCCCTGGACTGATACACGGGCATGCGATATTTTTTTCCCGACAGCGTAAAGCTTAAGTAGCCATACGTTCTGTACCAAACAGTTCTGTGCTGCGAGGTTTGTAATTGAAAATACTCACTCATTCCTGCTGTATCAAGCATTGCCGTCACGCGAAACAAGGAATCAAACTTGAAGAAGGGCAATGAATGGATTGCCCTTAACTTTTCCAGTTCATCCAGGGAGCCCTTAAGACCATGGTATTTTTGCAACCATTGGCTTTCAAACGAGGCTTGTTCTTTTAACAGGATACTGTGATCCTGCGATTGACAAACTTTTACAAAAAGTATAAGTAAAAAGAGTAGCAGGCGCATGACCCTAAGATAACAAATCGAAAAGAATCATAAAGTTCGTTGTGAAGAATGCCAACGAAGGCGGAGGGTAATTTAACCCATCAGAAGTCCCTGAGGCCGTTGACTCTGATGGGGAATAATTTCTGTGTGTTAAACGAAGTAATCTCTCCTCCGCCTTGATGGGATGTCAGGACACCCTAAAACCTCCCGCTCCTTCAACCCGGCAAGAAAAAACTCATTCCCTCAACGACACGCTCACGCCTTTCCTCAATGTGTTATGAATCTCTGCCACTTTATCTACATGGTTAATCAGGTCGTCAATTTCACTTTTCGGATGGGCTGATCGAATATCTACCCGGTATGTAATGTTTGACGCGGGCTCACCTTCACGTCCAAAATCGCCCGACACATTTACCTCTATGCTTTCAATTTTTAATTGCCTGCGCTCAGCCTCCCTATACACATCGTTGCAAAAGCACGTGGCCAGCGATAAAAACAAAAGCTCGCCTCCATTAATGGAAGAACCCTGGCCCGTGGACTTCGAAGGAATGGAAACATGCTTTTCATTCGCATCGGTGGATACCACAACTTCATTTGTGTGTAAGCTGTTTTTAACGGTGGCGTTTATTTTCATAGGTTAAGATCGCTTTTCTTTCGTATTGCTCAACTTGTACTTTTCCGGTTTACCAGAAGTTCGTTCAATGATCTTTCTGGCTTCAAGATCAAGCTTTACGGTTTCGCCATACCATTGCACTCCGCCTTCAAAAGTATCTTTCACCCGAGTGTACAATTCTTCCATCAATTGCGTATGAGTCAGTTCTTTTTTTGATAATATCTTCAGCAGTTGCTCACGGATGGTATGGTACTTTGAAAGCGAGATTCGCTTGTTCACCTTGCCAGGCTGAGGGTGTAGCGTTTGTATTTTTTCTTCACTCATATAAAGCTTTAACATCTAGTCTTCTTTCACTATAGGCAAAGGTTCGTTTCGCAAAGGTTCGTGTCCTCACGAACCTGGACGCTAAAACTTATGCTATCTCCTATCCTCACGCAAACCGTTACTAAGATAAGAGACTCTATTGAAAAGTAAGCAGTAGTAAACATCATACCTGCTCCGTCTCCGCCATTTAGTGGTTACTATAGGTTGTTCGGTGACAACACTGCCCAAAGGAAAAATGCTGTTGACTGCAAAATCCGGTGTAATTGACCACCTGAATCCGGAGCAAATTGACCACCAGTAGTTGATGTCAGAAAAGTGCTGCCAGAATTAGTGTTTTAAAATTAGTTATTCTTCAATTGCTTCTGTTGTTTTTTTACTCCATTTTT
>JBGANU010000018.1:0-82208 GCA_044222145.1 Cyclobacteriaceae bacterium
AGCTTCTGCCTCCATAGCCTCCAATGTGATAATAGAACATATGATCGTCCATACCTCCCATGCCCATGCTTGGAACAGCAGATGAGGTTCCTTCCAGTTTAAGGAAAATATAGCCTGGATTCCATGCCCAATACATATCGGATGACGTAGGGTCAAGCACTCCTTTGCGCTGACTTATGTCGGAGATACTCTTTAAGCTATCCACTCCGATGGTAAAGGTTACTTGATTATACTCTCCTGCAGGAATATTCTTAAGAACGATGTCCTGGCTTTCCTCGATTGACTCGTCCACCAGAAAGTAGCTGGAATCCTTGGGGATAACATATTCGGAGCCGTCAGTTGTTTTTAGGCTGATATTACTGATAAAGTAGCGCAGCGTTGTAACCGTAAATGTCTCGCTGGTGCCGTTTGAATATGAGCCTGATGTGAGTGTAAGATCTTTGTCCCCCACTACATTATCGAAATGGAGAGTGAGTGTACCCGGCTGGCCAGGTGTTGGATCATCCTTGCTGCAGGAAGACAAGATCACAACAGCTGACACAATGAAAGATATTAGTTTATTGGTTCTCATAATTTTCTTGAATTGTAATTAAAGTATTAACGCTAGCCACTATTTCTACGATGAGTAGAACTAGTCAGCATTTGTTAAAATGAAAATAGGGTGATGTACTTAATGCAACCCGCATCAAGAATGATCGTGCTTCTAAACGAGAAAAGTCTAATTAGAAGAGATTACAGATAACTAGGCGCAAAGACAAGGTGGATGAAAGATGTCTGCGTATGGAGAAAAATATTTCCCAAAGGAATAATTGCAACCGAACGGACCTGCGAGCAATTCCTGAGGGCTGAAAGTAAACGATAACTGTGTGGGGCTAAAGAGAATAATTTCCTGAGCGATGGATGAAATCGGCAAAGCAGTTTGATCTGCTTCGTGATTTTCAATTTTCAAACCTTTATCAAAATCATAGTCACTGTTGCACAAGGCAATGGGTATTTCAGCTATCAACCCAATATTGTAGGCAATTTTATGTCGCTGTTGATACAGCTGATCGAGAAACCCCAATCTGACTCCACAATGGAGCGTCATGCTTGAAAGGATCGTATAAATAATCAGGTTCTTGATCACAGGCGCAATTTATGTTACCTGAATTTATAATCCAATCAAGTGTTTGATGACTTTTGTCAATTCACAATAAAATTTGATTTACTTAAACAGCAGCGGAGCCAACTCATGCAAACTCCGTCTCCACGTTTGGAATTCGTGAGCCGTTCCTTCAGAGATGTACGAGACAGCGTTGAAGCCTGCTTCTTTCAGTGCCACGGTTGCGCTCTTCACACCATCGGGCCTTTCTTTGCTTCCACAACTAAGAAAGATGAGTTTTACTTTTGATTTATCCTTGATGTCTTCTGGTTTGTAGGTGCCGCCACTTAACAACGCATAGTGCGAGAATACTTCCGGCTTGTTCATCGTAATCATTTTAGTTTCCATGCCGCCCATCGATAAACCGCCCATCGCGCGATTCGGCTGATTCGCAAGCGTTCTGAAATTAGCATCTATGTAAGGAATCAATTCATCTACCAACACCGTTTGAAAGGCGTCTACTTTAAAATCACGCAGGCCACCGAACTTTATTTCGTTGGTCATGCCATAGGTCATTACAATTATGAATGCCTTGATCTTGCCCTCTGCAATCATGTTGTCCATAATAAGATTGGCGCGGCCCTGATTACTCCAGGCAGTTTCATCTTCGCCCCACCCGTGTTGCAGATAGAGAACAGGATATTTGGCTTTACTCTTTTCATAACCGGGTGGCGTGTATACAAATGCTCTGCGCGAGGTGTTTGTGCTTTTTGATGGAAACAAAATCAGTTCCACTTTACCATGAGGCACATCTTTCAAGGCATAGAGATCCTGATCGTGCGCAGGAATTTCTATTCCACTTTCCCAACGGACGGAACCATAAAAATTCAATGCACCCGGATCATTAAATTTTCCGCCATCCATTTTCACATTGTAGTAATGGAAACCTTCGTCCATCGGACCGGCTGTAGTACCCATCCAGAATCCATCTTCAGTTTTCGTAAGTTTGGTGCCACCCTTTCCACCCAATCCTAAACTCACCCTAACGCTATCTGCCGCAGGTGCGAGTATCTTGAAGCGGGCATAGCCTTGCGAGTTAACTTGTGGATATTCCTGTCCCGGCTGATTCAGTGTTGAAGGTTTGAAGTCTTCAATGATGCTTGATTGATCTGACTGAGCAAAAGCCAGTGTAATGCCGGAAGCAAGTGCGAGAAGTAGGACAATGGATTTGTATTTCATGTTTTTCATCTTGACTAATGATTTAAAATCAGCGTGAATCTTTTATTTGAAGATCTATTGCAATGTATTGGCCAAATAAAGTTTGCAATTCATTCAGGTCTGTCCACCCGGTACAATTCGTGGTTCCAGTTTGATTTTCTTTTCCTGAAACATGGCAATGTTTTGTTTGATACTTTCGCAGAGAAAATCTTTTGTGCCCACGCTGATGGTAAACAATTTCAACTGTTTGTTCATCAGCGCAGCGTCAACTCTTGCAGTGGATTCTTACCCATCAATGTGAATCACGTGTCACTTTCGATCCGGACTTTCCACGAAGAAAGTCTAAGTCAGCGCCTTTGTCCGCTTGCTGCACATGTTGTACATACAGATTCACATAGCCTCTGTCTACAATAAGTTCAGGCTGCTTCCAGTTTTTTCTTCTCTTCGCCAGTTCTTCATCGGATACATCCAGGTGAATGCGCTTTGCCTGAACATCAAGCTCAATCATGTCACCATTTTGCACCAGCGCCAAATTGCCACCGATAGCCGACTCAGGAGATACATGTAATACAACAGTACCATAGGCAGTGCCACTCATGCGTCCGTCAGAAATACGGACCATGTCCGTCACGCCTTTGTCCAATAATTTTTTAGGAAGTACCATGTTGCCTACTTCGGGCATACCCGGATAGCCAACGGGTCCAACACTTTTCAACACCATCACACAGGTCTCATCAATATCTAGCTTGGGATCGTCAACACGGTTGTGATAATCTTCAATGTTTTCAAACACGACTGCACGACCTTTGTGTTTCATCAAAGAAGGCGTTGCAGCAGATGGTTTGATCACCGCACCGTTCGTAGCGAGGTTGCCTTTCAACACCGTGATACCTGCTTCAGGAATGAATGGCTTTTTGTATTCTGCAATCACTTCTTTGTTGTAGCAGGTGTCGCGGCCACCAATATTTTCTCCATGTGTTTTACCATTTACCGTAAGCGCATCCATGTGAAGTTGTTCCTTCAATTGACTGATGATGACGGGCAATCCGCCCGCATAGTAAAAGTCTTCCATCAGAAATTTGCCGGAAGGCATTAGATTCAGCAACAGTGGAATTTTGCTTCCAAGTTTATCAAAATCTTCGAGATTAAGTTCAACACCAATACGACCTGCAATGGCTGTGAGGTGAATCAGAAAATTGGAGGAACCTCCGACAGCCGCATTTACTTTAATGGCATTTTCAAATGCTTTGCGCGTAAGTATTTTAGAAATCTTCAGATCTTCTTTTACCATTTCCACAATTCTTCTTCCTGAAACTTGCGCCAATACCTTCTTGCGTGAGTCCACGGCTGGTAAAGCAGCCGCTCCAGGCAAAGTCATACCCAACGATTCCACCATGCAAGCCATCGTTGATGCCGTGCCCATCGTCATGCAATGACCTGCGCTTCGCGACATGCAACTTTCAGCTTGTGAATATTCATCGTATGTAATCTTGCCCGTCTTAAGATCATCGGTGAGTTGCCACACGGCCGTTCCTGATCCGATGTCTCTTCCTTTATATTTTCCATTCAACATCGGACCGCCCGGCACCACCAACGTGGGAAGATCAACACTAGCAGCACCCATCAAGGTTGATGGCGTTGTTTTGTCACAACCAGTAAGCAAGACTACACCATCCAATGGATTTCCGCGAATAGATTCTTCTGCATCCATGCTGGCCAGATTTCGAAAAAGCATGGCCGTTGGTTTCAATAACGTTTCACCCAACGACATGATGGGAAACTCCAACGGAAATCCGCCCGCTTCATACACGCCTCGCTTTACCCACTCAGCAATGTCTCGCAAATGCGCATTGCACGGAGTTAACTCCGACCATGTATTACAAATTCCAATTACAGGACGACCATCGAAAAGATCTTCGGGAAATCCCTGGTTCTTCATCCAACTCCGGTATAAAAACCCCATCTTATCTTTCTTGCCAAACCATTCAGTACTTCTATACGCCATATCTTTATCTATTAAGGAATCTTTACACTACTTATATTGGATTGTTCGTCCTGGCACCGTTCACCAATCGCCAGATGCCAAGTGGATTTTTATTCTTTAGTTCTTCCGGTAACAATGCTTGCGGCATACCCTGATAACTTACTGCACGCGTGAATCTGAAAATCGCGGCTGTGCCAACGGAAGTACTTCGGCCATCCGTGGTGGCTGGATATGGACCACCATGCACCATCGCATGACAGACCTCAACACCGGTTGGAAATCCATTGATGACTACGCGTCCGGCTTTTTGTTCGAGTATATCAAGCAATTCACGATATTCTAGTAAGTCTTTCTCCGTTCCATGAACGGTGGCTGTAAGATGACCGGAAAGATTACGTGCGATAGAAAGCGTCTCTTCTTTCGAATTCATTTCAATCACAACACTCGTGGGTCCGAAAATTTCTTCAGACAATTCATGATGTGCCTCTAACACATGACTCGTTGTTTTAAACAACACAGGATGCGCGCGGTTTACACCTTCTACCTTAGTTCCATTCGCCAACACACTTATCTCCTTCATGGAAGCATGGTGCGCTACGCCTTCACTGTAGGAGCGAAAAATCGTTTCTGTGAGCATGGCCCCACCGGAAGTTTTCTCGAACTCTTCTTTTAATTGATGTGTGAATTCATTGGCACCATCACCATTCTTATATAGGAGCAAACCAGGATTGGTGCAGAATTGTCCAACACCCAATGTTACGGATGCCGCATACCCCTGTGCGATTTTCTCTTTGTTGATTCGCATGGCTTCGGGTAACACGAACACCGGATTGGTGCTTCCCATCTCTGCATAAACCGGTATTGGTTCATCGCGTTTTGCGGCAGCATCGAACAACGCCTTGCCAGCTTTGAATGATCCAGTTAACCCTACCGCTTTAATGTATTTATGTTTCACTAATTGCATGCCCACTATACTCCCATCGCCATGCAACATCGAGAACACGCCATCGGGCATGTTTGTCTTTTTTGCTGCCGCCTGAATAGCTCGGCCCACCAACTCGCCAGTGGCGGGATGTGCCGAATGCACTTTCACAATGACGGGACAACCAGCCGCCAAGGCAGATGCGGTGTCACCACCGGCCACAGAAAACGCTAATGGGAAATTGCTCGCACCAAACACCACGACCGGACCTAACCCAACATGCATGTAGCGAATGTCGGGTTTAGGCAACGGTGTGCGCGATGGATCAGCTGTTTCAATGCGTGCATCTAACCAGGAACCTTCGCGCAGCATGGTAGCGAACATGACTAACTGATTTACGGTGCGCCCTCGTTCTCCTTCTATGCGTGCTTTGGGTAATGCGGTTTCCGCACAACAGATTTCAATAAGCTGATCGCCCCATGCTTTTATTTCATCGGCAATGGTTTCCAGAAAGATTGCTTTTTCAATTCCGGATTTCTTTCGGTACACCTGAAAGGCAGAGGCTGCCTTTTTACAAGCAAGTTCCACTTCAGTGTTGGTTGCTTTAAAAAAATTATAGTCAAGCTTACTGCCCAATGCCGGGTTGGAAGATTGGAACGTTTCACTTCCTTCTGCCACGCGGCTGAATCCAATAATTTGTTTTCCTTCAATAGTCATCGGGTTGTTGGTTAAGCCACGGTGTTTTCAAGTGTGCCGATATGTTCAATCGATATCGTGATCACATCTCCTGATTGCAAGGTGAAGTTATCGGGTGGAACGATGCCAGTGCCCGTCATTAAGTATGTGCCATTCGGAAACGTTACTTCGCGAAACAAGTACTCCACCAACTCAGTATGTTTTCGTTTCATTCTATTAATCGAAATTTCATTTACAAAAACCACCACACCGTTTCTTCGAATGGCGATGTTGATTACCGAATCGGCAGGAATAGGTTTTTCCTGAACGGAAAGACATGGTCCTATTGCAGTTGAACCATCATATGATTTTGCCTGAGGCAGATAGAGTGGATTCTCGCCTTCAATATCACGTGACGACATGTCGTTGCCAACCGTGTAGCCTTCTATTGTTCCCGCTGAACAGATGAACAACGTGAGCTCTGGTTCAGGAACATTCCATTTAGAATCTTTTCGAATCCTGACTTTATTGCCCGAACCGACTACGCGATAAGCAGGTGCTTTAAAAAACAATTCGGGTCTCTCCGCTTCATACACGCGAGCATAGAAATCACCACCACCGGCATCTTTCGATTCTTCCATACGTGCTTCGCGACTGCGCAGATAAGTAACACCGGACGCCCACACTTCCTGACTTCCAATCGGAGCCAATAAGTTGGAGACTATTTCATTCTTCAAAGACGGATCGGCTTTTAAACTTTTTATTTCATTCAACATTGTTGAAAAAAGATTAGATCGGTTTACCACTTTATCCCAATCGGTAACAGCTGACAGGTAATAACTGTCGAGATGTTCAATTACTATTCCTTTCTTAGTTCGATATACTTTCATTTCAATTTTATTGCAGCGTAGTTTTTAATATGTTCGATGTAGTTCTAGTTCGTGAGTCCGGTTGCCCACCTCCTACCGATAGTTCGACATCTTTTTCTGATATGCGCTGACCCGGCAAATCGAATGTCACTACTTGTGATTCACCTGGATTCAGATGAATGCGATCGAATGCCACCAGTGTTCGAAGCGGTTGTCTTGCGTCTTCTTTAATTTTATTCGCAGCATACACCTGCACCACCTCATCTCCGGCCAACTTGCCCGTATTCGTCACACTCACAGAGATATGAACAGGGTCACCACTATTTTTTCGGGCAGTTTTTAAGTCGGAGTATTCAAAGGTTGTATAACTCAAGCCATAACCAAACGGGTAAAGCGGTTCGCCTTTATAGAAACGATAGGTTTGATTGGAAATCTTGTACTGATCAAACGGTGGTAAGTCTTTTAATGACTTGTAGAACGTAACAGGCAACCGACCGGCAGGATTATAATCGCCAAACAAAACATCGGCAATTGCCTCTCCTGCAGCCTGACCAGGATACCATGCCTCAACAATGGCAGGTAAATGATCAGCTTCCCAGTTCACGGCCAATGCACTTCCATTCAGTAACACCAGTACTACAGGTTTGCCAAGCGCATGCACTTCTTTGATTAATTGTCGTTGCACATCCGGCAAGTCAATACGGGTCCGGTCGCCACCACGGAAACCATCGATAGACACATCCATCTCTTCGCCTTCCATTCGCGGTGTGATGCCCATGCACATGATCACCACGTCTGCCTGCCGGGCAATCTCTAATGCCCTTTTCTTTAAATCAGGTTTCGGTGCGGCCCACACCAATTGCACCTGCGCGTCAGCAAACGTTTCGATAGCTTCGACAACTACTTCATATTTCTTTCCGCCTTCCAGTTTCATCGGTACTGATTTTCGCAAGCGCGGGTCGCCATACTCATCCCGAAAATGATAAACTGTTTTTGCTACGAGGCTGTCATCGACATACAGCTTTGTATTGCACGTGGAGATGACACCGAGTTGATACATTCCTGAAAGCTCAGGTGAAATCTCCGTACTCCACCGCACACTAAACGCATCATCGTTCATGTCTTCGCGTGGCGCTTTGTCAAACCAGTTTGCATCAAGTGTAGCATTTGTACTTGTAAAGAGTGGCGCTCCACTGAAATCGGTATTATTAAAGAACTCAGCTTTTAATCCGGGTTTATTATCATTGGAAAATGCCGATGCGGGTATGGTATAGAACATGAGCATGCCTTCAGCCAACTCAGAGCCTTGTTCAAACAAGACCTTCGTTTTTTCTGACACCTTGGATTGAATGCCGCGCAACGGAGTGACGGCCTCGGAGGGAACTCCATTATAGTTGCCCAACAGCATGAGCCATTGATCAGCATTGGGGCCAATCACAGCAACAGTACCCAGATCTTTTTTAAGAGGAAGTAAATTGTTTTCATTCTTCAACAGTACGATTGACTTTCGGGCGGATTCAAGTGCGAGAGCTTTGTGTTCTTTACTGTCAACAACCGAATATGGAATCTGAGCATACTTTACTTTTTCAACCGGATCGAAGATGCCGAGTTTGAATCGTGCCACGAACAATCTTTTTACCGCCACATCTATCTGTGCTTCGGTGATCAATTTCTTATCGACTGCTGATTTCAGATTCAGATAAACCTTGCCGCACTCAAGGTCTGTTCCTGCTTTCACAGCAAGTGCTGCGGCTTCCTCCGGTGTTGCAACAAGTTTGTGATACAAGTAGATATCAGTAATTGCTTCGCAGTCCGAAACAATGTATCCGTTGAAGCCCCACTCCTTTCGAAGAATATCTCCGAGCAACCCGGGACTGCCGCAACACGCTTCACCGTTGTAGCGATTGTAGGCGCACATGACAGAATAAGGCTTCCCTTCGCGTATGGCCATTTCAAAATGTGGTAAATACGTTTCGCGCAGATCGCGTTCATCAATAACTGAATTGAACTGATGACGTTCGGGTTCAGGTCCGCTGTGTATAGCAAAATGCTTGGCGGTAGCAATCGTCTTGAAGTAGTTGGGATCATCGCCCTGCAATCCTTTAATAAACTGAACAGCTAATTTCCCGGTGAGAAGCGGATCTTCTCCATACGTTTCTTGTCCGCGACCCCAACGCGGATCGCGAAAGAGGTTGATGTTTGGTGACCAAAGCGTAAGTCCCTGATACAGGAAACGCTTGTCTTTGTTCACGAAGTTATGGTGTTTGGCACGCGCCTCATCGGCAATCGCTGTTGAAACTCGGTGCAACAGTTGTTCATCCCACGTGGCCCCTAAACTAATAGCCTGCGGAAATACTGTTGCCAACCCGGCACGTGCCACACCATGAAGACCTTCGGACCACCAATTGTAACGCGGTATGCCCAGCCGTTCGATGGCTGGTGCATCATTTACCATCTGACTGATTTTTTCTTCGAGCGTCATGCGCGACACAAGATCGTCCACACGCTCTTCGGTAGTTAGTTCAGTGTTTAAATAAGGGAAGGTCATTTCAGTCTTACTGGAACAACTACCTATTAACAACTCAACGATTAATAGAACAATTGAATAAATCCCTGTAAGTAGCACTGCACTTAACTCTCGCCTTCCCTTATATGATTTTAATCCAGTCTTCATAAAACAGTAAAAAGAAGCGACTACTCAGAAGGTAGTCGCTCTCATCTAACAATGTGGTTATGGATTACCTCTATTTATTCCACCATACTTTTGTAGCAAGATTATCTGCGCCCTGCGCTGAAATGGCTTGCTGAACGTTACTGCTGTTGACAAGAATCTCAGAAGGTGGATACGTGATTCTGTTTACAAACGAGCCTGGCACTTCACTTCCGGGGAATGGATTGGCAGCCAATGCAGGGAAACCTGTTCTTCTGAAGTTGGCCCATGCTTCCGGCCCATGAAGGAAAGACGCAATCCAATATTGATAACCGATTTGTGCAAGCGATGCTGCGGCAGAAGATACATCCAACGGATTTGCGGTAGCGTATGCATCCCGATCTGCTGCAGCAATGGTGGAAGCAGCATCATAGCTGGCCATCTGGTCCATATGTGCTTTGATACCAGCGGTGAAATATCCTGCAGCTGCTGCATTTCCACCGGCAACCCATCCGTTCACTGCTGCTTCTGCCAACAACAAATTTGTTTGACCTGCAGTGGCAATAAACATCGGTGATGTTCTTTTAACTAACCGTGTGCGATCTACCTGACTGTAGGCATATCGGCTCACAAGGCCAGCGGCAACCGCAGCTGTTTGTGCAGATGCATCATCACTTCCTACCGGCATACCAAATTGGTTGGCCGCAGTTCTGTCGGCAACAGCAGCTACCTGGCCCGAGCCAGACGTTGCCCCAACGTAACGCACTGCAATGGCAGACAAACGAGGATCATTGCTGCTCTTCAATGCATTTACAAAAGGTGCACCTAAATAAAAATTAGCAGCCTCTGTTCCGTTCACGGTATTTCCAATTCCATTTACAAAGTTGGCATCGTGTTTTATGATGGCATTGTCGGCATTAGAAAGAATAACGCCTCCGGCAAACGCAGCGGCAACAGTTGCCTGTGCTTTCGTGGCATCTACTTTACTCAAATGCATGCCTGCTCTTAGCAGCAGCGAGTAGCCGAATTTTTTCCACCGTGCAATGTTACCTCCGTACAGAACATCCGAAGTTTCAATTGTGCCAGCTGGATCTAATGCAGCAGAAGCGTCCGTCAACTCCTGTATAATTTTTGGATAGATCGATTGTTGTGTTTCGTATTTCGGAAAGAACACCTGAGCGGTATATCCTCCGCCCGCTTCTGTGTATGGAATATCACCATAGGTGTCGGTGAGGACCATGAAAGCATTGGCTTGTACGATTCTCGCCATGTTATACAGGTTAGCGCGCTTGGGGTCTTCGCTCGTGCGTGTAATCACATCGTTGGTGTACTTTATTACATTCTGGAAATAGTTTGTCCAATTAGCAGGTGTATTTCCAATGTTCTTTTGATTGAAGTTTCCACCTACCAGTACTCCCGTATTCGATGAATACCATTGTTGAACGATGGCGATCTCGTAGGTAAGACTTGGTGTTGGAGACGAATTGATAACGGCATTGTTGAGAACGAGGGCCGGGTCGAGAGAGGTCGCTCCGGTCTTGCTGGTGTTCAGTTCATCGAATCCATTGTCGCATGAGGTGATGAGCACGAACGACAGAGCCAGCAAATAAAGGTTGGTTATTTTTTTCATGATTCGGTCGTGTTTAAAATTTAACATTCAGGTTGAAGCCCAGGCTTCGTGTCGTTGGCACGCTCGGTGATTCCAGACCCACCACGTTATCGGAGGTGTAGCTGAAACTTTCCGGATCAATGTTGGGAACCCATTTCTTAAGCAACAACACGTTGTTGGCAACGAAACTTAGTTTCAAACCTTTGATGGGCGAAGACGATTTTAGAAAGTGTGTAAAGTCATACCCAGCAGTGAGCTGACGAAGTTTCCAATAGCCTGCATTGTAGATGACGGGTTCAATAATTCCTGATCCGCGCACAACAGAATAAAAATTCTCAGCTGTAGAGCTTGCCGTGTTAATGTTGCTGTTGATATCCACACCTTCGCCAATTACTTTTCCGGGATCATTGCCATTTGCATCGAGTGCACCTCCTTCACGGCCTACCAGCGTTTCTTTTAGCAAGCCATGACGATAAGCATTGAAGTTGGTTCCGGAAAGCACTTTGCCACCAAGCTTGAAGTCGATGAGAAAAGAAAGCAGAATGCCTTTGTAATTGAATGAGTTGGTGAATCCACCTACCCACTTGGGCAGTGCGCTACCAAATGGAATCAGATTTGCTGAAGGGAGCGCGATGCCATTCGATCCATAGACAATCATTCCTTTGTGATCGGGATTTACACTTCCATCATCTCTCTTATATCCGTAGCCCACAATTTGTCCCATTTCTTTTCCGACTATTTGTTGCACGAAGCCGTTGAACACGTGCGTACCTACCGTGATGTTTTCACCTGGAGTGTCCGTAAGAAGACTTAGCACTTTCGTAATGTTGTAGGCTCCTGTAAATGTGACGTCCCATTGCAATGCGCTGCTTCGCACGGGCACAACGTTTAGCATCATTTCAATACCCTTGTTTTGACTTTGTCCGCTGTTGATCTTCGTAGTTGTAAATCCAGACGCATCTGAGATTTGCGCATTCACAATTTGATCGGTTGTTAATTTGCGATACACAGCCAGATCAAGCGCCAGACGGCCATCCAGCATCTTTACGTCAACACCCAATTCGGTTTCAGCAATCCTCATCGGTTTCAGATTGGCGTTCGGCACCACCACACCAAAATTGCCCACGGGTTGTCCCCCAAACTGATTGGCGTTTACTCCATAAAACAATTTGTTTGCATAAGGACCAACGTCAGTGTCACTACCTGCTTCAGCATAAGCAGCTCTGAATTTTCCAAAATCAAGCCAGCCGGGTTTGGAGCTAAATGATTCTGAGAAGACATAGCTGGCAGATACAGATGGGTATAGGATACTTCTGTTGGCAGGTGACAGTGTAGAGAACCAATCGTTTCTCACCGTTCCATTTAAATACACGAAACGTTTGTAATTCACCTCGGCTGAGCCGTACACAGAGTTAACAGCTCTTTGCTGCAAATCATACAAAGGATCTTTCGCTCTTCCGTTTTGCACAGTGTAAAGTCCTTTCACAACAAAGTCGGTTACCTGAACACTGTTTAATTCGGAGCGTCTTTGCATTTGGTTTCCACCTCCTGTTACGTTCACTCCAAAATCACCAAATTCTTTTGTGGCCGATAAAAGGAAGTCTACGTTTGTTTCTCTAAATCTGCGAGAGTCTTGTGTAAATACACCGTTTACAAAACCTGCAACAGATGATGCAATCGATCCATTATTTATGGAAGCTTTTCCGGTAGGAAGGTTGATATAGTCCTGATCACGAGACCAATAATCTTGTCCCACACGAACCTGAGCAAAAAGCCATTTCGTGAAGTCATACTTCGCAGAAATATTTCCAAAGATTCTGTCTCTGCGAATGTTTTGTTTCACTTCGTTCAATCCCCAATACGGATTGGTGCGATTCGTGAAACGTGAATAGAGATACTCTCCACCTCCGGCATTATAGGCATTGTCTTTTAAAACCTGCAGTGGCATGGTATTGGCCATCGCATATAAAGCTGTAGGGGCCGAGTTGTCCTGATCGGAAACAACAGGTGGATTTTTATTGTATTCGTTAGAATAGTTGATATTCCCTTTGAAACTTAGTTTCTCAGACAGATCGTATCCAAAGCCAAGATTGATGGTCTTTCTTGTGTACGAATTATTTGGTGTGATGCCTTCGCTGTTCATATTCGAAAACGAAAGATTCATTCCTCCTTTGGCGGTATTGGTTGAGAGCGCTATCGAGTTGGTAAGGTTTTGTCCGTTCCGATAAAAATCTTTTAGAATGCCTTTTTGCGCTTCGTACGGAACTACCACATTATTATATAACAATTGCGTCATGCCAGGTTGAATCTTAGGGCCCCATGACCATTGACCGGTTGTTGGATTGGGAAGTGCGCCTTTTGATGCAGGTCCTATTCCGTTTTCGCCTTGACCATATTCATATTGATAGTCGGTGTAATCAAGTGGCGTTTCATTTGTATAGTTCATGTTATACGTAATTCCAATGCCCCGGCCCGTTCCCCGCGATTTGGTCGTAATCATGATCACACCATCTTTAGCACGTGATCCGTACAACGCAGCAGCAGCAGCGCCTTTCAGTACCACCATATTTTCTACGTCATCCGGATTAATGCTGGAAAGTCCATCACCACCATCGGTGGAAGCACCACCTCCTCTGTTTGAAACAGAATTGTCACCAGCGGTGTTACCCTGGTTTGTACCAAAATTTGTATTATCAATCGGCACGCCATTAAGAACAATAAGTGGATTGTTCTGACCAGAAATAGATGACTGGCCGCGAATACGAATCTTGGAAGTTCCGGCCGGGCCGGTGCCTAATCCGGAAATATTTACACCTGCAATTTTTCCTTGCAGGGAATTCATAATATTTGGCGTTCTGTTAGTAGCATATTGCTCTGAACTAACTTGTGACGTTGCGTAGCCAAGACTCTTTGACGAACGTTCAATACCAAGTGCAGTCACCACAACCTCCGATAATGTTTTAACATCTGGTGCCAGCGTAATGTCGATCGTTGTTCTTCCACCGATGGACACTTCCTGACTGAGGTATCCCACGAATGAAAAAATAAGAGCGGAGACATCCGGTGAAACTTCCAGTGAATACGTGCCGTCAGAACCTGTTACAGCACCATTGGTAGTGCCTTTCACGACAACGTTGACTCCAGGGAAAGCAGCTCCGTTCTCATCAGTGACCCGACCGCGAATAATTTGCTGCTGCTCGGGCGAGTCTTCTTTACTGGTAAGCACACGAATGTCTCCGGCAGAGACAATCGTATGACAACATACAAGTAAGAGTATGCTGTAAAAAAATGGTAGGTAGTTTTTTCGCATAATTATAACGGGTTTATAATGGGTTGCATGCTTTGAAGAAGAGCCATTTCATTTCACAGTGCGACATCATTTCGTGACTCTTATGTCTGCAAGATTCTCATGTTCATTTAAAACAACTTCCAATAAACCCCGGTGTTGAATTTTGCACACGGTTGCGATTTCGTTCGAAATAGTTTATTTCCACTTTCGCACCATTGTCATTCCAATTGTTTTTTTCAGATTTGTCTGAGTTGCGAGTGACGTGCTGTTGTGATTTGAATTCTGTTATACGATGTCAACCATCAAATCAAGATGAATCAATATCTGCTACATCATCAGCATTCAAAAGAGCTGGAGATGTTTCCTCATCTGCTGGAACTTGCGATCAAAAAGAACACCACTATTCAATTAAATTCCCTTAGCTCTTCGGTGTCGGATAGCATCAGGATCTATTATGTGCTGGAGGGAAAATTTGAATGGGTGATTCAGGACCGCCATTCTATATTATATCCGGGTGATCTGGCGATCATTCTACCGCAGCAAACTTTTCGGGGTGAAAAAGATTTTCTTGACATCGGCACCTTGTTTTGGATACACATCAAGATTGAACGAACAGAGAACGACAAACGCATTGTGCTCGGAGATTGGAGTGGCCTTTCAGAAAGTGAAAGCCGCACCATTGACAGAGTATTGCACATTAACAATGCGTCAGTGCTGGTGCGGATGAAAGACGCGCACCTCATTTTGCAAACCATACAAACTGAGTTATTCCAACAGCAGATAGGATATCAAACCAGAGTAAATCAATTGGTGGACGAGCTACTGATTCTGATTGCCCGGCAATCTACTCATCAGTATAATTTACAACGAGACTTCCCGAAAGTGTTCATCATGCTGGAGCAAGCACTGCGGCAAAACCTTTCGTATCAGTGGACGGTGGAAGAAATGGCAGCGATCGTGGGTCTTGGCACAACGGCCTTCAATGAACGTGTAAAAAGCTACACCGGCTTTTCACCGCTCAACTACCTGATCAACATCCGGATTTCTGAAGCCATTAAACTATTGCGCAAGTCAGAAAACAATGTGACGTCAATTGCACTCGACACCGGATTTTATTCTTCGCAACATTTTTCCACCACATTCAAAAAACTAACGGGCTACACGCCTGGCGAGTTCAGAAAAAAAGATTCAGCAAAAAATTAAAAGCAGATACGACCATGGAATGCATCATCACCATCGAGCTAGGAACTAACGCAGTGCGGGTCTTCGCGTTCGACCTGAAGGGAAATCTCATCAGTTCGGCAAAGGGTTCCTACCCCACGTTCCACAGCGATCCGGATTACAGCGAGCAGGACCCCGAACAGATATTTATCACGATGCTCTATGTGCTTAAAAACCTGGTCATCGAAAAGTTGCAGCCGCAGCGGTATCAGGTGCAGTCGATCTGCTTTATCGCATCTATGCACAGTGTGCTGGCGATCGATTCGCAAGGTGTGCCTTTGGGCAATCTTATTACATGGGCCGACAATCGTGGAAAGAAAGAAGCGCTCGAACTAAAGAGTTCAGCGTTAGGAAAAAAGTTATACGATGCCACCGGCACACCTATACATCCTATGTCTCCGCTGGTTAAAATTGCTTGGCTTCGTAAAAATGATAGCACCCGCTTTTCGCAGACATACAAATTCCTCACACTCAAAAGTTACATCGTTCAGCAACTCACGGGCGAATACGTTATCGACTACAGTCTTGCATCTGCTACGGGATTGTTAAACATCGGCACCTTGAAATGGGAACAGAGCGCCCTTGACTATGCAGGTATTACGGCTGACAAATTACCGGAGCTCACTTCCGTTTTTTATACACCCGGAAAACTTCGCAAAGAATATCAAACTTCGCTTGGCTTGCCGGACAACACGCGCATCATGATTGGATCAAGTGATGGATGCATGGCCACACTGGGTGCGGGTGTGTGGAGTGAAGACAAAGCGACCATCACTGTGGAAGACAGTGGTGCCGTGCGCGTAATCGGCAAACAAGTTCTTCGCGATGAACGTCAGCGCTTCTTCAATTACCTGCTCACCGAAAATCATTACATATCCGGAGGCCCGACCAACAATGGTGGTATAATCTTCGAATGGTTTGCCCAACAATTCGGAGACTTCAAAGGTCCGTTTGACATTGAATACACCATGGAAAATCTGATCCACGAAGCATCCAATGTGGGTGTTGGCTCAGAAGGGTTATTGTTTCTGCCTTACCTACTTGGTGAACGTGCTCCATTGTGGAATCCCAATGCACGCGGTTCTTATTTTGGATTAAACATCAAACATGAGCGAAGACATTTCATTCGTGCTACCATTGAAGGAATTCTGTTTGAGATTTATAGCATCGGAAAAATTCTGGAAGAGCATCGCTCCTTCAGTAGTCTTTCGGTCAACGGAAGCTTTGCCACTATTCCCTTTTGTACACAACTTCTTGCCGACATCTTCAATAAACCGGTAAGCACGATTAACATTTCAAATAGTATTGGTCTCGGTGCATTCCTGCTGAATGCAACAGACATGGGCATCTACGCCAATCTTGAAGAAGCCGCACGCAGTGTTGTTTTCAAAGAAACATTTTATCCACGAAATCACGATCACAAAGTGTACGCCAGCAACTTCGAAATTTTTGAACGACTAAGCGCCAAGCTTGGCGATGAGTTTGAAGCTATCGCTAACCTGCAACAGAGACAATAATACTGAACAATTATAGAATAAAACTTAACTCTCATTTCTATGAAAAATACATTCTTATTACTAATGATGCTGGCCAACGTGATTGCCCATGGCCAACGCGTTGGTTCTTCACCCGAATTTATCAAAGCCTTGACTTCGGAATGGAAAGGCGAACGTTTTGCAGATGGCCGGCCGAAAGTATCGGATGCGATTCTCGCACGCTTAAAAAATATTTCCATGGAAGAAGCCTGGGGTGTGCTGAGAAACAAGGGTTATCATAATCAATACGAAGGCAACTGGGACATCATGCTTCCGGACAGCGCCATGACTGGCCGTGTAGTTACAGCGCAATACATTCCGCTGCGGCCCGACTTGCAGAACTATGTTAAAGAACAAGGCAAGCAAGAGAACCGTGCACAGAAAGGTGGTACCAACTCGTGGCCGATTGACATACTCACCACAGGTGATGTGTACGTTGCCGATAGTTATGGAAAGATGGCGGGAGGCACATTGATTGGAGACAACCTCGGCAACTCTATTTATGCAAAGTCACAACGCGGTGTGATCTTCTATGGATCGGTTCGTGATGTGGAAGGCTTATCTGAGATCAAAGGATTTAATGCCTGGGTGAAGGGACAAGATCCTTCTTATATCGATCAGATGATGCTCACTACGATCAACGCTCCTATTCGAATCGGGCGCGCAACGGTATTGCCAGGCGATGTGGTGTTGGCAAAAAAATACGGTGTCATCTTCATACCTGCTCATCTGGTGGAAGATTTAGTGATCACTTCGGAGGTTACTGCTTTGCGCGATGAATTCGGGCATCAACGCCTTCGTGAAAAGAAATACCTGGCCGGTGAGATTGACAGCGAATGGACCGAAGCCATCAAAAAAGATTTTTTGAATTGGCTCAACAACTATCCAGGCAAACTGCCAATGACCAAAAAAGAGCTGGATGATTATTTAAAAGACCGTAACTATTGATTCAACGAGTTATTCACCCTTAAAAACTTCCATCATGAAAAGCATCATACAACAAATCGCAAAACAAAATAAAGAAAGAGAAGAGCAAGCTGCCAAAATAAGACAAGCAGAGATTGATAGTCCCGGTACAGCCGATAGCAGACGAAATTTTCTCAAGAAGACTGCACTTGGTGGCATCTCACTTACCGCACTGATGGGGCTTTCCTTTGAAGACTCCATGGCACAGACAACCTCGAAGGTGCAAAAGGCTTCGGCTCCCTCTGATCTTAAAATAACAGACATGCGCTATTGCCACACCGCGGTGATGGGTGGAACAGCCATTATAAAAATATATACCAATCAGGGTATCTATGGCTTGGGTGAAGTGAGAGATGCAGCTGATCCGAAATATGCATTGATGCTGAAGAGTCGCATACTCGGTGAGAATCCTTGCAACGTAGAAAGGATATTTAAAATCATCAGGCAGTTCGGTGGTCAGGCACGACAGGCCGGTGGCGTGTGTGCTGTTGAGATGGCTCTTTGGGACTTGTGCGGCAAAGCATACAACGTTCCCGCCTGGCAGTTACTGGGAGGTCGCTACCGCGATTCGATAAGAATATATGCCGATACACCGGAAGCTGACAGTCCGGAAGAACAAATGAAATTGATCAAATACAGAACAGAAACACAGGGATACTCCTGGTTGAAAATGGATGTATCGATCAATGAATTGAAAGACATTCCGGGCACGTTAGTCAATCCAAATATTTTTAAAGAAGGCACAAGCCAATGGCAAGGTGGTTATATGTCGTACGCCAATACACGACATCCGTTTACAGGAATTCAAATCACTGAAAAAGGATTGGATGAACTTGCGAAAATCGTTGACCACGTGCGCAGCATGGTGGGCTATGAAATTCCACTGTCCACTGATCACTACGGACATTTTGATTTGAACAATTGTATTCGATTAGGCAAAGCACTTGATAAATACAGACTCGCATGGTTGGAAGACATGGTGCCGTGGCAATATACCGAGCAACACAAAACCATAACCGATGCTTTGGAAACGCCAACATTAACAGGCGAAGACATTTATCTGTTGGAATATTTCAAACCACTCATCGATCAACATGCTGTGGACATCATTCATCCAGACTTAGCTTCATCGGGTGGATTGTTGGAGACCAAACGAATTGGCGACTATGCCGAAGAAAAAGGTATTGCGATGGCGATGCATCAGGCCGGCACGCCTGTATCGTTCATGGCCAACGTGCATTGCGCTGCCGCCACACAAAACTTTCTGGCGCTCGAACATCATTCCGTTGACTTATCGTGGTGGGAAGGTTTGGTAAAAACCACCGATGGAAGAAAACTAATTGACAAAGGATATGCGCCTGTACCGCTCACCGCACCCGGTCTCGGTATTGAACTTGTTGAAGAGGAATTAAAGAAACATTTGCATGCCAGTGATCAAACATTCTTTGCACCAACGACAGATTGGGATAAAAAGCGTTCGCACGACAGAACGTATAGCTAATGATGTATACACTACTTGTTAATGTTTTATAACCTATAATTCCAAAACTCTGAAAACTAAAGTTCCATTTCAAATTGCTACGGGCGTTGCGATCCTTTCATTGATCGCATCGCTGGGCATCACTGTGTTCACAGGAATTGAAAAAGCAGGACCTTCAATGGTCCTGTTTTTTCTTGCACTGGGAATTTCCTTTCAGGGATTTGAACGCTTCAAAGGCTATAGTTATTCTACGATGATTTTCGGAGTGGTAACGCTGGCGCTGTATTATCCTGCCAACCTTAGGGAGATCAATGGCTTTAAACTAATCACACTCATCACGCCACTCATTCAAATCATCATGTTTGGCATGGGAACTTCCATGAGCGTGAAGGATTTTGTATCGGTAGCAAAAGAACCGAAGGCTGTAGCCATTGGAGTATTGGCGCAATTTGTCATTATGCCCTTGCTGGGTTTTGCGTTGGCTAAACTCAGCGGGTTTCCACCGGAGATTGCTGCGGGCATTATTCTCATTGGTTGTTCGCCTAGCGGGCTTGCTTCTAACGTGATGAACTATCTGGCGAAAGCAAACCTCGCGCTATCAATTACGATTACGTCTATCACAACCTTGTTGGCGCCCTTCATTACCCCATTGTTAATGAAAACGTTGGCAGGCACATTCATTGAAATCGATCTATTCAAAATGATGTGGGACATTTTTAAAATGATTATGATCCCTATTGGAGCAGGTTTATTATTTAACAAGTTGTTCCATGGTAAATCATTATGGCTCGACAAAGCGATGCCTTATGTTTCCATGTTTGGCATTGCGGGAGTGATCACATTTGTTACCGCTGCCGGTAGAGAAAGTTTACTCGACATCGGCTTCATGCTGGTTGGCCTCGTGCTGGTACACAACACGTTTGGCTATTTGCTTGGATATTGGAGTGCACGTTTTCTAAAAATGAATGATCGCGACTGTCGCACCGTTGCCATTGAAGTGGGCATGCAAAATGGTGGACTCGCTTCGGGCATCGCCAAAGAGATGGGCAAGATCGCAACCGTTGGCCTCGCTCCTGCTGTCTTCGGTCCGCTCATGAACATCACAGGATCTATCCTCGCCTCGTATTGGCATCGCAGGCCACCCAAAGAATAAGTTTTAATAAACACATCTGTATGAAAAGAAGAAATCTAGTCATCCTTGCTCTTTGCACATTCCTTATTATACAAAGCAAAGCGCAACAAATTTCAAAAGAAGAATTATTGTTTCTCACACCTGCATGGAAGGGAGAACGATTTCCGGATGGACGACCCAAAGTACCTGATAACATTCTTCGAAGAATGAAATCGGTGAGCATTGAAGAAGCCTGGGCCACGATGAAGAACGCTGGCTACTCGTATCAAATAGCAGAAGGATGGCAAGTCATCAATCCGGATAGTGTATTAGTGGGACGTGCTGTAACCGCCACATTCATGCCGGGTCGTCCGGATATGTGGAAAGCAATTGACTCGCTTGGAAAGAAGCAAGGAAAGAGAGGTCAGAACACCTGGCCTGTCGATCTGTTGGTGAAGGGGGATGTTTATGTGGCCAATCAATTTGGCGCTAAACTAAATGGACCTACCATCGGTGACAATGTCGGTAACGCCATCTTTGCTAAAAGTGGTAACGGTATAGTTTACGATGGTGCGATCAGAGATTTGGAAGGTCTCAGAGAAATCGGTGGGTTCACTTCGTTTTATACAAGTTACGATCCCTCCTATCACAATCCGGGTAAAGACATTAATACGATGATCATTGGTATCAACAAGCCCACATTGATTCGCAACGTAACAGTGATGCCAGGAGATGTGGTGCTGGGTAAGTTGGGTCTTGTTGTTTTTGTTCCACCTCATCTTGCCGAACGTGTAGTGAAGACTTCTGAAATCGTGCGCTTACGAGATCTATTCGGACATCAACGATTGCGCGAAGGAAAATACACGGCAGGTCAAATCGACACGCGCTGGTCGGATGAAATAGAAAAAGATTTCTCGAAGTGGTTGAATGATCACATCAACGAATTGCCTGTAGGCAAAGAACAGATACAAGAGTACTTAAAAGAAAGAACCTGGTAGTCCAATTCAAAAAAGAAAACACTATGTCAAACTCAAGAAGATCATTCTTCAATAAAGCTGCTCTGGCCGCTGCCGCTGTTGCCGCAAATCCTCTCGCCACTTTTGGTAATGGTTATGAAAATGCGATTACTAACGCACCTAAACTTTCGGCACCATCCGATTTAAAAATTACCGATGTGAAGTGTGCATTCATCAGAAACGGCAATGGATTGTTCGTAAAGATTTATACCAACCAAGGTATTTATGGCTGTGGCGAAGGTGTAGATGCGGTAGCAGGCAGTTATCATCTTGTTCAGCGATTGGGAAGATTTCTGAAAGATCAAAACCCCTTGAATGTGAACAGACTATTTGAACAATTAAGAAAGGGAGCAGTTTTTGGTGGTGCACAAGCCGGTATGTATGTAGCTGTGTTGAGTGCAATCGAAACTGCTCTTTGGGATATAGCGGGCAAGGCGTTGAATGCACCGGTGTATCAATTGTTGGGCGGAAAGTTTCGCGATCGTGTGCGACTGTACATGGATACCGCATTGTATCAAAATCAATTACCGAAGCCACAAGATTTTGCAACCGCTGCAAAGGAAGCAGTATCGATGGGCTTCACCGCAGTGAAGTTTGATTTGGATCAGGCCAATGACCCGAACAAATATGATCGCTTTAACTGGACAGCAAGCCCTGCAGAAATACAGCGCATGTATGATCAGATGGCAGCAGCAAGAGAAGCAGTTGGTCCCAAGATTGATATCTGTGCTGATATGCATGGAAGATACGATGCGCCAACAGGACAACGTGCAGCCAAAGTTCTAGAACCGTTGAATCTGATGTGGTTGGAAGAACCGATTCCCGCAGAAAACATTGACGCTTATGCAGAGATCACGAAATCGACCAGCACACCGATATGCGCTGGCGAAAATCATTATCTGGCGTATGGCTTCAGACCGTTGTTAGAGAAAGGCGCGGTGGACATTATCATGCCTGACTTACAAAAGACGGGTGGCTTAGGCGAAGGTCAACGAATTGCTAACCTTGCCAATTTATATTATGTGCCGTTTGCGCCACACATGGTTGCGTCTTATTTAGGTGCGATGGCAGCGGCACATGTGTGCGCATCCGTTCCTAACTTTTTGATCTTGGAGTGGCAGATCTATTTTCATAAAGAGCCTATGTTTAAGGAAATTGTGAAATTCGATGGCCCTGAATTTACCAAAGACGGATTCATTCAGGTTTCAGACAAACCGGGTATTGGCGTGGATATCAATGAAGAAGGAATGAAAAAATATGCTGTACCAGGGATGCCTTTCTTTGAGTGATGATGATAGTTCTTACGAGGAAGATGCTGCGAGACCAACAGTTATTTATTCTTACGCTACCTCTTTGGAATATAGTATATAAGTAGCTGATCGTCAGATTGTGCATAAAAGTCTACTTCAAGTTGATTTGCGTTGGCTCGACCGCTGAGAAATATTCGGAAGAAAAGTCCCGTTTTTAACTGTAGCGCTCTTCTTGTTCTACTCCCCCAACTTGGACTATTAACTCCGAAAGCAACCCGCTTACACACGAAGTTTATTTGGTATTTAATATCTTCGGTGCAATTTGTTGCTTGTGTTGTCTCTTCGCGTTTGTCTCTCACGCCTCTCACCGATTATTTTATTGTTGGTCTTCAGTTGCATTGAGCCGTATGAACCGCGCGTAGATGCCAGTGCCCAAAACCTGTTGGTAGTGGATGGCTTCATAAATGCTACTGACAAAAACGTGCTTGTCCGATTGTCGCGCACGCAGCCAGTCACCAACGAGGATGATACCAGCTCCAACCCGGAAACAGGAGCAACAGTTGTAATCGATTCCCCATCGGGCTCTTCTTATTCGTTGACAGAAAGAAGTGATGGCGAGTACTCGGCCAATAATTTAGTGATCAATAGAAATACAGTTTATACGTTGCATGTCACAACTTCTTCCGGTGCCAGGTATGCTTCCGACACGATCCGGGTGAGACGAACACCGCCAATAGATAGCTTAAGTTTTAATATTTCAAGCAACAACGAACTTTTGAATGTAATGGTCAGCACGCATGACCCGTTGCGCAAAACCAGATACTATGCCTGGGATCTTACCGAAACGTACGAATATAACTCGCCCGATTCGTCTGAATATAAATTCATCAATAAACAACCAATACTCCGAACTTTAGAAGAATCGGTTTTCACTTGCTGGCGCACCGACCATTCGGTTAAAACGTTCATCGGCACCTCTCTCAACCTCAACAACGATGTGATCAGCAATCATACCATCACGCAGATTCCCAAAGGCTCTTTAAAACTCTCGGTCCGCTACAGCGCACTGGTAAAACAACGGGCGATTAGCGCGCTCGAGTATCAGTTTCTTGACGGACTCAACAAAACCACCGAAGACATCGGTAGCATCTTTGGCGCTATGCCTTACGCTGTCATAGGAAATATTCATAGCGTTGACAATCCGCTTGAACCTGTGCTTGGTTATTTCAGCGGGGCCGATGTCACTCAAAAAAGATTTTTCATTGAATACCTGGACATCCCTCCAGACTTTCGCTCATTGGCAAGAAATGACGGCTGTATTTTTGAAGAGACGTGCCTTATCTTTCCGGACCCGCTGACGATTGGTCCGCAAGCTTGTGTGCCGTTGGATGTGTTGAATGACGAAGCGATTATCCTGCGATCAAATGAGGGCAACTCTTATATATGGACAACACCCGAATGTGGAGACTGCCGTGCCAAAGGTGGCAAAACCGAGCGGCCGCCATTCTGGTAAGTTAGTATTCGCACAGACGTGTTATCACTTCTCAGCATCCAATGCTTTCAGAAATTGATTGGCATGTTGCAGATGCGCCTGCTTTTTTTCGCGATTCATTTTGTCAAAGGTGTTCACGAGCATACCCAACCTTGGATTCTGCAAAAAGAAATCCCGATGCGTGTGCATGAAGCGCCAGAAAAGTCCATCCCATATCGGCTGCCAATCGCCCTTCTCATAATTACTCATCTTCATCAGGTAATTGCTTCCGCTGATGTAAGGCTTGGTGGCCATCAATCCTCCATCAGCAAATTGACTCATGCCATATACGTTGGGTACCATCACCCAATCGTAGCTGTCGATGAAGAGTTCCATAAACCATTGATACACATCATCCGGATCGAACTCACAAAGAAGCATGAAGTTACCTAACACCATCAGCCGTTCAATATGATGGCAGTATCCTGTGTTCAATACTTTTTTAATAGTGTTATCGACCGGTGCTATTCCGGTTGTTCCTGTCCAGAATGACTTCGGAATTTTTCGGGTAAACTTCCAGTAGTTGGTAGTCCGCTCTTGTGTGCCGTTGTGTCGATACACTCCTCTGATAAACTCCCGCCACCCGATAATTTGTCGAACGAATCCTTCGCATGAATTGAGAGGTATATTGTTTGAGACAGAAAAACTAATCGCTTCATCTATGATTTCCTGTGGAGTAATTAGCCCAACATTCACTAACGGTGCGAGCAGACTGTGGTGCAAAACATTTTCATGGGATACCACTGCATCTTCGTAGGCGCCAAACTCTGCAAAGCGATGGTGCAGGAATTGATTTAACCACGCCCTACTTTCCGCAAAGGTTGTTGGATACACAAACGCAGTGTGAATAGCTCCGTAATGATTTGCGAAATTTTTAGTGACATAGCTAATTGCTTCGTTCCAATATTGATTCGGTGCAGGAAAAGAAGTGACAGGCGGCTTACGGTTCTTTGGATACTTTAATCTGTTCTCCGAATCGAACGTCCATTTTCCACCCAAGGGTTTTAACTCTTGATCCACTAAGATCTTAAAGTGTTTCCGTTGCCGGACATAAAAGTCGGTTTGATGCAGCCGCTTCTTTCCGCCAAAGTAAGCGTCCACTTCCTGATTGCTAAGCAGGAAGGATGGTGAATCGTATCGCACTACTTTTAATTGCGAAGATTTAGCTTGCTGTGTGATTCTTTTCTCCAGCCAATTGTCAACGGTATCGACATAATGGATTTCATCAACGCCTTTAAGTTTCAGGTGAGCAAGCAGTTCGCGAACATCAGCTTTACGCTCGCTGGCCTCCAGGTAAGCCACGTTATATCTATTGTCTTCTAAAAAAGACTGGTAGGCTTTCATGCTTGAGCGATGAAACACCAGCTTCTGCTTGTGAAATTTGTACTGCGTGAAGAACAGCGGTTCTTCCACTAAATAGACCGGCCGATTTTTTTTCAGAACAGGATTCTTTTCAAATAGCTGATGCGGAAAGATCAGAGAAACTGCATTCATTCAAACTTTTGATTTATTCATCCTGCATTTATCACTGCAATACTTTACTTCGTCCCAGACGTTTGCCCATTTCTTTCGCCATGAAAACGGCCTGCCACACACGATGCAATCTTTGGTGGGAAGGTCTTGCTTCTGCTTCCTCTTCATCGTTGCTATACTTTAACGGTCGACATACCGCCATCGGCATGGAGAATCTGGCCGGTGATCCAGCCAGATTTATCTGACAATAAAAAGGCGGCAAGATTGGCAAGGTCTTCAGGAGTACCTATTTTCTTGAGTGGATGTCGCTGAGCATTTGCTTCCCGCTTTTCTTCGCTATTGAGAAGTGTGCCAGTCAAGGGTGTATCTGTAATGGAAGGTGCAATGCAATTAACTCTGATCTTCGGAGCAAATTCTGCTGCCAGCGCTTTTGTCAATCCTTCAACCGCTCCTTTGGAAGACGCAACCAGGGAATGAAAACTAAAGCCGGTCTGCACAGCCACGGTAGAAAACAAAACGATGGATGGATGAGATGAGTTTTTTAAATTAGGCAAGCACGCTTGAATCACCTTCACCGCACCGACTAATTGCAATTGATAGTCTGCCATAAAATCATCTGGCTTTATGCGACCAAAAGGTTTTAGGTTCACCGTTCCGGGGCAATAGACCAAACCATCTAAGACTGGTGGAACAAAATTCGTGTCCAGATTTTCATCCAGCACGTTGAGGGGTTGAAAGGCAGCAAAGCCCGAAGCAGAGGGGCGTTTGCTGTTAAATGTTCCGTAGACCTGATGACCATCAGCGACTAACTGTTTTGCCAATGCCAATCCTATTCCCGATGAAGCGCCTACAACTAAAATATTTGCCATAGGCATAAAACCCGTATGGCAGGAAATTGTTTAGTCACGCGATATTCAACTACATTTTTTTTTATCAGGCGTGCTCAGTCAAAGACGTAACTGATTGACACATCGGATTGATTATTCACATTCACTTCTTCTCCCATTTGTATGTCATTAGCACCCACAAGTTGGGATCAAGTTCTACCCGATCAACTGCTGCATCCACAGCAATGTTGAAAGTGTTTTTCTTCTCTGTAAGTTGAAGTGTTTTAATAGTTGACGTTTTGCCGCTGCGAATTGCCACCTGAATTGGCATCTTGAATAAACTTCCATCTGTCTGAATCTGTTCCAGTGATACCGTCACTTCCTTCTTCGCGGCATTATAGCTCCACGTGCCGTTAACTTGCAATGCTCCCGGCTTATACAACCATTGATCAAAAAAGTCCTGCAGATCCATTCCTGACACCGCTTCCATCTCTCTTTTAAAATCAGATGTTGATGCATTTCGGTTTTGATACTTCGCATAGTACGATTGAATGCCTTTCCAAAAAACTTCGGTGCCCAGCACTCCTCTTAACATGTGCAACACCCAGGCACCCTTTTGATAGGTTTGTGAGCTCGTTACTTTGCTCATGTCTCTTAGCTGATCATGTACAATCCGGTAGTCAGGATTCTTTGCATAGAAGTCGTCCACCTTTTTCTTGCTGGATGCCAGTCCTTCCATGAATACATCATGGCCGTATTCATGTTCCTTAAAAAGTAATGTGAAATACGTGGCAAAGCCTTCACTCAACCAAACGTCATCCCAATCATATTCGGTAACGGCATTGCCAAACCATTGATGAGCGATTTCATGGATCACAACATCTCGCCAGCGCTCATTGCGATCGCCCACTACTGAGCCTTCGCTGTAGAGGATAGCCGAAGCGGCCTCCATCCCACCACTCACACTATTCGATTGAATATTGGCCAGCTTTTCATACGAGAACGGACCAACGTAACGGCTATAAAATTCCAGTACTTTTTTCGTTGGCTCTGCAAAATCATAAAATCCTTTTTCACGATCCTGATGATACACCCATGTCTCAATTGATTTGTGATCAAATTGATCTACGTACTGCACAGCAAAACGTGCTACGCCTAAAACATACAACCAGGAGGCAATGGGAACAGACTGCTTCCAGTGAGTGGTGCGATTTCCGTTCGCCAAATCGGTTTCCTCAACTTTCAATCCGTTTGCAACCACCTGATAATGCGCGGGTGCTGTTACGATAAATTCACAAGTGGCCTTGTCATAAGGATGGTCAATGATCGAAAGCCAGTTTTTTCCTTTGTCGGGCCAGTTATCGCTAAAGAATGTCCGGTCTCCATATTTGTTGTTGGCTATCTTAAGTCCGGTTGCCGGCACGCCTGAATAAAACACTGTGTACTGCTGCCGCTGACTGACGCGCGAAGGAGAAGGTAACGTTATCCGCAGTTCATCATTCTCATGAATGAAATTCAACGTGTTTCCACCCGATTCTATACGACTGATCAGCATACCCTTATTGCCAAGCGCTGGACTTGCCTTTGTCAAATCGAGGCGCAACATGTCAATGCCTTCAGCGAGGTAACGCACATCAACAATTACCTGACACTTGATTTCATCAGTTGCATCTGACAACTCAATCTTAAACACATAATTAAGTACATCTATTTTCGGATTCTTTGGATAATTATCGGCAGTAGCGATCGTACCACAAATACCAATGAACAGAAACGACAGTATAAAATTTCTCATAATAAAAGACTACTTGAACTGTTGTTGAAACTATTTCTTTAATGGCAATTCAGTGGCCGGTCTGAATTCAATCAAACCTTTTTCCTTGATAACAGCTTCCACATCTTCCAGGCGCGAAGGCACAAAGCCGCTCATGTTTTCAACGCCATCTTTTGTTACCAACGCCACATCTTCAATGCGCACGTACAATCTCTCTTCATGAATCCAGATCATCGGATCGATGGTGAAAACCATACCCGGCTTCAAAGGTACTCCACGCACCTGACCTACGTCATGCACTGCCATCCCCACAGGGTGTTGAAAGTGGCCGCGAAATTTCAATCCCTCTTGTACGGCATTAAGGTGAGATTGCTTTACAAATTTCTTGTCGGTCAGATATTGTTTCATATCAGCTGCTGCATTATCTAATACTTCATCGGCAGTCACACCCGGTTTAATATATTTAAAGAGTGCATCGCGATACGCGATGATGAAATTATAGAGTTCCTTTTGCTCTGCCGTAAACTTTCCATTCACAGGCCAAATGCGCGTAACATCGCTGGTGTAGTACTTATAGTCGGGCGCATAGTCCATCAGCACCAAATCACCGTCAACGAGCATATCTGTCTTATGAAAGTAGTGTCCCATGTAGGCATTTGTTCCGCCACCGATAATAGCCGGGTAAGCATCTCCGCGTGCGCCATGTAAATAGAATATATACTTGGCGGCCGCATCTAATTGATATTCGTACACACCTGGTTTGGTGGACTTCATGGCTTCTATAATTCCGAGGCCTGCAATTTGTGTGGCCTTGCGAATCAATTCAATTTCTTTGTCACTTTTAATCAGACGCATCATATCTAAAATTGGTGTGAGGTCGCGTATCTCAAACTGAGGTACGCGCTCTTTCAGTTTAGAAATAAAGCGTGATTCACGAGTGGCCAGGCCATCCCACGGATCGGCAGAAGTGCGTGCTTGTGCAAAGAGTAATTCATCGCGGCTATCATTGCCGATCTCCATCGGACTGAACTCTGTGTACAACACAGGTGCAGGTGGTTTGATCAGACCTGTTCCCACTAAATCAGTTGATAGAAATTCAATACCCCTCACGTTTTCTATACCGGTGAGTTGTTTCACCAACTCTGCATCTTCTGCCGATAATACTTTTCCCTGGCCTCGCTCGGTGCCTTCGTCACGGTGAGGAAGATAGATAGTTGATTTTCTATTCTTTCCGTTGATCAATAAATATGAATGCGCTGTCTCCAGACCCGTGAGATAATAGAAAGAGTTGGACTGACGAAAGACTGTAAAACCAGGAATACCGCTTGCGCCCTGAATGACAGCAATGGCATTGTTGCCGATTTCATCGCATATCTTTCCCCTTCTCTTTGCAAACTCCTCAACGGAAAATTCAGTTTGATAACGATGCTTGTCCTGCGCGGACGCTAAAGTCGTAAACATCAGAAGCACAATAATTGCCGTGTAAATTATTTTCATATCGCTACTTGTTAAAAAATTAAAGATAAGATTATTGATTCAATACAAGCTGTGAACTCAATAAACTTGCGCTCAACAAAATGCAAGGTAACATGCCACATAAGAAGCCTGAATAAATCTCACTCAAGCTGAGAACGAACTTCCCAATATGGGAGCTAAAATGCTCGACATAATGCTAAATTAGCTCAGAAACCGCGTTTTTACAGACGGCACACAATTGGAGAA
This sequence comes from Cyclobacteriaceae bacterium, assembly GCA_044222145.1. Taxonomy (GTDB): domain Bacteria; phylum Bacteroidota; class Bacteroidia; order Cytophagales; family Cyclobacteriaceae; genus ELB16-189. The sequence goes on from JBGANU010000018.1 coordinate 30,204, forward strand.
TGGGATGCCTACAAACAAAAGCCGCAATGGATTCTACTATCACTAATGCCGGAGCCTACTATCTGCTGATATGTGCAGACGGTGACGTAAAGGAAAAAGAATTGCTTCTTGGAAAGAAAATGATTGCTATCGAAGGCTTTAACGAACGGAAATTTGAGAACGCCATCGATGCCTTCAAAACTCAGGACAAAAAACAAATCTACGAAGCATGTATTTCCGGGCTGAAGAAATTGGACCGGCAGAAACAAATTCGTTGTCTGGCCTGGTTAAGTCTCATCGCTAACTCAGACGGCTTTATGGATCGTGAAGAATGGGCGTTGATCTATCGCATATACAATGCTGAGCTTTGCCTATCACTGAAAGAAATTTTAGCCACTCAAAAGGAGATCAGTAAAGCGCTGACCGGACGATCTTCAGATTCATTCGGTGTTATTGTAAATAGTCCGGTTTATGAAATGCGATAGTTTTTTCAGCAACATCATTTAAACAGCGAAGTCGTTACACCGGCTATCCTGATTGTTGCACCACGCATCCTGCGATTCGTTGATCACATATTCCCTGGGACGTGTTAGTACACATAATTTTGCCTCCACGAGCTCTTACCCGAGGTAATAATTAGTTGATTGAGAAAATCATATTTTTCTATCTTTGAGGACACGTGAAAAGAATCTGTAGCATATTCCTTATCGCCCTCATTGCTTTCAACACAATCGGATACTATGCCCTATTCATAATTGTCAAACGAGAGTTTGCAACACCGATCCTCCAGAAAATTGAAGCGAATTCAAACGAACTAGGCGGGAATTTGATTTTTGTAATTCCACTGGCCTTGCCCTATACTCACTTGGAAGAGGGCTATACTCCGATTACAGGTGAAATTGTTTACGAAGGAAGTGTTTATCAATTGGTTAAGCAGCGAATTTATCGCGACAAGGTTTATGTGGTGTGTATAAAAGATGACGCCACTACTAAGGCCAGAGGAATGATCGCAGATTATTCAAAACTATTCTCCGGCCAGCAAGCCGACCATGCTGATTCTACCATTAAAATTATAAACTCCATCTCGAAATTTTACACGCAGGAAATACATTTGCCTAAAGTGGGAAATGACGGCTGGTGGCTTGAGCTTAATCCCAGACCTTTCAGTGAGTCATACTATTTTAATCATCTCACCTCAGTATTTCACCCTCCGCAAACATTCATTTAATCTGATCCGATCCAGGTCGAGTCAAATCTTTTGCTTATAAATGACCTTCAGAAAGGAATGTCAGCATTTTCTATTTATAGGGAAATCTTGGCATCCCTTTCTTTAAATGATTTGAAATCAAAAACTGCTTATGACTAAACAGATATTACTTATACTATCCATCACCTCTATGCTATCGATGAATGGCAAGGCACAAGTACTCAGCAAATCAGACTCAACAAGAGTACTTGACGCTGTAATTATTATGGGAACGGCTGAGGAATCCTATTTGCGGGATGTTCAGGGCGTCAGCATCTATGCTGGAAAGAAAACAAATTCAATCGTGCTGAGTGATGGTGAAGCAAACCTTGCACAGAATACAACGCGCATGATCTTCGCGAAAATTCCAGGCGTCAACGTATGGGAAATGGATGGAGGAGGAACGCAAATGAATATTGGTTCGAGAGGCACAGATGCACATCGCTCCATTGAAGTGAACATGCGGCAAAATGGATATCCCACTAATTCTGATCAGTTCGGATACCCTGAAAACCATTTTACTGTTCCAATGCAGGCAGTGCGACAAATACAATATTTAAGAGGTTCTGCTGCTTTACAATTCGGATCGCAGTTTGGCGGAATGATGAATTACGTCATAAAAGAAGGCGACAGTACGAAAGCGTTCTCGCTGGAAAGCGAACAGACAATGGGATCGTATAATTTTTTCAATTCTTACAATGCTATCGGTGGGACAAAAGGAAAGGTCAGTTACTATGCCTACTATGATAATCGTCATGGAGATGGCTGGAGATCAAATGCTGCGTTCAATTATCAGGCATTTTATGCAAACGTCAAGTATCAATTCTCCGATAAGGGAAGCTTGACATTTCAAATGTCACGCATGGATTATCGACAACAAATTGCGGGTGGTTTAACCGATGCCATGTTTGATCAAAATCCACAACAGTCAAATCGTACACGGAATTTTTTCCGCCCTAAGATTACTATTCCCGCACTGATTTTTGACTATTCTTTTTCGTCCAATACAAAACTTCAGGTTTCTGCTAATGGAGTCTGGGGAGAACGAAGCAGTGTGCAGTTCATCAATACTGCCAACGTAAGCGACACTATTAACACGATCATCGGTTCGTACAATCCCCGGCAAGTCGACCGCGACTACTACAGCGGCTTGACCGTGGAAGCAAGATTGTTGCATCGATATGAAATGGGTCGAGCTAAAGGTACCCTGTCAACAGGTTTGCGTTTTTTCAATCAGGAAACGTTGCGAAAGCAAAAAGGAGTTGGCACAACGGGTAGTGATTTCGATTTAACGGTGATTGGTGATTACGGAGTCGACCTCACCTTTCACTCCACCAACTATGCTGCATTCGTTGAGAACTCCTTTCAGATCGGAGACAGGTTTTCATTTACGCCCGGTGTTCGATATGAAGTTATTAAATCAGATCTGAAAGGCGTGATCGATAAAGCATCCTATCCGGTTTCGTATCAAAACAGTCGCTTCTTCCCATTATTTGGAACCGGTTTGCAATACCAGTCAACGCAAACCACTCAGTTGTATGGAAACATTTCGCAAGCGTATCGTCCATTTTTATACGCAAGCTATACTCCTGCAACTCAAGTAGGTGTAATTGATCCAAACTTAAAGGACAGTAAAGGATATGACGTAGATGCCGGCTATCGCGGACGGCTTGCGAATTTCTTAAGTTTCGATGTTAATGCGTTTTATCTTTTCTATGGAGGTAAGATCGGAAAGCTGACGATGGCCAACCCCAATGGATCAACGTATCAGTTGACGACCAATATAGGTAATTCAGTGGCGAAAGGTTTCGAATCATATCTCAGCCTATCTTTACTGAAAGCTCTCGGTGGTGGCAGTACAGGTATAGATGTGCGATTGTTCAGTTCAGTGGCGTACACGCACGCGCGTTTTACGAGCGGATCACTGAGCAACAATGTGGAAAATCTTTCGTTAGTTGGAAAGCGAGTGGAGAATACTCCGGATTGGATCAATCGCGGAGGGATTGAGTTTCAATACAAAGGACTGAGCACTTCAGTTCAAATGAATCACATTAGCAAACAATACAATGATGCAAATAACACAGAGTTCAGCAGCACTGGTATTGTGGGCTCGATATCGAATTATACGGTGCTTGACTGGGCACTTAACTTTCATTTCCTGAAACAATATCATATTGCTTTTGGAATTAATAATCTTGCCAACACAAAATACTACAGCAGAAGAATCAATATGTATCCAGGTCCTGGTATCCTCCCAGCTGACGGAAGGACAGTCTATGCGACAATTGGATTTAAAATTTGATGCATTCGTAACAAGAGTTCGATCGGTTTTGGTCGGACTTTTGTTATTGCACCTATTAAGTTAAGGGCAGGAATAAAAGTGTTTATCTACTTTTTACCGTTCAGTTTCTTTTTCTTAGGTTTCGGCTCGGGCAATTCTTTCACAGTGATGGCTATCAGCTTTTTTAGCCAATTACGGTCTTCCAATTTCTCTTCAATTAAGAAACATGGCTTTGCTCCTGGATAGGGCGAAGCTTCTACCACATCTTTAATGTAGGCTCTTCCGGCATCAGTTGGCTTGATGAACAGTTTGTTATCACACACGAGGGCAAACATTTTGTCGTCATGATACAAGCCATATTCGCCAAACATTTTTTTGAACGTCATGTGCCCCGAACTATTAATCTGGTCCATGATAAAATCAACAAATTTCTGAGTAGTTGCCATGAATGGTGAATTTGAATGAAAGGTAAACAGAACAGTTCGTTGATAAAAGGATTAACTGGTTTGCTGATCAAATAAACATATTCAACTATCTTACCTTGCTCAACCGTAAGAACAGATGCAAATCCGTAAGAACACCAAGGCTTTTAAAACTATCGCCAGTATAATCGAGGCGTGCAAAGACCGGCCCGATCGCGATCAGCTTATCCGGCTGTTCATCACGCGGGCGGGTCAAACCGTTCATCAGCGCATTTATATTGAGGGCATTCAAACTGATGCCAATCTTTTTTACGATTTGAATTATCAGGCCATCGTAAACAATCTGCACTCTGCAGGCTATCAGTTGCACGTAAGTGATGAATTGCCAGGTATTTATTTTTTACGAGGCTCCAATAAAACATGGGATGAAACTCCTTTTGAGTTTGCTGAGATCATCGCCAAGAAGTTTGCTGGCCTCCCGGAACTTCCGGTCACCAGAAAAAAGGAACCCATCCAGAAATATGCGTTGCCTACTGCGAAAGAAATATCCACTTCGCCCACGGAAAAAAAGAAGCAGTCGCAGAAGATCAAAGACAAACCAACGCCCGCTAAACGGCAGCCATCTTTTGGAATCACTCATGAAATAGAATTTACGAATCTTGAACGAGTTGTCTATCAACAAGGTAACGTCAGCAAACTGGACGTGCTTACCTACTACGACAAAATCGCTGACTACCTGCTCCCTTATCTCAAAGACAGAGTGTTATCCGTACGCTCGCAAGCTGACCTGCCAACGGATTGCATAGAATTAAATGCAGACTCGTGGCCTGGTCAGTCGCCCATTCCGAATTGGATAGAGCAACGCACAATCGCTAAAGGCAAACAGATACTGCTTTGCAACGATAAAGATCACCTGCTCTTTTATGTGGAGCGGGGCTGTCTTGAGTTTTCGTCAATGAACCCTCGCTTAAAATCAATCGCGTTGCCCGATCACCTGGTGATAGCCATTGACGCTTCGGATATCGCAAAGACGATTGAAACGACTCTGGCCGTTGCTGAGGTGCTCAAAGGTTTAAAACTCCCCTCCTTTGTCAAGACCGATGGTGTGGCTGGTTTCCACATTCATATTCCGCTTGACGCGAAATGTGATTTCGAGAAAAGTTGTTTAGCGGCCGAATATATCTGCAAACTTGTTCGCCTAAAAATTCCCGACCTCGTGACGCTGAATGCTGCCGAGGAGTTGACCTACGGAAAAGTATCGTTGCAGTATCACCTAAACTCAGTCGAGAGCAGAGTGGTTGCCCCCTACTCGCTGGTTCAAGGATCAATGTCAACGGTGGCGGCTCCGCTCTTCTGGAAGGATGTTCAACCGGGGCTTGGTATAGAAGACTTTACAATGGAAACGATCTTTAAAAAATTGAAACAGTCTGGCGATCCATTTAAAGATTTCTTTAAGAAGAAAGTAAATGCAGAGATGTTGCTAAAGCAATTGCACGATCACTATTCGTTTCTACTGTGATGGATGCGGCAGAAAAAGACTAGGGCTTAATTCTGCTAACCATGTCAAAACAAAGAGCTCTACATTGACATAAGTAGAAATGAATATCAGAACTTTCAAACGATATGACCATACCTGAAACATCGCGTAGAATAAAATAACCAGCTATTTACGCTTTAGAAAAAAAGGTCGTCCATATCCGGTAAGCGTAGCTGCTAGCGATTCCGTGGCTACTTGCTTTCCTTCTCTGAAAAACTGAACGGTATTATTTTGTGAACTCACCCGCACGCTATCGCCTTCGGCTACCAGGCTACCATTGGGCACAATAAAAATAATTGAGTCTGCTGACCGATGAAAGATCAGGTACAACATGTCGTATTCCTTAAACAAGCGTTTTAAACTGTCTTCGCGAGAGACCTGCGGATCACCCGCAGTAAGTCGGCACCAAAGCTTTGCGGTGTGTGGATTAAACATGTGCACACTATCCACCTTTGCAGAAAATTCATAGCGCACTGCTTTGGCAAACCATTCACGCTCGTCAGTAAAGCCATCTTTTTGCAAGAAAAATAATCGGGCGATGAGCAACGCGCATACCATCACAATACCACCAACAATGAGCCACGCTTTTTTCATTGAGCGGAGTTGAGTTTAATATCAACCTAGCACAAAAATACACAAGTGGCTGGAGACTTCAGATGAGAAAAAGATACCTATCTGAACGTTTATTGCTGAAGCGTGGTTGTTAAACACAATGCAAAACCTTCACCACAAAAGAAGACAAGTCACACGACTTGGTAAGGATGATAAACCACCCTACCATTTACTTTTGTTGGCCGATGAAACCATGGAAGCTATCGAAAGATACATCCACAAGTCAGACATATACGTGCTAAGAGAAGGAGATGAAATTATCGGTGTGTATGTACTTCAAGAAGTGAACGATGATTGCGTTGAGATTAAGAACATAGCCGTTGATGAGAAGTTTCAATTGAAAGGTTTTGGTCAATTCTTGCTGGAAGATGCCTGCGACAAAGCCCGACTAGCAGGATTCCAAACGATCATTGTTGGTACCGGTGATGGATCAGTTGGGGAACTGACCTTCTATCAAAAATCAGGATTTGAAAGGTTCGATATCCGGAAAGACTTTTTCGTTATTAATTATCCCAATCCCATTTTTGAGAATGGAATGCAACTACGAGACATGGTGGTCCTCAGAAAGAATTTGTCATGAAATCTTTTTACATTTTCAACGGAACATCGAACTTCAAATTTGATAAATGTATAACGGATCGGAATAAATTGACAAGAATTGAAAGATTACAATAGTATTTTAGTCAACATCAGACGCCATGTGGAGTTCACGCTGGAGGATGAACAGCAACTGGTCTCCATCATCCGTACCACCCGCATAAAGAAACGTCAGTTTTTAGACCAGCCTGGATTCATCAGCACCTGCCGGAATTATGTTGTAAAAGGAGCGTTTCGTTCTTTCTTTTTGGACAAGGACGGAAAAGATCACACGGTACAGATTGCCATTGAAGATTGGTTTATCAGTGATTTTTATAGTTACATCACCCAGACACCTGCTACTCTTTTTGTAGAAGCGTTGGAGGATTCTGTTCTCTTTCAAATGACACATGCGGACATTGAGAGTCTTTGCGCGAAGAACCACCATGTCAGTGAATACTTTCGCATCACAACCGAAAAGGCGTTTGCCTTCTCCAGAAGGAGAGCCTTGTCAAATCTAAGTAAGACGGCTGAAGAGCGATATCTTGAGTTCATTGAACGTTATCAGGATATTAGTCAACGGGTGCCGCAAAAGGTAATTGCATCCTACCTTGGTATATCTCCGGAATTCCTAAGCAAGATTCGAGCGCAACTGGCGCAAAAGACTTAATCTACATTAAGCGTCTTTCTTAATACATCTTATTTCCAAACCTATCGCGTGCCCGCACATTTGTAAAATATTAATTAAAAATATTTTACAATATGAAAACAGAAGTAATTCCATCCTATCACGATGGGCTCAAACAATTGAGGACAGGCCTCAAACAAATGTTATCCGCTCTGGCATTAGATTCATTTGATGCGTACGCGGAAGAATTGAATGCCACCACGCAGGATATTCTGAAAATAAAGGTTGGAGAAAAAGCGCCCAACTTCACTTTGAGTAACCAGGTCGGCAATACGGTATCACTAACTGACCTGTTGCAGAAAGGAAAAGTAGTGCTTGTATTTTATCGCGGTGCCTGGTGCCCTTACTGTAACCTACAGCTGAAGCAGCTTCAGTCCGTACTGGATGAAATCAGTAATCATCTGGCTAAGATGGTGGCAATATCTCCACAAAATCCGGATCATTCACTGTCGATGACAGAGAAGGATCAATTACGATTTGAAGTTTTAAGCGATGTCGGAAATCTTGTTGCAAGAAAATTTACGACTGTTTACAGACATGCTGATTATGCGACAAGCACACTTAAGTCACTGGGAATTGATTTTGAAAGTTATTACAGTGACGATTCGAACGAGCTCCCCGTGCCTGCTGTCTTTGTGATTCAACAAAACGGAAAAATCAGTTTTGCGAAAAGCGAAGGGGGAGATTTTCGAAACAGAGTTGAGGCATCTGAAATACTGGCTGCCCTTAAATAGTTACACCATAAAATTATCTACTAAAAATTGACCATCATGAAAGCTATTATTATTTACGTTTTTATTTTATCAGCATCAGTTTCCTTCGCACAAACCACCCAATGGGACTACGACAACACACATGCGAAAGTAGGATTCTCTGTTTCACACTTTGGTATTTCAGAAACGGAAGGCAAATTCACACAATTCGAAGGCGCTGTCTTTTCCGATAAACCTGACTTCGCAGATGCTAAAATCAATTTCCAGATTGATGTTAACAGCATCAACACGGAAAACGCGCAGCGCGATACACATTTAAAGTCTCCCGACTTTTTTGATATCGCCAGGTTTCCTTCCATTCTTTTCAGGAGTAAGTCATTGAAAGCGATTGGTAAAAATCAATACAAAATGAAAGGTGATATCAACCTGCATGGAATCACCAAAGAAATTGAACTCGATGTAGTCTACAAGGGCACCGTGATTGACCCTTATAAAAATACCAAGGCCGGATTTAAAATCAGCGGCATGATCGACAGAACGCAATTTGGTCTTCTATGGAATGGTAAATTGGCAAGTGGCGAGATATTGGTTGGCAACGAAGTGCTGCTGGATATCAATATCGAATTGATCAAGAAGATTTGACAGTGCGGAAGGTAGAGTGATGTAGTAGTCTTTGAAGTTCCGTCATTGCAAGGAAGCAGCATGCGCCCTCGCCATGACGGAACCTATTTTTTTGAATACTTTGTGATTCCCGGAGATCGGGACAATAGCCACCTCTATTTGCCTTTTTGCGCCTTTATTAATTCAAGTAATTTCTTTGGATCTTGCCGGTTGTCCCAAAATGCTGTGATGATAATGGTTGTGTCTGTGATTTTGTAAAATAAACTGAAATGCCCCATAGCTGCTACACGTGTATCTTCAAAGTCAGCCGTTTTAAAAAGTAATGGATTCTGTGCTAACAATTCGGCCTTCCCGTTGCTTAGCCGAAGCAGCTTAAGTGAATATGTTGGTGAATTGTTATTTTGAAGCCAGTAGTCAAGAATGGATCTTCTTTGCAGCGCAGCGGTTTCGGTCCAGACTATTTCCTTTTTAGCCATTCCAGTTCACGTTCATTGAGAGTGATCTGATCAACGGTTCTTCCCTCATTAATATCTTCTTCACTCATCGCCAGCATGATTTTCTGTTCCTCAGTAAGTGGTACCGAATTTTCTTGTACGTGCGAACGATCAATCATATCGGACAAGGCACGCAGGTAGCCTCCATCTTTAATGGCCATCAACTGATCGATCACTTTATTTCGAATATCTGTAGTTGACATGATATCTTGTTAAGTTTTATTCACCAATAAAGGTAGCAAATCTTGACGAAAATTTTCCTGAAAGAAGACTTACCGTGCAGCGCCACCATCAATCGTCAGACAAATGCCGCTGACAAACGATGCTTCGTCTGAAGCCAGATACAAATAACCACTGGCAATGTCATCGGGAACTCCCCAATGGCCAACTGGGATGTGCGCGAGACTGGCTTTGCGTACTTCTTCGGGCATAGCATCGGTCATAGCTGTTTGAATAAATCCCGGAGCAATACAATTGGCAGTGATGCCGAATCGTCCAAGTTCCATTGCCCACACTTTTGTCATTCCTATGATGGCCGACTTAGTTGCCACGTAGTTTGTTTGTCCGTAGTTGCCACGGATGGCAACATTAGAAGAAGCAGAAACAATCCGTCCATAGTTTTGCTCTTTCATAATGGGTGCTACGGCCTGTGTACAGTTAAAAACTCCGGTCAGATTTACACCGATCACATCGTCCCACTCCTGTTTTGACATTTTAAGCAATGTTCTGTCTTTGGTAATGCCCGCATTGTTGATCAGTATATCGATGCGGCCAAACTGTCTGTGCGCTTCCGCCACCGCTGCCTTAACTTCGGCTTCATTTGTCACCGATACCTTTTTGAAAATGGCTTCATGACCTTCTTTTCTTAATTGTTCCACCACTTCCTTTCCCTTGTCGGAAACATCCCATAAAATAATTTTGGCTCCTTCTTTGGCAAATCGCGTAGCCGTGGCAAGTCCAATTCCATTGGCTCCTCCCGTGATCAAGGCTATTTTTTCTTTTAGTCTCATGGTGTGGTCGTTTTGCTTTAACAACACAGAAAGATAGTTTAAAAAATCCGGCAGCAGTAAAGAGCACAAACTCTTTTCTGAAACAAACTTCCTTGTCGGATTCAGTTAAACTTCTAGCTTTGATAATCAAACACATCGTTATGAATCGTCTGGCACTGTTACTTTTTACACTGATCAGTCTGGCTGCCTGTGAAAAATCGGCAGAGAAAAAAACAAGTACGTTGTCGGAAGGTACACCTGAATCGGGTGGCTTCTCTCCTGCCCGCCTGGCGCGTCTTGATTCAGGAATGAATGACTGGGTAAAAAAGAAATGGATCAATGGCTCTGTAGCATTGATTGCCCGCAACGGCAAGATTGTTTTTCATAAAGCTTATGGCTACAACGATCTGGACACAAAAACTCCGCTCGACAAGAATGGAATATTTCGAATAGCGTCACAAACAAAAGCGATTACCACAGTAGCGGCCATGATCTTGTGGGAAGAAGGAAAGTTTTCCATAGACGATCCCGTTGCTAAGTTCATTCCATCTTTTGCCAATCAAACGGTATTGAATACGTATCAGTCTAAAGACACCACCTACACCACTGTTCCCGCCAAGCGCTTGATTACCATTCGCGACCTACTCACTCAAACTTCCGGCATCGGTTATCCAGCTATTGGAACGGCTGAGGCAAAAGCCATTTATGCCAAACATAAAATCAGTGGTGGTGTTGGTGAAAGAACTCAAAAGCTATCCGATGCCATGACACGCCTTGGCACGTTGCCACTTTTATTTCAACCCGGAGAGAAATGGATGTATGGAGCAAACACTGATCTGTTGGGATATCTGATTGAAATATGGTCGGACATGACGCTGGAAGAATTTTTCATAAAACGGATATTTCAACCTTTGGCGATGAACGATACCTACTTCAATGTACCCGAAGAAAAAGCAGCGCGCCTCGTTAACTTTTTTCAGGAAGATTCTACCGGAATAAAAAAGCAGGGCAAAGTATTCGGTGGTTTTCTGGATATGAATTTTCCTCTTCAAAAACATGATTACTTTTCAGGAGGTGGCGGCTTGTCATCCACGATATTTGACTATGCCGTGTTTTTACAAATGTTGCTGAATGGCGGTGAGTATAATGGCACACGACTTCTGGCGCGTAATACTGTTCGCATGATGACGATGAATCAAATTGGTGACTTGTTTGTCAACCTCGGTGTTCCAACAGAAAATAAATTTGGCTTCGGCTTCTCTATTATCACCGAAGAAGGCAGCAGGTTAGGTCCTAGTCAGGCCGGAACGTATGCGTGGGGTGGTGCATTCTCTACTTCGTATTGGGTCGATCCGAAAGAGAACATGATCGCGCTGCTCTACCGCCAAATGTGGGGATCGCACGTTGCCGACACAGACAAGGCATTCCGGCCACTGGTATATCAGGCCATCAACGACTGATAACAGATGCAAAACAATAAGACTGTTATATCCCGTGAAGTCAGTTATGCCTACCGCAACTATGTGTTGGTTATGCTCACGCTCGTCTATGTTTTCAATTTCATAGACCGGCAACTGCTTGTGATTCTGCAGGAGTCTATCAAAAAAGAACTACACTTATCGGACACGCAACTAGGTATGCTTTCCGGATTAACATTCGCACTCTTTTACGTCACCATGGGAATTCCCATTGCCCGCTATGCCGACAAGGCGAACCGAAGAAATATCGTAGCAGTATCTCTTGGCCTGTGGAGTTTGATGACAGCGTTCTCCGGCTTAGCGCGAAACTTTGTGCAGCTGCTATTGGCACGCGTTGGTGTAGGTGTTGGTGAAGCCGGTGGCAGTCCGCCTGCCCACGCGATGATCTCTGATTATTTCACGCCTGGAAAACGCGCTACTGCTCTGTCAGTTTATTCGTCTGGTATTTATGTGGGAATACTGATTGGGTATTTAATGGGCGGCTATTTGAATCAGGAACTTGGATGGCGAACGGCCTTTTTTGTTTTAGGTATACCGGGTATATTTTTTTCGCTGCTGTTTTATACCACTGTAAAAGAACCGCAACGAGGCAGCACTGATAGCAACGCAGTTGCTGCAAACGAGTCATCTCATTCGTTTGGTCAGGTGGTTAAGTTACTATATTCTAAAAAGACATTTGTTTATCTCGCGCTCGCATCAGGTTTTCACACCTTTTGCATTTATGGTTTGTTTAATTGGGAACCCTCTTTTCTTGCCCGCCTTCATGAGATGAAAAATTCGGAGATAGGCGTTGCCCTTGGTTTAATCTTTGGCCTCACGGGAATGACGGGCACTTTCGCTGGCGGGCTGCTAACGGATCACTTTGGAAAATCAGACAAGCAGTGGTATTTGAAAATTCCGGCTTATGCCATTCTTATTTCAATACCTTTTGTAGTTGGAATGCTCTTTATGAGTAACACTTTCTTTTCGCTATGCTGCCTGGGTGTTTGTTCATTTTTATACAGCATGTATCTCGGGCCGGCCATTGCAGTGGCACACATGTTAGTCCCCGCGTCCATGCGAGCGTTGGCATCGGCAATTTTATTTCTGGTATTAAATCTTATCGGGTTAGGTTTTGGACCTCTGGTGGTTGGAATGATCAGCGATTTGCTTGCACCGAGCCTCGGAGCTGAATCGTTGCGATGGGCGATGTCATGTATTTTAATTTTAAGTATCACATCGATTATACTCTTCCTTATTTCTGCAAAGAAGATGAAAGGAGACATGAGTGATCCGATAACAGCTGGATAACAAAGTCAATCTCACGCACTTCGAAAAGACTACCGTGCGCACGTTGATAGAACCTTACTCAAAACGAAATGTTGCAATCACACTGGCAAACGACTGAGAATAAAACTGTGTCTTTGCCTCTTTGCTTTGAAAGGCGATTTGATACGCAATGCTATACCTTGGAACAGAAAAACTTACTCCAATTTCATGCGACATCACAAATGGTTTTACATCTGACGTTATCCTACCCTTATCTTCTCTCAGCAGGCCTCCCTGTATTGTAGCATTGTACACCTGATATTTTAACTCGGGCTTGTAGTACAAGAAAAATTCAACACGATTGTCCGTTGCAGTGTTTTCTAGTTGCAATCGCGAATGCCAATAACCACTCGATGACATCGGTCGTAGCTTTCCCGTTTGCAGAAGTATTGCCTGCGACACGTTTGTAAAGGTGGTGCCTAGTGTTGCTTGTGTGATGGGCGTAATTTGAAAAAAGGGATAGCGTTCATTATTCAACAATGCATTGGCGAATGTACTGTGCAAATCGACACCCACTTCATTGTTTACCTGATAATCCCAAACCCAATTCCAATAGTCTTTTACATTAATCATGCGATGCCAATATTCCTGCACGCTTCTTCCGAATGAATGCTCTCCAATCGTTCCTACCGAAACACCAAAGCCCAGCATTCTTCTGTCATGATAGAAGGAAGAATACAATGCCTTGCCAAACAGATAGCCGGCAATGGGGCGATCGATTTGTTCGATCCCTCCAGGAAAATTGCCGCTAGGCTTCGGTAATATTTTCCGACTGTGCGCGGTGTAGATCATCTGCCCCACTTCGTATGAAAATATTTTCTTTACGGAAGAAGCCTTCGTGTTGCGGTTTATACGGTCGTACCGCAAAAACACACCGTTTGTATAGTAGCCGTCTTCGCCATTAAATAAAAGGAAGTTGTTGTCGCAGGTAAACGTCAACTGCTGCCTCATAGCCTTTTGGCTTTGACCGACAGCAGACAAATTGGTTAAAACAACAAAGACAAACACTACAAAGAATCGGGCCGGTGATGCAACGGAAGTGTATCGCATTGTGGTGAATGAACCGGAAATTTACTGAGTAGTGTTCTTTTAGCAAGGATTTTAGCTAGCAAATTACATAGGACGGTGCAGCTTCTCTTAATGGGGTATTTACACGATCGGCATTTTAAAGAAAATCATTCTTGAGCAGTTTTCGTATACGATTCAGTACCTATTCTTTTTGGGCCGGCTATTTCAAATAACATTTAAACACCTGGGGCATAATCAAAGCTTATGAAAACAACAGTCGCTACAATCGGTTTAGTTGTCACGGTGTGCGCCACATGGGCACAGCAGAAATCGACCATCGACTATTTAAAAATGAAACCTGTTGGCGAAACACCAGAAGTTTTTGCGCCTGGATTGATTAGCACCGACTCGATTGAACACAGCGCTCCGGCATTTGCTCCGGATGGCAACACTGTGATGTGGACCAGTATACTTAGAGGTAAGCCTTCTTTTCTTATGGAGATGAGAAAGACAAATGGACAATGGTCGTCACCAACACCGGTGGCATTTGATGATCCCACCACAGATGATTTCTACCCCTCGTTCTCCAGCGATGGAAAAAAATTATACTTCAGTTCACGAAGGCCCTTGCCCTGGAAAACAAAAGGGCCGCGCGACATAGGTATTTGGGTGGCTGAAAGAACTTCAGATGGTTGGGTTACGCCAGTACCCTTCGACACAACCGTGTCCACGGGCAGAGAGTATGCACATTCAACAGCCAACAACGGCAGTATTTACTTCTCCTATCGCAGGCCTGTAAGTGGCGACTTTGATCTCTTTCAATCAAAGCGAGAAGCGAATGGTACTTACTCAACGCCACAGCCTCTGCCCTACCTGATTAATATGAAAAGTTATGACGATGGTCCTTTTGTGTCGCCAGCCGATGACTACCTGATCTTTGAATCGGACCGCGCTGGTGGATTTGGCTCCAATGACTTATATATCTGTTTCAAAAATAAAGCCGGTGATTGGGTGCAGCCTATTAACATGGGACCGCGCGTAAATACTGCAGTAAGCGAGCGATTTGCGAAAGTCTCTCCCGATGGCAGGTTCCTTTTCTTTGGACGTGGGTTCGGAACAAAGTCAGACATCTATTGGGTAGATGCCTCATTTATCAATGAGCTGCGAAAAACAAATACTGCTGTATTGGATCCAGAATTGGGTAAAGAAACTTTTAATGCACTTCGTGAAGGCAACCGTCAAAAAAGTATTGAGTTGCTCCGTCAAACACTTAACGCTAATCCGACTATTACCGGGGTCGCTTTTGATCTGGTCTCACTATTGATGGAAAGCTCCAATTTCGAAGAAGCTGAAAAAACAATACAACGCATTCCACTCGAAATAGCCGATCCAGCGGTCTTAACCAAACGTGCCTTGATAGCATACGCTTTAGGCAAGACAGCCGATGGCGAGAAATGGGCCAATCTGGTTGAACTAAACAGTATCAACAAATTTTTTGCGCAGGTATCCCTGGCTAATACATTGCTTGGGATGAAACTTTATCCAGCAGCGATCACTCATTATAATAAAGCGATTGTCATTCAACCAAGGGGCGGTGAGTATTACAACCTCGCCTGTGCCCATGCGCTGAATAAGAATACCAACGATGCCTTTGCGTCACTGGACAAGGCGATAGATCTTGGGTACAACGCCCGGCAGCAGTTCGAAAGCGACACTGACCTTGAATCATTAAAGAGTGATAATCGCTGGCAACCCTTGATTGAGAAACTTACTGCAATCGTTTATCAATTGGATGCTGCAGCACCACACACGCGCGCACATCATGCGATTGTTTACGATGAAGCTTCCGAAAAAATGGTGATGACCACCGGCAGCACTCCATTGCAAGGAGGTCAGGCCTTTCAGTTTTTTAATGACCTTTGGATGTACCACAACAACGAATGGAAAAGTGCTGGGCATATCGGAGATGAACGTAGTGGAATCAGGCTTGCCTATCACGTGCGCGAGAAAAAAATATATTCCTATGGTGGCTTCCTTCCAGGCAATCAATCGAGTGGCGACTTGCGTGTGTTGGAGGGCAACAACTGGAAGACCTTAACAAACCTGCCGGAGATGATGGCTGCTGAACCGGGATTTGCATACGACATTCAACGAAATGTATTGGTGGCCTTTGGCGGATCTGCCGGACGCAACAAAGTGAACAACATCACGTGGGAATGGAATGGCACACTATGGAAAAAAATTGATGGACCCGGTCCGGAGGGTCGGCAAGCCTTCGCTATGATCTATGATTCAAAACGTCAAAAGGTTGTTTTGTTTGGAGGAGGTGGAGAGCAACATTTTCTTGCCGATACATGGGAGTTTGATGGTAACGCCTGGACAAAAGTCTCTGATACCGGGCCTTCGCCAAGGGTATCACCCGGGTATGCTTACGATTCAAAACGAGGTTTGATGATTTTGTTTGGCGGCATGGCCGATGGAAAAATGCAAAATGATACCTGGGCATGGAATGGTCATGAATGGAAAAAACTTGCCGACACCGGTCCTGCCCCTCGTGCCATGGGTTACATGGCCTATGACTCAAAGAGAGATCGCGTGGTGTTGTTTGGCGGCCGTCTGGGTTGGCCGAATGATGCAAATGATACATGGGAGTGGGATGGCATGAAGTGGATGGAAGTAAACAACACGATCAGGTAAAATCTGTAAGCACAGAATAAAATGATAATCATCATCTTATCCCTGGCCTTACTCATCCGGTTAACGATCACTGAGGAGCGCAAACTCCGGGTTCACGTCACCCAGAAGAAGCTTTCAATGGATTGCCACAAATTTCCAGTTAATTCGAAATTGCTGTCGACATCATAAAATACACCGATCGAGATTCACTTCGAACACATGATCTATGGATAGGCTTATTGTTAAATTGAAGAAGGTAAAATAATTTTTGATGTTTCTCCTCGTTTCCATCACTAACTATTTGATCGTAATAATTGCCCTTTGATACCTTGTCAAAGGTGCAGTCCCGTTGTCAGTCACTTCAAGAATGATATGAATCGTGTCTCCAGCATTAACATCTGAGGGTACCGTAAACGAAGCATTCTTTGTATTTGAATTTTTAAGAGTCACCTTTCCTCTATAAGTGTCCGCATCTTCATATTGCCACCAGTGATAGTTAAGTTTGTTGCCATCCGGGTCGTTGGCAGCTCCTTTCAATTGAACGGTCTCTCCAGCTTTCGCTGAAAGGTTAGCTGAATGATTCAGCGATACTTTCGGGGGATGATTAGAATGTTTGAAATCATTGATGCACCAGTCTGCCCGTGCAGCAAATTCATTTTGTAAGACATCGATCCATCGCGTTTGAGGATAGGCCTTGTCATTTTTCTGCGTGAACGGATTAAAGTCGGCAGCCGCATCACCATCTTCCCATCGGCTGGGGTTTGTAGTGGATTGTACCAATCTACCTCCCCATCCACCATAAGATGGATTGCTTAGATTATTCAAACCAACATCTATCAAATGAAAGAACGCGGGCGAGTCGCCTTCCGAAATAAAATCGTATTGCGTGAAACTGCCCCACTGGTTCTTCTTGATTTTTTCCGGATCGCTGTAGATATCTTCCAACTCTCCAGCCGGTGGATTGCCATCGCCATAGCTGTAATACATCTTCAAAAGCGGACCATGATTGTTGATGATGCGCGGCCCCATAAACTTCCCTTCGAGATACTGATGCATCGAAGCAGGTGCGGCAGTCTTCCAGAAATAAGCAAAGCACCAGAACTGATTGGCGTTGTAGTAGATCTTTACATCTTTCCAGTTGATTGAAATGTATTTTCTATACGTGGCATCCTGATCGAGGATGGCGTAGATAATCGCTTTGTCACAAACTTTCTTGTAGATTTTCTCCCATTGATCAGTGTTCTTGTATTGATCTTCGATGGATTTCAAAGCACGTGCAATGGTGTTGGTGCCGCCCCACACCTGCAAATAGAGCGGCTCCGTGTTGTCGTCCAGCAATTTCGCTTTTATAAAATCTGATCCATCGGTATCCTTAGCCATCTCGCCTTCAAAATCAATGTTGCCAATGCGGATAAGATTTCTCAAATAAATGGGATCGGGAAAATCACTTGCATGCAACTTTAAATTGGGATAGACTTTTCCGTAAGCATCCACCAGATTATAAATCCAATCAGTTCCTGGCCAACGTAACTCTGTTCGTTCTCCATACAGTCTTTTCGATAAATCCATTTCGGATGTGAACTTCGTGCCCTTGCCATCGCCTTTGTAATGCCATTGCGAACTGGAGATTACCAGTCCCTCAATTCTAAATTCATTTGAGTGCAACAGCATACGAATAAATGAATCTACATCGTCCAGTTCTCCATCGGTGGTAACGATGGTCCTTGGCTTTGATGATTTGTCTTGTGTCAGGCCAGGCGTGGCGGTTAGTAACAATACGGCTATGAACAGGTATACAAACTTCATGAGGCTATCAATTTTCCCCCCAAAATAACTTTTCCGAGTATTATATCCGTGTCCAACCGGGTTAATTGATAAAAAGGTTAATAAGAAGACGTGAGGCGCTGAACGCTTCAGTTCTTTTCTGATTATAACCGGATTCCTTTACTTACTCAATAGCGAGCGGCTCGCCATGATTACAGCCGCGCAAAGAGATCCATTAAGAAGGATCATGATTATAATGTTGCCGATGCTTTTCGCATTGAGAGTGAAATGCTTCGTACGGAAGAGTAACCATTTGGAGCGGTGCCAAAAGAAGTCTAGCATGACGATCATGAGACCAACAAGGAAATAAGAAAGAATGGGTGTCATAGCTTTCAGATTTATACTTGAATCTAAGATATTTCCTCTGCCACGGTTATGATTTCAGTCATAAGGCTGACTGATATAATTTAGTTATTTGAAGACTTTGCCAGTATAATTTAATTGAGCCTCAGCGAAAATGTCGCTAATATTGGAGTGTGAAGGTTGAAGCGGTTTTGCGGGTAATGACAATCATTGCATGGCTTCTTCTATTTCCATCTCATCTCTTCGCCCAGGAGTCAATCGTCAATCAAGAATACATTAAGCTGGGTGCGACCAAAGCAGAATTTGAGAGTTGGGCTGCCTCTGCACAACTCGCTGGCAAGGGGAATTTCTTTAACTATAAAGACACCACTGAGTATGCACGCTACTATAATTTCGTGGTTGATCACCATGGCGCTAATTACTATCGCAGTTACTTCAAAAATGGACGTGTCGTCCATATTGAAATCGATTTACCTCAAGGGCAGTTTGCGGGCTTTGAGAAGAAATTGCCCGGATACACGTTTGAAAAAGAGACAAAACCGATGGCTGGTAAGACCATTCATTGGTATAAAAATGATCTCCATCTGCTGGGCGTAGTCAAACTCAAATCAAAATACTACATCCTGATTCAACCGCAATAAATGTCTTGTAGTAACCAGCCATCATTTTGTCAGCACCTTCGTGTGAAGGAATTCGTTTTGTCAAACGATCTTGTCAAATCAGTTGCTCAAAGTAGGCTCCTATCTTATGTTCTTTATCCACAAAGTGAATTTCCAATATCCAATGTCTTCGGTTACCATTAGCATCCAGTAGAAAAATATCATCGTGGTTGTCCGGATGGACATCCAATGCAAGGCTCTTCGGGTCAGCTGGTTGCTCATGCGGATACTCTCCTACTATGTGCCCTGCAATTTCACCTGCCGAGGTCCAGCCATACTCACTTGCTTTTTTACGGGTAAATTGAAATAAGTCGGATGCCGTTAATTTTGTTTGCTGTTGAATCCATGTCTGTGTTTCAAGCCATGCCTTTTCAGCATCGTTCTTCAGTTTCACTTTTCTTGCATCGTTACCTAACACATACGTGCGGGCATAGTCCGATTCCCAACCATCAACGACTACGCCAAAGTCAATAAAGAGAATATCATCTGGCTGAATAATACGATCAGGCGGATTATCTGGATAGATCGAGAGCGTGTTAACTCCTGTTCTGACAATCTTCTTATGCCAATGTTTCTCGATATCAAATTTCTCCAATGCCAATTTGGTTATTTCATCCGTTAATTGTTTTTCGGATTTACCGGCTACGATCAGATTACTCTTTTCCACTACTTCAAATAGCTGGCTGGCTATCTTTTGTGCGTTGTCTAATTTTCGCTTGACCATTTTATCTTTTTCATTTTCGTCAACTAATTTGAGAGAGAACGATACAGAAATGTTTTGCTCCTCTGCGATTGTATCTGGCTCGGGTTGATTCATGATCAACTCATTCAAGTGTTGGTCCAAACCGGGTTGGCCAAAGGCTGTGCGAAGGCAAAGAATACCCGTGACTAAAAGAAGAATCTTCATAGATGTAGTTTAATTGCTGAAAACTGTTCTATCGAGTGAACGTGACGTTGAACAAAAGAACAGAATGGCGAGGAGTGCCTGATTAATCTACATTAACTTGTAATACTTTTTTCTTAAAATACTTAAGAATTGGGGAGTAACGCCCAGGTAGGAAGCGATGTCTTTCTGTTGAAACCGTTCATTGGCATACGGCTTCTTTTTTAAGTATTGAACATACCGCTCTTCGGCCGGAGCAGATAGCATTAAATTGATTTGTTCACGTTGTGTGATGTACGCGTGCTGAAACAGTATTCTGAAGAAGCGTTCGAACTTTGGAATAGCCTGATACATCGTTTCCAGATCGTCTTAGCTGATCTGCAGAACTTCGGCATCTTCCATCGCCTGGATGCTCGATTTGGAAGGGGTTTGAGTGAAGAAGCTGTATAAATCATCCGCCCACCATTCTTCAATTAAAAAGTCTAAGATATGTTCAATCCCATGTTCATCGTGGTAGTATGATTTCAAACATCCTTTCACAACAAAGGTTTCGTATTTGCAAACATCGCCTTCGCGAATCAGAAACTCACCCTTCTTTAGTGATCTGGGTTTTATCAAAGAAGTGAAGAGGTCAATCTCTGTTGAGGTCAATGAAATGTGTTTCGAAATAGTTGAAATCAAAAGATCAAACTTCATGTTCATTGCAATGTGTGCCTGCGAAAATACGCAACTGTGAGAAGATGTTTACGTGTCGATTCGCGTGGGCCAAACAAATGGATTTTCATCTAAACGGTTCATTCGCCATCAACGTTATTTATTATCTTTCAACATGCTTATTCAAGAGAAACCGCTCAAACACTGGATCAACAATTTCTATGGATATGGATCATGGGATGCCCGATTTTGGTTTGTCGATTACGAAGAAGGTGGCGG
This sequence comes from Cyclobacteriaceae bacterium, assembly GCA_044222145.1. GTDB lineage: Bacteria > Bacteroidota > Bacteroidia > Cytophagales > Cyclobacteriaceae > ELB16-189. Next base: position 51,434 of record JBGANU010000018.1, read on the forward strand.
AGATGCGCCAGAAGAAGTAGCCGACAAGATCAATTATTTTTATCGCGTGCATCCACAGGAAGGTCAGCCGACACTTTGCAACATTCGCGATCTTTATCAGAACGTTGCCTTTACAGTGCCGGGACCGCGAGCCGGGCTTTTCTCCAACCTATATGAATACCGGTTCGATAAGAATGCTATTCAACATGGTGAGTGGAAGAATATCATCGCCTTTACTCACGGCTACCTGGGCAAGCAACTTCCTAACTTACTGACTTATCAAAAGAAGTCGTTGGCATTGCCACCTAAGAGTAAAGAAGCGTTGATACGATTGTACCCATTACCTGCCCACAATCATGCCTGGTATTATAGCTGGCTCGATTTGCCACAGCTTCCATTTTTAAAAAACCGCAGCTTGTATGAAGAGCATGTGTATCAAAATCGCATGAATGCTATTCTTGCTAAGATGCAGACGCACAAACCCGAGGTGGTGGTGATGTATGGCATGGATAACATCAATCTGTTGAAACAATCCGTTCAAGAGTTTTTTCAGGATGCAAAATTTAAAATGATCAAAGCCATTAAGCAACAAATTCCTCAGCATCACAAGGCCGATCTTGGTGGAACTACGCTGATCATCACCACGCAGATTCCAGCGCTAAGACACAATCGTATCGAATCGGGATTTGATTGGGAGGAGTTTGGAAAAACGGTCAATAACAAGTGAGCATCAACCCTTCCAATCCACGCCTGTATCTTTCCAGCTGCGACTGTTAGCCGAGTCAATCACCGCTTCGCATACCTTTTGTGTTTCCAGTGCATCCTGGAAGGTAGGTGAGCAAGGTTGCCCTGTCTCCAAACACCTCAGGAAGTCGGCCACCTGGTGAATAAAACTATGTTCATACCCGATACCCAAGCCTGGCACCCACCACTTATTCATATACGGTTGATCACCATCGGTAACATGTATGGAGCGCCAGCCGCGAACAATGGATTCATCTCTGTGATCAAAGTATTCAAGTCGGTTGAGATCGTGCAGGTCCCAGCGAATGGAAGCGTGCTCTCCGTTGATTTCAAATGTATATAACGCTTTATGCCCACGGGCATAACGTGTTGATTCAAAGAGACCCAATGATCCATTATTGAAGTGGCAATGAAAGACACAGGCATCGTCAATACCTACCTTTTGCACTTTGCCGGTGAGCTGATGCATGCGGTCTTTGATAAATGTTTCCGTCATGGCGGATACATCTTTGATACCTCCGTTGAGCCACATGGCGGTGTCAATACAATGCGCCAGTAAATCACCGGTTACACCGGAGCCTGCGACTTCTGCATCCAAACGCCAAAGGCCCGCTCCTCCTTGTGGAAGATCGGCACTGATCGTCCAGTCTTGTAAAAAGTTTGCACGATAATGAAATATCTTTCCGAGCTTACCGGAAGCAACGATCTGCTTGGCCAGCGTTACAGCCGGAAGTCTGCGGTAGTTATACCACACCGTGTTGGGCACGTTTGCTTTTTTAATGGCGTCTACCATCTTCTGCCCTTCGGCCAGTGTTCTGGACAACGGCTTCTCACACAAAATCATTTTGCCTGCCGCTGCTGCAGAGATAGCAATCTCAGCATGAGTGTCGTTGGGTGAACAGATATCGACTGCATCAATATCTTTGCGTGCGATGAGTTTCTTCCAATCTGTTTCAAAGGATTCATAGCCCCACTGCTCTGCAAAAGCTTTAACCTTGTCTTCACTCCGGGCGCATACTGCTTTCAACACCGGACGATATTCCAACTCGGGAAAGAAATCGCCTAAACGCTTATATCCATTGGAGTGAGTACGACCCATAAAACCTGTGCCGATCAATCCTACTCTGAGTTGTTTTTTTGTGCTCATGGTATTAAACTTTTTTAAAACTTGAAATTAATTATAAGCTGCTAGCCTCTGGCTGCTTGCTCCTAGCTAAATCTTCTGAACCCAAGCAAGTAGCTAGAGGCTGGAAGCTATCCCTGCCAGCCGTGTGCGTCACGCACCTTGATCATCGTTGCCAGAATATCATTCCAGGTCTGCTGACGATTCATGACCTCATTAGGGAACATACATCCGTCCCAACAGATATGTTTGAATGCTTTGGTAAGATTTCCTTTTTCATCGCGCAGCCAATAGCCCGCATCATGAACGATATCTAATTTGCCATTCTGGTCTGTTGCCTGACAATGACGACCTGTTTTATCATGCGAGCCAGAACCGAATACGGAACCATCATTCTGCGCCACGTGGAAGTCGATGGTCCAGGGACGCAGGGCTTTCGTTAATATCTTCAGCGCTTCCTCCAAAGTCTTACGATCTTTCCAATCAAAATCTTTTGGCAGAATGCGATCCTCCGGACTGTTATAACCCATCGTATATAATAAGGTATGCGCCATGTCCGCCTGGAAGCCAATGTTGGGACGATCTACCATTTCCAATGTATTCAACATCGCTTTCCAACTGTGCATGCCACCCCAACAGATTTCGCCTTCGGCTGCAAGCTTCTCACCATACCCCGCGGCAACATCACATGCTTCTCGAAAAGTTTGTGCAATCAGTTTCGTATTGCCCACCGGATCGGCCGCCCACTTTTCAGGCGAGCTCGCAGAGTCGATGCGCACCACTCCATAGGAACGAACACCTAACTCATTTAACCGCTTTCCAAATTCACACGACTTGCGCACCATATCAACAAACGTAGCGCGCTCTTCTTTGCTGCCCATGGCAGGGCCGCCCCAGATAGGTGCTACCAAACTGCCCACGTTGAGTTTAAGACCTTTTAATTTATCGGCAAGTCGTTTGGTATCATCATCAGTAAACGTACCGAGGTCGATATGTGGACCGAAGAGGCCTAAATCGACACCGTCAAACTTAATACCGTTCACTTCCGCCTTGGCGGTGAGCTGCAGCATCGTGTCGAATGGAATGGCTGGTTCTGAATCAGGACCTTTACCTACAACACCAGGCCATGTAGCGTTGTGAATCTTGGGATAATTATTTGCCATAACTTATTTGTTGATTTAATGAGTTGTCGAATGATTGGATGACTTAGCCTACAACCAGATCTGGATTCTCCGGACCAAAGTGTTTCAGCATCACGATCGGATCGGTAGAAGATGCATTGGTGATCTTCACTCCTTCCCGTGCTGCTTTTTCGGTGATGAAATATTCATCATGCGTTAATTGTCCATAACGAATCAACGCAGGTGTTTCTACATCCCAAACGCCCATCTTGCCATGACCTTGCATCATGATGATGCCATAGGCCGCACTGTCTTTGATGGTGACGGTAGCACCCGGTGCCACGGTCAGTTCTTTTGCGCTAAATGCATCTGACTTATAGCACACCCAATTCTCCACGTACCCTTCTGCTTTCATCGCGGCAACGGATCCTACTGGCTTGGGGGCCATGAAGCGAGTTTGAAGAATATTCGGGTCAACGTTCAGCTCCCAGTCAAGCACGTCAATCAACTCATCATAATCACCGATCTTGTTTTTAGGTGTTCCATTCCACAATAGCTCTTCTGGAATGACGGCTTCATTCACGAGTGATTGATACATGGCAAAAACATCAGACGCTTTTTGTGGTTCATAGGTACACATACTGCCTGGTGCATGGAGCATTCCCGGAGGCACATCCCAACCGGTGCCCGGCTCAAGTTTGAATGCAGACGAGTAGTTCGTGATCTTGTTATCGCCTTTCGTAAAGTTGACGAGACACTCGCGGATTTGCGCTTTCGTGGTGCCAGGTGAAATTCCAAAAAATGTATACGGAAAATCTCCACCGTGATTATTCAATTGCGGAGGAAAGTAATACGCTTCTGGTTTTCCTAACTGACCGATGAGTGCAGCCCTCTCATCATTGTGATGAACGTGATGTGGCAACGGCCCCATGTTGTCAAAGAACTTCGAATACATCGGCCAGCTCTTGTGTTTATTCCATAGTCTGTCGCCAATGATGGCGCCTTTCAATTCATCGATCACATCTTTCAGCAACAGCAATACTTCATTTGATCCATCTTTGAACACCACAGGACTCAACCCTTCAAACTCTCCGGTAAGCGGACCGTTCTTTGCGGGTGTGGTAGATGAAAGCCAACGCTCGTCAATGCCTCCGCGATTTCCACCTAACACATAATAATCATCAGGGTGCAACTTGATTCTTCTACCCGGCACACAAAACGATCGTGGCACCCATGTGGGGGCTAGTCTCAATATGCCTTTCCCTTGTTCCAGTGCTTTTGCAGCGAGACCTTCTTTCCTTGTTATGTTCATCTGTCTAAGAATTATCTTTTTATCTATGTTTCAAGAGTTCGTTCAAGCGATCGTTATTGTTATGGATGACTTCAATCTCCACATCAAACATCATTGTTTGTCCCGGAGCAATTTGTAGTAATTGATTTTGCTCTCTTGCTTTCGCCTGACCGATAACAGGATTGGTTCCGGGCTCAAGTCCTAATACATATTCGCCCTTTCCCCAATGTTGCCAGTTGGTGAACCATGGCAATTGTTTTTTCGGAAACCTGATGGCCACGCTAAGATCAAGCTTGCGATTATATAAACCTCCGGTGCACATGCCAGCGCTGTCTGCAGTGATATCTACCGCAGCAACATCTTCGCCTGTGCCGCTATGATCCTCGAGTGGAGCCGGACATCTTTTGAAGTCGTTGCCTTCCTTATAAATTTTACTGTTACTCTTAGACGGTTGCCATTTTCCTTGCCAAATGATTTCGGTTCCTTCATCTACTAACGGCCAACCGAAGTTGCAATGATACAACAGCATGAGTGGTGAAGAAGTATTTGCTCTGTTTGTTACTTCATCATGAATGTGGATAGAAGGCTTTCCAATGGTTCCAGAGATCGTGCGCTTGAGTTCCAGGCTGGGGCCGAATATCTTTGTCTCCTTGATTTTGCCCGTGATGCTAAAATCCATCTTACCCGCAACTGGATCAGGTTGAATGATAGACTCAAGTTCAGCAGGTATATTACTAATCATTCCATGCAGTCCGCGTTCACCGGAAGTATCTTTTTCGGGTGGACCAAAATGACTGAGTCCACACGTGACAAGTAATCCTCCTGAAAATGTTCTTAGCCAGTCAAGGCCACGATCAGAAAAAGGCTGAGGTGGTGTAACGCCCAGATGACTTATCCACGCAATGCTATGCTGATTGTAAAATGCATCGGCAATATCCATCGCTCGATCGAGCACTACTTTGTAGCGCAGGCCCGTGCCGGTATTGATCCAGGCAATGCGAGTTCCTCTTCCGTTTCCGTTGTCAATCACAGAAGTTTCTATCCCACCGAGTTGGGCGTGATTGGAGATCTTATCGGTCCAGGCTTGTGTCAATGTTTATCTTTTTTCTTCTTAATTCCTTTTTCTTCCTTCCTTGGTCTGTGTCCCCGCAGACCGAAACCAAATATCAAACCTATGAAGTGGTCTGTGAGGACACAGACCAAGGAAATAGGTTCGAACTAAATAATCGCGCTATTGCTTGATCATGATATTCCGATATTCCACTTTCATAGGCGGCCCTACGTGCACTTGCACGCCAAGCAATCCTTTCATCTTTCCGTTGACGGTGTCGTTGTCGGTTACATCGCTCATCAGCATACCGTTTACATAATGCAATAATCTATTGTCTTTTACGATCAGGTGAATTTCATTCCAGTCTTCACTCTTGATGAAGTTCTTCAAAGAATCTTTATTCAAGGACTTCGTGATCTCCACTTTCGTCCACGCATTATTTTTGATGTTATCTTTTACAGATGAGCCATGATCTGCCGGACTAATCGTTGTTGTTTGTCCGCGATAAGCAAGTGTAGTTCTTCCGCGCTCTTCGTAATTCTGGCCGGTGTAGCGATTCATTCCATCGATGTCCGCCTGATATCCTTTTAAAGCAAAGGGCACTTCCGTTATCTGCTCGCTCCGATAGTTAATACCGCTGTTGCCTTCTTTGCTGATGCGACATTCTAGTTTCAACTCAAAGTTCTTTGGTTCACCGCCACGCCAAATAAGAAAGGTGTTTGCCTTCAGTAATTTATCAGCGGTTATCTCTCCCACAATGCTGCCATTCTCAGCGCGCCAGTAGTTCGCATCTCCCTCCCAGCCCTTTAATGTCTTGCCATCAAAAATTGAAACAAATCCATCTTTCTTTTTCTGACTCAAAACAAGTGCTGGAAGACTGACAAGCATCAGACCCAACACTAAGGTTATCACAATCGAATTCTTCTTTTTATTCATGGCGCTCATAGAAAACATAGAATCAATTCACTTACCCGATGTTGCTTTTGCTTCGGCTTTGCCTTTGTACACTTCATGATCTGGATTTCCTCCAGCCACCAGGTAGGCGATGATGTCCCTGATTTCTTCATCATTCAATCTGCCCAGCAAGCCAGGAAGCATTAATGAAACTTCTGATAATTTAGTTGAAGCCACATCTGCTTTTGAAATCTCGCGCAACGATTGCGGCATGAATGGATTTTGTGACACAAAATATTTTCCAGCTTCCTCATTGATGAGTCTGCCCACAATGGAACTTCCATCTTTCATCTCAAAAACCGTGGCTGCATACTGATCTGAAATTTCTTTGTTTGGATCAAGCGTATTTTCAAGAATATCTTTCGCTGAAAACCGAGTTCCTAACTGCGATAGATCTGGTCCAATGGCTCCACCTTCACCGCGCATAGCGTGACAAGAACTACACAATGTTGCGGCAAACATATTTTTGCCATTTTCAAAATCACGATTAACGAGTGGTTCATCCAGAAGGGCTAAGGCCTCCTCCTTCGTCCTTCTTTTTCCCGGGCCCTTCGGTTGAGGACGATCAGCAAGATCGTTGCCAGACTCGGTTAAGAGATCAGCCCCTGAGAGTTTGTTGTAGTATTCGGTTTTATCGGCAGGCGTATGAGCAAGCGCTTTCCTTCTTGCTTTGTCAATGAAACCAACATAGCTCACTCCTCCTTTATAGGTAAAGGCATTGGCGATCCATTTGAAATATTTTTCATGAAGTTCAGGCGTCCAACCAGTGCTCGCTTCTGAAAGTACTGTCGCCAGATATGTTTGCTGCGCAGGAGGAACATTGGATAACATTCTCGCGATGTCTAATCCATACTGTGGGTTTCTCATGATCAAGTCACTCGAAGAACTTACGGTTTTATCCGCTGGATCATCTTTAGCGCTGGCCAACAATGTCAACGTCTTTTCTACTGATCCGGGTGCTCCGATGTGAACGAGTACTTTGCTTAATAGGCGATCAAGCTCGTTGGATGAAGAAGGATAATTTGGATCGAGGTATGCTACCAATTGATCCTTCGCTTTGCCTTCAGGTTTGCCCATTCGAAAGATCACGACTTCAAATGCACGAACAATATCAATCTTTTGTGATGGAGTAAGTTTATTAAAGTCAACCATGACAAGCGCTTGTATCATCTTGTCTCTGAGCGCTGGCTTTCCATGTCGGGTCAACGCGATCATGGCAAGCGCAAGGCTTTCGGGATCGGTTTCTTTCAATGCGCGTTCCTGCCATTCGCTTACAGGCTGATGTTCTACCGCTATGCGTGCAGCATATCGAACGAACCTGTCTTCATGTTTTAAGTTTGGCCAGGCCACATCGATTGCACCTTTTTTAGGTTCATGATACTGCTCAAGTGTTCTTCTGAGTTGATTCGTTTCATTAATGGTTGCTGCTGCACTTGGTGTTGCTTCCTCTTTATAATCGGTTGCGGTGATGCGATACAAATCGGATTCTAATCTTCTTCCACCTGTTAGAAAATACATAGCGCCATCCGGGCCAATGGCTCCATCCGTTAATGGCAAAGGTGAGCCCGATATAAATTCCTCGGCTTCTGCTGTATAGGAAGCACCCTGTGGTGTCAGATGTATGGCATAGATAATTCCAAAGCTCCAGTCGAATGCAAACAAAGCTTTCTTGTATTTGCCAGGGAACTTTGCATTTGAGCCACTCATAAAATTAGTGGGTGAACCCTGACCAATGTTGATCACAGGAGGAAGATTATCCGGATAGAGTGGTGACCATTTTCCATTACCTGTTCTCCATCCAAATTCACTTCCGCTTGTTACATGGCAAATGCGCGTGGGGCGATACCATGGCATTCCAAAATCCCACTCCATGTCGGAGTCATACGTAAACAAATCACCTGCTTCGTTGAACGTAATATCAAATTCATTGCGAAAGCCAGCGCCTACCAGCTCCCACTTTTGTCCGAGCGAATCGATGTGTGCAATCCATCCACCTGGTGCTTTGCGGTTATTGGCGTGCCCTCGCGGATCTTTGATCTGTGGAAACAAATTGTCTTCCTGCCAAACCGGAGGCAGACGATAAATATCAAATTGCGGAACATCCACGTGGTTTCCGGCTGACATGTAAATTGATTTTCCGTCAGGTGACAATTTCATGCTGTGCGGGCCATGCTCGCCTGGTTCGCCCGAAAATGATCTGAGCAACGTAACCTTATCAAACTGGTCATCTCCGTCCGTATCTTGAAGTCGGTACAGACCAGTATTCTTATCAAAATTCTTATCACTGTTGTGATTTACCATTACATACAAACTATTGAAGGCATATAGCAGGCCCTGAGCAAAACCCATCCCAACCTTAAGTGTGGTGGTGTCCGCATTGCGGTCGGCTTCCGTTCCGATAATCAGCTTCTCTACTTTGGGCTTGGTAGTGTCGCCTTGAACTGGCAACTCAAGACGATAAATAGCTCCATATTGATCAGCAGTAATCATCCTGCCTTTGTTGTCGAAGGTCATGGCTACCCACGAGCCTTGTTCATGTTCCTCCTGACTATATAAATGCTCGGCCTTAAATCCGGGAGGCAATTTCAGTTTGTCGATTTTCGGGTTAGCCAGCTTCTCAGGTTTTTGATTGCATGAAACAATCACGAGACCGATTAAAATTGCTGACAAAATGAATTTGAGCGAATGAGATTTTAGTTGAGGCATGAGGTATGATAAAGGTTGCGAAAAAACTATCGCTTGAATGTAAAAAATGTCACGATGTTTAGCTAACCGTTCACGGAATTTAAAACGATTGAAGAGGCCGCTAATGATAGTATTTCTCGCGCATCTTCTTGATCAAAGTCAATCCCTTTTCGGCCATATCCCATGGCTGCGAGTATTCTCTCCACACATTGATGGCGTTGGCGAAATTTGGGTCGTTGCGGGTAAACGCTTCGATAGTCAGCCAGCCGCTATAGTTCATAGCAGCAAGTGCTTCAAATGTTTCATCCCAGGGAATATGTCCGTCACCAGGAGTGCCTCGATCATTTTCACTGATGTGCACATGCGCCAGCAGAGGTGCAATCTTGCGAATGGCCTCTCCTATTTTTTTCTCCTCAATATTGGCATGGTGCGTGTCGAACATTGCTTTGACGTTGGGGTGCGAAGCGCTATTGACCAATCTCGTTAGCTGATCAACGGTATTGCACAAGTAACATTCAAAACGATTCAACGCTTCGAGTGTCAGAACGATGTTCGCCTGGGCCGCATACTCACCCGCTGCATGCAATACTTCTGCACTCCATTTATATTCATTATCACTTGGCGGGTGTCTTTCGGTAAACGTAGCGAAGGCCGAATGAAATGGCCCGCAGATAGTTTTTGAGCCAATGGCATATGAGCAGTCTATGGCTTCTTTTAGTCGTACAATTGCTTTATCACGCGTTGCCTTTGATTCGCTTATGGGATTTTCATCCGGCCCAACACCCAGCACACAAGTTGCTTCGAGGCCGATGCTCTTAAGATGATTACCAAGTTTTTTATAAGCAGCGGTATCACGTTCTTCCATAAAACACTCAATACCATCGTATCCTATTTTCTTTAAGCGCTCAGTGATGGGTAAAAACATGTCAGGCAACCCACCTGACCATACCAATAGATTGAATCCAATTTTTGTTTTTGAAGACGTCTCTTTCATTTTACTTTAAATTAAAATCAGAAGGTTTTACTCCTCTTTTAAATTTATCGAAACCAAACATGATAGGTTCATAGACTCCTACCGTTTGAGCATTGCTCTTTTCACCAATCTGCGCATCCATCCCCAACGCCCAATAACTTGCGTTGATTAACATTCTCCGCAGGTCTTCACTTAGCAGGTCCATGGATGCTCCCATAGTAGTTGCAAAAATTCTTGCGGTCTTGCCAGTTTCTGTTTCGTAAGATGTAGTCCAGGCAACTGGCATTATTGATTTTGCATAACTAAGAGGCGCATCGGCTGTCATTCCTAATGTTGACTGTCCATATAATAATATATCGGTGTTAGCATTGAGACTATTTACCGTGTACACATCTGTCGGTCCCCAAATATCTTTTACTCCCTTTAGGATAGGATGATTGGATGACAATCCATTAATCAGCCCTCGGGTTCCCTCCGAACCATGTGCACCGTGATGAGAAACCCACGTCTCGCCTATAACTTTCTTACCAAAACCACCTTCCCAGTTTTTGGCTTTACTGTTATAACTGTAACGGGCGTATTTACTTTCCTTGTTGCGCGAATAAAGGAACGCGTGAGTAGAAGTCCGCAGCGCAACAATCGGTTTTCCGGATTGCAGATATTCATCAAAGTATTTCATTTGATCATCGGGCAATTCGCGAAAGCGCATACACATAAAAAGTAAGTCAGCTTTTTGTAAGTACTCGATGCCTGGAATATTAGTTTGCTTATTCGGATCTATTGTGCCTGTCTCAGGGTCAATCGCGAAAAGTACCGTACAGGTAAAACCATGATATTGCGATAATATCTTAGCCATCATCGGAAACGCTTCTTCTGAGCGATATTCTTCATCACCGCTAATGAAGACAATGTGCTTGCCCTTGCCGGGACCTTCTTTGCCTTCATAGCGAACCCATTGCTGCATCGGTTGGGCGAAAGATGAGACGGATGATGCGAGCATCGCAACGCAAAGGAAAATAGTGAGTGAGATATGATTTTTAGATTTCATGTCTGATATTTAAATATAGCAATCACTTTTCCATGGGATGTAGCTTCAACAATTCTTCCGGAGAATAAAAATCCTTCTTGTCTTTGATTGCATCGCGTACGTCTTTCACTTTGTCGGGTGCGATAGCCGCAGCTTTGTTTCCAAATGCATTGCGTACATAAGTAAGCACAGCCGCAATTTCATCGTCTTTGAGCAACCCTTTGAATGGTGTCATTGGAACCTGGCCTGCATACTTATTTCCGTTTACTTCAATCGGACCATAGATGCCATTCAACGCAATTCTAATTAGTCGCTCTTCGCTGCCTAACACCCACTGTGTACCTGTCAAAGCCGGAAAACCTGAAGCCGAAAGTCCTCCGCCATCAGGTTGATGACACGTGGAACAATATCCATCGCGCGCATAAATTTCTTTTCCTTTGATGAACAGTTCACGCTCAGCACCTGTCAGATGAGTTTTAACTTCTTCATCTTTCTTCTCTTTCAATGACATGCCATTCAAATGAGCAATGGCGGTTGCCTGTGCATCAACAATCCATTTATCCATAGGGTGTTTACCTGTTTCTTCCACAATTGGTAAACCAACTTCCTTGTCCAACCACGTAGCAGCTACCAACGCTTCCAATCGCACGCGACCGTTTTCATCTTGCGCAGCACGCATCAGTAACTCAGGTTGATTTTTAATTTGATGACCGCTGTAGCGAAGTACGCGCACTGCTGCTGCCCTCGCATGATAATCTTTCGCCTGAAGGACACGATGCAACAATTGTTCATCCACTTTATTCAAACCCCATGTTACCCACAAAGCTTCTGTCAAATGATGTTCATAGCGCTCACCTTCGACATTGAGTTTCGCTACCCATGATTTTAACTCAGCAAGCACTTCGTTTGCATCGCGTCCGCGTAACTCTCGTCTGGTGCGATAGCGCGTTCTGAATTCCGACAGCTTCAGGTTATCCAATAACTCCGGAATGCTTGCGCCAGCTACTTTTGCAGGAGTTACCAACGGCCGGGACGGATAGGTAATACGATACACACGACCATGCACGTGATCGCGCAACGGATCTCTTGTATTGTGCTGCATGTGACCAATGAGGATATTGTGCCAGTCAATCAGATAGAGCGATCCATCAGGCGCAAACTCCATGTCCACTGGTCTGAAATTTCTGTCCTTCGATTGCACGAGGTCAACACGATGATGACTTTTATAACCCGTGCTGTCATCTTCCATCACGTGCTGCTTCATTCCTAAAAAGCCAATGGTGTTGTTGATCAACAAATCTCCTTGCACTTCGTCTGGGAAATGTCTACTCGAAACAAACTCCAAACCTGAGGTAGGACGCACACGATGTTTTTCTTCAATCAGGTTAAATGATTTATGAGTCGACACACCATAGCGAGGCTTTATCGTTCCCGGCATCATCCACCTTACATCCGGACCTGATGTTTCTGCAAAAAAGTTCTGTCCCCAGTCGTCAAAGGCAATGCCCCACGGATTGGGAATAGCCAACTGTGCTGTACGCTCGAGATGATGGCGTTGCGGATTGTATCGCATAAACCCACCATTGGTTGCATGCACCGTGCCATAAGATGTTTCCACATTGGAGTGTAGGAATACTCCCTCGCCCATATAAATGGCACCAGATGGATCAGCTGCATAAGCACTATGAGCATGATGCGTATCGTGGTCATCAAATCCACTTAGAATAATTTCTTTTTTGTCGGCTTTATCATCGCCATCCGTATCGGTGAGAAGGATGAGGTTAGTGCCTTGTGAAACATAAACACCTTCGGGTGCAAATTCAAATCCAACTGGGAGATGCAAGCCTTCGGCAAAGGTGATTTGCTTATCGGCTTTGCCATCGGCATCGGTGTCTTCCAGAATAATCAGTTTGTCATTGGGTTTATTGTCACCGGGTTTATAATGCGGATAACTCGGCATGGTGGCAACCCACAAACGACCTTTGTTATCAAATGATAGCTGGACAGGATTTGCCAAGTCAGTAAATTCTTTTTCGGATGCGAAGAGTTCAATCTTATATCCGGGCGGCACGCTGAGTTTGTCGAGAGCATCTTGTCCGTACAGATACTCCAGCGCTCCATTTTCTTTCGGATCAAAATTGGTCTGCACGGGAGGAAGCGTTGACGTATGCTGATCTGCAATTGCAAGATCTAATTTCTCACCTTTGGCCGCGAGCCAAATCGCTGAATCACGAATGGCAGTCAGCTCACGGATTTTCTTTAGCTCAAAGGGATAATTATCCGGCCCGAACGGATCATATCTGCGACCGTACACATGAACACCATTCGGAATTTTATAGTCATTGTGCCACATCCAGTTTTTTTCCATCACCGCTGCATGAACAAGTTCGCGATTTGATTCTGCTTTAGGAATTACATTTCCAAAGACTTCATCAGCAAGCAGCTTTGAGAACTTTTGATAACCCGCATCGTTCAGTTGAGAACCATCAATCGTTAATGCATCCTTGTCTTTTGCATACCATTCTTTAGATGGTTCAAATGCATCAATAAAGAGTACCTTGTTGTTAGCAGCGATCTCCTTCATCGCATCGGCATACAGAGAAAGATTTGCATTCTCCTTCTCACCATTTGGAAGATCATATTTATCCGACAAATCTTCGAAGGCAATGGGTGATACAATAGCTAGCAGTGGCGCTGATTTTCCGTTATAGGTCTGGGCCAATGTATATTTTATAAAAGCGTCAAGCTCTGCTTTGTAGTTATTAAGTCCCGCTGCGCCATTAAATGATTCGTTGTAACCAAAGAAAGCAATGATGACATCGGCCTTCAATCGCGTAAGCCATTGATCGGGCGTTTCGAAAAAGCCCTGGCTGCCAGTGGGATGCGCCAACTCTGTTTGAAATTTCTCGGCACCCGGAAATGCCCACGGTGACACACGTCCAGAATGAGGTCTGAAGCCGGGCGTATCGCCACCATCGCACATGTTACGAATGATGAGCAAACTATCCGGATAGCGAACCTGAATTTCTGTTTCGAAATAACCGTAGTTCATAATCCGAGAACCAAGATTATTTCCAATCAGAACAATGTGAGCGTCTTTTCTAATATTTAGTGTTGCGCGGGGTTGAGAGCATCGAACTGCGAGAAACGCAATCAATATCAGCAAGGTAGTTTTAAAGGCAGTTTTGAGATTCATCACTTAGAAAATTAGTCAAATGCACAGCGGCACTGCATTCTTCTAAATGTAATGAGAACCATCTGAAATTAAATAACCGTTTATCACTCAGAGAGTAAAGTGATATATCTTTTTTTCCTTCTGTCAGGCAAACAACTCCATCTCTGCTTTGCCATTTCCATCAGGTGTTGTATAGAAGGGGCGTTCTTCAATCACATAATGCGTGTCTTCGGGAATGCCGAGCGCATGATAAATGGTTTGATGCACTTGCGCGATCTTAATGGGCTTCTCAATCGATTTGCACGGGCGCTCATCAGCTGTCTTGCCATACACGTATCCTTTTTTAATTCCACCGCCAAACATTAACATCGAACAACCATCCGTAAAGTGACGGTGCATGCCATAATGTTTGATATCATTGATGATGTTGGGTTGGTCTACCTGCTCAGTTACTGTTGCGCCTGGTCGGCCTTCGGTCATCATGTCGCGGCTGAACTCGCTGGCGAGAATGATCATCGTGCGATCGAGATGTCCTGTTTGCTTTAAGTCTTTCACCAATTGCGCAATGGGCTGATCAATTTGCTTCTTCATGTCGATCAAACGCGTGTAACCGTTCTCATGTGTGTCCCAACCTTTGAAGGGCTCGTATTCTGTTGTCACGCTGATGAACCGCGCACCTTGTTCGGTTAGTCTTCGCGCGAGCAAACATCCGAGTCCAAACTTTCCGGTATTGTACCGATCATAACTTTCCTTTGGCTCCAGACTCAGGTCAAATGCCTTCGACTCAGGTGACTTCAGCAACCGATACGCTTGCTCCATCGTTCGCTGTAAAGATTCCTTTTGATAGTCGCTGCCAAACTCTACCATCGGACTGTTTCCAATAAGTTCTTTGTACAATTGATTTCTTTTTTCGAATCGTTGATAGCTCATACCCACCGGTGGCTTCACGCTATCCAAACCAGCTGATGGATCGGGAATAAAAAATGGTCCGAACTCGCTTCCCAGAAATCCTGCCGTGTGAAAAGCTTTCAATTCTTCGGCTTCGCCCACCGTAAAGCGCTGCCCGATGTCAATGAAAGCAGGTATCACCGGATTCTTTGGTCCGAGTTGTTTTGCTATCCACGAACCGATGTGTGGAGCAGCTACTGTCTGTGGTGGCTCATAGCACGTATGCCAATTGTATTGATGCCGTGAATGTAAAATGAATCCCAGATCAGCCGCCATGTAAGAACGAATGAGTGTTCCTTCGTTCATCACATTGCCGATGGATTGAAGACCCTCTGAAAAATGAATGCCATCCAATGCCGTTGGCAACGACTTGAATGTGCTCAACACGCTGTTCGATTGCATTCCCTTTTCGTATGGAGTGTATTTCTTCGGGTCGAACGTATCGGTGTGCGCCATACCACCGGCCATCCAAAGTAGAATGACGGTGTCTGCTTTAGCGTTGATCGCAGGCGATGCACAAGAATTCAACAACGATGTGGGCAAGCCCGCTGCCATGGCAGCAAGTGTTGCGGCACTGGTCTTTTGTAAAAACTCTCTACGGTTCCAGATGTTGTTCATATTGTTGTTGCCACGAGGGCACTAAGACACAGTATTTTTTTACCTTCAAACAATTCCTTCTTTACTAATAACATTCCGACTAAAATTGCACTCATTAGAAATATTTTTTACTCGTAATTTCTTTTCATCCTTGAGTCTTCGTGCCTTAGTGGCCATGAAACATTTAATAAATCAATTGAAACTCCGGCAATAACAACATCGCCCACATCAGGTCTTGAATGCTTTCAGTGGCGGGCGATGCACCTACCATATTCAACGCTGCCTTCATCTCTTGTGCTGATGGACTGCGACCCAAACACATTTGATACAGTTCGTTTACAACTTCTTCATTCGTTCGATATTTTTCCTTCCACCTTTTAGCTCCTGATTGCAAAACGCTGTTGAATTTATTTCCATTGGTCAGCTCCAGCGCTTGCAGCAGACTCGCTTGTGATGACCGGCTGGTCGATACATTCTCCCGATTAGGTCTGCCCAATGCAGTCAGGAAAACATCGTTCTTGACCAGCGATGCTCTTGCATAGTTGAGCGACTCAGATGGTTGCACATTTTTGAAGGGATTGTATTGTCGCAATGTATCCGGATAAATCGGATCGACAATCGTGCTCACGGCATCGGCAAACTGCTCAGCTGACAATCTTCTTCGATGCATGCCTTTAAAAGTGTAGTCTGTTCTAAGAATATCGTTTTCATCTTTCATTCCTACAGAAGGCAGTTGATAGGTTTTAGAAGTGGTGATCATAAAAATCAATTGCTTAAGATCACCATTGTGCTCGGTGAAATCAGAGGCCAGCCAATCCAGTAAATCCTGACTCCATGGTTCGTTGTCCATCATGTCCACCGGCTCTACTATTCCTCTACCCATAAGTTGCGCCCAGATGCGGTTCACAACGGTGCGGTACAATCGTCCGTTCTTTGGCGCTGTGAGATACTCAGCCAATTGTTGCAGCTTTCCTTCCACGGTAAGAGTGCTATCAATCTTTCCCAGTTCAGAAAAGATAACGCGCGTTCCTGCCATCTTACCAGTTGGCTTATCGCATCGGTTAATTTCTAGCGCGGAATCCGAAAAGATATTAGCGAACGCATATGCATCCGATAACTTTAGGTCGCTGATAAAACTATCGTGACACGAAGCACACTTCAGATTCAAACCCAGAAAAACCTGCGAGATGTTTTGGGCCGCCTGCATCTCCACGCGCTGACTGGCATTGACGGTACCACGCCATTTTATTCCCCTGATAAATCCTTCCGATTTATTATCCGGACTTATGAGTTCCTTGACAAAAGAAGTATACGGTTTATTATCGCGTAGTGACTCATAGAGCCAATCCGTAATAGCAAACCGTCCTCCGGTGATATATCCTGTTCCGGTGTAATCATTGCGGAGTGCATCACTCCAGAACGTCAGCCAATGCTGTGCATAGTCATCATTCTGGGTCAACAACTCTTTGACAAGCTGCTGCCGTTTAGAAGAATTAGTATCAGCAATAAATGAAGCGACTGCTTCGGGCGATGGTAATAAACCGATGATATCTAAATAGACTCTTCGAATATAAGTCCGGTCATCTATTTTGGATGGCCATGTTATATTCTTCTTTTTGAAATAGTCATCAACGAACCGATC
This sequence comes from Cyclobacteriaceae bacterium, assembly GCA_044222145.1. Classification (GTDB taxonomy): domain Bacteria; phylum Bacteroidota; class Bacteroidia; order Cytophagales; family Cyclobacteriaceae; genus ELB16-189. The sequence goes on from JBGANU010000018.1 coordinate 68,744, forward strand.
AATCGGATTGGATAAACTTGCATCACCATTAGGCAAGGCAGGCTTTCGTGGGGCTAACTCGGCCACGCGATAAATACTTTTCTCGTTAGAATTATTTGGCCAGGGCGCACCCAGTTTTATCCATAACTCAAGCGTAGCTATTTCTTTTTGACTCAGTGTCTTTCCCTTTGGCGGCATTGATTCCTTGTCTTCTCTTGGCAAGTGAAGCCTGCGTATCAATTCACTTTTTTCCGGATGACTTTTTTCAATCACTTCACCGTGCTTGCCACCGCGCATCAACAATTCTTTGTTGTCTAATCTCAATTGGCCCTTCGTTTTTTCCGCGCTATGACACTTATAGCAATTATGAGCGAAGATGGAGCGTACCTCTATATTTAAACGGGCGCCTTGTTCAGCGCTTAGGGTTTGCGTTGTGCCTGAATTAAAACTTGTTAAGTCAAAGTTTGGATCAGGTGCAGCGCCATCTTTGTTATTCACTGGCAAGACTTCTGTTAAATAATCAACGCCATGTGTTAACGATGCACCATAGTGGCCGGCAATGGCTACTCCGAGTACAGCGAGCGTCAAAAAAGTTTGATAGACCTTTATAAGTTGAGAGCGCTTGTTTGAAAGAAGAAACAAGTACAACGTGCAAGTCGCTAATACTGCAGTGGCAATACCCGACCATTGATGAATGGCGAGCGTGTTGCCCGCATAGTCATCCTGGTCCTTCAGCAACCATCCAAACACAGAGGAAAGAACAGCGCTAAGTGCACCTATAATTAAAATAAGATAAAGGGCCGATTGAAATGCTTCCCTCCTTTTCCGGGAATAAACTTCGAGAATGAGCGCGATCACTAACAGACCAATCGGAAAGTGCACCAGCAACGGATGAAGTCTTCCTAAAAATTGCCAAAGCCAGAAAGTCAAAACGAGAAACATTAAATTTCGAATGCTATATACGTTATTGGCAAGAGCATGATGAGAAGAATTTTCGCTGCGCTCAAAAAAGATTTGTAATTGTCACTACCAAATAAACTAAAAACTCCAGCGCATATTAAATTTAATATTATTAAACAGGGATAAAAGACAACCATTAGCAAAGGCGCCTTATCATCGTTAATAATTTTGATCCTCCAAAAAAGCACACCAATAATTGTGATATTAATGGCGTAAATGATATAAATCGAGAGCCTATTATTATTGGGCATACACAACCTTCTTACACTCTTTCTAATTTGATCGGATACGTTTGTCCGGCATTCCACTGGCAGACATAAATATTCTTGTCGTTATCAATACAAACATCATGGCAATGCTTGAACAACGGAACGGCCTGTACCATTAATTGCAATTCATCCTTGACATAGTTAGGCGATGTGCCTCCGGGATTCGAAACAACTTTATCATTCTTGTCAAGTATCGTCACAAATCCGGAATTGTCCGTTTGATTGAGATAGCGCAACCGCGACCAGCAAACACCCGCATAAAGATTTTCTCCGTGAAATACGGGCCTGCAAACAAATGCACCGGGAAGAAAAATGGTAGACAGGTATTTTCCATCCAATGTAAATCGCTTAAATGAATTGTGTCCTCTCGAAGTAATCAATAGTGTTGGGTTCTTGGCATCGCGCAAGTCAACAGCAACGCCATGTGCAGTGTCAAACTCCGAGTCTTTGTTTCCTCTTCCACCAAAGTGGCGGATGTATTCACCTTTCTGATTGAATTGAATGATGAACTGCGAGCCGTAGCCGTCTGCCACATAAATATCGCCATTTGGCGCAACAGCAGACTCGGTAGGCTTATACGACATATCTTCTTTATAAATACCGAGTTTTTTCGGGTGAGGAAGTTCCATTAAAACCTTTCCGTCAACGGTAGTTTTTGTTACGGTGCTCAATGAGGTATCGCAAATGAAAAGAAAATCTTCTCCACCTTCTTTTGTAAGAGTTAAACCATGACCACCAGGAAAGCTGTTTCCCCAGGTCGTGAGCAATTTTCCTGAGCGGTCGTAAACAATGATATTGTTCTTCGTCTCATCCGTAATCATGATGAGACGACCTTTGGAATCCATCACCATCTCGTGACAATTATTAACGGGCGTCTTGGCGCTATCGAGGTTGCCCCATTGCGGATAAGGCCGATACTTGAAATCGCCATGACCGATCAATTCATCCTTGGATTGTGGCTTCGACTTTAGAATCGAAAACCCAAAGGAAGGTGCGGCAGCAATTGCAATTGCGCTCGTGACGGAGGATTTGATAAAAGTTCTTCTGGAGTTCATAGGGTGATCTTTTGCTTTAAGGTAAGAATTTCTGGCAAGGATCAACAGGAGTTTATGACGACCGGATTGGTGTAAACTCTTTTTCGTTGTTCGAGTTCATTTAACTTCATGCACGACCTGTACACCACTTTGGGCCAGGCCGGCACACAATGCAGGACTAACTATTACTATATGTGAAAAGAATAGCGTGTCGTTGGCTTCCATTCTGAATTTCAACTTCCAGTGGTCACGTTAGGGGCCTAATTTTTTACAGCCTTCGCTGGAGTTTCGGCAGTCAGTCGCGGCCATGTCTACCGAAGCTTAAGCGTAGGTAGACGTGGAGCGATGGAAAGAATAGTAAAAGTGCGAAGCATCGAATTTTTTATAACAACAATAAACTTATCGAAACTTCTTCGCTATATGTACCTCATTTTGTTTCTGTTCTTTTTGTCTTGATACAAAAAAGAACGAAAAAAAATCAAGGCCCAAAGATGCTTCCGCGCTCATGCATTCCCAACACCTCGCCTTTGGGCCAGACCAGCGCACAATGCACAACTAAATATTACGATTTGTGAAAGAAATAGGAAGGCATTGGTATATACAAGCTTCAGAGCTCATCCCAGCGGATGCAGAAAAGGCTAAGCACAAGCGGACGCTTTCGCTAATTGGGCATAGGAAAATCGATCATTCCGCTTTAATGCTTGATCATTCATTCGTAAACTCTTTTAGCGCATTTAGCTCTCGAGCTATGGTACTTTCCCATTCAACCTGCTTTTCAGGTATCATTCCAAAATTCGTTTCCCGGTCGTAAGTAACTCTGCGATTTGCAAAATTCGTCATTGCAGTTTGGTTGAGGCCATCTACGAATTGTAGTCCGGTGGCAATCTTCTTACGATTTTCTTTCAAAGCTTTTCTAAATTGTCGTGTGTAGATTTCGCACATGTCAAAAAGTGTCTGTTGATAGCGCAATGAAATTGAAACATCCTCAGTTGTATCAATTGTGGAAGCTGATTTGATGACGTAGTTGCGGACCTTTTTGTTAAAGTTTTTTGTCATAAAGTCGAAACCATTTAGCTGATAGTCCACGGAAAATTGCGCAAATGAAGCATTTGTTTCCCGGTTTTTCGTTTTTATACCAAAGTCACTGACGGTTAACTTCTTTGTGGCGCTCCAGAATACCAGATTTTCATCCGATAAATTTTGAGCGAACGATCCAATGGTTACTTGAAATAAAAGAATGATAGTCAATATCCTCATATGATGCGTTAAAGCAAGAGCCATTTGCACAAACGCTCCTCGATTTGCTCGTAAATATAGAAAGCGATTTCTATTTCCTCGTTCTTTATTGCTATTTGTGCAAGCCTATTACTACCATGGATGCTTCTTTAGAAAAGTGTCGATGAATCTTTGCCGTTACCTTGCAAACAATTGTCTCGCGCAAGAGTCGATCATCATGCCTGACCTACCAAACTTCAGCTCTTACTCCAGCGGACGCTGAAACAATTAAGCATAAGCGGACGCTTGCGCTGGTTGATCAGAAAAAACTTCACTTTATGACGTTCACAATAATCGAGTGTCCCTCGCATCATCGTCACTTTCAACGAGCTCAGCATAAGCAATCAATAATTTATTTCAACCACCTTCTTATTGTGGAGTTTGTGCATCTGCCGGGGCACAATGTTGAGGATCTCCTCTTTTAAAGTTTTGATGATCTTACTTTTGATGTGATTACGGTGCGTGACCAGGCTCACTTCACGCGCGGGGCTGGGTTCTTTTAATCGCTTCACCAATTTTAATTGCGATTTACTGAACTCCATCACGGCCAGTTCGGGCAAAATGGTGATGCCATCGCTTTTGTCAACCATGCGCTTAAGTGTTTCGATGTTTCCCGTCTCGTATTTAAAATGGAAATCAGAACTCTTTCGCAACTCACATAAATTTAAAATCTGCGACCGGAAGCAGTGCCCTTCCTCCAGTAACCAAAGTTGGTCGGGATCAATTTCCGTAGCCAGTACGTACTTCTTATCGTACAGCGAATTCTTCCGGGAGACATACACAAACAACTCTTCATAAAAGAGAATGTCTTCTTTGATGGATGGATCGTTCAGTGGCGTGACTACCAACCCACAATCCAACCGGTTGTTCTTTAATTCGTGAATCACTTCCTCCGTGATGGATTCCTTAATGACCAAATCAAGTTGAGGATACTTTTCACGTATCTGTTTAAAAAGTGGTGGTAACAAATAGGGCGCTAAGGTTGGAATGATGCCGATTCGGATTTCTCCGGTCATAATGTCCTTTTGATCGCTGATCATCTGTTTGACCTTATCAGCTTCGTGCAGAATGATTCTTGCCTGCGCAATAATGCCAACACCTATCTCGGTTGGGATAACCGGTTGCTTGGTGCGATCGAATATTTTCACCCCCAATTCTTCCTCCAGCTTTTGAATTTGCATGCTGAGTGTTGGCTGGGTGACAAAGCATTTCTCAGAGGCCAGCACAAAATGGCGATACGTATCCAGTGCAACAATGTATTCGAGTTGAGTCAGAGTCATAGATAATAGCTATATGTTTATAAAAATAATCAATTTGATTTATTATGCTCATAACGGTAACCTTGTACCTGACATAAGTCATAGCGAATTTGGAAACAGCCATGTATTATGTGCATTATTTGAACCGATAAAAATCTATAACGACAAATTAAATTACCTATGGCAAATCATTCACATTCAGGTGGTGACGCAGGCAAATGCCCGTTCCATCCTGCAGCAGGCAGCGGCACACAAAATCAAAGTTGGTGGCCTCACCAATTGAAACTGAACATTCTCAGGCAACACTCTTCCCTGTCAAACCCGATGGGCGAAAAGTTTGACTATGCCAAAGAATTTAAGAGCCTCGACTTCGAAGCTTTGAAGAAAGATCTTCGCGCACTAATGACCAACTCCCAAGACTGGTGGCCGGCAGACTTTGGTCACTATGGCCCGTTGTTTATTCGAATGGCCTGGCACTCTGCCGGAACCTATCGCACCGGTGACGGTCGTGGTGGAGCTGGCGCAGGTCAGCAGCGTTTTGCGCCTCTTAATAGTTGGCCCGACAACGTGAGTCTGGACAAAGCACGCAGACTACTTTGGCCAATCAAACAAAAGTACGGCAAGAAGATTTCCTGGGCTGATCTCATGATTCTTACAGGCAATGTGGCGCTTGAATCGATGGGCTTTAAAACATTTGGCTTTGCTGGCGGTCGTGAAGATGTATGGGAACCAGAACAAGATGTGTATTGGGGTTCGGAAACAAAATGGCTGGGAGGAGACAAACGCTACTCAGGTGAGCGTGATCTCGAAAATCCTCTTGCGGCCGTGCAGATGGGATTAATTTATGTAAACCCGGAAGGCCCCAATGGCAATCCCGATCCGATTGCTGCAGCCTGCGACATTCGCGAAACATTCAAGCGAATGGCGATGGACGATGAAGAAACAGTTGCATTGATTGCCGGAGGTCACACATTCGGTAAAACTCACGGTGCCGCCCCGGCCACTCACGTTGGTCCAGAACCAGAAGCAGCTGGTATTGAAGAGCAGGGTCTCGGCTGGAGGAATAGCTATGGTTCAGGAAAAGGTGGCGACACCATCACCAGTGGACTTGAAGTCACATGGACTACCACGCCTACTAAGTGGAGCAATAACTTCTTTTGGAATTTGTTCGGATATGAATGGGAACTAACCAAGAGCCCGGCTGGCGCTCATCAATGGAGACCAAAGAATGGCGCGGGTGCAAACACAGTGCCTGACGCGCATGAAAAATCAAAGCGTCAGGAACCAAGAATGCTCACAACCGATCTTGCTTTGAGATTTGACCCTGCCTACGAAAAAATTTCAAGACGCTTTTATGAAGATCCGGATGCTTTCGCGGATGCCTTTGCACGCGCATGGTTCAAGTTAACACATCGCGACATGGGGCCTGTCACACGCTACCTAGGACCTGAAGTTCCAAAAGAAGAGTTGATCTGGCAGGATCCTATCCCGGCTGTTACGCATAAAGTGATTGATGACAAAGACATCGCTGTGCTGAAGAGTAAGATCCTCGCATCAGGATTGTCAGTATCACAATTGGTATCAACTGCTTGGGCATCGGCATCTACTTTCCGTGGGTCTGACAAACGTGGTGGTGCAAATGGTGCACGCATTCGTCTGGCTCCGCAAAAAGATTGGAAAGTAAACAACCCTGCTCAACTTGCTTCTGTATTGAAAGCACTTGAGGCGATTCAAAAAGAATTCAACACAGGTGGTAAATATGTATCTCTTGCCGACCTGATCGTATTGGGTGGCTGTGTTGGTATCGAAAAAGCTGCCAAGGCCGCTGGTCATAATGTAACGGTACCTTTCACTCCTGGCCGCGCGGACGCAACACAGGCGCAAACTGATGTGGAATCATTCGGTGTGTTAGAACCAATCGCAGACGGATTCAGAAATTATACGAAAGGAAAATTCACCATCGAAGCTGAAGAGTTGTTGATCGACAAAACACAGCTGCTGACTCTTACTGCACCTGAGATGACCGTTCTGATCGGTGGCATGCGCGTCTTGAACACCAACTTCGATCAATCAAAGCACGGAGTATTTACGAAACGTCCGGAGACTCTTACCAACGATTTCTTCGCAAACCTTTTGGATATGAGTACCGAGTGGAAAGCGACAACAGAGGCCAAAGATGTCTTTGAAGGTCGCGATCGCAAAACCGGAGCCGTGAAGTGGACGGGTACTCGCGTTGATCTGATCTTCGGTTCTAACTCTGAGTTAAGAGCGTTAGCTGAAGTGTATGGATGTTCAGATTCACAAGAGAAGTTTGTCAACGACTTTGTAGCCGCCTGGAACAAAGTGATGAATCTCGATCGTTTCGATTTACACGCCTGATAGCGATACGAATTAATATTTTGAAAGGTGGTTCAGAAATGGGCCACCTTTTTTATTGTTCATTTTTAGTCGCCTTATAAGCCTGATTAAAATTCTGTCCACAGCCATACAAAAGTCATAAACTTTAACGGTTCTCCTGCCTACGTTTACTGGTGATCAATTGACTCAATCCATCCGCAAAAGTCAGATGATCGGAAATTCAACCTGCCTGTAGCAAGTTGATTGATTGTGCAAACCAAACACTATCTATATGCTGGGAAGTCTCACACCCGTACAGATTGACGCGCTCCTTTTCAACCAAACAATTGGGCGGATTGGTTGTCAGCTTGATGATAAAATACTTGTAGTGCCTATCACGTATGTATTTCAAGATGGCTATCTGTATGGTCATTCACGTGAAGGTCAAAAGATAGCGGCCATGCGCAAGCATCCCGAATGTTTGCTTTGAAGTAGATACGATGACAGATTTAGCAAACTGGCAAAGTGTTATGGCATGGGGAGTATTCGAAGAAATGAAAACAGACGAGGAACGAATGACGGTTATGAAGATTCTTACTGATCGGATTTCGCCTCAATTAACAAGCGAGACGATGAAGCCAGCACAGCGCTTGCCTGAGCCGCATCCACACAATGCAGGTGCAAAGGCCATTGCTTTCCGAATCCGAATCACAGAAAAATCAGGAAGATATGAGAGCCGTGCTTAACTGCCGGTTCTTTTGAGTTTTTGCAAGCATACTAAAGCATTACTACAATGAAACACTGGCAAAAGATATTACTCGCTTCCATTTTAATCCTGTTGAGCATCGCTTTTATTTCCCTCAGTCTTTACAAGATTAAATTCTCCATGGAAATTGCGAAACCCTTCGAAGTTAATACGACCGAAATGCCGCATCACGTTTTAATTGCCACCCAGGGAAGTCAATTTAAAAACGCTATCGTGTCGGCAACAGTAGATCATTTCTCAGGACAACATTTCTACCTGAAAGTTATTGACGTACATGATCTGGATAGCATTCGGGAAAAGGATTGGAATGTCATTGTCCTGATTCATACCTGGGAAAACAGCCAGCCACCCGAAGCTGTTAAAAAATTCTGGGACCGCCAACATGATCTTCGCAAGATTATTGTGTTCACCACTTCCGGACAGGGACATCAACGGTTAGATACTGTTGACGGAATTACTTCCGCTTCTGACATGAAGGAGGTAGATGCAGGAGCGCGAAAAATCATTTCCAGAATTGAAGAACTCACCCACTAAATTAAAGCGGCAGCTTTACCAATAATAAGACTATCGCCCTCCTTTATCTCATTTAAACTCTTTCGTACCAACGTTTGTCACGCGTGCTGATGCCGTAAGCCCTGCAAGATGCGCAGCTGCTTGCTTAAACCAGCTATGCTTGCAATCGCCAAAAATAAATTAACTTTTTCATGCCATTGATTTGCTTGACGCTGGCTAGCTCACCTTGCCGGTCGTACCCATGATAACAATCATCCACTGGCTGGAACTTCTCACATCACAAATTGAAATGCCATTCAAGAAATCGGCCATCATAAATATTTCATTATTAAATTGGAGCCGCAATTTTTCTATATTTAGCACAAATGACGTTATCAAAAATAAGCGCACCTTCCCCGTTCCTTCTCTACGGGTTTATTCTTTTGCTGACCCTCGCGGCCTCCTTTACTTTATCGGCCCAGGATCTTAAATCGCTGATTGACAAAGGTGATAAGTTCTATTCGAAGGGTGACTTTAAACCTGCCCTGGAAAATTATTTTGCGGCTGAGCGAATAGCTTCCAGTAATCCAAAAGTTAAGTTCAAGATAGGACAAACCTACCTTTCTGCGGGTGCGGAAGACAAAGCCTTACCCTATCTTAAGGAGGCTTTCGAAAAGGACCCGGCTGTGGATCCAGATATTGACTATTATTTAGGACTGGCGCTACAGGCCAACTCTCAGTTTAACAGTGCCATTGAACGCTTCAAGAAATTCAAACTCAAGAACAAGAAGTTCGAAACCATTGCCAATCATAAGATTAAAGAATGCACACTTGGTGATTCGCTGATGCGACATCCGGCTTTCTGCACTGTAAAAGTCCTGGAGTGGCCCATCAACTCACCTTATCAGGATTACGGGCCCATGCTGAATTCTGACGAAAGTGTTTTGATTTTCACTTCTGCGCGCGATACGCTGCAAATAGACAAAAAATTCAAAGTCCTTTACGAGGATATTCTCAGTGCAAGCAAAGACGGAGATATCTGGCAGGTGCCTCAAAAGATCAGCCCTAACTTAAACGATCCATTTCACGATGCTGCCACTTTTTTAACACCCGATGGTAAAACCATTTTTCTCTACTACGAAAAAGGCAATGGAGATATTTATCAATCGGATTGGATAAACGGTGCATGGACTACACCTCAATCAATGGGACCAGAAGTAAACACGGACTCATGGGAGACTTCTGGTTGTCTTTCACCGGATGGAAAAAAATTCTTCTTCGCCAGTGATCGGCCAGGTGGCTATGGCAGTCTTGATATTTACATGAGTGAACGCAAGCAAGATGGCACCTGGGGAAAAGTAACGAACCTTGGCCCTACAGTAAACTCAGCGGGCAACGAAGATGCACCATTTATGCATGCCGATGGAACATTATATTTTGGATCGGACGGACACATGGGCCTGGGCGAATATGATATTTTTAAAAGCGAGTATCGTGAACGAACCTGGTCTACCCCGCAAAACCTAGGCTATCCGATCAACTCACCAAAATTTGAAAACTACTTTTTTCTTTCTCCGGATAAGAAGAGAGCTTACTTCAGTTCCTTTCGCCATGAAGGCCTTGGCAATTCTGATATTTGTATGGCCACCTTTTTTGATCCGCCACCGCCAAAAGTTGAAGTCGTAGTGGAAGAAACTATTCAAGAGCCGGTTGCAGAGAAACCTGCTGAAGAAATTGGCGATGAATTTGTTGATGCTATCATCAGCCTTCAAAAAAATCTGGGTATCGCCACGCAATTAACAGGAAAAGTAATTGATGCCGATGTCGCCACTCCGCTGAAAGCTCAAATCACAGTGGTAGACAATATCACCAACAAAATCATAGAACGGGCGTATTCCAATAGTCAAACTGGTGAATTCAAAATCATTATCCCACACGGAGGTAACTATGGTATCAATACCACAGTAGACGGGTATCTTTTCAATTCGATGAACTTTGAGTTGCCCACATTTTCTGATTATCAGGAAATTGAAACGGCCATTCTCATGCTGAAGGCAGAAGTCGGATCCAAAGTAGTTATGAAGAATATCTTCTTCGACTTGGGGAAGGCAGATCTTAAAAAAGAATCCATTGGGGAATTAGAAAACATTGTGTCATTGATGCAGCGCAACCCCAGCATCAAACTTCAGATCAACGGACATACTGATAACTCCGGAGATGCTCAGGCAAACAAAACGTTATCGCTAAAACGGGCCGAGTCTGTGCTTAATTTTCTGAATCAAAAAGGCATTGAGGCTGCAAGATTAAGGGCGGTGGGTTATGGTGAAGAACGACCTATTGTTTCCAATGATGATGAGCAAGGTGGCCGGGAAGTGAACCGGAGAACTGAGATTGAAGTGTTTGAAAAATAGGTGGCTAACAGATTACCTGAAGTTCCTGCCTTCCGGAAAAATATTCCCCTGAATAAGTTTGCTTGATTTTTCTTTCCGTCTGGCATCAGGAACAGAACTTTTTTCATCTGCATGAGATAATTTCATTGCTAATGGATCCATTTGTTCCATAGGCACCAGGCGATTTAACAATTTTGAAAAATTATAACACCGCTTTACGATTACATGAATAACTTCTCCCTCTTTTTGCAACTGTCCTTCCACCATCAGTAGTTTGGATTGTATAATTTCCTTTCTATACTGATCGAATAATTTCTTGAAGACAACCAGATTTGCTGTGCCGGTTTCGTCTTCAATGGTGATGAAACAAATGCCACTTGCAGTTCCCGGCCTTTGTCTAACCAAAGTAAGACCCGCTACTTTCACAACATCTCCGTTCTTACCGGCTTCGAGTGAAGACGTGTGTAGAATATTAAATTGATTCAGCTGGCTTCTGATGAAACTTACCGGATGTGCCTTTAACGAAAAAGATGTGGCCGCATAATCCTGCACCACATGTTCTGACAATGCCATGACAGGAAGCGTAATATCTTTTTCCGAAATATGATTGGATTGCTGCTCTGTAAAAATCGCCTTCGACAGATGGTCCTTGGTAGATACTTGCCACAGTGCATTTCGCCTGTCGTGACCGATCGATCTAAAGGCATCTGCGTCTGCTAATGTCTCCAGTGTTGATTCTGATAATCCTGCCTCACGAAGTTCGTGAATAGATGCATATCGATTTCCTCTTCCTTTAATTAATACATGTATGTCTTCTTCGCGTAAGCCTTTCACCTGCCTGAAACCCAATCGAAGCGGACAAAACTTATTTGATTTAGATAGTGCGGAAGGCTCTTCCAACTTATTGTCCCAATCAGAATGATTTAGATCTACTGGGAGAACTTCAACACCATGCTTAATTGCATCTGAAATGATTTGTGCCGCCTGATAAAAACCCATGGGCATGCTGTTGAGCAGCGCACAGGCAAATGCATCCGGATAATAAAGCTTGAGCCAGGAAGAAACATAAACCAGGAGCGCAAAACTTACTGCGTGACTTTCAGGGAAACCATAACTTCCAAATCCCTCGAGTTGACGGAACACACGTTGAGCATACTCTTCGGTATAACCTTTAGTCGTCATACCCTTAATCAACTTATCCTTAAAATAAGACACCTTACCTTTGGCTTTGAAAGTAGCCATACTTCTCCTTAGTTCATCCGCTTCGGCAGGCGTGAATCCGGCAGCCACAATAGCAATCTTCATGGCTTGTTCTTGAAATAAAGGAACACCTAAAGTCCTTCCCAAAATCTCTTCTAACTCTTTCGAAGGGTATTCAACTTTTTCTTCTTCATTTCGTCTTCTTAAATAAGGATGAACCATATCACCTTGTATCGGCCCGGGCCGTACAATCGCCACCTCAATAACAAGGTCATAAAAACACTTCGGTTTCAAGCGGGGCAGCATAGACATTTGCGCGCGACTTTCAATTTGAAACACACCAATAGTATCAGCATGACTCACCATTTCATACACTTTCAGATCGTCTTGTGGAATATTGGCCAGCGTACAATCAACATGATAATGTTTCTTAACAAGATCAAACGCTTTGCGAATACAAGTGAGCATGCCCAATGCCAGCACATCAATCTTTAAAAAACCGAGAGCTTCAATATCATCTTTATTCCATTCAATATTGGTACGGTCTTCCATGCGCGCATTCAAAATAGGGCACAGATCAGACAACTTGCCTTGCGAGATAACAAACCCTCCCGTGTGCTGACCTAACTGTCGCGGAAAGCCAATGAACTCATTTGTTAGCTCCAGCACTTTTTTAATGGTAGGATCATTGGGATTGATTCCCTGATTGATGATCCGTTGTTTGTCAAAACCCTCGTCTTTAAAATCCCATATCAAACCTGAAAGTCGGTTGACCGTGTCAACAGAAAGTCCCATGGCTTTGCCCACATCCCGAATGGCGCCCTTGTGATGCTGTTGTGTAACGGTAGCGACAACAGCTGCACGATCGCGACCATACTTATTATAAATGTATTGCATAACCTCCTCTCTCCTTTCGTGCTCAAAGTCCACATCGATGTCGGGTGGTTCATTTCGTGCTGAAGAAATAAATCGTTCAAACAACAAATCAAATTTTGAAGGATCAACCGAGGTGATTCCCAGGCAATAACAAACAGTTGAGTTTGCAGCTGATCCTCTCCCCTGGCAAAGAATTTTTTTCTCGCGGGCATATCGCACAATATCATAGACAGTAAGAAAATATTCGGCATAGTTAACTTGCTCAATAAATGAAAGCTCATACTTAATATTCGCTTCCACTTTTTCAGGAATGCCGGACGGAAAAATATTCTTAGCTCCTTGCCATGTTAAAAAGACTAACTCTTGCTGAGGCGTACGTCCGTTACAGGTAATCTCTTTGGGGTACTGATATTTTAGCTGACCAAGTGAAAATGTACACGCTTCTGTAATAAGCTGAGTTTGCCGGATAGCGTCAGGATACTGTTTGAATAAACGTTGCATTTCCGCAATCGGCTTCAGATATCGTTCGGCATTGGCGTATAAACGAAAACCTGCATTATGAATCGTGCATTTTTCTCGTACACAAGTAACCACATCTTGCAATGCTCTTCTCTCTGATTGATGATAA
>JBGANU010000019.1:0-81280 GCA_044222145.1 Cyclobacteriaceae bacterium
TTGATAGACGTGCCCAACGTGCTGAGCGAAAAGGGATCGGCACAACTGGAAACTTTGGTCGCCACCTTTGAAGCCGACTCGTTGATCAACGTGCCGGGCGTAATACTTTCTGTTTTCATCAACCCCGATGACAACAACATAGTTGTGCAGACAACCAGCGGAGAAACCGTTATTAAAAGATCCGAAGAAAAAACCTATGCGATCACCGACCAATCAGGCAACGGCTTTCTGGTGGACAAAGAAGGAAAGATTACCAAGACAACAGCCGAAGTAGCTGCTACTGCAGCAAACCGAGGTGAACGAAACTATAATACCAATCCCAACCTTGGTTTGCATTTTGTGAAAACAAGCGATACGAGGTTTGGCTTTGACGAACAAAGAGAAGGCACACTGCCGCAAAATTATCAACAGGCATCCAACGGTAAGTCGATACCATGGAAAGCACTTAGCGCCGGCCAGACGGAGAACCTACAAGCTGTTGTAGATGGCATCACGAAAGCAGAGAAAATAAAATTTAAGCTGGAAGGACTAAATACACAAGACCTTGCCAGCACTCCTGACTTACAGCTGCAACTGAATACACAAGACCTTGCCAGCACTCCTGACTTACAGCTGCAACTGGCCGGACAAGCCGAGGGAACCATTGAAGAAGTGTTGGCTTACTATGTGGAATCCGATACAATTAAACGTCCGCCTATACTTGCCAAGCTGAATACGATCAGCTACAACGCTATTCAGAAGAATCTGGTAGTCGTGCGTGTGAACGGAGCACCATTGAGTATCGATCCATCTTCATTGAGAGAAAAATTCAATGAGATTTATCGGCAGGCCGTAGTGAGTTGGAACACCGTTCAACTCGAAGAGTTGAACGTGAGCGGAGTAGATACCAAAAATCTGGATGATGGTGAGAGCGGACTGTTAAGCAACTACACAGCCGACATGCGTGCGATCATCAATGCCTACACAGCTAATCACACGTTGGCGGCAGAAACTTATTACTTGTTTTTGGTAGAGCAAGCACGTAATCCAACGGCAACGGAAGTGACATTGTTGTAACCATGGCACACGAATTGGCGCACGGAGCCTTTCGATTGGAGCATACCTTCAGCGAATTCACCGCCCTCACCCAAGGCACCACCGACAACCTGATGGACTATAACAACGGCACCCGCTTGAATAAATACCAGTGGGACAACATCCACAACCCGGTGACTGTGTTGGGTTTGTTTGAGGAGGATGAGGAGTCAAGTCTGACTCTTTATCAAACAGACGGACACTATTGGACTGTTTACCTTGTGTCATTGATGATTGGAATTGATGAGGGGATTTCACGAATTCTTGCGTATCAAGCAGAGTACCCAGACGGAGTTTATACCGGCAACCGATACAGCGAAAGGTATACGTGGCTTATAAAAGAAGATCAAAAGGACACTCATGTTTTAAATGGGCGTTACGGGCCTGACGTGACAAAGGAGACGATTGAAATGATAAAGAAAGTTGATAAATTCAAATTTGAAGAGCTTGGACGACTAATACACAGGTTGGGGGATTCCTTTGCGCATAGAAAATTGGATGGTTCAAATTTTTTATACGGAACTGAAGACGATGAACTTACGCTTGAGCATTTTTTATGGGATTTTAGCGCCCCAGATTTAATTCAAAATAGACCAGGGTTGTATGAAGAATACGTGAATTCATTGGCTGATGTGCTCATCGATAAATTTGAACAAGCCAAATCGGTGAATAAAATAGAACTATGGAAAAAAACGCATGAATTAGCGATGTATGCAACGATCAACAGGGTTTCCCTTTTAGGAATAATAAATTATGAAGTTGCACGGCTTAGGAAATCAAAGACTTTTATCGTTAATATTAATTTATCTTATTTCCCTGGTCAAAGAGAAGCTCACGATACTTATGTAGAGAACACAAAAAAATATCTTAGGGAACGAAAGATTAAATTTTCAACAGAGCTAACTACAGACGGCACTATTTTTAAACTACTTGACTAAAATGATACGACTTTATCTAAAGGCAAACTTATTATTTTTTATCCTGAGTATTTTTACGGTTCTGCTATTCACGGCTTTTAAAGCCCCGATTCAATCAGGATCGGAACCAATTTATCGAACGTTGATTATTGCAATAATATTTCTGCTGAGAAATCAATTTGTATTTAGTCTTTTCTGCAGTATGTATTTTTTAACTGGTTTAAATCAACTAAGTCAAATAGGTAAGTTGATTTTTATTGTAAGCCCGCATATAGTTTTTTTACTTTTTTTGTTTGTTAAATCTTCAGATTTTATACTTATTCAGATCGTTCCAGATTTTGTTGTTTGTTTTTACTCAGTATTAAGAATTAAAAAAATATGAGCGCTGGATATACAACTGACATGCGCTGGATCGTCAATGCCTACGCGGCCAATCACCCTTGACAGTGGAGTAGCGAAGGGGATCTTTCATCCCATATACCAATAGAGATGTAACAACAATGATTCTAATTATTTATTTAACCAGCATAGCTTTGACTTTCTTTTTGAGCATAACAATAGCTCAGGGTTTTAACTTGGACACTAGCCTTGTTGGGATACTTGTTATTGAGTATCCAATTAACATGGCGGTTTATGTACTTTGCTATATCATTTTTTTATTCTTTGGGAACAACAAACAAAAATTTCAGCGGATTTTTGTCGCGTTGCCAACAACTATCTGTTTTGTCTTCTGGTTTGCTGGCACTATTGTATATAACTTTATCCACTCTAAAGTCGATTTTAAAGATTTTATGGTTTTAGCTTTTCCACACATGGTTATGCTTTGCGGATTGGTCGCGTGGCAAAAATATTTTTCACGGAAATAAATAAATTTGTTTTGTCAACCTATGTGGAGATATCCTATTCTCAGATTGAATGGCCATCATTATTTACACTTTAAGTTTTGGATTCACGTTGGTATTCGGTTTGATAGCAATGTCACTGTTTGACTTGGATCCCAGGTTAAGGGCTTTATACTGGCTAAGTATTTATCCTTTTAATTTACTTTTTTACTTACCCGGACTATTGATCTACTTTATGTCTGGAAAAAATCTTTATCTGAAATACAAGCTCTTAGTGATGGTCTCACCGAACGTGATTGGTTTTTTATTTTGGTTTGGCGGGGCAATCGTATACAACTACTTTTATTCCAATGTCGACTTGGTAGATTTTGTTATTTTCGGTGTGCCAAATTTTATCTGGTTAGTTCTTTTATTGGCATTCAGAAAATTGGTTGCATAGTTCTTCGTAATCAAGTCGGAGTTATTCAATTAAATAGAAGACTAGATAAAGGAAAATGAATAGAATCCCGCTCACTAATGCCCACTGCCCTTTGCCTAACCTCCACTGACTAATCCACCAAGCCCCAATACCGAAGTCAGGCAAAGCATGCCTGCTTATCAGATACAACGAACTGAAACAAGTGTCCCGGAAAATTTAGTTAGAACGAATCTGTAGAGTCACCGACAGAAATCAGGCGAGTCTCTCCATCACTGCTCCCAGCTTTTTCAAACGGCCTTCAATGTCCTGATAACCGCGATCGATTTGTTCAACATTAGAGATCTCACTTTCGCCCTGGGCCGAGAGCGCAGCAATCAACAACGCAACGCCCGCACGAATGTCGGGCGATGACATCTTGATGCCACGCAAGGCTTGCTTGCGATCGAGCCCCATAATGCTGGCGCGATGCGGATCGCACAGAATGATTTGCGCCCCCATATCAATCAGCTTGTCAACAAAGAACAAGCGGCTTTCAAACATCTTTTGATGAATGAGCACGTTGCCTTTTGCCTGAGTGGCCACCACCAGAACAATACTTAATAAATCAGGAGTGAATCCCGGCCACGGAGCATCTGACACGGTGAGGATTGATCCATCAATGAATGTCTCAATCTCATAATGTTCTTGTGCAGGAATATGAATGTCATCCCCTCTGAAGTCCATTTTGATTCCTAGTCTTCTGAATATCTCAGGAATAATTCCCAAGGCATCAATCCTGCAGTCCTTAATGGTGATCTCGGATTGTGTCATAGCCGCCAGGCCAATGAAACTACCAATCTCAATCATATCAGGAAGCAAGGTGTGTTCGGTGCCGTGAAGTTTTTCAACTCCTTCAATCGTTAATAAGTTAGAACCAATGCCGCTGATCTTTGCGCCCATTCGGTTGAGCATGGAGCAAAGTTGTTGCAGGTAAGGTTCGCAGGCTGCGTTGTAGATCGTGGTTGTTCCTTTGGCCAGAACAGCCGCCATCACAATGTTGGCGGTGCCGGTAACGGATGCTTCATCCAGTAACATGTAACATCCCTTCAGATGAGACGCATCGATGTTGTAAAGATTTTCGTTTGCATCGAAGTTGAACTTCGCTCCAAGATTTTGGAAACCGATAAAGTGTGTATCTAATCTTCTTCTTCCGATTTTATCGCCACCCGGTTTGGGAATATTGGCTTCTCCAAATCTAGCCAATATAGGTCCGAGTAACATGACTGATCCGCGCAAAGCGGCAGCCTTCTTTCGGTATTCAGGAGTTTTCAGAAATCCTGTGTTGACATTGGCGGCTGTAAATCGATACGAACCTTTTTGAAGTTTTTCAACTTTGCACCCGAGGTCGCCAACCAGTTCAATCAACTTGTTGACGTCCAGAATATCAGGAACATTGTGAATCGTAACAGGTTCGCTGGTGAGCAGTGGCACGCAGATAACTTGAAGGGCTTCGTTCTTGGCGCCTTGCGGGATGATTTCGCCTTTTAGTTTTTGCCCTCCTTTAATTCGGAATGAACTCATTATTGATCTCTTCTGCGATGTGGATTATTATGACGTTTGAAGTTGCGACCACCGCCACCACCTTGATTGCGATTGCGGTCTCTGTTGTCGCGGTTATTTTCGCGATTGTCGCCACCGCCATTTGGCCTTGGCTTCTTGCGCTCCCGATAGAGTTTCTCAAACAAATTGTCTTCGCGCACTTTGTCGAGACTTAGAGAGAGTTTGCCTTGCGAAAGTATTTGGATGTCTTTTACAATAACAGAGTCGTCAAGTGTTTCTTTGTTCCAGCTGCTGTAGAAAGTCTTCATCAACTTGCCCAGATAGATGACTGCGTCTTCACGCTCTTTAGGATCTTCAAGTTTGATCGCCTCCTTCACCAACTTTTCGATATTCTTCCCATAGTGCTTGAAGCGAATATCGCTTTGCGGATAAGCCACTTTCATGGGCTTCTTAAACAAAATTTCGCGTTCAGGAGTAGGGTAGGGATTGTTGATGTCGAGGTTGAAATCAGCAATGATGTACAGATCATCCCACAAGCGTTGGGGATTTTCCGGTTGGTCTTTTAGCGAAGGTGTAAGCTGACGAATGAGATCGATCAGTGTGATGGCCATTTCTGTGCGCTTGGCTTTGTCCGGTACAGACCGGATGTAATCAACAAGGTTCTGCACGTTGCGTCCGTATTCTTTCAGGATAATTCCCGGGCGCTGGGTGTTGTATTCTAAATTCATAATGTTAGTTCTGATTGGCGTTCAGGCGATTGTAGTATTCGCCTTAGTTCTCGTGTATTTTGAGTTTAGCAAAGCTAAGTAATAATGTCTTCTCGCCAAAATCACCAAAATGGATCTTGGCCTTACGTTCGGCTCCCACTTGTTCCATTTTAACAACGGTACCAAAGCCGAACTTAGGGTGCTCAACTTTCATTCCCTCCTGCAGCAACGATGTGTCGCTTGGCGTAAAATCTGCGGAAGCTTTGTAAGCAGTGGGACGAACAACAGGCTGTGAACTTACCGTTTTCTTAATACCACTAACAAACGTTTTGGCAAAGTTGGGATTCGGTGCTACCGATTCAATTCCACCAAACTTGGTGCTTACTTTTATAAATCGTGGGTCTACATCGTCAAGGAATCGGCTGGGCTCACAATTTTTCAATCGTCCAAAGCGATAACGAGTTAATGCGTAGGAGAGGAATAGTTTTTTCTGTGCGCGCGTAATCGCCACATAAAACAATCTCCTTTCTTCTTCCAGTTCGGCACGACTGCTCAGCATCATCTGTGAAGGAAAAAGATCTTCCTCCAAGCCAACAATATAAACGTTCTTAAACTCTAATCCCTTGGCCATGTGAATGGTCATCAGCGTTACCTTGTCGGGATCGTTGTCTTTGTTTTCATCCTGACCCGTCACCAACGACACTTCTTGTAAAAATGCTCCGAGGCTCTTATCTTCTTTTTCAGGATCATCCACATATTCTTTGATCGCGTTGAGCAATTCCTGAACGTTCTCATAACGACTCAGTCCTTCCACCGTCTTGTCTTCGTACAGATCGCGCAACAGACCGGAAGACTTGGCAATATCAGCGGCAGCTTCGTACGCGTCTTTGTTTTGTATGTCAATGCCAAAACGTTTGATCATCGTCACAAAGTCGTCAATTCGCCCAACGGCCGCGCCACCCAAGAATGACGATGCATTTTGAATAACATCCCAAATGGAGATCGCGTGATCATTGGCAGCAATTACAATCTTGTCGATGGTGGAATCGCCAATACCACGCTTTGGTAAATTAATGATCCTGCGAAAGGATGCCTCATCTTGTTGGTTGAGTGAATAGCGCAAGTAGGCGAGAAGATCTTTTATCTCTTTGCGTTGATAGAACGATAATCCACCCACCACTTTGTATTTAATGTTCATCCGCCTCAGCGCTTCTTCAATGGCACGTGATTGACTGTTGGTGCGGTACAAAATGACAAAGTCGCTGAATTTATATTGCTGCTGCATCTTCTCTTCAAAGATTGAGGAGGCAACGAGGCGACCTTCTTCATTATCCGAAACAGCTTTGATCAATTCAATCGGGTGCCCATCTTCATTGGCTGTCCAAACATTTTTGGGAAGCTGCGCTTTATTTTTCGCGATGACTGAGTTAGCGGCTTGAACGATGGTTTGAGTAGAGCGATAGTTCTGTTCCAGTTTTATGATTTGCAGATCGGGATAGTCCTTTTCGAAATTCAGAATGTTGCTGATGTCTGCTCCGCGAAAGCCGTAAATACTCTGCGCATCATCGCCCACCACGCAAATGTTTTGACGCACGGCTGCAAGCTTTCGAATGATAAAATACTGGCACAGGTTGGTGTCCTGAAACTCATCGACTAACACATAATGAATGCGTTGCTGATATTTATTCAATACATCCAGATGATCTTTAAATAACTTATCGGTGTTGAATAGCAAATCATCAAAGTCCATAGCGCCCGATTTGAAACAACGGAGCGCGTAGTTGCGATAAATCTTTCCGATCTCGGGCCGCAGGTTGGCCGCGTCATCGCCCATCAGCAATGGATTGTTTACATAATCTTGCCAGGAGATCAATTTATTCTTAGCCGATGAAATGCGATTGTAGACGATGTTCGCCTTGTATTGGGTTTCGTCAAGTCCCATTTCCTTCACTATACTTTTGATCAGCGATTTTGAATCATCTGTATCGTAAATGGTGAAGTTATTGGGATACCCGATGTGATGCGCTTCGGCCCGAAGGATACGTGCAAAGACCGAGTGGAAAGTACCCATCCACAAGTTGCGGGCGTCTGAGCCAATCTCTTTCTCAATGCGTTCGCGCATCTCTTTGGCCGCCTTGTTGGTAAACGTAAGGGCCATGATGCTAAACGGATCCACATTGTGTTGCTGGATGAGATGGGCAATGCGGTAGGTGAGCACCCTGGTTTTACCAGATCCCGCACCAGCGATGAGCATACACGGTCCCTGATTGTTAACAACTGCCTCGCGCTGAGGAGGATTTAAGGTTTCTAAGTAATCACTCATAATATCAACCCGCAATATAGAGTGCTAATGGTCACACTCATGCCGTTGACCGCTATAAATTATTCAAAGCGACAGCTATGAAAAACAAGAATTGCAATCGGGCCTCAATCAGGAATTTACAAAACACTTCAATCGGCTTGATATACTTTGGCTTATGAATACCGAGGCATGTAAGGGCCTCCGAAATTATATGCTTTGGAACTTTAATCTTAAATTCGAAACCAAATTCCAATAAAGGCTACTAATCAGTCGATGGCAGAGAATCAGGCTTTACAATTTCACGATGATGGATTTGGGATCACCGCTGCAGAACCCTGGTTTAAGCAAAAAGTTCAGATCATTCAGGAGTATCTCACGGCTTTTGTGACCAATTTGGCCGGGCGGGTTGACGAAATTGTATTTGTCGATTTGTTTTCCGGGAGCGGCCTTTACTCACTGGGTTCGCAACGCGAGATATTTGCGGGCACTCCGCTGATGGCGTTGGCTCAAGATCTTCCGATCAACCGATTTGTTCTGTGCGAAAGAGATGCCGAGCAATTTAAGGCGCTTAAAATAAGAGTGAACAAATATTACCGGGGAAAAAACGTGATTCTGTTGGATGGAAGGCCGGAGGAATTAATCGACAGATTCAGGCTTTATGTTCCACCGTCAAAAGGAGATTTTAAAGTAGCGGTCTTTTGTGTGTGCGATCCATTTTCCCTGGACATGTCTTTTGATACGGTAGAGAAGTTGTCTCAGCTTGGGTTCAGTTTCTTAATGCCATTCACGTTTGCCCTTAACAAGAGACTCAACTTTCGTTTCTATTTGAAAGAAGAGAAAGAAAAGATCAAGAAGTATCTGGGCGGATACAAAGACATGGATCGTCTCGTTAATGGTGTTCAGGATAATACTCAGTTTTATAAACGTTTGATTCAGATTTATGAAAACAATATTCTGGCCTCTGGTTTGAATGCATCTACGTCTGTGCATAAACTGGATTCGGGCTTAATGGAAATGCCCGTTTATTATATGGGATTGTTTTCCCGACAGTATTCTACCAAAGCAATTCAACAAGATGTGGAGGCAACGCGCCATACCCAATTTGAACTTTTTAAATAATTAGCATGATAAAAGTTGGTGAGATTTTAGTTTCGGATGATATCAAGGAAGTGGAGTTCGTTTGTCATTTGGAAAAGTGTAAAGGGGCCTGCTGTGTGGAAGGAGATTTGGGCGCCCCTCTTGAAGAAGATGAACTTCCTGTCATGGACGAGATTCTTGAACAAGTGAAACCCTACCTCACGCCTGAAGGCCTCAAAGCCATAGAGGCACAAGGGACTTATATCCTCGATGAAGACGGAGACTATTCTACGCCTACTATAGGGGGAAGAGAGTGCGCCTACGCTCACTACGATGCGCAAGGAATTTTAAAATGCGGCATTGAGCAAGCGTATCTGGATGGAAAAGTCGGCTTTAAGAAACCGATCTCCTGTCACTTGTATCCCATCCGAATTACGAAAAACAGAAAAGGCTTCGAGGCAGTCAACTATCACAAATGGAGCATCTGTTCTGCTGCCTGTGCTCATGGAAAATCGTTGCACGTTCCGCTCTACAAATTTTTGAAAGAACCGCTGGTAAGAAAATATGGTGCAGCCTGGTATGATGAACTAGTGGAGAAGATTGAAGGCTAGATTTTTTGCTCGATAGTTGATTCCATTCTTGCAACTACCATTGAATTTCGTTTGCTCCCGAAAAATTATTCAGCTCTACTGCATTTATAATCTTGAGCACCTTCACTCTTGAGTTCAGCCATTCGCCATCTTTTCCAGCTTTCCATTCACCATCACCTTGTCTACTGCAATAGATCCGTAAACGGTTTTCAACGCGGGTTTGCCGTTTGTCAGGCTCACCGTTCCAAAACCTTTGTCGGTAGAAATGAAGCTGGTAAAATCTCCCACCTTTGAATTTATGTGCAGCGTCTTGTCGACTGCATCGTAGCGCACTCCGGTAAGGCTTTGCAGAAATCCGTAGCTGGATAACGCCCGGGCATACCAGTGACCACACTCATATTCATTAAAAGGATTGCGTGTCCGTCCGTCATAACGGTCGCGGCAGGTGCGCACGATCTCCAGCGCTTCGCTCACTTTTCCCATCAGCATGAGGTGAGAGGCAACCTGGTATTCGATGCCGGTCCATACTTCATCGCTATACACAAATGGCAACGATAGCTTTCCGCCTTTAGGCCAGGAGCATAACAATAGTCCCCCTTCATCACCCATCGCAAACGAAGGTCGTTGCGGATTGGCGTGATCGCTTAAGTTGCCTTTCAGATTATACTTATGCACGGCCATCAAATGACTTTTTGTTTTCTCTACGTCCAGCGGTTCATCCAAACCACACATGCGTGCAATCCACGCACCCAACACGCCATCCGATAAACAGCCTGTGCCATATTGATACTTCGGTCCTTCCTTTTGCAACAATTGTTTTGCCTCTTCCGAATATTCCCCTCCATAAGACTTCACGGTCGTGTCGGTAGGGCTCTTGGCATTCAATCCCGTAGTTTCAATTTTCTGAAAGAAGTATTCGCCATCGTATAATTCGGTCTCCATAAATTTTCTACCCGCATCATAGAGCTTCGTATAAAGAGCAATGTCTTTTTTGAGGTACTTACCCATTTGCATCATGGCGCTTAGTGCACCGAGATAGAAACTGGTGCACATACCATCTGGTCCCCAAAACTCGATGTCATAGGTGTTGTGATGCGGTTCTTCAATCACGCCCTTATGTCGCGGGTCCCAGGTAGCGATACAATAGTCAAGACTTACTTTTGCAAGTGGATACATTTTCTTGAGCCACTCAGCGTCTCCGCTGATGCGCCACTCGCGGTACACTTTCATGATGCCGCCCAACTGACCATCGGCTGCTGCATGGAAGTCGTGTTTCACGGGGCGTATGGGCATGGCGGCACGAAACGTCTGATGTCCTTCTTTGTTTTGATCTTCACAAAATTCAGTGTGACGAAGTGTGCGCTCCAATGCAGGAAACAAATGGGGGATAGCTTGCGCATAGTTCCACACGTGTGTGCACGAGCCGTGGCAACATCCCCAACTATCGCCACAACCTTCATAACTCCAAAGCCGGCCATCAAACTGACGCATGACGGTGGGCGATTTTAAGATGGTAAGGTTAGCAGCTACTGCCTCAATCACTTCAGGTGGCAGCGTACTTGCATAAAAGGCATCGCGAAAGAGTTGTGATTTGTCTTTAAGGTCGTTATAGTTTTTTTGAAAGTAACTGGCCACTTCTTGAATGCTTTGGAATTTATTGGCGTACCATGGCTGGTAGTTCTTCCCTTCAAAAAGTTTTGTCGTGTTGATGCCGAGATCGGCTGTGGTATTGCAACAACCCGAAGCAGGATCGCAGTTGTCTTCCCGCACACCGTCTTCTCCGTGTTTGATGTCGGAAGTGGGAACATACCAACTCATCATCAATCGAATGGTCTTAACTTCTCCGGCAGCCAGGCTAAATGGAACAAACAATGAAGCACCGGGCGCGCCAGACTCAACCGGGTCAGCGCTTTTTGTGTTTCCGCTTCTGATCGTTTCCCATGCGATGGTGAGCGGATCAAACCAGCCACCACGAAACCAGCAATGATCTACAATGGTGTGAGTTTGATCGGTATAAATGGCAAAGTCACCACGAAGGAAGGGTTTGTCGGCAAGCGCTTCGCAGGCGAGTATAAATCCGGTGTCTATTTTTCCAATGGATCCTTTCGCGTCATCTTTTCGCATGAAGTTGCGCGAGTTGAATGAGAAGACAGCTTCAAGAGAAGTTGATCCATTGTTTTTGAAGGTGTACTCCAGCGCACCCACTGGCAGACTTGAGTTATCGGCATCGGTTGGAATAAACGGACTCCATCCCTGAATGGAAACACTTACGGGAAGGTCGTCATCGGCCAACGCAATATTGGCAAATGGAAATCGTGCGGTAAACTCTACCTGATGAAAGCGAGGCAATCCATAAACAGTTCCGCCTGACCCATTGCCGGAGTCGGGTTGGCCAAATCTTTTCCAATCCGGTGAAGGGCCTTCTATTACTTTCGTTCCGTTCTTCAATCCTTTAATGCTTAAGGCAGCAAACATGCCGGGCTCATGAAAGATCTCCGGTTTGTTTCGCACCGACATGTGCGAGATAGCCCCTGTGCCTTCCAGACAAAACATGCCTGCACCCAATCCGCCAATGGGAAAGGCAACGCGTCTGAGGTATTCGCCTGTGTAGGGCGCATTATATTGGCGTGCATTTGCCGGTTTAAAAGAACGCGTTGATTTTTTTGACGATTGTATTCCCGCTTCGAGCTCAGTTGGTGCTAAGACAGCAGGTGCAACAGTGGCCGCAACACCACCGATACTTAATTTTTTTAAGAACGTTCGCCTGTTGGATTTTTCTTTCATGATTTCCGATGTTGGTGCCGGTCATTTTAAAAGCATACAGGCTTCCCGTCAAGTCCGCCACACGTGTGGTTCCGTGGCTGTGGATATTTGACCAAGTTATTTTTTCACGGAAGTAAGACGTGCCCGCAGATAAAAATACAAAAAATCAAGAAGTGTTTTATCCACGTGGATGCAGGAATGTGCGCCTGAGTTTCTCCTGTTATTAAGAATGAAAGGAGCCACCCAGACGTTTGACTGAACTGTTCAGGTGTAGGCAGAAAGGCCTGTGTGTTTATTTGGCTATTGCATTGCTTGAATAGAAAAGGGCGATCATATCTGACCGCCCTTTGTTGTAAGTGAGCTGTGATACAGCTACGCTAATTCCCTTAGATCAACCGGAACTACCCGCGAAATACCTTTTTCGATCATAGTGATTCCGTAGATAACGTCCGTAGTAGACATGGTGCGTTTGTTGTGCGTGACGATTACAAACTGGCTGTCTTTGCTAAAACTTCTGATGATGTTGTTGAACTTGTCAATGTTGGCATCATCAAGAGGAGCATCCACCTCATCGAAAATACAGAACGGAGCAGGCTTCAATAAATACATGGAGAACAAAAGTGCAGTTGCCGTCAATGTTTTCTCTCCACCGGAAAGCTGATTGATGGTTAACGGGCGCTTGCCTTTTGGTTTTGCGATGATATCGATTTCAGAATCCAGTGGCTTGGATGGATCTGTCAGTTTCAGATCGCAATCGTCTCCTTCATTAAAGAGCGATCTAAATACGCGAATAAAATGTTCTTTGATTTGATTAAAGGCAGTCATAAACGTTTCACTGGCAACACCTTCAATCTCGCTGATGGTAGTGAACAATGATTCTTTCGCTTTGAGCAAATCTTCTTTTTGTGTATTGATGAAGTCGTTTCGTTCCTTGATTTCGTTATACGCTTCCATGGCCATGGGATTGATAGGGCCCATGTTGTCCAGCTTTTCACGAATCTTGTTTACATCGTTTCTCAGTTTGTCTTCATCCAGTTTTGCAAGTGCTTCCACTTCTTCCGGTGAAGCATTCTCAACTACCGAATCGAGATCGATATTGAATTCAACAGACAATCTTTCTTTTACAGAATTCAGCTGGAGCTTGCTGTCGTTTAATTGACTTTGCAACTCCATTAACATCGTGTCGATGTTTTGACGCTGATGTGAAATCTCGCGAAGATCTTTTTCAAACTGATCAATCTCACCACGACCAGAGTAATATTCTTTCTCCGCTTCGGTGAGACCTTTCTCCATCTCTTCTTTCTGAGCGTAAAGACTGATCAATTCCTCGTCATTATGCTGTGTGGTCTCTGTGATCGTTTTGACTTCCTCTTCATTCTTCTTAAGCTCTTCAGAATTCGTTTCGATTCGATGCGCACTTTGCTCAAGCGACTCTTGTTTGAAACGCATTTCTTGCTCAACGCTCTTCACCCGGTTTTCCTGCTGGTGGAAGAAGATGTTTTGTTCGTTGTAGTTGGCCGATTTTTGACTGAGCAACTCATTTTGTGCGGTAAGGTCCGCCACAATCACCTTCATGCGCTCTTCCTGTTGGCGAAGTTCCTGTTGCGCATTTTGAGCCTTCGGTTTAAGCTCGTCAAGTTCTCGCAGTAAGCCGTCAATTTTCTCCAGAATGTCTTCTCTTCTTAAGTCGGCATGGGTGAGCATGTGCGAAAACTGCTCTTGCTTGGTCTTTACCGAGATGAATTCGTCATTCACCAGCTTGATAGAATTCTGAGCTTCTTCAATTTGCTGCTTCAGCGTATTGTTACGCAGGCGCTCCAACTCACGTTGGCGATCGATTAAACTGTAGCGAACGTCATCAACTTTTTTACTCAGTTCTTTAATCTCTTTTTCAAGCTTCTCGAGGTTTTTAGCTCGCCCGATTTTCTTTCCTTCAAACAAGCCAACCGATCCGCCAGACAAACTGAACTTCCGTTTGGTGACTTTGCCACTTTTGGTGATAAACGTATTGCTGTCCTCAACTGGAATATTCTTGATGTCGCCTTCGTAGAAGTATACTTTATCAAGAATAAATGACATCAATTTCGTGTACTTCGGGTCGAACTCTATGATCTGTGTTGCCGGAAATGAATTCTGAGGATACATGTCAACCGGTGAAGACACAAACTTTTCAAATGAATCCAGTATGAAGAAGTTTGCCTTTCCTTTGCTGGCATCACTTAAAATGTTGATGGCCTCGTAAGCTTCTGACTCGTGATCAACGATGTAGTAGTTGAGATACGGCTCCAGATAGTTTTCAATGGCAACTCGATATTCTTCACTTGTCGAAATGATGTCGGATAGGAGAGGCGCGTTCCGCGTCCAGCCTACATTCTTCTTCAGGAATTTAATTGCCTCCGGAAATCCCTCAAGATTTTCGACCAACGATTTTGTAAGCTGATATTCATTTTGTCGTGCATCGAGTTTGCGGCCGGTTTCCGTCATCTCTTCGCGAATCATCTCAATTGTTTTTTCCAACGAGCTGATGCGTGTGATCACATCTTCTTCTTCGCGTTTTAGTTTTTCCAGATACACAGTTTTCTGGCCCACTTCCTCTTGCAGCACCACCAGCTTCTTATCAAACTCCTGAAGGCTGGCGCTCTGTTGATTGGTGTCGGTTGCAGTTCTTTCTAATTCCTGCTTGAAAGAAGAAACCTGGATCTCCCGAATTTCTACCGCCTTGTTTACCTCAAAAAATTCTTCCTGACGTGTGCGGTGTACTTGTCGCAGGGCATCCGCTTCGCCTTGCAATGTGTACGTGGTGGTCTTCTGATTTTCGTAGTCTGCTTTCAGTGCCTCTACCTTGGCGGTGATCTCATTCAAAATACCTTGCGCTTGCGCATGTTCCGTCTCAAGACTTTGGATGCTGAAGCGCGCACGTTCATTGCTTTTCTTATCTTGATCGATTTGATCTTTCAAGCTATGAGCGCGATCATTTAGTGAACGAAGGCGTTCGTTCTTGATTTGTTTTTCGCTTTCAAACTGGCGGATGTTTGAAACATGTTCATTGATCGACTTCTGACGGGATGATAATGTTTTCTCTTTCAGAACCAGATCAGACTTTGATTTTTCAATCAATGCTTCTTTCTCTGCGATGTCTGCTGTTAATTTTGTCTTGCGGTCGTTCTCTCCTTCAACCTGCTTGCTGATGGTGTTGAACTTCTCCTTTTGTTTGTTGACAACAACCTTAGCCAGGTTGATGCTTTTGTCTTTATAATCTTCCTTGATTTTGTAATACTGCTCGGTTTGCTTCGCCTGCTTCTCCAGGCTTTTCATGTTCTTTTCAATTTCGAAAAGCAAATCCTCTACGCGCTCCAGGTCAGCGTCTGTGTCTTCCAGTTTCTTCAGCGTTTCCTTCTTTCTCTTTTTGAATTTTGAAATGCCGGCCGCTTCTTCAAACAACATTCTGCGTGAGTTGTCGCGATCATTCAGAAGGTCATCCACCATTCCCAATTCAATAATGGCGTAACTATTTGAAGCCACACCTGTATCCAGGAACAAATTGGTGATGTCTTTTAAACGACACGCAACACCGTTTAAAAGATATTCACTTTCACCAGTGCGATAAAGCCTTCTGGTAATAGTGATTTGAGAATACTCGGTAGGGAGGATGTTTTTAGTGTTGTTGATCGTCAACGACACTTCCGCCATCTGCTGTGCCGACCGCTGACTGGTGCCGTTGAAGATCACGTTTTCCATCTTCTCCGATCGCAGCGCACTGGTCTTTTGCTCACCCAACACCCAACGAATGGAATCCACCACGTTTGACTTACCGCAGCCGTTTGGTCCTACAATTCCGGTAATGCCTTCATCAAAATTGATAACAATCTTGTCTGCAAAACTTTTAAACCCTTTGATCTCCAACTTCGATAGCTGCATGAATGGTGAGGAATTTAGTGGTTGTTAAAAAAATAAGGAGGCAAAGATAACCGGACGTTTGGCATTTGGAAAATTACCTATTCGCAAATCATCCACATTTTATCCGGACAAATTTGACGCGAAAAATCAGCCCGTAGGTGCGCTTTTAGCCTGATTGGCAGATTTTATATATATTTGAAAGTTATGGACGAATTCAAAATCATATTCTGGATTATTGTCGGGCTGATTTACATTATTACCAAGGCCCGCGGCAACCAGAAAAAGCAAGTGCGACCACCGGATGGCCAGTTCGATCAGCCAGAGCAAAAGCCGATTTCATTTGAAGATTTATTGAGGGAGATCCAGCAGGCTAAGAATCCGAAGCCTGAATCGCCTCCCGTCCAAACCAAACCGGTAGTTCAGACAACCACCGCTCAGCGTCCGGCAAAGCCTTACGACTATCAGGACTATGATGATGACTTGGAGGACGAAGAAAAGGATCAGGAAGTTCTTAAACCTAGCTATAAGTCAGACGATAAGATTTATGATGTCTACGAGGAGGCCAAAAAGCAGGCTTTCGCCAGGCCGTCATTGGAAGAGACCCTGAAAGTGGAAGACACCGTTGTTAAGTTTGATCAATTTAAGGGCTACAAGAAGGAGAAGGCAAGCTCACCGGGATTGTCTTTCTTAAAGGAATTTAATGATCCTGAAGGTTTTAAGAAGGCATTTATAATGAGTGAGGTACTTAAAAGGAAGTTTTAGAAAATAACATTTTTTGAACTAAATATTACTTGGATGGGGTAAGCCGGTTATTCAGCAGACCGATTTTTTGGCTAATACTCATCTTTACACATAAAATGGGGTTACAATAGTTTTTTGGGAACTATCTATATTGCGTTAATTTTAATTAAGATGAATAGTCGTAACATCGTAATATTCTGCTTTTTATTGTTTAGCTCCTCCTTGACCTTAGCTCAGGATTGTGCGATTGATGTAAAGACAGAGGTGGTGGCTCCGTCTGCTGGCAAAAGCAATGGAAGCATTTCCTTCCAGGTAGAAGGTCAAACCGGATCTAAAGACTATTTGATTTATTGTTTGACAACCATTCGCAAGGATGACAACACGGAGTCCGCGTATCACTTCAGGGATCTGAAAGCCGGTATCTATGAGTTTGTTGTGGTTGACAAAAAGAAGACCAAGTGCACAAAAGAAGTTCAAGTTAAAATCAAGGAGCAATAATGATGAAAGTTAAACTACTTGGCTTCTTGGTATTTTCCCTTATCGGGTTTTCCTCAGCATTTGCGCAAGTTTTAAATGTTACAACCTCCAAAAAAGACGCCTGCGCAGGAGCGAGCAATGGCTCAATCTCCATCACAGTCGACAATTCGACTACAACGACAGCACCTTATACCTACCTCGTTGTTGGAATTGTGAATGGTACATCCGGACCGTTTGCCGGAACGCTCACGAAAGGAGTTCCATTGAATCTGAATAATCTCGCAGTTGATAATTATTTTGTTAGTGTAAGCGACAACAGTCCGTCTGTAGCCAACTTCAATACCTTTTTGCCGATAGCGGATGTAAGTCCGGGAATATCGGCTTCCATTACAACATTTCAGGATAACCTGGACCCAACTTGTGTTTCTCCCAACGGATTTATAAATATTTCAGTGTCAGGTGGCTCGGCCCCGGCCAATCTGGTGTATTCATGGACAGGGCCGAGTGGTTTTACTTCATCTTCGCAAAACATTGCCGGCTTAGCAGGCGGTACTTACAACCTTACCATCACCGACAACAACGCGAACTGTTCTTTTATCCTTCCACCAAAGACGCTAACAGACCTACTTCCCAATGTTTACAATATATCGACAACAACGCCATCGCTCTGCGCAGGCTCTATTTACAAGATTAATGTGTCTGGGTCAGACGCTGGGGTTACGTACACTGTTTTAGTAAATGGTGTTGCGACTTCTACGACTGCCGTGGGAACCGGAGCTGCATTGGCAATTGATTACAATGGCCCCCCAGCACTTGTGAATGGTGATCTCATTAAGGTGCAGGCTGCTCTGGGACTTTGCACGCCTGTGGCGATGAACAACACACTTACTGCCACTATTAATACACCTCCTACGAGCGCAACCTTGGTAGCAGGTGGGTTAACAACCATTTGTGCCGGCAGCAGTACTACCTTGAAAGTGAATGTAGCTGGGGGAACACCCAACTACGACTTCTCTATTTTAAATGGTCCAACTGAAGCCGGTTATGCAAGCGGCACATCCATAACTGTTAGTCCTGCAGTTACCACCACCTATGATTTGACAGGTCAGACGATAACTGACTCAAAAGGATGTACAGTTGTGGGAAGTGGTAGTGTAACGATCACAGTCAACCCAGTTCCAACCGCAACTATCAATGCATCGCCAACAGCAATTTGTTCAGGCAGTTCAAGTACGTTAACATTTACTCTGACAGGAACAGCTCCTTTCAATGTGACTTATAATGATGGCACAACCTCTTTTCCGCTAGTTGGAATTTCAAACGGACATACGGTGAGTGTATCACCAGCCGCAACAAAGACTTACACCATCACCGCAATTACTGACGCAACAACATGTTCAGGAGTAGCCGGAAGTAATACGACTGTTACCGTCAACCCCAAACCTACGAGCGCAACCTTGGTAGCAGGTGGGTTAACAACGATTTGTGCTGGCAGCAGTACAACCTTGAAAGTGAATGTAACTGGGGGAACACCCAACTACGACTTCACCATCTTAAATGGTCCAACTGAAGCCGGTTATGTAAGTGGAACTGCGATAACCGTTAGCCCTGCCGTTACCACTACGTATGATTTGACAGGTCAGACGATAACCGATTCAAAGGGATGTACGGTTGTTGGAAGTGGTAGCGTAACGATCACAGTCAACCCTGTTCCAACAGCAACCATAGGTGCGTCACCAGCAGCAATTTGTTCAGGTAGTTCAAGTACCTTGACATTTACTTTGACTGGCACAGGTCCTTTCAATGTGACCTATAATGATGGCACAACTTCCTTTCCACTCGTTGGAATTTCAAACGGACATACGGTGAGTGTATCACCAGCCGCAACAAAGACTTACACCATCACCGCAGTCACAGACGCCACAACATGTTCAGGAGTAGCCGGAAGCAATACGACTGTTACAGTTAACCCCAAACCAACGAGCGCTGTTCTTAGTGCGACCGGCCCCACCACAATCTGCGCAGGCGGTAGCACAACTTTAAAAGTAGACATAGTGGGAGGCACACCAAATTTTGATTTTAACATTTCGAACGGCCCGTCAGAAGTGGGTTATGTAAGCGGCACAGCCATAACTGTTAGCCCTGCCGTTACTACCACGTATGATTTGACCGGTCAGACGATAACTGATTCAAAGGGATGTACCGTTGTTGGAAGCGGTAGTGTAACCGTTACGGTCACTCCAGTTCCAACAGCAACCATAGGTGCGTCACCTACAGCAATTTGTTCAGGTAGTTCAAGTACGTTGACATTTACTCTGACGGGAACCGGTCCATTCAATGTAGACTATACAGATGGTTCAGCAACGTTTAATTTGGTTGGCATTTCAAACGGACATACGGTGAATGTGTCGCCTGCCTCAACAAAAACATATACCATCACAACTGCAACTGATGCCACGACATGTTCAGGTTTACCGGGAAGCAATGCAACAGTAACTGTTAATGTTCCCCCGGCAAGTGCAACTCTTAGTGGAACAAATACCATCTGCGCTGGAGACCCATCGGATTTAGTGGTAACAATTGTTGGCGGCGCTGCTCCTTATAGTTTTACGATCAATAATGGAGTGGGCCTCATAACAAATTATGCTAGTGGTAGTCCTATTCCAGTGAGTCCAGGAACTACAACCAGTTATGCAATTACCGGAAATGTGACGGATGCAAATGGGTGCACAGTGAGCGGTAGTGGAGGTGCCACTATTACTGTAAAGATTCCAGCTACTCCAAGCTTAACCGGCCCGGCAGTTGTGTGCTTCGGGAGTACAACTATAAATTATGCGACCGAAGCTGGTATGTCTTCATATAACTGGACCGTTTCAGCAGGAGGGACAATAGCAAGCGACAACATAGACAATGTAGATATCGATTGGACAACGGCTGCCGGGGCACAGACGGTCAGCGTAAGTTATACTGGCGCAAATGGATGCGTGACGGCCGCAACTACTTTAAATGTTAATGTTGCCGACCTGACAGTCACCCCCGCCATTACCGATAACACAAGATGTGTGGCCGCATTCAATGGCGCAATAAGTCTTACGATCAGTGGCGCTGTTGGTTCCCCGACTTTCTCGTGGACAGGCCCCGGTGGTTTCACGTCAAGCAGTCAGAATATTTCAAATCTGATTTCGGGTGATTACGATGTTACAGTAACCGATCCAACTTCTGGTTGTTCAGTTACGCCTTCGACCATTACGGTTGCGGACAACGCGCCAACGATCACGCTTGCCTTATCAGCAATAACCGATAACGATCGTTGCCTAGCGCCCTTTGATGGAGCAATTAGTATTACAACTACTGGTTCAATGGGTGCTCCAACTTTTGCGTGGACTGGTCCAGGTGCATTCACTTCAAATAACCAAAACATCGCTGGCCTTAAAGATGGTAATTACAATGTAACGGTTACTGATCCGACTTCAGGTTGCTCTATTTCAACAGGGTCGCCTTTCGTAGTAGACGATGTTACTCCTGTGATATCGATCACTACATTGGGCACGTCGCCAAACGATAAATGTGTCGCTCCCTTCTCTGGGTCAATTGATATTGACGTGTCTCCAAGCGGAGCTCCAGCTGTTTATAGCTATGCGTGGTCGGCCGCAGGCGGTTATTCAAACAATACTCAAGATATATCTGTCTTATCTGGTTCTTCAGCACCTGGTAAGGATTATACCGTTGTTGTGACAGACGCCACTAGCGGTTGTACGGCAAGTTCAACGATTCCAGTGCTTGACAATTTAGCACCTATTGCAGGCGTCATCAGCGGTGACGCGACAATTTGTGCTGGAAGCAGTACGAGTCTTACGTTTAGCAGTTTGGGTGGACTCGGTACTAATTTTGATGTTACTTATACTGACGGCACAACTCAAACAACTCTTTCCAATATTCTGGATAACTCCATGGCTCCTGTTTCACCATTATCCAGTGCAAGTTATACTATTTTCTCTATTAAGGATTTAGCTAGTGGCTGCGTCCTTAATGCTCCCAACGCGAGCATTACAGGTTCTGCTGATATCGTGGTCAACCCGCGTCCCACAGTTGTCGGTAGCGGTGGTGGTTCAGTTTGTGTCGGTAGTACTTTGCCAGATGTTACTTTCACATTTACTGGAACCGCACCTTTTGACTTTACTTATACAGATGGAACCACGCCTGTGTCGGTGACAGGACATGGAGCGATGACCTATACATTTACTCCTCCGGCTATTGGATCTTATATTGTTACCGCTTTAACAGATGCTAACTGCAGTGGATCAAGTTTTGGGGCGCCTGTAATAGTTTCAACTAATCCTTTGCCAACCGTAACAATTTCAGGCGGAGGGCCGGTTTGTGCAGGCAGTCCACTGCCAGATGTTGTTTTTACTTTTACGGGAACGGCACCTTTTAACTTTACCTATACAGATGGCGTAACACCAGTAACGACATCAAGCGCATCTAGCGTGTTCACGATTACCAATGCCCCAGCTGGCACTTACTCTTTAACATCAGTCACAGATGCTAATACGTGTTCTGCCACGTCATTTGGTACGCCCGTTAGCGTTACAGTAAATGCACTGCCGACTGCAAGCACAAGTGGCGGAGGAACTATTTGCACAGGTGGATTACTACCGGATGTTACTTTTACATTCACGGGTGTTGCGCCATTTAATTATACATACACCGATGGAGTTACCCCAGTCACGATTAATAATCACCCTGCAACAACATATACAATTGTCAATGCTCCCGCTGGCACGTATCAGGTGACCGCTTTGTCAGATAACAACTCTTGTACAGCCACAAGTTTGGGTGGTACCAGTTCAGTTGTTGTGACTCCCGTTCCTACCGGTGCGCTCAGCGGAGATCAGTCTATTTGTGTTGGGCAATCAGGCGCACTAACAATTACATTAACCGGAGCAGGTCCGTGGGATGTCTCTTATTCAGATGGCTCAATCGTGACAGCGATCAATGGCATTGCTTCAAGTCCTCACACATTTAATGTAAATCCGTTTATCTCAACAACCTATTCGTTAGTATCTGTTTCAAATGGCGTTTGTGGTGCCGGCACTGCAAGTGGTACGGCTGCTGTAACGGTTAATCCAATCCCCGGGGATCAGGTTACCTACGGAAGTGATACATGGATTGGATATGTGTACAATGACAGTGGCAGTCCATCGCCTCCCACATCAAACATTAACTATAGCAATGCGAAGTATAGAGGGTTTATTAATGAAACCGACATTTCAACGCTTGGAGTTTCAAGTTATAATTCAGCAACCGATGCTTTCAATCTGAATTTGAACAGCACGTTTCCTCTTAATGGACCCAATATGTGTGGATCTTTTCTGGACGATTACAGTATTCGCTTCCGGATGAAGAAGACTTTTGTGCAGGGTGTGTACACCTTCACCGTTGGGGGAGATGATGGCGTTAGGTTTTACATTGATGGCGTATTAACTACCCTTGCGCCTGCCAATTCTTTTTCACCTCATGCGTATAAAACATATACAACTAACTCTCAATGTCTCACGGCAGGTCAACATGACTTGGTTATAGAATATTTTGAACGAGGTGGTTTCTCGCGGGTTAGTTTTGATTACCAGGCGGCTGCAGCGCCAACCGTTACCACACCTGTGTCGTTGTGTGCAGGATCGGCAGCCCCTACGTTAACAGCCACCAGCGCAGACCCTGCAGTTACCGGATATAAGTGGTACACGGATGCTGCACTTACCAACCAGGTTGCCGCTACTCAAAATTATACTCCTCTGCCCGCGGACCTGGATATGAACGTAGTGGCATCTTCTGATTTCTATGTTACTGCCGTTTATGCATGCGGCCAATCTCTGGCGGCTCAGGTTAATGTTGACATCGTTAATTCGGCAACGATAAATGTTCCCGCACCACCCGTGCAAATCTGCCAAACGGGAGGCATTGTTGATTTGACAACGATTGTCACAGCAAGTCCTGCAGGCACACTGACATTCTCTGGAACCGGAATTACAACGAGTCCTAACTTTGATCCTACTTTGGTGGTGGGAACCTCTGCGATCACGGTGACATATAGCGGTGGCTGTCCGGCAGCACCTGTAACATTTAATATTGATGTTGTTCCAAATTCCGTAATAACCGTACCTGCATCTCCAGTTTCTGTTTGTCAGACAGCCGGTGTTCAGGACTTGAGTTTATTGGTCAGTGGATCACCAACCGGTGGAACGTTTACCTTCTCTGGCTCGGGTGTTGCCGGGACTTCATTCGATCCAACAGGATTGTCGGGGGCCGTTCCGGTAACGGTTGACTACAGCATTGGAGGCTCCTGCGCAGCTGTTCAACAGATAATAAATTTTGATGTTGTCACGGTTGCTGCGTTGACTATTGACAATAGTAAGACAGTGTGTGCCAGTTCAGGAAGCATTGATCTAACAACTCTTATATCAGCAAATCCATCAGGAGGTACATTTACTTTTAGCGGAGCTACTGGTATAACAGGAAACATGTTCGATCCTTCAGCTCACGCAGGATCAGCAGTCGTTATTAATATAGCTTATGATCAGGGAGGTTGCACGGCTATCAACACGGTAACCGTAACAGTAAGGGCCGCCAATGATCCACTTTGTGTCAGCGGGGGAGGTGGTGGTTGTTCCGTTCCTGTGATAGCAAAGGTTGACGCTGCTTGTAACGGGATAGCAAATGGCAGTATTACAATTAACTCAGTATCTGGAGGAACGGGACCCTATACTTATTCCATTGATAACGGCACGACCTTCCAGGCCTCAAATATTTTTTCAGGTCTTGCGGCAAATAGTTATTCAGTGATTGTGAAAGATGCAACAGCCTGTTTGTCTTCTGTGTTCACGATTGTCATTGCAAATACCAGCACAGTAACAGGTTCAATACTTAAAACAGATGAATCGTGCACCGGTGGCGATGGAATGATTGATATTACCAATCCTTCCGGAGGAACTGCACCTTATCAATATTCAATTGACAATGGAGTAACCTTCCAGGCTGGCGGTACCTTCAATAATCTAGGAACGGGGGCTTATCTGGTTGTTATAAAGGACAATGTTGGTTGTTTGTCAACTGCGGTGTCATCATCTGTTGTTCAACCGGCTAACTGCGGGGCAGGTACTGGCACGTGTGCCACCGTTGTGATCGTTCCAAAACCGAAACCTGCAACATGCACTAACTCTGACGGAAAAATTGTTTTTAGTATCAAGCCGTTTGTTCCTGCTGTTAATAATACAGGAGTTAAGATTGATATTAAAGGAACATCTTCCACCAACCTGACGATAGCAAGAACGAATTTTAATGACTCTACCTTCCTCAATCTCCCGATGGGAACCTATGACTACAGTATAGTATATGGAGATGCATCTTGCGTGAAAACAGGCCAGGTAACTATCGATCAATCTGGTACAATTGGCACTCCAGTCGCGTCTGACGTAGTTATGCCAGTTTGTTTTGGACAGGCAACCGGATCCCTCAAACTCGATGTACCCGGTGAAACCGGAAACTTGTTGGAGTGGTCACTAGATGGTGTAGTGTGGTCGCAGTTCACAGCTGGTAATGTTATTTCTGGAGTTCCGGCAGGTACAGCGCCATTGTTTAACCGGGTGATAAGTGTGAGAAGAAACTCCTCTGATCCTTGCAACGCATCAGTAAATGTTACAATTCAGGAGACAAATCCGGAAATCTCAGCTACCATTACACCGATCAACGCAAGTTGCTCTAATAATGATGGAAGTTTGCTGATTAGCAATATCGCAGGTGGAAGCGGCATCGCTAACTTTACCTATCAACTCAACGGAGCTTCCATCGCGCTCCCCGTGGATAACATCCTTAAGGGACTTAACTCAGGGACTTATATCGTCTCAATAATTGATAATGTAGGTTGCAAAGTAGATTTAGCACCGGTGGATATCAAGTTTCCAGGATTTGTTAATCATTCCGTACCTGTTGTAACAGCTCCCGATTGTTTAGGTGCTGGCAGCAACGGTGTAGTTACGTTCCAGATTACGGATATCGGAACTTTCCAGGTGGGATACACAACTGATGCAACACTTGAGCCGACAAATTATTTTAACCCGGGAGGTTCCCAGGTAACAATTTCAGCATTGGCAAATGGAAATTATTATATCTGGTTGAAATCGTCTGGCGCGCAGTGCCCTACAAAATTGTCTGCTGTTTCCGTTAGCGGAGTTTATCCGTTGAGTTTCGCGTCATCCGCCACGGATGTTCTGTGCTTTGGCACAACTGCGGAGATTAGTTTAAGTTCCATTACGGGCGCTCCTAACCTTGACTATACATATGAGTTAGTGAAAGATGGAGTAACCACAACCGGAGCAGTCACGTTCTCTCAATCACTCGGAACAGTGAAGATTTCTAACCTTGTTCCGGGCAACTATCAAGTACGGTTAACTCAAAATCAATCGACTATAGTGGCGTCCTGTACAACTCCCATTGCCTCAGCCTACAAGGATATTACGATAGCGGGCGCTACCAAGCCACTGGATACCTTGTACGTTAATCGAGTGATCTCTTTGCCTGACTTGGCAACTGGTTCGATGTTAGTCGGTATCGAAGAAAGTGAACAAGAACCGTATGAAGTTAGACTTGAACTCACTAAGCCGTTATTCCCAAGTCAAGGTTTTGTTCAGGATTGGACTACCGCAGTCAGAAATACACAGAACTTGAAAGTAGAGTTGAGCATCAAAAATCTCTTCTCAGGTGAATATAAATTGTCTCTGAGAGATGCATTA
The DNA here is from genome assembly GCA_044222145.1 of Cyclobacteriaceae bacterium. GTDB lineage: Bacteria > Bacteroidota > Bacteroidia > Cytophagales > Cyclobacteriaceae > ELB16-189. The sequence goes on from JBGANU010000019.1 coordinate 26,131, forward strand.
GGCTGCGAAAAAGATTACACGATCACCCTCGATGTGGATACACAGGTTTATGTGCCCAATGTGTTTACTCCGAATGGTGATGGTATAAATGATGTATTCTTTATTCGAAATCTACCACCAGATGCAAATCTCGTGATTACCAATCGTTGGGGTAAAGAGGTTTATTCTTCAGGAAATTATAAGAACGACTGGGGTGGAGGTGAAATAAATGATGGAGTTTACTTCTATAAGCTTAGTATGCCAACTGATTCAATGACAGGCTGGGTAGAAATTATGAGAGGTAAGTAAAACTTCGCTTGCGCCTGCTATTACTATTTGAACTCAAGAAACTTTAAGGTGTCAATATGATCGGCATAGTCCCAAACTTCTGGGGACTGTGCATTTCCGAATGGAATGCTTCCGTTGAACCACCCACCAGCGGAAACGGTGCACTGCAGCTTATTACTATGGTTCGTTATTTTGTGATTGAGATCTTTTTGATCAAGGTAGGTCTCATAATAAACCGTTGAAATTGGAGACACTAACGCCTCACTCTCGGTGAGCAAGACAAACCCATTGTCAAGATGCGGAATGCTGTTTACCAACAGTATTGATTTTTGATAGTCATAATTATTACAATACTTGTGATGTTGAATAACAGGTTGATAAGACGACCAGCTATCAAGAAGTAGATTGAATTGATAACCTTCAGGTACGTAAAGTTTCGAAACATTCCGACAGCCTAAACCAAAGTAGGTAAAGACATCTGTGCCTAAAGTTTCCAACTCTTTATTGGATTCTTCTCCCATAATAATCGCACAGGATGATCTGTTCTTTCGGATGATGTTAGGAACGTTTCGAAAATAGTATTCAAAATAACGTGCAGTATTGTCGCTGCCCGTGGCGATCATTGCTTCGGCATCGTTCAACCGTTCTTGAAATGAGATGAGAGTAGAAAATTCTGGATTGATTGAGATTAAGATTTCAGCCAGCCATTGGATGAGCACCGAATCCTGGGAACTGACTTTAGCAAGAACTTTATGACCCGAAATGAGAACACTTAAAAAGTCATGAAAGCCAACCAGTGGAATATTTCCCGCCATCACCACGCCCACTTTTTTTACATGATCTGGATGTAAGTCGTAGGCGCTCGTCCATTTTTCGAGATTGGATTGAGTCAGGAACTTAGTAATTCCTTCCAGGGCTAATTTAGAATTGGCTTGGGTGAACCATGGATTTTGGTTAGCAACCCGTTCAAGTATGCTGCCAACCTCATTGCTATCGAGTGCGGATATTCGTTTTCCAAGTTCACTAAAGGCACTGATTCGCTGAGTTAAATTCATGACGTGTTAAACTTTTGTACGTGAATGTCTGTTTTGATGGCAGGCTTTTGTGACTTATTTTTGCGTCTTTATTGGCCCCGCAGGGCGCGAAATTACGTTGGAAAGCACAGAAAAAAGGAAAGCATGGCAATAAAGATAACAGATGAGTGTATTAATTGTGGCGCTTGCGAACCCGAGTGCCCGAATACAGCCATTTATGAGGGTGGCCGTGAGTGGAATTGGGCTGGCGGCACTGCTCTAACGGAAGTTGAACTGGAGGATGGTTCAAAGGTGGACGCTAAGTCTGCCCAGTCACCAGTATCAAATGAATTCTACTACATCGTTTCGGGAAAATGTACAGAGTGTACAGGTTTTCATGAGGAACCACAATGTGCCGCTGTGTGCCCGGTTGATTGCTGTGTTCCTGATCCAGATTATGTAGAAACCAAAGAAGAACTTGGTGCTAAGAAAGCCTGGCTTCACAACGAACAATTGCAAGCCTGATTATCTCATCTTTGATCGCTTGATCAGGTAAGATTGCAATACAGTATAATAGTTCGTTTGCGTATTCGCAGAGATAAAATCAATTTTTAGCTGGTTGCATTTCATTTGAAGTTCTTTGTGGAAGTGGTTCAATTGTTGCGTGTATCGATCTCGAATTTCTGCGGGATTAAGTTTGAGCCGGTCGCCACTTTCCAGATCAATAAACTCGTAAGGTCTCTCATCAAAATTGAACGCCAGTTCCGTGTCGTGGTCACTTACGTGGAATAAAAGAACCTCATGCTTGTTATGTTTCAAATGTTGAAGCGCTTTGAATATTTCATCCACGTTTTCTCCTTCAAACATGTCGCTAAAAATAATCACCAAAGATCGCTTATGAGTTTTTTCAGCAACCTCGTGAAGAACACTGGCGACATTCGTGGGCCTCAACTCGCGACTGCCCTGTTCTATTGAATTACCCAGCAACGTAAAAATCTTGTCGAGATGTGAGGAGGTCGATTTGATTGGAGTGTACTCGTGAATTTTATCGGAGAATAGGCAAAGCCCAACAGCATCGCGTTGCTTATATAACAAATAGGCCAGGGCCGATGCCGAATAAATGCTAAATTTTAATTTCGCCAGCGTATTGGCTGGATAATACATGGACGAAGAACAGTCAATTGCAATAAGGCATCGCAGGTTGGTTTCCTCTTCGTACTGCTTTGTGTAAAGCCTGTCAGTTCGCGCCAATACTTTCCAGTCTATGTGCCGCGTACTTTGGCCTTCATTGTACAAGCGATGTTCCGCAAACTCAACCGAGAATCCATGATAAGGGGACTTGTGAAGTCCCGTTATGAAACCTTCTACCAGCTGCCGGGCCAGCAACTCTAGGTTGCCCGACTTTTTGATTTCATCGAAATTATTATTCACGGGGTCGTAAAATGCGAGTTATCGGCAATACAAATGACTATTTCTTGTGAAATCATTCGAAAATAACGGTAAAAAGGTGAAATATTGCGGCCTTAGTTTGCAATAATTTTTGAAACTACTATATTCGATCGCACCAAATACCCAAAATCTTAACCTAAACACTCGAGCTGTGGAAGAGAACAAGAACAATGGAAGAGACGAGATTTTCTCAGAGAAGGTAAAAGCAGGTAAGCGTACCTATTTTTTTGACGTTAAGTCAACCCGTTCAAACGATTATTACCTCACCATTACAGAAAGTAAAAAACGCTACAACAAAGACGATGAAGGTTTCACGTATGAGAAACATAAAATCTTTCTTTACAAGGAGGATTTTAACAAGTTCATGGAAGCCTTAAATAATACTGTTAATCATGTGAAAAATGAGCTGATGCCAAACGTAGATTTCAGCCAGTTTGATCATGCACGCGAAGAAAACGGAGAACACGTAGAGGAGACCGCTAAAACAGAAACCACTGTGGATAGCGAACTCAAATGGGACTAAAATTTTAACCTAACCTAAACCGGGAAGAGCCTTCTGCCAACGCAGAGGGCTTTTCTTTTTATTCGGGGATAAAAAGTCCTGAAATCGGTCCTCCCACCATAAAATCAATTTGGCTAGTGGTTATATTTGCGCCCTGTTTTAAAATCAATGTGAATTATGGGGCTTAAATGCGGAATTGTAGGATTGCCAAATGTTGGAAAATCAACACTCTTTAATGCGCTTTCTAACAACAAGGCTGAGGCGGCAAATTTTCCGTTTTGCACAATTGAGCCAAACGTGGGAGTTATCTCCGTTCCAGATGAAAGGCTTAAAGTCCTGGAGGGATTGGTCAACCCCCAAAAAGTGATCCCGACCACATTTGAGTTTGTTGACATTGCAGGATTGGTGAAGGGCGCGAGTAAAGGTGAAGGTTTGGGAAATCAATTTTTAGCGAACATTCGCGAAGTAGATGCAATTGCCCATGTTGTGCGATGCTTCGACAATGAAAATATTATTCACGTAGACGGAAAAATCAACCCGGTTTCAGATAAAGAAATCATTGATACCGAATTGCAGTTGCGGGATCTTGATTCGGTGGAAAAAAAGATCAGCAAAGTTGAACGAACTGCCAAAAGCGGAGATGTGAAAGCCAAGAAAGAGCTATCCGTTTTGCAGCGGTATCAAGAAGCTTTATTGGCTGGAAAAAATGCCAGAGCAGTCCAGGCCGATGCTGAGGATAAGAAGGCAATAGAAGATTTGCAATTGCTTACGGATAAACCTGTGATCTACGTGGCCAACGTAGACGAATCCGCTATTCACACAGGTAATAAGCATGTTGATGCACTTAGAAACTTGGTGAAAGAGGAAGGCGCTGATGTGGTGGTGGTTTGTGCTGCGATTGAAGCGCAGATTGCAGAACTTGACAATGAAGCCGACCGCACCGTGTTTCTGGAGGAGTATGGGCTTAAGGAGTCAGGACTTAATAAACTGATCCGCGCTGCGTACACACTACTCAACTTGATAACTTATTTCACGGCCGGTGAAAAAGAAGTTCGTGCTTGGACTATTCACCGTGGCTGGCGCGCGCCTCAGGCTGCAGGTGTGATACACACTGATTTTGAGAAAGGCTTCATCCGGGCGGAGGTGATCAAGCTGGCCGACTTTCAGAAATACAAGACGGAAGCTGGCTGTCGCGATGCCGGAAAATTGGGTGTGGAAGGGAAGGATTATGTGGTTGAGGATGGGGACATCATGCACTTCCGATTCAATGTTTAGGAGCTGTTAATCTCTTAAATTTCCATTTTTTTAATCGTTTTTGGTTCTATTGTCTCCTGGTGAGGACCTGAAAGCCGCTATCTTAAAATATTCCTTGCATCAGGCCTTCCAACTTGCCTGATTTTTAGTACTTTAGCTCCTCAGGTTCATTTTTTTAGACGCAGTTTTTAACCGTTTTACTGTTTTTCCCTTTAATTTTTTAGGGCGTGAGAATCCGGATCGTTTTTTCGCTGGTCAACAGAGGTGCATACGTACCTTTTCACCATCAATTTTTATTGGCTCAAACCATTAAGGGTTTGATTATGGCCGGTGGCAACCGTCAGTTTTCTAGTTACACCCAATACAATTTTTCCGGGTTGAAGGGTCAGATAAAAATTAGCCGGAAGGGTCTTCATTTTTATTCGTCAAAGGTGACGCTCGTGTTTTCAGCAACTGACAAAGAATTTCTGGATTACTTTCTTGCTACCCTGTTTGAACAAAAAGAACTGATGATCGGAAATCTTCAATTGATTCCTGAATCGTATGAGAAAGAAGAGGCGGTGACGATTACTGATTCCGTGAAGTTCTTATGTATTTCTCCTGTGGTACTCATCCCTGCTTCATTTAATGACGAACGCGGCAAACGATTCATAACACCGGAGAGTGACGAGTTTTCTGATTTGCTTTACGATTCAACCATTGCCCGAATGGAAGCCAGCGGAAAATATACTCCGGAGCAACTGGCACAGTACTACAAGTTTCAGTTGGTTCCTGACAAAGACTATATCAACCGCATTCAAAGTTCACATAAGAAGTTTGCGAGAATCTATCCGCTGTTTGATTCGGATGTGAAGTACGAAGTAAGAGGTTATACGTTTCCCTTCACGTTATATGCCCCCCAGCCCGTGCAACAATTTTTGTATGAGAACGGGCTTGGATATTTTTCACATAAAGGTTTTGGTATGCTTGATGTGGCCAATGCCGACACCATTCGCAAAGCCTCGAGCCAGGAATTGAATTACGCTTAGCGCTGATTTACGGGCAACACAAAATATCCAATCAGTAAGTCTGCATTGGGACGAAATGGTCGATTGTACACCAGTACCTCATAGACGTTTTCGGTTTCGAAGTGACTTCCTTCAAAGTAATCAGTTGATAGGTCAGAATTTTCGACTGAGTAGCAGTAGTTGTATAATCCTTGTTTCAATAATATGGTCGACTCATACACACCACTTCCGGTGTTATAAGTCATTTTGTTTTCGTCATTTCGGGCCCAGTTATTAAATGCACCAATTACATAAACATCTCCGTCAATCTGCTTGGGCGACACCAATGAAAAGGTTGTCTCCAGATAATTACCACTGGTCGCGGGTTCGGCATAGTCAAGGTTTTCAATCCGATAATCGCCATTGATATCCACGTATTGAGCGTAGGACTGATTGCCGCGTGACTTATCAAGTTGCACGGTGAGATGAAAGGGCTTAACACTTCGATCCAATCGACCTGTATTTTGTCCTGGAAAATTGAGCGATCTGAAATCAACAAATCTAAATTCATTTCCGGCAACGAAATGTTTGTCCTGATCGAAGAATCGGTATTCCAGTTCGCTTGAATTATCGCGAACAAAAGAAGGCTTCACATCCATTCGGGCGTTGTCCCATCGCTGATTTTGGCGGATCACCACATGCACCGATTCCAGCGGATTGAGTATTTCTATATTTCCGTAGTTGATTATAAAATTGAGTTGCTGGTTACTCGTTCTAAGCGTTCCAGCACCGGTGAAGGTGTTATCAACCTGCAGGGTAACCTGATTATCGGTTACAAAAAAGCGTTTGGAGAGGATCAGGTCGGATTGATCTCCATCGCGATAGACGATCAATAAATAGTTGCCAGGAATTTTTACGGTTGGAATTTGAAAACGATAATGAACATAAGTCGGATAGATATTATTAGAGATCGCATAATCGTTGATGGTGAATTCATTGTAGTCATGCAGAAAGCCCAGATCCTGCAATCTTGATTTCGTCCAATCATAATTGCAATGAATTATCTTTACATAATAGTTATTTCGGTTGTCCTGCAGATCGTCAAATTCGATGGATAAATCAGGGAAGAGCTGGACCGTTTTGATTTGCTCCTCGTATACATGGTCGACATAAAGGAGATTTTTTTGAGCCGGAGCGGTGAGGCTTCCAAGGGATAAAAGAGCGATTAGTAGGTGCTTCATCTAACAAAACTAAAGTTTATTTGTGGGAAGTTCGCTTCCAACTTTTTGATCGCATAAAGGGTCTAATGGCAGGAAGGTATACATGCTGAGTGAGAAGGAGCTAATCAAAGGATGTGCCGAAGGTGACAGGACTTTACAAAAAGCCCTCTACGAGCGCTATTGCCGAAAAATGATGGCGATTTGCATGCGATATGCCCGTTCTACACAAGAAGCTGAGGACATTTTGCAGGAAGGTTTTATTAAAGTGTTCAATAGTATCCATTCATTTCGCTCAGAAGCAAAACTGGAGACGTGGATCACCCGCATCATCATCAACACAGCCTTGAACAGCAATCGCCAAAAGCTTTATATGTTGCCCATGGTAGATGTCAATGAAGTTCAAATTCAGGAGGACGAAGGTTTAAATCTATCTGAATTTAACTTATCCGAATTGATTTCAATGGTGCAATCTCTGCCGGATGGGTGCAGGGTTGTATTCAATTTATTCGCGATAGAGGGATATGGACACAAAGAGATAGCTGAGATGCTTCAGATTAGCGAAGGCACATCAAAATCACAATACAATCGGGCCAAGAGTTTATTGCGATCAAAACTTATTCAAGAGGAGGGAAGATATGAAAGATTTAAGTAGACAACGATTTGAGGAGGACTGGAAAAATGCCTTTGATGGGGCAGAAGTAAACCCTTCTGATTCGATCTGGTCGAATATTGAATTGGAGTTGGTAAAATCGGAACAAGGCACCATGAGGAAGCAGATTGTCTTCTATAAATGGTTAGCCGCGGCTTCTGTTTTTCTGGTGGTGCTTTTAGGCGGGCTATTCTATTTTACCGGTACGGAGCAGACAGAACAACTGGCCTCGAACAAAGAATCAGTAAAAGAACCATCAACCAGGAGCGCTGGCGACAGCGAGAAGTCTGTTGAAAGTAAGAAGCCCGGAGACAGCAATTCAAATCAGACTATAAAGCAATCGGCAACTTCATCATCATCTCAGAATAGCGTTGCTCACTTGGAGCCAAAAAGAAAAGTTGAACAGGCGTTGACACCCGAGGTAGCCATTCTTGATGAATCGCGAAAAGAGATTTTAGTTGACAAGAACAAAGAGCCACAAGAAAGCGAAACATCAGAGCGCACGATGTCTTCAACCTTTGCCAGCCTGGTCGAAGATGTACCTGCAGTGGTTCACGGAAGTATTGTCATTCCAAGATTAGGTTTACCGGCAATGCCTGCGTCATTCATGGCCAGCTCAAAAAAGAACATTACAGCAGAAGACACCTGGGCATCAGTTGGTATCTCCACGGGTAACTACAATCCAGGATACGGGTCTGGTGGCGGAATATTTAGCAAAGCTGCATCTCCACAAGCACTGTACTCGAATAGTAACACAGGTTATAGCAATCCCTCCGGTGTTGGAACGGCACGTTCAGCCGGTTTTTCGGTAAGCAAGCGCGTTTTCGAACGCTGGGTAGTTCAGGGTGGGGCCAATTATATCAATCAAAGTATTGATTATACATCCAACTATATTTCCAGTACAACCAGCAATCAAGCAAAAGCTTTTGTATCCGAGTATGCAGACTTTTCATCGCAGGCGGTTACTATCACAACTCCTTACCAAATTAACAGTGCTATCGAAGTTGTTTCCGTGCCTGTGCAGACTGGTTATTTGCTAATTGATCGGAAGATAGGCTGGCAACTAAACACTGGGGTAGCCGCGGATTTCTTTGTGAAGAACACATTGAGTGACCAAAGTGGAAACGCCAGTCGGTTTTCGCAAGGAGCGGGAGACAAATCTCCCTATCGCACGATGAGTTGGGCCGGCTTGTTTGGCACTGAATTGAGTTATAAAGTGGGAAGACAGTATAGAATTTCTTTGACACCCGGCATGCGATATTCTGTCAACTCAGTGTTGAAGTCAACTTCAGGGCAAATCAGCAATCCGATGGTGATGGATATCGGTTTCAGGTTTAGATATATCTTCAAATAGCTATCATTATGCTCACGCTACGTCTTAAGATGCAAAAGAGAATTAAGTCGACCTTATTTGCCTTGCTGTTTCTTACGCTGATACTTGTTTTGAGTGTTCTCCTCGAAGCGGTCAAGATTTAATTTTCAGCTATCCCAACCTCTGTCTGGCAATTGGTGTCAAATAACCGTACACCCAAAATCGCTAGGCTATGAAATCACTATCTGTCTTCCTTCTCGCACTGCTCACCGTTTCATTTCAAGGTTGTAATGATACCTGCAAAGTTGAAAACACGTATGTCTACTACGAGCCAGTCTACACCACATCTGCCGAAATAAAAGCAGCCGTTGCTTTTATGGCACCGCAAGATTTGGTTTCGCCTGGCAAGCTGTACTTGAAGGACCACATCTTATACGTGAATGAAACCGGAAAAGGGATCCACTTATTTGACAACACATCTCCCGTCAATCCCAAGCCTTTAGGTTTTTTAAATATTCCTGGAAATTATGACATGGCCATCATCGGTAATACGCTTTATGCGGACAGCTTTGTTGACCTGGTTGTTTTTGATATCTCTAACACATCGAACATAAAGGAAATCAATCGCATGACCGGACTGTTCGATCATTACATGACAATGGGTTATTCATCCAGTGCAACACAAGGAATTATTACCGATTGGAAAGAAGTTAAAACCGTAACGGTGACGGAAGATCAATGCAATCATACCATGCAGCCATGGGGTGGAGTCTATTACGGCCGGGGTATTGCTGTTGATGCTTTGTATTCTTCTAAATCGGCACCTAGCGCTGCGCCAACATCCGCGACCGGAATAGCTGGTTCTACATCCCGATTTACAATTGCCAATGATCACTTGTATACTCTAGATTCTTACTATCTGGATGTTGTTGACGTGAGCAAGCCAGCACAGCCAACAAAAACAAACGAGATTCAAGTCTCCTGGCTTGCCGAGACTCTGTTTCCTCGCGATGAGACATTATTCGTGGGCACACGGGCTGGGTTGTATATCTTCGACTTGACTAATCCGGATGCTCCGAGTCAGGTAGGTCAGTATGAACATATTTACAGTTGCGACCCGGTAGTAGTAGAAGGTGATTATGCCTACGTAACCCTGCATAGTGGCGATGGTTGTCACGTTGAAACAAATCAGCTGGAGATCGTGAATATCAAGGACGTCAAAAATCCAAGCCTTGTAAAAGTTTATCCGATGACTCACCCGAATGGCCTCGGAATCGACAACGGCATCCTTTTCATTTGTGATGGAAGTGCTGGCCTAAAAGTCTATGATGCCACTGACGTGAATGCCATAGATAAAAATCAATTGGCTAATTATACGGATATCAATGCGGTTGACATCATTCCATTTGAAAACACTGCGATGGTGATTGGCACAGACGGATTGTATCAATACGATTACACCGATATCAAAAAGATAAAGTTGTTGAGCAAGATAAATATGGGTAAGCAATGAGGTTGACGATAGGCATATTCATGTTGGTTGCTCTGGGTGGTACCTCATGGGCGCAGAATTTTGACTCTGATTCTGTTTACTACTCCCCGATACCGAAGACCTCACCTAAAAAGAAGCAGGCTGAAGGATTGAACAGTGTTCGCTTGATTTCTTATTTCTTCAACATTCAGTCAGGTGTTTTGATCGGTTGTAAGAATTGCAATTTTAAAAATGAAGTAACGTCAACGGTGGCGACTACACATGGCATCACCATCGGCAATAAGCTTCGCGTGGGCGCGGGTATTGGCTTTGACACCTATGCGAATTGGCAAACGCGTCCTGTTTTTGGTTCGGTCAGTTGGGACTTGTTTGGCAGTAGAAACAAGAACGCGTTCTTCCTGCAATTCAATTACGGCTGGTCTAATCCAACTGCAAACCGATCAACTTTCAATGGCTATCAGAAGATTGATGGTGGGCGGATGGTTAGCACGCTGGCAGGTTTTAGAATACGTTATCACGATTTGAAAATTGCCATAGGTATTGGATCAAAATATCAATTGATCAAAGCCTCTTATCAATATCCATCTTATTATTATGATTTTAGAGGGATGCCAATAATTGGTGGTACTCCCAACTCTACCACGTTACGTCAAGGTCTGAACAGAGTTGCGATTACCATGTCGGTAGGATGGAGGTAGATTATCGGTTCTCCAGTTCGTCAAGCTCAATGGCAAGGGCTTCCCATTTTTTGTTGGCGTCTTCTAATTGCTGATCGACTTGATCAAATCGAGACTGCACATTGGCCAGCTTGTCGATATTGGAATACACTTCAGGTTGAGCCAGTTCGTCTTCGATGGCCGATTTATCTGACTGCAATTTCTGAATCGTTGTTTCTATCTTTTTTATTTCCTGTTCAAGCGACTTTATTTTTTGCTCGTCTGTTTTAGTTCGCACCGGAGATGCCTTTTCCACTTTAGGAGTTGATTTCTTACTGGGTGGAGGAGTGGCGTTTGCTAGTTCTGTTTTTTTCTTCCAGTATTCATACTCTTCGTACGTGCCGGGATATTCTTTGATCTGCTTGTCTTCTATGTACCAAATCTTGTTGGCTACCTGGCTCACGAAGTAGCGATTGTGAGAAACCACGACAAAACTGCCTTTGTATTGTTGCAATGCCTGTATCAGAATATTTTCAGAAACGAAGTCAAGGTGGTTGGTGGGTTCATCTAACAATAAAAAGTTGGCCTCGGATATTAGGGTCTTCGCCAACGCTACGCGAGATTTCTCTCCGCCAGATAATACTTTGATTTTTTTGAAGACGTCATCATCTGAGAAAAGAAAACACCCGAGTACATTGCGAAGTTCTTGTTCCGTTTTTCGACTGCCGGCTTGTTTAAGCTCTTCCAGCATTTCATTTTCGGCATGAAGATCTTCCAACTGATGCTGCGCATAAAATCCATAGATCACATTGTGTCCTACTACCACTTCTCCCGAAACAGGCTCGGTATTCGCAATAATTCTAAGTAGTGTAGACTTTCCTTTACCGTTAGCTCCGATCAAGGCAATCTTGTCATGCCGCTCGACACCTGCGCTCGTGTGCTTTAAAATTTCAAGTGGTCCATACGATTTCGAAACATCTTTCAAGGTCACAACATGTCTTCCTGATGTTTGATTGAAATTGAACTTAAAGTTTACTGCGGCATTGTCGCTCACGACCTCTTCCACTTTATCCATTCTGTCTAACGCTTTCACTCGTGACTGCACCTGCCGTGCTTTGGTGGCTTTTGCCTTGAATCGCTCAATGAATCGTTCTGTTTGCCTGATTTTAGACTGCTGATTTTCGTATGCGCCCTGTTGAATCTCTTCGCGCATTGCTTTTTCTTCCAGATAGAAATCGTAATTGCCTTCGTAGGTAATTAGCTGTTCGTTTGTAACGTCTACCGTTTTGGAAATAACATTATTTAAGAATTGCCGGTCGTGAGATACAATCACCACAGCACCTTCGTAATTACGGAGATAGTTCTCCACCCATTCAATGGAAGGTAAGTCCAGGTGGTTAGTGGGCTCATCCAACAACAAGCACGATGGTTTTTCCAATAGAAGTTTGGCCAACATCACTCGCATTCGCCAACCGCCAGAAAATTCCCTCAACGAGCGGTGCAAGTCCTGAGTGTTAAATCCAATCCCTTCCAAAACCTCTTCCGCTTTGGATTGCATGGTGTAGCCGTCCAGATGTTCGAATTTCTCCTGTAGACTAGTGAGCTTATTAACCAGGTCATCTGAGTATTCCGTCTCAAGCTTGTGAAGTATTTTTTCGATCTGCCGTTGCGTGTCTACCGCATCTTTAAAGGCCTCCATGGCCACGGTTAGGATGGCATCGTCAGTTTGGTAGGAGAGAAGGTCCTGATTTAGGAACCCAATTGTGCAATCTTTGGCTTTGCTGATACTTCCTTTGTCAATACGCAGTTCGCCATTGATGATTTTGAGTAGTGTAGACTTTCCTTTGCCGTTTTTGCCAATTAATCCGATTTTGTCATCAGGTTTGATAAACATAGAAGCATCCTGATAAAGGGCGCGGCCGCCTATGAAATACGAAATATTGGAAACAGAAATCATTTTTAGATCGTCAATTTGAGGTTTGCTTTTGGGCGGCAAGTGGTTATTGGCCTTAAAAGCAGGTTTATACAATTTTGGACAGCAAAAATCGCCAAAAAATTGCTAGGATTGAATGAAGTGTTTTACAAAATCCTTTTGGTCGATTTAGTGTCCGGTTAATCGTTCGTTCAAGAGGGCGAATTAGTATTCATGCGGTTGACAATCAACGCGCGTTATGCTGTAACTTTCGGGCTTCAATTCTAATGACTATGAAACGACTTATTTCCATCACACTTACTTTGTTCATCGCTGTCGTTGTTTTTACCAATTCGGTAAGCAAGAAAACAACAGATCGTTCAACTGCAGCTGACGGTTCGATGCCGGCCCTCACAACAGCCAGTGAAGAGCTTCCCTTAAATACGATTAAGCTCCCGAAGGGCTTTTCGATCAGCGTCTTTGCGGAAGTGGAAAATGCGAGGTCTATGGCCATGTCTCCGGGCGGTACTTTGTTCGTTGGCAATCGCAATGAAGATAAAGTGTATGCAATCAAGGATACAGACGGAGATTACAAGGCCGATAAGAAATGGGTGATCGCTTCTGGTTTGAATATGCCAAATGGTGTTGCGTTCAAAGATGGTAATCTATATGTGGCAGAAGTAAGTCGTATCACCAAGTACACCGACATTGAAAAGAAGCTTGCCAATCCCGGAAAGGCAGAAGTCGTTTACGACAAATTCCCAACGGAGTCTCATCACGGATGGAAATACATTGCCTTTGGCCCAGATGGAAAATTATATGTTCCGGTGGGAGCGCCTTGCAATATCTGCGAATCTAAAGATCCTGTTTATGCAGCCATTCACCGAATGAATGCTGACGGAACCGGTCTGGAATTATTTGCCAGTGGCGTGCGCAACACGGTTGGTTTCACATGGCATCCTGACTCAAAGCAAATCTGGTTTACAGACAACGGACGCGACATGCTAGGCGATGATATTCCACCATGTGAGTTGAATACTGCAACGAAGCAAGGGCAGCATTTTGGTTATCCGTATTGCCACGGGGGAACAATCAAAGATCCTGAATTTGGCGATAAGAAGCCCTGCGCTGATTTTACGAAGCCTGCACAAAATCTTGGCGCTCACGTTGCTCCACTTGGCTTGAAATTTTATACCGGCAATATGTTTCCTGCTTCCTATAAAAATCAGTTGTTCATTGCTGAGCATGGCTCATGGAACAGAACAAAGAAGAATGGATATCGGCTTAGTTTAGTCAAAGTTGAGAATGGCAAATCGGTAGGTTACGAAACCTTTGCCAGCGGATGGATGGACGATGCCACTCAAAAAGTTTGGGGCCGTCCAGTGGATGTGTTAGTGTTACCGGATGGTTCGATTCTGGTATCCGATGATCAAGCGGGTGTTATCTATCGAATTACCTATAAAGGTTAATCAGAAGTCTTCCGCAATATCATCTACCTTCTTTCCTTTATCGATGCGCATCATCTTCAGAACAGAGTAGCACCGATAGGTGAGGAGGATCTCATTTTTGGAATGATTCTTAAATGTGAGGCTGAGATTTTCGGTGATCCAGTTGTAGGTGTCTGTGACGATAATGTATTTAGGCTCGCCAAAGGATTTGATCATGCCTTTCATCAGGCGTGTGTCTTTTTCGGTGGTCACATCGATTTCGTAGATAAGGTCTTTGTACGTCTTTAGCTCCAGCTTCTTCACCTTCACTTCTCCGATATTTTTATATTCCGGATTGTCCACTACATACAATTTCACCGGAAATTCATTTTTCTCTTTGATATCTTTTTTGAAGGAAGCTCCTTTGATGCTGTCAATGGGCTGGCCAAGTTTAATGGATTTAAATCCATTGCGTCTGTCTAACTCTGCCAAGTCCTGGGCTTGAGCGGATATTGAAATGAGAAGAAGCACAAGAAGTGTAGCGAATCGCATAGTTGGCAGACTTTACTGTTTGATTTCTATGAATTGAATTGGAATCGATATTTTGACTTTGTCCCACATCATCAAGATGTCAGCTTTATCATTTTTCTGGTCGATCACTATTGTGAAGGGTTCAAACACAACGTCACTGAGTTGCTGAACAGGTACTGAAAATCGAAATACATCCAGTTTTGAGTTGTAATTGTACGCACCCCAAAGCCCAAGTTCGCTGTTGATAATAATAGTCCATGCATCTTTTTCCGGAATCGTAAATAACGAGTAGGTGCCAGCTTTTGTCAGCGTGCCATTGATTAAAATGTCTTTGGTAAATGTTATTTCCGTTGCTTCGTTTGCACCGGTTCTCCAAACTTGCCCGTATGGAACAATGCCGCCAAAGATTTCGCGCGCTCTCTTATGTGGCTGGCTATATACGATCTTTATGTAATTGTCTTTGTAGCGGGAGGAGACAATGGCTAACGGACTTGGTCTTGGTTTAACCGCCTCTTGAGCGTAAGATTGAAGAATCGGGAGCAGGCAAAACAAGCCAATCAATCGAATCATGAACAATAGTTTTGCAGCGAAGATAAGAATTTTGTTTTCAATCTTGATTTTTTGGAAGTTTGCCCACCTGGATTAGAAACCATTAACTAAAGAGCGGATGATTTCAGCGAAGCCCGAGTTTGACGATATCTACATGGAGTTGGCCGTGAATCTCGCCAAGCGTTCTCATTGCATCAAACGTCATGTTGGTGCTGTTCTTACAAAAGACACACGCATTATTTCAATAGGTTACAATGGCCCGCCATCGGGCACGCACAATTGTGATGAAGAGTGGCCGGAGACAGGTTGTCCGCATGATTCAAAAGGCGGATGTTCATTAGCGATACACGCTGAGCAAAATGCCATTCTCTATGCAGTAAAAAATAAGACTTCCGTTGATGGAGCGACATTATATGTTACGCTCTCTCCGTGCCTGGCATGCGCCAGAATAATTTATAGCATGGGTATTCGCCAGGTGATTTACCTAAACTCATACGCAGCCTACAAAGGATTGAAAAGCGATGAAGGCGTTGATTTTTTAAATCGCTTTGGCGTTGACTGTGTTAAATACAGCGGAACACTGGATAATGTAACCCACATGAACTGACAACTCATCTTATTGATGCGTTGTCAGATCCAAAATTTCAAGGGAATAATTAAGAGCGGCTCTTCAATGCCTTCTCAACTTCGCTTACCAACTTAGTGGTAATCCCTTTTGTTTTCTTTGCCTGTTCAGCTTTGAAGATACCAAAAGCGCGTTCGGCCATTTCATAGAGACCGGCAGGATTCCTATCGTGACGATAGCTTCCTAAACACCATTCAATGTCGGCTTGTAGTTGCGGCTCCAGATTCAATGCCTTTAACTTGGTAAGAACTTCTTCTGCTACTTTCTCTATATCGATAGAGGGAGCCGAAGTAGAAGCAGCAGCTTTTGCCTTTGCTTTTGCAGGTGCTTTCTTAGCGGGTGCCTTTTCAGCGGTTGGTTGAGCAGTTGCTTTTGCCATAATGGTTTTGTTTAAGATTGCGCAAAGTTAACTGGCTTGTGTATTGGTAAACAAGCACTTGGAGTATAAAATCTACGCAACCGTTGTCGCTCGCTCCTGTTGGGGTATTTGGTACGAATATACATGATGAATAGAATGGATTATGGATTAAATGCGATCGGACGAGTCCACTTACAGTACAGCGTGATATAAATATTGGAGGACGATGATTACCTCGTGATAATGATTATACGATGTTTACCACTGGTGTGCATCGATGATTTGATGAAGTGATTTCTAACTTATGATGAAGTGATTCTAACTTAGTTGAATAAAGAGTTACGTTATTCAACAACATTACTTCTGCGTCAACATGGAATGATATAAAAGAAAAAGGGAAGCGATCCTGGATCACTTCCCTTTGTAAAAGTATCAAGCTATGCTCGATTACTTCTTCTTCTTAGCAGCCTTCTTTGCTTTCTTAGCTGCTTTCTTAGCGGGTTTTTTTGCCATAGCGTTTTAATATTTTTTGTTAAAACTGTACGAAAGGTATAATAAATAATTAATTCACAAAAATTTTTTGCAATTAATTTTTAAATGATGAAAAAATTTCAGTCGTGATATTTTTTTATTCACATCATAACTGATTGTATCATTCATTTAAAAAATATTTACTTCACTCATCAACTTCACACCAAATTTTTCTTCTACGCTGTGTTTAATTTCTTCAGCGAGTTGAAAAATTTCATTGCCTGTTGCACTTCCATAGTTAACAATCACAAGTGCTTGATGCTTATGAACACCAACATTATTAACTCTCTTTCCTTTCCAACCACATTGTTCAATCAGCCAACCAGCAGGTATTTTAACTTCTTGATTCACAGGTGAATAACCTGGCATATCCGGATACTTGATTTTTAATGATTGATACTGTTCAGATGTAATGATTGGATTCTTAAAGAAGCTTCCTGCATTACCTAACTCACGCGGATCAGGTAATTTACTTTGACGTATGTGTATCACAGCATTGCTTACATCACGTATCGTTGGATCGTGTATGTGACGTTGCATCAATGTCTCTTGAATAGCACCATACGATGTATTCAGATGATGCATTTTCTTAGTTAGACTTAAAGTAACACTTGAAATAAAATATTTTTCTTTCAACTCCTGTTTGAATACACTTTCACGGTATCCGAAACAACATTCTTCATTGTTGAAGTATCTAAACTCACCGGTTGTGACATCCATACACTCGACTTGATCTACAACATTTTTTATTTCTACACCATAGGCGCCAATGTTTTGCATGGGTGCGGCACCAACTGTTCCTGGTATCAATGAAAGATTCTCTACGCCACCGAGGTCATGCTCAATGCAATGCTTCACTACGTCATGCCAGATCACGCCAGCGCCAGCTTTTATCCACGTATGTGTGTCGCTTTCTTTTACATTTTTAATACCACGGATGGAAATCTTAATAACGATGCCGTCAAAATCGCGGGTGAATAGAATATTGCTACCACCACCCAACACTAATCGCTTTTCTTTTTTATACTGTTCTGATGTTATCAGCTCTTTTAATTGGTCGATTGATGAAATCACGACAAAATACTTCGCGCGAACATTGACGCCAAACGTATTGAATGGCAATAGACTGACGTTTTCTTCTATCTGTAGCATAGGAATGGAAACCCAAGGAAGAAAAAACAGGTGAGATTATAAAGCAGATGATCGCTTATTTGCCGAACGCTGACGAAAGCTTCTCAGGTGGAAGTTTGAATAGACAAATACGCGGAAAGCGACCCGCAACGTAAGTTGTGCCGCAAACCGCAAGTCCACCATCAGATGTGGTGGTCATGCTTGCTACTTCGAAAGGATTGGAGAATCCCAGGTAATGACTTCCTTTGAATTCACCCGAAGACTTGTCATAACCAAATAAGGCAATCTGCTTGCTGCGTGTGTTGCTTGCATACACGAGAAGATCGCGAGTGTTCAATTTCACGGGCAATATCTTAACCGGAGCATTTGCCACTAGTTCCGGCAAAGAATTTCCGCCAAGGTCTACGCTCGATGTAATCGTGCTTGTTGATAAAGATACATTTGGAATAAAATAGTTGTCGCCAAAATTGAATCGGGCTGTTGCAAACTTTCCGCCTTCCAGCGATACCAGTTGGCTCAAACCTCCATCATCCTGCTGACCTTGCACGACTCCCAACGGATTGTTGGTGTTTAGATCGGTAAACACCAGCGAGAATGTATAATTGTAAAATCCATTGAAGTAGTATTGGCCGGCTACTGATTTGCCAACCTGAAAGGGAAATTGTCGGCCTGTTCGAAGGAAATGATTGATAATGGGCTCCTCTACGGCATCGCCAGCGCCAATTGTGAAACTGTTTGCTTTAGAAACACTTCCTGATGGCGTAACAATACTCACCACACTTTCTTTATTGATGTTATCATAACTGAGCAGGATAAAGCTTCCGTTGTCCTGAGCAGATGCTGCCGGATATGATCCGCCAACTGAAATGTTTTGGTTAATGGATCCATCCGCTGCCATTTCAACCAATTGAGTTTGCAATCCAACCGAAGTCATGCAGAAGAAATAATACTTGCCGTTTATTTCATGAAACGGCCCCACAGGATTGACATACTCAGGATCAACTTCCTGATCGCTTATGAACGTTCCAAATTCATCTACTTTCATAAGATAGATGCCGCTGAAGTTCGAGTCCTTCAATCTTCGTCCACCGAGAATAAGATATCCACCATCAGGTGTTTGCCGCAAATCAATCGGGTAATATGAAGCATTGAATTGATTGTTGTCATAAATCCTGGTGAAGGTTTTATCGGCCGCAGTGTCAGATTCTTTCTGGCAGGCAATCGTCACGATGAATAGACTAATGAGGATATAGTTTTTCATGGCTTACTTATCTAATGCTTTAAAACTATTACTGAGGTATCGCATCGGGAAGAGGCAGCCCGCAGAAAAAACAATGTTGTTAAGCTTTCCATCATCTTGTACTTCGCCAATACCAGAAAGTCTGTCATTGCCATATCGATTTTGAACATTGGCAATGTTGCTCATGCCTTTGCGATAGGTGATGTCCAGCACCAGTCTCACATTACCTAAATTATAATTAACACCGGCACCCCCCACAAGGCCCCAGTAATTAGCAAACAGATCTTTCGCGCCAACAATGACCGGATCATTTTTGAATTCGTTTTTACCACCCGATGCATAATCCGTTCCCGACACGGTAACAGCCTTGTTGGCATTGATGAGCAACGAATAAAATGCGCCTACCTGAACATAAGGCCTTAGTCGCGTGCGCGTGATATCATATTTGATAAGTAAGGGCAGATCGGCATAGTCTATTTTTTGTTCCTGATCATAATGAAGTATCAACTCTTCCGATGCATTTTCGGGATTGCGCCATGTGAACTGGTTGGAATAGGTGCTCCTCGAATGAATGTAAGCTGGTTGAGCGCTAAACGAGAAACCTTTGAAGTAGAAAGTAACTTCAAGGGAGGCCTGGCTTCCCATCTTATTGAATGAGTTATACGACTTGTCCGTCAGACCTGCTGAGTAATTGGTGGGCGAGAGCACCGAATATCTTTTGGTAGGGTCAATCTGTGATAGATTAACTCCGGCCTTGAAGCCCAGCCAGAATTGTTTGTCGAGAAATTTATCTTGTTCATTTACCTGCTTCTTGTTGTTGAAGCCCGGTGCCTTCTTCTTGCCTTGCCCAAAAGCCCCGAGCACACACATAATCAAACTTAATAACAGTAGAGATTTCTTCATGGTCTATCGTATCACAATGAGTTTCTTTGTTTCTTTCAATAAGTCGCACTTCAGATGATAAAGATAAGTGCCCGGTGCCAGATCGGACACATCCAGGCTCAGGTAATGTTCACCCGGCTCTTTGTCACCTTCGAAAATCGTTTTAACCACACGGCCACCGTTGTCGAGCAGACTTAATTTAACATAGCTAGTTGAGTTAACCCGAAAGCCAATGGTAGTTTTACTGTTAGCCGGATTAGGATAGCCGTCAAACAATGCGAACCTGTTGTTTATAAAATTGTCTTTTGTGCCTGAAACCACTTGCATGGCAATGGGCAATGGTTCGTAGTTTCCGCTGCCTTCTTCCTTAGGCCCATTGATGAAGTTTTTAAAGAAAATATCGTTGTTGATTTTATCGGCATCCACCAGCATCCAATCTTTTAAGATGTTGGCATATACTTGCCGATAGTCGTATTGCATGTCCACATTCTCCTGCGACAAGTCGGGTACTTTGCCCACCACGCCAGGATTGGCACCATTTCCAAAAATAAACATCGGGCCTCCTGTGCCGTGGTCGGTGCCATAACTTCCGTTGGAATGAATTCGTCTTCCAAACTCAGATGTGGTAACACTCAACACGCGATCTTCAAGTCCTCTTGCCTTCAAATCATTTTGAAAGGCCGCCATAGCGGAAGCGATGTGATAACTTAACGCAGCATGAACACCCATTGTAGGATCATAGTTCTCCACTTGCTGTGCATGTGTGTCGAATCCTCCAATCTTCACCAGAAAGACTTTCGTCTTAACGCCAAGGCCTGCGCCACCTCCATCAAGCAAGCGTGCAATTAATTTAAGTTGTGGAGTCAACCCGTTTCTCAAACTTCCTGCCGGTGCGTTGAATGGATATTTTTCAGGATAGGTCACGGATGACTCAGGTGCGTTTTTATAGACTTCATACAACCTGTCCGCATAATCTTGGGACTTGTCTTCCAAATCCAAAATCCAGTTCAACTCTTTTCCATAAGGCGAATCGTTAAGTGCGACTGGCGGTTTGCCGCGCGGGTCAATGCCCTGATCAGTGAAGCCCTCCAGTTCATCCACTAATTTTGCAAAGCCTTCAGGGTCATTTAATGAGATAGAGGTAGGTATGTTCCCATCCTGATGAAAGATTAACGACACATCACTGCCCATTTCAATGGCGAGTGGGTCTTTCATCTCGGCATTGGGAAAATCGTTTGGATAAACTTTGGGCGCAAATTCCTGCTGAAGATATCGACCCACCCAACCCGAGGAGAAGTAATCGTCAAAGCTTCCGCCCATAAAAGAAATGTCGCGACCCCGGAAATGTGATCCGTTGTTATTCTTATACGACACGCCTTGCACAATGGTGAGTCGGCCTCGATCGTATAAGTCTTTCATCGCAATCATGTCGGGATGAAGACCTACTTGTGTATTGGATGGAAGCGTGCTATCCAGATTGATCATCTTGCGCAAGCTGTTCTTGGCGGGGATAGCAATGTTGGCTCTGCGGCTATAATATTGATCATAGGCTTCCACCGGAATCACCATGTTCATTCCATCATTACCACCGTGCATTTGTAAAATCACCAGCACCCGATCATTGGTGCTCTGATTGGCCATGCGCGTGAGGCTATTCTCCGCCATCAGGCGAATAGGTATTCCTCCGATGGTAAATGGAACAGCAGCCAGCGATAATTTTTTTATAAAATTTCTTCGTTTCATCAAGTCATTAGTAAAGTTGATACTCGGGCGATTGCATCATCGCATTGAATAAACTGGCCAACTGATTGGGCACCACCTCGGGTTCATACGGATGACTCCATCGATCGGTCCAGGCGGCTTCGGGGTCGGCATCTATTTGAGGCGATTTCAGAAAAGCGGTAAGAAAATAATTCATCCGTTCTGCTGTTAATCCTGAATTGTCATCGAGGGTGGTGTCGAACGTGAGATTCTCTGCCTGTGGAAGTAGATACTTTGCCAATTCGATGATAAGGTTTCGGGCGTTGCCAGCAGTTGTGTCGTCTATTTTTGATTTAACAAAACTATACGGATCAATTTTTAAAGCGCCCGGCATATTCTGATTTTGAGAAACGAGTTGATTGATAAACTCATACCGGCTGGTGAGATAATTGGTGGATATCCAACTACGGTGATAGATCGGATACTGGTGATAAGCATCATAGCCGGCAACATCATACGGATCATAAAAATGCATGCCCATGTTTGTTAACGACCGGATGAGTTCATTTGTCTTTTCATAAAATCCGGTAGCGTCCGTGATGGGGTCGGGGAGTTGACTCTGAACATCAAAGAGTCGCAGGGTTCCAATCGTGAGGTCTAAAGGAGATTTAATGATGCCTCCGAAATTATCATCGTTAACACCCGCGGCAGCATCGTAGAAATGTTGACTTTTGAAGAGTTCTTCTAAAACCGGTTGCAATTTAAATCCATTAGCAGTAAACGAGTTTGCCAGCTCGGCTATGATGGTTTCATCGATGGCCGTTGTAATATCGTGATAGACAAAGAACCTGTAAATTCTCCGACAAATGTTTCTCGCTGTCTCCGGTTTGGAATAGATCATGTCAATCAGTTGACTGATCTCGTCTAGTGCACTGGCTTCTGTCGCATTTGATCCGGCAAGCAAGGCAGGATCAGCCTGAATGATTTGATTAGCGAAGCGGTCGCTGAATTGCTTAGGATCATTATCGTGACCGGAGGCGTTGGTGGCATTGCCTCTTACTTTTCCTCGTGGCAACTTGGTATCAAGATCAATGTTTGAATAGGTGATATCCATATCCCAGCCCGAAAGAACTTTGGCTGCGGCCTGCACGTCCTGTTCGCGATAGAGAAAATAATCTCCGGGGTCTGTTGTCGGTGGAAGATGTCCCTCCAGTCCTCGGCCGATGGTGTAAAGCTCATGAAGTTCGCGCGCGTAATTTTCGTTTGGACTTCCTTTTATGTTTAGATTTCCATCGAGCAACTTCAGCATAGCGTTATCTACGCTGACTTTCTTGGTCAATTCTTTGAAATTAATTTTCACATCACCGCTTTTGTCAAGTGCAAAGAGCCGGTAAAGTTGATTTTGAAAATAAAGAGATCGGCTACTGTCAACCTTCGATTGAATGACCGTGAGAATGGTGTGGATAAAGAACACCATTTTTTCGCGCGCAGAGTAGGCGAGGGACAAAGCCGGGTTGATTCCTACACCGAGCATCTGCCCCAGCAGCCAGCCTTTGAAATATTCCTGTAAATCGCTGTCTCCGCTGTTGGCGTCGGTGGTTCCCGAAATAAACCACTCCTTACCGGTTTTGGGATCTATCGGTAAAATCGGATCGGGTAAAGATTGTTGAAAAAGTTTGGCAAGGGCCAGTGTTGGTGTGAGTGTCGCGAAGTTATCGATCTCCTCTTTCGTAGCGCCAAAAGAAGCACGGTGAAGCAAGTGAGCCGCGCGTCTATAGCCTAATATGCCGGTGTATTCAGGTAAGGGCATCGTTTTTATTTTTCTTTTAATCGAAATATAATTCTTCCGATTTATAAATGAATTAGTTTGCCACGTTAAGAGGGCGAAATCCACGACTATTGTATGTATTTTTCCGTCACTTTAAGTTACCTGTAAATTGTATTTGATTTAAATCGATATGAAGATCATCGAATGCCCACGCGATGCTATGCAGGGTTTGGAAGAATTCATTCCAACAGAAAAAAAAGCTCACTATATCAACCAACTGCTGAAAGTAGGATTCGACACGATCGACTTTGGAAGTTTCGTGTCGCCCAAAGCTATTCCTCAATTGAAAGACACGGCTCAGGTGCTTGAGCAGTTGGATTTGTCAACCACTCGATCAAAACTGCTGGCCATTGTGGCGAACACGCGGGGCGCAGAGGAAGCAAGTAGATTCGAGCAGATTTCTTATCTGGGATTTCCATTATCGATCTCCGAGACTTTTCAGCAACGCAATACCAATAAGTCGATAGCTGAAGCGCTGACTTCGCTCGATCAAATTCAAGAGATTTGCAAAAAGACCAATAAAATATTGGTGACCTACATCAGCATGGGATTTGGCAATCCTTATGGTGATCTGTATGATGTTGAAGTGGTAGGCAAGTTCGTAGACATCCTCTCTACACTTGATGTGAAAATTATTTCCCTGGCCGATACCATTGGTGTTTCAAAACCTGAACAAATCCACTATTTGTTTGAATCGCTAACGCAGAAATTTCCAGCAATCGAGTTTGGTGCTCATCTGCATTCTAATCCCGCTACAGCGGAAGAGAAGATTGAAGCAGCGTTTCGGGCAGGTTGTCAACGATTTGATGGAGCCATCAAAGGTTTTGGGGGTTGCCCTATGGCAGAAGACGAATTAGTCGGTAATCTGGCGACCGAGACAATCTTAAGCTGGCTCGACAAATACGGTTATGCACCTGACTTAGATAGAAATGCTTTTCGCCAGGCCATGATTTTGGCGGATTCGGTGTTTCCAAATCATTAAAAATCTTACACGCCTGCCGCCTGCGATAAAATTGGGCAAGATTTTGGATATGCGTAACTTACTTTTGAACGCTAAAGTCTGTAGTATGAAAAAGAATATCTTGTTTTTTGCCCTGATGATTTCGGGAGCCGCTGTTTTTGGCCAATCCGCGAAGGACCTGACTCAAAAAGGAATGCAGTTATATGAGAAGCGCGAGTTTATGGAGGCGATTCTCAATTTGAATAAGGCGATCGAAACAGATGCGAAATACTCGCAAGCGTATTTTGTGAGAGGCAACATCAAAGCCATTTTTGAAGACTATCATGGTGCCATGAAGGATTACAATTCGGCTGTGGAGAACAATCCAAAATTTGCTGATGGCTTTTTTGAACGCGGCAACGTGAAAATGAAGTTGCAGGATTACTATGGCGCGATTGCCGATTATTCTTCTGCCATCGCTTTAAATGAAAACTATGTAGAAGCTTACTTCAATCGCGGAAAAGCAAAACAGTTTCTTCAGGCCTACGAAGATGCGATCAACGATTGTACAAAGATCATTCAAATCAACCCGAAAAGTAAAGACGCTTATTACATGAGAGGTCTGTTGCGCCTGGAGTTTGGCGATCAGAAGACTGGATGCCTTGATCTAAGCAAAGCCGGAGAACTTGGTGATTCAAAAGCCTACGAAACCATCAAAGACAAATGCAATAAGAAGTCAACCGAGAACGAATAGGTTAATTCGTTGTGGACTTATTTGTTCAGTTTGAATTGCTTGCCGGGAAGGGATTGAACGACATTCTTAAACTCAAGGGCAAGAAGCAGTGAGGCAAGCAAACTTGGCGATAGTTCGGATTTCCAGCTCAGTTCGTCAATCATGATGGGTGCGTTCTTTTCCCTCAAAATCGAAATCACTTTCTGCTCGTCAGGTTCAAACTGACTTAGGTCAAGGTGTCTAGAGGTTTCGTTTTTTGAAGAGTCAGATTCAACACTCCAGTTCATGATGTACTCAATGTCTTTGATGGAGGTGAGAAGATTGGCTTTGTTGGTCTTGATCAACTTATTGCAACCATCCGAATACGTTTGGCCGATACTTCCGGGAAAAGCGAATACATCTTTGTTATAGCTGTTGGCAATTTCGGCCGTGATAAGGGCTCCACCTTTTTCGGCAGCCTCTACTACAATTAAAGCATCGCACATGCCGGCAATAATTCTGTTGCGTGCCGGAAAATTATGTGCGTCAGGTTTAGCTCCAAATGAATTTTCGGTAAGCAGCCCACCGTGGTCTGACATCTTTTTGGCGGTCTCTTTATGGGCAGCGGGATAAATGATATCAATGCCACTTCCAAGCACGCCAATGGTAGGTAAGTTGTTTTTGATAGCTTGTTTGTGTGCTTGTATATCAATTCCGTAGGCAAGGCCGCTAATGATCAATGGTGCATGGGGAACCAGTTGCTCAACTAATTTATCTACCATCTCCTTCCCGTATTGTGTAGCCTGACGTGTGCCCACAATGCCAATGGTCTTAGCCGTATTAAGATTGGTATTGCCTTTGAAATAGAGAAGAGAAGGGGAGTCTTCAATGCTCTTCAGTCGTGATGGATATTTTTTATCGGTGTAGAAAAGAATTTCCACGTCATTCTTTTCTGCTTTTTTAAATTCCGTTTCGGCTTGGTGAAAGGTATTTCCCGAATGAATGGCTTCAGCGGAGACGTTGCCAATGCCCGGTATCTTCAATAGTTTTCCTTTTGGGATTTTAAAGACTTCTTCGGCCGAACCGCAATAGCTGATCAGTTGCTTCACGAGGTGATCGCCAATGCCCGGTGTAAAGTGAAGAGCCAGAAATGAAAGCCGTTCCTGATCCATTACCAAATTTGAAGACGTGATGATCTTTGTATGTTACCGGAGGCCATTCGAAAAATAATCATATTATCGAATTGCCAAATCAACAGAGTTACTGATGGAGTTTTTCGCGTACTTCTACCAGAAACTGGCGCACGCGTCTGAGGGAATCAAGAAGGTCCATTTTGTCGCGCACATCCTGTGTATCATTTTTAAGCATCTCTTTGGCGCCCTGAAGCGTGAAGCCTTTCTCTTTTACCAGATGATAGATGGTGCGAACGCTGTCAATATCCTCTTTGGTGAATTGACGATTGCCTTTGCGGTTCTTTTTAGGTTGGATAAGATCAAATTCGGATTCCCAGAAACGAATAAGAGAAGGTGCCACATTAAACATCTCGGCTACTTCACCGATTGAGTAATATAACTTTTCAATTTCCTTTTCTTTATACGCCATGAGGGACGAGAACTGTGCGATTAAGGCAACTTTCTTAGTGCGAACTCATGCAAAGTAATAATTCTTTACAGTTCGTGCAATGATGCTAAATGTTTTTAATAGACAAGCTTTCAACATCAGTTTGTGGATTTTTTTATCCATCCATTGTCATCTATTGTCATCCTGACTTCAGGAAAATCCTCTTTCGTCAACTGCTGTATGCGTTTAATCACTTGTTTTTGCGGATCGAGATGAACAGGAGAGCGATTGGTTTGGTACGTAGCAGTAATTTTTGCTTTCAAGAAATTACCTTTTCCATCGGTGTACACTTTAATAATAGGTGCAAGGCCACTCACCCCGGAAACATTGATTCCTCCGTAGGTGCAGAAATTTCCCATGCTGTAGGTAATGAATCGATTTTTGTAGACTTCAGTGGCCCGCGTTACGTGTGGGCCGTGTCCGAAAATGATATCCGCTCCCGCATCTATTAAAGTGTGTGCGAATTTGTAGACATCACCGCGATTTTCACCGTGAAACAGTTCATTCTTGCGAGGCACATGTTGATAAGGTGCACCTTCTGCGCCTCCGTGAAAGGAAACAATAACGATATCACTGACAGAATCAAGATGCGACACTATTTTCCTGGCATTCTCCAGATCGTTTAGATTCACACAACCTCCGTTGGGCGCAAAGGCGGCAAATCCATAACGCACGCCATCTTTTTCAAAAACAACTGATTCCCTTGGTAATTGACCGGCATGTTGAATGCCTGCCTCATTTAGTGTTTTCATGCTGCTCTTGCGGCCCGTTTCTCCAAAGTCACCAGCATGATTGTTGGCCAGACTCATCACATCAAAACCCGCTGTTACCAGGTTCTGAACATAGCGCTCGGGGCTTCTGAATACATAACACACTTTAGGATCGCGACAGGTCTTGGCAGTTCCGCCCTCATTCAACAAAACGCCTTCGAGGTTGCCCATCGTGACATCGGCATCCTTTAATACTCCTTCAACTTCTTTTAAGAGAAACTGACCATCATTGGGAGGCAGGCCCGAAGCATCAGGATAATTGCTGCCCATCATGATGTCGCCAACGCCAATTACGGTGACAGTATCTTTTTTCTGGGCCGAAATAGAGAATGAAACGGCACAAAAAATCAACAGGGCGGGTAATCGTTGCATAGCTCAATAAATTGGGCTGCAAAGAAATAGAATTTTTGATAAAGAAAAGGAAGGAGGCAGAATCAATCCAGCGAAATTGTTTCGCGGCTTCCCACTTCAATCAGTTTGGTGTATTCCTGATTGCTTAAATCGCGTTGGAAGAAATTGATAGGATTTATTTGCACGCCATTGTATAACACTTCATAATGCAAATGAGCACTTACCGAAAGGCCTGAGTTGCCGACAAAGCCAATAACCTGACCTCGCTTCACCAACTCACCTTGCGAAACGATAAACCGGGTAAGGTGAGCATAACGCGTTTGAAAGTCATATCCATGATTCAAATAAACCACATTGCCGAACGAATCAGAGTATTCGGCATATTCCACTTTACCATCTCCCGTGGCATACACCGGTGAACCTTTTGGCGCTGTGAAGTCAAGGCCTTTGTGAGGCCTTACATAGCCGAGCAGCGGATGAAAGCGCAGGCCAAACAGCGTATGAAGATGTTCCAAATCCTCGTTGCTCACAGGCTGAATAGCTGGCCGCGAGGCCCACATCTTTTCCTTATCAGAAAGTTCTTTATTCAGCTTATTAAAAGACTGGATCTCAATGTCGAGCCTGTTCTTAAGTTTTTCCACCTTTTCATAGGCGGTACGAATCAACGGATACGTGATCGATGCACTTTCGGCAATACGACCACCCACACCCGCTTCTCTCACCGATTGAGGAAGAGGTTCTAAATCCAAAATCACTCTGTAGTTTTGATCATCGGCTTGTTCCAGGTTCGCCAGCGCTTCTGACGTTCGCTCTAGCTTATTGTTCAGCACACGCCATTCTGTTTTTAAAGCATGGTTCTCCTCTTGTAAGAGCGTTTCATCCCGGTAAGGAAATTTTTGATTGAAGATGATCAGTCCAACCAGGCCGATGGCGAAAGATATACCCAGGAAAATGCCTGCCTGACGAGAGAATCTCTTTCCCGTCACCACGATGGGCTCGTACTTACATGTTTCGGGGTCGTATGTAAACCTGATCCGCGCCATTAGTCGAGAGATTGGTTTACTTTTTTACTGACTTCCAAAAGATGATGATATTGGGTTGAGCTCAAACCTTCCAGAATAAAGTTGACTGGATCGATATTTTTTCCGTTTTGAATAACCTCGTAATGAAGATGTGGAGCGATAGAACCGCCTGTCGTACCAATGCTTCCAATGACTTGACCGGCTGCTACCTTTTGTCCATATCGCACGGTAATTTCTTCGAGGTGTGCATAGCGCGTGGTATAACCGTAACCATGATCAATCTCCACATAGTTGCCAAAGCCGGCCAGCAAGTCGCTGCGCTTGATCATCGAAACGATGCCTTCACCGCCTGCTAATACTTTGGAACCGCGCGATGCCGAAATGTCGACACCGTCATGGTGATAGTTTCCTTTGTGGAACGGATTGATTCTTGTTCCAAAACCTGAAACCAAATGACTCGCATCAAAATTTTCAATTGGATGGGAAGCAGGTATGGCTTTTAACTTTCCAAGATCGCTCTTATCAATGCTTGCATTTTGACGGAACATCAGGCTGCTCCGTTTGGCTTTTGCAGACAGCGTCTTAAACTTTTCATCTACGGCCGCGGTCCACGAATTAAAATCGGAAAGGCCCGCCATCAATATCTCTTCCTTGTTGTCTTCCTTCAGCCCCTCTGGCAAACGCTTTGTTTCAAACAGATTTTCGTAGAGTTGATCGTCTTTTGCTTTTAAACTATCCAGTTGACCGTTGGCTTCTTCTAGCTTATTGGCAAGCACAACTTTGTGAAGAGATAGCGCTGCATTTTCCGAGCGTAATGATTTCTCAAGCGGAGTTTGAACAATATAGTTTTGCAGAATAACCAGGCCGACAAAAAAGAGCGAGCCTGCAAAAAGATAACCCAGCACCGTTAATAACAAATTAAAAACGGACAACGTGGTACGTTCATAGCGCAGCGTTTTAGGGTTATAGTAATATTTTATTTTGGGCATGCTATTCCTTAAATACTGCTAAATTTGTCGGTTCTATTGGGTTTTAAGGGCACTAATATATAGAAAAAATCAAGTTATACTAGCTTATTATGGGTTTAGAAGTGATGGATTCGGGTACAATCAGACGAAAATTCCTCGAGTTTTTTGAAAAAAAGGGTCATCAAATAGTCCCTTCAGCGCCATTAGTGTTGAAAAATGACCCTGCCCTGGTCTTTACCAACTCAGGCATGGTGCAATTCAAAGATTTCTTTCTGGGCAATGCTGTTCCTAAGAACAAACGCGTAGCCGATACCCAAAAATGTCTTCGCGTAAGCGGTAAGCACAACGACCTGGAAGATGTTGGTCATGATACCTACCACCACACCATGTTTGAGATGCTCGGCAATTGGAGCTTTGGCGATTACTTTAAAAAAGAAGCCATTGCCTGGGCGTGGGAGTTACTGACTGAAGTATACAAACTACCGAAAGACAGATTATATGTGAGTGTTTTTGGTGGCGATGCAGACGATAAGCTTTCGCTGGATCAGGAAGCGTTTGATTTGTGGAAGTCTTTCGTTGCAGAAGATCGTATCATTCGCGGAAACAAAAAGGACAATTTTTGGGAGATGGCCGATGTAGGTCCGTGCGGTCCGTGTTCGGAGATACATATTGACCTGCGGCCAGAAGCGGAGGTGAAATTGAAACCTGGAAAAGAGTTGGTGAACAACGATCACCCGCAAGTGGTAGAGATTTGGAACCTTGTGTTCATGGAGTTTGAGCGTTCGTGGAATCCGCAGAAGGGTGGATCGAATGCGTTGATGCAATTTGATTTGAGCGCGAACAACACCGATAAGAAAGCGCGTGAAAAGTTGCGGTCAGAGTTGACGGTATTGAAACCACTGCCTGCGAAGAATGTGGACACTGGCATGGGCTTCGAGCGCTTGTGCATGGCTATTCAGGGCAAGACTTCGAATTACGATACGGATGTGTTTACTCCGATGATCAACTTCATTGCGAAAGAAGCTGGAGTTCAATATAGCGAAGACCCTCAGAGGAAAGACATTGCTATAAGAGTAATGGCTGATCACATCCGCGCTGTCTCTTTTGCCATTGCTGATGGGCAGTTACCATCTAATACAGGTGCAGGTTATGTGATTCGAAGGATATTAAGAAGGGCGGTGCGCTACGGCTTTTCTTATTTGAATTTCAAAGAACCATTCATTTATAAACTAGTTCCCATTTTAGCTGAGCAAATGAAAGATGCGTTTCCGGAGTTGCATCAGCAGTTGGAATATGTTGAGAGAGTGGTGAAAGAGGAAGAAGTCTCATTTTTACGAACACTCAGTAAAGGAATTGAAAGGCTTTCAATTCATATGAAGTCTGTTAATGATCGCTTGCCTGAGGATGCAAAGGGTAAATCAGGTGCCATCAATTTTAGTTTGGTTGGAGATCATGGTCGTTTAATATCTGGGGATATCGCATTTGAACTTTACGATACATTTGGATTTCCAGTAGATCTTACGTCTCTAATAGCACGTGAGCATGGCTTTTCTGTCGATGAGATGGGCTTCAATAGCGAAATGCAAAAACAGAAATCACGCTCCAAGTCAGCCGCAGCAAAAGAAACAGGTGACTGGACAGTTGTGCATGAAATCGATAAAGTAGAATTTATCGGTTATGAATTTTTAGAATCAACGTCTAAACTCGCCCGTTATCGCAGCATCAAGCAGAAGAACAAAGAGCTCTTCCAATTGGTGTTTGATAAAACTCCGTTCTATGCCGAAAGTGGTGGTCAGGTGGGAGACACTGGTACCATTGAGTTGGGAAGCGAAAAGATTTTCATAACCGATACCAAAAAGGAAAATGATCTGATTGTGCATTACACCGAAAAACTTCCAACGCAAGTTGATGGAGAGTTTAAGTTGATCGTGAATCCAACCAAGCGAAAACTTTCCATGAGCAATCACTCTGCCACGCACTTGCTTCACGCTGCGTTGCGCCAGGTGTTGGGTAAACACGTTGAACAGAAAGGTTCACTGGTGAGTGAAAAGATCTTGCGTTTCGACTTCTCGCATTTCGCGGCCATGACCGATGAAGAGGTTAAGA
Source organism: Cyclobacteriaceae bacterium (assembly GCA_044222145.1). GTDB lineage: Bacteria > Bacteroidota > Bacteroidia > Cytophagales > Cyclobacteriaceae > ELB16-189. Next base: position 58,135 of record JBGANU010000019.1, read on the forward strand.
AAGTTGAAATAATTGTTAATCAAAAGATCCGTGAGAATATTCAATTAAACGAACAACGCAACGTGCCAATTGAAAAAGCAAAGGGCTTGGGAGCGATGGCTTTGTTTGGTGAAAAATACGGTGACTTTGTTCGTGTGATTACATTCGATCCTAAATTTTCAGTTGAGCTTTGTGGAGGCACTCACGTTCCGGCAACCGGACAAATTGGTTTGTTTAAAATATTGGCCGAGAGTTCTGTTGCGGCTGGTGTAAGAAGAATCGAAGCTGTCACGGCCGATGGTGCCGAGCAATTTGTGAACGAAGAGATTGGTTTGCTCAATGAAGTAAAAGCGATTCTCAAAAATTCGAAAGATGTAATCTCTGCCGCTAAGAATCTGGTGGAAGAAAAACATCTGCTGGAGAAGAAGCTCGAAGTGCTTTATCAGCAGCAAGCGAATCAGTTGAAGGATGAGCTTGTTAAAAAAGCTTCAAAGTCGAACGGACATACGTTGGTGATGGAGAAGGTTTCCGTTCCTACTGCCGATGCATTGAAAAATATAGCGTATGCGTTACGCAACCAGTTTAGTGATTTGTTGATGGTATTAGCCGCTGATGTAGATGGTAAGCCGCAAGTGACGGTGATGATTGGCGAAGCATTGGAGAAGACAAATAAATTTCATGCAGGCAACTTAGTAAAGGAGTTGGCGAAGGAGATTGATGGAGGAGGAGGGGGTCAGCCCTTCTTTGCGACAGCAGGAGGGAAGAACCTGGCAGGCTTGGATATGGTTTTAGAAAAAGCAAAATCACTAATTAAATAGGGCATAGCGCTCTTTGCGAAACCTTGGCGTTCTTTGCGTTTAAACTTTAACGCAGAGCGCAAAGTGGGCAATTAAATGGGATGGATAAATCGATAAGAGATAAGTACACGGTAGTCATAGGCCTCGAAGTCCATGCGCAACTGTTGACGAAGAGTAAAATCTATAACACCGATTCTGCTGAATACGGCCATGCGCCCAATACCAACATCAGCGTCATTACGCTTGCGCATCCTGGCACATTGCCCAAATTGAACAAACGCGCGGCAGAGTTTGCCATGAAGATGGGTCTTGCTTGTCATTGCACTATTTCACGCTACCAGATTTTCGATCGCAAAAATTATTTCTATCCTGATCTTCCAAAGGGCTATCAACTCACGCAAGATCGCACACCCATTTGTGTGGGAGGCTATATTACTATCAACACAAAGGAAGGCGAGGAGCGCAATATTAGTCTGCACAGAATTCACATAGAAGAGGATGCTGGTAAATCCATACACATTGAAGAAGAGGCAGACACACTTCTTGACTTCAACCGCTCGGGCGTTCCGCTGATTGAAATTGTGACCAATCCCGTGATCCGGAGTTCGGAAGATGCAGGAGCATTGTTGACAGAGATACGGAAACTGGTTCGCTACCTGGACATCTGTGATGGCAACATGGAAGAAGGTTCGTTACGTTGCGATGCCAACGTTTCGATCATGTTGAATGGCGCAAAAGAGTTTGGGAAGAAGGTAGAAGTGAAAAACATGAACTCGATCCGCAATGTGCAACGTGCCATCGACCATGAGGTAGAGCGTCAAATTACTGAAATCGAGAAAGGCAACCTGATTGTTTCCGAAACCAGAACATTTGATGCGAATACGGGGTTGACACACAGCATGCGCACTAAAGAAGAGTTGAACGACTATCGCTACTTTCCTGATCCCGATCTTAGTCCATTGATTGTTTCTGAAGAATGGTTGAATGAGATAAAATCGTCCATGCCATCGCTTCCACGTGAGCTGCACGCCAAGTATGTTCATGAGATGAACTTATCAGAATATGATGCCCACGTACTGACGGACTCGCGAGATGTCGCGGCATATTTTGAAGCTGTCTGTAAACACACCAAAAATTTTAAAGCGGCTGCCAATTGGGTGATGGGGCCTGTTAAGTCGCATTTGAATGAGCTAAGTCTTTCGGCCGACAATTTTCCGCTCTCTGCGAAGAACCTTGCCGGATTAATTTCGCTTATTGATGAAGGTAAAGTAAACTTTTCAGTAGCCTCTCAACGTTTGTTTCCTGAGTTGTTGAAAAACCCGGGCAAATCTCCGCTGGAGGTGGCACAGCAATTGAATCTGATTCAAGATAGTAATGTGGATTCTATTGAACCTCTGGTGAGCGAGATCATTAAAGAGTTTCCGTTGAAGGTGGAAGAGTATAAAAAAGGTAAGAAAGGAATTGTGACGATGTTTATGGGTGAAGTGATGAAGCGCAGCAAAGGCAAAGCTGATCCTAAACTGGCGACTGAATTAATCATGAAGAAATTAAGTTAAGAGTTATATGAAGCATATTTTGATTGTATTTTTTATCGCAGGACTTTCTGCCATTGGTTGTTCCTCTTCGTCCGAAAAGAACGATGGCGGATGGGACATCATTTTATCAGGGAAGGTGGGCTTTCCGTCATCGGGTCAGATTTCCATCCAACGGATGCAGCCGGATGGAAAAGGTTGGAGAGATACCATCGTTCTGAAAAGTAACTTCACCTACTCCAAGAAAATTCATTTAACGGAGCCAGGGTATTACCAAATTGATTTTTACAATCAGCAACGTTTAAACCTTATCCTTCACAAAAGCAATGTTGAAGTAAATGTGGACGGTAACAATCAAAATGGATTTGCTGAGATTAAAGGCTCACCCGATCATGATTTGATTGCAAAAGTTCAGCAGATTTCAGCCGAATCTCAAAACACGCCCGAGATCGCTGCGCTGACCGAGGAGTTTAACAAAGCCGTTGCTGCAAAAAATGAGGTGCGCATACAGGAGCTTCAAGCCAGATATGCGGAGTTGATTGATCTTGGCCACGATAAGATCGCTGAACTGATTCGCACGGAACCATTAGGCCTTGGCGCTATCAATGTTTTGCAGACGAACGGTCTGCTTGATCCGGATAAGTACACGTCATTATTTGTGGAAACAGCTGATCGCGTGAGAAAAGAATGGCCGTCTTCTACTTATGGAAAAGAGTTTGTGACCTATGTTGATAAGATGAAGGCCACTGCCATTGGTCAATTGGCTCCTGAGATCGAGTTACCTAATCCTGACGGACAGATAATAAAGCTTTCTTCACTAAGAGGAAAATATGTACTGGTGGATTTCTGGGCAAAGTGGTGCGGACCTTGTCGCAGAGAAAACCCCAACGTGGTAAAAGCTTATACCAGGTTTAAGAGCAAGGGGTTTGAGGTGTTTGGTGTATCGCTTGATCGTACGAAAGAAGATTGGGTACAAGCTATTCAGCAGGATGGACTTACGTGGACACATGTATCAGACTTAAAGTACTTTAATTCCAAAGCCGCGCAGACGTATAATATCAATGCAATACCGTTCTCTATCCTTCTTGATCCCAAGGGTGTGATCATTGCGAAGAACCTGAGAGGCGCTCAATTAGAGAAGAAGTTGAGTGAAGTGATGGGAGGGATGTAGAGTAATTATCTAGTGACGATGAAGGGTTTCCAACCTTCCGAAGGTTGGAAACCCTAAATTTCAAAATCAGTTAAAAGTTTACGGATTTTGTTTTATATCCGATAAAGGAGAACACTAGCTCCCCTGATGTTATCGCTGTTACAAGCTTAAATTTTCCCTCTTGCGTAGTCACCGTTCCAGTGGTTGTTCCAGCAATTACAATGTTCATTCCGTCAATCGGTTTACCGTTCACGTCTTGAACTGATCCTGAAAGAATGGCTTTATTGTCGGATTTATCAGACGACAATGCAACAACAAATTCGACATCTGATCCTTGTGGTTCATCAAAAGCGATGAAGGCTGTTTTTTGACTATCAAAATTGAACATGATGGGAAGAACCATTCTTTGTTTCACTGCTTTTCCACCCTGCCTGGCAGCATTCCAATTGCGTGCATTTTGCACAACTCGTATGGCTTCCTCATCGCAACCTCCGCCAATGCCCTTTACTGATTTCACATCTGAAATGTGTCCGTCTTCATTCACTACAAATTCAATAAATACTTTTCCGTTGATGTTATTCTGACGAGCTGCCAACGGATACTTCATTTCAGCACCTACGTATTTAAAAAACTCGGGCATTCCTCCGACTGGCGATGCTGGCTCTTCAACAATCGTGAAAATTTCATCATCCGTCTTTGTCAAATTCGAAAGCTGTTGGGTTTCCATTCCTTGCTCAAAAATGACGAACCGCCTATTTTCTTTGGTGACATGATCGTTAATCGCGGCTACCGCTTTAACTCTATTTTCCGCTTCCAAAGCGTCAAGCTTTTTGCGCATATCGTCACCGATCATTTCGATTACAAAAAAGGATTTGGAGGGACTTTCAGTCTTAAGTTTATCGACTATCGTTTTTATTTCGGGAGGATAATTCCCTTCATCCACCATAGTTGATTTACTGGCCACGTCCTTTATATCGGTGATTACCTGGTCCTGGCAGGCAACGAAAATAAAAAGTCCGGCAAGTAGCGGAGCGATGGCTGCGATCTTCCATCGGCTCAATTTTGTTTTTGCAGTTTTCATCATGGCAATTCGTTTAAGTGTTAATGAATTATTGAAATGATTGGCGATAGGGTAGTCGGCCGACTGCAAGGCAATCCTCGCCAGAAGATTGCAATATTGGTTTACATCCTGTTCATCGACTGCCCGTTCGTCAGCTTGAAACTCATGGATGCTGGTCATTAATTTCTTGAGATAATGAATCACTGGGTTAAACCAGAAGAGAACTTTGAGAAGTTCAATCAGCAGCACATCCAGCGAATGCAATTTGGTAGCATGTGTGATCTCGTGTTTAATAATTTGTGCTTTCTCTTCGTCAGTAAAAGCAGATGTGTTTCCAATAAAGATGTAGTGAAAGAATGAGAAGGTTGGAAAATCATGATCACTCTCAATGATTTTGAATTTACCTTCCCGAATCACGGATGGTGATTTTTTCAGATAATAGGATATCCGTACAATTCTAAAAAGCAATAAAGCAAGAAATAGAATCGATACTGACAAGTACATCCACTCTGCAATTATCCACCCATTAATAGGAGCGGATGTTTCGGTGTTTTGAGCACTTTCACCAATTACTAATTCTGGAAGAAAGTAAGTTGGCACCACCTGACTTATGGAAGGAATGACAGAAGCTTGCGTTTGAATTTTTACCAACGGGAACAGGAGCGAGGCAAAGATTCCTATCAATAGAAAAGTTCTTTTAAAATTGAAATGAGTTTCGCCTCTCAACAGCAACTGATAAAACAGAATGGTAACTACCAATCCGATATTGGCCTCGATGAAATAGTTGATATAGGCGTTCATGGCTTTTGCTGTTTTAGTTCTTCCAGTTTTTTCAAGAGCTGATCAATATCCTGAGTGTCCATCTTATTTTCAGAAGCAAAAAAAGATACCAGACTTTGGAACGAGCCATTGAAGTACCCGCTTACTAAATTGTTCAGGTAAAATTTTGTGTACTTCTCCTTGCTTACCAATGGAAAATACTCGTGTGTTTTGCCATACGCTTTGTAGCCAACAAAACCCTTCTTTTCCAAAATGCGAATGATGGTCGACACGGTATTGTAGGCAGGTTTTGGATCAGGCATCTTGTCGATGATATCTTTCACGAAAGCTTTCTCCAGCCTCCATAAGATTTGCATGATTTGGTCTTCTGCTTTGGTGAGTTCTTTCAATGTGTTTGTCATAACTATCAATTACGTTGTAAAACTAAATAATTAGTTATATTAAGCAAACTGAAGTTACAACTTTATGTAAAACGCTTTATTTCAGCTTGTTTCGCAGGATTAGTAGCGCAGTTTTTTCCTGCTGCCACTGCTGATACAACGGCTCGGGCACCATGGGCCGGAAGTCAAGGGCGCCAAGAAGTATGTCTTCGTCACCATCTTTGTCGATGTCTGCGGCTTCGATTTTTAACCATCGCCCCGATTTGGCAAGGGGAGTGGTGTACGGAACAAAATCCTTTCCGGTGTTTTCAAAATAGATGAACGAGTTGTCGTTTTCTGTTTTGAAATCAGGAAAAAATGAGACAGCAGCAATATCGATGTCACCATCTTGATCAAAGTCACGCGCTTGTGCTTCCGATGCTCCATACATCGGATAAAACCATGTCTCCTTAAAGTTATCGTGACCGGTGTTGGTAAACACTCTCACGCCATGGTAGGGTTTTAAAATAATTGAGATGTCGGCATTGTCTCCGTTTGTCAAGACGATGTCATAAAGACCGTCTTTGTTCACATCCGCAATGTCGAAGTAACTGGATCCGTACACCGGTGGAAATCGAACCAGGATCTTCATGGTAAAATCGAAATCTCCTTTGTTGGTCAGTAAGATCATTTTTTCATCCGCTTGTGATGTTAGTGCCAGAATATCGGGCCTGCCATCGTTGTTAAAATCTTTCACCACCACTTTTCGCGTACCTGGTTGTCCGTTGATCACGTGCTTAACAAATCCAGTTCCGGTATTTTCATAGGCGAGCAATGCGCCTGTAAAATTTCCAAATGCACAAATCACATAATCGAGTCGTCCGTCTTCGTTCAGGTCAACTTTTTCAAAAAAGACAGGGCGTTTAATTGAATCGATAAGGGTAGCGGGTTTGATGGTACTCTTAGTTATCGACACGATTTCTCCTTTTGGCTGATCGTTAGGGTCCATGATCCCCATAAGGGAAACATCTTCCGAATCAGGGTTTTGATAATTAACATAGGAGGGAGGGCTCGTTAACAAGAAGGAATCTTGTGGCACGAAGTTTAGATCGAGTTTATAGAGCCTTGATTGTCGTGTGCCAATAAAGATGTGGTCGTGTGCAGTATCCACTTGCACCAACGTGATGAGTGGATTGGTCTTTCCCCCTGGCAATTGAAGTTTTGAAACCTCGAATTGCGTGAGTTGCTGAGGCGGAGCTGAATTATCTTTTGTCAGCGAATCGGGGGCGTTAACTTCAAAATAGTGTTTAATACTTTCCCATTCTTGCTCAGTTACAACCGGACTGGAAGGAAGCGTGCTCAGAAAAGTTGGCAGATCATCAGCAGGAACATCGTTCGCAAAATCATAGGTGGGTAGTCCAAGATAAATACCCATTTTCGGTAACACCTTTTTATCCCACGTGGCTTTGTCCAGCAAGCCTGGCTCCGGAAACATGTGACATGAACTGCAGTATTGACGCGCTAGTTTATTTTCAACCTGCGACTGTGTTTGGCATGACCAGCATAAGAGAACAAATCCTAAAAAGAGGAGCGTGGTGGATAACTTAGAAAACATCACGATTAATAATTGGTAGTGAAACAATAGCTCAGCAGATTGGCACCCATGCGCAGCGCCTGCTGTCGCTTTTCTTCCGGATCGTTGTGGATGCGCGGATCTTCCCAACCATTTCCCAGGTCACATTCGTACGAATAGAATACAACCAGCCGGCCTTCATACATCAACCCAAAGCCCTGCGATGGTTTGCCATCGTGTTCGTGAATCTTAGGAAGCCCTTTTGGAAAATCAAACTTCTGATGATAGATGGGATGGTTGAACGGTAACTCGACCAACTCGAGCTCCGGGAAGACTTTTTTCAATTCAATCCGGATAAATTTATCCAGGCCATAGTTATCGTCAATGTGCAAGAAACCGCCACCAATCAAATAGCTTCGCAGGTTGGACGCTTCCTCCATGGAAAAAATCACGTTTCCGTGGCCGGTCATGTACACATAAGGGTACACGAACAAATCCGGGCTTCCCACTTCTACCACATCTTCCTCAGACTTCAGATTGGTTCCCAATTCTTTGTTGCAAAAACGAATGAGGTTGGGCAGGGCAGTTTTGTTGGCATACCAGTCACCACCACCATTATATTTTAGCTTGGCAATTTTTATTTGATTCTGCCCTAAAACGATTGCGCTTTGCGAAAACAAGATCACAATTATTATTAATGGCAAGCGGAGGGTTACCAAACGAGGGAATAGAATCATAGAGCCATGAAATTATTTATTGTAACGATTAAACCTTTGTTTCTTTGTTACGTAAAAGGACAAAAATCTACTTTTAAACTAACTTAAGATGAACTATCTGAACAATTACGGTAAAAAATTGAGCTACGGCTTAATTGCTCTTGCGATGGCTTTTGCGCACGGCTTCCTGCGAAAGATGAAAGGCCCAGCGGTAACCTCGTCTGATACTGCCAATGTGCAGGGCGAATCAGTCACCGATTCTTATTACGATGAATCCAATGACTTTTCGGCTGTGGCTGTTGGTGGCACTTCTGCAACCTTAACCGGACGTGTAGAAAACGGCAGAATCAGTGAGGTGGTGACTGGCCTGGGTGATATCGACAACCGCCTTGCCTGCGCTACAGTAACTGTTGTAAAAGATCCAGCCAGTTCGTTGGCTGCTCCTAAAGGTGTTATTACCATAGACTTTGGAACAGGTTGCACGGATCCGAAAGGCAACGTCAGAAAGGGCAAGATTTCCATTGCCTACAACGGCAGACGTTTTGCGCTTAACTCTACCATCGTAACTACTTTTGCCGACTACTCCGTGAATGGAATTAAAATAGAAGGAACCAACACGTTGACAAATCTTACCGCTAATCTGGAGTCATCTCCTAAGTTTAAAAGTGAAGTAACGGGAGGTAAAGTGACCTTTACTGACGGAAAAATTGCCACACGCGAACATGTCCTCACCCGTGAGTGGGTGCGTGGCACTAATCCTTCTCAGGATACATGGAACGTAACCGGCAGTGCTTCCGGAACGACACGTGAACAGGTTACCTATCAGATGGAAATCACAAAGGCGTTGGTGTACAAAAGAGCTTGTGTGGCCAGCAAAGTGTTTATTGCCGTAGAGGGAACTAAGAAGTTTACCAGTGGTGACAAAACGATGACCATAGATTTTGGCGCAGGTGATTGCGATAACAAAGTAACGGTCACCGTTAATGGTGTATCAAAAGAAATTGAGATCAAAGCAGACGGCTCGAATTCATAATTAGCTGTTCTTCTCTTGAAACCCGGCTCAGTCAACCTGAGCCGGGTTTTTTATTTTAAGTGAAGTGCATTCGAATGATCTAATAGCATAAGGCAATCAAAATAATTTTTGTTTTCCATTAAACCTTTTGACGTGATGTAGCTCTAACCATCAAAACAAAAAGAAACCATGAAAACAAGCATTAAACTTTCTTACCTCATCACCTTCATGATCTCGGCTTTCCTGATTTCATGCAGCGACAAAATCGACTTCTCATCAAATGACAATGAGAATGCTCAGAACGAAGCATCGTCTGAATCTTATTCCGATGATGCGGATGACATCTCCAGTGTAGCATTATCCTCAGATGATGCAACGCTGACCGGAAGAGAATCCGTTACGGGCAGAAGAATCGCTGTAAAGATCGCTGACATTGCCAAGCGTTTGGACTGTGCTACCGTAACCATTGAAACAGCGGCAGACAACACACCGGATGTTCCAAAAGGAACCATCACCATTGACTTTGGAACAGGTTGCACCGATGCACGTGGAAATGTGCGCAAAGGGATCATTCTCGTTACCTATAGCGGCAAAAGATTTCAGCCGAACTCAACAGCTGTTACCACTTTTAATGGTTATTCGATCAACGACATCAAGATTGAAGGAACCCGCACCGTTACAAACATCACGGGAAGCTCAGAGTCTGCTCCAAAATTTACCATTGTTGTAACAGGTGGAAAGACAACCTGGCCGGATGGCACCTTTGCTACTCGTAATGTCAATCGCACACGCGAATGGATTCGTGCAGCCAGTCCATCCCAAGATTCCTGGGTGATCACCGGCACGGCATCAGGTTCAAATCGGAAAGGCCGCAACTATTCCATGGAGATCACAAAGCCACTGGTTTTCAAGCGTGAGTGTTCTTCATCCGGTAATAAGGTGTTTATCGCAGTGGAGGGAACGAAGCAACTGACGGTAGGTGATAAAGTAACAACAATCGACTATGGCGATGGCACCTGCGACAATAAAGTGACGATTAGCATCAATGGAGCTACAAAGGAAGTTGAGATAAGGAGATAATTGATTAAAATCTGAATGTTTTTTTAGCCCATGCCGATCTCATCGGTGTGGGCTTTTGTTTTATGAGTGGTTTCTAACCAGAATTTATGGACTCGTAAATTTTCGTTTGGTGAATTTGAAGTTCTTTTCCTGATTGCCGATGCTAAAATGAACATCGCCAGATAAGGTCCATTCCATTTCTGAATTTTTAGATCCACTAATGTATCCTTCTTCTATTTTCTTGGTGTTGTTGCCAAAGCAATAGCACATGCGAGTGTAATAGACCGTATCGATTTTAAGGTCGGTATAATTGAAGGTAAGTGAGTCAGCCGAGACGTGAACCAGTATCTGCTCGGTTAATTCATCATCCGCAATTCTTGGATTGTCTTTGAATTTGGCCGAATACACAAATACGTTGCCCTTACCATACTTGATTGTTGGGTTGCCTTCGCTGTCCAGAGTCAGTTCGGCATTCTTTCGCAATTCAAATTTGCAGGTGCAATGCCTGGGACAATCACGATCATGATCGTCATCGTTGCAAGAAAGCAGGGCGATCAGAATGAGCACGATCGTTAACGATCTTGACATGAGCGTTTAATTTATCCATGGAAGTTAGTCATAATGCATGGTAAAGCAACTGAGCTAGCTTATCGGTTCATTCCGGAAGACAAACAATTCCAGACGTCATAAGATCGTGGTAATCTTACTTTACCTCAAAAGAAGTTGAAGAAGTTATAGATAACTAATTGAATGCCTGATAGAGATCATTCAATTGTATTTTGATGATCATAGATGATGACGTGAAGACATACATTGATGATCAATGTTTTATAAAAAATACTTCACGATATAATTGAGATTATAATCTTATAGCATTTAATTGCATGATAATTAGTAATGAAGCAGTACCTCCACTTAATGAATGACATACTGGAGAACGGTGCAAGTAAGACCGATCGCACCGGCACTGGCACTCTCTCTGTCTTCGGAAGGCAACTGCGATTCGATCTGTCGGAAGGCTTTCCGATGGTGACCACCAAGAAACTTCATCTACGATCAATCATCTACGAACTCCTTTGGTTCCTGAATGGCGATACCAACATAAAATACCTGAAGGACAATGGTGTTTCTATTTGGGATGAGTGGGCTGACGAGAACGGAGAGTTGGGTCCCGTTTATGGTCATCAGTGGAGAAGTTGGCCGACACCAAATGGTGGGCACATTGATCAGATTACCCAGGTATTGAATCAAATCAAGAGCAAACCTGATTCACGCAGACACATTGTTACGGCATGGAACCCTTCCGAGGTGGATAAGATGGCATTGCCACCTTGCCATGCGTTGTTTCAGTTTTATGTAGCGGATGGCAAGTTATCATGCCAGTTGTATCAGCGCAGCGCTGATTATTTCCTGGGTGTTCCATTCAATATTGCCAGTTATGCATTGTTGACTCACATGTTCGCACAGCAATGCGATCTTGAGCCGGGTGAATTTGTCTGGACGGGTGGAGACGTTCATCTATACTCCAATCACCTGGAGCAGGCGCGAATTCAGCTCAGTCGTGAGCCCTTTGCGTTGCCACAATTGCTCATCAAACGAAAACCATCCTCCATCTTCGATTATAAGTTCGAAGATTTTGAGATAGTAAATTATCAGGCGCATCCATCAATTAAGGCCCCCATTGCGGTTTAGAACAACATCTCCAACATCGCAGAACGTGCCTCTCACAGGCAAGGCCACCCCGTCTCACTTTAACAACCACCCAAAACCACTATAACTATGAGTTACTATGAACCCATTGTAGAATCGGATCAGACCGAGATTGCTGAGATTAGGATCGATCCTATCACCAGTGCCCGGTCACTCTTTTCAAAGAAGAACTTTGACGCAGAAGATGTGATCATCGGCTTCTTTTCTCGAATGACGCACACCACACCTAATTACCTTACCGTACAGATCAGCGAAAACGAGCACATCGAACTTTTTCCGGAATGTCTGGAGTGCGCCAACCACAGCTGTGATCCCAATTGCTTCTTTGATACTACCACCATGAACTTCATTGCCATTAAGCCCATTGCGGAAGGGGATGAGTTTACATTCTTCTACCCATCGGCCGAATGGGACATGGACCAGGCGTTTCAGTGTAACTGCGGCAGTGAAAACTGCATCGGTATGATTCAGGGAGCGAAATACTTGTCCAAGAGCGCAGTTAAGAAGTATCGCTTCACAGATTTCATTCAAAGTAAATTAAGGGCAAGAGGCACTCACTAGGCTTCTCCAAATAGTTGTTAAGAGTTAACCGTTAATGGTGATAGAGACAGGTAACTTCTATGCTATTAACGGTTAACGATTAACTTTTATGAATTATATTTTGAGTATAGCAAGTTTTTATGTTCGTTTGCAACTTTATTGTGAAGATACAGTATCGACATATGAGTAATCGTTCTTTTATCTGCTTCTCGTTAGCTCTTATGTATCTTATCAAATGAAGCAAAGCGTCAACATCGTTGCGCCCTTATCTGATCCAACCAGTTTCATTGGATTATGAGTTTCAAGGCTAATAAGGATGATTACTTTGTTTGGGTGATTGCTCCCTATCTGGAGACCGATGACCCCAACCTTCAATATTATTACGACTACACCCAAAGTATTTTAGAATACACCAGGGTATTTTCAGAGATCGGATGCGAATGGCAGTGGGTGAATATCACCTTGCCGGCCATCGAAAAAGAAATTCAAAAGATAAAAGATCATCCCACCACCAAGACCAAGGTAGTGATCAACCTTTGCGATGGCGATGAATTGAATGCAGTACCCGGCTTGTCGGTTATTGCGGAATTAGAAAAACACGACCTGATCTATACCGGATCAGATGATTACTTCTATCAGATCACCACATCAAAGATTCCCATGAAGGAAGCCTTTGATAAATACAACGTACCCACACCCGCCTGGAAAGTAATTCAACCCCAAGAGGCAAATGCAAAGGAGATATTTAATGAAATAGGGAAGGTGCTCATTGTGAAGCCCGCGATATCCGCGGGTAGCATGGGCCTTAGCGTGCGTAATGTGGTGACAAACGAGCAGGAGTTCTCGCTCATCATCCACGAGATGAGCAACGGCTATCGGGGCTGGAAGCTTGATTCCGGTGGCATATTCGTAGAAGAGTTTATTAATGGAAGAGAGTTCACCACACTGGTGGTCGGATCTTCTACTCATCCGGAGGGAATACACTTTTATCCACCCGTGGAGAGAGTATTTCACGCATCATTACCTGAGAAAGAACAATTTTTATCATTCGACAGGCTGTGGGAGACCTATGATAAGGAAGCCCCGATGCCCGACAGTGGTGTTTTATATAATTATTGCGAGCCCGAACCTGAGTTGGTGCCCATGTTGAAGCAAATAAGCTTACAAGCATTTCAATCAGTAGGGGGTATGGGCTATGGAAGATTAGATATAAGAATGGATAAGCAAACCGGTAAGTGTTATGTGCTGGAGATTAACGCACAGTGCGGATTAAGTGAAGATGAAAACTATACTTCTATCGGTGCGATTTTGCGTTTTGCAAAAAAATCATTTACTTATTTAATAATTGAGATTATTCAAGATGGATTGACGCGCTATGGGGCAAAGCATAGTGCTAAATTATAGATGAAAGTTTGCGTTCTTCAACCCGATTATTCAACAACTGATGTGGATTATAAAAATTATGATCCACAAAGAAATCTAACCTCCTTACTATCTGAAGATGATGTTGTTGATCACGTCTTCTTAAATAAGTTAACCACCTACCGTCAGCTTAAAGATTTAAGCAAGAAAGGGTATGATATCTTCGTCAATCTGTGCGAAGGATATCTGGAGTGGGAGGTACCTTCCATCGATGTGATCCATTCTTTGGACCTTCTGAACCTACCCTATACGGGGCCAAACGCTGTTCTTTACGATCCACCAAAGCCGTTGATGAAATATGTGGCGTATTGTGCGGGCGTAAAAACTCCAGCTTCGGTAGATGTTACATCTATTGATCAGGTGGATGAGGTTTTGAAGAAAATAACTTTCCCGATGTTCATTAAGCCAGCTAAGGCTGGAGACAGTCTGGGAGTGGACGAACACTCGCTGGTGAATAATGAAACAGAACTTCGTGCTAAGATCAGCTCCATCCTGGCCGAATATGAAGAAATACTGGTTGAGGAATATATCGAAGGCAGAGAATTCACCGTATTGGTGGCGGCCAATAAAGATGGCAAGTCGTGCACAGTATTTAAGCCCGTTGAATACATCTTTCCGCAAGGCCGTCACTTCAAGACCTATGCGTTAAAGACATCGGAGTTGCATCCGGAAAGTAACGTGCCCTGTGCCGATCTGAAGCTGGATCGAATACTCCGTTCGGCTGCACAACAGATTTTTATCGCCTTTGGCGGTGTTGGGTATGCGCGTATGGATTTCCGTATGGATGAACACAACGTGATTTATTTCCTGGAGACCAATTTTACCTGCTCGGCATTCTACGAGGACAGCTATCAAGGTTCAGCCGATCATATCCTAAATTTTGATCCACTTGGTAAAGCCGGGTTCCTGAAGATGATCATTGAGGAGGGAATTGCCCGCCACAAAGCAAAGCAACGGAAGTACGTGCTTAAAGGCAGTGCGTTGTCGGGTTATGGAATTTTTGCCAGCCAGCCTATTCGCAAAAATGAAGTCCTTTTTGGAGGAGAGGCTTTGTCGCAGCGCATTGTGTCCAAGAAGTATGTAGATGCTCATTGGGATGAGAAGCAGAAGTCGGATTTCAAACACTATGCTTATCCAATCAGTAAAGAGGTGTATATTTTATGGGATGAAAACCCGGTGAACTGGGCACCACAAAACCATAGTTGCAGTGCCAACACGCGATACGAAGGTCTTAATGTAATAGCCATTCGTGATATTCGCGAAGGCGAAGAGCTAACCCTCGACTACGCCCTGTTCATAGACGAAAGCATGGAACCATTCAATTGCCAGTGCGGAAGTGAGAATTGCCGCCAGCTTGTGTATGGAGAAAAAGAGAACACGGTGACCAGAATGCAAGTGCAGCGAGGAAGAAAGGTCGCTTCGAAGTAGGTCTTAGTACTTTATTAATAAAGAGCCCTTGCAAACTTGCAGGGGCTTTTCGTTTTTAGTGGGCTGCGCATTTCAGCGACTGTTGTCCACGAAAAAAAATCTTATTTCAATTTTTCTAAATATCCTTTATCAAACCGCAAAAAAATCGCGCTTCGCGCGATGAGATATTTTTGTCACACTAGGGCGCGCTGTCTGCGGGAAAACCTTAATTGTTTGTGTCGAACTGTCTGCGTAAACGTTGTAAGCCCCGTAGTCAATTGTTATTAATTTTTCTGCGCACCTAAAGTATTAATCAACTTGTACCTATAATATTGAATGACAGATACAATGGTCCACAGAATAAAAAGTCCACTCTTATTCAGGTCAATAATTTTGTAGTCAAATAACATCGTTGACAACAAGGTGGGGATGAGAATTACACACGAAATTAATGCTAATACTCCAAAGATTTTTTCATTAAGTTTTGTATTATTCATAAGTCATCTATTTTATTATATCATTACTAATTATCAAAGTCACCTCATATTGTTTTGTAGGTCGAACGTTTCCAACGTGTCCTTTACTCAATTGTCCGCCTACTTGTCCCGAAGCCGAATTTTTTTACCGCCTTGCACACAACGTGTTGTGTTTAAGGAGTTGCGGGAATAGGAGGGTTTAAAAATGGAACGAAGTGGAATGTTAAACCCGACCTGCTGCGCAACTCTCCACGTTTAAGTACGAAATTAAGAAACCGATTTGTATTGGCAACACCGCGCTCCGCAATTACTTAAACACGGTGTTGGCGGTTCGTGCCTTCTCTTTACCCTTTTTATTTCAAATCTATTTCGTTATTATGATGTCTCGGAAGTATTCTTTGTCAAAAATTCTAAAATATATCCAGTAGGGGTAAAGGTCATAGTAAGGCCATATTTTTTTCAAATTTCTTTTTTGTGATTCATAGGTCAGCATTACTAGTTTTTTCTCTTTCGAACTATTGTAGATGTCGATTTCAACTGTCGGAATAGGCGAACCTTCAGCTTGATAAACATTTTTAGCTGCAATAAAAGCAGGGTTGTCTTTCAATATGTTTTCGTTTAATGTTTTTGGGAACACAGCTTGATAAATTCTCTCTACGGAAAAATTTAAGTCACCTTTATTCTCTTCGCAAACATCAAGAGCGCTTTGGCTAACACAAACATGTTCAGGATGTCCGTAGCCGCCAATAACATTGTCCAGTGTAAATAACACAGATGGCTTATACTTATCAATAACTCCTACTATAATAGTCTTAAGAGAGTCCACATACATATTTTCTTTAAATTTTGAATATGGAATAGGCCTCCAAGGTTCTTTTACAGAATCTGATTTTTGAAGTGAGAAGTTAATAAGATTTGTACTTGCTAATTGTTGAATCTTCGCGACCTGTTCAACTTCCCTTTTTCGTATTGGGTTATCTTGCTCGGCTGTACTAATTCTTAATCTGTCCCACGTTTTAGTTTTTTCAAAGTCCAAGTTGTCCCAAAGCTGTTCACTTGTCCCCGTGGGAAATCTATGTTAGAAAATTGTCGTCCGTTTTTTTTGAAACACAAATTTGTTCGGGCCCTATTGCTACCAACGACCCGTGTTTATGACGGCTGCGGATTTCGAAGCCGCGTCCTGTCCCAGGTGTTGAAACTAAATATAAAAACTTAACTTCATACTAACACGTCAACCCGCAGCTGGCATAAACACAATGTTGGCGGTAGTGCCTCTAGTCACCAATCAATGTCTTTGTTAATTTCTCTATTTTATATTTTCTGTCCCCGATGAGTAAAAGGTCGCCTGTAACTTTAAAGTCAAACGTCATGGTCTCCACTAAGTCAATACTTTTCCCGTCCTTTCTAAACTCTAATTTCCAGTCATTCTTGTAAGGTTTGCCGTCAAACGTTAATTTCTCTCCAGTCTCCCCATTCTTCAATGTCCGCTTCGCCCCAGTCCACTTGCCATATATTAGGTTTTTGTCAACCTGTCCCATGGCCGAAGCAAAAATCATAATTAGTCCAATAGTTAATGTTCTCTTCATGAGTCAAATCTTTATTAGCATATGAGCTACAACGTTTGGCTATAAAACGTGTGCGTTTAAGTACCGCTTCATTGTCCCACGTTGCTGAGCTAAATTACTTGCACACTTTCAAATTACCTACTCTACAGCACATGTTTTATAGCTTTTGTTGGCAGTAGTGCCGCTATGCAGTCACTTTTTTCTTGGACGTCAATTTTGTCTTTAATTTTTTCGCAGTCGGTTTCAGTTTTGACTTACGACTCTTTATAATCTCACTTATTCTCTTCTCCTCTTCTTTTGTCAACGGTCCTGAACCTCCGATAAAGTCCACATCCAATTCTTTCTTTCTTGTTTTCATAGTTCAATATTTTTAAAATACTTGTTCATGAGTCGCAAGGCCGCTGCGGTCTCAATAATCATAATGGAGATTCCGGAGAAGTTGACCACCCAAATCCGGAGTAATCTGACCACCAGTTTCCGGAGCAAACTGACCACCAGTTTCCGAGGCAAATTGACCACCGGTTTCCGGGGTAAATTGACCACCAAAAAGATGTCTTAGAAGTCGCCTGTTTTAGTACGCCAAAAATCAGGACGTTGGTGCTTAAACCACCTACGTCCATGGCCAACAAAACAATAGCGATGATTCAAATCAGACAGATACTCCGCTTGCATTCTCAAGGGAAGAGTAAACTCCAGATTGCGATACTCACTGGAGTATCACGCAATACACTGAAGCGTTACCTGCGCAAATTTGATGAGGGTAAATACTCTTATGAAGCCATCAACCATTTCACGGACCACGAGTTAGAGATACTCTTTGGCAGTGCAGAAAGCCCAAAAGTTGATAATGCAAAACTTCAGGCTTTGCAAGAATTGTTTCCCGAACTAAGTAAACAACTCAAGCGAAAAGGAATGACATTATTAAAACTTTGGGAGCAATATTATGAGCAGCATCCGGAAGGTTATCGCAGAAGTCAGTTTTGTGTGTTGTTCAACCAATACGTTCGTGGCACAAATCCAGTGATGCACCTGGAACACAAAGCTGGAGATAAGACCTATATTGATTTTGCTGGTGATAAACTTTTTATTGTTAATCCGCTTACCGGAGAAGAAAAGAAAGTGGAAGTCTTTGCTGCCATTCTGGGTTGCAGTCAATTGACGTATGTTGAAGCGGTAGCCAGTCAGAAGAGCGAAGATTTAATTAAAGCTACTGAGAATGCGTTCCATTATTTTGGCGGCACTACCGCGGCCATTGTACCGGATAACCTCAAGAGTGCTGTGACCAAGAGCAGCAAGTACGAGCCACAGATCAATGAAACCTTTGCTGATTTCGCTGAGCACTATAGCACCGCTGTGATCCCAGCAAGAGCCTATCGCCCAAGAGACAAAGCCCTGGTAGAGGGAGTTGTAAAAATCATCTATACCAAAATTTATGCTCAGCTTGGACAGCGCACATTTACTTCTCTGGAAGAACTCAACGCAGCCATACATGTCCTTCTGGAAGAGCTTAATAACGCACATCTTAAAGGAAGAGACTACAGCAGAAGGCAGCAGTTTGAGGAGATTGAACGTGGACAATTACAATCCTTGCCCACCTTTCGATATGAGTTGAAAAGACAAATGATCGGAACGGTCATGAAGAATGGACACGTGGGACTCAGTGTGGATAAGCATTACTACAGCGTTCCTTTTCGTTTCATCGGTAAGAAGGTGAAAATCCTCTACACCTCAACACTGGTGGAGATCTTCTATCGTTACGAACGCATAGCCGTTCATTCACGGAACCAACGAAAATATCAGTACACAACGGTCAATGAACACTTAGCTTCCGCCCATCGCTACCTCAGTGATTGGACAGCCGATAAGTTTATCGAACAAGCAAAAGGTATTCATGCCGATGTCGCTGCTTATATCTGTAAAGTGATTGAAGGCAAGTCTCATCCGGAACAAGCTTATAAATCCTGTTCTGGTATTTTAAGTTTATCACGTAAGGTAGGCAACCAGCGATTGATCAATGCCTGTCGCAGAGCCTATCAATACGGTATTTATAACTATCCAATCATTGTTCAAATACTGGACAAGAAACTCGATGTATTTACCCCCGAAAGTGAACACATCAATACGATGCCGGATCACGGCAACATCCGGGGTGGTGATTATTATCAATAATTATTTTCAACTAAATCCCAAACTACATGAACACGGAAACACTAGAAAAAATGAGGAAGATGCGACTGCTGGGAATGCATCGCACTTTTCAAACCAGTCTGCAAACACCAAGGCCCGAAAGCCTCACCTTGGATGAGATGATTGCACAGCTCATCGATAGCGAGTGGGATGATCGGCACAATCGTTCTATCGATCGAAGTATGAAGCGAGCAAAGTTTCGATACAATGCTACGTTGGAAAATCTGGACTATGCACCGGAAAGAGGAATAGACAAAAATCAAATTCATCGCTTTGGTGACGGATCTTTCATTAAGAAAAATGAAAACATCCTCATCACAGGAAGCACAGGGACCGGAAAAAGTTTCCTCGCATCAGCTCTTGGCTACCACGCCTGCATGATTGGATTTAAGGTGCTATACATGAATGCAACGCGTTTATTCGCTCAACTGAAAATGGCAAAGGCGGATGGCTCCATACTCAAAGAAATGGTCAGGATAGAACGCCAAGACTTGCTTATTATAGATGATTTTGGGATCCAGCCATTCGATCATCCCGCCAGGTTATCACTATTAGAATTGATTGAAGATCGGCACGGAAAACGTTCAACGATATTTACTTCACAACTTCCCGTCAAACAATGGCATGATGTCATCGGCGAACAAACAGTGGCCGATGCCGTACTTGACAGAATCGTACACAACGCGCATCGCGTTGAACTGAAGGGCGAATCCCTGAGAAAAAAATGGAGTAAAAAAACAACAGAAGCAATTGAAGAATAACTAATTTTAAAACACTAATTCTGGCAGCACTTTTCTGACATCAACTACTGGTGGTCAATTTGCTCCGGATTCAGGTGGTCAATTACACCGGATTTTGCACCGTCTGTGTACTCATTTAATTTATGCCATTACCGCCAACGTTTGTGTTTAAGGAGTTGCGGGAGTAGGAGGGTTTAAAAATGGAACGAAGTGGAATGTTAAACCCGACCTGCTGCGCAACTCTCCACGGTTAAGTACGAAATTAAGAAACCGATTTGTATTGGCAACACCGAACCCCGCAATTACTTAAACACCTTGTTGGCGGTAGTAATTTTTTTTCTCTGCTCTATTATATTCTCCGCTGCCTTTCTTGCTTCAAATTCAAACTTTGTCGGGTTATTTATTTTTTCTAGCAAGTTGTCGTCCGCTAAGTTTTTAAATCTCTCTTCGTATTCAGCAATTTTCCCCTGTCTGAGTCTGTCGTTATGTGCTTTAATGTCTTTGTACTCAACTTGATTTTTGTCTATGTAGGGTATAAATCTAAACCGAGTTGTTTTCGCTGGTAACGGCAACTTATCTAAGTCGAGCATTAGAGAGGTGAAGAAGAATTCCTTTTTGTCTTTGAATGTTAGTCTCATGTATCCATAAGTTGTCCAAGGCATTGTTCTTGTTAATGGGTCAGTTCTTCTTACTAAATTCAATTCTGATTTTTTAATATCCTCGTTCTTGTATCTAGATTCTCCATTCTTTGTTTTAATTGTTATTTCATCCTTCTCCTTGTCCACCGTTAGAACGGTGTCTTCATTGTCTATGAAATAAATAATGTGTAGGTAAATAGCTGGAGAAAATATGAACAAACCATAAATTCCAACCCCTGCCAAGAGGAATGGAAGAGGATTAGGGCCCAACCTTTCTGAAAGGAAAAATAAACCGATTAATACACTAACCGGTCCCCAGATAAAAAATGGGAGTCCTGCCTTAATCGACTTGAGTTGATGTCTACCGTTAATTTGAAACTTGTCCGTCATGAAAAATTATTACCGCCAACGTTTGTGCATAAGCAGTGGTGGGTATTCGAAGCGCGTCACTGTCCCCGTTGCAAAAACGTTTTTTGAAAGATAACACTTTTCTCTTAAACAAAACCCCGCCATTGCTTATGCATTGTGTTGTGTGTAGTGCGGCTTACCGAAATCTCTTTCTTAGGACAAATAAATATGCCTCTAAAATAATTGTCCCACAGACTACTCCCGCTCCGCTCATTAAGAAAATTCCTTTGAGTCCACTGTCCATTGACCTGATAAATAATATGTCGATGAAAAGCCACGTGAAAACAGAAATATAAAGTCCTTTCTTGAGCTTTGAGAATCTTTTCTCCTTTGTTGACCTTAACCAGTTCTTATATTTCTGATTGTCCGGTTGCATTTTCACCAGTCGTTCAAAAATCTTTTCAGTTTCGTCTACTTTGTCCGTGTAGTATAATGATGATCCGAATGCCCAAAGTAAATGCTCGTAATAAGCAGCCTTCAAAAGATCAGTATCATTTAGTCCCGATTCTTGCTCAAACCTTGGAATGAATGTCGCCAGAACTTTAATTGCCTTATCCGTACTGCCACTACCAGCGAGGCAAAGTCCGTAGTCCCCATTCATTTTTAGTTTAAAACCCTTTTGTTCCTCATCATTGTCGTCCAATTTCTCAATAGCGTCCGAATTACTTTCAAAATATCTTATGAAAGCCAATGAGTCGTCTTTTACTTTAAAGAATTCGTTTTCTAGTTTTTTGAAGTCCATATCTTATTAGCCGCATTACACACAACGTTTGTGCATAAGCAGTGGTGGGTTTTCGAAGCGCGTCACTGTCCCCGTTGCAAAAACGTTTTATGAAAGATAATACTTTTACATTAAACCAAACCCCACCATTGCTTATGCATTGTGTTGTGGGTCGTTTTTTTTTACTCGTAAATTATTTGAATCCTCTTTTTTAAGGTTCCACTTTCCTCAGTCAAGTCAGTCAACAGCCCGAAGTCGTTGTACTTTATTTTGTAATTGTGTCCTAACCATTCAATACTTGTTATTCTGTCCTTCGAGTCATATTTGTAATTCCAGGTCCCCATTGTCCCTGAGCCGTTAACTGACATTGTCGTCACTCTGTTCTGTCCGTCATATTTGTAGCATTTTACATTTTGAGGATAAATACTCATGTCACACTCCTTTTCCTTGATTGAGTCCTTATAAATTCCACCAGTCGGCAGATAATAAGGAAGGTGAAATTGATTAGCGCAAAAGTAGATGTCTATTGTCGCTTTGCTTTGAGTTATTAAGGAGTCCAAAATCAAAGTGTCGATTGTTATTTTTTCTTAGGGGTTTTGGTTGTAGTAAAATACAACAGTCATTTTTAATTGCTGCTCTTTGTCACACGAACAAACTGTCAGCGTGATGAGTCCGAATAATGTAACCGAAATTAGTCTTGACAAATCTTTCATAAAAAAATGACCCACAACGTCTAGCTATATATGCAGTAGCGGGCATGGAGCGCTTGAAAATGGAGCGAAGCGGAATGTCAAGCGCGACCTGCTGCGAACTACATCGTAACCAAACTGATTTTTAAGAAACGAATCTACAACTTTTGGAGCCACCCCGCTATTGCATATAGCTTTTGTTAGGCGCTGGCTTTTTTATCGTACACATAATAATCAATCAACTGATGTGTCCCAGTCCTTTTTATTTGGATTCGTTGTCCCTCTTTTACTGTACCAAAATATTGGTCTCGGTGTCTGATATTGAATAGTCTCCAGTTGTCCAGAATTAAAATTTTTAATTGTCCTAATTCAATAATTTTAGTCACTTCAAAGTCCCCCAATCTTTTGTATCCAAGTCCTAAGTCAATTGTCGAACGTAACACTATGAGAATGATGATTGAAACCATGAGAACCGGAAAGAAGATTAGATTCGTTGTCAGTTGGTCACTATATTCTTGTTGATTGGTCGGTGGATTCCAATGTCCCACATATCTCGAAGGAATGAATGGAAAAATAAACGAACCTATTAGTCCGATGAGAAGTAAAAGTCCAAGAGCTGTCCAAAT
>JBGANU010000020.1:0-77835 GCA_044222145.1 Cyclobacteriaceae bacterium
TTTTCTGACATCAACTACTGGTGGTCAATTTGCTCCGGATTCAGGTGGTCAATTACACCGGATTTTGCACTAACGTCTCACTACAGTGTTTGCATTTGTTCTGCTTGGAACAGTTAGGACAAAAGAAAGCCTTCTCAGGTAAGGGGGTGGTACAATAAATACAATCCATAGTAAAGCTAATTTAGGGTCGATTTCGAATATAAAACTTTTTCTCGAGTAATACTTAGCAATGGAAAAGATTGGCTCTTTTGCTTGCTTTGGTGTCGCGATGGAATGTGTGGCAAGCAAATGTGCCAATGCGCAGTGGCCACTACTCTGTCCGCGCGGCATTGTGCATAACGTTTATGTATAAGAAGAAGCGTGATTAGAAACTACTTCACCGTCCACGTTGCTAAACTAAATTAGTTAAAAAATACTTTCACCTTAGAGAATACACGCTTTTTCTTATACATTTTGTTAGCCTCAGTGCCACTTTTGTCCCGAACTGAGCACGGATGACAGGTGCGAGGCGCACACTTATAGAAATGAGTCTCATTCAACTACCATCAAAGGTATCAAACGTTGAGCGCGCCACGCACCTGGCATTGGTGCGATTTCGTAGCCGTCAGCCGAGTCAACTGTCCCCTACCTCTACTTTCTGAAGTAACAGATCAATGTCCACGTCAACAAATTCATTTTCAATTTTCTGTCTCAACCTTGTCCTGGTTAACGTTGTCAACTTTGTCACCTTACTAATTTTCTCTGAAGTGAATTCTGTCTTTGGTTTTTTTGTCAGCCGTTACTTTGCATTTGCGGGTGGAAAAGGTTGGCTCATTTGATGGCTTTGATTCGAGCGTGAGACCTTTAAAATAAAATCATTCCGAACGCTTGAATCAAAGACAGCAAATGTGCCAATGCGCGTCCGAGAATTTGTCCGAAGTGGCATTGGGGCTAACGTTTGTGTTTGCGCAGTGGTGGCTTATCGAAGCCGCGTCTTGTCCCCGTGGGCAAACGGTAATAGAATAAATGTACTTAATACCTTGACGTCCCGCCACCATTGCGCAAACATTTTGTTAGCGGCTGGCCCAATCACAAGTACTTCATTAAGTTTCCATTGAAGTAAGTCTTCATTTTAAAGTGAATTTTGTTTTTTTCACAATAGTTCTCAATCAGTCTTTCAAGTATCCGATTAACTTCAAAAAATTCATCTTTATCATCAATCACTATTCCTGATCTGTCGAAGTATGATTCAATATATTTAACAATGTCAGTATAAACGTAATTCCTGGTAAACTTCTCTGCGTCTACTAGAAAAATTACACTAACATCAATGATGAGTGGTTTCCCCTTCCATTCAAGCGCTATTCTACTTACTCCAGACCATTTTAAAGTAAACGATACATACTTTCTCCCTGTTGGCAGATAATTAGGACTATACTTTAATACTTTAGGTTCAATATTGAAATTGAGTGTGTCACCAGATAAGAACCAATCGCCTACTTTCTTCTTTGTTGGTGCACCATGGTCAGAACCAATGATATATGAAAGTTTAAAATCATCAGATAAAATCCAATTTTCATAAACCGCTCCATGTGGCATTCGGAATTCAGCTGAATAATATTCTGATGTCCTCCGTGTTGAGTCAATTGTAAAATTTGGAATTTGTTGTCCGCTAACCGTTAAACTTGTCAAGCAAGTCAATAATAGTATAATTGGTTTCATAGACCTGTCCATAAATTAAACATACCTAGGGCTTGCCGCTAACGTTTGTGTTTGCGCTGTGGCCGGGATGGGAGCGCCAAAAAATGGAGCTTTAGCGGAATGTTTGGCGCGACCAGGTTCGACCCTGTCCCACGTGACCAAGCGTTGTGAACTAAAGTTACTAAAAATTAGCTGCCACCCGGCCATAGAGCGAACATTGTGTTATGGGCTAGGCCGCATTTAGTTGTCTGTCCGCGGAGTGCGACCGACAAGAACTGCAATCGTAGCTGCGGTCTCTGGTTCAGCCGTACAAGTTATCCGAAGTGAGGTGAGCTGTCCGCACGCATCGGCAGCATGGTCCGATAAATCCTTCGCAGGAGAATGAGGCGGCACAGTCGTCCCGCGTGCAGTTTGGTGAGCTCGACCATCGGGTCATCAGGCGGCTTGCCCATAACATTAGGCTAGAAGACGTTGCCGGGATGGTAATGTCAAAAAATGGAGCTTCAGCGGAATGTTTGGCATTACTAAGTCGACTCCGTCCCACGTGACCTAACTGAAATCGAAGATACAAATTAAATTAGTTGAAAACCCGGCAATGGCTTCTAGCTATCGTTGTGGCCAGTTGGGCTTCATCCGTAATCGTCAGTTGTCTCTTAATTCTTCTCTGCCGGTTAATTTGGAGTCCCCCAAGTTGTCCACTGTCAACAAGGCCCAACCCATCTTTATTTGAGTCGTGTCGTTTGTGATTTTCTCTTAAGTCAACCGTTACTGTCAGCGGATTGAAAATGAGTCTCCGTGCTGCGCCTTGTCCGCGGGACCTGGTTTACTGAGCCAAAAGCGAGTATGTCGATGTGAAAACTAAATATACACCAGCTACGAGTCCGATTATCGTGTCCAAACGAAGTAATGCGTTGAGGAAGCTTGTCCGCTTGCTGTTCTTCATTAATAACCAAATGAAAATGACGGTCAGTCCGAGTCCTAAGATTAACTTGAAGTATTCCATATTGTTATTTGTTTATCGTCATTAACGAAAATCCCTTTATTCTAGTCGACCGAAACTAATAAACTTTCAACTCAACTGTCCACGGAGACGGCACAATTGGCCACAACGTTTGTGCTTATGCAGTGGCGGGAATAGGAGCGCTAAAAAATGGAGCGTAGCGGAATGTTTAGCGCGACCTACACGTCACTGTCAACCGTGACAAAACGTTGTTTGAAAATAAAGCTACAAATTTACACTGAACCCCGCCATTGCATAAGCATTTTGTTATGCACATGTGCCGCAATAGTCCGCACTAAGCAGCACGGATGCCAAAGCTTTGGATTGTGGGCTGAAGTTGCGCGGCTTTGGCATTGGTGCTGCGGTTCGAAGCACAAATCCTTGACTATGTCGGTGTTCCAAAAATTCCTTGAGTGTTCGCTGTCGACTGTCGACAATGTCTTTACCTCTTTACCGTCTTGTCGACCTTTTCTAGTCACGAGGAAATAAAGCAAGATGTCGAACCAATTCTTTATTTGTCCCAGGCAACCCAACTTTTTTGAATAAGATAATGTCGCTCTCGCCATTGAAATACGTTTGCTTGTTTTCTTTGATTGAGCGAATAAATTCCGAATGTATTTTTTTAGGCCATTTTATTTTAAACAGTCCGTTTGATTTAACTAGATAGCAAAGCCAAATTAGGTCGTATTGATTGTCGGTCGAGTTAGATAGTTTTTTATACAGAATTTTCCTTATCGAACTTATTATTGATCGTTTAAGGAGTTTGTCGTCAATTTTATCAATTAGAAGTTCAATAATGGCCAAAATCTGCGGAAAGGCTTTAGATCGTCTCTCCTTTAATAGCAATAGAAGACTGAATGCTTTTTGAAAGTCTTTTCCTTTAAGACTCAATTTTAATTTATAGTCCTTAGTAATTAACTCACTCAAAAATTTGTCAATAACACCCGTATCCGGATTGTTTTGGTCAATTTGAAGTACAGTTAGCAAAGCAATCTCAAATCGCTTGTACGAAACGGATTTTTTATAACGCAGGGAAATCTTTTGAAATTCTGATGTCCAAGGTCTAAAGAGTCCTTCAGGCAATTCTTTAAGATCAGATTTCCCTTCATTAAGGGAAAGATTAAAAAGCCTCATTTGTGCCTGAAGAATTTTCAAAATTGCTTCGCCATCTGTCTTAGAATTGCATAAAAATCTATAGTCATCTTTGAAGCGAACACCAATACAATTAATTCGCTTATTTCTTATTTGCTTTGAACATTCTCGATCTATTGAAGCTAAAATGATTTCTGAAATTAGGTCAGATGTAACGGGGCCAATGGGAAGTCCATTTGTACAACCATCATTCGCATTTTGCACTAGTTTATCTAATAGCGTACCAAGGCGAAGGTATTTAAATCTGTCGCTCCGAGCCACGGGTTTAGTGTGTAACGCCCATGCAATACTGTGAGTGTAAACTGTAGGGTAAAAGTTTTTTACATCTGTTTTAATTTGATACTTGAAGTTGTGGGCTTCCGCAACCAAATCGTTTTCGGCCATTTCAATAAATTCATAAATCAATCGGCCTGCACGAAGTGTACCTAACTTAGTCTCAGCTCTTTTAGTTATTGGAATGGGGAAGCTGTAAGAGCTTATCTTGTTGTCTTTGTGAAATAAATGATTTACTACTTTCTCCCAATGCTTTTTTAGATGCCAGACAATGTCGTGATATATTTTTGGTTCGACTATGCCAAAGGTCCTGTCAGTCAGCTGTGATTTTGGGAAAGAAACGTTTATCAAGTCAGCCGTTGTTGGGAAATAGTCATTTCGCTTTTTACCCTTTTTAACCTTATAATACGGCCCTCTTTTGATTTTGAAATTGTCGACTGAGAAACATGGTGGTAAAATGTATTGTTCTGCATAATACCCTTCCTTTAATAACCAGTCTGAAATTTTTTTGGCACCAATTTTCGAAACTAATCTTTTTGTATCTCGAAAATGTTTGTGAGGTAAAATCATAAGTCAGAGTTACTCTTATTAAGCTTCAAAAAGGCAAATCCTCCGTCACATTTTCGGTCTCAATCAATTCTGCTGTTTCTCCATTTGTAGCCAAATAGAGTATTGCAATCTCTGATACAACTCCCACGTAAAGTTTTGCGTATTTTATTTCTAAACCTTTAAAATCGGCATCCTTTCCATGGCCTGTGCCATATCCATTTCTCAATTCAGCTAGTCCGTGAACGATTGTGGATATGCCTCCCAGAATTTGCCTTATGGCTTTTTCAGCTTTGGGAGGGTCATCGGCTTCTTTGGGTTTGAAATCTAACGAACTGGTAGTTGCATTCAGTAGTTGCGGCAAAGTCCAGTCCTTATTAATTGGTGCTCCTTTTTGTTTTAATATTGATTTGCAGGTGGTCTCCAATAATTCCTTGGCCGTCCCAATGGCTAGATCGGTGTCCTTATAGACGGCATCGTTCATTATGTTTATTTTGGCATTAACATAACTTGTATTTAAATAACGCTTGATCTCTGCTTTTTTTTTCGCCAGTCCGGACTGACCAATGATTTTTTGTCTGCCTGTAAAAATAGGCTTTCCAGAAATCTCATCTGTCTGAGCAATTTCAAATCCGTCAGCTTGTAAATGCTTATTGTATATCTCTATTAGTTTATTTAGGTCTTCCTGACTTGTTCTAATTAAAGGATGCAAAGTTGTGGCCAAAAACTTTAGATATATCTCATCGTCACAATGCAAAAGATTAATCCTTGGATCTGAGTATATCCAATCGTTGTCCCAATCAGAATTGTTCACCATATGCTGGTAAATGTCATCATAGGCATTATTGTAGCGACTATCTCTTGAGGGCAAACTTTTCAAATCAAAAATTCGTGCTAAGAAGTCAGGCTCATTTTGTTTGCCATGATACCAAAGTTTATTTATGTTCATTTCGTCAGCAATGTGCTGCCGAGTAACATTTGTTATTCGTTTCATCATTTGCATTGTTGTCAAGGTTTAAAGTAGACAGCCTTTTCGAGTTGTCTGTAGAGAAACGAAATTAAACTAAGTATGTCTAAGCAATCCTGCTTATTGATAGGCCAAGTAATTGCAGGCTCATGCGCTGTTGGATTTCTGATGGCACTCATAAGTCCACCAGAAATAAACTTTATTCCATCTTGGTAGTCTTTATCAGTTTGGCTTTCGCATTTTGTTACTTTCAGAACACCATTTTCACACCCCCAGACATTTAACATTAAAGGTTGGCCATCTTTGTCGCTTTGTGATTTTTCCTTAACATCTTTGTTGTATGCCTTTGCAGATTCGAAGACAGCATGAAAATAATTACCTTGAACAAATAGTTTCTGAGAATGCTTAATAATTTCGGAATGAAAATTTCTTTTTAAAAATTCGTCTAGCCCGTCTTTGTAAAGAATGTTATATGGGCAGCCATTTCTTTCAAGGAATTCGATAATTTTCCCCTTATTATCCGTTGGTGTTATTTCGAGACAAAAATTGACAAGCCTCTTTACCCGTTCATCACTCTCGAGTGGAGCTTTCGCTAATGACAAAATCCAACTGTAGACGGTAGAAGCTCTCACTGATGTTATTGAATCGTTTGGAAAAATCTCTTTGTTGACTTTTAAAACTGACAAACCAATTCTGTCAATTTCATTCACTGATGTCGAGTACTTTAGAAAGTCACCTATTTGAGTTGCGATGAGACGGAAATTAATTTCTTGCATATTAAATTTTCATCCGTCCCTGTAGATAGCTCACATAACCTTCCAAGTCCGCAAGTTGTTTTTGAAAGGCCTTTTCTTTCTTGGTCCTTGTACTTGTATCCTCCATTGCACAGATTTCTTCAAACAGTTTTTCTAAACTGCCTCGCTGATTCGTATCCCTGTGTCCTAAGTCTGGAATGGCCGATAACCTTTTCCTAATTTGATTCTTTTCAATTTCGGTAAGCATTGGTCAATATTTTATTTTTTTTTGAAAAATCACAGCCTATGAAGGTCGGAATAAATTGGCTCTTTTGCTTGCTTTGGTGTCGCGCGGGAATGTGCGGCAAGCAAATGTGCCAATGTTCGAAGCACCAAATCTGTCCCGCGGCATTGTGCATAACGCTTGTGCATGTGACGTTGCGGGCATAGGAGGGCAAATGAAGGAGGTACGACTGATTTGCCCGACCTGCTCCGAAACCGTCCCACGAGACCGAACGTTGTTTAAAACCTAAACTACATATTTACTCGTCACCCCGCAATGGCACATGCATGTTGTTGGGCGCTGGCTTTTTTTACACGTCACTTTTTCTTTACCTGTTCCAAGAAACTGTCCAAAGTTTTTTCGTAGTCAAGTCGTTGTTTGTCCCAAGTTTCTTGATAAGTTTTCTTGTTTGTCTCTAAGTCTGTAATCAATTTGTTCAGTCGGTCGGCTTGCTCTAGATATTTAGAAGAGTCTTTCTTCTTTGGAAAAAAGACGTAGTCATTTGTCAATAGATAATCCGAACATTTTTTAAGTAGTCCAATATAGTTGTCCGCGTTTGACCTCAGATAATACCCAATTGGTTCACCAAGTACGTAGTTAAAGGACGCGAGTAAAGCCCCGTCATTGTTCTTTGAATATTTCGGATTTGCGGAGTTGTAATATCGATACCGTAAATCTCCCAAGGAGTATAGAAACGAGGCATCGTTGTATTGTCGCTTGTCAAACATTTCTATAGCCTTTTGAAAGTAGTCCGAAGGTCTTTGCTTGTCCAAGGCCTTCGCAATACTTATTGTACTCTCACTAATTTGTCCAACGTTACCTCGAATTTGTAAGGAGTCCACGTAACTAAAGAGTCTTTTATAAATCATTACTTCTTTCTCCAATTTTACGAGGTCGATACCGTTATCTTGTCCCATGACTAAGATTGGTAAGAAGTAAATGAATGTCAGTGTTAGATTTTTTCTCATGGTCTGTCTGTCCCAAAAAAGCTTGCGCCCAACGTTTGTGTTTGCGCAGTGGTGGCTTATCGAAGCCGCGTCCTGTCCACGTGGGCAAACGGTAATAGAATAAATGTACTTAATACCTTGACGTCCCGCCACCATTGCGCAAACATTTTGTTGTGGGCAGTTTATTTCTTCTCCGAAATTTCTATTACTCCGTTCATTCCAATCAGTCCATACTTGTCATATGCTTCCTTTCCTCTCAATACTGTAATTTTGTAATTGTCTACGTCAATTTGCTTTACACGTTTTTTGAGTCTTTTATTCGGTCTGTAGTCCTTACGAATAAGTCCATAACCGTCAGTCTTCGTTCTTTTTTGTTTGTAAATCTTCCCGTCAACTGAATAGATGTCGTACTTGTCTGAAATCAATTCACTGTCCACATACGTGTAGCCCGAAACAACGTCAAATATTTTCCTGTCACCTGTAGTTATAAATTTTGAGTTTAAAAGTCGTTCGATTGTTCTATTATTTGAATCTATGTCTTCAGCTTGGAAGGTGATTGTATCCTGTGAAACTCTGTACGTCAGGCTGAACTCACGTTTTTGAGGAAACATTGTGTCCCCGTGATTTCTAATTGGATAAATCAGTCTACAGTTTGATTTGTCTACAAATACGAGGTGATGTAATCTCTCGGTGCTATCTATCGCAGTCCGATAGTTAATATTTAACTGTTGTGCTGTTCCATAGTTGATAAGAAATCCTAAGAATATTGTGAGTGAAGTCCTCATTGTCCCGAAATAAATTGCCCACAACGTTTGTGCATGAGCGGTGGCGGGTGTAAGATGTGCGTCACTGTCCCCGTTACAAAAACGTTTTTGAAAGATAATACTTTTACCTTAAAACAAGACCCGACATCGCGCATGCACTTTGTTGGCGGCCGTTATTTTGTCTCCGAATTCAATAATTGTTTGCTCGGGTCAATTATCATTTTATTCTCAACTTCAAGTCCCTCGATTTTAAAGTTTTGTAATTCGGGTTCTTTTGTGTCAAAGTCGTAGATGTAGATAAATCGTAAGCTGTCGCACTTGAGAATGTACTCATAGATGTAAGCTGTCTTACTTGCTCCATTAATTGACATTGTATAGAAGTCAACGAATTTTCCTCTCTTATTGTCGAAGTCACAATGTTTGGCTAAAGTGTCAATGAAAGGTCTAGTTTGTTGTCGGGGAAAATATTTCTCAGGGAACCTATCTATAACTTCGGGTTTATTTAAGTTGTTCATTATGTATTCAGAGTCCGCCTTTGCTTTGTCCATCTTCTCTAATTTGTCCTTAACGTTGCAACTTGTCAACAGTCCAATTGTTGTCGCTAGGAAAATAGTCAGTCGTAGGTATTTCATTTTTATGGTTTGGGTTTATTGTCCGAAAATAATGGCCGCCAACGCTTAGCTATAAGACGTATGCGGTTAAATACCTACATCTCTGTCCCACGTTGCTGAACGAAATTTAACAGCACTAACGTTAAGAACCTACGATATAGCATATGTATTATAGCTGTTGTTGGCGGTAGTTCAATTTAGTACACTTGATTTTAGTTCTGCTCCAGCTGCAGCAATTTCAGCTCGGTTAAACTCTTTCCATTTCACAGCATGCGGTCCAAGGTATTCGGTGTATGCGTAAGGTCCCATGTTATATTTTTGCTTTATCAACTTTCGTCTTACAGTTTTAATCACATTGTCAGCCCACTTAATAAAGTCATCCTCCTTTTTAATCATTAGCATTTTGTCCGAATCAACGTAGTCAGTAGTAAAATACAATCTCCCGCTTTGTATTTTATTGTCCATAGTCACACTCCTGTCAAAGTGAATAACTGGGAGAGAGTCGTCATCAACGAGCCAATAGCCAAATTTTTCAATATGTGTCAGTCTCACCTTGTTGAAGTCCTTTGTTCGAATCAAATAAACTCTTCTTTCTTCTTTTCTTAAGTCTCGAATTATAGTGTCTCCCACTGTCGCGACTTTATTGTCGTAGTGGAAGTACGGAAGCAAAAGGATGTCTCCAAAACTCTTAAGTAATTTGTCAAACTCGTCTTGGTCGTCCTGATGTAAAAAGAAGTTTATTTGTCGTCCCATTGGTTAACGAATCTTTGACAATTGAATTACCGCCAACGCCTAGCTATAAGACGTATGCGTGTAAATACCTACATCTTTGTCCCACGTTGCAAACGAAATTTAACAGCACACACTTTAATAACCTACAATAAAGCATATGTATTATAGCTGTTGTTGTGGGTAGTGCCATCTACACCGTGCCAATTTGGTTTATTAATTTCTCAGCAAAATATCCAACGTCTGTAAAGTAGTCCGAGTCGGCTTGGACTTCCTTAACACTTTTTCCTACGACTTCTCTTTTATTTTGTTTGTCTGTCAAATGCGTGTTAAGTATTATCGTCCTAATTCTTTTCTTGTCCGTGGTTGAAAGCCCTGAAAGGTCAATGCTCTGAAGTCGCTCAACGAGTCTTGGTCTAAAGTCTTTCATCTCTTCTTCCTCCTCGAATAAAAGTCTGTGAGCCGCACCTTCAACTTCGTCATGGTCGTCAGAAGTCAAAGCTATCTCAATCATTTCATCAGTTGTCGGTCGGGGTGAAAAGTGCATTAGGTTATAGTAGCGTCCATTGTCTCTGTCCACCATAAATTTTACCCATTGTTGTCCGTCCTTGCTAATATATTTTTCAGTCCAACCGTAATTGGATGATTCAACTAACTTCAGGTCCGCGATAAACTTTGAAGCGTTTCCCATTATTCCGTAAAATCTTTTCATGATTATTTTCGAAGTCGAATCTGTCCCGATGGCATTACCCACAACGTTTGTGCATAGGCCGTGGTGTGTTTGGAACCACGTCATTGTCCACGTTGCCGAGCTAAGTTAGTTGAAAAATCTTTCACCTTAAAATATCCACACCATGGCGTATGCATTGTGTTAAGCTGCGTATTGCGAATCACTTTGACGTCAACCATGTGCGTGAAGAGAATTTAATGTTCTTATTTTTTCTGTCTGCCAGTTCCCCGTCCCAAATGACGAAGTGCACAAGAACTTATTTAATTTGGAACTGCAAACGAAAGTCGGAGTTACCTTAATTTAACCAACCCTTTTTCATTTCTGAATTCTATTTCACCGAATCTTTCCCGCGGAAACGTCCACGAGCAATATGTAGCTTAACATCCCTGTATATGCAGTTTATTGCATATACAACCCTATTGTCTTGCCCAAGGTAGATTTTTGAACCAAATTATCCAACGGACTGATCACTTGCTCGAAACCCTTCTTCGTAACGTGCGCATAACGCTCTGTGGTCTTGCTGCTCTCGTGTCCGAGCAGCGCTTGTATATACCGAAGATCCGTCCCGTGCTCCAGCAGGTGAGTGGCAAAGCTATGTCGCAGCGTGTGCGGACTTACGTTCTTCAAAATTCCGGCCTTGCGGGCCGCGCTCTTTACAATACTATTCACGCTTCGCTCGCTATAGCGCTGGTTGTTTTCGCCCTCAAAAAGAAATTCCTTCGGCTGGTACACATCCAGGTATTTTAGTAGCAACATATAGGCTACCTGTGACAATAAAGTTACCCGATCTTTATAGCCTTTTCCTCTGCGCACCACAATCATGTTACGTTTGTGATCAATATCAGCTGATTTCAAATTCAATAGCTCACCCCTGCGTAATCCAGCGGAGTACAGCATACAGATAATGCACTTGTGTTTCAAATTCACCGCAACGCGAAGCATTCCCATCACTTCATCTTCGCTCAATACAGTCGGCAGCAAACGCTCGGCACGGGGGCGTTCCACATGGTACACTTGCCGGTCTTCCTTTTTTATCCATTCAAGAAAGAATTTAATCGAGTTGATAGCCTGGTTTTGAACCGCATGACTCACCTGCTTTTCGTTTACCAGGTAATAGAGGTAACGATGAATATCTTCAGGGGTGATCTCATCAGGTGTGCGTGGATAAATGTACCCCAGGAATTTTCGGAATTGAATCTCGTAATTTTTTCGTGTCGCCTCCGAATAGCGCAAACGCACCAGTGTCTCATGGTAGACAACCGGCACACGCACCCATACTTTCTCCAGCACATCAGGAAGTGGTTTGCCCTTTTCACCCCAGCCTCTGAGTTGTGTGGGACAAAATTCAGCAAGCTTTTCTTTCAAGCTCAGAAGTCGCTCTTTGCTGAAAGGTACCAGATAGCAGCCGTGCGTTTTAGAATATACTCTACTCGGTTCGTTGTTCACCACGCCAAACGCCTTGCCGCGTAGCTTACCGCTAATTGAAATGTAAAGCTGGTCATCGTGCAGCTGGGGAGTGAGAGCTATTGAATCCATAGTGCAACAATGAGAAAAGAAATTTATCTAAAAGCCTGTTTAAACGACTATAAACGATTATCTCCGTTTGTAAACGTTTGTACGCGGATATACTGAAAAGTGCAAGCCTTTCTACGTCTGGCAGGGGACCATCACTATATCAGGGAGTCCAAACCCAACTGAACATATGTACATTTTGGATGCTTGAATGACGCCCCTTATATATAAAGTGTTGTCGTTACCAGACACTACAACTTTATTACCCCAGTTTGCGCCATAAACCTTATTTTTGCCGCTTATTTAAGAAATAGGTAATACCCACATCCTTTTATCGACAAATTCCGTTCTGAGCAGTATGCCCGAAAAAAGCAGCGTTTTTGATATGATTGGCCCTGTCATGATAGGTCCATCCAGCTCGCACACCGCGGGTGTTGTCAGGATAGCGCGGGCAGCCATAAAAATATTGGGTGATACGCCCGATTCGGCAGAAATCATTTTTTACAATTCATTTGCCCGCACCTACGAGGGTCACGGAAGCGACCGGGCCATCATTGCTGGTCTTCTCGACTATAAAACGGATGACAAACGGATAAAAGAGTCGCTCGACCTGGCCACCAAACAAGGATTGCACTATACATTCAAATCGGTTGGCAATGCGTCCACCATGCATCCAAACTCCATTCGCTTAAAGCTGAAAAAGGGAGCGAAAGAAATTGAAGTGCTGGGCGAAAGCCGTGGCGGTGGGCTCATCAACATAGCAGAAGTGAACGGCTTCAAAGCCGATTTCAGCGCAAGTCTGCATACCTGTATCATCTTTGCCGATGATATGAAAGGCAGCATTGCATTTATAGCCAACGTATTGGCACACGATGATTGCAACATCGCTACCATGTCGGTTTCCCGAAAGGGAAAGAATGATTTGGCTTGCCTGGTGATTGAGATGGACTCGGGCATCAAACCTGTAACATTTGACTACCTGAGGAGTCTAAGTTGGGTGAAAGAGGTGATTTACATACCGGAAATTTAACAGAACCAGATAACGAACTATGAAAAGAGTTGTACTAATTAAAATCCTTTGCCTGTTGACGTTTGGTGGGCTCTATGCGCAAGAGGCCGCCAAGCAATATACATTGCAGGAATGTGTGGACATGGCCCTGGAGAAAAACCTTCGGGTTAAAAGGAGTCTCTACAGCATCGAGAGCAGCAAGATCAATAAGACGCAAGCTTTGATGTCGTTTTTGCCAACCCTGAATGCGGGTGGCGCCTATGGCCAAAACTTTGGACGTAACCTTAACCCGGTGACAAACTCTTTCGTAAACCGAAACTCGACCACTACCAATGCTCAGCTCACAAGTTCTTTAACACTGTTCAACGGTTTGAGAATTCAGAATACGTTTCGCCAGAACACCAAGGACTATGATGCCTCTAATCAGGACTTTCAAAAAGCCAAAAACGATGTGATCATCAACGTGGTAACGCTGTACACCAACGTTATCTTCAATAAAGAATTGATGGAGAACGCCAACTATCAGCTCAAGTCCAGCCAGCAGCAATTAGAACGAATTAAGAAGCAGGTAGAAGCGGGTTCATTGCCGAAGTCCAACCAACTGAACCAGGAGGCAACGGTTGCCACCAACGAAGTGAATTTGATTAATCAGGAGAATGCCTTGAACTTGTCCATGCTGCAACTTAAGCAAGCGATGCAACTTCCCGGCTCAACCGCCATGGATGTGGTGATTCCTGATTTGCCAACAGAAGATTTGATATTAGAGCAAACACCTGAAGAGATTTTTGCGATAGCCCTTCAAACCATGCCTGAGATAAAAGCAGCTATGCTGCGTGTGGAAAGTGCAGAGTTGGCCATGAAAGCAAGTAAGGGCA
Organism: Cyclobacteriaceae bacterium; assembly: GCA_044222145.1. Lineage (GTDB taxonomy): Bacteria > Bacteroidota > Bacteroidia > Cytophagales > Cyclobacteriaceae > ELB16-189. Next base: position 13,813 of record JBGANU010000020.1, read on the forward strand.
ACTTATATCCACGTATTTCATTAAATGGATCGGCTCAGTCCAACTCTTCGAACTTATCGTCTAAGTTCAAGCCCGATGGCGGCTACGCATTGTCGGCAAATCCAGTGGGTATAGTTCAACCTTCTAATGATCCGGTCTATACGTTTCAGCCAACTGGCACCACCGAAAAATACAGCCATACCTCACAGCTTCAGGACAACATTTATAAAGTGTTCAATCTCCAGATAAGCATTCCGGTTTTTAACGGGTTGCAAAACCGTTCTGCTGTGCAGCGTGCTGCTGTGACGAGCGAATTAGCACGAATTACAAAACAAGAAACAGAAAACACGTTGAGACAGACTATTGAATCAGCTTACAACGATGCCTTTGCTGCGTCAAAGACATATGCTGCATCACTCAAGCAAGTAAATGCGCGTGAAGAAGCGTATCGTATGAATAAGCAACGATTTGATATTGGTGCGCTCAGCTATGTAGAGTACAACATTTCGGAGAACGACTTATTCCAATCAAAGTCAGATCTTACCAGAGCCAAGTACAATTTCATCTTCAAAAAGAAGGTACTTGACTTCTATCAAGGCAAAACAATTTCCTACTAATCCCAAATAATTTTTGAACGAATGGCAAAGCAAAAGAAAAAATCAAACAAGCTTGTTTACTATCTCATTGGTGGACTAATAGTCGTTATCCTTTTCCTCGTAGTTGGCAAATCGCAGGGATGGATTGGTAAGAGTAAGGAATTGGAGGTGGAACTTGTTAAAGCCAGGAAGGTTTCCATCACCGAAAAAGTAAGTGCCTCGGGAACTGTGCAGCCCGTGACGGAGGTGAAGTTGGCCCCGGAGGTTTCGGGAGAAATTATCGAGTTAAATGTAGAGGATGGCGACTCCGTGAAAGCAGGTCAAGTGCTGGTGAAGATTCGCCCTGAAGTTTGGCTAAGTCAGTTGGAACGCTCTGAAGCAGCGTTGAACCAACAGCGCGCCAACGTAGAGTCTGCAAAGGCCACCTTGTCGCGTGCGGAAGCTAACTTCATGAGAGCCGAACAGGATTATAAGCGTCAGGAGAAGTTGTGGAACGAGAAAGTAATCTCAGAAGCCGACTGGCAGTTAAGTCAGCAAAATTATAAAGTGGCTACTAATGATTTGACTTCTGCCAAACAATCGCTTGAGGCCGCGAAGTATGTGGTAAACAGCACCGAGGCTTCCGTGAAAGAATCGAGAGAAAATGTTCGTAAGACATCTGTAGTTGCTCCAATGCACGGTATCGTGTCGAAGTTGAGTGTGAAGAAGGGTGAGCGTGTAGTAGGAACAGCCACCATGGGCGGAACTGAAATGTTGCGCATTGCCGACCTGAACAAAATGGAAGTGCGTGTAAACGTAAATGAAAATGACATCGTGCGCGTTCACTATGGCGACACCGTATTGATTGATGTGGATGCCTATTCGAACATCAACAAAGAGTTCAAAGGTTTGGTGACCAACATTGCCAACACAGCAAAGGATAAGCTTTCAGCCGATGCCATTACTGAGTTTGAAGTTCGCATTCTCATTCTTCAATCTTCTTATCAGGATCTGGTGAAACAAGGAAACAAATTTCCGTTCCGCCCGGGTATGACAGCCAGTGTTGAAATTATCACCACCCGTAAAGACAATGTGCTTTCAGTGCCACTGGCAGCTGTAACTACCCGCAAACCTGATGGTGCTGACGATAAAGAAGAGAATAACAACAATGGAGGCAATAACGACAGAAAACCACAGGTTCAGGACAATTCAAAGAAACCTGCTGAGAAAAAACTGGATAAAGTGGTTGTATTCGTAAATGAAAAAGGCACCGCTAAGATGATTGAGGTGAAGACAGGTATCAGTGATTACGATAACATCGAAATTCTATCAGGCCTTGGTGATAGCACTGAGGTAGTAACGGGTCCGTTCCTTGTGGTGTCCAAACGCTTGAAGGATGGCGACAAGATCGTGCAGGCGAAAAAGCCTGACACTAAAAAGGAAGAAGAGAAAAAGAAAGACTAGTGAAGTAGTCCCTTAAAAGAATACGAAGCCCTGCCGAAACGCAGGGCTTTTTCTTTTATCTTCGTATCTCTTTGTTGGGAAAAGGCTAACTACCAACAACTAATCACCAGCAACGAACAACCAATTTATGGTACAACATCCGTGGCACGAAGTAAGAATAGGAAACAATCCCCCCGAACTTGTCAATGGCATCATTGAAATTCCAAAAGGATCGCGGGCGAAATATGAGATTGACAAAGAAAGCGGCCTCATTAAGTTAGACCGTGTCATCTATGCATCCATGTACTATCCGCTCAACTATGGATTCATACCTCAGACGTTGGGAGAGGATCATGATCCACTTGATATTGTTGTGCTCACACAAGTGGAAGTGGTTCCCCGCTGCCTGATTCCATCGAAAGTAATAGGTGTGATGCGGATGATTGACAGGGGAGAAGCCGATGATAAAATCATTGCTGTTGCCGAACAGGACGCAAGCGTAAGTCACATTACAGATGTCAGCGAGCTCCCGGAGTATTTCAAGATTGAGTTAAAACACTTCTTCGAAAACTATAAGGTGCTGGAAAACAAAAAAGTAGTCGTGGATGAATTCCAATCCAAGGAAAAAGCGAAGGAGATCATCCTTCAGAGTATTGAACTTTATAAAAAGACTTTTCCAAAGTGAAGATTGGATTTGACGCTAAACGTTTCTTCAACAATTTCACTGGGTTGGGAAACTATAGCCGTTTTATTGTAAATGCATTGGCCGGCTCTTATCCGGATCATGACTATCTGCTCTATACCCCAAAGCTTCGCAGTCACCCGGAAGTAAATGCAATTCTTCAGAACAAAGCGATACAGGTACGGCAACCAACAGCTTTTACAAGTGCGCTGAAGCTGGAAAGCGTATGGCGATCTTACCGTCTTGGAAAAGTGGCGAGTGACGATGGTGTTCAGATCTTCCATGGACTTAGCAATGAACTGCCGCTAACAAAGCCAGCTGGTTTGAAGACCGTGTTGACCGTACATGACTTGATTTTCAAACGATATCCCGCGTTCTACAAACCAATTGATATCAAAATCTATAATTGGAAACTGAAGAAAGCGTGCGAGTCCGCTGACCAGATCATAGCCATCAGCAATCAAACAGCGGAAGACTTGATGGAGTTTATGAAAGTTGATCCCACCAAGATTAAGGTGGTTTACCAGGGTTGTCATCCTAATTTCAAAAGGACATATACAACTGACGAGTTAAACGATGTTCGCGTTCGCTATAACCTGCCGCAGGATTTTGTTCTGAACGTTGGCACGATTGAGTCGCGAAAAAATGCTTTGCTGTTATTACAGTCGTTGGAATATTCAAAACATAACATTCCGGTCGTAATGGTTGGTCGTGCTACACCTTATCTCGTCAAGCTTCAAGACTATATAGCCGCCAACGGCCTGGCGAAAAGAGTGTCGTTTATTCACAACGCAGCGTTTGCCGATTTGCCGCTGATCTATCACCTCGCAAAAGTATTTGTCTATCCTTCGCTATTCGAAGGATTCGGAATTCCAATCGTGGAGGCTATTGCGTGCAATGTTCCGGTTATTTCATCTCAGGGCTCTTGCTTTGCCGAGGCAGGCGGCCCCGATTGTATGTATGTCGATCCAAAAAATCCAGAGCAGCTGGCTCATGCACTCGACACGGTACTTGCTGATGAAGCGACACGAGGTAGAATGATTAGCGAATCAAAAAACTACATTAAGCGCTTCGAGCCTCAGGTGATTGCATCAGACGTGATGAACGTGTACAAGAGTCTGCTTTAGAATACTTTTTGAAGGTAGGCGAACAATTCCATCATCCAGGCAATGCCGATGTGCAGAATAACTCCACCCCAGATACTTCTGGTATAGTATGCGATCACGCCAAGTACATATCCACCTGCGATGGAGCCAATGGCTTCTCCCACAGGTTTTCCAAAGTGAAGAAAGCAATACGTAACCACCATCGGCATGATGGCGTCTTTTCCAAGCCATTGTGCGAGGCCAATAACCAGCAAACCGCGAAAGAAAAATTCTGTGTTAAAGAAATCCAATCCATACACCAACTCATATATCGCCATCGGTATCCATTCCGAACAATGTAAGATATCGGCAACTGAATACGACTTGTAGGTTGGATAGTAGTTTTGAAAGCCGGTTTCAAATGAAGCAATCAAAATAACAGGAAGCACGATGCCTAATAATAGGAAGTAGGGTTGCAGATCAACTCCGGAAGGATTCAAACCCAAAAGTCTGGTTTCGTGTCGCGTCAAAAAGGCGTATAACAAAAGAGGCAGTGTTACTACAACAAAACCGATTGTGTTATTTGAGATGGAGTACATCCACAAAAAGATTTTATAATCTAAATCGAACTGGTTGAGAAGGAGGGAGACGAATGGAAACCCACTGTTAATCGAAAGGATAAGTAAGCCTGCTAAACTTACGATCCAAAACTGTTGCGACAGCCCAAGAGCTTTTCTCTTTTTAAAAAATACCATTAAAAAGAATGCCGAGTAGTAGGCAACACCATACAGCAAGAAGTACCAGATTATTCGAAGAGGATTGCCAGGATCCTTGTCAAGAATATTATTCTCAAGACCAATTGTGTAATTAACCAACAGACCGGCCGCTAACAACATGGCCACACATCCGTAGTATGTCAGGTCAAAATCCTCTTGCCAGTGTTTCTTAAGCAAGTTCAGGATTTTCTTCACGACTAAAAGTTTATCAGATGGGAATAGACTTTATGCATGGGCATACCCATCACCGTAAAATAACTTCCATTGATTTTTTCGATGCCTACCATTCCCAACCAATCCTGAGCACCATAAGCTCCTGCTTTGTCATAGGGCTTCCAGGTATCGATGTAGAATTCAATTTCTTCCTGACTTAGCTTTTTAAATGTCACTTCGGTGCGATCATCAAAGCTGTCGCATTTCTCTAAACTAAATAAGCAAACTGCGGTGATGACCAGATGTGTTTTTCCGGATAAGGAGGTTAACATCGAAATAGCTTCTGATCTATCCTGAGGTTTATTTAGAATTTTGTTTTCGAGAATCACAACGGTATCGGCCGTGATGACTATTTCATCTTTGATTTTGGATGCGAACACTTTTGCCTTATTCTCCGCCAGAAACGTTGGCACTAGTTCAGCCTTCATGTCGGAGGGAAACGATTCATCGATGTCCGGAGATTCCACGCGAAATTGAAAGCCAGCTTCCTTCATCAGGAATTGTCTCCGTGGCGAGCTAGAAGCGAGAATAAGAGGGCGTTTGAAATTCATCTTCTTTTATGGAGCTGAACAAAAAACCACAAATTACTTTGGGGTAGAAGTAGGTCGATTTCTGCGGCATGGTGTAACCGCTGTTACAAATTTTCTTCACTTCGTCAATGGTGACTTCATTCGTGATGATCGCCATTTGCGATTCTTCTTTCATGACGCGCGTCAAACAGTCAGAAAAGCTGCGATCAAAATCAATGCATTCTGATTGTCTTTGATCTTTTCCGGGTATGCCGATGATTTTTTCGATAATAAAGTAATGCATCACGGTAAGGTCCAATGCTTTGACCACATCCGGAAACGGCCATGTCATTTTATCCAGCGCTTCGGGTTTCAATCGAATTTTGTAGGCAGAATCTTTAAAGATAATTCCGAAAGCCCATTGCTTACCCTGAATAACTTCATTTAAGGTGTGGGCATCTTCGATTGGTTTAACAATAAAATTCTCTTCTAATTTTTTGACAACATCATCTTCGTCAAACCCAATAACATTTTTAATGAGACGATGTGTGGGTAGGATTCTCAAATCACCAGCCTCTGTATTGGTTAAGTACATCAGATGGTAATTATAACCCTCCTGGCCAGTATGATGTTTGTTCAACGCCTGTTGACGATTTTTATAGTTCAATGAGCCTTCGTACCGGTGATGTCCATCTGCCAATAAAACCGTTTTGCTCTTTAATACGGTTAAGAATTGTTGAATCACTTTTGCATCGTGAATCACAGCCAGAACATCGCGCACACCCTGATAATCTTCCACTTCATAAATAGGATGTGTGATGGCCTCGTCCATATAGACCTCCAGCTCAAATTGTTCATCCGTGTATAATCCATGAGTGGCGCTCACGTGCAGTTGTGTTTTCTCCAGTAAAGCGATCCTGTCGTTTACCGATTTTGGAATGGTGTTTTCATGGCGAAGAATTACGTTGTCGCTCCAATCGTACGTGCGGATGTGACACACAAATCCCTTTCGGCAAAATTCTTTTGAAGAGCCTGCAAGTTTAAAGTATTGATAGTACACATAAATGCCAGGCAATTGGTCTTGCTGTATCGTACCATCCTTTTTCCATTGCCCCAACAAAGTGGCAGCTCGTTCGGCAGGATTGGGCCCCAATGGCACAGAAAGGTGAATGCTGTTGAAAGGGTTTTGGTAAAGCGCTTCTCGTTGTCTCTTTGATACCACGTCAAAAAGAGGAGATGTGAGATCGTCTATTTGTTGACTTAGTAGCTCGTTATACCTCCAGGCCTTTATGGGTTTTATCTCGGCCATTTCTCAAAGTCGGTTTTTTCTCCACTTGCTTTCGGGGGCAACTACTACTTCTTTAGTGGAAGCCGTGCTGGACGAATTGCTCAACAGTTCGGAAGAAAGAACAGCAGCGATCATTTCTTCCTCCGTTATAGATCTCGGTTTGAGATTTTCCGGCTTGAAATATTTCTCAATGAACTTAGTATCAAAATTTCCACTTCGGAAGGCATCGTGTTGCATCACAAATTTGCAAAAACCCAGTGTTGTCTCCAGTCCTGTAATTTCGTAGTCGTCAATGGCTCTGATCATTTTTTCGATGGCACCTTCCCGTGTCTCAGCCGTGCAGATCATCTTGGCAATCATCGGATCATAATAGAACGGAATTGCCATTCCCTGTTCAAAGCCATCATCCACGCGAATGCCGTGTCCCTGAGGACGCTTATAGGTTTTTAATGTCCCGATGTCGGGCAGAAAATTATTGGCAGGATCTTCTGCGTATACCCGCACTTCAATAGCATGACCAGTTAATTTCAAATCATCTTGCTTGAACGGAAGCTTTTCTCCTTCAGCCACCTTGATTTGTAATTTCACCAAATCAAGTCCGGTAATCTGTTCCGTTACAGGATGCTCCACTTGCAAACGCGTATTCATTTCCAGAAAATAGAAATTCAGCTTTTCATCCAAAATGAATTCGACTGTGCCCGCATTGTAATAGTTGGCTGCGCGCGCAACATTCACAGCCGCTTCGCCCATTTTCTTTCTTAGCTCGGGCGTAAGAACTGAAGACGGGGCTTCTTCTACAACTTTTTGATGCCTTCGTTGAATGGAGCACTCGCGTTCGAACAGGTGAATAACGTTGCCATGCTGATCGCCAAAGATTTGAAATTCAATGTGACGAGGTTGTGTCACATATTTTTCAATGAACACCGAACCATCACCAAATGCAGAAGTCGCTTCACTCACGGCACGGTTCATTTGGTCTTGAAACTCGCCCGCGTGTTCAACAATGCGCATTCCCTTTCCACCACCACCTGCGCTCGCCTTAATGAGCACAGGATAACCTATTTCGGTAGCAATTTTTTTTGCTGCTTCTATATCTGAAATTGGTTCTGAAGTTCCCGGCACAAGTGGCACGCCAAATTTTGCAACAGCAGTTTTTGCGGCAAGTTTGCTGCCCATCAATTCAATGGACTCTGCGGAAGGTCCAATGAAAATAAGTCCGGCATCTTTAACCGCCTTCGCGAAGTCTTCATTCTCTGAAAGAAACCCATAACCGGGATGTATGGCATCGGCACCGGTTTGCTTCGCAGCCGCGATGATCTTTTCTATTCGCAAATATGATTCTGAAGAAGGAGGTGGTCCAATGCAAACAGCTTCATCGGCAAAACGAACATGCAACGCCTGGCGATCCGCTTCGCTGAAAACGGCAACGGTTTGCACACCCATTTCGCGGGCGCTGCGCATTACGCGCAAGGCAATTTCACCACGGTTGGCAACTAATAATTTCCTGATTTTAGTCATGAGTTTACACCTCGATGTGCAATGCTAACCATTAATCGCGACTTAGAGAATAGCCTGAAAACGATGAAAATGAACTAATTGAATTTTTTTCTATTTTTGCGCGAATATTGAGGCTGTAAATCAGCTCATAGCGAGTTGTATAGCCGTTTCGAGGACTTTATAATAACCTGAAATCCAATACATAATGGTAGATTTATTTGACAAGCTAAAAATGGAGGCCGGTTCATTGGCCAAGTATTCACACCTTCCTGATGATTATTTTTTCTTTCCGAAGTTGGAAGGAGACATCGGCCCACGCATGACGTTCAATGGTCGTCCGGTATTAAACTGGAGCTTAAATAATTATCTGGGTTTGGCCAATCATCCTGAAGTTAGAAAGGCTGACACCGAAGCAGTTGCAAAATATGGCCTGGCTGCGCCAATGGGTGCGCGAATGATGTCGGGCAATTCGGTTCATCACCTGGAATTCGAGCGTCAGTTGGCAGAGTTTACAAAGAAGGAAGATGTGATGTTGCTGAACTACGGCTATCAAGGCGTATTCTCTATCATTGATGCATTGGTTGATCGTAAAGATGTGATCGTTTACGATGCTGAGTCACACGCCTGTATTATCGATGGTGTGCGTTTGCACATGGGTAAGCGTTTTGTTTATCCTCATAACAATATCGAAAACCTGGAAAAGCAATTGCAGAGAGCGACCAAGATCGCCAATGAAACAGGTGGTGGTATTCTTGTGATTACGGAGGGTGTCTTCGGAATGTCGGGTAACATGGGAGACCTGAAGGGAATTGTTAAACTAAAAGAGAAATATAATTTCAGATTGCTGGTAGACGATGCTCACGGTTTTGGAACCATGGGTAAAACCGGAGCGGGCGCAGGTGAAGAGCAGGGTGTTCAAGATCAGATCGATCTTTACTTCTCCACTTTTGCCAAGTCAATGGCAAGTATCGGTGCATTTGTAGCCGGAAGTGCTAAGATTTTGAAATATCTCCGCTACAGTGTGCGGTCACAAATTTTTGCCAAGAGCTTGCCACTTCCGTTGGTGCTCGGTGGCATGAAGAGACTTGAGCTGTTGAGGACACGCCCTGAACTAAAAGACAATCTTTGGAAGATTTTTGGGGCTATGCAGAACGGTTTGAAGGAAAGAGGCTTTTACATTGGCACTACACAATCTCCGGTAACTCCTGTGATTTTTAAAGGCGGGGTAGGTGAAGCGGCCAACATGGCTATGGACCTCCGCGAAAATTATGGCATTTTCTGCTCTGTCGTGATCTATCCTGTTGTGCCTAAGGACATTATCATGTTCAGAATTATCCCAACTGCAGCCCATACACTGGCGGATGTTGAAGAGACTTTGACTGCTTTTTCAGCTCTAAAAAGTAAGCTGGACAGTGGATTTTACCGCAAGGAGGAGTTGGTTTCTGTCACCAAGGGAATGTAAAAAAATGCGTTTTGACCTTGTTTTTAAACGTTTTTCTTTAATTTAGCATTAGAAAATGAATTTTTAATCTAAACACCCCATAACAATGAAAAAATTTGAAGAGCTAAAAGCCCTGATTGCAGCCATCGAACTAGATGCTGACAAGTTTTATAACAAGGCAAACAGCGCAGCTGGAACTCGTGTGCGTAAAGGCATGCAAGACCTTAAGAATATCGCTCAAGCTATACGGGCTGAGGTTCAGGAATTGAAGAACAAGGAGCCTAAATAATCAAAGTCTTTGTAAATAAAGAGGGAGTGCCGAGTAGGTGCTCCCTTTTTTATTTCAAGTCGCTGTAGATGGTTTTGATTTTATGCTGAAGTTTTTCAGAAGCCGGAACAAGTGGAAGTCTGACCTGACCGCCACAAACGTTCATCAATTTTAACAACTCCTTCACACCAACGGGATTGCCTTCTTCATACATCGGTGCATTAATATCCAATAGCTTGAACTGTTCTGCGGCCGCTTTCGCGTAATAGCCGGCAAAAGAATAATCTTTCATCTTCCTGAAAACAGATGGAAGGGCGTTGGCCAGTACCGAGATAACACCTACTCCTCCGATTGAATAGAGTGGTACCGTGAGCATATCGTCTCCGGAAATCAACATAAAATCTTTGGGGCTCTCTTTTGCAATTTTCATGCATTGCTCAAGGTTGCCTGATGCCTCTTTAATGCCGATTATCTTTAGATGTTGCGAAAGTTCTAAGGTGGTTTCAGCCGTCATATTAGAAGCTGTTCTGCCCGGCACGTTGTAAAGGATGATGGGCACCGGGCTTTTATCAGCAATGGTTTTGAAGTGTTGATAGATTCCCTCCTGAGATGGCTTGTTGTAATAAGGGCTAACCGATAGAATGGCATCTACACCTTTCAGATCGGTTTCCTTAATGGAATCAATCACTTCCTGAGTATTATTTCCGCCTATGCCATATACAATAGGTAGGCTCATGGCATTATTCTCCTTGACAAAATTTAAGACACGCTTTTTCTCCTCTTTGGTGAGCGTAGCCGATTCTCCCGTTGTGCCCAGCACCACATAATAGTCTGCGCCCTTGGCCGTGTGAGTGAGTAATTTTTTTAATCCCTTAAAATCAATTTGGCCGGTCTCATCAAATGGTGTGACCAGCGCCACACCTGTGCCATACAGCTTTTTCATTCAATGTATTATTTCAGTTGTTTGGTGTATTTGTACATGTTGTCGATAAGACCCTTGGTGGTTCCTTTACTTTCGATCATCATCTCAAAGAAGGGGCTTTCATTTTCCTGGTATTTTCCAACCCGGCATCTTGCTTTACTACGGGCCAGTAAATTTAAAACAAGTGGGTTCGATTGGTTGTCGATGTAGAACAAGTAGTCGAATGGTGTTTCGGAGAATTTTAACGCCAGGTCAGAATTGATAGAACCCCAAAACGAAAGGTCCTGAATGGTGAAGAAGTCAAACAGAAACTCGTAGTTCTCTTTCTTTTTTGGAAGAAACTCCAGGACTTTCACCTGCTTACCGTCTGTTTCCAGCAGGCTAACAAATTCTTTGACATCGTTGTGCTTTTGTTTGTCTTCCACACTAAAGATGACCCCTATATTTTTTGCCTGCTTATAGGGCAGACTGGCGCGAAGGCTTTTGTTCTTCTTGAGAGCCGAGTCTGTGCGCCATTTTAGAAAGTTCATTTTAAACATGGACGGCAAATTCAATATTTAATGTTACAAATTCAAATTAAGCCAGGAAGCTGATTTATGGAATCAGGAATGTTTATTTCAACATTTTTTCAAACTCTTGCTCACTGATGATTTTGACACCCAGCTTTTCCGCTTTTTCCAACTTGGCCGGCCCCATATTTTCCCCGGCAAGCAAAAAGTCAAGCTTGGCCGATACACCCGATAAAACCCGGCCTCCGTTGGCAATAATAACATCCTTGAGTTGGTCGCGTTCGTAGTTTTGAAAGGTGCCTGAAATAACAAACGACTTGTTGTCCAGCACCGAACTAATCTTCTCAGGTTCTTTTTCATCGGAAACCATTTGAAGTCCGGCCTTTCTCAAACGCTCTATTTCCTTTCTGTTTTCAGAACGTGAGAAGAAGGCAACCACACTTTGCGCAATTTTTTCTCCTACTTCCGGGGCCGCCAGAAGTTCTTCGTAGGTAGCTTTTGAGATGTTATCAATTGATTTAAAATAACGCGCAAGTTTTTCGGCAACTGTTTTACCTACGTATCTGATCCCAATCGCAAACATGACCGACTCAAATGGAGTTGCTTTTGACGAATCAATTCCGTTCAATAGATTTTTCACCGACAAATCTTTGAAGCCGTCCAGCTTTAGAAGATCTTCTTTGGTTAAATCATACAAGTCAGCCGGGCTCTTTACCAAATTCAAATCATACAATTGTCCAATTGTCTTTTCACCCAACGAATCGATGTTCATGGCTTTGCGCTGAATGAAATGTTCAATTCTTCCTTTGATCTGAGGTGGGCAACCTTTTTCATTTGGACAGTAGTGATTCGCTTCACCTTCCATCCGGATCAATTCTGTATTGCATTCAGGGCAATGCGTGATGTATTCAACCGCTTTGGCTTTTTCTTTTCGTTTGGAAAGGTCAACGGCAGTTACTTTGGGAATAATCTCACCACCTTTTTCAACAAATACGTAATCACCGATTCTTAAATCCAACCGGGCAATTTCGTTAGCGTTGTGCAGCGAAGCACGTTTCACCGTTGTCCCCGCTAACAATACAGGCTCCAGTTCGGCAACGGGAGTAATAGCTCCGGTGCGACCGACTTGATAGGTTATTCCATTTAGCCGTGTGCTCAGACTTTCCGATTTGTACTTATAGGCAATTGCCCAGCGTGGACTTTTGGCAGTGAAGCCAAGGCGTTCCTGCTGATCAAGATTGTTTACTTTAATAACAACGCCATCGGTCTCCAGTGGCAGTTCAGCTCTTCTCTTGTCCCAATGATCAATGTACTTGAGCACCTCCGCGATGTTTTTACATTTCTTGTACGTGGGAGAGATTTGAAATCCCCATGTTTCCAATTTTGAGATCGCTTCTGAGTGAGTTTCAACATCAATGTTTTCTCCGAGCAGATAGTATAAATAACAGTCCAGCTTACGCTTCGCTACTTCTGCGGAGTCTTGCATCTTTAAGGTGCCCGATCCGGTGTTGCGCGCATTGGCATATGTTTCTTCGCCAATATCTTCGCGCTCTTTGTTCAATTGCTTGAATGCATCCTTGGGAAGGAAAATTTCACCACGCACTTCAAATTCTTTGGGAGCGTTCTTAGCCTTGATGCGTAGCGGTAAACTTTTTATGGTTTTCACGTTGGTAGTTACATCATCGCCTCTCACGCCATCACCACGTGTTACGCCACGCACCAGCAATCCGTTTTCGTACGTGAGACTTATTGAGACGCCATCAAATTTCAGCTCGCAGAAATATTCATAAGATTCTCCATCCAGACCTTTTGCAACACGGCCATCAAAATCTTCCAACTCTTGTTGCGAATAGGTATTTCCTAAAGAAAGCATAGGATATTTATGAGCAACTGATGCAAACTCTTTCGTGATGGTGCCGCCAACTCGCTGAGAAGGAGAGTCGGGCAGTTTGAGTTCAGGAAATTGTTCTTCAAGCTTAATCAGATTTGCCAATAGTTGATCAAATTCCAAATCAGAAATCTCCGATGTATTTTTTTGATAGTAGAGGTCGTTGTGATAATTGATTTTTTCTGAAAGTGTCTGGATGGCTTTCTTTGCTTCGGTTGCGGTCATACGCTGATTTTAGGGATAGTAAAGATAATCGTGATTTGAGATTTTTGAACGGAAGATTTTTGAGTTTTTACTAAGAGTGTTCCCCGAATCGCGATCCTGCAGACTATGAATTAATCAAGTTAAGGATATGACATGCGGCCACTCCTGCAGTTTCTGTGCGAAGGCGATTTTCACCAAGACTGACTTTCAGGAAGCCTGATTCTTCCGCAGTACTTAATTCTTCTCTACTGAAATCTCCTTCCGGACCAATCAGTACAAGATAATCGCTGTTGGCCGTAGCCAAAGATTTAAGATGATGTGGATTCAGTGAATCGACATAGCCAATAAATTTTTGAGACCCATTCGCAGTCAGAATTTCTTTGAAGAGTTTCATCTCAGCAAGCTGTGGCAACCAGCATTGTCCCGATTGCTTCATAGCGCTGACGGCAATTTTTTGTATCCGATCAAGGTTGATGGACTTGCGCTCAGAGTTTTTGCAGGCGATAAAACTAATTCGATCAATGCCAAGTTCAACAGATTTCTCTACGAACCATTCTATCCGATCGGCATTTTTGGTGGGAGCGATGGCAATGTGAATGGAATAGCTTCGTTTGGGATGACTCTTCTTCTCAACAATTTCGAAAACGTATTTCCGTGGGTCAGCTTTTGTAATTCTTACTTTGAAGAAACTTCCCGCGCCATTTGTCAGTTCCAAAATATCTCCAGCCTCTACGCGCAACACCCGCGCATGCTTCGATTCCTCTTCCGGTAAAAAAAGAGAACCGCTTTCAATATCGGGTTGATAAAATAAATTCAATGCAAACTAATTTCCGCTTACGCGTATTGCTGATGCAGGTTGGCAACCAGCTTAATATAATCTTGCGAGGCTTGCTCTTTTGAAATCCCTTTCTTCCCCGCCCACGCATCAAACTTGGCAATCGCTTTGAAATCAAAACCTCCTGGGCGATCGCCACTCACATCACCTTCTGTGGCTTGTTTGAATAACGCATATAGATCAAGTAGTTCTTCATTGGACGGACGCTTGGTTAGTTCCTTCGACTTAGCCACGGCTGCATTAAAATCGTCTTGTAAGCTCATAAAAAAAGGCTGGGTTTAAATCCAGCCTTAAATATAGAAAGTTTTGAAGTTCGTGTCTATGATCTCTTTTTCAGTTCAACGTAAGGTCGTTGTGTTTGCCCTACATATAACTGGCGAGGTCTTCCAATTGGTTCTTTGTTCTCACGCATTTCTTTCCATTGTGCAATCCATCCTGGCAAGCGGCCAATGGCAAACATAACGGTGAACATATCTACCGGAATACCCAAAGCGCGATAGATGATACCCGAATAGAAATCAACGTTTGGATAGAGCTTGCGTTCGATAAAGTAAGGGTCGCGCAAAGCAACTTCCTCCAGCTTTAAAGCAATTTCAAGTACCGGATCGTTCACTCCAAGTTTAGTGAGAATATCATCGGCTGCTTTTTTAATGATTTTAGCGCGCGGATCGAAGTTCTTATACACACGGTGACCAAAGCCCATCAGGCGGAAGCCGCTGTTTTTATCTTTTGCTTTGTTGATCCATTTTTCGGTATCGCCTCCATCTTTCTTAATGTTCTCAAGCATCACAATCACTTCCTGATTGGCGCCACCATGAAGGGGTCCCCACAGGGCGTTGATACCAGCAGAAATAGAGGAGTAGATACTTGCTTTCGATGATCCAACAATTCTCACAGTAGACGTTGAACAGTTTTGTTCGTGATCGGCATGAAGGATTAACAGTTTATCCAAGGCATCTGCGATAACCGGATCAACTTCATACTGCTCCGCTGGATGAGAAAATAACATCTTCAAAAAGCGAGAGGAGTATTCTAATTTGTTGTCGGGGTAATTAACAGGATGCCCAACTGCATTCTTGTAGGCCCATGCAGCAAACGTAGGCATCTTGGCCATCGAACGTACAATGCTTAAATAAACACCTTCCGCAGAACGATTGGGGTCAAGTGACTCCGGATAAAAAGCTGTCTGTGAACAGAACAAAGATGCCAAAACGCCCATCGGATGTGCGGTAGAAGGAAATCCATCGAGGATTTTCTTGACATCTTCATGAACCAACGTATGTGTTTTGATATCGTTCGAGAACTTATCGAGTTGTTCCTTTGATGGGAGCTCGCCAAATATCAGCAAGTAAGAAACCTCCAGAAAAGTCGATTTTGCAGCGAGGTCTTCAATTCCATACCCACGGTATCGCAATATCCCCTTGTCGCCATCCAGAAAAGTAATGGCGCTTTTAGTGGCGCCCGTATTTTTATAACCAAAGTCAAGCGTAGTAACTCCGGCTTCTTCCAGCAAATTGGCGATATCAATTGCTTTTTCTCCTTCTGTTCCTTCAACGATCGGGAGCTTGTATGACTTTCCGTCAATAATTAGTTCTGCAGTCTTAGACATAATGTTAAAAGTATTGGCCTCTAAAATAAGTGTAACAGTTCGTAGTTAAAAATGGTCGCCAATAATTATTCAAACGGTAAAAACATTAATTATTGCCCAGGATCATCGGCAACCCATCTTTGCCCGAGCCAATGATCACAACTTTGCTGTTTGGAGACTTGGCCAATTCTAAAGTCGCCTCTATGCCTCTCATTTTCAATAATTTGTCGCTAAGACTATTGTTAATGATGTTATTGGCCCGGCTTTCGCCTTCTGCGGCAATGCGCTTACGCTCGGCTTCACTTTTTTCTTTGTCCAGTCGATATTGATAGGCCAAAGACTCTTGCTGCTGCTGTAGTTTGCTTTCAATCGCGACCTTGATTTGCTCCGGCAATACGATGGAGCGGATCAGGACTGCCGTAGCAGTCACGTTGTTTGTTTTCAGGATCTTTTCGGTCTCTGCTGTGATACCGGTTTCAACTTCTGCTCTTTTAGTAGAGTAAATTTCTTCCGCGGTGTAGCGGCCCATTACCTGACGGACAGTAGAGCGTACTTCCGGGATAATCAAAACCGTGACATAGTTCTTGGTGAATTTTTCGTGTATGTACCCGATTTTTTCCGGAACGGGAAAGAAGCGAACGGTTACATCAACATGTATGGAAAGACCATTTTTGTCCAGCACGTCCATATTTTCATCCGATGAAACTTCATTGACGGTGTAGGTATAGACATCGTTCCATGGCGCTTTCATGTGGAAGCCAGGCTCAAGCACATTGTCTTTGTCTAGTCCTTTACCAAAAGGATAAAACATAATAGCACGCTCGGTGGCTGAAATGGTAAAAAACAAGCTTGACGACAATGCCATCAATACGATGAAGGCAATAATGCCAAGGATGATCAGGGGTAATCTGCGATTATTCATAGTGGAGTTAGTTTTAACGTCTCAAGTTAGTTCTATTTTCCTTCTTCTGCGCGTGGCAGTCCCAGCAGCTTGCCGATGATCAGCATGCCATACAAACTTCCCCAAACAGCTTCGATCACACTAATGTTTCGAATGAGCCGACTGGGTTCAAGCCCTGAATCAATTCCACCCAGAATGCAGAAACTGTAGGTAAGACATTCTGAATAATTGGGTAAACCCAACTCAATATTTACTCCCATCGAGCCCGGTAGGGCGATGGTGATGAGATCATAGAGACTGCCAAAAGAGAAGCCAAACATGAGGAAGACGCAAGCTGCACCCCAAAGTTTATCAGGTGTGAAGTAACCTCCCGAGAAGATATCACGTATAGCGAAGCTTATCACGGTGACCTCGATGGGAAACAAAATGCCATGAAGGATGAGTAAATAGGCCTGACGGTTTGAGACCTGCAGAATTTGGTAGTACGGGAATTCCACCAATACCCCCGTTAAGACGATCCCACATAAAATCAAGAGAATGACAAGAATGAGTGTGCGATTGAGGGTAAAGTTTCGCAGGAGGTCCCACATGAGAAAAATATTCAGTGCGCCAAGGAACGAGAAAATGGAAATGATGAATTTGGATATTTCACTGTGAGAATCGTCCAGAAGTGGCTGCGAGAGTGTTAACGTCAAGACGATTATAGTTGCCTGCACCAGCACAACATTCCTGAAGTCTTTTTGCTTCTCACGAACGAGATCAATCTTTGACTTTAAATTGATTAATTTAAACATGAACAAATGTGAATGGAGGTTGTGAAAGTTAGAGGTTTTCAGGTTTTTTTCCGAAAATGCCCTTTGGAATCATCGCTTAAAATGTACAGAATTTAAAACCGATTTGGTGCCTGTAAACAAAACCATACTATTATTGTCCTTTGCCCTGCTTTTCACGAGCAAGGTGGTAGGCCAGCGCAATGTCAAGGATAGTCTTGAGGTTTTGCTAAAAACAAATCTCGACAGCCGTAAAAGAATTGACGTCATCAATCAATTGGCCTATCAATACTATGATTTCAACGACAGCATTGCACTTGGTTACGCAAAGGAAGCGTTTGAACTTTCCCGAAAGGAAAACTACCTGCCGGGATTGAAATATGCCTATACGATGATCGGCCTGGGATATGCCAGTCAGTCTCGTTATCGCGAAGCAATCTCAAACTACAGATTATCCAATTTTGTCAAAGCACCCAATTCGATCTCCAATGATATCTATAACATGGTTCTTCTTGGCAATCTTTATCGCGACATCGCCAAGTTTGATTCCGCTTTATACTTCTACAACGCAGCCAAGGTACTCAGCTCGAAGGGCGATCGTTCAAGTCTGGTTAATATTTATAAAAACATCGGTTCTGTGTACGTTATCCTTTGGAACAACTCGCAGGCCTTAATCTATTTAGATAGCGCCAGAACTTTGGCCAGCCTGCCGGGCGCTTCTAATGCCTACATTGATTTGGACGTTATGACACTGTATGGTCAGGCCTATCAGAATCTGCTGGAGTTTGATAAATCGCAGGAGTATTTTGATGCGATGTGTAAATCAGCCTTCGAGCTGGATGACTATTATCATCAGATCACGTGCAAACTTAATCTTGCACATCTTGCTTTTAATCGCGGTGATTTTACACGTGCGCTAACCTATTGCTTTGAGGGATTGCAAATGAGCAAAACCTATGTATTTCCTCCGCAGTATGTAAGGCTGCTGATACAAATCGGTGAGGTATATGAAGGGTTATCGCAATACGATGTTGCCTCCCAATATTTGTTTCAGGCGCTGCGGATTTCAGAACGCGTGGGGCTGGATTTTCAAACTGCGGAAATCTATAGTGAGCTTGCCTGGATCAACAAGGATGAAGGAAATTATAAAGCGGCACTTGATTATGCGGATAAGTCTCAATCGATTCGGGAGCGAATCAATGATCGCAAAGGTGTGGCGAACAGCCACAATGTTCGGGGGTTGATTTACTTCCTGCAAAAAGAATATAACAAATCAATCAGCGAGCACCAGATGGCGTTAAAAATACGCGAAACTATTGGTCATCGGGAAGGTATCTCAGCATCCATATTCAACATGTCGCTGGTATACGAAGAATTGGGTGAATATGAGAAAGCTCTTGCACTGCAGGTGCAGTCGATTAATATTGAAGAGGGGATTGAAAATAAATTGAATCTTGCCATTTCCTACAATAACATTTCGGGTTTGCTGATAAAGTTAGGCCGAATGAAAGACGCGCTCATGTATCTGGAGAAGACCAACCAACTGGCTCTGCAAACGACATCCAAATTACTGCTCAGAAATAATGCGCATAACTACGTTGCTTACTACGAGGCCCAGAAGGATTTTGAAAAAGCGTTGATCTATCAAAAACTCTATCAAACCTTGAACGACAGTGTTTATTCAGAGGCCAGCGCGTTGAAGCTTGCCGAAGTGGAAGCTCTTTACAATGTTGAGAAAAAGGAACGTGAGATTGAGCTGCTCAATCAGAATCAACGCATCCAGGAAGACCAGATCAAATTGCAGAAGTCGCAGTTAACACAAAAAAATATCATCATCATCTCGGCCGTTGCCGGTTTTATTTTAGTAGCTATTGCCGGCTTTATAGGGTATCGTTATTATCGGGAAACCAGCAACCTGAACAAGAAACTGGTGCGCCTTAATTCTGAGATGGCTGAAAAAAAAGAAGAGATTCAGGCGCAATCAGAAGAACTGATAGAAGCCAATCAAACCATTGCCGAGATCAACAAAGACCTGGAAGAAAAAGTAGAGTTTCGTACGTCAGAGCTTAAACAAGCCTATAAAGAGTTAGACACTTTTTTCTACAGGTCGTCTCATGATTTCAGAAGGCCGCTCACCACTTTTATGGGACTATCCGAAGTGGCCAAAATTACAGTGAAGGACCCCAATGCACTTGAATTGTTTGACAAGGTGAAGGAGACAGCCCACAATCTCGATAAGATGCTCATTAAACTTCAGTCGATATCAGACCTGGGTTCTCAACAGTTGGTCTATAAAGAGGTTTTCCTGAAAGAGTTATTGAATGATGTATTGGACAACTTCAGGGTGGAATTGACCAGGCACAACATACATAGCTATGTGGAAGTCGACCTGAAGGAACCGTTTATTTCCTATCCGGCCATGATTAAAATTATCGTGGAAAATCTGGTAGAGAATGCTATTAATTTTTGTGGCAGGAAAGATCCGTTCATTAAGTTGAAAGTTTCGACACAAGACAATCAGATGAAGCTTTCAATAGAAGATAACGGTCAAGGTATTGAATCAGAATATCAGGATCGGATCTTTGAAATGTATTTTCGCGCCAACCAAAATTCAAAAGGCAATGGTCTTGGTCTTTACATCGTGAAGAAAGCCGTTGAAAAACTGGATGGCTCTGTCACATTCGTCACGCAGGCTGGCCTTGGCTCTACCTTCACGATCTCGCTTCCCTTCGAACAAAAAAGAGGAGAAGTTAATTAGCAATTGGTTTTATTTGCAGGATGAAGGCTTGTGTCTGCATCCTGATTGTCATATGGACTACCACCTCACAGGTGTTTGGGCAGAACAAAGCAATTGACAGCTTGCTGCTGGCACTCAACAACGAGAAAAACCAGCAAAAAAGATCCGATATTTTGCATGAGCTGGCTTCACTCACCTGGGATTTTGATTTTGAAAAGGGCCGGACCTATGCAGAGGAGGCTTTGCGAATAGCAAAATCTGAAGGGTATGAGCTCGGCCAGGCTCAGGCATTAACCGACATGGGTCTCTATTTTTATTTTAAAGGAGACTATGCGAATGCCCTCGATCAGTATAAGAAATCCCTCGGGTTGCTGAACGGCAACGTATATGATCGGTATCCCTCATACACGATCGTGCGCATTGCTAATCTTTACCGCGTGCAGGCACAGTTTGATTCCGCCAAAGTTTACTACCAGAAAGCGGAAGCCGTGTTGGATCAAAAAGACAATAATTTTTCGAGGTCATCACTTTATCAGAACCTCGGTATCTTCAACAATGATCAATCGAGATTTTATGACGCGATTCGCTATTTCAAAAAAGCGATTGCCATCCGTTCGTTGTTAGGCGATAGTTCACTGATCGCTGAGGGCTACAATGGATTGGGCCAAAGTTACAAGGGGCTTTCAAAATTAGATTCTGCGATTGTGTACTACGACAAGGCTTTTGCCATCGCACAACTTACTCATAACGTAGAGTTTGAAATGTTTTACTACATCAACAGGGGCGAAGTACATTTTCTTAAGGGAGAATACAGCAAGGCTATAAATTCATTTTCGAAAGGTCTTGAAATTTTGAAGCAGCATGACTTTCAACGATACTATGTTATCGCGCTGAAGAATATTGGGCAGGTGTTAGATGCACGTGCAGAATATGCGAAGGCATTTGACCATTATCAGCGTGCCATGCGTATGGCAGAAAAATTAAAGAGCCGGCAGGAAATTGCTCAGTTGAATGGTAGTTTGGGTTGGTTGTATATCCACCAGCGTATCGATTCGCTGGCGATCACCTACGCACAGCGGGCACTAAATCAATTTGAGACCATTCACGACAAAACGGGAATTGCGTTTGCAAATAACTTGCTGGGATTTATTTTTTATTCGAAGCGCGACTATGAAAGGTCTCTTGCGTATTACCAGAAAGCATTAGAGCTGCGCAGGGAGATAGGTTCTCAACGACTTATTTCCGCGACACTCTTCAACATAGCCCGCGTGTATGAGCGACAGGGACTCTATCAAAAGGCCCTTGCCGTGCAGTTAAAATCGGCAGAATATGATCTGAGCGAATCTAATCTTGAAGGACTCACTTTTTCTTATAACAGTCTTGGAACGCTGTATATGAAATTGGGTGATTACGGGTCGGCTGAAAGCTACCTGATCAAGGCACACAACATCGCCAGTGAAATCTCCAGACCTCTGCAGAAGCTGGAGAGCTATAAATATCTTGGAAACTTGTATAAAATCAGGGGCAATTTCAGTAAGGCGCTTCAGTACTCAGAAAAATATATCGCGTTGAATGATTCGATATTCAGCATGGAGTCGGTGGCGAAAATAGCGGAGATGAATTCCCTTTATGATTTGCAAACGAAAGAACAAGAGATACTGCTGTTAAGTCAGCAAAATGAAATCAAACAAAACCAGATTCAAATTCAGCAATCCCAAATTACTCTTCAAAATTTCTTTTTGATTGCGTCCATCGTTGGTCTGATGCTACTCTCCATTCTGGCGTATTTTCTATATCAGTATTACAAATCAAAAAGTGAGGCAAATGTGCAACTAATGAATCTCAATAAGGAGATTCAGGAAAAAAAGGAGGAGATAGAAGCACAGTCTGAAGAGCTGCTCGAAACGAATGAGTCACTGCGAACACTCAATCAGGTACTGATTGAAAAGAGTGAAGAAATACAAGCACAATCGGAAGAACTCACCGAAGCCAATGCGATTATTTCTTCCAGCAATAGAAATCTGGAGTTGCAGGTTGATGAACGCACATCGGCACTCAAGCAAGCCTATAAAGAACTGGATACTTTTTTCTACCGGTCGTCACATGATTTCAGGCGGCCACTCACCACCTTAATGGGGCTTGCCGAAGTGGCGAAAATTACGCTGAAAGATACCGCTGCCGTTGAACTATTCAGCAAGGTAAACGAAACTGCGATAGGGGTGGACAGAATGTTGTTCAAGCTTCAGTCTGTGAGTACTATTGCATCAACCGATCTTATCTATGGTGAGATTGATTTTAACAGAAAGATTGACGCGATATGTGAACTCTTGCATGCGTCTATCATGGACAAGCGAATTCGCATTGAACGGCATATTAATTTGTCACGTCCATTTTTTTCCTACTCCGCCATTCTTGAAATTATCATACAAAATCTTGTGGAGAATGCGGTGCAATACACGCGTGCCGAGCCTCATGTGAACATTCGCGTCAGCAATGATCAGAAGTTTCTGAAAATGGAAGTAGAGGATAATGGGGAAGGCATTGCCGATGAATTTCAAAATAGAATTTTCGAGATGTACTTTCGCGCAAATGAACGCTCGAAGGGAAATGGCCTTGGACTTTACATTGTGAAGAAGGCGGTGGAAAAATTGAGCGGAGAAGTTTCGTTCACCAGTCGGCCTGGAGCAGGAACTACTTTTTTTGTGACGTTGCCAATTGATCACCGCGTAAGCTAACTCACTTTTTTAAAGTCGTTTGTTGTTCAACGAGCCGTTGCTTATCAGCCGCGAGAGAAATACGTAATCCGATTTCTGCGCTATTGCTTTCGTGATTGCGATTCAAAAAAAATGTCAGCCAAAGCTAATGCATAAAAAATCCCGACACTTATACAGGTCGGGATCCAATTCTATTGTGGGATATAAAATCACATAGGTGTTCCCATTCCGCCTTCTGATCCCGAGTTTGACTCTGGGGCAGGAGCTGGAGTAGGGGGCGCTACCGGAGTTGGAGCAGGCGCTGGAGCCGCCACAACTACTGCGGGCTTCCGGGCAGGTGCTTTCTTCTTAACTACTTTTTTCACCACCTTCTTCGCTGGCTTGGCGGCAGCCTTTTTCACGACTTTCTTTGCCACCTTTTTCTTGACGGCTTTTCTTACGACTTTCTTAGCCGCTTTCTTCGCACTCTTTTTGGCGGGTTTAGCTTTACTTTTCTTCGCAGCTTTTTTCGCTTTCTTTGCCATAGCAGTTATTTGGTTTTAAGGTTTGTTAATAGTTGGTTTCATAATTGGCAGTATAACTTTTCATAAGTTGACCAATCCAGCAATAAAGTTAAAAACAACTGCCACTTTCCAATGCATGGGAAAGGGATTTTTTTATGATGATGACACTGATCGATCGAGGTGTAACGGTGACTTTGATAGCCTTATTGAGTTTTTTTATTTGACTTACTTTTTGAATACCTAACGATTCCCCCATCAAAGGATTCCAAATTCTGAGCCGGTCGTGTTTAATTGCAATAGCTTACAAATTTCAATCTTTGGATCGTAAAATAGGAGAAGCAAAGTGCTGTCTGAAAAATTGGCATCTCCCAAAAGTTCAAGCAGATCATTATTCGAACTGGAATTTCTTTGATGACTGATCAAAAAAGATTGTTGAATCATGAATTAGAGATGTTGAAAACCTGACAAAGATCATGTCCTTGTGTAACTTAAGTTACCGAATGTACTGCAATGAAAAATGACATTTGGCAAACGAAACAAAAGATTCGTCACGTGTCAAGACAAGAAAATGCAGATTCAGATATTAAAAAAAAACCGTTGCGCACAGTAGACGTGACTTGTATTATGGCTTTCATTCATTCTGGGACTTAAAACTTAAATTAAGATGACAACAACAGTAGTAGTCGGTGGAAGTTTTGCGGGTATGACCGCAGCGATAGAAATAAAGAGAAAAGGAAAAGATGCGCACAAAGTAATTCTCATTGATAAGTCGCCTTTATTTTTGTTTATACCATCTTTAATTTGGGTTCCCTTTGGGAGAAGAGAAATGAAAGACATCTCGTTTAAGAAAGAAGACATTTTAAGAAAAAAAGGTGTCGATTTTATTCATGCGGAAGCGAAAAGTGTAGACACACTGAAGCAAGTGGTTCAAACAGATAAAGGCGATTTTAGTTATGACCATTTGGTCGTGGCAACTGGCCCCAAAGTAAAATTTGATGTTGCTCCGGGCGTGGCGGAATACTCTCATTATGTTGGCACGCCTAATGGTGCGATAAAACTAAGAGCCGCGTTGGAGGAATTTAAGAGCAACCCTGGACCTGTGGTGATTGGTGCTACTCAAAACGCTGGTTGTATGGGCGCTGCTTATGAGTTCTTATTCAACGTTGAAAAATGGTTGCGGGAAAATAATATCCGGGAAAAGGTGGACTTATACTGGATTACACCAGAAGATTACCTGGGCCACTTTGGAATAGATGGAATGCCCCTTGGCGAGACAATGCTAAAGGCTTTCATGAAAATGTTCAATATTCACTACAGGGTTCAAGTAGGTGTTAAGGAGGTTACTTCAGACAGTGTGATACTTTCTACAGGGGAAGTTTTGAAAAGCAGGTTGACCCAACTGATGCCACCTTTTGTTGGCGTTGATTTCGTTCAGAATTCTCCTTCTTTAAATCCTACTCCAAACGGATACATTCCAGTCAAGAATAGTTATCAACACAAGCAATTACAGAATGTATGGGCGGCAGGCATCGCTGTTCAGGTTGATCTGCCTTTTTCTTGCAAGAACATTCCTTTCTCAGCGCCCAAAACAGGTTATCCTTCTGACGAAACTGGAAAGGTTGTTGCCGAAAATATCGTGCGGGTTGCTTCGGGTCAAACCAAGTTAAAAGAAAGACCGTGGGGCAAGATTCCCGGTCTTTGCGTGATGGATGCTGGGAAAAAAGAGGTCTTGATCTTTTCAAACCATTTGTTCAAGCCCAGAGCATTTGCTGTCATGATTCCGAATGTATTTTATGATTTTACAAAAGTGATCCTGGAAAAATATTTTCTATGGAAATCCAAAAGAGGGTATGCATGGATGCCGTGATTCTTCAAAACAGATGGTATCGATTTTATGAACTTAGCCTTTGGATTAAGCATGGTGGTGCTTTCAGGGCGATGAACTGTGAAGCAATCTATGGGGCCAGCTACTTCCCGATACAAAACTTTGAAAAGATGTTATCGAGCAAATCATCTGTGGTGATCTCTCCGGTGATTTCACCTAGGTAATGCAGGGATTGGCGGATGTCCATGGCGAGGAAGTCTCCCGTTACTTCATCATCCATTCCACTTAATACGCGATTCAGAGAATCATTGGTGGCCAATAGGTTTTGGTAGTGCCTGAGGTTAGTGACAAGCACATCGCCCTGCTTCACTGTCTTGATATGAAACTGCGATAGAATCTTATCTTTCAAATCCTGAAGGTTTGTTTTCTGTTCAGCCGATATCATGACAAAGTCCTGATTTTCCAGGCTTCGCAAGATGAACCGATTAGCCTTGTCAATTTTATTGCCCACCTTGATGTAGGGCACACCGAGTGTTTTCAACTCGTCCTCCTCTTGTTTAATTTCAGTGGAGTTGGTTTGCGACAGGTCAAACATGTACAATATTAGGGAAGCCTGTTTCATTTTCTCCCGGGTTCTTCCAACGCCAATGGCTTCTATTTCATCCTGGGTCTCACGCAGGCCGGCCGTGTCAATGAAGCGAAAGGTAATACCGCCCAATATCAACTCATCTTCAATCGAATCACGGGTGGTTCCGGCAATGTGCGATACAATGGCGCGCTCTTCGTTTAGCAACGCATTGAGCAAAGTAGACTTTCCGGCATTTGGTTTCCCGGCAATCACAGTCGGTATTCCGTTTTTGATCACGTTGCCCTGATCGAAAGACTGGATGAGAACCTTTAAGTAGGACTGAATCTTCAGGATCAACTTTTTCAGATCATCTCGCTTCGCAAACTCAACGTCTTCCTCCCCAAAATCAAGTTCCAGCTCCACCAGCGATGCGAAGTGAATTAACTCTTCACGCAAGCGTTTAATTTCATTCGAGAATCCACCACGCATTTGGTTGAAGGCCGCTTGCCTGGCGTTGTCGGTCTCGGCATGAATCAAATCGGCAACGGCTTCCGCTTGTGCCAGATCAAAGCGCCCATTGAGAAAGGCCCGCTTTGTGAACTCTCCCGGCTGCGCGAGTCGCGCCCCTTTCTTTAACAGGACTTTTATGATTTCCTTGATAATAATAGGAGAGCCGTGACAGGAGATCTCCACAGCATTTTCCTGTGTGAAGGAATTCGGTTCTTTAAAAACCGAAATCAAAACCTCGTCAATCGTTTTTTCGCCATCCTTTATGTTTCCATAATGAATCGTATGTGAGGACTGACGGGTAAGATTCTTGCCAGTGAAAACTGATTGTGTAATCTTAATGGCATCCTTTCCCGAAAGGCGAATGACCGCCAGCGCACTGATGCCTTGTACGGTGGCAAGCGCCACAATGGTGTCTTCGTGATTTTTGCTGGCGCGACCTTTGGGATTCTTAGACTTCATTACGTTGAAGAAACTTCGTGAGCCATAAAAATAAATCTTTTTGGCGCACTAACGTGGCCAATTTCGTGAATTGAAAGTTAAGCATTCTGAATCTCTGACCTATTTCTCGCGTACGATCAAAACAGGTATGTCTACGCGATGTCGAACCGTGTCGACAGTTGTTCCGAAGATCAGGTCTTTCACAAAATCATGTCCATGTGCACCCATGACCAAAAGTTCAGTATGGTATTCATTAACAAATTTTGGAATGATTCGTTTCGGATTTCCATAGCCGATTTTCATCTCTACTTTGAAATTCTTCTCTTGCAATTGCTTCACATATCGTAGCAAGGCACTTGTATCCTCGTTGGATTCGTGGTCGGCAATGTCACTGCCATATACCATCGCACCGGCAGTCTCCACAACGTGAATCAGCAGATAGGTGGCCTCATGACCGCCTTGCGAAAGGGCACTTCGTATCGTGAGAGAATCGATGGATGAAAAGTCGATGCAAATCGCAACACGATTGTACAAAGGTTTGTCGGTGATGTTCAGCACGGCAGCAGTTCCGTGTGGAATCTTCGCTTCTTTTTCAGATCGTCTGTCCAGAATGGGCTTGGCGGTGATGTACAGCAAAAGTGCACCCGCTCCGAAACAAAGAGGTACGGCTGTAATCCAAATGATCCATGAATTTTCGCCAGCGCTGCTCAACCAGCCCGTTACCTCCTGATAAACAAGTTTCACGTTTAAGGATATGATGATAACGGCAATGGTCCACGCCAGCACTCTGATCACGGGCTTTATGGCAAAGATTCCCATCTTCCTTTTATCACTTGTGAAATGAATGAGTGGGATGATGGCAAATCCCAATTGCAGACTGAGCACCACCTGACTAAAGACGAGCAATTCACCGGTTTTACTTTCTCCATAGATCAAAATCACAACATAGGCAGGAACGATAGCGATTAATCGTGTGAGGAGTCTCCTCAACCACGGGGCAATCCTTAGATTCAGGTAGCCCTCCATTACGATTTGTCCTGCCAGCGTGCCAGTGATGGTTGAACTTTGACCAGCCGCTATCAAAGCAATTCCAAAAAGGAGAGGAGCGAGCTCCGTACCGGTAAGGGGCGATAAAAATTTGTAGGCGTCTTGAATATCAGTAACCTCATGAAGTCCGGCCTTGAAGAAGGTGGACGCTGCTAAAATCAGTATAGCAGCATTGACGAAAAATGCAGCGTTGAGCGCAATAGTAGAATCAATAAAGTTGTACTTGATGGCAGTCCACAAGCCCTTGTCTGAGGAATCGAACCGTCTTGTTTGAACGAGCGAAGAGTGGAGGTAAAGATTGTGTGGCATCACGGTGGCTCCGATGATCCCTATCGCGATGTAAAGAGCCACATCGTTGGGAATTGACGGAACGAATCCTTTGGCCAACTCGCCCATGTCGGGCTTCGCCAAAAACATTTCCACCAGGAAAGCAGCGCCAATGATGGCTACCAACGCGATGATAAATGCTTCGATCTTTCTCATGCCATAGTTTTGCAAAACCAGAAGCAGAAGAGTATCCAAAACGGTTAGGCTTACGCCCCAGATGAGTGGCAAACCAAAGAGCAGTTGCAATCCTATGGCCATTCCCAGCACCTCAGCAAGGTCGCATGCCGCGATGGCCAGTTCGGCTAATATCCAAAGAGTAAAGTTGACGTGTTTTGGAAACGATGCGCGGGAAGCTTGTGCCAGATCAAGCTGACGGACAATGCCAAGCCGTGCACTGAGGCTCTGCAGAAGAAGAGCCATCAGGTTTGACATGAGCAACACCCAAATCAGGGAATAACCGAACTTACTTCCACCGGCAATATCAGTAGCCCAGTTGCCTGGGTCCATATAGCCCACGCTAACGAGATAGGCCGGTCCAAGAAACGCAAACAGCTTTCTCCAACCTCTGCGATTGGTGTCCACCGAAGCATTCACTTCGCTTAATGATTTTCGATTGACAGCGCTAAAGACTTCCATTTTTTGAAATGTTATTGCGTGACTAAAATGTTTTTTGAGACCTCTTTTGACAGGAAAACTTTCTTATCTCCGATTTGTACTTCCATCGATTCATCGTAGGATTCCTTGTTGGTGACTTTGATTTTCTTTCCTGGCTTTGCACCGATTTTGTCCAGGTATTTCAGAAGATTGGAATCTGAATCTTTCACCGCCAAAATCACTCCCTGATAGCCTTCCTTCAGATGATCTAAGGGCACCTGAGGTTGTGCTTTGATTTTTCCCTTTCCATCTGGAATAGGATCACCATGAGGATCTGCTTTCGGGTAACCGAGGAATTCATCCAACTTGTCAATTAGCCTGGGCGAATGGATGTGCTCGAGTTGTTCTGCTACCTCATGCACTTCATCCCAGGTGAAGGAAAGTTTTTGCACCAGGAACGTTTCCCAAAGTCTGTGCTTGCGTATGACGAGAAGCGCTTCAGTTTTGCCTGACACCGTTACATTGACACCATAATACTTCTCGTAGGAGATCAGGTCCTTCACCGATAACTTCTTGATCATATCCGTGACCGAAGCGGCCTTGGTGCTCATCGCCTCTGCCAGTTCATTGGTCAGTACAGGCTTTGCGCCTCCCTCTGAAAGATGGTAGATGGCTTTGAGATAGTTCTCTTCCGTAAAACTAAGCATGGGACAAACGTTGTCCTGGCAAGGTATAAATTTTAGACTAATCTAAAAAAATATTTAGGTCAAATTGATTTTAAGAGGCGAAGAAGTTTTGCTTCTTCGGTAGACCATGATACATTTTTAGGCTCACTAGTGTAGAATTCCGATGCTTTCATTTGCGAGAGAAGCAAGGCAGGATCAATAGTTTCGCTGATCACGATGGCTGCTTGAAATGGTTGGCAGAACTCGACCCACGGCTGGTGATTTTGAACGAGCACCGGAAGCTGCGCAGCAACATATTCATACAGTTTTGTTGGCATTGAATTTTGCGTGTGTGGC
The DNA here is from genome assembly GCA_044222145.1 of Cyclobacteriaceae bacterium. GTDB lineage: Bacteria > Bacteroidota > Bacteroidia > Cytophagales > Cyclobacteriaceae > ELB16-189. The sequence continues at coordinate 43,471 of JBGANU010000020.1, forward strand.
GAGGAGGGATAAACAATAATTCCAAAGTCGGCCTGCGAAATAGCGTCCATGATTTCACGATGAGGAATCAGGTAATTGCCTCCAGTTAGACGAATGAAATCGCAGCCGTCCACCTCTCTTTTTATGTGAAGATAAGTCTCATGCTGTGCCGCATATCCAATCAGGTGAAGAGTAACAGAAGGGTCATGCTGATGCAATTTCCTGGCGAGAAGAATGGCTTCAAATACTCCTGTGCTTTCCGCCAATGTTCCACTGAATAATAGATGAGTTCTTAAGGATTTGGCTGTTCGTTTTGGCAGGATGGAAACCTTTGGTTTGTTCTCCAAAATTGTGATGCGTTTTCCGGTAAAACTGAATTCAATTTCATAGCCTTTTTCGGCCAGAAAAAACCAGTAAAAGAACGGAGCCGTTATCTTCTCTTTTCCTCTTACCCAAAGCGCCAGAATCAAGCGCCAGGGTTTTGGAAACGCATTTGTGTGAAGAATATTCCGGTAATAATTCTCCCGGATGTCATAGATAATCCTACGACCAAATAATATTCTGTTTAATAAACCAACTATCAGTAATTCATGTGTATTAACTATCAGAATGTCATGTTTTACTTGAAATGTTTTAAGCATCACTTTAAGTGGAGCAATCAACCGCAAAAAGCTTAGTCGCGAGAAGGGCGCAAGCGGAATAAACCTGATATTCGGATAGGCAGGTTTGCCTTTGGAAGGGTAGCCAATAATCACGACTTCGTATTCGCCAGAATCGCTAAGACTCATCCCAAATTTTTCGAACATGCGGGTGTCGTCTACAGGTTTTAAAACAGAGGCGATGACGATTATTCTCTTATTCATTTTGGCGTTGATATGGAGCGTAATGAACGATGTAGTATTATTGCGATCCGGTTTAAAAGTAAGACTAAAAATGGAACTGAAGGAACTCATTGAAAACGCATGGCTTGATCGCGAACTTTTGAAGAAAGAAGAGATCAAAGCTGGCATCCGTCACGTTGTTGATTTGTTGGATAAAGGCCAGATACGGGTGGCAGAACCCGATGGCGAAAACTGGAAAGTAAACGAGTGGGTTAAGAAGGCGGTGATACTTTATTTTCCCATCCAACAAATGGAGACCATAGAAGTTGGTCCATTCGAATTCCATGATAAAATTCCGTTGAAAAGAAATTACAAAGAGCTTGGCGTTAGAGTTGTTCCGCATGCCATTGCACGTCATGGTTCGTATCTGAGCAAAGGCGTGATCATGATGCCTTCGTATGTCAACATCGGTGCGTACGTTGATGAAGGAACGATGGTGGATACCTGGGCTACTGTGGGAAGCTGTGCACAGATTGGAAAGAATGTTCATTTAAGTGGAGGCGTAGGAATTGGCGGAGTGTTGGAACCTGTTCAGGCAGCTCCCGTGATTGTGGGCGACAATGCTTTCATCGGTTCGCGTTGTATTGTTGTGGAGGGTGTGAGAATTGGGAAGGAAGCCGTGCTTGGTGCAAACGTGGTGTTAACCGGAAGTTCTAAAGTGATTGATGTCACTGGTTCAACTCCGAAAGAGTATAAAGGATTTGTTCCTGATCGTTCGGTGGTCATTCCAGGTTCTTACCCAAAGAAATTTCCGGCAGGTGAATTTCATGTTCCGTGTGCATTGATCATCGGCACCCGTAAAGAAAGCACCGACAAAAAAACTTCCCTGAATGACGCGTTGCGCGATAACAGTGTTTCGGTTTAGTCCGTTAATTTCATTCCGATCTATGCGAATTCCGGAATAAGCTGGTCTTGGCACAGCCTTTGAACGTATTAAGGCAAGAACTATTTTTGAATCATGAAGAAGTTGATTTTTGGTCTGGCAATTGGTTTCGCGCTCTGTAGTTTTTCGGGTGAAAAGCAGAAAGCGTATCCGGTTGTCAAAAACGAAAGTTTCTCAAAAGGAGAGCAACTGGATTATCGCGTGAATTTCCTTGGGTTGACAGTTGGCAAGGCCATCACAAAAGTGGATGCCAAAAGCTATAACATTAACTCACGTCCTTGCTTTAAGATTGATGCCTTTGGTGAAACAACCGGCATCTCGTGGATCTACCGCGTGAAAGACAACTGGGGAGCTTACATCGATACTGCTGCGATGGTTACACACGTGGCCTATCGCAAGATCAGGGAGAACGATTATCGAAAAGACGAATTGGTAAACTTCGATCACCAACAGAAAAAGGCGCATGTTAAGGTGATGAACAAAGAGTCGGGCGTTTATGAGGGCGTGGCTGATTATGATATCCCAGAAAACGCTACCGACCTGGTTGGTGGCTTCATACAAATGCGATTCTTCGATTTCAAAAAGATCAAGGTGGGAGATACTGTGGCGATATCCGGCTTTTTTGAAGACACGTCTTATAAACTTAAGATCATGTACAAGGGCAAGGAAACCGTTCGCACGCAAATGGGAAAGATTCCTTGTCACCTGATGGTACCGATCATGCCCGACAATAAATTGTTCAATGGCGAGAACTCGATCAGCGTTTGGATCTCAGACGATGGCAACAAGATTCCAGTAAAGATCCAGGCTAAAATGTTCATCGGTCACACCGGTCTGGAATTGGTTAGTTTCAGAGGGCTCCGGAATCCCATTCGGGTCATCCAATAGCCGGTTGTATTTCAAATATTCACGGTAAGGTTTGAGGTTAGAGTTGTTTGCACTATTTTGATGGTGGAAACCTTAACCTTTAATGTTATGCTAAAAGAATTCAAAGCCTTTGCCATGCGTGGCAATGTTGTAGACCTGGCAGTCGGTGTGATTATCGGTGGCGCATTTGGAACCATCGTCACTTCGTTGATTGGGGATGTGATTACGCCACTGTTACTAAAGCCAGCGCTGGATGCTGCTCAGATGAGTAAATTGGAAGACCTGACTGTTTTAGGGGCTGTTAAGTACGGTAAATTCATTTCAGCCACGATCAACTTTATCATCATTGCCTTTGTACTCTTTCTGATTGTGAAAGGCATGAATGCTGCACAGAAGAAAGAGGCTGCTGCGCCCGCTGCTCCTGCGCCACCGCCAGCAGATATTGTATTGCTTACTGAAATCAGAGATTTGTTGAAGAAATAGGCGGCAACTAAAATCCGGGGTGTTATAACTCCGGATTTTCTCTTTTTATTCGGTCGAAATTTTTCTCATTGGATCGCCACATCCACAATCCCCAGGCGAGAAAGCCAAGCACGGTCCAAATCAAAAAACCGGTTAGTAACCGGGTGCCGCTAATGACGTATTCATTTCGATTGGTAGCAAACTTGAAAAGCTCACTCAAAACAAATACCGGCCACGCCCATTGAACTACGCCATTGAAAAAAGAATATCTCAATCTGCCCATGGCTCGCTTCTGTTGCCAGAATGAGATGAACTTTTGATCGCGCTCGTTTGACATTACTTTTTGAATCGTTCAGCTACGTGCAATTCCTTGCTGCCTGCTATGTATTGATAAAATCCGCTGCCACTTTTCACTCCTTTGTGACCTGCTTGTACCATGTTGACTAATAAAGGACAGGGAGCATATTTTGAATTGCCAAACCCTGTATACAGAACATTGAGGATAGAAAGGCAAACATCAAGGCCAATAAAATCTGCCAGTTGAAGTGGCCCCATGGGATGTGCCATTCCCAATTTCATCACCGTGTCAATTTCTTCAACACCAGCTACACCTTCATAAAGTGAGTAGATTGCCTCGTTAATCATCGGCATTAAAATGCGGTTGGCGATAAAGCCCGGATAATCATTCACCTCAACAGGAATTTTTCCAAGTTTTCTGGAAAGGTCCATAATCGTTTGAGTGACTTCATCACTGGTACTATATCCGCGTATCACTTCAACGAGCTTCATCAATGGCACAGGGTTCATAAAGTGCATGCCAATTACCTTATCGGGACTCTTTGTGAGCGATGCAATCCTGGTAATTGAAATAGAGGAGGTGTTGGTCGCGAGTATTGTTCCTGGCTTGGTATTCTCATCCAGGTCCTTGAAGATTTTCAGTTTAAGATCGATGTTCTCGGTAGCGGCTTCAATCACCAGCTCCGCATCTTTTACACCTTCTGTCATGAACGTGGTGGTGCTCAGGTTGGCCAAGGCTTGTTTTTTCGTTGCTTCGTCTATGCTTCCTTTCTCAATCTGGCGACTCAGATTTTTTTCAATAGTTGCAACGGCTTTCTTTAATGCTTCCTCTGAAATGTCAATCAATGTTACATTAAATCCTGTTTGAGCAAACACGTGGGCAATACCATTTCCCATCGTGCCCGATCCGATAACCGCAATATTTTTCATGAAGTAATGTAGTAGATTCGACTGCAAAGATAACGCGAAGACTCAGCCAGCAAAATGGCATACCTATCTCGTCTCTGATTTAATTCAAATAGCAGAGTTGGTGACTGAGCTTATAGACAACTTTTATTGATACTTCTTCAAATGAGGAAGCACTTTGTCGCCTTGCGAAACAGCACCACCCAGTCGCATAATGTCGGTAGGGGTTTGGCATAACGCTGCTTTTCCATGATAGATCACAACGGGTGCCTTTAGCAAATGCGGGTAGTGTGAAAGGACATCCAGCCAACCATTCATGGTATAGGAGTTACCCGCAACTTTGGTTTTATAATCTTCATGAGAATGATCCAGCATCTCATCGGGTGCCACTCCAATCATGCTGACGATTTCTTTCCAGTACGTGGGCGAAAGTTTTTCGCGTGTCGCATCTATCTCGTTGATGTGATTGCAAATGTCCAAAGCCAGTGCTTTGGTTTGTTTTCCTGCATTCGAATTGGGATTGTAAAGCAGGAACAATTCATTGGGATGAAATTGCATAGGGCGTTAGGTTTTTGGTTTGGTGAGATGAATTTAACCAAAAAACCTTATAAATCAAGAGGTTACTCGATCGAGACTTCCTTGGCCAGCCCAATGGCGTTAAAGCGTATCATCAGCTTCTTAAATTCAACCTTGCTGGTTGAACACGCAGTTCCAGGTTCAAGATAGTAGTAGTAGAATTTCTGATTGCGTTTTAGAAGTTCATTCTTATCGGGTCGGCCCAGTAATTCAACAACTTCTGCCTCGGAAAGTGATCTTATTTTCTCACGTTGTTGATCAAGTGCATCAATAGACGCTTGCCGAATAAGTTGACAACCATTTTTGTCTTCTTTCCATTTCGCCATGTCGATTTGTTCGAGCGCAGGCAATGGCTTACCGCAGGCTTGGATAACAATTACAATACTAAGCCAGACTAATCTTTGCATGTTGGGTAACTTTATAAAACCAAACTCCGGAAATCACCAGATAAGTGAAAGCTACACCGTAGAAGATGGGCGATAACTCAAGTGTGAATGTGAGGTAAACAACCATTGCTGAATAGACCAGGATGCGAGCCCATTCTGAAATGACCACCCATTTTTTATGCTCAAACAATACACCGCTGTTCACCACCCAAATGGAAATGAGTATGGCAGCAATTGCTTTTTCACTGAGCGAGAATTGACCTTGTTTAAAAAGAAAGAGGCCTGTGCACACCAGACACAGAATGTATTGAAATAACACGTAATAATTCATGAGAACAGGTGCTGGCGTGTCATACTTTTTATAGTGTTCGCGATCAACTTCGGGTGCTGCCCGATATCCGCCCAAATAATCCGGAAGCCATCCCGGTTTTTTAAAGAGGTACTTGATCTTGTCTGTAATCACGGGAATGCGTTTCAGGTCTTTGCTCATCTCAGCATAGTGGCTGAAGTTTGCCCAGACGGCATTCCAACTGTTGATGGGTTTTGTGATGCCGTAGGTGGGTCGTTCTTCCTCGGCTTGAAACGTGCCAAACATCTTATCCCAAATAATCAAAGAACCTGCATGGTTCTTATCAATATACTTTGGATTGCGTCCATGATGTACGCGATGATGTGAGGGCGTGTTGAAAACATATTCAAACCAACCCATTTTATTAATTGTTTCCGTGTGAATCCAAAACTGATAAAGTGTGTTCAGGGCTGAAATCAAGGCAAAGTCCAATGTGTTAAAACCCAGCAGCGCAATGGGTAAACTAAATGCAAATGTCCAAACGACCTGAAAACTACTTTGACGCAAAGCAACTGAAAGGTTGTACTCTTCACTTTGATGATGCACCACGTGGCCACCCCAAAACAAATTAATTTCATGACTCATGCGATGCGCCCAATAGTAAGCGAGATCGGTGAGTAAGAAAAGACCAAGCCAGTAAAGCCAGTTTCTTTCCAGTGTAAACAACGCGAAGTTTGCAAAGACAACTTCATACACACCAATCGCCAGCACCCGCATGAATAACCCGGAAAGTTGTGACGTAATGCCGCAGCTTAGATTCGCGACTGCATCGGGCAAACGATACAGCTTGCGGTGGGAGAGACGCTCCACCACCAACTCTATCCCAATGAGGATAAAAAAGATAGGAATGGAAAGAACGATCGGGTTGAGGTTCAAGTTGATTGTTTAATTTTACGCCTCAAATTTAGAAACATGGCCTTAAAGATTTTCAAATTCGTGTGGTTCTTTTCATTGCTGGCAACTGTTGCGATTTTTCTTTACGTGTACGCCTCTCTTCCGTTGGAGGTGACGCTGCAGGAAGGTGAGCAGCCGAAGACTATTTCACGAGAGGTTTTGTTTTATACCGTGCTGGGCATCATCGGTTTAGTGAATGTTCTGGTATTTCTCGTTGCGAAATTTTTCACAGAAGAGCAAAAAGATTTTAAAACGTGGTTTTATGGATTCGTGACGGCAGTTAATTTGTTTATGGTGACAGTTATTAATTTCCTCGGTGTCTACAATAGTGGTGAGCGCTTTGACTACAGCAATCTTGGCGTATTGATTTACGGAAGTATTGGCCTTATTGCACTCTGGTCTATCAGTTGGCCAGTTTATACATTCTATCAAAAATTAAGCAGTAAACAGTCGGTTTGATTATTTGATTTTACTCCGACTGAATATCAATAAGTTACTTTCGTCAGCTTCATGTATAATTGTAGTTCAAGCTTCAGTCTATGTGCTTGAAGTCTCGCAAAAATTCACTTCTTTTAACTACGTTATTTTTTAAACTAAAAAATTGAAGTCATCAGGATAATCAGATGAACTTTGATTTCTTTGCGAACAATTTTTTTAAACTACTTTCTGAGCTGAGGTTCAGACATTCAAAATACGTATGGCAAAAGATGCAATAGAGTACAACGAGTCGAGTATTAAGTCACTCGATTGGCGCGAACACATCCGGCTTCGTCCCGGAATGTACATTGGTAAGTTGGGCGATGGCTCGGCCAAAGACGATGGCATTTATGTGTTGGTGAAGGAGGTGATCGACAACTGTATTGATGAGCACATGATGGGCTATGGTAAAACTATCGATGTGAGCATTACCGATCAGCGTGTAACCGTTCGGGATTATGGTCGTGGTATTCCGCTGGGCAAAGTGGTCGATGTGGTTTCTAAGATAAATACGGGAGCAAAGTATGATTCAGGTGCTTTCCAAAAATCGGTTGGATTGAATGGCGTGGGAACAAAGGCGGTCAATGCGTTATCCAACTACTTTAAAGTTCAGGCTTTTCGCGAAGGGCAGAGCAAGCTTGCTGAGTTCAAGAAGGGAGTTCTGACAAATGACCCAAAGGTTGGTAAGAGCAATGAAAAGAATGGAACGCTGGTTGAGTTCGAACCCGACAATACCATGTTCAAAAATTATCATTTCATCCCTGAGTATCTGGATGATTTGATGTGGAACTATGCTTTCCTGAATGCCGGCCTCACCATCAACTACAACGGAAGAAAATTTTATTCAAAGGACGGTCTTCTTGATTTGCTCAAACAGAAAGCAGATGCAGAAGAAATGCGTTATCCGATTATCCATTGCAAAGGTGATGATATCGAATTCGCCTTAACGCATGGTAATCAGTATGGCGAAGAATATTATTCATTTGTCAATGGTCAGAATACCACACAAGGAGGAACTCACTTAGCCGCTTTCCGCGAAGGTATTGTTCGTGGTGTTCGAGATTTCTACAAAAAAGATTTTGATGCGGCAGATATTCGAGCCAGTATTCTAGGTGCGATTGCCGTTCGCGTGCAAGAGCCTGTTTTTGAATCGCAGACAAAAACGAAACTTGGTTCCATCAACATGGCTCCCGAAGGCGGAGTGTCGGTAAAGAACTTTGTAGGAGACTTTGTTGCGAAAGAACTTGAAATCTTCCTTCATAAGAATCCTTCCGCAGCGGATGCTTTGCAGAAACGGATCTTGCAATCAGAGCGTGAGCGAAAAGAAATTGCCGGCATAAAAAAACTTGCCAACGAACGCGCGAAGAAAGCAAACTTGCACAATAAAAAACTTCGCGATTGCCGTTTCCACTTCGATGATCAAAAAGGGGAGAAGGGAATGGAGTCGGTGATCTTTATCACAGAAGGAGATTCGGCCAGTGGATCGATCACCAAATCACGAGATGTGGAATCACAAGCTGTTTTTAGTTTGCGCGGAAAACCTTTGAATTGTTATGGCCTAACAAAAAAGGTAGTATATGAAAACGAGGAGTTCAATCTACTTCAACACGCGCTTAATATTGAAGATGGTTTGGACGGCCTTCGGTACAATAAAGTAATTATCGCAACTGATGCCGATGTGGATGGTATGCACATCCGTCTGCTGTTGTTGACGTTCTTCCTCCAGTTCTTTCCCGATTTGGTGAAAGCGAATCATGTTTATGTATTAGAGACTCCGTTGTTCAGAGTTAGAAATAAAAAAGAAACCATTTACTGTTACAGCGAGGAGGAGAAGCAAGATGCGGTTGAGAAGCTAGGCAGCAAGCCTGAGATTACCCGATTCAAAGGGCTAGGCGAAATTTCTCCTGAGGAATTCGGAACATTCATTGGCGAAAATATTCGTCTGCAACCCGTATTGCTCACCAAGGAAAATCACCTGGCCAAGTTGCTAGAGTTTTACATGGGCAAGAACACACCCGATCGTCAGGATTTTATTATCGACAACCTGCGGGTAGAATTGGATGTTGTCAAAGAAGAAGTTGAAGTAGAGACGGAATAAATAGATAGAAGCAAATACTCAGTATGAGCAAGAAGACATCAAAGGAAGGACAAAAATCAGCGGATGGTTCCATTCACCCGATTTCGTTGGATGGGTTGTATGAGAACTGGTTTTTGGATTATGCCTCATATGTAATTTTAGAACGAGCAGTTCCGCGTATCGAAGACGGATTGAAACCCGTTCAGCGCAGGATAGCTCATTCGATTAAAGAGATGGATGACGGTCGCTTTAACAAAGTGGCAAACGTCATTGGTAACACTATGCAATACCACCCGCATGGTGATGCCGCCATTGGTGAAGCAATTGTCAACCTCGGTCAGAAAGATTTGCTTTTTGATACGCAGGGAAACTGGGGAGACGTGCGCACGGGAGATAGCGCTGCTGCTCCTCGTTACATTGAGGCCAGACTTTCAAAGTTTGCATTGGATGTGGTGTACAACCCACAAACTACCATTTGGCAACTTTCCTATGATGGAAGAAAGAAAGAGCCAGTAACACTTCCGGTTAAGTTTCCATTGTTACTGGCGCAAGGCGTAGAGGGTATTGCTGTAGGACTCTCTACAAAAATTCTTCCTCATAACTTCTGCGAACTCATCAAAGCGTCAATCGATGTATTGAAGGGAAAAAATCCTAAGATATATCCTGATTTCTTAACGGGTGGCATTGCCGATTTTTCGGAATACGATCAGGGATTCAGAGGAGGTAAGATTAAAGTAAGAGCCAAGATTGACATCATCGATAAGAAGACACTAGCCATTAAAGAGATTCCTTTCGGAACGACTACAACTTCTTTGATGGAATCCATCGTGAAAGCCAGTGAGAAAGGGAAGATCAAGGTGAAGCAAGTGGTGGACAACACCGCTAAAGATGTGGAGATCATGATCCACTTGCAACCGGGCTTATCACCAGAAATTGCGATTGATGCCCTTTATGCATTTACCGATTGCGAAGTATCGATCTCGCCAAATGCTTGCGTGATTGTGGCCGACAAGCCGCAATTCATGAAAGTGAACGACATTCTCAAATACAATACTGAACAGACAGTCAAACTGCTTAAGCAGGAATTAGAGATCAAGAAGGCGGAATTGATGGAGAGGATTCTGTTCTCCTCGCTTGAAAAGATTTTCATTGAGAAAAGAATTTACCGCGATATTGAAGAGAGCGAAACCTTTGAAGATGTTATCTCAACTACGGACAAAGGATTAAAGCCTTATAAAAAGCAATTCTACAGAGAAATCACCAGAGACGATATTCTTCGATTGCTGGAGATCAGGATCAAACGCATTTCAAAGTATGATTCGTTCAAAGCGGATGAATTGATGCGCGATCTCGATAAGGAGCTGAAAGAAACCCTTCATCATTTAAAGCACTTAACAGACTACGCAATCGCCTATTATCAAAACCTGCTGAATAAGTATGGCAAAGGCCGTGAGCGCAAAACTGAAATCAAGAGCTTCCAATCAGTAACTGCAACGGAAGTAATTGCCAACAACCAAAAGCTCTACGTCAATCGCGAGGATGGTTTTATTGGTTGGGGATTGAAGAAAGACGAATACATAGCCGAATGTTCTGAGCTGGATGATGTGATTGCCATTCGCAGAGATGGCAAAGTGAAAGTGAGCCGCATCAACGAAAAGGTATTCATGGGTAAAGATATTTTGCACGTGGGCATTTGGAAAAAAGGTGATGAGCGCATGGTGTATAACCTGATCTACAGCGATGGGAAGAGCGGTAAAACATTCGCCAAACGTTTTACCATGCCAGCCATCATTCGCGATAAAGAATATAATCTGGATCAGGGGAATCCAAACAGTAAGGTTCATTACCTGAGTGCAAATCCAAATGGAGAGGCAGAAATAGTGGAGGTAAAGCTTAGTCAATCCAGTACTGCACGCAAAAAGATTTTTGACTTCGATTTTTCAGAATTGGAAATCAAAGGAAGAGGCGCTCGCGGAAATACGATCACTAAATATCCTGTAAGGAAAATTGACTTTAAGGAGTCGATGGGCTCCACGTTAAGTGGACTTGAATTATGGTTTGACGAAGCATCGGGCAGATTGAACAAAGAAAAACGTGGTAAGCACGTTGGCAAGTTTGATGGCGATGATCAGATTCTGGCGATCACGAAAAGCGGTACGTATAAGATTACCAACTATGAATTGACAAACCGCTACGAACCGGAGAAAACAATTCTGGTGGAAAAATTCAATCCCAAGAAAGTGATCTCTGCCGTGTATGTGGATGGTGAAAGCAAGCAACACTTTGTGAAGCGTTTTCAAATTGAGACCAACACTTTAGATAAAGAGTTCGGCTTCATCTCGGAAGGTATTGGATCACGTTTGGAGTTCGTTACTACGTCAGACACTCCGGAAGTGGAAGTTGAACTGGTGAAGGGAAAAGGTAAAGACAAGGAAACTGAAGTAGTGAATCTGGAAGACCTTATTGATGTGAAAGGATGGAAGGCATTGGGCAACCGACTCTCGCAACATAAAGTCACGAAAGTGAAGCCCGTTGAAGATCCGGAAGACAGCGGCCTGGAAGATGGCGATGACGACAACGAGTTAGTTGAGGCTACTGAAACCGGAAAGGGTTCTCAGTCGCCAAAAAAAAAAGAGGAGACAAGTCCAGAACCGATCATCGAGGAGGACGGACAAGCAAGCCTCTTCGCGGAGCCAGTCGACCCAAAAGCAGCTCAGGAAAATCAAGGGCCGAAAGTCAACGGAAAGGACCCAAAGCCGCTCCCAAAAAAGCCAAAAGCGGAGCAAGCCGACCTCTTCGGGCAAAGCCAAAAAAAGGAAGTAGAAAGTAACGAAATTGAAGAGGTGAAACCGGCATCAAAAGCATTTACAGTTGGCGATTCAATCGATCTTGACTTATGAGGAAAACAGGTTGGTTATTTTTAATGATTGTTTCTACTTGCTTCGAAGGCTGGTCACAAGAAATTACTGTTCACGGTAAGGCAATAGATGCGTTAGGAGGTAAAGGTATAAAATCTAAGATTACCTACAAGAGTTACCCAACCGGAAGCATCTCAGGTACTTCTTACGATAGCAGTTATTCGTTTTCCATTTTTGGCTCGTCCAAGTATTCGGTCACTGCCGAAGCCGCTGGATTTATCACGCGCACAATCTTAGTTGATCCCGCGGAAGTGACTGATAAAAAAATATCGCGAGATCTATTGATGGTGCCAACTGGCCAAACCATTCGCCTTAGCCATTTAATTTTTAAGCAAGGTAAGGCGGTAATTGATCCCGAATCCTTTGATGAATTGAATGATCTGGTCGCTATGATGAAGGTCAATACGAAAATTGAAATTCAACTGGAAGGTCACACAGATAGTCAGGGCAGTGCAAGCGCCAATATGGAATTGTCGCAGCATCGGGTGGATGCCGTAAAAAAATATCTGGTATCCAATGGTGTCGCCAAAGATCGAGTGAAGACAAAGGCATTAGGAGGAACACAGCCGCTCTCAAAAGAAAAAACCGAAGAGGCGCGTGCGCTTAATCGAAGAGTAGAGATGAGGATACTCAAAGACTAGAATTTGTCAATCGTCAATGGGGAATGGTCAATAACCAATGACTATTGACTCTTTACTGCTCTATCGTTCAATCATTTTATAGTGCGCGAGTTTTCTAAACACATCAGCACTTTTTCTTTTTCTTCTTTCTTTGGTTTGAAGATCACACTCGTACAGTCCAAACTTCATGGACGGGCCGAGATTCCATTCAAAGTTGTCCCAGGTACTCCACCAGAAATAACCGCGAATGTCAATGCCATCTTGCATGGCCTGATGAAGAATCTCAGCATAGTCAACGATAGCTTGCTGTCTAAGTTCATCACTCGCATCGCATACGCCATTTTCAGTAATGATGATGGGCTTCTTGTATTTATTCCAATAACGATCAATGCACGTGCGCAATCCTTCTGGATGATATTCCCACATGTCATCGTGCGGTAGGCCAAGTTGATTGATTTTATGAGGAGTATCCATATAGGTCACCGGCATCGGGTCGTGTGTGACGCGCGCATAGTAACTCATTCCAAAAAAATCTACTTTCTCAAAATGTCTAGGCACCCATTCCATAAACCACCAGTCGCTAAGCCTTACGGGAAACCAACCCAAAATATTTTCATGTGAGAAGACAATTGCATTGTGTGAAATGCCAATGGGTTGGTTGGGAAATTTTGATTTGATGTAATCATACATTTCATCATGACCCTTTCCCATGTTCTTCACGGCCATAGCGGCCCGAACCGGATTGTTTTTGAACGGAGGAAAGTAGCCGGTGATCCATCCGTTGCTGGCGTAAACATTTGGCTCATTAAAGGTGTTCCAATGACTTACATATTCACCAAAGGTGTCAACTGTTTTTTTAGCGAAGTCGATCCAGAGTTTTACATTCTCTTCTTTTTCCCATCCGCCAAGTTTTGCAAACCAAGTTGGGTTGGTGAAGTGATGAAGCACCATCATGATCTTCACGCCTTTTGATTTCAAATCATCCAGAAATGTTTTGTACTCCGTCACCGTTTCCGAATGGAAGCTTCCGAACGGCTCGCGTTGCAGTTTACTCCACATCGGCCCCATGCGATAGTAAGGTGCCAGTGATGCAATGATATCAGCGTCTTCCTTAAAGCGAAGTTCGTGATCGGTAGTGCGATCAAAAATGTTTCCATCCTTGGCGGTCACACCTTGCCAGTCGTGATCGAATGCAGTCTCTATTTGCGCGGCAGCTGTGCTGGTACCGAAGATGAAATCATTGGGAAAGAGATATTGCATTACTTCATCCTGGAAGAAGAAACTTCTCTGCGCGTGAGGGAAGACTGTTCCGTTTCCCAGGCAGCCCAGTGCGACTTTAGTTCACGAAGATCATCTTCAACACATGGATAGTTTTCCTTAACCGGAATCGGAGGGAACAAGCCACTTGCAAAATGATAAGTACTCAGTCCGCCTGTCCATTCAAAGTGGCCGGGGTCATAAGGTTTCTTCCAACGGCCGCCCCAACGCAATCCGAGTTTTTCTCCCACAACTCCAATTTTTCTCCAAAGCGCAGCGTTGTCCCAATCGGCAACTGAATCCACAACAGGAACAAGATCAACGGCTAAGCCATATTGATGCTTGGATAAACCTCCGCCAGAGCGTGTATATTTTTTGCCCATGCTCTTGTATTCATTCTGCTTGGAGCGTGTGCGAAATGTTTCTACTACCGTTAAGGTGATTCCTTTTGATTTGCAGATTTGAATAAGTTCGATGATCTTATCTCGAAAGTAAGGGTGCAGCGCATTTAATTCCGTGATCATCGGAATACTCCCGCGGTCTTTGCCAAAGGAATAGTTCTCAACCACGCGCCATTTCTTCCAGGTGTCAACAGTATCCATCACTATTTCTGGTCTCGGCAAAGGAGTCAAACTCTGCAATAGTTCTTCAACAGCAAGTGAATGATCTTCTGTATAAAGAAGATTTTCATATCCTGGTTCTTCGTTTTTCTGCGCCCACGCGAAGTGGCTGAAGATCAACAACAGCCCTAAAATCAGCCTGATTTGAATCATTTTTTAAAAAATCGATGCAAAAATAAGAAATTAAGATAAGCTGGACTTTATGGGAATGTGATGCTTTAAGCAAGTCTGTTCTTTTGCAACTTATTCTATCTTGTCTTGAACCTGAGGGCAGAAAAATGAATCCGGTGAGTTCATGATTCTTTGATTGGCTCATCTTTTAGTTACTTTGGAATTTTAAGACAACTCATTTTGCAATAGTTAATGACAGAAGATAAAAATAGCCGATTGCTAACGGAACACTTCGCGCAGTTTATAACGGAACATAAGAAGTCGTTTTTGGAGAAGGTGCTTGACCAACGAACCCGCTATGTAACCGTTGTGCTCGAAGACATTTATCAATCACAAAATGCAAGTGCGGTGGTGCGCACGTGCGAGTGCATGGGCCTGCAGGACGTTCACATCGTAGAAAAAAATAGCAGCTATTCTGTGAATAAGAAGGTGATAAAGGGTGCGAATAAATGGATAGACCTGATTCGTTACAAAACAAAAGCGACCAATAACACAGAGGAGTGTTTTAGAAATTTGCGCGCGAAAGGTTACAAGATTTTAGTGACGGAACCCGATGCACAAGGAAGTTCCATTGATGACATTGAGGTAACAGATCAGCCGCTTGCCATTGTGATGGGCAATGAACTCGATGGCGCATCTCAATACGCGTTGGAGCATGCCGATGTGAAAGTGAAAATCCCGATGTATGGATTCACCGAGAGTTTAAACATCTCTGTCAGCGCAGCTATTTGTCTCAACACCTTACTTCCAAAACTCAGGAGATCGGAAGTGAGTTGGCAGCTGACCACAGCTGAAAAAGATTTCATCCGATTGCAGTGGTATCGGAAAATTGTGAGACGCTCGGAGATAATTGAGAAAGAGTTTCTGCGCTCAATTGAGTAGCTTTGCCCGGCTTTAATCTGTTTAGTCTATGTTGTTTTGGAGGAAGGTTGTGTGGAGACTGTTTCAGCTTCTCATTTTTATTTCCGTACTGGTTGTTGCAGGCAATGTATGGGTGGTGAAGAGCACGGAGAAGAAAGTGTTTTCTGATTATCATCAACTTCCCAATAACCTGGTAGGTCTGGTGCTAGGCACGAGTAACAAACTCACGAATGGATCTCCAAATCCATTTTTTGAAAACCGTATCAAAACTGCCGCTGCGTTGTACCGCGAAAAGAAAGTCACACATTTTATCCTAAGCGGAGATAATCGGACAAAATATTATAACGAACCGAACGAAATGAAGAAAGCACTCATGAAACTCGGAGTGCCAGATTCTGCCATCACATTGGATTATGCTGGGCTGAGAACCCTTGACTCAGTAGTTAGGAGCAAAGAAATTTTTGGGCAGGATAGAATCACGATTATCACTCAACCCTTCCATTGCTACCGCGCCATATTTATCAGCAACTATTATGGAATCGATGCTGTGGCCGTTGTTTCTGTTGAACCATCTCAGGAAGATGCCTTCAGTGTTTATTTCCGCGAGTACTTCGCACGCACAAAAGCAATTCTCGATCTCTATATCTTAAAAACCACACCGCGTCATTTGGGGGATAAAGAGCCGCTTGATATCTAATTCGATTGCATAAAATATTTTTTTGCAGTTTGCGACCCTAACTTCAATCAAACGTATAAATGCTTAATTTTACTTTTTAACAATTTTTGTGACACGATTTTCAGGGCTGCGGGTTGTTGGTTTTTCTATAGTTCTTTTGGTTTTAATCTCCAGCCTTGCCCAGGCTCAGGAAACTATTGTGGAGGGTAAGGTAACGGATTCCAACTCTGGTGATCCGATTCCATTTGTAAACGTTATTTTCAAAGGCACCGCAATTGGGGCAACTACTGATTTTGATGGTCACTTCAAGATCAAAACGTCATCCCCGATTGATTCGATACTGGCCACCTATATCGGATACAAGCCCAGGGCTAAAGCGATCAAGCGGGGGATTAAGCAAGTTGTTAATATTCAGTTGGAGGAAGACATCACAAAACTTCAGGAAGTGGTTGTACTGTCGGGAGAAAATCCCGCGTTTGAAATTATGCGCCAGGTTGTGCGCAACAAAAATAAAAACGACAAACGCAAACTCACCGCGTATGAATATGACACGTACACCAAAATTGAAATAGATGCCGATCACCTCACCGATGAGTTCAGGAAGAGAAAGGTTATTCAAAAAATAACTCAGGTGTTGGATAGCGTTGAGCGCATGGCCGGAGAAGACGGCCATCCGATCTTGCCGGTGTTTATCACCGAGAGCGTTTCAAAACTTTACTATCGAGATAATCCCTCTCTTAAAACCGAGCACATTTTGAAATCCAAAATTAATGGAGTGGGGATGGAAGATGGCACCATGATTACACAATTCATTGGCTCGTCTTTTCAGGAATATAATTTCTATCAGAACTGGCTGAATATAGCCACCAAGGAATTTGTTTCACCCATGGCAGATGGCTGGAGGTTATACTACGATTATGATCTTACCGATAGCCTTTTCATTGGCGATGACTATTGTTATCGGCTCGATTTCTTTCCAAGAAGCGAACAAGAGCTCGCTTTTAAAGGAACCATCTGGATCACCAAAAAAGAATTTGCTCTTAAACAAATTGATGCAACTGTTGGCAAGCAAGCAAATCTGAACTTCATAGAGAAAATAAGAATTCAGCAGGAGCTTGCGCCAACTACCGAAGGCCCGTGGGTTCCCCTTAAGAATCGGGTATTGATTGATATTGGTGAAATCAGTAAGAATGCTGCAGGTATGTTGGCCAAGTTTTACACCAGCAACAAAAATGTTGTCGTCAACAAACCATACGATGTTTCCTTCTACGAGCGACCGATCAAGCTGGCCGAGGATGCACGAATGTTTGAAGAAGAAAAATATTGGGATACCCTTCGCCATGAGCCATTGAGCAAAACCGAGCAAAATGTGTATAAGATGATCGACACCCTTCGGAATATTCCGGTGGTGAAAACGTATACCGACATCATTAAGGCAATTGTGGATGGCTATGTCAAGGCAGGCAAAGTGGATGTTGGGCCATATCTCGGTTTCGGTTCGTGGAATAACGTGGAAGGGTTTCGTTTGCAATTTGGATTCCGAACGAACTATGACTTCAGTAAGAAGTGGACCTTTGGCGGACAGTTTGGTTATGGATTCACCGATACACGCGTCAAGTATCTGGCATCAGCCACTCGCATTTTATCGAGAGACAAGTGGACGACCCTTTCGTTTCGTGCCCGAAGTGACATTGCGCGGATAGGCGTGGATGATGAATCGCTGGCGGACAACCCACTGTTTTTAGCAGCGACACGGTGGGGATTTATCCGAAGAGGGTATTATTCGAACGAGTATCGTGTGGCGTTTCAGCGCGAGTTGTTTAAGGGCTTCTCTCAAAAGGTATCGTTCCGTCACTGGACGTTCAATCCAACTTATAACTTTGGTTATTTTGAAAATCCAGGCGATGCCAGTTCGGAAATTCTCAACTCGTTTCAGTCGTCAGAAGTGACACTGGAAACACACTACGCCCGCGATGAGCTATTTATCATAGATGACAATGAGCGCATTAGTATGGGTACAGATAAGTGGCCGGTTATTAGCATGAAATACACTCATGGATTTCAGGGCGTCTTTGGTTCTGAGTTTGACTACGACCGCTTGAAAATATCGGTGAAGAAGAGAATGAAGTGGGGTCCTTTGGGGTATTCCTACTTGACCGTAACAGGGGAGAATGTATTTAACACCTTGCCTTATCCTATGTTGTCTATGCATCTGGGAAATCAAACACCTGTGTATTCTACCTTTACCTACAACCTGATGAACTATGGCGAATTCGCCAGCGACCACTTTGTTTCGATTCAATACAAACATTATCTCGAGGGGTTCTTACTTAACCGCATCCCGGCCGTGAAAAAATTAAATTGGAGATTGCTGGCAACCGTCAATGCCATTGATGGTGGTATGCGGCAAGCCAATAGAGATATGATTGTGAAATACACAGCCGATGGAAACCCTACTTTACCCATTGGTTACTTTGTCAATGGCAAGCCATATGTTGAAGTCGGCTATGGAGTTGAAAACATCTTTCGTTTTCTCCGTGTGGATTTTGTTCACCGGTTGTCTTATCTGGACAATGAAAGGGCCCGCAAATTTGGAGTGCTCTTTACCGTTCAATTCCAGTTGTAGTCTTGTTGAGCTTGACCCTTTCCCAATTGAGTTTTGTGATTTTTGCAATTGTGCGATTTTAAGCCTTCGCTGAAATCCAGATGCACTTCTTAAGGTAAGATTTTTCGAACTGTACGCAGGATTGATTTTTTTAATCTGTGAATCTGTGGCCTCTTACTTTATTGGAACCATAGAAAACAGCATATTTGCACCTCAAATTGCAAAGCATGAGTATTGTAAAAATTACGCTGCCTGATGGTTCAGTAAAGGAATTCCCGCAAGGAGTGAAGGGCATAGAAATCGCCAGGAGCATCAGCGAAGGTCTGGCCAGAAATTCTCTTTCTATTGAAGTCAACGGAGAGATTTGGGACCTTGAGAGACCGATTGCATCAGATTCTTCCATCAAAATATTTACATGGAACGATAAGGGAGGTAAGTACGCATTTTGGCATTCGTCTGCTCACTTGTTTGCCGAAGCGTTGGAAGCGCTATATCCGGGCGTGAAGTTTGGTATTGGGCCTCCAATCGAGAATGGTTTTTACTACGATGTTGACCTTGGTGATCGCGCCTTTGGTGACGAGGATTTGGCAGCCGTTGAGAAGAAGATGGTGGAGTTGGCAAAATTGAATAGCCCCTTTGTTCGGAGCGATGTATCGAAGAAAGAGGCTGTTGACTATTTTGAAAAGAAAGGCGATCAATACAAACTTGAGTTACTGGAGGGCCTTTCAGACGGTTCGATCACATTTTACAAGCAAGGCAATTTCACCGATCTCTGCCGCGGTCCGCATATCATGTCAACAGGCCCCATCAAGGCGGTGAAGTTATTGAATGTTGCAGGTGCCTACTGGCGTGGTAATGAGAAAAACAAAATGCTCACCCGCGTATATGGCATCACTTTTCCAAAGCAGAAAGAGCTGGATGAGTATCTCTTTATGTTGGAAGAAGCTAAAAAGAGAGACCATCGTAAGTTGGGCAAGGAGTTGGAGTTGTTTGCTTTTTCAGAGAAAGTTGGCATGGGCTTGCCACTTTGGTTGCCAAAAGGCACCATCCTGCGCGAGCGTTTGGAGCAATTCATGCGCAAAGCACAAATCAAGGCTGGCTACGATCCGGTTGTAACGCCTCATATCGGTAGTAAACAGTTATACGTTACATCGGGTCACTATGAAAAGTATGGCAAAGATTCTTTCCAGCCTATTCACACGCCTGACGAAAGCGAGGAGTTTTTGCTTAAGCCGATGAACTGTCCTCACCATTGTGAGATTTACAAAGTCAAACCACGATCCTACAAAGATCTTCCGATTCGATATGCTGAGTTTGGAACTGTTTATCGTTACGAGCAAAGTGGTGAGCTGCATGGTCTGACGCGAGTTCGCGGCTTTACACAAGATGATGCACACATCTTCTGCCGGCCCGATCAGGTCAAGGAAGAATTCGTGAAAGTGATCGACTTAGTGCTGCTTGTCTTCAAATCACTGGGCTTTGAAAATTATACTGCGCAGGTTTCATTGCGCGATCCGGAAAACAAAACCAAATACATCGGAGACGATGAATTATGGAATAGGGCAGAGCGCGAAATTCAGGAAGCAGCAGATGAGCGTGGTTTATCAACCGTAGCCGTGAAAGGTGAGGCGGCCTTTTATGGCCCGAAGCTCGATTTTATGGTGAAAGATGCACTCGGTCGCAGCTGGCAGTTAGGTACCATTCAAGTGGATTATCAATTGCCGCAGCGCTTTGAATTGGAGTATATCGGTTCAGATAATCAAAAGCACCGCCCGGTAATGATTCACAGAGCGCCTTTTGGATCTTTGGAACGATTTGTTGCGGTCTTAATTGAACACTGTGCCGGCAATTTCCCGTTATGGCTTGCTCCTGAGCAAATTGCTGTTTTGCCCATATCAGAGAAATTCAACGAGTATGCCCAGCAAGTAATAAACACGCTCAAGGCCAAAGACATTCGCGGATTTTTAGATGATCGCGATGAGAAAATTGGTCGAAAGATTCGAGATGCCGAGGTGAAAAAGGTGCCGTATATGCTGATTGTGGGCGAAAAAGAAGTGTTAGAGAATAAAGTTGCGGTGCGCAAGCATGGCGCTGGCGATCAGGGCTCTATAGAATTGAGTGAGTTTGCGTCAAAGTTTGCATTGGAAATAGCTCCTCCAAATTAGCCTGTGCGCCAGATATAAGCACCGGTCATATCTGGCGGGATATTTTGAATAATGTAAATATTGGCGATATTTGCGCCCTGCTTGGCAAAAACATGCCTTTGGCAGCACAAACTGATTAGAAAAATTTAAACCCGATAGTGGCAATTATACCCGGCAGTAGCAGTACAAACAGACCTCCTAACAGAGGACCAAGGCGTTTCGTAGAGGAACCCTTCAAAGTAAACGAGAGAATCACAGCCCCTCGCGTGAGGGTAGTTGGAGAGAATATCAAGGTAGATGTTTATCCAACAGCCACGGCCATTAAGATGGCCCAGGATCAGGGGCTTGATCTGGTGGAAATTTCTCCAACGGCTGATCCACCAGTATGCAAAGTGGTGGACTATTCGAAGTTCAAATACGAGCATAAGAAAAAGCAAAAGGAGATTAAGTCCAATGCACAAAAGACGATCTTAAAGGAGATTCGTTTTGGACCAAATACCGATGATCATGACTTCAACTTTAAAGTGAAGCATGCCATCAATTTCCTTAAAGAAGGAGCAAAGGTGAAGGCCTATGTTCACTTTGTAGGACGATCAATTGTGTACAAAGAACGTGGCGAAATTTTGCTATTGAGATTTGCGCAGGCGCTGGAGGAAGTTGGTAAGGTGGAGCAAATGCCGAAGCTTGAGGGCAAAAGAATGTATTTAATGCTGGCTCCCAAGTCAGGTAAGAAGTAATCAACTGGCTGAAAGGCCTGATTATAAAGCGAACAACAAATAAAAAGAGAGATGCCTAAGTTAAAAACGAAGTCAGGTGCAAAAAAGCGTTTCAAGGTTACCGGAAGCGGTAAGATCAAGCGCAAAAAGGCTTATAAGAGCCACATTTTGACAAAGAAAGAAACGAAACAAAAGAGAAGATTGAGCAGCAAAACCACCGTTAAGAAAGTTGACGAGGGTAACATCAAGCCAATGCTTCCTTATATGTTTTAAAAAATCCTGACGGCTTTGGCCGCTAAGGTGTCTAGCCCCGGCCAGACAAATTGGTTATATGTTCAACCCGGTTTTTGGCACACAAGCTCTTTGAAACAGAAGGACGCCACCGACCAAAAAATTAAAAAGTTATGCCACGTTCAGTAAACAGTGTAGCATCCCGCGCAAGACGCAAACGCGTTCTTGAATTGGCCAAAGGTTTCTTTGGTCGCAAGAAAAACGTTTGGACAGTCGCAAAAAATGCAGTTGAAAAAGGTTTAGTGTACGCTTACCGCGATCGCAAAGCCAAGAAAAGAGATTTCAGAGCACTTTGGATTCAGAGAATTAATGCCGGAGCAAGACTTCACGGTATGTCATATTCTGAATTGATGGGCAAGTTGAAGAAAGCAGGAGTTGATTTGAACCGTAAGGTTCTTGCTGACCTTGCTATGAACCACCCTCAAGCTTTTGAGGCAGTGGTGAAAAAGGCAAAATAGACTTTTCAAAAGTCAAAGTGAGAAGGGGTCTTTACGGCCCCTTTTTTATTGTCTCATTTCTTCATTCTATTTTTGTTCAATCAACAAATCAGAGTACGATGAGTCGCTCAAAAAAAGTATTCCTCGGATTTGCTTTTGCCTTCTTTGTCATGGTCGCCTATCTCAGCTACGACATCAGCAGACGCACCACATTTCCAGGGTCTAGACCTCAGTTAAAGGAGCGAATCATGAAACAATACCTGAAAAAGGACACAGTTTCGTACGACTCCCCAAAAGTCAATTCATCGGCATAAATAGCAGTTTATCAGATTTATGATCTAAAAATCGGAAGCGACTTTGCAGAAAATACGGTCCGGTATACTTTAGCATCAGATTAAAGCCAACTATAGACAAGATTATCCCCTGGGGTCAAGGACTTTGGGGGATTTTCTCTTTTAAGACCTACCCACTTTAGGATAAATCTACCTTCAGGCAATTTTTTATACCTCTTTAAAGACTTTTATCAGACAACAACTCTTTGATGAAGTCACCGATTATTGCGACTTTGTATAAATATTCAAAGTCCATGAAAAAGAAGCTTCACTCTGTACTCGCAAAGAGCCTTATTCTGTCTGCAGCTTTTTTCTCGGCCTGTACCTATAACGATTTCCCGGTACCGGTAGATTGCACTGCATCGGATTTGACGCTGCACCTTGACGATCAAAGCAACCCAACGGTGTGCAACGCGATTGACGGAACCATCACAGTTTCTGCTACGGGTGGCGAAGGTCCCTATAATTTTAGCCTTAACGGAGGAAGCTATCAGACATCCGGCAGCTTCATAAAGCTGGCGCCCGGGTCATTCACACTCGAAGTAAAGGATGTTCATGGTTGCACGCGATCACTGACGGTCGACCTGTCCTCATCAAATTCAACGCTCACCGCTACAGTTTCAACCACTGCCGATACGGATTGTTTTTCAGATAATGGCTCCATCTCGATCAACGCTTCACAAGGTAAACCGCCTTATCACTATCAGCTTGGATCAGGCGCGTTTGGTGAGGTAAACACTTTCGGCAATTTGAAATTTGGAAACTATACCGTAACCGTAAAAGATGGAGATGATTGTCCCAGGTTGATAAATGTCACAATACCACGTGGAAACTCATCTGTCAGTTATGTTAATGATATCAAACCGATTTTGGATACCAACTGCAATGTGGCAGGATGTCACAACGGATCATTGGGCGCAACACGTGACTGGCGAACATACGCAAATGTGAAAGACAACGCGGCTTTTATCAAAACAAGAACGGCCAATAAGACGATGCCACCATCCGGACCATTAACGCAAAAGCAGATAGATCAAATTACATGTTGGGTGGATGATGGTGCCCTCAACAATTAAGAAATTTATTTAACCAATTTAAGGCTATGAAGAATATCGCGATTGTTTGTTTGTTGGTCGTGTGCGGTCTTTCAGTACGGGCACAAAAGCACACGTTGGAGAGTAGTCGGGTGAGTTTTTTTTCGGATGGAGCGATAGAAGATATTTCGGCCTATAATACCAAGGCAGCTAGTATTTTCAATACCGAAACCGGGGACGTAGTGTTTTCAGTTCCGATCGGTGATTTCGAGTTTGAAAAGTCGCTGATGAAAGAGCACTTTAATGAGAAATACATGGAAACTGAAAAATTTCCAAAATCAACATTTCAGGGTAAAGTAACAGGATATCAGTCAGGAGCAACCGGGGAACAGCCCGCCAAGGCAACTGGAAAGCTTACCATACATGGTGTTTCTAAAGATGTTGAAATACCAGGGATGATCGAATTTATTAGTGGAAAAGCGATTATGAAATCGAAGTTCATTGTGAAACTCGTGGATTATAAAATTGCTATTCCCCAGTTGCTTTGGCAGAATATTGCCGAAGAAATTGAAGTGAAAATTGAATTTACCTACAAAGCAGAATGATAGTTATGAAGAGGCTTGTGCTCGTTTGTGTTAGTTTATTTTCAACCATCTTTTTGTTTGCGCAAGATGATCTCATGAAGGAACTTGAGGCCAGTCAAAAGCCAGAAACTAATTACGTTGGACAAACCTTCAAAGGCACACGGATTATTAATGGTCAATCTGTTGAAACCAAACCAAAGGGAGCTCTTGAGTTTATTTTCTCGCATCGGTTTGGCAAAGTAAATGATGGGGCTTTTACATTATGGGGCCTCGATCAGGCCTATGTGCGTCTCGGTTTCGAGTATGGCTTAACGGATCGCTTGGGTATTGGTATAGGTCGTAACTCGGTCGATCAGACATTTGATTGTTTTTTGAGATATAAAGTGGCCCGACAAAGCTCTGGCGCGAAAAATTTTCCGGTTACAATAACTGCGATGGGCACGACCAACGTAAAGACGTCCCCCCGGCCCAGTGACAATCCCTTGCTGACGTTTGAAGACAGGCTATCCTATGTAGCACAAGTGATGATCGCCAGAAAGTTTTCTCCAAGGTTCTCGGCCCAAATCAATCCAATATTTGTTCATCGCAATACGGTGAGAAAAATCAATGAAAATAACGATGACATTGCTATCGGTGCAGGAGCACGATATAAAATAACCCGTAGCCTTGCGCTGAGCAGTGAATATTATTATCGATTAAATCAAAAGGACAACACTCCCTATTACAATTCGGTGGGCGTGGGTTTGGATATCGAAACAGGAGGACACGTTTTTCAACTTTTGTTTACAAACAGCCTGGGTATGATTGAAAGAACCATGATTGCCGAAACAGATGGTAATGTAAAAAAAGGTGACCTACGCTTTGGTTTTAATATCAGCCGTACGTTCCAGATTCAAAAACCAAAGTAGAAACATCTTATTTGATCTTGCGATAGATTGAAATAAGGCAGAGGTTTTTTACTTTTAAAGTTTACTAACGACCATCGCCTGAGTTGCTACTCTCTTCTATCATTATCTATCTCGTGCTGACCGTTCTGGTTGGCTATTGGGCCTCGCGCAAAGTTAAGACATCCGGAGATTTCATGCTGGCGGGACGCAGCCTGCACATTGTGCTGAGTTCGTCTGCTTTATTCGCCACCTGGTTTGGATCGGAAACCGTTTTTGGTGCTTCATCTGAATTTTTAAAAGGCGGATTGTATTCAGTGATCGAAGACCCATTTGGTGCGGCCTTGTGCCTTATTCTTTTTGGATTATTCTTCGCACGGAAACTTTATAACATGAACCTGCTTACTCTGGGAGACTTCTTCAAAGTAAGATTTGGAAAGAGGACTGAATTAGTAGCGAGTGTTTTTCTGGCGCCACCTTATGTCGGTTACATTGCTGCACAGCTTGTCGCGATGGGGTTGATTCTGAATGTGGTGACTGGAATGGAAACCTGGCAAGGTGTGGTGATCAGTGCGTTTGTCGTTACGTTCTATACGTACATTGGTGGTATGTGGGCCATTTCCATAACGGACTTCATTCAAAGCATCATCATCATCATAGGCTTGGCCGTATTGGCATTTATCCTTGCGAATAAGGCCGGTGGCTTCATGAATGTGCTAAAGGATGTTCCTCAAGAGAACTTAAAATTTTTTCCCAAGCCTGAGTGGAAGGAAGTAACAACTTATCTGGCGGCTTGGTCAGTACTCGGTCTGGGTTCCATTCCATCACAAGATGTGTTTCAACGCACCATGTCATCCAACTCCGCTACTACGGCAGTACGATCGTGTTACATAGCTGCATTGTTGTATCTCACGGTGGCTATGCTCCCATTGTTTATTAGTCTCTGCACAAAACATTTATATCCCGATCAGATTTCTGGTGATCATCAACTGGCATTGCCCAATATGGTATTGGCACACACGGCCATGCCCATTCAAATTCTGTTCTTCGGCTCACTGTTATCAGCCATTATGAGTACGACCAGTTCGGCCATCCTGGCACCAGCTGCTATCTTTTCAGAGAATCTTTTGAAGCCCCTCTCTAAAAATAAATTTACTGACACTCAATTGCTTTTGTTTACGCGCTTATCCGTTTTGCTTTTTGCCGTAGTGGCTACGGTGATGGCGTGCATGCGATCTAACATTTACGAACTGGTAGGAGAGTCTTCCGTATTAAGCCTGGTGTCTTTGTTTGCTCCTTTAATGTTAGGTTTGTATTGGAAAAGATCTAGCAGTTACGGTGCAATGGCTTCTATGGTGATGGGCCTCTTAAGTTGGGTCTTCTTTCGGATGTATGAAGTTTCGGTGCCCGCGCTTGTTCCGGCCACCCTTATTAGTTTGGGCACCTTAATCGTTATTAGTTTGTTATACCCCGATAAAGAATAATAAAATGATCAAAATAGAACTCAGTCGTGTAAGTGATGACTTTCACATCGAAGCTGTAAATGAAAATGGCAATGCCGTCCACATCGATGCGTCACCTGATATTGGCGGTACAAACAAAGGCATGAGGCCGATGCAATTGTTGCTTGCCGCCATGGGAGGTTGCAGTTCGATTGACATCATTAATATTTTAAAAAAGCAGAAACAGGATTTGAAAGATATTAAAATCACCGTTACAGGTGAACGTCAAAAGGATGCGGTGCCTTCTTTGTACACCGAAGTCCACGCGCACTTTAAACTTTATGGCAATCTCGATCAGGATAAAGCGCAGAAAGCAGTAAGTTTGTCGGTTGAAAAATATTGTTCGGTCGCCAAAACGTTGGAAGCAACTGCGAAAGTGACTTATAGTTTTGAAATCATTACAGCATGAGCGTAGAGAAAAAGAATCCCAGAGACAGTTATTCTGAAACAGATGCTATACGGGCACAGCATGAGCGTACGGAGTTTCGCGAGCATTCCATGCCGTTGTATTTAACCTCCAGTTTTGTATTTGAAGATGCAGAACAAGCCCGGGCTTTGTTTGCCGATGAGATTCCCGGTAATATCTATACACGTTTCTCCAATCCGAACAACACTGAGTTCATTGAGAAGCTTTGCCTGCTGGAAGGAACGGAAGATGGAATTGCTACTGCATCGGGCATGGCGGCCATGTACATCAGCATGGCATCAATATTAAAGTCTGGCGATCACGTGCTGGCTTCGCGCTCAGTGTTTGGATCTACTCATCAAATCCTGAATACAATTTTCCCAAAGGTTGGCATTACCTATACCTATGCCGATATCGCTGATCCGAAATCATGGGAGGGAAAGATACAGCCCAATACGAAAATGCTTTTTGTGGAAACACCTTCTAATCCAGCACTTGATCTGATTGACCTGGAATGGTTGGGCAAACTGGCAGAGAAGCACAAGTTGATTTTGAATGTGGACAATTGCTTTGCCACACCGTACCTACAGAACCCTGCAAAGTGGGGCGCACATTTGGTGACGCACTCCGCCACAAAATTTATAGATGGACAAGGTCGCGTAATTGGTGGTGCGGTGCTTGGCACAAAAGAGCTGATTAAAGAAGTTAGATTTTTTGCGCGACATACAGGTCCATCCATGTCTCCATTCAATGCATGGATACTTTCAAAGAGTTTGGAGACATTGGCGGTGAGAATGGAGCGGCACTGTGCGAACGCGTTAGCGTTGGCAACGTATTTAGAAAGTCATTCAGAAGTATTGAAGGTTAAATATCCATTCCTGCCATCTCATCCTCAACACGCGCTTGCCAAAAAACAAATGAGACACGGTGGAGGCGTAGTAACGTTTGAGATCAAAGGAGGCATAGATCGCGGCAGAAAGTTCCTGAATAGTTTGCAGATGATTTCGCACTCGGCAAACCTTGGCGATACCAGAACAATAGCTACACATCCCGCCTCAACAACACATTCAAAGCTCACCGATGCCGAGAGAGAAGTTGTTGGCATTACTCCTGGGTTGATCAGAGTCTCCGTTGGATTGGAAGATTTGAAAGATGTGATTGCTGATTTGGAGCAGGCGATTGAGAACAGTAAATAGTTTATCAATCATCAGAGTCCTCTTCGAGTGACTCTGATGGGGTTAGAATGGGGTTAAAATGATTAACTGAGTTTCTCGCTTCATTACTTATTTAGTAAACTATTATATCATCCTGAAAGTTTAGAACCCTAAAAGTGATTGCAGTTAAAAAGAAATTAGGCAATAGAATCCTAACGATCTTAGTCGTAATAATTATAGCTACTCCAAGCGCTTGGATTTTGTCAAGGGAAATTCGTCTTAAATTAGATTACCGCTATTCTATAGCAACTACTCTCAAAGACAAGGGGGGTGGGTGGGTTCAGTACTCTTTTTCTGTAAATGGTAAATTTTATGAAAACGATGACAAGGGACTTCGTCTGGATCCAAATGGAGCTAGGTATTTTGTTAGGTTTTATGTTAATGATCCTAGCATATGTGAAATTGAATCCAGCATACAAGTACCCGTTTGTTTAAAGAATGTTCCGTCAAAAGGATGGAGTGAAAAACCAAAATGCCTCTATTAACCCATCAAAGTCACCGCTTCGGGATTCTGATGAAGCTAAGGACAGGTCTAGTCCTAATAAGTTTACACAAACCATAAACTCAAAACAGAATTTTTGGAGCAAGGGCTGAACTGCGACAAGGATAGAAGCGGAAAGCCTGCCTCCGCGTTTGCTTCGACAGGCAGGCCCGAATAAATACACGAAATGTTTCAGTTGACTGGCAGCTTGCAGCGGATAGCCTGACCCGAGGAACGAGGGAGCCGCCATCTTTATGAAATAAATTGATCAATAAACCGGCATTTCAGGATCGATCTCTTTCGCCCACGCCAGGATTCCTCCTTTGAGGTTGTAAAGGTTTGTGTAGCCTTCATTTTTCTCCAACCACAACACCATCTCGCCACTGCGCTTGCCACTGCGACAATGGATAATCACTTGCTTATCGCGGGAGATTTTGTCGGTGCTACTTGGAATTTCTGCCATGGGAATTAATTCACCACCGATATCGCAGATGTCGTACTCATGAGGTTCACGCACGTCAATCAATTGGAAGTCGGCACTGGCATCTTTAAGTTTCTTTAGTTCCTGAACTGTGATTTCTCTCATGGGGTTGTTTTGTTGGATGTTCAAATATTTATTTTTCTTTTCATTAATACCACAAAAATCTTCATAATCGATTAATTCTTTGATGGAACCGATTGCGTTTCGGTTGGGAATGTTGATGATCGTCAACTCGGTATCCAGCGCATCAAAGATCAACAGTTTATCGGCAAGTGGTTTTCCTATGCCGGTGACGATTTTGATCACTTCATTGGCCATCATGCTTCCCATCATCCCGGGAAGAACGCCCAACACGCCTGCCTGTTCGCAGTTAGGCACGCTTTCGGGTGAGGGTGGTTGTGGAAACAAGTCGCGATAATTGGTGGTGAATGTTTTATCTGGTTTTTGAAAGTTAAAAACAGAAACCTGGCCTTCAAATTTTAAAATCGAACCGTAGACAAATGGTTTTTGCAATAACACACACGCATCGTTTACCAAATAGCGTGTTGGAAAATTATCCGATCCATCTAGCACGACATCATAGTTTCTAATCAGATCCAACGCATTAGATGAAGTTATTTTTATGGGATGGCTCTTTAGATCAATCAATGGATTTAGCGCTTTCAATCGGGCAACAGCCGCTTCTGCTTTACTTTTACCGACATCATCAGATGTAAACAATATTTGCCGTTGCAGATTAGTGACGTCAACTTTATCAAAATCTACAATTCCAATCTTACCAATGCCTGCCGCGGCCAAATAGAGCAGGGCGGGGGAGCCGAGTCCGCCTGCGCCAATCACCAACACGCTTGCACGTTTGAGCTTTAGTTGATTTTCCAAACCAAAATCTTCTAAAACCAAATGGCGGCTGTAGCGAATTAATTCCTGCTGACTTAACTTGTCCATGATTAATCAAATATAAGCGTATGACTGAAAGAAAAAACTTTTCATCGGGAGCAAAATGGGAGGATATTGTTGGGTATTCGAGGGCCGTTCAGGTTGGTAATCAACTTGAGATTTCTGGGACTGTTGCCACGGATGATAATGGTGTTGTGGGCAAAGATGATTTTTATGCTCAGACCAAATTTATCATCCAGAAAATTGAAAAGGTGTTGCACCAGGCGGGATTCAAATTAGAGAATGTAATTCGCACGCGCATGTTTGTGACAGACATAAGTCACTGGGAAGAAATAGGGAAGGCTCATGGAGAATTTTTTAAGAACATCAAGCCTGTGACTTCCATGATCGAGATCAAAGCATTGATTGATCCGGATTATCTGGTGGAGATTGAGGTGACGGCTGTGAAATAGGTATTGGAGGGTGGGAATTGGGACTTATCAAAGTTAGTAGTCGTCTGACCTCTCTTTAAGATATTCAGCGGTTTGACGACTAACTGTATACTGTGGAGTTCTTAGCGTTTTTGCATGATCAATTTCAAAACTTCTTCAACGCCAGCTTCGAAACCGTTTCACCGATCGCCAACGATGAGGTTGCCGCAGGTGATGGTGCATTGCACACGTTGATCACTTGTTTTTCTTCGAGGATCATGAAGTCATCCACCAATCCGCCTTCGCGATCGCAGGCTTGGGCACGCACTCCCGCTCCGCCTTCAACTAAATCTGCTTCTTGAATTTCAGGAATTAGTTTTTGCAACGCTTTTGTGAAAGCTGCTTTTGAAAAGGAACGATACATTTCGCCAAAGCCGGTGCGCCAATACTTGGCCGCTACTTTTTGGAAACCGGGCCATGTTAATGTTTCTGCTAATTCGGAAAGATTGATATCCGACTTCTTATATCCCTCGCGCTGAAAAGCCAATACAGCATTGGGTCCCGCTTCAACTCCGCCTTTGGCCATGCGCGTGAAGTGCA
Source organism: Cyclobacteriaceae bacterium (assembly GCA_044222145.1). GTDB lineage: Bacteria > Bacteroidota > Bacteroidia > Cytophagales > Cyclobacteriaceae > ELB16-189. Next base: position 74,646 of record JBGANU010000020.1, read on the forward strand.
CACCAAGAAATGGAAAGTTTGGATCGGGTACCGGATAAATTAGATTCTTGACCAGATATTCTTTCTCTTTCTTTAGTTTGAAATATTCGCCACGGAATGGAATGATCTTGAGATTTAATTTTGGCACGGTCATGCGCGCCACTTTGTCGGAATACAAGCCGGCACAGTTAATAACCAGTTTTGTTGTATAACTTGTCTTTTGCGTAATAACGACACTGTTAGTATCCGAACTTTGGATACCCAATACTTTTTCATTCAATTGAATTTGTCCATCCAATTTTTGAATGAGCTCTCCATACTTTTGAGCTACTTTTTTGTAGTCCACTATTCCTGTTTGCGGAACAAAAATCCCGGCAAGGCCTGCCACGTGTGGTTCGTATTCATTGAGTTCTTCTTTTTTTAATCTCTTTAAATTTTGAAGACCATTTTCTCCACCACGAATAAAAAGTTTCTCCAACAAAGGCAACTCATGTTCTTCGGTAGCAACTACAATCTTTCCGCATAGATCAAATGGGATTTCGTTTTGCTGACAGAAATCTACCATCAGGTTGTAACCGTGTATACAGTTGGTAGCTTTCAAACTTCCGGGCTTGTAATATAGACCAGAGTGAATAACTCCACTGTTGTTGCCGGTTTGATGCTTGGCCAACTCATCTTCTTTCTCGAGAAGAACAAGTTTGAGATTTGGATTTACCTTCTTTAACTGTAAAGCTGTGGCCAGTCCAACTATGCCACCACCTACTATCACTACATCGTATTGCACGCTTTCTAATTTTTTCGAAAATTAAAACTAAATGCCGTCATGTGCTAATCATTAAAAAAGTAGGCAATTGGCAATGCTCAGTAGGCAAAGATTCAGTTTAAGGTCATGTTGTCCTTTGCCTATTGTAAAGTTGCCTCTTGGTTTTTGCTTACTGCCTGCTGTTGGTACAGAGAACAATCGATTGATTTTTGCGGGAACTGCTCTTCCTATGATCTCTCTGTGAAATGGGTTATTATTAAGGAGAATTAGCCCTGAATTATCATGTCCATAAAGGTTGCAATCCGGCATCAAACGACTTACGATTACGATCGGTCTGTTAATTTATCGCCACATATTTTCAGATTAAGACCAGCCGCACATTGCCGCACACCTATTTTGTCTTATTCATTAAAGATTAAACCGGAAGATCATTTTATCAACTGGCAGCAAGATCCGTTTGGAAATTTTCTGGCTCGGGTGGTGTTTCCCGAAAAGACAAAATCACTTCACTTTGAAGTGGAAGTGATAGCCGAGATCATTGTGATCAATCCTTTTGATTTCTTTATTGAAAGTTACGCGGAGCATTTTCCATTCAATTACACCACACAGCTAAGAAAAGAACTGCTTCCTTATTTCGAAGTATCGGAATCAGGTCCGATGCTGGAATCCTGGCTTAAACGAATTGACCGAACGAAGCAAACCAGAATGATCGACTTTCTGGTGTACCTCAATCAGGAAGCCCAGAAAAGTGTCGACTATACCATTCGCATGGAACAAGGCGTGCAGACGTGCGAGAGGACTCTTGACATTCATAGCGGTTCGTGCCGAGATTCTGCGTGGTTGTTGGTGCAAATCTTTCGACATCTTGGTTTAGCTGCGCGTTTTGTATCAGGTTATCTCATTCAACTCAAAGCCGATCAGCAAGCACTTGACGGTCCATCGGGTACTGTTGTTGACTTCACTGATCTTCATGCGTGGACGGAAGTTTATATTCCCGGTGCGGGATGGATAGGTCTTGATCCAACATCTGGATTGTTTGCAGGCGAAGGACATATTCCATTGTGTTGCACGCCCGATCCTGTGAGTGCAGCTCCCGTTACCGGTATGACCGATGTGTGCGAAACGACTTTCAGTTTTAAGAATGAAGTGTTTCGCATTCACGAAGACCCTCGCGTAACGAAGCCATACAGTGAAGAGCAATGGGCTACGATCATCGGTCTCGGAAATAAAGTAGACGAAGATTTACAAAATGGAGATGTTCGTTTGACGATGGGAGGGGAACCAACTTTTGTTTCGGTGGATGACATGGAAGCAAAGGAGTGGAATACAACTGCTGATGGGCAACACAAGAGAGTGCTGGGAGGACAATTGATCAAACGACTGAAAGATTCTTTTGGCAAAGGCGGACTGATTCACAAAGGCCAGGGTAAATGGTATCCGGGTGAACCACTTCCACGCTGGCAATACTCCGCTATCTGGCGCAACGATGGACAACCCGTGTGGAAGAATGATGCACTGCTTGATTTAGGTGAAGGAGATTCAATGTATACAGTTGAAGATGCCAATCGGTTAGCCATTGAACTGACAAAGTATCTGAACATCCCCACGGAGCATGTTCATCCTGCATTGGAAGATGCGTTTTTCTTTTTGTGGGAAGAGGGAAAGGTTCCTGCCAATCTTGATCCGTATCAATCGAACTTGAGCGATTCACTGGAAAGAAAAAAACTTTCGGAGTTGTTGGCGAAAGGATTAGGTAAACCAGTTGGTTATGTGATTCCGTTGGAATGGAATTTCTGGAACAACCGATGGCTTTCCTGCAAATGGGAATTTAGAAACGATCGACTCATTTTAATTCCCGGTAACTCTGCTATTGGATTAAGACTCCCGTTGAAGTCGTTGCCTCACATCAGCAAAGCAAAAATTCAAAAGCCCGTTGAACGAAGTCCGTTTGAGGAACTTCCTGCTTTGGAGAATTTCCATAGCAATGTAGCAAGCCGATACAACGCTCCAACGTCTTCCGAATTACCGAGAGAGTTTTTAAGCTCTCTCTCCTCCGAAGAGGGTTGGGATGACGTAAAAGATAAACCTGGAACAAACAAGAAAGTTGAAAAGAAAGAGAAGGAAGAGGAGCATGTTCCTACTGCTGAAGTCTTCACCATCAAAACTGCTTTGTGCATTGAAGTCCGCGAGGGAAAGATTTATTTCTTCATGCCGCCTCTTCAATACGTGGAGCATTACTTTGATTTGCTTGCTTGCATTGAAGCCGCCACTCAAAACATGAATCTGAAAGTTGTTATTGAGGGCTACGAACCACCGAGGGATAATCGCGTCACCAAGCTCGCTGTGACGCCCGATCCGGGTGTGCTGGAAGTAAACATTCATCCGGCAAAAAACTGGAAGGAGTTGGTGACTAACTACGATATCCTGTTTGAGCAGGCAAGATTAAGT
>JBGANU010000021.1:0-70442 GCA_044222145.1 Cyclobacteriaceae bacterium
AGAAGAAAAGACTTAGAAAGATCATGCTTGCAAAAATTATTAATCCAGTTTCGAGATACTGCGAAATCGACAGGATGAACTTAAAAAGATCTTTCTCCATAATTTTCTATTTTGGTTTGTTGATGACGATAATAAGCTCGGTCGGCAAATGCTCCGATAAAAATGGCTCCGATAACAATCGCAATTGTTGCGAGCACAATTTTAGGTGACGAGAAGTAGTAGAATAGCAGCTTGTCTTCCCTGTTTAACCTAACTGAGATCCGATCAAGCTGTAATCTTAAATCAATAACACGTTGCTGCTCCACGAGTTCTGGAGCATTATTTATGTTTTTGACGTCTTGCTTCAAAGCATCCAGCCCAGACTTTATAATCTTCATATGCTCGGCCACGATATTTGAGTCAGGAGGTTTCTCTAGCTTTAAAACTAAGTGGTTCATCATTTTTTGGATGGCCGAGACGTCTTCCGCTAAACCCTCAAGCAGAATTGTATTGTTGTCATCTTTCATAATCGATATGCTTATTTTTAGTTAATAATTTTTCAATGTGGTTGGGTGTTTTGGAGGGTGCAAGTTGAGACACCAGTTTTCTGTAGGACAGGCTCTTGTCAATTGACGAGCCTTTAAAAGCAAATTCATCCTTCTTGAAGCTTAACCCATTGACCCTTCCCGTGCTCTGATACTGAATACGCATCTCAATTCCACGTGCTTCTAGATAAGTTTCCAGATGATTAAAATCTTTAATGCCGCTTGATAACCCGGATTGAATTGCATCTTTAATTTGATCCTTCACATTATTCTTTTTGGGCGATCTATGCCTGACCTCATTATTAATACCGTGACCCCGTGCGACTATCAGTCCAAATTCCAGTTCCAACTCATCGCAAGCTCGTGCCGCCCTATTTTTTATAAACTGGTCTGATGCCACTTCTGCTTGAAAACCGATGCGATTAATGATCAGATGAAAGTGGTCATGTTTAGCGTCCGTATGTCTGACGCATATTGATTGATGCTGAGCGACTCCAAGCTTCTCCTTAAATCTTTCGGCCACCGCAATCATTTTATCATTAGTGAGCAAGACTTTATCTTCATAAGAAAAACTTAAAGAAGCATGAATGACGACATTCCTGACACTGGGCCTCAATTCGCGTATTGATTGAAAGTCTAAGGCCGTGTTAGAAGGATTGTCGTACCTAACTCCATCTGCTTGTAATACTATTGCCCCCGTTTTCCCCATCACGTATTTGCAACAGCCCTTGAACGTCTTTCCCATTATCACTTTACTTATCATGTAACTTTTTGATTTGGTCTCCTATTTCCAGCAGGGCCTCAGAAAGTAACATCCCTGTTGCATCTCCCATGTGTACCTTCCGAGTGATTGTATTCAAGTTATTTGCCATGCCAATCAACCCTCGCAGAAAAGCTGTCTCTTCAGTTGTTAATCTGGGTTTTAACTTATGATCCAAAATCTTTTCTCTAATAAAGGAGGAGACAGTGATTCCATGTTTATCAGCAAAGGATCTAAGTAATCTAGCTTCCGCAGATGTAACTCGAACTCTTACAACCTCGACTCTCTTAATCAATTTTTTTGGTCTTGCCATTTTCATTTTTTTAGCGAAGCGTTAAGAAAAAATCAAGATTGTCCGTGTGGCCAAATTCGTAGTTTTTGGTCTACATGGACACGTCTTGCTAGCGAAGCCAGAGACGCGTGTGTCAGAACTTTTTAGATTCATTCCAGCGAATAAAATATTGAATTGGTGTTACCTCATCGTAATCGATCTCAAGCATCGTGCAGACATCTTGAATTGATCTCTTTTCATTTGCGGCATAGTCGAAGGCAATCGAGGCCAGTTCCTTGACAGTTATTTTCTCGGTCGGATTTCTTGCTGAAGGGTTCCTGTTTCCGCTTTTCTCCTTGCCAATCTGAATGATCTCTTTCTTCGAGAGTTCAGATTCACCTTTTAGAATTTTATCTTTAAGCATGGGATCATGCTCACCAATCAGTTCTACACCTTTAGCAAACTCTCCATCTCTTTTAATTGTTGCCTCTCCAACATTGTACTCCTTTGCCAAGTAGCCTGCGGTCGACAGCTGTGACTTTGGATCACTTTGATCTAAAGTTAAATCGCTTCTCTTCCCTTGCGACTTCTCCCGGTTGTATCGGAGTCCACGTAAGTAACTGATTTGATCAGGCGTAGCATTTCTCCTGCCAAGTTGATTTTTGATCATCCAGTCTTTTGCTTCGTCTTCATCAGCAAATCGCATTTCTTTGAATGGAAAACTAATGCCATGCTTTTGACAAATGGAAAAACGATTGTGACCATCAATCAAAACTAACTGCGAGTTAAACGGCCAAATGATAAGAGGGTCTCGAACACCATCCTTAATTATATTACTCTCCAACTGATCAAGTTCATCGTCATTCAAAGATGGAATCAGGGACTTGAAATCTTCTCGAATAACAATGCTCTGCCTTATGGTTTGTTCATCTGATACAATTCCGGATATAGCATTCCCTAATAGATTTTCGAAATTCTTCTTCATTGCAGTATTTCTTTAGCCAGGTTCATGTAGTCAATTGCACCGAAACTCTCGGGGCTATAACTAAAAATATCCTTGTGATGTGCACTTGCCTCAGCTATGGCGACATTTTGCCGGATAGTCGTTGCGTAGACCTTTTCCTTGAAGGTCTGTCTCAACGAGGTCAATATGTCTTTGCTGAGTTTTGTATGATTAGTTTGTGTAACTACAAGTCCTTCGACATTGATGGATTGATTCAATTTTTCTTTTATCGTTACTATCAGATTATAAACGGTGTCCAAACCCTTCAACGCGAGGTACTGTGCTTGCACAGTGATCAATACGCTATCGGAAGCGATCAAAGCATTCTGTGTAAACATGCCTAGCGAAGGCGGGCAGTCGATCAAGATAAAATCATAATCTTCCTTCGTACTCGAAAGCAGTGTTTTGAGTTGGAAGTAGCTGTTAATGTTTGAGTATAGCCCCGGCTCAATAGCCGAAAGGTCTAATGACGCAGGCACCAAATGAAAAAACTCATCGATAACTTTAATTGGAAGTCTATCTAATCTATTACTAAAAGATTCAGAAATAGTCTGGGATTCTTCCTCGATGCCCAATGACTGAGACAAATTGGCCTGGGCATCTAGGTCGATTAATAAAAGGCGATAGCCGAGTAGGTTAAGGGCCTTGCCGAGATTTAAAGTGGTTGTGGTTTTACCCGTACCTCCCTTATGATTTAGGATTGAAATTATTTTTGACATCTTATCAGTTGTTAAAGTATTTTTCTTTGTAAGAGCGATAGAAATGGTGGACTGCTTCTTCAGGATATTTCTTCTGGTCTAAGAGCATATTGAAATAGTAATTCAAATCTGTTAGCGTGAAGAACCGCTGATATGAAGTATCTAGTTCATCCCGATTACGTTCTCTCGTACGCACCATCAGTGCATCTTCAATTTCTGCCGGGGATTTGCCAGATCGAATCATTGCATAGAACCTATTGACCCAGTTAAGCAACTTCTTGTTCTCTGCGCCCTTTTGGGTCCAATCTGGTGTAACGTACGTCAGTGATACTATCCGCTCTTGGGTACGGTTGAGATAGTAGTCTATTCGGATTGTTGGATTGGCCAACGCCTTTTCACTTTTTGCATCAAGGTATCCTCCCATGTAATCCCTCAAAATAAAATTGGTAAGCGCATCAACCGGGTTTCTTCGCTCGGTGAAGTTTATCTTCTTAGAATAACCAGTCATTTCCTTCCCATCCGCAAAAGAAATTATTCGAACGTAGGTGCTGCCTTGACGATCCCAACCATTATCATTTATTTGTTTTGTCATTTTGTGTTTTATTTAAGTGTTCTCTGATGTTCGAATATTTTGGAACAGAAAACATTTGAACATCTTTTGTTTAAAAGATTTTTTTTGAACAGTTACGCACATATTGAACTGCTTATTTTCCAAAAAAAAAAATAACAATACAATACCATGCGACCCCTGCTGAGGTCACTGTATAAAAAATATATTCAAGGATTGTGCGCACAATCGGCCGAATGAAATAATTCGGCTTGCGCTAAGACGAGTTTTGCTTTACTTTTACCATTGTCAATTTGTTTTTTATCAAAGCCCAGGGTTGCCGCCTTGGGCTTTTATTTTATTGATAGTGCACGATGAATGGAACCGTCCTATTGAGGACCACTAATTCATCGGGATAGTGCTTCACGAAAATTTGCAAAGCTTCTTCATGATCAATACCGAGTAATTTGGCGCCAACAACATAAGTCCGCCAGCGCCAAGGCCACCTTGGAAAAAGAAACTCCATCAATGACTCTTCCATTTTGATAATCGGGGTGATAGTTTAAGCCGATGCCAGCACGTAGTAGTTCCAAGTGCGCAGCCCAGTCCTTATCGGTAAAGTCTGCTCGGAGGTAAATCCCATTACTCATTTTAAGCTCAGTTTGTTTTTCTCCTCGAAATACTTGGCAACCGCTGAGGCACTGAAAAGTCTCCGTTTACCTATTTTAATCGAAGGAAGTCCACACCGGATATGTTTGTGAACTGTCGGCAGCGAAATTCTGTACTGGTGTGCCAATTCAGACCTTGTAAGATAGTCCCTCTTGGGAAACAATGAATCATTAGAAGGCTGGGCTTCTTTAAGGACCTTCAGCTTAATCTCCTGAAGGAGGCTTACTAATTCACTCTGATCAGGAAGCTCAATTTGTATGTGTCGCATAATGTCAGATCATTAAATATGATTCACAACATTAGCACTTTGGAATAGCTAGAAAGGTTTACTAAACCTCGACTAAACCAAAATAATTTAAGAATCTAACTTTTCACCGGCTTTTTTAATGTTTTGGATATGATTTTTTTCCAAGTCCATTAAAAATTTACCTTTATAATTAGGGTCTCTTTTTTCTTTCCTAATGTCTGTCACGGACGAAGACATTGACGAACTGTTCGAGCCGAGGTTTAGAATTCGATTAAAAATATCAAAAGCGTCCGCTTTTTTCTTTCTCTGTAGGTTTTCAGTTAAAAGCATTGCATCTACCAGCTCAGAAATATCATTTACTTCTCCAGTCCACTTCAAGGAGCAAAGGAAAGTGATCTCTGATTTAAGAGAATCATTTTCCTTCTCCAATTGATTAACCAGTTTGGCCTTATCCATTATAGATGTTTCAAGGTCACTTATCTTCCTCTTCAAAATCTCGGTTTCAATTTGATGCTGATTTGGAGAATTGTCATTCCGTTCTTCAACATTTTCAAGTTTCGCAACTTCATCAACCCTTGAATAGGCCAACTGCATCCATTGAGGAAAATAACTAATGGTTTCCTCGATTTTTGAGAATCTGGCGTTATAAATAAATGTGTATACAATAGCCGTAGTGTGACCCTTAGCGCTAATCAGTTTTTTTATCTCTTTGTTTGCCTCTCGTTCAAATCTAATAACGAATTGAAGTAATTCGTCACTTGTCATTCCTGCAACCAGCTCATTGAGACAAAAGATAAAATTAACGGGCCCCTCGTGAATCAAGTGGCGAAAAAATATTCTCTTTAAAAACCAACCCGTTGGATAACTGGGGAAATAGAACTTGCCATTCCGGTAAACAGGACCTGACAAATTATTATCTATTTCATGAGGAATAAAACTGACTGCTTTCTGGTCGCTGTAAAAAATCCTTGAGAAAAAGGGTAGAGATTGAATTGGCATATTAAATTCTATGTTCAACTGATTGTTCAACTGCAAAATAAAAAAACCCCTGAAATCTTTCAATTTCAAGGGTTTCAGAGGTCTCGAGCGGATTCGAACCGCTGTAGGAGCTTTTGCAGAGCTCAGCCTAGCCACTCGGCCACGAGACCAGTTCAGGATTTGGGTCCTGGGACTTAGTCCTACGGAATCAAAGTTAATTCCTAAGTCCTAAAGCCCAAGTCCCAAATGCCTGGATTTAAAAAAATTATTGCGCCTCGCCTTCTGCCGGCTTAGCCTTGGCAGCGCTCATTTTCTCTTTCAAAGCACTCAATGCTTCAATATCTCCCAATGTAGATTTCTCTGCCTGCTGGTTGATGTTGTCGATTGTCTTGCCTTTTGGAGCTGCCTTCTTCTTGGCGGCAGCAGCTGGTGCAGCCGGTGAAGCTTTCTCTTCTTCTGTTGACCACGTAGCCTTGTGGCTTAACACAATGCGTCTGTCATCTTTAGAGAATTCAAGCACTTTGAAGTCAAGGCTTTCACCTTGCTCGGCCTTGCTGTCATCTTGTTTGGCAAGGTTTCTTGCTGAACAGAATCCTTCAATTCCGTAAGGAAGTTCAAGTACTGCGCCTTTGTCGTTTTTGTTAACGATTGTGCAACGATGAACAGATCCAATGGTGAAGATGGTTTCAAAAGTATCCCATGGATTTTCTTCCAGATGCTTATGGCTCAATGCCAGTCTGCGGTTGGTAGAATCCAATTCCAATACCTGAACTTCTAAGCTATCTCCAACTTTCGTAAACTCAGATGGATGCTTGATCTTCTTGGTCCATGACAAATCAGAAACGTGTACCAATCCATCAATACCTTCTTCCAACTCAATGAACAAGCCGAAGTTAGTAAGGTTACGAACGATACCTTTGTGCTTCGTGCCAACTGCATACTTGCTCAGCACATCTTGTCTTGTCCAAGGATCTTCGGTAAGTTGTTTGATGCCCAATGACATCTTGCGCTCTTCGCGATCGATCGTCAACACAACTGCTTCCAACTCATCACCTACTTTGATGAAGTCTTGTGGATTGCGTAAGTGTTGTGACCAGCTCATTTCCGATACGTGGATCAATCCTTCAACGCCTGGTTGCAATTCCAGGAACGCTCCGTAATCGGCTACGTTTACAATCTTACCTTTCACCTTAGAGCCTACTGCGATATCAGCAGCCAAAGACTCCCAAGGATGAGGAGTAAGTTGTTTCATACCTAACGAGATACGCTTCTTATCTCCATCGAAATCAAGCACTACTACTTTCACCACCTGATCAAGTTTCAACATCTCTTCAGGATGGCTGATGCGACCCCATGAAATATCAGTGATGTGGAGTAATCCGTCAACACCACCCAGGTCGATGAATACACCGAAGTTGGTCATGTTCTTGATCACACCTTCCAACACTTGTCCTTTCTCAAGGTTAGTGAGGATAACTGCCTTCTGTTGCTCGAGATCTTTTTCAATCAACACTTTGTGCGATACGACTACGTTGTCGTTGGTGTAGTTGATCTTCACCACTTTCACTTCGATCGACTTATTCACATAAATATCGAAATCACGAATAGGCTTCACATCAATTTGAGAACCTGGCAAGAATGCTTCGATGCCAAATACATCTACGATCAAACCACCTTTTGTTCTGCGTTTCACAAAACCTTCAATGATCTCATCTTTATCCAAAGCCTTCTGCACATATTCCCAGCCCTTGAGGAGCTTTGCCTTTCTGCGGGAAAGGATCAACTGCCCCATAGCGTTTTCACGCTCTTCGATAAATAAATCAACGATATCACCGATTTTCAAATTCGGCATGTCTTTGAATTCAGCCAACGGCACAAGACCATCTGACTTAAATCCAATATTTAAAATCACATCGCGGTCGTTGATGCCCACAACAGCACCTTGCACAACTTCACTCTCGTTTACTGTCGAAACGGTGCCGGTGTATTTGTCCAGCATAGCCTGACGCTCGCTGTTGGTATAACCTTCACCAAAACCTTTGCGGTCGAATGTTTCCCAGTTGAAATTTTCAAGTGATGCACTTGAGCTGGTTGATGATCTGCGAACGGTAACGTCATGAATCATCCGGCTTATGCCTTCTTCTTCTTCCGCTTTCTTGGCTGCTTTAAATTCAGTCAATTCATCCTTTTCGAAGAGTTCTTCTGCGGCAGCGCCTTTTACGGCCTTCTTCACAGGTGCGTCATCGACAACTGGTTTTGACGACTTTGCTTTTGCCTCTTCTTTCTCTTTTAAATCCTTTGATACTTTTGCCATACTGATGGTCTACCCTGTTTTTACATGCTGCAGGCGGGTTTTCTGCTGCAAATTTTGTTTGACATTCCCTTTTCAAATAAAAAAAGAGCCCGTTCACTCGAACGGGCTGCAAATGTAATCAGAATTCTTAAAACAACAGGCGTTGAGGCCAAAATACGCCTATTCCAGATCTTCGGGTTTGAGCGTGCCGGTGGCGTAATCCAGAAGTACTTTTTGGAACAACAAACGGTACTCAGCCTGAGCACGGTCGGTCTGCGCCTGCACTAGATTTTTGTTGGCAGTCAGGTAATCAATGAGGTTAGTGACGCCCAAACTATACCGTTCTTTCTCCAGGTTGAATGCCATCTCAGCGGCATTGAGCTGTTCGATGGACACTGAATAAGTTCTCTTGTACAGTTTAAAGTTTTGAAAAGCTCTCATCACATCAGTCTTCACTTGTATCTCTGCATTTTTTGTAGTTGCCTGAGAATTAAGGTAAGTGACCTTCTGTTGCACAAATGCTGATCTGTTTTGAAGATTTGAATTTCCCCCCAGAATCGGAATGTACAATTGAAGACCATACACCTTTCTAAGATTGTCGGATTTGAACTGATCTGGGAAAGGTCGCACATTCGGATCACCATGCGCATGATTATAGGCAGAATACAAGGTACCAAACGCGCTCAGTGTGGGCATCATACCCGCACGGCTGGCACTCATAGAATACCGGGCTGCTTGTTCATTCTTTTTTGCGCGTAAATAATCTCCCCTGCTTTTAAGTGCCTCATCAAATAAATTTTGAAGGTCAGTCTCTTGCGACCCGATAGCCTGGATATCCCAATCTGGCTTGGCAACGTCAAATTCATCACTTGGGTCCAACAGCAATGTTTGAGTCAACAGACCCTTATCATTTATTAAATTAATTTCTGCCTGTAGCGCTCGTATCTCGGCTGCCTTCGTTTGAGAATCCTGAGTGTATCCCTCCACTGGAGATTTGCTACCCAGTTCAACAAGTTGGTTCACCTGCTCCAACTGCTTTTTGAGTACCTCAAAATTCTCTTGTGCAATGCGAAGGAGTTCCACATCTACCAAAACATTCAAATATTGTGTCGAAATAGTGTTGATTACATCCTGAGCTGTTCGATTGATGTAATAGGATTGCGCATCCAGCAGACTGGAAGATTGCCGCACACGATTATATTGATTGAACCCATTGAACAAATTAACATTGGCATTAATAGAACCCGAGAGCTGATCAAAAACTCCATTGATTACTTTTCCCTCATTTTGATTAAACGTGTTACCGTTTACCTGAGTAGCACCACCATTCACGGACAGTGTGGGCCCCATACCGGCATACGCAGCCGAGCGTTGCATTTGGTTAAATGCGAGGTTATTTTTTTGTTGATTCAACAGCATACTGTTCTTCATCGCTATCTTGATCGCTTCCTGGAAAGTCAATACTTTTCTTTGCGACCATGATTGTTGCTGCACTCCGATTACCAATACCGCTACTATAATAAAGATTCTTTTCATACGTACTTTTTAATTCTATTTCACTAATTCATCTGAACTGATTGCCCCATCGGCAATTCTGACAATGCGTTTTCCGCGTAAAGCGTTTTCCTCAGAGTGTGTCACCTGTATAATGGTGATGCCTTCTTCATTCAGCTTTTGAAAAATGTCCATGATCTGTTTGCCCTGCTCCGAATGAAGATTACCAGTTGGCTCATCGGCCAATAATAATTTAGGTTGTCCTACGATTGCACGCGCAATGCCCACCAACTGCTGTTGCCCGCCTGATAGTTGTTCCGGAAACAAATCTTTTTTTGCCACCATATTGAAACGATCCAACAACTCCGCCACCATACTTTTGCGCTGACCGGCATTCACCCCTTTATACAACAGGGGTGTTTCAATATTTTCATACACGGTCAACTCATCAATCAAATGATACGCCTGAAAGATGAAGCCGATATAGTTCTTGTGCATCTCTGATTTCTGGCGCTCCTTCATCTTGTGCACGGGTTCATCAAAGAAATAGTATTCTCCGGCTGAAGGCTCATCCAACATGCCAATGATATTCATCAGCGTGGACTTGCCAGAACCACTAGGACCCATGATGGTCACAAATTCGCCTTGCGAAACCTGAAGATCAACGCCTTTAATAATGAATGTTCTCTGAAAACGCGAGTCAATGTACTTGTCTACATTCTGTAACTTAATCATGGTCGTTTGGGCATTAAAAAAGTTTAGTTCTTAAATAAAGCAGGTCTGGGATGAATTTTATGCGCCACTGACCACGCCTTACTTGGCTAATAATATGCCAAGGCAATTTATGGGGATTAGACGTGAAAAAATCAAGATAGTTGCATCCCTGGTCGTCCGCAATTGCAAATAGGTGTCCGGAAGCGGATAGGAGCCTTATCAGAAATAAGTAAAAAGCCGGAAGTGGAAAGTCAAATTGGCTGGAAGCAGCAGCAAGTATCTGTGTAAGGCAATTGCCGGACACTTAAGACTTAAAACACTATCGGATGTAAAATCACGTCCACTCTTCTGTTCATTACCATGCCCCGGAAGTTGTCGTTGGAGTATACCGGATTTTCAAGTCCCCAGTCTTTGCGATAGATGATTGTTTCGGGTATGCTTTTCTGCAGGAGCAATTCATACACCGACTCACTTCTCATTTGCGATAGCCACTCGTTATACTGCCGCCCTCCTATCGGATCGGTGTGACTGATTAACTGAATCTGATATTTTTCGGTAAGTTTTGGAATGGAATCAAGCCATAGAAATAATCCAGTGGTCTGCTCATCATCGATATAATAACTGCCACCCCCAAAGTAGATGCTTTTGCGCAACTCTTCCTGCATCGCCTGAGCTTGCGAAAAGAATGATGTTACGATGAACGAGAGCGAGAGTACGAAGAAGCGCATCCGATTCGTTTTTCCTTTGACAACGAATTTACAATAATCCTGCTTAAAAAAGATTCACCGTTTCAACTACGCGAATATGCTTTGCCTTTCAATACGCCAACCATGTCACCTTCGAGGTCATTCCTTTCTTAACCACCGATATCACAAGCAAATTATGGTAGTCGGTATCATCAAACGTCTTGAATTCTTCTTTTCCGATCAGGTAGTTCGCCATCCATGGAATGTCATTGGAATGACCTGCTATCACAATGGTGCCTCCGGAATATTTCCTCAACATCTCATCAATCTCTTCGCCTTTGAAAGACTCATAGACTTCTGCCGTTATTTTTTTTGCTTGCGCTAACGGAGCAACTGTATTGCGCGTTCTCTTATAATTGGTAGAATAGATTGCATCTACTTTCGTTTTTTGAAGGAGATTCATCAACGACTGAGCGCGTTCAGTACCAACAGCACTCAGGTCTGGATCTTTTGTGCCATCGTTTCCCTTTTCCGCGTGACGAGTTAAAATGAACGTGGTGATGTTCTCCTGTGAATAGGCGATCGTATTTATGAACGTCAAAAAGAAAATGTAAAATATTGTTCTTCTCATTTTACGCGGCCGTCTGGATAGTCCTTTTAAAAACACAGATACGATCTATTTCACTTCACCGTATTCATCGGTGATTTTTTTGGGCACTTTGCAATCTTTCGTTTGGCGAGTATCCGCTAAGTGAAATATTTTCCATGACCCATTTGCTTCTTTAAAAAGTTGAAATGCATCTACACCGCAATGGCTAAATTTTTTACCTACATAAAAGGCATAGGGCGCCCAGGCTTGCGCCATATTTCCATCAATTAAAATCTTAGTATCCCAAATCACTTCGTTCCAAATCTCTGGATGAGGTGTGCCGACTGCATTTAAAAAATCATCAAGTGATGATTCAAATCGAATCGATTGCTCACCTGCTTTATTCAACCCTATGGTTGCCATCGCTACCGTTTTGGTAAAGGCTGCGTGCACCATGGCGCTGTCGCCAAGTTTCATTCCTTTGAAAAGCTGATTGATCGGCACCATCACTTTTTCATTTTCCTGTGCCATCACCCAAAAAGAAAGGAGCAGTAAACTGCTTGCCAAAACGATTTTTTTCATGCGGTATACATTTACAGATGATACAAATTTGCCGAATTGTGGTGGGATTTGCGTTTGGTTTTACAAGAGAGGTTAAAAAGGTTAATTTCAAGATTTTGCTTTTAAATCTCTATTTTAGCACCGGTAAAAACCACCCTATGAGAAGGTTAATACTTTTGTTTTGCTTTTTGTGTGCAATAGGGCCCACCTCTCTTGCCGACCCTTTGGACAGCCTGGAAACCGTTTTGAAGACTGCAAAAGGCGACTTGAAGGTGAAAACCCTGAATGAGATGTTCCGCTATTATTTCAACTCAGACCCAGTTAAAGCCATTGGATATACCCGCGAGGCCCTTTCGCTTGCCACTGAAATTGACGATCGAAAAGGAATGGCGGCATCCTATAATAATTTGGGAGTTGCCTACAAGAGTCAGGGTGCTTTGGACAAAGCGCTCGAGTATTATTTGATTGCCCTTCGCATTTACGAAAACCTTCAAAACAAAGAAGGAATCGCCAATACCCGCAACAACATTGGAACCATCTACTCGCTGAAGAAAGACTACGGTCAGGCGATGAAATATTTCGAAGATTCTCACAAGCTTTTTCTGGAAGTGGGAAATCAGGAAAGGATTATCAGCTCGATGAACAATCTGGGGAACCTTCACAGTGACTTACAATTATACGAGCAGGCCCTGAAATATTATTCTCAAGCCTTTCAATTGAGTGAAAAAAGTGGCAAAATCTACTCCGATCCCTTAAACAATATCGGCAACCTTTATTTCCGACAAGGCAATTACCAAAAAGCAGTGGAGTATTACGAGCGAGGTCTTGATCTCGCCAAAAAAGAAAATAACAAGGTGTCTGAGTTAAATCTGCTGGCCAACCTCGGTGAAGTTTATGCGCGCGCCAATCGCGGAAAAGAAGCACAACTGTATTTGGATCAGGCCTTGAGTTTAAGTCAGGAGTTACAGGCATTTGTGTATGAACCTCAGATACTAAAGAGTATGGCTGGAAATTATGCGCATCAGAATAAAATGAACGAGGCGTATCAGGCCATGGTGCGATACGATGCCTCGAAAGAAAAAATATACGGAGAAGAAAGCAGTCGCAAGATTGCTCAAATGGAAATGGCTTTGGATATCCATGAAAAGGAAACTGAGGTTGAAGCGCTGAAAAAAGATGATGAAATCAAGACGCTGCAACTTCGAAACACGCGTATGATCATCACCCTTTCGGTGTTGGTTATCATCATTGCCTTGGCGGGTGGAAATCTATTTTTGCAAAGGCGCAAAATCACCAAGTAAATCGTATGAATAGATCGGAAGCGCGCACGTTGCTTGAGTCTATGACGAAAAGCGCAAGTTTGCTTCGCCACATGCGCACCATTGAACTGGTGATGGAAGCCTACGCGGAGAAGTTTGGCGAAAACAAAGACGAATGGGCCATCGCTGGTCTCTTACACGATGCGGACTACGAAGCCTTTCCGGAAACGCATCCTCAAATAATCGTGGATAAGCTCAGGTCGATGGGCGAAGAAAAAGTGGCCCATGCCATATCAGCCCATTATACAAAATGGAATGTACCCTATAACACGCTTCTGGACAAAGCCTTGCTGGCGACAGATGAACTCACGGGCTTTATCGTGGCGTGCTGCCAGGTAAGGCCAGACGGAATCACCAGCCTGGAGACAAAATCGGTGGTAAAAAAACTGAAGGATAAGGGATTTGCGGCAAAAGTAGAGCGCGATGAGGTATACAAGGGCGCAGATTTGCTCGGTGTTGATTTAAACGATCATATCGCCTTCATCATTGACGTGCTGAAAAAGAATCGGGAGGAATTGGGAATTTAGCGGCAAGAATTTACATTTGTTCCAATAAAAAACTTACTGCCATGTTCGATCAAAATGTAGGAGACGGAGCCAATCTATTTGTAGTGATTTTAGCGGTGATCATCGGCTTTGCTTCAGCCATGGGCTATACAGATTACCTCAGAACCAAGCGAGACGAGCACAACGAACCTAAGTAACCTTATTATACCTAACCTAAACGAAAAAGCTCCGGATAACATCTGGAGCTTTTTTATTTCTCAATAGTCTCAGGAACTTCAATTCAATTACCTGCTGTGAAGGGTGATTTGTAAGCTGCTTGCCACTCGGCCCACTTCTGCGTGCGAAAGTGATCTTCACCAATAAACTGAATGATTTTATGGAATTCTTCAGCCTTCTGGTATCCGGGCAAAGGTTGGATCATGGCAAAGTTCTCATCCAAAAACACAACGGTGGGATACGACAATTGATTATTTAAAAGTGCCGCTGCTAACTGATGTGTACCCTTGTTGCCGTACGGGACAAACTTAAATGTAGTGCCACTGAATACCACATCTTCTGTCTGCTCGGCATTGAACTTTACCGGATAAAATTTTTCATTGAGAATCTTGGCAACATGCTCTTCGCTGAAGGTGCTTTTATCCATTACCTTACACCAGCCGCACCAGTCGGTAAATACATCGATAAAAATCTTGCGCTTCTCCGTCTTTGATTTTTCAACAGCTTGTTCAAATGTCATCCATTTTACTGGGCTGTCCTCTGTAATTATAGTTTTGGTTGATGCCGTTTGTGCATGAAGCGAAAAGGCCGTTGCTGCAATCAATCCCAACGCGATAACGATATATTTTTTCATGGCTAGCTATTCCAAAGATCAAATTTAAGCAGAAAACAGGTTTTTATTAAACCTTAATAATTTATTAACAACTTCCGTAACCTATCGACATCTAAATGGTACTAATTGTACGAAAAACAAAGAGGTCTGTTCAGTTGTGAACATGACGCAGGTGATCAGAATTGAAATTACCCCACATTGGTCGATTTCAAGTCTGGCATCTACTTTGGTAATTTGGGGCATCAAACAACATGAAACTAAAACTATCACATAAGGATTATCTGCTGGCGCTGGGCATACTAGTGGCGGTAATCGTGATGCTGACTACGTTAGTTTACACCGAAACCATTAATCCCGAATCGAAAAACCGGGAGAATCCTCCTCAACGTAAAACAGGTTTCAACGTCTCTCCTTCTGTGGTCCTCAAAAAAGTTTTCGAACGAGTGGATTTCAAGTCGCTCACCCATAAGGCACACTAATTCCGATAAGCGTAATAGTGCAATACGGTTTCAATCGCATGCTTAATGGCGATGTTGATTGGATAAAAATCGCGCGTTAATTCAAAATCAATTCCGTGAAGTTGCATATAGAATTGATTCATGACCGGCACCTCAGCACCATTTTCAATTTCTGATTCTATTTTTTTGTAGGCCTCCGCCTGCTCAGTTTTAATGATCTGGCAAGTCACCAGTTCCTTTTTCCCATATTTATTGGTTCGGGCAGAGTATCCAAACAATCGGCATATAAGTCCTCGATGCGGATATTCTGAGCAAAGACCCGCTCCATTTTGAGTGGGATTTAAGATGTGACAAATGGACGAATCAGAAGCATTTATTTTATTCAGCCATTCTTCTGCTTTTCCTTCGTTGTACAAATGATAAGCAAATGGAAGAAACTCCAAAGTTGTAGCTTCTATATCGGCCTTAAAACAACATTTACCGCAGCCGAATTTGCAATGCAAGGATGACGCGGATTGAAAGGCGGCAATCTCCTGGTCCAGTTTTTCAAATAATTGTTGGACAGCCTGTATCTTCTCGGGTAAATTCACCCTGCAAAGCTAGTCATGTCTGTGACGCGCCCAATTATTTTTCAACCGCATATCGCAGCGATACCAGTCCGGTGGCATACGTTTTGGTATCGATCAGCTGTGTCTTTATTCGGTTTTCAGTTTTAAAAAGTGGCTTACCGTTTCCTAAAACAATCGGATGAACGGACAACCACAATTCATCTACCAAACCTGCATTCAGCAAACTGGTTGTAAGTGAAGCGCCACCAAAAAGCCAGATATCTTTACCTTCTTCTCTTTTAATCTTTTCAACTTCCATCGAAACATCTCCTTTAATCATCACTTCATTCTCACCCAATTTCTTGAGCGAACTGGAAAAAACATAAGCTTTCTTCTGTGGAAAAATATTTCCACCAGCCATCTCATAACTTTTTCGTCCATAGAAAATCGCATCGATCCTTTCCATGAAATCCTTCATGCCATAATCCAGATCGGTAAAGCACCAATCGTATTCTCCATTTGGTCCTTCAATGAGTCCATCGAGACTTACCGCAACTCCTAAGATTATCTTTCTTATTCCAGTTAATTGTTTAGTCTAATTCCGCACAACTAAAACCTTGCCCTGATAATAAGCGAATAGCATCTTCTGATCGGACAGAACATGAAACAATTCGCAATATTCTGTCGCAATCATCGAGCGCAAAATTCCACTTTCCAATTCCGGCCAATGCATCCAGTAACGGTTTCAACTGGTCAACACTTTCGTATGACTGCACGGAAGTTTTAAAGACCAATACTTCCATCATAGAAAAGAATTATTAAAATCGTGACCATGGCAATGGCCAAACCAAAAAATAACACGATGACTTTGGACTTGCTCATCTTATGCAACACCCATTTGAATTTCAGTAACATTTGCATGGAGATCATGAAAGTCGGCATTGATGTAGAGCTCGCGAGTAACCGAGCCCGGTTGAAGCTTTTGTTGTTGAATGAACTGCATAATGTTTCCATAGCTGTTTGGTATTTCCTGCCAACTGCCTTCGTGCACCAGGCTTACACATTTAAATTCTTCCGTTCGCTTAAAATGAAAATTACCATCGTAGCCATTGGGAACGCTTGCCACCGGCAGACATACCTCGAGCGTAAACGATGTAGACGGATCGCCTGTGAATTTAAAGTAGTGCCAATGAATCGGGCCTGAAGGATGCAGATCAAGTCGCACAGCTTCTTTGAAGAGTTCTTTCGCGATTGGAATCTGAGAGACCAGATCATTCAATTTCACTTCTGCGCGATGAAACAGAAAATTGATTGGCTTTACCAGTTTAATTGACGGAGTATATGATGGATTGTTCATGAGTTTACTGTTTTACGTTTACGCTTCCACTAGTTTTTTCAGACCATCGACAATCATTCCCCAGTTTTGTCCTGAGTGCTCAAGCGCCTGCTGATCTTTAAAGCTGTCCTGTATAATCGTGAGCGTTGTGATTCCGTTGCTTTCATCTAACTCATAACTCACATTCGCATAGTTAGCCGGGATATCTTCCGTTCCCGAAAAGGAGCTCCAGTAATTGTATCGGATGAATTTTCCTTTTTCGATGTCCAAAATATTTCCTTTGTCTTCATAGGCTTTGCCTTCCCAAACACCCCGATAAAAAATGGGACTGCCTTTCTTCCAGTCGCTCGATACTTCTGTTCCGAAAAAATATTGTTTTACTAATTCAGGCTTTGTCAGGGCATCCCACACTTTGGATGACGAGGCATTGATATTAAATGATTTGCGGAGGGTGAGTTCGTTTTTCATGACGTTGATTTTTTCTTCAAATCAACAATCGGGATATGACAGCCTTATGTCAGGAGGAACAAAGAATTTTAATTATTTTTTTTTAAAGTAGTGACAACCCTATGTCAGCAGGGAGCTAAAATCAGGACTTGGGAATTGGGATTTGCAGATATTAGCCAATGGATATTGGTCAATAGGAAAACGATGTGGGACTCAGGGTTACGGAGGCTAGGCAAGTTTCATGTAGTGTTCTTGCAATTCTTCGATGAGGCTTTGAATGATAGATTTTAGTTCATCGGGGCCCTCCACTTCAAGACCGCGACCATAGGAGATCAGCCAGCGAGCCATCATCGAAATATCAGCCGTCAAGAATTTCATGCGTATCTGGCTATCCAGTTCCTCTTCGGAGACAAATCCAAAATAGTGTTTAGAGTTTCTCACTTTGGAGGCTTCCTTCTTATCAAAAAGTATAATCACTTCCTTCATTTCCTGATTAGCATTTTGCAGGCTATTGAAGTACTCCTGCATGGTGGATATGCTTCGGGATTCAAATTTCTCACCCGTCAGTTTTAGCTCTTTGATGCGATCACAGCGGAAATCTCTAAAGCCATTACGAAGTCGACACCATGCAATCAAATGCCAGGCCGCGCTATAATAGAATAACCCGATTGGCTCAACTTCACGCAGCGTATCTTCATTCTGAAGGTTGCTGAAATAATTCAGATGCGCCACTTGCCTGGCAACCACTGCCTTCTGTAAATCGGTTAAAAAATTTCCTGACTGCGCGGGCAAACTCATTTGAGGCCGCAGCACTTCAATGTGATCTTGTAAACTTTCAAGGTGGTCTTTCTCTGCTTCGTTGAGCACCGATTTGATTTTCAGCAAGGCGCCATTAAACGCTACCTGCACCGACTGATCGGTCATACGCTCCACCAACTTACCTGCCATCATCATGGCACTAGCCTCGTCCTGCGTGAACATTACGGGCGGCAAATGATAGCCATCTACAATAAAATATCCTTTACCCGCTTCGGAGCCAATCGGCACACCAGCTTCCATCAACGCCTTCACATCACGGTAAACGGTGCGAAGGCTCATCTCAAAGCGATCGGCAATTTCTTCGGCCTTCACCACGCGTTTGGTTTGAAGGTGAATTAGAATGGCGGTGAGACGATCAATGCGGTTCATGAAGTAAAGTTAATCGTTATCTGTGAATCGGTCTGTCCCCGTTACAAAAAACGGGCTCAAGCTTTCGCCTGAACCCGCATCAATGATTTTTATTTTTTAATAGCCTACCAGAAGATGGTGTATAATGCCGCAATAATTCCAATCACGAGAGTTGCAATAGCTGTGAACGCAGGCGACAATTTAAACATGCTGCGGTCAATCTCCAGACCATTTGATTTTACACCTCTTCGCTGATCGATATTCGTAATGATACTCATACCGATAATACACAGTATGAATACAAAACCCATCCGGTCAAGGAATGGTATTTCGTACACACCCTCTGCGTTTGCCTTTGAAAATCCTGCTGATGCAAGGAATGATAGGTCCGCAAACTGAGGCAGTACTTTAAAGATCAGTGAGAAGATAAATCCTCCGATAGTCGCGAACAACGCGGCATTGGATGTAGTCCTCTTCCAGAAGAAACCGAGTATAAACATGGCGAATATACCAGGCGACACAAACCCTGTATATTCCTGAATGTATTGGAATCCTTGCTTTCCTTCTCCCATCAACTTTTCGCCAACTAACAAGGATAGAACAACTGCCAGGAACATGGCCACGATAACCGATACTCTTCCCAACCAAACCAAACGGGTTTCAGAAGCCTGGGTATTAATCGCTTTTTTGTAGATGTCCAAAGTAAAAATGGTAGCGATACTATTTGCCTTACCCGCCAGAGATGCAACGATCGCTGCGGTTAATGCTGCGAAGGCCAAACCCTTCAAGCCACTTGGTAAAAGATTTAAAAGAGAAGGATAGGCTTTGTTCACATCAATGATTCCCTTCGAGTCCAGCATCTCTGCCTGAAAATATCCTTTTGAATGCAACACGTAAGCAGCAATACCGGGAAGCACAACAATGACCGGCATCAACAACTTCAGGAAGGCTGCAAATAAAATTCCGCTTCTTGCTGTGTTTATGTCTGCGCCCAGTGCACGCTGTGTGATGTACTGATTACAGCCCCAATAATTTAAGTTTGTAATCCACATACCTCCAATCAACACTGTGAGGCCCGGCAAATCCATATAATTAGAATTATCGGGTTTGAAAATCATGTGGAAGTGATCGTTGGCCTGCGAAGTCAATAAGTTAAATCCATTCAATAGACCCTCCTGACCTGCCTCCTTTGCCACTAGATTCAGTGCGATGTACGTTGCTACCAAACCACCCAACACCAAAAAGAACACCTGAATTACATCGGTGTAGCCAATCACCTTCATCCCGCCAAGGGTGATAAAAATAGAGAAGATCGCCAGCATGAAAATGCAGAGATAAATATCAAAGCCTGTGATGCCGCTGATTGCCAACGCACCCAAATACAGAATGGACATCAAGTTAACCACGATGTACAGCAACAACCAGAACACCGCCATGATCATCGCCACCGTATCATTGTATCGCTGGCTGAGAAACTGCGGCATGGTATAAATCTTATTCTTCAGGTAAACCGGAATGAAGAAAGTAGCTACAATGATCAGTGTAACAGCAGCCATCCACTCATACGTGGAAATCGCCAGACCCATTTTAAAGCCGGAGCCCGACATGCCAATCATTTGCTCGGCAGAAATATTAGACGCGATCAACGATGCACCAATCGCCCACCAGGTAAGTGAACCCTCCGCCAGAAAAAAGTCTTTTGAATCCGCTGATAGTTTTTTCTTTCGATTATAAATCCAGTAACCGTAAGCAGAAACGATTACAAAATAAACTAAGAACACAATGTAATCGGAGGTTTGAAGTCTTTGCATGATCTAAGGTTTAGGATTTAAGTTGGCGATCAACCGGGCATCATCTTTATTCGAACGTGTTCACCTGATGCACACCCTGTGAAAGCTTAATTGAATAAAAATCAGGTTCTTTTTCGAAAGTAGCAACATATTTCTTTCTGACTTTCTCAGAAAAATCTTTGACGGCCTCCTTTCGGATCAGGTTGATTGTACATCCTCCGAAGCCACCGCCCACCTGCCGCGCACCGAGTACATCATTTGGAGACTCTTGTGCCGTGGCGACCAAGAAATCGGATTCCGCACAACTTACATTATACTCTTCGCTCAGGCCCCAATGACTTTCAAACATCAGCTTGCCGAAGCTTTTCAAATCGTGCTCTTTCAAAAATTTAGCAGCCTGCTTGGTACGCTCGATCTCGTTGACAACGAACCTGCATTTCATAAACGTATCTTCGCTTAGCGATGACTTCGCGGCTTCCAATGATTTCAGGTCCACATCGCGCAAAGCCTGTATGTTTGGATAGTATTCTTTCAAAATCCTGACTCCTTCTTCACACGATGCCCTTCTATCGTTATAGGCAGAAGCGCCCAAAGAATGCTTCACCTTCGTATCGATCAACACGATGTCGATGTCATCAAATTTAAATGGTAGGTAGCCGTTTGTGAGCGCCCTGCAATCCAATATCAACGCATAGCCTTCTTTCCCGAACAGGCTGGCATATTGGTCCATGATTCCACAATTAACTCCTGCAAATTCATGTTCGGAGAATTGAGCGATCTTGGCCAGGTCAAGGCGACTAAGTCCGCACTTAAAAATTTCATTTAATGCAAATGCAAAACCACAGCACAGTGCTGCCGAAGATGAAAGACCGGAGCCTGCCAGAATATTTCCGCCAAAGACACAATCAACACCCTTTACCGGAAGACCGCGTTGAGAAAAGCGTTCAATCACCCCCATCAAATAATTGACCCACGTCTCTCCCGGATTAAGGTCCTGCAAAGAAAAAGTGACACCCTCCTGAAAATCTTGTGCGTAAATATTACAGCGGTCGTTGTTGTTGGGCGCGATGGCAAAAATCATGTGCCGATCCACAGCAGCCGGCATAACAAAGCCATCGTTGTAGTCGATGTGCTCTCCAATAAGGTTGATGCGGCCCGGGGCCACGAATAGAAAAGGAGATCGCTTAAATCTTTCCTGAAATAATTGCGAATAGCGCTGATTAGTGTTTGGCATTACTGCAAGTTTAGCAAATGAAGTTGTCAACCCAAAACCGAACACCCCACTTCATTACCGAACATAACAAGTAATGGCGACCTTTGATTTTAGCTGAAAAAAGTACGTACTCACAATGGTACATCATTTGTCAAGATAGAGAAAAACCACGGCCTTATGCTCAAGAATTACATTGTTCTTTTCTTCCGCAACCTGCAGCGACAAAAGCTATTCTCGTTCATTAACCTGCTAGGCCTTACCGTAAGCATCGTAAGCACGTTGGTGATCTACTTATATGTCCGCCATGAGTTCAGCTATGATCAGTTTCACAAAGATGTAGATCGGATCTACCGCGTGAACCAAACTTTTATTTGGGGAGATAACAACATCGAGTTTGCCTCAACAGGCCCGGGAGTGGCTACTGCATTGACGGAGGAATTACCAGAAGTGGAGCTGCTCACCAGCATTCATACACCCGGCAACTTCATCGTTTCATATACCAGCCCAACAAACAATGTCGTCACCTTTGAAGAGGACAAGATCCTAGCCGCTGATTCCAATTTCTTTAAGATGTTCAATTTTCCTTTTGTGAAGGGAAATTCCGAAAGCGCTTTATTTCTGGCCAACACTACAGTGATGACTGAGTCCACAGCCAAACGGTATTTCGGAGATGAAAACCCGATTGGGAAGTTAGTACGTCTTGGCGGTCTCGCCCCTGGAAGCGAACAACAAACCTATGAAGTGACGGGAGTGGTTAAGGACACACCAGACAATTCCTATATCGAGTTCGACATGCTGCTGTCCATGAACAGTTTTCCGCAAGTGAAGAAACGTTACTGGAGTTGGGTGTGGACACAACTCGAGACCTATATAAAATTACGAAGTGGAACAGATGTAGAAAATACCCGGGGAAAGTTTGCGATGATCCCCCGCAAGTATGCCGAGGAAACTTTGCAACGCGCGATGAACACCTCGTACGATGAATACATTAAATCAGGAAAGAAGTGGGAATTGTTTCTCCAGCCAATGGCCAGCATACATTTGCCAGCAAAGCCAGTAAATAATAGAATCAATGACTCAGGAAATATCAAAGTAGTTTACTCATTCATCGGTGCCGCCATTTTTATCATCCTGCTTTCGTGCGTCAACTTCATGAATCTGTCCACCGCACAATTCACGCGAAGGATAAAAGAAGCCAGCATTCGCAAAGTACTTGGGCTGGGACGAAGAGAACTGAGTGTAAACTATTTCATCGAAGCTTTGATATTTTGTCTGATTGCTTTGGTGACCGGATTGGCGATCACCCAAATGTTATTACCCGGCTTTAATTATATCACCGGCAAAAATCTAGAATTAAGTGTATTCAGTGATGCCGGTCTCATCCTCACCTTGTTGGGACTTGTTTTATTCATGGCCATTCTTTCAAGCAGTTATCCTTCCTTCTTCCTGAGCGGATTTCATCCGGTAGAAGCAATGAAGGGCAAACTGAAGAGTGGTCGCGAGGGAAGAGTGTTCCGGAATGGCCTTGTCATTTTTCAATTCAGTGTATCGATCGTATTGATCATCTGCACTGCCATTGTCTTCGAACAACTTAACTATGTTTCTGAAAAAGATCTTGGCTTTGACAAAGAAAATCTATTGGTACTCAAACACGCTGAGGGAGTACAGAGTGGTGAAGCGCTTGCCAATGCCTCGCTGAATATACCGGGCGTAGCCAATGCTTCGTTGTGTACGTCTGTTCCGCCAACGATTTGGGGAGGTGATAATTTTCTGGCAGAAGGAATGGGTGACAAAGCATTTCAACTCAACTACACAAAGACCGATGAACATTATCTTCCTTCGCTGGGTATCAAATTGAAACTGGGACGAAATTTTTCAATTGAAAATCCGGGTGATGTCAATCGTGTTTTATTGAACGAAACTGCCTTGCAAAGAATGGGGTGGAAGGCTGATGAATCCGCCCTCGGAAAGAAGATCATGTTTCCCGGCAGCGACATCAGCTTTGAAGTGATCGGCATCATGGAAGATTTTCATCTCTGGTCGTTGGCGGCTGCCATTGAACCGATGGCTGTCTTTCACATTAAAAACAAAACCGTAGTCGACAGCGACAAGCAATATATTGTACTGAAAATTAATCCGCAGAGCAGCAGCGCCTGGAATACTACGTTTTCAGAATTAAATAAACTTTGGAAAGTCCATGCCGGTGATTCACCGTTTGAATATGAATTTGTAGACCAGGCATTTGCCAACACATTTAAAACGCAAGAGCAATTTGGAAAGGTCTTAACAATCATGGCCACACTGGCAATTCTAATTGCAAGCCTTGGCTTGTTGGGAATGATCATCTATACCTTGGAACAACGCACCAAAGAAATCGGTATTCGAAAAGTCTCAGGCGCCTCCGTTTGGAACATCCTCACACTGATTTCAAGAGGATACACACGACTTATTGTGGTAGCCTTTTTGATTGGTGCACCACTCTCCTATTGGATGATGCAGCAATGGCTTTTGGATTTTGAATACAGGATCACCCCTTCTGCCTGGATCTTCGCTGTTGCCGGCATCAGCACCTTATTGATTGCCATTCTCATCACCAGCTATCACTCCATGAAGGCAGCGATGACCAATCCAGTGAAAGTGCTGAAAGACGAGTAAATAAAATGGCGTTCGCTGAGTGGTGATTCATAATTGATGATTTACTATCTTTATCAAAGATTCAGACCATGAACACGCTGACAATTGATAGAACCAAGGAATGGACAGTTGACGATTATCTCCTGTTGGGGGAAATCAAGACGCCCTGCCAGTTAATAAACGGAGAACTAGTTATGAGTCCCGCACCTCAACCCAAACATCAGCAGATATCCAGACGCCTGTTTAAGATTCTTGATTCGGCCACAGGTGGGGTAGGTGAATTGTTCTACGCACCAATTGATTTATACATAAACGAAAGAAATGTTTTTCAACCAGATTTAGTCTATCTCGCTGAAAATAATAAAAGCTCATTAACTGACCGGGGAATAGAAGGACGCGTGGATATCGTGATTGAAATTATATCACCTTCCAATAGTTATACTGATCGTAATCAAAAGAAAAATAGCTACCTGACATTTGGGGTAAGCGAATATTGGATCGTTGATCCCGGCAACAAGACCATTGAAATCTACACACCGCAAGGAGGCCTGGAGGTTCCTGAACTCTACGTCTCCGCGGAAGGCAAAGTAACTTCTACTATCGTAAAGAATTTACAATTTGACTTAAAGGATATTTTTAAGGATTAAGTCAACTATTACTCGCGATCTTTTGAGTTCAATCGCGCTCTGTGATTCAACACCGCGCGTATCTCGCCATACGAATAATCATCTCCCAATTTTTGCTTCACGGAATTCATGGAAGCTCCGTCCGTTTCGTCAATGGTGTGCATAATAATTTCGAGTCGCTCGTGGAGCAGTGCCAGATGTCCTTCGATCGTACTAGCTGCCAACTTTCTTGCCTTAGAAATTTCTTCAATGTTTTTTCCAGCCCTGTAAAAAGCGAGTGTCTCCTTCAGGCTGCTTCCCTTCTCCGCCTTCTTTTCTCTTTTATGTACAGCAGATTTTTTCAAATCAACAATTTCATTCTTTTCTTCTTCCGTAGCCGGATTAAATTCCAGATCGCCATACCGCGCCTGCCGAAGTTTTTGCAACTGCATGGTGAGCGCATACTTAACATCACCCACCATTTTCAAATACTTCTTCACTTTTGCAGCCTTGCGCAAAGAAGCCTCGTGCTGTGCCAGTGGCTGCAATAGCTCATCTTTGAAGAAGTTTGAGAAATAGTCAATTGCTTTACGCACTCGTTCCTCCAGCAACGAAGTGCCCGATTGAGGAACATTATTTAAAAGCTGAGTTAACTCTGGCCGGAACTTACGGGCAACCTCTTGCTTTTCTTTTGTTTTCGAAAGCAAAAGATTGCCAAGATCAATGGCCGATGCGATATCGGGAAGTTTCTTTCCGGGAAGTTCTTCCAGAAAATTTTCAAGCACAGCGATCGTTTTACTAAAATCAAATATCTGAATCAATTGCTCCGCCCAAAACCGTTGTTGTTCGTATTGAAGTAGCTGCTCTAACTCGCTGGCTTCATTCTCTTTTCTGGCAAATGCAATCACGCGCTCATCAGTAGAAATGCTATCGGCTCCGATTTTGGAATGCAAAACAATTCCATCCAACGAAGTACATCGGCTCAATGCCACGTATACTTGCCCCGCGGCAAACGATGACCCAGCATCGATGATGGCTCTTTGAAATGTAAGTCCCTGGCTTTTGTGAATGGTGATGGCCCACGCCAAACGAATTGGAAATTGTTGAAACGATCCAATCTCCTCTTCTTCCACTTTTTCGTTCTCGCGATTAAAAGCATACCGAATATTTCTCCACGTTTCTTTCTCAATTTTTAATTCCTGTCCATTGTCGGGAAACTTCACGATGATTTCATCTTCGCTCAACGATTTAATGACCGCGATCTTTCCGTTGTAGTAGCGCTTCAGCGGATCGGAATCATTCTTTATAAAAATAATCTGAGCGCCCTCTTTTAATTGAAGTTCCATTTCTGTTGGCAGTGCCTTATCGGAGAACTCGCCTGTTATGCTCCCGCGAAAGCGATGCAATGGAGTCTTTAGCTTCGCCAATTCGGACGCATTGACCGAATCAGCTTTATAATTATGAGTGCAGAGTGTAATGTAATTCTCTGAAGCTGCCGGACTGAATTGATTGTTAAATTTATCGTTAAGAATTTGCAGATCTGAATTGACGATCTGATTGTTGCGCACGCGGTTCAGAAGATCAATAAATTTTTGATCGCTTTGCCGGTAGATTTTCTTTAACTCAATGTAAAGTGGTGGCGAATTCAGTACCGCCTGACTGTGAAAGAAAAACGGACTTTCATAATAATCTTTCAATATCTCCCACTCTTCGTTTTTAGCAACTGGCGGCAATTGAAATAAGTCGCCAATGTACAGCACCTGCACACCGCCAAAAGGTTTGTCGGGCGATTTGCGAAAGTAACGAAGGATGGCATCCATCGCATCCAGCATATCGCAACGCACCATACTCACTTCATCGATGATCAGCAACTGAAGTTCGCGAAGCAACTCACGCTTGTCGGCACCGAACCGGATATTCTTAAACAAACTATAGGAATCTGAGACCTCAACACCGTTAAATCTTTTTTGAGTTCCAGGAATGTAAGGGCCAAACGGTAATTGAAAGAATGAGTGCATGGTAACACCGCCTGCATTGATGGCTGCTACGCCAGTTGGCGCCACCACTACGGCATTCTTGTGTGTACTCGAAATAATGTGTTTTAGAAAAGTTGTTTTACCTGACCCCGCCTTGCCCGTTAAAAAAACAGAGCGATCGGTATGATTAATAAAATCAGACGCCAGTTTGAATATAGGATTGTGATCGTCTGTCATTGCTAATTGGTCAATAGTAAATGGTCAACGGTGGCAGACCACAATTAACTCTTTTGTTCTCGCAGACTCAAACCGAAGCATCCAATCACTACCAGCAACAACACCCAACTGGAAGCCATTGTGACTTTATTGCCAACAATATAAGGCTGTGGTTCGAACTTAAATTCAATCACGTGTTTGCCGGCAGGAACTTCCAGCGCACGAAGGACATAATCGACCCGAAGAATGGGGACTTCTTTTCCATCGATTGTAGCATGCCAGCCCTTTGGATAAAAAATTTCGGAGAAGACCGCCAAGCCATTTTTTGTTGATTCAGATTCATACCTTAAATACGGGGGTTTGGATTCTGTCAACTTGATTTGACTTAGGCTATCAAATGCGAAAGGCTGAACTTTAAACTTTGAATCATCGATAACGGCTACGTCTCGTGTATTAATCTCTGACACTTTTGCCAATTCTTCATTCGGTGAATTAACCTTCATCACTTCTTTTACAAACCACGCATTGCCATTTGCATTTGGGTTAGGAATAAAATCGGTAGCGTTATCTCCATACAGAAAATATTTAGCATTGAGCATGTTGAGTACACCAAATTTTTCGAAATCAATTCTTCCTTGCTGGGCTTCACTGATCAATTGCTCTTGCTGTTTTACAATGCAGGAGTCAAACAACTCCTGATAGCGTTTCACACGCACACCGTGATAACCACCCAGTGAATGATGGAAGTTTGATGTGGCGGCCTCATAAAATCCCCGAAGGTTCAACACTCTGTAGTTCCCCTTGTCTTTCAAGATCGTTTCGCTTGACGGCATCAGCGGAAGATTTGCTGCCTCACGCTTTCGCTGATAATTTTCTTTAGTGAAATAACGACTATCAACAACGGCTACATCAACCAACACCATAAACGATAAGAAGGCGTAAAAACCAACTGCAGAAATTTTCTTTTGCACGTTGAAAAACAGCAGAATGAAAATCGAGAATATAAACGCGAATGACCGCAACGCATCACCTCTCATCATCGACTCGCGATCGGCCTGCAAGGCATTGGTAAACCAGGCTGGCAACTGGCTTTCAAACGACCTTGAAAAACTAAACATTCCGGCAAAGACGAAAAACAGAAAGCACAATCCACCCGTCACGCCAAACGCAATAATCAACTTGCGCTTCAACTCTTTCGTCACTCCCGTTTGCATCAGTTGCTCAAGTGCCATCATTCCAAGTAAAGGCATCGAGAAGAAAACAATGACCATTGCAAATGTCACTGAGCGAAATTTATTGTAGCCGGGCAAGTAATCGAACATAAAATAATTGAACGATTCAAAGCTGCTTCCCCAACTCAGCATGACGGCCAGTATACAAACCGGTGTCAGCCACCACACATATTTTTTATCGGCAATCAACAATCCCAATACAAAAAGGAAAACGATAATTGCTCCACTATAATAAGGGGCCGACAACGGCTGATCGCCCCAATAGGAAGAACTGTATCGCGCCAGCTGATTGGCCATGTTCTCATCTTGCGACTGCACCAACGCTTTGTAGGTTGCGCTTTCCTGTTCGCTTACAAAAGCATGAGAGCTGCTACCTCCATAAAAATCTGGCACCAGCATGGTAATGGGTTCAAAAATTCCATTGCTGTATTCAAAGGCATAGCTCTTGGGTAAACCAGTGCCTGAAGTATTAACAGATGTTGTGACCAATTCAGATTTTCCGCGTGTCGAGTAGCGACTGTATTCACTGATCGCCATCAACGGACCCAGAAAAGTTGCAACCGCCAACAGTGCAGCTACTGAGAGTACACCGATCGTTTTCAAAAATTCATTCAACTGCTTTTCGCGAATAGCGTAAACCAATTGAACCAAACCATACACACCCACAATCATCAATAAATAATACGTGATCTGAGCATGATTTTCACGCAAGTGCAAAGCAAGTCCGGCCGCGGTTACTCCGAAGCCTAACATTTTTCTATTGGTGAACACCATATGAATGCCCGCCATGACCAAGGGCATAAACGCAATGGCACCGATGCGCGCATTGTGTCCGGCAGAAAGGCCGATGATCATATAGGATGACAACCCAAATGCAAGCGCGCCTGCAATGGCGAGGTAGGGACGAATTCTAAAAACGATTAGCAAAATATAGTAGCAGACGAAAGCGATGAAAATATTGGCGATCGGGTGTGGCAGAAAAAGTGAAATGACTTTCTTCATGGCCAGGATTGGCTCATCGCTCCAATCGAGGTTGACCATGTAAGCCGGCATGCCGCTGAACATGCTTGACCACAAGCCCTCCTGACCGGTAGCAGCCCGGTAATCGCGCAGTTCCTTGCTACCCCACAGAAATTGATTGATGTCGCCCTGGCTGATTGTTTTGTTATCAAAAAAAACAGGATTGAAGAAAAAGACCGTTACCAACAAGAACACGACAACGGCAACAAAATGAGGCAAAACTTCGGACAAGGTGATCTTTTTCATGCGCGGAAATTAGAGGGCGCAAAATAGGAAGGATTAAAGTAAAGTCAAGGAAATTTAAGGAATGCAAAGATCAATGACCTGATAAGCTGCCTGTTTGCCGGAGTCTGACTTTGAGACGAATCTGAACCGAGTCTGAGATGCCAATACTGCTGCCGCCAATTTTAAAATCTCTCCTGTTAATGTTAAAGGCTCCGCTCATCAGCATTTCGTTGTCTTCGGTAAAGACAGTAAATGGAAATGAGCATTCTTTGGCATCTCCTTTCATGATGAGCACACCTTTTACCCGCCAGGAATCTTTCACTTTTGTGGAAGAAATTTCCGTAGACTTGAATTGAAACAACGGAAAGACATTCGCGTTGAAAAAATCCTCGCTTCTCAAATGCTTGTCGCGAAGTTGAATGCCCGTGTCAACTGATGACGCATTTACTGACACATTGAAGAAACTCTTGGAAGGCTGTTGGGTATCGAATCCTATCTCACCTTTGAGTCCGGTAAACTTTCCATTCACTGTAATACCAAAGTTGCGAATCGAAAAGCTTACTTCTGATTGCCGATCAATCGGCTGAAACTTTTGCGCAGTCGCGGACAACCAAAGGCAACAGCAGGCAATTAAAATGAAATAGCGAACCACTATTTAATCTCAGCAATGGCAAACACAACTGTGTATTTCTCGCACCAGACGTGAACGAATCCAAACTGAGTGACATCTGCTCCGGTTGGTATTGCATATACCTGCTTACCCATGGTTGATTTGAGATTGCCGAGTTTGATATAATCGCTGGCTTTATCGTCTTTGCTGAGATACACTTTAAGATCGGGTCCGTTCTGTGATGAATAAGGGTCCAGGACAACCACTTTTTCGCCACCATTATCATAAACAGAGGCGGTGCCACTGGCCGTGTGACCAACGCCCGTCAGCATTCCCTGCTTCAGCAGTTTTGCTTTTGACGTATCAAAATTATCATCGACAGGTTGCACGGGCACCACATCCTGAGGCTGACACGACAGCAGGACGAGCGCAAAGAAAACATTCATTAGGTTTTTCATTTCTTAATAAGTTTATAAGACACTCCGAGACTAAACATCAAAGATTTATTTCTAAAGCGATCATTCTCCTCAGGAAGTTGCTGTACTTTGGTAACGGTGGTGTATTCGGTAAATAAAAATTGCAGACTGGTTTTGACAGCCCAACGATCACTCAAAAAGTATTTGAAGTACAATTCTGAGTTAAGCATACCCCGGTCGTTATCGCTGATCAGAAGAACATTGAAAGGTGTTGGGCTTCCGCTCGTATTCTTTCCCGTAAAGCCATTGATGTAGTTTGCTCTTCTGCTTCCTCCAAAAGAAAATCCGATCGCATCGATGTTGAATCCAACGGTTAACTTTTTACTCAAGCGATAATCCAGATTAATCATCAGGTTGAGCGCATTTATCTGCGGAGACTTCACCAAAAGGCTGTCGATATTCTTCACGATATTCTCTTTGAAAAAAACCAATGGACTTGTGCTTTCGGAGGTAAGTTTGGCGGGCGCGGTAATGTAATAGAGATTGGCTCCCACAAAAGAGGTGAGCCTGCCTCCTAGCCCAACGCCAAATTGCTGGTGCGACCCGAATCTCCAGTTGTGCACATAAGATACCGACAGGCTTCCCCGGTAACTGCCTGCACCCAAATCAGCGTTCAGGTAATCCTCGATGTTGCTTTTTTGGGCAATCCCAACGTTGGAAACCAACCAGGCGAAAACAAATACAAATACTTTTTTCATCTTAACATTTGCTGCTAAATTGAGATATTCAGGGAAATTGAATTGTCATTGGTTTGACAAAACTGCAACATGCTAAATCGCAAAATATGAATCGGGTTCTCTCTCTCGTGCTGACATTGTTCGTGACGATATCAAATGCAGCCAGCATTACAGGTTATGTGTTCGTGGATAAAAACAACAATGGGCTGCGCGACAAAAATGAAGAGGGCGTCAAAGGCATTTCTGTCTCTGATTTAATTTCGGTTGCAACGACCAACGCGGAAGGTTACTATCAACTTGAAACAGTAACTGCGAACAAGTTTGTCATGATCAGTTTGCCAAATGGTTTTACCTCAAAAAACTGGTGGACTACAATCTCAACGCAGCCTTCCATTGATTTTCCGTTAACTGTCCTCCCGTCAAAAACTTCGTTCACATTCATTCATGCCTCCGACACGCACATTAGTGAAAAGAGTTTATCCAGAATGCAAAAGCTCCGCGAAATTGTAGATGCAACCAAACCGGATTTTGTGCTGATTACAGGCGATCTCGTAAAGGATGCATTACGCGTTTCAGAAAAAGAAGCAACCGGATATTACGAACTCTACACAAAAGAAATTCAAAAGTTCACCGCTCCAGTTTGGAGCGTGCCGGGCAATCATGAAAATTTTGGGATTGAAAGACATCTATCGCTGGTAAGCAAAGACCATCCGTTGTATGGAAAGAAAATGTATCACCACTTTCTCGGACCCAATTATTATTCTTTCAACTATGGCGGAATACATTTTGTAGGATTGGACGATGTAGACTTTGAAGACCTGTGGTACTATGGACACGTGGATTCTGTTCAATTCAATTGGCTTAAACAAGATTTGACGAATGTGCCATCTTCAACACCCGTCATCACCTTCAATCACATTCCATTTTTTTCAGGAGGATTGAGTACAACTACTTTCGAAGAAACCGGTCCCGGCCGAACGTTGGAAAGAGAAAACGGAGTACTTCAGTTCAGGCATGTGGTTTCCAATGCACATGAACTTGTAGATCTCATTAGCGCGCATCCTTATCCCGTTGCGTTATCCGGACACTATCACGTGCGGCAATTATTTTGGTTAGAAACCGAAGGACAAAAGACGCGCTTCGAACAAACAGCAGCGGTGGTAGAATCTGTGAAAGACGGCAATCAGACCATGCCGTCAGGCGTTACACTTTATACGGTAAAAGACGGAAAGATTGATGAAGGAAAATTTATCCGATTGGATAAAAAATAGTCTCTTGATTTATTACCTTCGGTTGAGGAGAATGAATATGGATCACAAACATCTACCATGGGCTTCCTGCCTGCTGCTTTGTCTGTTGGCTTCGTGTGGAAGCACACCTCCGGAACCCGTAGTCTTACTCGGTACCTGGAAATTAAATGAACAGTACATTGATCCGGGAAATGGCAGTGGAACCTTTAAGTATGTATTAACCGACAAAACACTCACCTTCTTACCGGATGGTCATTTCACTTCCAATGGCACAATGTGCACGATCAACAGCACCAGCGATAATGCTTCTCATACCGGAACGTACGTCCTGGCGGCCGATAGCATCATGACTCCCGACTGCACTACACCCGATAATAAGATTCGTTTCACGATGAAAGGTCGTACGCTAACGCTGAGTTATCTCTACTGCATTGAGCCGTGCCAGCAAAAGTTTTTAAAACCTCAGTAGGTCCCGAGGTAGTTACTTCCGCGCCCTCATGTTTGAAAGAATGGAATGATGGATGAAGGGAGATTTATCCGGTTGGATAAGGAATAAAGTTTTCAAGTAAATCCTTAACCGCAGAGCACTGTCATTATTCAGGTTTTGATCTGTCCGATGCAGGCAGATAAAAAGTCGAATTCTAGAGCCATTTGCTGAAGTTATAAAATATGGCAATTGGAATCAATATTGGGGCTGTTAGTACAACCCAGTACAAAATGACGACTGACCCCTTCTTTTCAATTTGCCTTGGTGACGGAAACAATTTCTTATATCTCTTGGAGTTGATTTGATCCAATATCAGGAATAGCACTATAAATGCTATTTTGAAATACAATTTAAGCTCTACCCTTTGTTCTAAAGGAAGAAGGGTGGTACACAAAAATAATGCTGGTTCAATTAGGTAAAGACTCTCTACTCCCGAAATTATTAAATGTGCACGATTATCTCTAAAGGTCGAGAAAAGCCACTCGTAACAATCATCGATTTTCTTAATCAATGTTTCCATAACCCACTCAACGCTTGCTAGCTATTTGACTCGATCTATGACCGAGTTCGTTTAACCAGTCATAGGAGCAACGTTTATAAAGGAAATCTTAGCGATCGTTGTGCCTCTGAGATTAAAATATTGAAGCAAAAGGATTTTAATGATGCTCGTGCTTTGTAGTGTCCTCTGACTTCATTGCTTCTAACGCCATTCCGCACTTTGAGCATTTGTCGCCTTCTTTGCCTCTCTCTTCCGGGTGCATGGGACAAGTGTATGCAGTAGCCGTTGAATCCATTTTCATTTCCCCTTCAGCTTCTTTTTGTTCCTGCTGATCTGCAGGCTTACTTCCGCAACTGGTTAATGATGCTGATCCAACAAAAACCGCGAAGCTAAGAATGACGAGGGTAGCGATTGATTTTTTCATAGTGTTTAGTAATTGATCATCGAAGATATAAATTATTCCCAACGTACAGATCTCAATTTCCACCAATCTGCACAAAAGGCGCCCAGTAAAACGGGTTTGAATAGTTTGCATCGCGCAGCAGCGCAAGCTTAGCTTCTCTCAAAGCCAAAGATTTATCTTTTCCAGAAAGCAGGTGGTTATAAAAATTAATCATCAACTGAGATGTGCTTTCGTCAGCTACCTTCCACAACGAAACAACCACCGTGTGCGCTCCAGCAAATAAGAAGGCTGTAGTCAGTCCGCGCACTCCCTCTCCTTCCACACGCTTTCCCAAAGCCGTCTCGCAAGCCGATAGCGTCACAAGTTCCGCTTTGAGATCCAGCCCATAAATCTCGCCCGTGTATAAAATCCCATCTTCCGCAGAAGTTTTGTTCTGTGCCAGCAACAATCCTGACAACTCAGGATACTGACTGTTCATGAGCCCGTGCGTAGCAAAGTGGATGTAATCGTATTTACTTAGTTCACCTTTCTTAACTAACTCTTCATTCGCATCTTTCTTAATAAAATACTTTGAAAACAAATCACCACCCGAAACAGATTTATGAATCTCTTTCACCTCGACTTCTGTGGCGGGTAATGGCATAATGTATTCGCCATCCAAACTAAACGAACGCGAAGTGGAGTCTGTCTTCTGCACAGCATTCACAAAAGGCTCGCATGATTTGTTTACAAAATTGGTTGCCTCGTCTTCAAACACCGGAGCAAGTGCAATGAGTGAAGGCTTCTTAACAGGAACACTATTTACCGATTGCATGAGCATGGCACCAGACAAGTTGTATCGAATGTTATATGATTCTAATAAAAACTTACCGTTGCTTTCCAACGCTTCAAATGGAAGCAAGCTGAGCGCACCGTCAGGAATGATGATTACATTTTTGATTTCTCCCAATTGGGTGAACGCCTCCTCCACCGGTTTCCAGATCACATCGGCTAATTTTTTTGCTGTGGCTGAAAGCGTGGGCATCTGAAACTTCATCTGGTTGCGATAACTGCGAACCAGTTTTTCAATATCGGTTTTTGAATCGATGGACTTGAGAAGCAGGCGGCTTTGCGTTCCAATCAAAATATACTTTGCCGAATCGGTGATCGTGTAGGCCACTAACGCGGTATTCGGTGGTAAAGTAGAACTCACTTGCTTCCAGGTAGGCAGGCTGCGTTGGCTAGTGGCGCTTGAATAGACAGAAGACTTTTTACTCAGTTCCGTTTCAATTGCATCGTTTTCTTTAGAGAGCTCAAACAACTGAGACTTCAGTTTGGTAATCAATTCCTGGTTCTTTGTGGTGTAGGCCTGCGCCAGCTGTTGTTCAACTCCACGTACAAGTGTGCCGATTTCCTTTTGTCGCTTGATCACTCTGGCAGGTACGCGCGCAATAGCTGTTGCCTTACTCACCTGAATTTCTGCAAACAGCTCGTTGGCCTTGATTCGTTCCGAAAAATAAAATGCTTTGTCCAGATACGATGCATCTTTTGTCAGTTGGACCAGTTTATTTATCAACTTCATTCCGGATTCTGCAAAGAAATACGTGACTTGTGCCAGCTCCAATCGGTCCTTTGGATTGTTTAGGAGTACTGCCTTTTGCTTGAGAATAATATCTGCTGCATCCAGAACTTTAAGTGCCTTTATCAAACTCACCTGATCACCCCGCTTCATATACACATCCACCTTTCCAACATAAGAAGTAATCAGCTCCGCATAATTCAAATGCTCGGGGGCTTCGGGCATAGTGTCAAAATTTGTATTCTGAAAGTTCAACACATTTGAAACAATTGCTGCCTGATAATATTGACTGGCCTTGTCGATATCGCTCTTCGCAAGCCAGGCAAAGCCAAGCCGGTTAAGAATCATGGTCTTGTCTTTATACTTCTCATACTTATTGTAAATGACATTCGCTTTATCGAGATAGGTAATGGCCTTATCAAGATCAGATTTTTTAAGATACATAAGTCCAATGTTGAGACAAGTAGTTCCCACATCATCGTGTTTGTCGCCCAATGTTTTGATGCGCATATCAAGCGCGTTGAGCAAATACTCCAGCGCTTTGTCATATTCTTCTGTCAGTTCATAGGTCAAACCGATATTGGAAATAGCCATGGCCACATCGGGATGGACTTCGCCATACAGTTTTTTATTTAACTCTAATGCTTGTTGCTTGTATTGAAGGGCGAGTTCGATTTCAAATAACTCATCATATGCCACGCCAATGTTGTTGTAAATCTGCGCAATGAAAAACGGATCAGCGTTGCTCTTCTTATTCAGAATATCAAGTGCTTTGAAATTGTATTCCAGTGATTGATCGTACGCTGCATTGTAAAAGGATGTGACCGCCATGTCCATGTATAACGTCACGAGATTAAAATCCTGATCACCCGATTGCGACTTAATCAAATTCAGTGTCTGTTCCTGTAGTGTTTTCGATTGATCGACCATACCGATATCATTAGTGACTTTGGCGATGCTCAGCATCAGGTCGATCAACACCTGCGTATCCTCGGGAGGTGTCTTTGAATAAATGTTCAGCGCTTCGGAATATTCCTGCATGGACGATTGGAGGTCGCCCATAGCTGTGTACACCTTCGCTACATTTTCGCACGCCAGTGCATAAGAGAACGATTCGCTACCGGATAGCTTCTCATAAATATCTTTTGCCTTTTGGGCGCTGCCTAACGCCTCCTTAAAACTCCCTTGCTCTTCATAGGCAATGGCCAAGTCATTGTAGTTCATGGCAAGTGCTTCACTTTCATCAATTGCTGAAAGGACCTTGATTGCCTTTTTATACTGATCAACAGCAAGGTCATACTTCAATAATTTCAGATAGCTTCCGCCAATCAGTTGATAGGCATTTGCCAACGTGCCGGGCTCAACCGATGTATCTTTTTCATACAGAGACGCAGCCGACATAAAATCCCGAAGTGAATTTTCGTAAGACTCTTTGGTGTAATAGGCTACTCCCCTGTTCGTTTTTTCAAAAGCGAGTTTCGATGATTGTCCAACTCCGGCCTGTTCATAAATTTTTATTGACGCAGTGTAAGCATTAATTGCCTTGTCAGCATCTTGCAATACATTCAAATACGTGTATCCAAGATTGTCGTTCATGCGGGCATGAAGAATGAGATTCTCGGGTGATGTTTGGGGAATGAGTTTCATCGCCTCCAACACAATTTTTTCTGCATCCGATCCTTTGCCTGAATCCTGGCAGATCACGCTCGCTCCGTCTGTTGCCAGAAAATAATGATACCAGTCCTTACTTTTTAGATATTGTGTGCGCGCATTCTCCATCGACTTTAGTGCTTTGTCAAAGTCGCCTTTGTCCAACCAGTCTTTGGCTTGCTGATAATATTCATCGCCTTTTGATGTTTGAGCGACAGACAGATGTGATAGAATGACAGATAAGGCTAAGAGAAAATACTTCATGGGCTTCATGAAATTACAAATGGTCTTTCAATACGTTCAAGCCAGCAACCAAAATCACAATGGCGGTTATTCTCTTTATATAAAGTGGATTGAACTTTCGCGCACCAAGCCGGGAACCAATCTGGCCGCCAATTAAAACGGCCAACAACAAGGGTACTAGAAATTCCCAACTCAAATCCGGAATACCACGCTTGAATTGACCGGCAAGTCCACCGATGGAGTTGACTAAAATAAATATGCTGGCCAAAGCCGATATTCTTTTCGCTTCCGACCATTTCAAAAAATGCAGCACCGGTGATAGAAAAATTCCTCCGCCAATGCCTACCAATCCCGAAAGCAAACCGATGGCGCCACCCATCACGATCTTCAAGATATTGGTTTCAGGAATAATTGGTTTTTTATTCTCCTGACCAGCCTGCGGTTGGAACCACAATAGAAACGGAACAACAACCAATGTAACTCCCAACAAAATAAAAAAAGTATTTTCCTTGATCGGCCAAAAGCCACCCACATAAGCAAGAGGCACACTGCTGATCAGGTAAGGCCAAACCTCTTTGAACGAGAGCTTTCCCTCTTTATAAAAAATGAAGGCACCTCCTGTCACGACAATGATATTACAGAACAAAGCCGTTGACCGGATAACCGGAAAGGCAATCGCAAAAACCGGAAGCGCCAGCAGTGCGAGATAACTGGAGCCTCCACCAAAACCAACAGAAGAGTAAATCAGCGCAACGACAAAGAATGAAAGAAGTAAGAGGTAGAATTCCATTGGAAATTAT
Source organism: Cyclobacteriaceae bacterium (assembly GCA_044222145.1). Taxonomy (GTDB): domain Bacteria; phylum Bacteroidota; class Bacteroidia; order Cytophagales; family Cyclobacteriaceae; genus ELB16-189. Next base: position 38,209 of record JBGANU010000021.1, read on the forward strand.
TTGGCTCGCTTCACCTCAACAGACGTTAATGATTTTACTTGTCGTCTTCCTGTCTTGAAATCTTTGGCAGAAACCATCAGTATGGAGTCATTCATTTCAGAAGCGGGCTTGCCTTCTTTTTCGGTGATAATATACACGGTGTCGCCCGTGGCGGTGTTGAACAGTTCATTCCAGGAATAAACAACCGTGTAGCCATCATTGGCTTTACATACAAAGTAGTACTCGCTCAGAACTTTCGGGCTCTCCGCATTAATTTCAACGGAAGACAAAACATCTTTAAATAATATTCCTTTCAGGCCTTTCGATTCACTCTTCTTTTCTCCGAGGTGATTCGTGATCACAAGATCGCCAATAGTTGTTGACGTCCATTTTTTTAAATCATCAATCTTTATTGTAACGGGCGCCTTCACGTCACCTGATATAACAAATGATGCGGTTGGCTTCAGGTCTTTTTGCGCAACAGCTATGAAAACGTTTACTAAAAAGATGATGATTGCTGCAATTCTTTTCATACGTGTAGATTAAATCAAATACTTATCCTCCAATGGTTGACATCGACTCAGAAACAGCTTGCTCCTTTCTTTTGAGCTCTGCTTCAAACCCATCTTTTGGCCGATGGGCAAAAGTATTCAACAATGCTTTACTAATTTCATCATCAGTAGATCCCGATCTCAGCAACGTTTTTATATTCAGAACACCATCATCGTACAAACAAGTCTTCAAAACTCCTTGTGCCGTTATACGAATTCGGTTGCAGGTTCCACAAAACGTTCTGCTAAAAGCGGCAATGATGCCAATGTTACCTTTAAAGCCCGGCACATGATAATGATAAGCAGTCGAGTGAACATCGTCTTTCACTTTTTCAAGCGAAGGATAGGCTTGTTGAATGTGCTCCAAAATTCTTTTGTACGTCCACTTCAAAACAGGATAATGACTTCCTTCTCCATTGAACGGCATCTCTTCGATAAATCTTACTGACACATTTTGATGGCGGGTCAACTCCACCATCGGAAGGATGTCGTCAATGTTCTGGCCTTCCATCACTACGGCATTTATCTTAACCGGAATATTGGCCTCCACTAGTCGCTCGAAAGTTTCCCACGTCTTTGCAAATTCATCTCTTCGCGTAATTCGTTTCGATCGCTCGCGGTCCAGTGTATCCATGCTCAGATTTACCGAAGCTATCCCCAACGATTTTAATTCTTCAACATGAGGCGTGGTGAGAACACCGTTGGTAGTGATGTGTAAATCTTTAATACCGTCAATCTTTACGATTGATCTGATCAATTGCATGAGGTCCGTTCGCACAAAAGGTTCGCCACCCGTGAGTCGTACTTTCGAGATGCCCATCTGCGCCAGCAAAACAATCAGTCTTTCAATCTCTTCAAAGGTCAGAAGTTCCTTCTTGGGAAGGTATTTGATTCCCTCTTCGGGCATACAATAAAAGCATCGCAAATTGCAACGATCGGTTACCGCCAGGCGCAGATAATTAATCGGGCGACCGTGATTATCGAATAGTTGTGCAGCTTTCATGCAACAGTTTAGAGATGAAATTCTTAAGGTTTCCAACCTTGTTCGCTTTGCCATAAAAAGGTTGGAAACCTTTTTGTGATACTTTCAAAACGAAAGATAGACAGGATCATTCAATTATTCCGATCTTTGAAGGATGAAATGCAGAATCAAAACGTTCGGAATCGCGCGCGACATACTGGGGAGCAAAGAGTTAGTTCTGGAAATCAACGGCAGCACCGTAATGGACCTGCGAAATGATCTCGCCAAACAATATCCAACCTTAGAAAGTCTGAAATCGCTTTTCATTGCCGTCAACCAAAGCTATGCGCAAGATGACACTGTGCTAAAAGAGACGGATGAGATTGCCCTGATTCCGCCAGTGAGCGGTGGTTAAATCACCATGAGCAAAAGGAATTTGGCAGACAAAACCTCTTTCAAAAGTCTCCTGAATTTCCTACTTTCATCCTCGTTGTTTTTCTGTCCCACCAAAACCCGATACTGCCATGATTAAAATAACCGAAAAGCCGATCGATGTGCATAAAGTAATCGAAACGGTCTCTAGCCTTGGTGCAGGGGCCGTTAATATTTTTGTAGGAAACGTGCGCAGCACCGCCCACAACAAAAATGTGCGATGGTTAGAATACGAAGCCTATGAAGGCATGGCAGTAGCCGAAATACGAAAGATCATTGACGATGCCACACATCGCTGGAGCTTGTTAGGTGCAGCCGTTAGTCACCGGGTTGGCACACTGAAACCAGGTGAAACCGCTGTGGCTGTTGCTGTTTCAGCACCACATCGTAAAGAATCATTTGAAGCGTGTGAATTTATTATTGACGAATTAAAGGCAAAAGTGCCCATCTGGAAGAAAGAAGTCTTTGAAGATGGCGAAGAATGGGTTTCTGCGCGTCCGCAAATGACAGTGCACTCCAACTAAGATTGAGTCTAAGAAATATGGAAGCCCTTTGGTTTGACCAAGGGGCTTTTTGATTTTTAGAACTGACTAACGATCATGACCGCCAGTGTAATAAAGGTGACCGACACCAACATGGCAGTTGTGACCACCAGAAACAGATCGCGGTTGATCGGGTTTACGTGTATGTCAGGGAGGTGAAGTTTACCAACGCTTTTCATATTACCAACTAGTTAGATTAGACATAATAAAAGTAACGTCACTATTTTTAAAAAGTTCAGCAAACATGGGGCAACCTGGCAGAGTGTAAGATTTTCAGTCGGATTTTTTAAACTTGTCTGTATCTTTTCTGAAATCCTGCATTTAGATTTAACAAATCAGTCTTCCGCGAGTGGAAAAAGAAAAAATAGACACCTCCGATACAACCTGGAACGAAGAGGAGGTATTGACGCGATCAAAGACTGATCCAGAAGCATTTAAGTCCGTCTACACAAAGTATTTTAAGAAGATATTTCTGTTTGTTCTCCATCGCATTGGCGAACGGCAAATCAGTGCCGACATCACCCAGCAGGTTTTTCTGAAAGCCTTGACGGGATTAGGTAAGTTTCAATTCAAAGGTTTGCCTTTTTCGGCCTGGTTGTACAGAATTGCCATCAATGAGTGCAACGACTTCTTTAGAAAAACCAAAAAACAACGGCAGGTTGTGTTGGAAGAAGGCGCCATTGAACATTTGTTTGAAGAATTGACTTCGGAGAATACGCTCGAAGACTTGCAAAACAGACTTCCGTCCATATTGGAAAAACTCAGCCCGGATGAATTGCACCTAATCGAATTAAGGTTCTTTGAAAGCCGGGCCTTCAAAGAAATTGGAGACATACTGGCTATTACGGAGACGCACGCCAAGGTGAAGACCTATCGTACGCTGGAAAAAATGAAAAAGTTATTTCTCAATAGAAAATGAAGTCCAAACTTAAAATAGTGAAAGCGAAACCTGTGGTGACTGACGAAGAGATTCAGGGCTTCATGAATTTTGATGCCCTTGTGAATGATGCGAAGTCTGAGAAGAAAAGATTGGCGCGGTTAAGAGCAATTAGAAACACTTCCATTGTAGCGTTGATCTTATTGCTTAGTCAACTGATTTATACGGGGCTTAAAAATCAAAACACACCAACTCAACAGCCAGCACCTAAATCCGCAACTGAAACTCAACCATTGGCAGATACCGTTCAAACTTTACCAAATCCAGAAAAAAGAGACTCTGTCCTCAAAAAAATTGAAGTAAAAAAGGAGAAACTTCCGGTCATTAAAAAACAAGAGCCACCAACTTCTCAACCCGAACCTGCAAAGGAACTTGAACCTAAACCTGCTGAGCCGCTTGTTCAAAAAACTGACAGCGTTTCAAAACCCACCACGCCACTCTTTGTAAAAGCGGAACCCGTTGACGGCTTTCCTTACCTGTACGAATACTTTCGGATTGAATTGCAATACCCGGAGGCTGCAGTAAAAGACTCGATTTCGGGAGTGGTGATGGTGAGCTTCATCATCAACCGCCAAGGCAAGCCTGAAAATATTACTGTTTTGAATTCACTTGGCCCAGCGTTTGACGAAGAAGTCTTGCGCTTAATTGAAAACATGCCCGACTGGAAACCGGCTACCCGAGATGCCGTGCCCATTCCGAGTAAGATATCCATGCCGCTAACGTTCAAACACCAGCGAATAAAAGTCAAATAAGCTGACTGCGATCTTCGGGCGTATTGATGTTGATGTGAATTTTTGAATCCGGGTAGAATAATTTCTTTGTATCGTGTCCGATCAGAAACTCGCGCGGACTTATATTTCCCTGCTGATGAAATTCCTTCAGCAAAGAATAAGAAGACCGTTCCCAAATGGCAATCAACGGTTCGGGTAGTTGACCGCCTGAATCATAGAAACAGGTTGCTACTTTATCTTTATCGCGATTGACAATAAGAAATTGTAAAACATCTTGGTTTACAAACGGCAAATCAACTGCTATCGCCAGCCAAGAAACACTTTTATCCATTTCAAATGCCGACAGTATTCCATTCAACGGACTTTCAAAATCAAACTTATCTTGAACAGGATTCAAGGCCAACGGCACATGCTGATCGATTCGGCAGGACGTATAAACTTTATCGCAAAACTTCTCTAGTAATTCGAACAGAAATTCCCGCTGAGGTTTTCCATGGTAGTTAATCAATCCCTTATCACTTCCCATCCTCCTGCTTCGTCCGCCTGCGAGAACCAATCCGTAAAGCGATGACTTTTTCATTTCATCTGCCAGCGGCTAAAATCTTTTTTGCCACCTGTCTTTTCCATCAGCTTCACTTCTTCAATGATGATGTTGTGCGAAAGCGCTTTGCACATATCGTAAACTGTTAACGCTGCAACCGAAGCGGCTGTAAGCGCCTCCATCTCCACACCGGTCTTACCTGATATCACCGCAGTCGAATCAATAATTACTTTTTCCTTTTTTACGGAAATAGAAATCTGACAATCTTCCAAACCCAACGGATGACAAAACGGAATCAATTCGTGTGTCTTCTTCGCTCCCATCACTCCGGCAATGATGGCCGTCTGAAACACAGGACCTTTCTTCGTGATCAACTCATCGCCCTTCATCTTGTTCAAAATATCTTTTCCAAGAAACACGACCGCCTGCGCCTTCGCGATTCGCTTGGTCACTTTCTTGTCCGACACATCCACCATCTGTGGATTGCCTTCTTTGCTGACGTGAGTAAATTGTTTTTTCATTGACGCAGAGTATCTATCTTACTCTCAAATTTAGTTAAAACATGATCAGCGTTCAGGAAGCCTCGTCAATTATTCTTTCCAACTTATGGTCGTCTGCAATTGAATTGATTGACTTGAACAGTGCTGTTGGACGAATTTTGGCCGAACCCATTTTTGCCGATCGTAACTTCCCTCCATTCAATCGAGCCACCATGGATGGCATCGCCATTTCATCCAAAATATTTCAAGCCGGACAAAAGGAATTTTCGATTGAAGGAGTTCAGCCTGCCGGCACACCACAACTGAAACTCAACAACCCGCAAGCTTGCTTTGAAGTCATGACAGGCGCGATGTTGCCGATTGGAACGGACGCTGTTGTTCGTTATGAAGACGTTGAAATAAAAGACAACAAGGCAACCGTTCTGCTTAACGAAGTTATTGCGAGGCAGAATATTCATTCAGAAGGTCAGGATGCTAAACAAGGTCAGCAATTACTTTCGTCCGGATTAAAAATTTCTCCCGCAGAAGTTGCGTTGATTGCGTCTGTGGGCAAAAGCAAGGTTCAGGTTTTTCGTTTTCCAAAGACCGCTATTATTTCAACAGGTGATGAATTAGTAAACATTGATCAAACACCATTGCCCTACCAAATCAGAAGATCCAATGATATTGCGCTTCAATCTGCGCTAAGCGAATTAGGTTGTTCATCACAAACATTTCATTTGTCCGACTCTAAAGAAATACTGGCGACCAACCTGAGAAAGATTTTTGAGGAACACGATCTGATCATCCTTTCGGGGGGTGTATCGAAAGGGAAATTTGATTTCGTGCCGGAGGTATTAGAATCGCTGGGCGTGAAAAAACTTTTTCATCAGGTGAGTCAAAAACCCGGCAAGCCATTTTGGTTTGGTACGTCAAAGACAAACATTGTTTTTGCGCTACCCGGAAATCCGGTTTCTACCTACATGTGTTTTTATCGCTACATAAAACCCTGGCTGCTCAAGAGTCTTGGTTCAGAAATAAAAACTTCTCAGGTAATTTTAGCAAAAGACTTTTCCTTCAAACCACCACTCACTTATTTTCTTCAGGTGAACGTAAAGAATGAGTCCGGCAAATTAATGGCTTACCCCGATGCTGGTGGCGGCTCAGGTGATTTTGCCAACCTGAAAGAAGTGGATGGCTTTCTTGAGCTTCCTTCAGAACAGAAAGAGTTCAAAGCTGGAGAAGTGTTTTCCTACTATCCATTTCGCTAAACATGATCACCGAAATCATAAGAATAAGTCTTGCCCTGGTGATCTCCATCACGGGTATGATTTTGATCAGCCGCTATTTTAATGTTCACGCTTTCTTTTCTCTTTTATTCGCGTCTGTTGTCTTCGGATTGATTGCTGGGAAACCATTCACAGATATTTTAGCCGCCATGCAAACGGGCTTTGGTTCATTGCTGGGTCAAATTGGATTTCTCGTGGCACTCGGCTCCTGTTTAGGAATTGTGATGGAGAAGACAGGCGCGATGGAAGTAATTAGTCAGCGATTAGTGTATTTATTCGGAGCCAGAAAATCGGTGATGGCCATGACAGTGATCGGAGTACTTGTCGGTATTCCAGTCTTCTGCGATTCAGGTTTTATCATTTTATCACGACTCATTCCTTCTATTGCTTCACAGGCCTCCATTAATCCATCACAACTTTCACTGGCACTTTCAACCGGACTTTATACTACGCACACACTCGTTCCACCCACGCCAGGCCCGCTTGCTGCGGCTGCCAACCTTGGTGCATCTGCGCATCTGGGCATCGTCATGCTGATTGGAATTATCGGAACAATACCCGTTGCCATCGTGTCTTATTTTTTAGCGAAGCGATACGGAACGTTTGTAACATCAACAAAACTTCATGCTACAGAAGCTGTCTCGGTCAAATCTCTTTCAGCCTTTTGGGCGTTTCTGCCGTTGGTGTTACCGATTATGTTAATTGCGGCTGGTTCGTTTCCGAAAATGACTTCAGAGACAAATCCATTGGGAAATGTTCTGCAAATAATCGGTCAACCAATTGTGGCGCTGATGATCGGCTTGATTCTCGCCTTCACGTTGATCAAGAAAAATCAAAACAAGGAATGGCCGGCATGGATTTCAGAAGCATTGAAAGATGCCGGAACTATTCTTTTGATTACCGGTGCGGGCGGAGCATTCGGCTCAGTGATCAAATCAAGCGGCATTGACGTGATCTTAAAAGAATACATATCCAATTCACAAGTGAGCGGGATTGTTTTTCTATTAACGGGATATGCGATTGCAGCGATCTTGAAAACTGCACAAGGCTCCACCACATCTGCCGTGATCATTACCAGTTCGTTGCTCGCACCGTTGGCAGCAGCTTCAGGATTTACGGAACCAACTCATCTCGCTGTTCTCATCCTCGCCATTGGCGGAGGTGGCATGACTGTTTCGCATGCAAACGATTCTTACTTCTGGGTGGTGTCGCAATTTGGTGGTATCTCTTCGAAAGAAGCCTTCAGAAGTTACACCTTGATCACGTTGGCACAAGGTTTCACCGCATTGGCCACATCGATTTTCATATTCTTATTATTATGAACATCCTTATCGTTCCAGACAAGTTCAAAGGTTCGCTTACCGCGAAAGAAGTCTGCGAGGCCGTAACAGAAGGATTATCACAAAGTAATGTCCAACTTTCCATCACAGCCATCCCGATGGCCGATGGTGGCGAAGGAACTTGTCAGCTGCTCACCGATTACTTTCAAGGAACAACTGTAACACTTGACGTAACCGGGCCAGACTTTAAAAAAATAAAATCAGCATACGGCATTTCAAAAGATGGCAGCACGGCTTTTATCGAAATGGCAATAGCATCGGGACTCCAACTTCTAAATCCAGAAAACAGAAATCCACTTCACACAACAACTCTTGGCACGGGTGAACTCATGCGCCATGCGTTGGATAATGGTGTGAAGAAAATAATCATGGGCATTGGCGGAAGCGCCACCAACGATGCCGGCATTGGAATGGCGCAAGCACTCGGCTATGAATTTCATGATTCAGATAATGTTCTTTTAAAACCAACCGGTGAAAATCTGATTCGTCTTCATCACATAAAAAGTGATCGCGCACATCCGCGCATCAAAGAAGTGGAGTTCATTGCGTTGTGCGATGTTGACAATCCCTTGTTTGGGGTGAAGGGCGCAGCTTATGTTTATGCTCCGCAAAAAGGTGCTAATGAAAATGCAGTTGAATTGTTGGATAATGGGTTAAGAAATTTTGAAAAGGTAGTACAGAAAATTTTCAATACATCCATTGATTTCCCCGGTGCAGGAGCAGGCGGTGGACTGCCAGGTGGAGCGAAAGCGTTTTTGAATATTTCCATACACAAAGGCATGGACTACATCATTCATGCAATGGATCTCGCATCTAAAATTCAAAACGCTGATCTGGTCATCACCGGTGAAGGCAAAATTGATCAACAAACTTTAGCAGGAAAAGTGGTGATGGCCATCGGGCAATTGGGATTGAAATACAACAAATCGGTTGTGGCCATTTGCGGCAAATGCGAATTGCGCCAACTGGAACTACAAAAAATTGGAATTAGTGATGTAATCAGTCTCATGGATTTCGAAGTTTCGGAAAGCGAGGCGGTGGCGAATGCCTATTCATTAATTTCCTCGAAATCTAAAAACATCATCACATAAAGCCGCCAGGTTCACTAGGCGATATTTGAAAGGACTTTTCAGATTAGCATGTACAAAAGATTACTTTCTCATTTCAAAATAGGAGTTAACTTTGCGGACTATTTTTAATCAAATCTTTCACAGTTTTAATCAGCGGTCATGTTCGATAGTTTAAGTATTAAGTTGGAAAAGGCTTTTCAAACGCTGAAAGGTCAGGGTAGGATCACCGAAATCAACGTTGCCAGCACGATCAAAGAAATTCGCAAGGCGCTGATTGATGCGGACGTTAACTATAAAGTTGCCAAGGATGTAACGGACGAGATCAAAGAAAAAGCCATCGGCCAGAATGTGCTTACTGCTATTTCCCCTGGTCAATTGCTGACAAAAATTACAAGCGATGAACTTACGCTGCTCATGGGTGGCGAAAGTGAGGACATTAAAATTGACGGAAACCCGGCTGTTATTCTGATTGCAGGTCTTCAGGGTTCTGGTAAGACAACATTCTCGGGCAAACTTGCGAGTTATTTGAAACGCCAGGGCCGTTCGGTATTGTTAACGGCTTGCGATATCTATCGTCCCGCTGCCATTGATCAGTTAAAAGTATTGGGTAGTCAAGTTGGCGTTGAAGTATATGCCGAGCCGGAGAACAAAGACGCGATTAAAATTGCAAAAGCTGCACTTGAGCACGCTAAGAAAAATAATTTCAGAGTAGTCATTGTCGATACAGCTGGTCGTTTGGCCGTAGACGAAGAGATGATGAATGAGATTGCGCGATTGAAAGATGCGCTTAAGCCTTCCGAGACTTTGTTTGTAGTTGATTCGATGACGGGTCAGGATGCGGTGAACACCGCCAAAGCATTCAACGATCGTTTGAATTTTGATGGCGTTGTGTTAACCAAGTTGGATGGCGACACACGTGGTGGTGCGGCACTTTCCATTCGCAGAGTGGTTGAGAAACCAATCAAGTTCATTAGCTCAGGTGAAAAGATGGAAGCGATCGATCGTTTCTATCCCGATCGTATGGCCAGCCGTATTCTTGGCATGGGCGATGTGGTGAGTTTGGTGGAGAAAGCTCAACAGACTTTTGACGAAGAAGAAGCCAAGCGCATCAATGCCAAAATGCGCAAGAACCAATTCGACTTCAACGATTTTCTTTCGCAGTTGGAGCAAATCAAAAAGATGGGCAATATGAAGGACATGCTCAGCATGATTCCGGGCATGGGCAAGGCCGTAAAGGACATTGACATCAACGACAATTCATTCAAGCCGATCGAAGCGATCATCAAGTCGATGACCATGGATGAACGTCAGAATCCTGATAAAATAAATGTGAGTCGGAAGACACGTATCGCCAAAGGTAGTGGCACATCGGTGCAGCAGGTCAACCAGTTACTAAAACAGTTTGAAGACATGCGAAAGATGATGAAGACCATGAACAAGATGGGCGGAGGCAAGCGCGCGCTCAACGCCTTGAATCCTTTCGGGAGGTAGATAAGTGACGCGATTAACCCAATCAATTAAAAGAGCCAGTTACAGCTGGCTCTTTTAATTTAATCAGCCTGGTTAATCTTTTATGATCAATCTGTAGGCCTTGCGTCTTGCACCCTGCGATACTTCAACGATGTAAACACCTGAGCCGATAGCTGGTATCTGGATTTCCAGATGCTTGTTTGCATTGTCGGTCGTCAACCACTCTTTGCCAGTCATATCCAATAGCCTGACCCTTACCGACTCGTTGTTGCCCTTGAAGATAGTTAAGTTGATACTGCCCTTGTTGACGGGATTTGGGTACATCTCAAAATCGAGTAAATCACTTTTTATGTCTACCGTAAGTCTTAATACCTTATCGTGAAAAGCAGTCTTTCCATCAAAGTCAATTTGCCTTAGCCTGTAGTAGTTCGTGCCAATAATCGGATCCTTATCATCCAGCGAATAACTGGAGTGCGAATTGAAGGTGCCTTTGCCGGCCACTCTTCCTATTACCTCAAAATGCTCACCATCACCAGAGCGTTCAATTTCAAAGTAGTCATTATTAAGCTCTGAGGCAGTTGACCATTTCAGGCTATTGATACCATTCAGCGTTGTACCGACAAATTCCACAAAACTTACTGGCAGCGGGTTTGCGACTTCTGTAGATCCTAGTGATACAATGTTTTCACTGAAACTGAGGGGCGAGGATGATATAAAGGAGCCATGCGACTGAGTATGTGTGCCACCCGGGCTAAAGGTGGTTCCACCATAATTGTCCCAACGGGTTAACGCGTCATTCCACACCACTACTTGCATGGCTTCTCGTTCCGCCAAATTAGCGGACACATCACTTTCAACCCCCCAACTCAAACCCACATAGGCAGTTCGGCCAGCGGGCGCTGCGCCATCTGACACTTTCCAATATTCACCACTGGCAATTCTGAGAATCGGAGCAACGGGTGTCAGATTATTCACCAATGACTCTGACGTAGCAGGAGCGTAGAAATATTCCATATCCCAGGTATCCCCAGCATTGCTAACGGAGTTCACGGAACCTGGCCTCCATAAACTTCCTTTTCCTATTGGAAAGGTAAAGCTTGAACCAGCCGTGGAAATAACTTTGTAAAGCTTTCCACTCACCAGAGATGATGACCTTCCCTCTGTAGGATTGGAGGTTGCATTTGATGACAACAACAACGTATTCGAACCTGGTGTTATATTTCCAGACGTTAGCAATAACTCCCGATCAATGGTTACGTTACCGGCCAGAGTTAAACCTGCTGAGTTGTTAATATCCAATCTATTGATAAATCGCGTTCCACTAAAGTTGCCCGTCATGGTTTGTGCTGATGATCCCTGAAAAATGTAACGAACTCCTGCAGAACTGGATGAGCCACCCGTAAACGTGGCTCCGCCAGCCAGCGTCATATTACCGTTGATACTGATCGTGCCAGCGCCAGAGCCTGACGTAAAGGTACCTCCATTGATATTGAGATTTCTACCAATTGATTTCGCTCCACCAGTTCCACCATCAAACAAGCCCAGGGTTTGCACAAGGTCCCGAGTGATCGTTAACGCGCCACCGCTATTGTAGTAGCTTCCCGAATTCAGCAAAAAGTCATTACCGATTGTAATCAGACGGCTGTTTGTGTTCGACAGACTACCTGCGCCTGTTATTGTAAGCGTGAGATCGTTACAAACAATAACATCGTTATTGGCTAAGGTTCTGCTTCCTGTGCCGAGCAACGTCAGGTTTCTAAGAGTAGTGATACCTCCCAAAATTTCATAACCGCCTGAGCCTCCAAAGATCAATCCTCCACCAACGCAGGAGAAGAAGTCGTCATAGACAGCCGCAGGAAGTACAGCACTACCTGTGTTGCTATCAATCTCCAGATCCCCGGTTCCGCTTAACGTTCCCAGACGATGGCCAATTGATCCTGACGGGATTGTAATTTTTCCACCGGCATTAATCTGCGTTTCATACAGGCTGACGCTATTGAGGTTCAATGTGAGATTATGGCCAGGCTGCACAATCACCAATGCTCCAGTTGGCGCTCCACCACCTGGCACGACTGGAGTGTAGATGGCGGCATCCACATTGCCCGAAGCAGTTGTTGTGTAAATGGCTACGTTATCAGGAATGGCCAGATCTACTCCGGCAAAATAATCACCGGATATTCCCGCATCGGTGACACCCGTGAATGAGAACGTGATCGTGTTAGACGTTTCATTCACATCGGCCGTATTAAATTTATTAATCAAAATGGTGGGATTAGCGTCCGAGAGGACACGAGCTGCTAAATAATCGGCTTCTGTATAAGGCGTAACAACAGAAACAAGCGGCTGAACATACTGCAACGTCATCGTTGATTTAAAAGAAGAAGCCACGTTGTCTGCATTGATTATCCAATAATATTGCAACACATTATTCAGATCATTGAACGTAACCGGATCGGGTAATTCTCCAACACCATTGTCGTTGATAATACTTGGATGCCGTTCGTTGGCCGGACGCACCGTAATGGTGGGTGAACCCGAAGACCCGGTTGTATTGCCCGGTGTACTAAAATCAAACGTTACCGGAGTATAATTCAGCTGACCAACTGGAAATGTAAAATTGGTTGTATACCCTGTCGGAAATTGCTTCTTGACTCCCTTGTCTGTAAAGGAACTGTTGGTCTGTATCATATTCGTTACCGAGAATGAGTTTACAGGGGTAATTAAAGCAGACGAGCCAAGAGACAATAAACTTCCACCGACATCGAATACTCCCGATTGAAGTCGGAGGTTATCGGAAATTGCAAAATCGTAGCCATTGCCATCCGGAATAATAACTCCGTTTGAATTATTGATGGTTAAAATCCCGACCGTTGCGGTGCCAGGGGCCGATCGAGTTAATTGCTGCTGTGCTGTACCGTTGAAGATCAAGCCCGAGCCACTCGTGCTCGTGTGCGTGGCATCGATCTGTGCATGTCTTTTTAAGTTGACCGAGAAACTAACACTGGCGAGCGTGCCCGCTGAAAGTTTTAAATCACGATTAACCGTGATGTCTTTCGATAAGGACAACGTCCCGGCTCCGGTTTTGGTAAAATTATAAAACGACAAGGTTGGCGTGGTGCCTGATATTGCCGCTGCCGATGTATTCGTGAAACTTGTAATGTTGTTGCCAGACGTGAAAGTACCATTGATTGTAAAGTCTCCCCCAACATTAAGATCAAGGCCCTGGGAATCTAGTGTGTTGCTGGCAGCAACCGTTATACTGCCATTCACAGTCAATGGAGAAACATATTGTTTTACAACGGGAGCGCTGGCAGCCAATCCAGAAATCGCCAAATTATTCAGAGAAACGGTTGACTGAATGCCAATATTTCCAGCTGGTGTATTGGCATTGCCAATCGTAATCGTAGATCCGCTCGTGATATTGCTGCTTGCCGGCTCCAGCCAAAGTGAAGGTATGGTAGAACTTCCATTGCCACGAACAAGAGTGAGAGAACCGCCTGAATGATTAAATGAACTTCCTGTATTCAATATTTCGAAAACCCCGCGTGTACTGGTTGGCGCGGAGCGATTGCCAACAACAACTGTTCCGTTTGATTGCGTATAATTTAAAACACCTGTTGTTGCAACCGTACTTCTACGTATTTGCGAACCAACTGTTAGTGTTCCCGAGGTTACTTCAATAGTGGACGTTCCGGTGTTCGAATATTCAATATAATTGTCAAGTCCTGCACCCGCATCCAGGGTTACCGTTCCTCCACTTACTCTGAGTAATCCACTTAATGTGAGCCCGGTGCTGGCCGTGGTCATGTTCACTGTACCGGCATTTACCTGCAGGCCAGCAGTAGATGGAATGTCAAAATTTCCTCCTCCGGAACTAAGGGTGTAAGTGCCCGTATTGTTAATGATCAACAATCCGTTAGTGAGCGTGATGGCCTTAACAGCAACATTAGTCGGTGCATTTAAAGTCACCGGGTTATTCAACGAAAAAGAAGAAGTCTGATCAGACCCTTTGTTGCATGTTATCCGATATAAATCGGGAACAGATGTGGAAGACCGACTGTACGTATGAGTTCCGGTACCCTGAAACTCTAAGGCCGCAAGCGGACGATTTGTAGCACCGTTGTACAGATCAATAACATTGTTATTGCTGGAACCCTGAATAATATTTCCTTTAATGATGAGCGAATGCTCTAACGTCAATACTCCAGGATTATTAACCGTAAGATTACGATTACCCGGTGCTGCAAAAGGATCCTGCGTAAAATCCAGATCACCATCTACGGTCACTGTTATGGCTGGGGCTGTTCCAGGAAATTGAAATGTTCCTCCTTGCCAAACGCCAATGAGTAAGTCGCCAAGTACCCTTATGTTTTGAGCAGGAATCGTAATGGCATTGCCTTGACTAATCAGATTGGCATTTACAGTGATATTTTGATTAATGGTGAACGTTGCACTTTCGAGCATCAAGTTGGGTATAGGTGTTGGGATTGTCGTTAGCGTGTGACTGCCTCCTGATCCCCAATATAAAAAGTAAGAATCTGGGTTTGCCCCAAAGTCTCCGAAGTCACCCGTCACAGTTGGGGCATTCGGGCCATTGAATGAGACCATTCCCGTTCCGGTAACAAGGCCGAGTGCGTTACTGTTCGTAACCCAAAACTGCACGCGAGGAACAGTTTCAGATGTGGGTACCGGGCTCAGTACGTAGTCGTGATTGAATTGCACCGCTGCAACGTTGGCAGGAGAGCCAACTGTAGTGATATTCATACGATGGCCTGCACCACCTGTAGAATTGATAACCACCACACTGCCTGGCTGGGGCACTTCTGCCGTGCCACCCGTAACTGCATTTTTCGACCAATTGGCAGCTGTATTCCAGTCACCACCTGATACACTGTAATAAGTATTTACAGATCCCGAGAATCTCGCGGTGCCTCCGGCTGTATAGCTGGCTACCTCCAGGGTAAATCCAACGCCCGGAAATGTTGCTGCAGTCGTTGTCCCATTAAATACGATAAGTTTGTTAACAGGATCATCAACATCGTCTGTCGCTCCGTCCAATGAGCGCGTAAAAGGGCTAACATCTATGACCTTGCCGGGTCGGTAGTTGGCCTGTGTACCACCGGCATCTCCGTTAATATAAGTGAACTTGTAAGAAACTTTGGGGAGTACTGTGAAATTAGAATGACTGGCCTTCCAATAGTATGCTAAAATATCAGCTCCACCACCCACAATGTCGGTGGTTTGAAGTACACTGTTAACCGGAACAATCCTAACCAGTCCATCATCGCTAAAGGAGGCAAATTGGGCAACAGCGGGAGTATATTTACCAGACACACCAATCGGATAGGTGATGATTTCATTAGCATCTACATACATGGCGAGCCCGCCATCGGAACCATTCCCTGCAGTTTGAATCATTTTAGTGGAACTAAATGAAGCGCCTGCAATTGAGGCCGAAGCCCCACTCAACGTCAATTGATTGGTGCCAATATTAAAAATACCGGCCGTCATGGTGAGGGTTTTTAATATGGTCAAGTCTCCACCTGAAAGTGTTATTACTGGCGTTGGATCTGTGTTATTCAATTCGATATTATAAATCGAGGCGCCAGAAGAAGTGATTGTCTGATCTGCTGTTCCATCTAGCAGCAACTTTCCAGTGCTTGCGCTCTTACCGATGGTAATGCCACTGCCTAGCGAAACAGGTCCGCGAGCAGAAACAATGAAGGATGCATAATCATAAATCCCCTGGGTGACGGTTAATGTTCCGGTGGTTCGCAGGGCCGTGGCGTTACCGGCTATCATAACAACTTCACTGGCTGCAGTTGTCTTGTTGATGGTTAAATTATTGAATACTTGAGTCGAGGCTGTTCCTAAACTGATGGAACTAACGCCTGATCCGGTTATAGTAGTGGTATTGGTTCCCGGAGTATAGGTAGCCCCTGTCTGAATTTCAAGATTTCCGCTGACGGTTAGATTATTATTGTTTGTCAAAAATGTAACAGCGGTTGTTCCTTCCACTTTAAAGTCGTTGAGCACGACCAGTGGCTGAGCAACCAACGTAAGTTCATCCACACCTGCAGAACCCGTTCCTGAAGTTGTACCTGCTAATTCAATTGTTGTATTGGTACCGGCCGTCTTGCGCATAATCACGTTCCAAAAAGCCGCACGCGATGTGACTTTATAGGAAATGTTATTATCCGTCTCCATAATAACAGTGCCCCCAGTTACACTAATATTGGCCGGATCTGAATTGATAAAAATTGCACCTCTTAGACTTCCGACTCCAAGATCCACTCTGTTTTGAATTGTGAGTGTGCCACCGCTCATGTTAAAGACATTTCCAGTATACGTCAGACTGAAAGTTGCATAACTTGTGCTAACTGTTCCTCCGGTTAAAATTACCGTTCCACCTGATTGAATGTAACTACCAACAGCTCCTGCTCCGGCTGTAGAAGTTCTGATAGCACGAACCGTAACTGTACCTCCATCTACCTGAACCACTCCGCTATTCCTGAGCGTGAGGCCACTGTCCAAATCAACCGTCAAACTGCCTGCACTCACCCTCACTGTGCCATATGGAACAATTGCCGTGCCTCCCGATTTACTGACTGTGGCTCCATTTACCCAAAGTCGCGCGCCTTCATAGATAGCATAGTTCGAAACTGTATTCAATATCACAGTTACATTGGCACCAAGTTCAACTGTACCAAAGTTCAGCCCGAGGGCGTTCAGGTTACTCCCATTGCTGTTCGCGGCAGCGTTGGCCTCATTGATATCGTAGTTAGCCGCTCCAAAAAGATTAAAATATGTCGGATCAGCGGCAGAAATAGTTGCTTTGTAGGTATCATCTGCACCCTTGGTGATTTCTATTCGGTAAAATCTTGTAACGCCATTGCAAACCACCTGTTGGTCCTGTGTTGCACTTAGAAAGTTAACGTCAACGATACCGTCTGTCGCCTCAGCGCCTGTATTAGCAGCAACACGGTTCGTAAAATAAGCTGTACCATTGTTTGTAAAATCGCCATACAAGTTAAACTCATGCCGTGCATTGGCACTTCCTGTGCGAATACCACCTGTGGCAGCAACAATAACATCGTCATTCACCGTAAATGTTCTATTGACACCTGTTGCATTGTCATTGAATCTTAACAAACCATTCGTGACTGTAAGGTCGCCATTAAGCGTGATGTTGCTAAGTAGCGTGGCAATATCAGTTGAACCGGTCATGTTGATGACCATATTATTAAATGTCCTGGCCTGGTTAAGCGACATACCCGCACCATTAATCTCAATTGTACCTCCAACGGAAGGATCTGAAAAATTCGTGAACGTGCCGGACGGAAAATTATCGGTAGCGGCAGACATTTTAATTCTTCCTGAACCGGATATTGTCGTAAAAGTGTGTCCCGTAGAAGCCAGCAGATCTAACGTTCCCGTCACCGATAGGCTTGTTGTAGCGACACCGTTTACATTCATAGAAACCGTGCGGCCTGACGTAATGACGACATTATCGGCCGCACCTGGTATCGCATTGGTTGGGTTTACATACAAGGGAAATAAGCTACCATCAGTTGTCCAAACTGTCGGGTCATTCCAATTACCGCTTTGATAACTGTACCAAACATTTCCACCGTAAGCAATAGAGCTCCCGATCGTAAAGTAATAAGTATCATTTGCGAGAGATTGAGCAACTGTTGGGCCCGTAAAAAAAGTTACACCAGGCGCTGTGCCTGTCAATGCAGACCAGATTCCTGTTGATTCTTTTTGATACCAGAAAGTATTATAGTTGGCTTGCACATCACCGGATGAAATATCATTGCCTGTACTATATGTAAATTGTGCACCCGAAAAAGTAGTGGCGTTAGAGTTGCCAGCTACGATCATTCTAAAAGTCCGTTTCATTCTACCAGTAGCATCGCTGCCTAAGATAGCTTTCACCGCTAGTGTACTATTTAAAGTTGGCGCAACTGCAACAGTGGCCACCGATAAATCAAGAGGTGTGTAGCCTCCAGTAGCTGTACCAATTGGAAAAAGAAACTGCCAGGCCGCTGTAGAATTATTATTGATTCTGATAAGTTGATTGGTGGCAGAAGAGGTGCCGTCCAATTGAATGTAACGACTTGAATTTGGCGAGGTGATCACAGCGGAACTTCCCAACGTAAGATCGCTAGTTGCGCTAACGACTAATAGTCCATTCGCTGTCCAGGAGAGTGTGCCATTGAGCGTGACGCTCCTATTTACATTAACAACAGCAGAACCAGTTGTACTCATCGTTACATTTTGGAAGGTAATAGCTGACGAGCCACTGATGGTCTTGGCACCGGCTCCACTAAACGTAACCGTGTTTGCTCCTGGTGTAAATGTGCCTCCATTGTTTGTGAAGCTTGACGTAACACTAAATGTTCCAGACGGAGCAGTCAAGGTTCCTGAAGTCAATAATAAATCAGTTACTGTAAGACCTCCGGTATTTCCGGTATATGTGCCACCGGAGATGGTAAGACCACCATTGAATGTTTGTGTAGCGGTGGACGCCAGATAGGTTCCGCCACTCACGGTTGCCAAGCCAGTAACTGTATTTGTTTTAGCATTCGCGTCCAGTGTACCTGACGTAATGTTAAGGGCTCCGGTTACTGCGATGCCGACACCGAGGGTAGTGGTTCCGCCATTGATTGTTAAATTATTGAATGACGTAAAAATCGTTGCAGGTAAAGTATTAGTTGCAGTAAGCTGAACAAGTCCCGCTCCGGGTGTCCAGGTATTGCCAGTTACAGTATTTACCACAATTGAACCGGCTACATTAAGGGTACCACCAGATGTCATATCAATGGTATTGTTTCTGCCAGGAGTTCCGCCTGAATTTCCAAGTGTGATAGAACCTGCTGTGATTGTCGCTGTGTTGGAAAACGTGATGGTACCGGTACGATTGTTATTACCCGCGCCACCAACCTGAATGTTTCCAGAAACCGTTAAGGTCAAGTTCGCGGCAGTAAAATCGATCGCGCCTAAATTATTAGTTGTTACACTGCCAAGTTGAAGGCTTGCGCAGGCAGAGTTCGTGTTAACGTGAATCGTATTATTATTCCCGATTATTGCGATATCACCAGCCACTGGAAAAGCTCCTGCGCTGGCACCACCGTGGCCAGTAGTCGACCACGTAGTACCGGAATTCCAGTTTGCATTATTTGCCCGGCTATAATAGGTAGTTTGTGCGGAGGCGATCTTGCACAATGAAACAGTGAGAAGAGAAAAACAAAAAAAGGACCTTTGCAGAAAAACTTTCATTGAAATTTTATTTTCTTGAACGACAAAACACAAAAAGAATACACTGGCACAACTTTTAGACCATTAGCGCAGAGTACATAAAACAAGCCATCATGCAACTCAAATGGCCCAAAATGGGAACTCATAACTTCAAAGTTACCAAAAACGAAAATCTAATAATTGCTATTGATCTTAATAAATTACCTGAATGATTTCTCGCGAGCTCAACGAATGCAACGACTGGTCGTTAGGGTTTGAATGAACGAAGCACTTAACTTTTCTTATCTTTCATTCTAAGCCAAAAGCCAGAATGAAAAGATATTTTATACTCCTTGGAATTACACTCCAGCTTATTTCTTCTTCAGTCTACTGTCAATCGGTAACAACTGAAGCAATTGAAAATAAACAATTCAATTCCTCCACGCTCCTGTGGTATAAGCAACCTGCTAAAAAATGGGAAGAGGCTTTGCCCGTGGGTAATGGCCGGCTTGGTGCGATGGTCTTTGGCGGTGTGCCCGAAGAGCGCATCCAGTTAAATGAAGAAACGTATTGGACAGGCGGCCCCTACTCCACTGTTGTGAAAGGTGGTTACACCGTGTTGCCCGAAATACAAAAGCTGGTGTTTGAAGAAAAGATGTTGGAAGCACACAATCTTTTTGGTCGTCACCTGATGGGCTATCCGGTTGAGCAACAGAAATATCAAAGTCTCGGTGACCTTCATTTATTTTTTGAGCCGAAAGATTCTCCATCCAATTACAAGCGGTGGCTTGACCTGGAAACAGGAACAACCGCAACAGAATACACCATCAAGAACATTACTTACAAAAGAGAAGTCTTTGTCTCTCATCCTGATCAGGTCATTGTAGTTCGCCTTACAGCCAGTCAACCGCATAGCATTTCTTTTACCGCGCAACTAAGAGGCGTTAGAAATCAGGCGCACTCCAATTATGCTACCGATTACTTTACCATGGATGGTTATGGACGAGATGGATTAATCCTAAAAGGAAAGTCAGCTGACTATCTTGGTATTGAGGGCAAGCTTCGATACGAAGCAAGATTAATTGCCAAACCAGAAGGCGGCAACGTGAAAGTGAAAGGCGCAGATCTTATTGTCGAAAACGTGGATGCTATTACCTTGTACGTTGCAGCTGCCACCAATTTCGTCAACTATCAAGATGTAAGCGGCAATCAGCATCAACGCGTTGAAGATTATTTGAATGGACTTGAAACAAAATCAGTTGACGCTATCAAGGCTGCAGCCATACTCGACTATCAAAAACTTTTTAATCGCGCTAAGCTGTCATTACCAAAAACAGAAAGCTCCTTCCTTCCCACCAACGAGCGACTTGAAAAAATAAAATCATTACCTGATCCTGACATTGCTGCACTGTGCTATCACTTTATGCGCTACCTCATGATTTCTTCCTCACGACCTGGAACACAACCGGCCAACCTTCAGGGAATATGGAACCAGGATCAAAACCCTGCATGGGATTCCAAATACACCACCAACATCAATACTGAAATAAACTACTGGCCGGTGGAGACCGCCAATCTTTCGGAATGTGTGGAGCCTTTGATTAAAATGGTAAAAGAACTTACTGATCAGGGAACACAAGTAGCGCGTGAACATTATGGGGCGAAAGGTTGGGTGTTTCATCAAAATACAGATTTGTGGAGAGTGGCTGCACCGATGGACGGACCCACCTGGGGAACGTTCACAACCGGAGGCGCATGGCTCACCACGCATTTGTGGGAACATTATCTGTTCACGCAAGATGAAAACTATCTGAAAGAAATGTATCCGATCTTAAAAGGCTCGGTTGAATTCTTTATGGATTTTTTAATTGAACATCCAAATGGAAAATGGTTGGTCACAAATCCATCTACATCGCCCGAAAATTTTCCGGCAAGCCCCGGTAACAAGCCTTACTTTGATGAAGTCACAGCAGGCTACCGCGAGGGAACTACCATTTGTGCAGGGTCGTCAATCGATATGCAAATACTTACGGACTTGTTTGGTGACTATATAAATGCCTCCACACTTTTAAAAGTCGATCAGGAGTTTGCACATCAGGTTGCTCAAGCACGAGCAAGATTAGTTCCGCCACAAATTGGAAAGACGGGCGCTTTACAGGAATGGGCCGATGATTGGGGACAGTTGGAAGAAAAGCATCGTCATTTCTCACATCTCTATGGTCTGTATCCTGGCAATGTGATCTCTGCGAAGCGAACTCCTGAGATTGCCGAAGCCGCTAAAAAAGTTTTGGAACAGCGCGGTGATGGCGGTACCGGCTGGTCGCGAGGATGGAAGATGTCGCTGTGGGCGAGACTATACGATGGCAATAGAGCCAACACGGTTTTCAAAGGCTATCTCACGGAGCAAGCGTACCCGCAGTTGTTCGCAAAATGTTTTACACCCATGCAAGTAGATGGAACATTTGGCGTAGGTGCCGGCATCACCGAAATGATTATACAATCGCACGAAAATGTTATTCACTTGTTACCTGCCTTGCCCGATGAGTGGGCCGATGGCGAAATCATTGGCGTATGCGCCCGCGGTGCGTTTGAGTTATCTATGAAATGGAAGAATAAAAAAATGGTTGATGCTAAAATTCTTTCGAAAGCCGGAAAACTATGCCGCATACAGACGAGCCAACAAGTTTCGATTACGTCTAATGGCAAGCCGGTAAAAACCAGGCGCACAGCTGATCATGTGGTCGAATTTCAAACTTCAAAAAATGATTTTTATCAGCTCACATTCAAATAATGGCTTAAAAAATCTTGGCCGGTTTCTTTCCTGAATAATTTTTTCCAATGTGACTTAAATCACAATTTCTGATTAGCTGACCCGGTAGTTTTGTTGTGTCATTTAAACAAACAACACTATGAAAAAGAATATGGGTTCAACCGACAGAATTATACGCGTAATACTCGCGGCTGTAATTGCTGTTTTGTACTTCGCAAATATTATATCAGGCACGGTTGCAATGGTCTTGATGGGACTTGCTGCCATCTTTGTTCTCACCAGCATGATAAGCGTTTGTCCATTGTACTTGCCTTTTGGTTTAAGCACCTTACGAAAGAAAGAAAATGCAGCTCATTAAAAATTATGGACTAATTGCCGCAGGCATCCTGTTGGGATTAGGCGGTGGCTATCTCTATTGGCAACAGATTGGGTGTTCAACCGGAAGTTGCCCCATTACATCAAGTCCAGTCAACTCATCGCTTTACGGAGCCATGATGGGCGGACTTTTATTTAGCATGTTTAAAAAAGAAAATAAAAACTCAAAAAATGAAACTGGAAACAATCATCAAGAATAACGAGGGCACCATCGTTGATGTGCGCACGCCCGCTGAATTTCAAGGCGGCCATGCAGCAAAATCGGTTAACATTCCCCTGCATGAAATTTCAAAACGAATTGAAGAACTTCAGAAAATGAAGGCGCCTTTGATTCTTTGCTGCGCATCGGGAGGTCGCAGTGCGCAAGCCACCTATATTTTGTCGAGCCACAAAATCGAGTGCGTGGATGCAGGCAGTTGGATTAATGTAAACGCTTTACAATCATAATATTTAAATACACATGATCGAGACACTGAAAAAACTATTGGGATTAGGACCCGCTACAAATTATTCGCAACTGGTAAAAGACGGAGCTATCATTCTGGATGTTCGCTCGAAAGGTGAATATGCAGGTGGGCACATCAAAGGCTCTGTCAACGTTGCCGTAGATCAATTATCGGGTAACCTGGGCCGTTTTAAAAATAAAGAACAAGCAATCATTACATGCTGTGCTTCAGGAATGCGTAGTGCTGCTGCTAAGAATATTTTAAAGTCAAACGGCTTTGCAAATGTTTACAATGGCGGAAGCTGGTACAGCCTTCAACAAAAAATAAAATAAAATTATGGAACCCCATTTTTATCACGTGGACATTAACTGGAACAAAGAGCGGAGAGGCATGATGTGTTCTCCCGAACTGAATTCCGTTTCAAATGGTGCAGGCGGATGTATTGAAGTTGCCACACCTCCCGAATTTCCAAAAGGAATTCCCGGTATCTGGTCACCAGAACATTTATTTACAGCTGCCGTCAGTAGTTGCCTGATGACTACTTTTCTTTCTATTGCCGAAAATTCTAAATTAGAGTTCACTGCTTTTCGATGCGAATCGGAAGGAAAATTGGAACAGGTGGAAGGAAAATTTATCATGTCGGAAATTATTCTTAAGCCAACTGTTGTTATTGTAAATGAAAAGGATCGCGAGCGGGCCGAACGGGTGCTTCAAAAGTCGGAAGCTGCCTGTTTGATTTCCAACTCCATCAAGTCGAAGGTCACTATGAAGTCGGTGATCGAAGTTGCTCCTGAAATTGTAAACGCTTCATAGATATGGCACAAGCATCATTTTCTGAAATCATCAAAAGTGACACACCAACACTCATCGACTTCTCGGCTGAGTGGTGTGGGCCCTGCAAAATGATGAAACCGATTTTAGAAGATTTAAAAGGAAAGATGGGCGACCAGGTAAAGATCGTCAAGATTGATGTCGATCGTAATCAGGCATTGGCTATGGCGTATCAGGTACAAAGTGTGCCAACGCTGGCGCTTTTCAAGAATGGAGAATTGAAGTGGAGACAATCGGGCGTGATGCAATCCGAACAATTGAAAACGGTGATTGAGCGGTTTAGGTAGGCACATGGAAGTTCCATCCATCTCACCTGGATTTAGGGAGAGATGATGGATGCCGCTCATAAAAATTAACAAATAAACCTACTGAATCAGAGAACCTAAACTACTTTTGTCGCGTTAGAAATTTAGTTTACAGGTTATATTTGTTCAGTCTGGAGTGCCTTGATCATGTCAGGGCACTCCTTATATTTTGTCGTCACTCAAATTAGTTTAACCATCACAAAATCCAACCTATGAAAAATTTAATGCTCACCGCCATCACCGTTTTGTTCATTGCTGGTCTCAGCGATTTAGCTTCTGCACAAAAATTGCCCGAGCTCGATCCAAGTCCGGCAGACATCTCCTACTTCAGACCAAATGGACGCAATACTGCACCCATCGCAAAAGTTATCTACGGTCGTCCCTTGAAAAAAGGACGTACGATGTTGGGAGGAATTGAGCCCTTTGGAAAACTATGGAGATTGGGTGCCAATGAAACCACTGAGATAAAATTGTATCAGGACCTTACGTTTGGTGACAAAACGTTGAAGGCCGGTACTTATTCTATGTATGCCATCCCTGACAAAACTGAGTGGACAATCATCTTCAATTCAAAGCTTGACACATGGGGTCCCTACGAATACGATGAGTCAAAAGATGTGGCTCGCATTAAAGTAGCCGTTGGTAAGACAGAATCAGAAGTTGAAGCCTTTACAATTGCCTTCGACAAAGAAGCTATGCTAATCGCATGGGAAAATACTTTAGTGAAAGTTCCTGTGAAATATTAATCGGAAACAATCGAGATCACTATGAGCCGGGCGAATAACCCGGCTTTTTTATTCTTACAAAATCCACTAGTTTCCGAAAGAATTCGCAATGGAAATACTAGGAAGATACGATCGCGTGGATTTGCCGGAACTTGGACTTTCCAACATCCATGCAAAAATCGACACAGGTGCTTATACGTGTAGTCTTCATTGCTCAAAGGCTGGAGTAGTGAATGGTCACCTTGAGTTTGTCTTATTGGATGAAGAGCATCCGGAATTTACCGGAATGAAATTCACATTTAAGGAGTTTGAAAAGCGTGAAATAAAAAATTCTTTTGGTGAGGCAGAAATGCGTTACGTCATCAAGACGAAAATCAGAATTTTTAAACGTTTAATTAAGGCTGAATTCTCATTGAGCAACCGCGGCAACTTAAAGTTCCCCGTATTATTAGGGAGAAAAATTCTGCGTAAGCGTTTTCTCATTGACGTAACTAAAAAAGATTTATCTTTCAAAAGTAAAAAATCAGGCGCATGAACATCGCCATCCTTTCGCGCGACTCAAAACTCTACTCTACGCAACGACTGAAAGAAGCCGGAGAAAAACGTGGACATAAAGTCGAGATCATCGATCACATGAAATGCATGTTATTGATCGAGAAGAAAAACCCAATGGTGTGGTACAATGGCCGCAAACTGGATTACTTTGATGCCATCATTCCGAGAATCGGAGCATCTGTTACCTTTTATGGCGCAGCCGTAGTTCGTCAGTTTGAGATGATGAAAGTGTTCACGGCTGTAGAATCACAAGCCTTGATTCGTTCGCGCGATAAACTCAGAAGCCTGCAAATACTTTCACGCGCAGGTTTAGGTTTACCGAAAACAATTTTCATGGACTACTCCAAGGATACCGAAGGCGTGATAGAAGCAGTTGGCGGAGCGCCTGTTGTCATTAAGCTGCTGGAAGGAACGCAAGGGCTTGGAGTAGTGTTGGCCGAAAATAAAAAAGCTGCGCAATCAGTTATCGAAGCTTTCCATGGCGTGAAGACAAGAATCATTATTCAGGAATTTATCAAAGAAGCCAAAGGTGCCGACATCCGCGCTTTCATCGTCAACGGTGAAGTGATTGGTGCTATGAGAAGACAGGCGCGCGATGGCGAGTTTCGTTCCAACCTTCACCGGGGTGGCCATGCTACCGTAGTGAAGCTGGATCGTCATGAAAAACACGCGGCCATCACGGCAGCAAAAAAAATGGGACTTGGCGTTGCTGGCGTAGACATGCTTCCGTCAAAACGTGGTCCGCTCATCATCGAAGTAAATTCATCACCAGGTCTTGAAGGAATTGAAGGCGCTACCAAAGTTGACATTGCCGGAAAAATAATTCAGTACCTGGAAAAGAATGCTTCGAAAAAAAGAATTCAGAAAGACATGATCAATGCATAATTTTTGGGTCTTGGGAATTTGGAACTCACTCTAAGTTCTAAGTCCCAATTCCTGCTACCAAAGTCCTAATTCGAATATTACAATGTCTAAAACACTCTCCATCGTTGATCACGAAATCCATCCTGGAGAATTTAAGGAAATCAACATCAACATCGCTCGTCTTCCTTCGCGTACACAAATCGATACGCCTATTTACGTTTATCGTGGTTTAGAAGATGGACCAGTGCTCGCACTCACAGCAGGCATGCACGGAGACGAAATCAATGGTATGGAGATAGTAAGACGAATTCTCGATGCGGGACATCATCGCGTAAAGCGCGGAACGGTGTTATGCATGCCCGTCATAAACGTTTATGGCTTTCTCAACTATTCAAGAGAAGTGCCGGATGGAAAAGATATCAACCGCTCCTTTCCGGGAAGCAAGACGGGATCGCTTGCCGCGCGCGTTGCCTATCACATGACACACGACATTCTGCCCTTCATTGATTATGGAATCGACTTCCATACAGGCGGAGCACAACGCACCAACTACCCGCAGGTAAGATGCGTAATGGCCGATGCCACGAATGCAGAACTGGCACTTGCCTTTCATGCACCCTTCACAATCGATGCGCCTTTCAGACCACATTCATTGCGGCAAACGGCTGCAAAAAAAGATAAGCACATCATCGTATACGAAGGAGGCGAAAGTGTGCGGTTTGATCAGCATGCGATTGAAGAAGGAGTGAATGGAACCCTTCGCCTGATGAAACATTTAAAAATGATTGACTGGGCGCCCGAGCCTGTAACTGAAAATAAAATTATCTGGAGTTCATCGTGGGCACGCGCCCGCACCGCAGGATTGTTTCAACCGGTCATAAAGGGTGGCGAACTGATTCAGAAAAATCAACTGGTTGGTACACTCACCGATCCGTTTGGCGAATTCAAGGAACAAATCAAATCACCATCGATGGGATATGTAGTTGGGTTGAACAACAATCCGGTAGTCAACGCTGGCGATGCACTCATTCACATCGGATTGGATAATGTGTGTAAGATTGGAGGGGTCGGAGAAGAGTAGACACATAATTTTCTCACGTGTGCCACTCGTTCGTTAAAAATCCGGGCAAGGAATTACGAGTTTATCCTTTGGTGGCTTGCGCGGATTACGTGTACTCCACGAATACACCAAACTGATTTCATGTGCGCCTCCACTGCTAGGTCCGAGTTTTGAAATCGGATAATCGTAACTATAGCCGATGTTAAAGATGTCTTTCTCTCCTTTCTTGGTAAAGCCTACCAGAAATACGATCGATTCATTATTGAGATTTCCGTTCACGGTTTTGAATGGAATGCCACGATACCATGTTCCGATGATGATCGGCTCAAGCGTAGCGTACAAGCCAACATCCATCATATCAAATTTGCCCTGGTGACGATATTGCACAGTGGGCGCAAGACTGCGTTCTTGTTTGCGGGCATACACACCTGTTCCGATTGCTCCTGGTTTAAGGAAGAATTTATAACCGGCATGCCCGGATAGTTTCATCGGCAATTGGCTATTCTCACCAATAAGCGACTGATTGGGTTTTGTTAAATGACTGGCAGCAAATCCGAGCCACGCATTTTGAGTATAAAACAATCCGCCTGCGCCAATGTCGGGGAAGAAAATACTTTGACCTGAACCTACTGTCTCATTAGTTGGGTTAACCACTAGCCCTGTATTTGGATCAAACTGATCTCCAAAAGTTAACTTCGTGAAATTGACCGAGCGATTATAAATAGAAGCCTGAAAGCCTGGCCGAAAAGACAAGCCTTTCGTGATCTCCAGATTGTAGGCGTATTGCAATGTCAAGCTAATGGATTGAAGACCGAGCACTCCTTCCCGGTCGCGCGTGACGAGCGCACCAATTCCACTGTTATAATCCTCCAGATAGACATCACCATAAGCAGATATGGTGTTGAAGTTGGCGTCAATAGCCGGCCATTGATTGCGATAATTCATGCCTACGCGTGCTTGATTGGTCGATCCCGCAAAGGCAGGATTCAGATAAAGTGGAGCAGCGTAAAACTGAGAGAATTGAGGATCTTGTGCAGTTACCGGAGTTTGCGATAACAGCATTAATCCAAAACCCATGACAAGAAGCCGGTACAACAAACTGGGGTATTTTGTTTTCTCCATTAAAGACAAATTAAATCCTTTATCAAGACTAAAAAAAATAGAAGACGGTGATTTCCAAAGCTGATGCCCCCTTAACGATATTTTCACCCAAATTGTATACTTTAGTGCGGTTTGGGCGTTTTAGATTTCGATTACTACCTATGACCTGCTAAGTTGAATGACCGTGTGCCGTATGACGTACAAAAATCTGTTTGCTTTGACTACTAAAGTTGCCGTCACTTTTCTGGTTTTCATCTCATCGCTTCAGGCATTTTCGCAAAACCTAACGCAGTCCAACTGGTATTTTGGAAACTCGGTAAACGGAATTCGCTTCAACCGAACCACCAACAATCCTTCTCTTGTCAACAATCAGGCAACTCCATTTGGTGTAGGCGGCAGTGCTGTTGCTTCCGATCCAACAACCGGCAATCTTCTTTTTTATTCCGATGGCTCAGTAATCTACGATGCATGTCATCTGCAAATGATCAATGGCGGTGGACTGAGTGGAAATAATTCTGGTAATCAACCTGTTGCTATCTGTCCCGTGCCAGGTCAGCCCAACAAGTATTTTGTGTTTACCAACTCATCCAACTATCTGACGGGCGGAACCATCAATCGCAGTGTAGTGGACATGACATTGTTTGGCAATGCGGTGTTCCCCGCTCCTGCTTTTGGTGATGTGGAAAGTCCAAAAGATGTTGCCATACCCGGCCTCACCGGACGATCGGAAGGTATGATGATTGTGCCACACGCGAACGGCACCGACTTCTGGTTGATAACGCATCAAAACAATTCGATCAACTATTCAGCCACGCTGATTGATGCTGGCGCTTATACCGGCACATTTAATACAACCGTATCGACAACCGGAAATCTTCCGCTCACGGTTGGTAATTTTTCTTACCATGCAGGACTGAAAAAAATGGCCGTGTCTCCGCAAAGTCCGAATGAAGACGCCATCATTTTTAATTTCGACAACGCTACCGGCATCTTTTCTTTCGATCGCTTTATTTACAACACTGGTTTTCCGGCTACCGCTAATCAGGAAATCTATGACATTGAGTGGAGCTTAACAGGTCAATACTTATACATCTCACGGCCTGGCGAAGCCGGAGTAAATGCCGATGTGTTGCAGTATGACTATGTAAACTCCAATACTTCTACTCCTGTCACCTTGATCACGTCAGTGTTAGGCACACCAGTGTTCAGAAGTTATGGATTACAAATGGCTTCGGACAGTTCAATGTATTACTTGTATCAGGCGGTGGCAGGCGGACCGTTCTTAGTTGATAAGTTTACCAAAACAGACGGTATCGCCAGCAATGTGGTGCGCACTTCTGTTCCGTTCGGTAGCGTGGATTTCAACGGACAACAGTTTCCATCTTTCGCACCCAAGCCAAATAACCCGCTCACTGTAAGTTTTACGTCCATCGGAAGCTGTCAGAATAACCCTACTACCTTTTTCCCAACTGTAACACCGGCCGCGGACAGCATCACGTGGGACTTCGGTGATGCTAGCGTGTTAAGTGCGTGGAGTCCTGTTCACACATTTGCGACAGCGCAAACATTCAATGTGGCGGTTACTGCTTATTATCAGGGGCAAACGAAAACAACCACGCAGCCTGTCACCATTAATCCATTCTCGCTAAAACTTAATCTTGTGCAGGATACGACAGCGTGCCGCAGTGAGTTTCCACCTCCACGCGGATCGTCATCGCCAAAACAATTTAGTGTCACGGCAAAAGTTCAAGGAGGCACACCTATCTCGTACGTTTGGTCAAACGGAGATATCGGTGCAACACTCACACCGGATTCTGCTGGCTACTATTATGTGGTGGTAACAGATGCAAGTGGCTGTTCAACTTATGCAGGCGTGAATGTAAAAGAATATGGCCTGCAGGATGGACGAGGTAACATTTGGTACTTTGGAACAAAGGCAGGCATCGACTTCAATCCAATTTTTGAAAATCCTCCCGGACCCGCTGTGGCGTTGAACAACAGCGCGATGGATGCACCTGAAGGATGTGCTATTGTTTGCGATCGAAATGGTCAAACCATTTTCTATACCGATGGCGATAAAGTCTATGACAAAACTGATACGCAAATAGATCTTGGCATCGGAGGCGATCCCACGTCTACACAATCATCTCTCATCGTGCCCGTAACGGGCGATGAAACGCTATACTACATTTTTACTACGCAGGCGATCAACGGTACATCTGCCAATGAATTGCGCTATTCCCTTTTTGATTTAAAGCTAAACTCAGGCAAAGGCGCTGTCGTGCAAAAAAATATTCTCCTCTTTGGAAAAAGTACTGAACGCATAACAGCCAATGGAAACTGGTTACAGTCACTCGCTCATGAATACGGCAACAACACATTCCGTGCGTATCCAATCTCAAAGAGAAGATGGAATTGGAGAACCTGTCTACTCCGCCATTGGATCCGATCATGTATTTAAAGTTCAGCAGAATGGCGAGGGCTATATGAAACTCGGGCCGCGCAATAATTTGGCCGTAGCCCTTTCAACACCAGGCACACAAAATCTTGTGGAAGTTTTTCATTTGAATGACACAACCGGAAAACTTAACAACTATCGCAAGATCGATTTGAAAGAACCAAACGGTCAGGTGTATGGAATTGAATTTTCTCCAGGCGGAAATAAAATATTTGCTTCCGTAAAAGGAACACCAAGCCCTTCTCAACTCTTTGAATATTTTATAGACTCCGTTGAACACATCTATTTCAAACAAAAAATATCGGTGCCTGTGGAGATGGGTGCCTTACAACTAGGGCCAGATGGCCAGATCTATGCTGCGATCAACGGCAGCGGTGTACTCGGTACGATAGCAGCTAACGATGATACCACAAAATTGAGCACCTATAACGCCAGCGGATTTACATTAAAAGTAGGAACGACTAGTAAACTCGGCTTACCCAACTTCACACAAATTACGTCCAACGCTTTTGGCGGACCATCTATTGAAGTTTCTGGTTTTTGCTTTGGACAGCCTACCCAATTTGTAGGCAATGCTACCGATGCTATTGATAAATTCCAGTGGTTCTTTGGAGATGGCGGAAGTGATACATCATCCAATCCAGTTCACAGTTATGCCGCACCCGGAACATACACGGTTACCTTGCGATTAACGAACCGATGCAGCCTGGACACAACACTGGTGCAGAAGGTCACAATATTTGCACCGCCACCTAAGCCTACTATTCCGGGCGCAGCTGCTCTTTGCAGTGGGCCTGTAACGTTGGATGCAAACACGGCTAATCTGCCAGGATTTGTTTACAACTGTGCGCGGCCGGGCCCGACTCGATTGCCGTACTTATCGCGGGGCGTGAAGGTCATCCGCTGGCACTCATTGCCGTCCGGCCCCGTGCCCAACGGATCGGTCTTCACATCGGTGCGCCCGGGATCGATGCCGACGTCGACGTGAACCGTCCATACAGTTTCCCGTGTTCCGCCGCACTCGCCATAGGTGGCCTTGGCGTGGAACGTATAGTTGCCTTCCACACGCAGGAAGTCCGCGAGGCCGATCCCCATGGACCCGGCCGCTTCAAACGAACCACGGGTATTGGCCGCATCTTCTTTCAGCGTGAATCGCTGCTCGATGTAACGGATGGCCGGCTT
>JBGANU010000022.1:0-68364 GCA_044222145.1 Cyclobacteriaceae bacterium
TCTAAGACATCTTTTTGGTGGTCAATTTACCCCGGAAACCGGTGGTCAATTTGCCTCGGAAACTGGTGGTCAGTTTGCTCCGGAAACTGGTGGTCAGATTACTCCGGATTTGGGTGGTCAACTTCTCCGGAATCTCCACCGTAGGTAGGAGTTACCATCATTCCTGAAAGCCCCTTGTGTGTCTTTCCCCATTTATTTTGATGTGTGAGATAAGCCAGATTAGTCGCCAAAATTCCAATGCCTGCTCCTACCAACACATCCGATACCCAATGTCTGTTATTCATTATTCTCAACACACCAACAGCTGTAGCAGAACCGTAACCTAAAACACTGTACACCGGATGTTCTCTTCCATACTCTTTATGTAAGAAAGTGGCTGCAGCAAAAGCTTGTGCGGTGTGGCCAGATGGAAAAGAATTAGGTTCGCCTGTATCTGGTCTTGGCACGGCCGTAAATTTTTTCAGTGGAAGAACCATTGCCATCATAAACAATTCAGATTTAATTAATAAGGCTGTGCGATTAGCAAAGTCATTTTTACCTTTTATCCCAAATGCATTAAGAGCATATACTCCGGCAATGGGTGCGTATTGCAAATAATCATCAACATTTGTGTGGAATTGTGCATTATCTTCATTTCGTTCTTCGTAAACATTGTACTTATTAAGCAGATCGTTGTCAGTCGCTGAAAATAACCCAACCGAAATAAGCACCGTTGGGACGGCAACTATTTTTCTCCAATTCGTCTTAAGAGTTATATGGTTGTTATTATCTGACAAAGAAATATCTTGAGAATAAATATTCCTTGTTGTCAGTAGCAATAAGAAAAATGAAACAGAAATTATTATTCTTAATGGTGTGTTGGTCATGAATGTTTATAATAAAAAAGGCAGGCCTCTCGCCAGAGACCCGCCATAACCCAAACACTAATCTTTGCTCTTTCCTTTTTCCTTCAACTCTTCCTTCTTTAAGATTTTGCCATCACCTGAAAATTGAACTTCATATTTCAGCTTGCCCTTCTCTAGCTCTGCTTCATAAAAAATTCCCGCGTCAAATGTTTCTCCCTTCTCAGCCTCTTCTACTTTGTACCCAGGGAATTCTTTTGTTATTGTTATCAAAACAGCCTCTGGAAGATCTAATTTTTTAATTTCTGTTTCAGTCACTAACCATTTTCCTGTTTGGTCAAAATTTGCCGATTGCTCCATTTCACCGCTTTCAAATTCTGCCTCAAATTCTGTCGCACTTTCTTTAGACCATTTAACTTCCTTTGCATTAGGAAATCGCTTTGTAAAGGATTCCTTTACTGATGCGGGCACTTCGCTTACTTTTAACTCCTGGGCGTGGGCTAATCCTGCCATAAGGATGACCACAATTACTAAACTGATCTTTTTCATAATTTTTATTGAGTTTATTTATTGCCCAAATGAAAAGCTCGATTTTGAAGACTTTTAGATTTTTCGATAGCATTTGTAAAATGTTGCCACTAATTCTTAGTAGCGTCCTCCATCTCACATTGGCATCCAGAATCTTCAGGCCGATTGTCGGTATGTTGACCTGTTTGCTCAATATTGTTGTTCTCTTCTTGGCTTATAAAGTTTCCGGTATTGCTAAAAAGAGCGATAATATCTTTTGTGTCGGTGCCAATAAAGTTTACGCAGTAACCGGTATTATCCTTGTTAAGCCATTTGATGGGTACTACGCCAGGATAGTGCGCAGCCAAGGAATCTTTAACAACTTGCGGAACCAGCTCAGAACTAACAATCTGACAAGGGCTGTCCTTTTCTTTGTCTCGTTTTAAGGATTCCAAAGCATCACATGAACTCATTAATTTTACCATGGTCACGATAAATAGAAATACTTTAAGTCTTTTCATGATTGTAAGTTTTATAATTTAGGATGAGATATTGTGTTTATGTATAACTCAAAATGGTCAATAAATTTCCTCGAAGAATTGTCCTGTACCCTGTGAGTGATTTAACTGAAGGGCCCAAAGTCACTTGACCCTTGTTATTGAAAGCAGCGCCACAACTGGGGCAGCTAAAAGAATTATTTTGACTGTCATATTCAACTTTTGTTCCTTCATGCGCACATGTCGCAGATACAGCGATAAAATTTCCCGAATTTGATCGCGCTATAACTATACCATTTTTAATCAAGAATCCTCCGTTAACTGATAACCCACCTGAACTAACGTCTATTGTAAAGTTTACATCAGACGGAGCTATCGGAGATATATTAGCTTTTTGGCAACCCGATAAAGTACCTAAACAAATAGGCAAAAACGCTGAGACAGCACCTCTACTTACTTGTGACAAAAACTGCGTTCTGGTCATTTTATTGAGTTAGTGATAAAGGATTTTGTGACTGCCCTCTACTAACTAAATGACGGACGTGATCTCAAAATGGTTGGTATGTTAAAATTCTTTTTTTTGAACAAACCATTTATACTTTTAATCCGTCTTCACTTTAGTCACATCCTGATAATTAATTTGAAACTGAACTCAATTCTAAAAAAATTCAATCATCTCTTAAAGAGTGCACTGCTATGGCAGGTAACGCTAGCTGCCGTTATGCTGGTGTTGGGTTGGTTATTTATACGGAACCAACAAATAGAACTTATTGAGATCAGAGAACAGTTTGGAGAGGTGTACCCTATCTACCTGGTATTTGGAATTTTATTGACAGCTGCTTATATCCTGTTGCAAGGCGAGATGTACTTGCAAAGCTTCAAATCAGTAAGGGCAAAAGTCAATTTAATAACAGCGTCCAGTCTTTTTTTAAAACGAAACTTTGTTAGCATATTCTTGCCTGCTGGTGGATTTTCTTCCCTTGCCTTTTTCAACGGAAAACTAGAAAAGAATGGTGTTTCAAAGACACAAATTCATGCAGCTTCTGCAGTTTACGCACTTTGCGGGATTTTATCTGTTTTGGTACTTGGAATTCCGGTTTTCGTCTTTGCCTTAATTAAAAATCAACTTCATTCCACTGAACTCATAAGCTTTGGACTATTAATTACGCTTTGCGGATCATTGCTCTTTGTATCAGCTTCTCTCTTAAAAAAGGGTTGGCTATTCCTCCTACTTCAACGTTGGTTTCCTTCGTGGGCTTCGGTACTTGAGGAATTAAGAACCCAAGGCATTATAAAAAAATATCTTATCCGAACACTCTTAGTTTCGCTTATCATTGAGTTTGTTGGTGTAGCTCATTTATATATTTCGATGCTCGCCTTTGGCTTTGAGCCCTCCCTTGCCGCTGCCTTTATTGGATACATTGTGATGGTCGTGATCCTTATCGTTTCACCTTTACTCCGTGGATTAGGTGCTATTGAGGTTTCTTTGACTATTATATTAGGACAATATGGATTACCCTTAGTATCCGCAGCTTCAATCACTTTGCTGTTCCGTTTCTTTGAATTTTGGTTGCCCTTGTTTGCAGGCATTGTGAGTTTTTTTTCTAAGCGTGATAACTTAACGATTAGGCTCTTGCCCGCGCTTTTGCTTTTCACCCTTGCCATTACAAATATTATTTCCGCTGTTACACCCGCAATACCCTATCGATTAATAGTTGTTGAAAATCTATTCTTCCACGGTTCTGCATCCGTTTCAAATTGGCTAGTGCTTGTGAGCGGCTTTATCCTGGTTCTAATTTCCTTTTTTTTGTTCAAAGGGTTGCGAAGGGCATGGTACTTAGCGCTGGTCCTATCTGCCTTTTCCGTTATTGGTCACATTTTGAAAGGCGTAGACTTTGAAGAGGCGCTTCTTGCCTTTGCATCTTTCTTATGTCTGGCCTATACAAAACCATTTTACAAGCTAAAGCCAGATCCATACTTTACCAAATTGAGCATACAAGTAGCATTGTATGGTTTGGTGTCCATTTTATTATATGGAGTTATCGGATTTTACTTCATTGACCAAAAGCATTTTGGTGAAACTTTTGAATTAATGGCTGCCGTAAAAAACATATTAAGAGTGTTTTTCTTGTTTGATGCAGGGGGAATAACGCCAGTCACTCAATTGGGTCAATTCTTCTTATATTCAATTTATTTTGCAGGTGCTGGATATCTGCTTACTATTTTTTACGGGTTTCTACGACCTCATTTTGCAAAGCCCTTCAATACGGATGAAGAAAGAAAGTTGGCCAGCAACCTTGTAAAAAAGTGGGGTAAATCACAACTGGATTATTTTAAAATATACTCTGACAAACTTCTTTTCTTTTCTTCGGATGAAGAAGGATTTATTTCCTTCAAGATGCACAAGCACATGGCTGTGGTATTAGAAGACCCTGTGTGTAAGGGGCCACAAGAATTAAAGGCAATGGTGCGCGAGTTTGATAAATATTGTAAACGAAATGGATTTGTGTCGACTTATTATCGCGTACCGGAGGCAAGCTTATCGATATATAGATCATTGAATAAAAAGATATTACCGGTTGGTGAAGAGGCTGTAGTTAACCTCGCACAATTCTCAATTGAAGGGCGTAAAATGAAAGAAACGCGAAATGCCATCAATCGGCTTACTTCACAGGGATTCGTTTTTAATATTTATCCTTCCCCAATACGTGAAGGTCTTCTTCAAAAAATGGAACTGGTTTCTGGCCAGTGGTTAAAAGGCATGAATCAAAAAGAAGCTACATTTTCACAAGGCTTGTTTGATAAACAAGCCTTAAAACAAAACACAATTATAGCAATCGAAGACAATGAAGACAAACTATACGCCTTTCTCAATCTAATTCCAAGTTACGCTCCTGGTGAGGCCACGTATGACCTTATCAGAAAAACAGATGATGCTCCAAATGGAGTATTGGATATGCTATTGGCAAAGACTTTTTTATACCTAAAGGAGAATAAATTTGAAAAAGTAAATATGGGACTGGCTCCTCTTTCTGGTATGGAAGGAGTAGACATTAAGCAGAGAACTATCAAGTATGCTTTCGAAAAGTCAATGTTTTTTAGTCGATTTAAGGGTCTTAGAAAGTATAAGGAGAAGTTCTTTCCTCAATGGGAAATGAAATATTTGGTCTTCGATCATAATTACCACCTGTTGCAAGCCCCTAACTATCTTCGAAAAGTAACTGAATCGAGAATAGTAAATTAAACTTGGGTCTTTGGATAGATTTATTTGTTATCAATAAATGAAATTATCTCTTTAACAATTAATGGAAAATTATTATCAAAGCGATGGTCGCCAGGAAGTATTTTTGTTTTAACAGGAAGAGCATAGAATTCGTCAAATTCATCTTCGCTTAGGAGACAAAGAGTGGGGACAATAGCTTTCTCAATTTCCTTTCTGACGTCATACTTCCTTTTCTTTTGTGAGAGATTAAGCATGTCGTTGATCTTGATTTCAAAATCGGAGGATTCAGAAGGAGTTAAATAGATGCAACGGACTGGATATAAAATATTTTCACTTAAATGAGAAGGAATAAAACTTCCGACATCCGCTCCAAATGAATAGCCAATCAATATCCAAGATTCTATTTTCCATTTGGATTGGGCTGATTTTACAATTTTTACCATATCTGCTGTCAATATATCGGGGCTTTTTGGTTCCCAAAAATATTTTTTTGAATCTAGTGCTATTACGTGATAATCGCTTTCGGCCAGTGTCTTACACAAAGTATTGCTAAATGAATTCCAACCACCATCTCCAGTCATGTATACTATAACCGCTTTAGCTTTCCCCTTAGATTCAACTTCATATAGCGGAAAATCATCTCCGCCAACTTGGGCACTCGATCGCGGGCAGTTAAAAATTACTAATGCGCCTATGAAAACAATGAAGATAAATTTCACGATTAAAATTCTACTCATATTGATAAGGCCCATAGGTCGACTATTTTTTTTAATACTATTTCTTCTAATCTTTCATTGGTCGAAGGCCCAAGATAAAGGC
This sequence comes from Cyclobacteriaceae bacterium, assembly GCA_044222145.1. Classification (GTDB taxonomy): domain Bacteria; phylum Bacteroidota; class Bacteroidia; order Cytophagales; family Cyclobacteriaceae; genus ELB16-189. Next base: position 5,889 of record JBGANU010000022.1, read on the forward strand.
AACCACACACCTTTACAATCAAAAGAGCGATATTGTATTACAACCGAGTTCCAAACTTTGAGGACCACTCATGCCACCTATTTTAATGGAGGTAGCATTACGGCAGGATACTATTTTACTCCTAAACTTTTGATAAGCCTTGGGGCAGAATATTCGTACGATTATTATCATAACGATAACGGATGGAATTTATACAACTTGAAATTTTTGCCGGTTTTTATTGATGCGAAAGTGGTAGTAGGAAAAGAAAGAGCCATTACTCCATTTATTCAATTGTCCCAGGGGCTCTCTTTTATTAATTATCGGAAAGAAGATCAGCAAAATGTATTTGCTCCGTATCAAGTTTCTGAAACTGGATACTATGTATATGGGGGCGGGGGTGTCTGGATAAAAATAGGGAAATATATTTCATTTCAGATGGGTGTCGGGTTCAAAGCATTTCACATGTCCACCTATGCACTGGAAGTCAATCCCCACGGTTTAACAGGTAGGTGTGGATTTGCATTTCGATTTTAGTACCTAAAGAGGAGTCACATTTCACTTTCTATGCTTTATCGATCGGTTCATTATAACTGTTGCCTTAGCCGTTATATATCCTATTCCTAACGCAAGCGGATAATCTCCGGCCCAGTGTACTCCGTTATTTATCATGGCTAGTCCAACTAAGCTAATTAGACCAAAACCTGCCGTTCTTATCCATTTTTTTTCAGGGTAGTTTAAAGCCAATAATGTGAAGGTTGCCATCATCGTAGCTAAATGACCAGATGGAAAAGCATCATAACGAGCGGTATGATTTTGATATTCAGAAAATCCAGGCAGAGGTCTCCAGACACCTCCAGGTGCAGTTGCAAGGAATGGGCTCTCTCTTCCAGAAAGGTGCTTCATTGTTTGAGTAATTACTCCAACTGCCAGTTGCACCTGTAAAATTTGACTGGCGGTTTGAATCATCCGATAATCACCATTAATTTTTCCACATGTGAACAGACCTCCTGCAAGAACAACACTTGCCAATCCTTCACCTATTGAATATATACCGGTATTTATATTTTTCGGAACATCATATATAGTTACATTAGAACCACCTAGTTTAAAACCAAATGATCTACCATAGTTACGATCAGCGTCCAAATGAATATATCTTCCAAATTGTTGAACTGCGTTGGTAATGTGTTGGTCGACACTTATTAACAAAACACTCGTCACCGCCATACCGGCAAGGGCAGGAATATTCTGCCTTGTAAAGGTCATAGTTGTTGTTAATGCAAGTGTTCTGGGTACTTGGCTAACGAAGCTCAAGGACTTTGGTCTTTTGTAAATGAATAACTCTCCACTTTGACCGCTTACAATTGTACTATCGCGGGTATTTGTTTGCCGAAACTGAATTACAGAATCCGCTTTTGATTGCGCCATGCTTGAATAGGTGAGTACAGCAAGGAAAAGGCAAATCAGAATTTGAACATCAATATTAAATCTATTCATAATATTAAAACGCTTCTGAAATATTTATGTAGAATCCATGGGTATTTCTTCCGAATCCTGCATCAAAACGGATATTTATTTTTCCTTTTTGACTAAGCTGATAACGCAACCCACCCCCGACAGTAGCCTTCATATCATCGACATTAAATCCATTAATCTTTGAAGCCACATCTCCAACGTTTGCGAAGACTGTACATCCTAATCTTTTGTAAAGGTGTTGTCGCCACTCTGCCTGCAGAACGACAAGGTTCTTGTCACGATAACGGCCATTGTAGTAACCTCGCATAGTAGTATAACCGCCAATGGTTGCTTGCTGCTTGAACGGAACATGACCGACATTAAAATTGACTAGCCCTTGTATAGCCAGTACGGCCTTGCTAGTAATTCGATTAAAGGCTCTAAGATCAACTGTGAAGTTTGTAAATTCAAACTCACTGCCAAATGCTTTACGATAGAGGGTGGAGGAAAATTCAGCGTAAACTCCTTTTGTCGCATTGAGTATATTGTCACGGGTATCGTAGACTACTGCTGGTCCTATACCGGAAGTGATACTTCCTTTATCTCCCGGAATACTACCTGGAGGATATGAAGAATTTTGAGGAAACTTGACATTATAGGTCTTGAAATAGTAATGTTGAAAACCCATAAATAAATGCGGGTACATCTGGCGAAGTACTCTGTTGTTCACACGAAATGTTTTGTAAGAAAGATTTTCTTTGGTGTCCTGGGCCGTCTCATTCCCAATACCGTAAAAGAATTCAGGGAACTTGGTGAAAATAATACTTCCTTTGATAAAATATTTTTCACCATTAGTAAAAATGTTATAGATAGGTTCAATAATGATTTGTTTATTCTGTGTGAATACTGCCGCAAAATCAATATTTGAAGTTCTGGCATTCCCATCTGTCTTAAACAAATAAACTCCGATACACCCGACTGCCAATCTTGTTTCCGGTGTAAAATAAATGGCTGGCAAAGGAATTAATTGCCCCTTCGTTTTCTTGGTGCTGTCGTTAGAAACTCCTTTCTCCTGGCCGTAGGCATTAGTTGAAAAGAGGCCAAGTAAAAAGAGAAATACGAGACGATTCATGAAAACCCGATTAATTGCTTTGCTGTACGACTTAAACTTATTATTAGAATGCCTCAGAGATAGTTAAATAAAAGCCACTGGAATGTGATGCTATTCCATAATCGAGTCTTAGGTTCAACCGTTCTTCAGGCTTTAACGCAAAGCGGATTCCCGATCCTACTGCATAACTTCTTCCAAACGTGCATTCTATACTCTGCCTGTGCTGCCATGAGATTGTTATCACGAAAACGACCGCTATAATATCCTCGCATGATGGTGCTTCCTCCCAATGAGGCAAGGCTTAAAAAGGGAACTGATCCATTGTTAAAGTTTCCATAAACCTGAAAGGCAATAACGTTACCAGACGGAATAGAAAAATATTTTCGAGCATCAATAATATAGTTAGTGTAAGCAAAATCGCTTTCAGTACGTTCCGTGAATACAGTAGTTGAAAACTCAAAGAATTGTCCGCTTGTCGGGCTAAAGGCATTATTTCGATTGTCCCAAGTCAATAATCCGCCTGCACCTGAAATGATGCCACCATGTCTTCCTACAATATTCTCATCTATAAATAAACTTTTTGACTGATGATTGAATCGTATCACATTTTGATACTCCAGTGATAAACCCACATAAAGTTTCTTATAGATACGCTTTAGCAATTGTGGAAAAATGAAGAATTGCTCATAGCTAAATGCTTCGTAATTTCGTGAATTTGTCCTATTACCAAGACCCCAAAATTTGTCTGGATAGAAACTATACGTTCCATGGAAGCGGAAAATATAATTTTCCTTATTAAAAAAAAGAGTGCTCTCAACGCCAATTAGTTTTTGATGCCGCTGAGTGTATAAGCCAAGGCCTTGAACATTTGATGTGCGAGAAAATGAATCTGTTTTATTTTTCTTAAGAGTTAATGACATAGCTAATCCTGCTCCCCATTTGGTTTCAGGGCTATGAAGTATGGCCGGGAGAGTTATTAGTCTATGGGGTTGCTTAATTTTGCTGGAATCACCGTTATCGGCAACACAAATTGAAATGGTACAACCAAGCATTATACCTAACAAAAGGATTAGATCAATCCGCAAACTCATTTTTTTTATAGTGTTTTAGTCGATAGATGAGTGCATATGAGGTGTGCGATTTAAAAGCATAAGAAGGACTTATTTTTATCGTATCAATAAGTTCAATTTTTTCAAAGTGATCTTTCACAAGCTCACGCGAATTTTCAAAAAGACTGCTAATAGTTATATAGTAATAGTCATGCCCATCTTGTAGGCCACCGATTCGTTCGTTGACCCTGACCTCGAATGAATTGTTGCTGTCCTCGAGTAGAAATAATTTTCGCTGCAATGGATGGGCTACATAATAAGCTTCATGAGCACAGGGGAATGATACTGATGCGATCAAATCGGTATTCAGTGGCATATTTCCTATTGCTTCTTCCTTGTTTGCAATTATTTGAAATCCCTCTCCAATTGAACTCCATCCCTGGAAATCTTTTACTATGTCAAATTCAGCAAAACTTGCTGTTGCAGAGTTTAATTTTTGCTCCAGTCTTGACTGACAATCGAAAACGTAGAGGCCAATCATTAATATGCTCCCTATTGCATACATCGAAAGTAACGCTTGCTCAATGTCTCCGTCCATCTCCTTTATTTTGTCTGACCAATAAACGGCAGTTGGAATGCTGAGGGTAATAAATACTGGGCCAGCAGAAAACAACCAGTTGATATTAAAGAAAAGGAAAAATACGGAAGTAATATAAAGAGGTAAGGTTGTCAAGAGGAAGAGTGCAGTTAGATTCGAATCGAGTAATATTTTACCTTTGACTATGAATACCAAGGGTATGATAATCAGAAGAAAATTAAACGGATTCACATACCAAGCCACATTAATAATATCATTGAAAAAATGGACCCAACTGATGCGAGAAGAGTTGACAACTTCGGCCAATAGAGAGAAACCCGGCCAATCGTACTCCAGCTTCCAACTCAAAATGGGCAATATGAAAAGGAATGAAATAAATAAAGCGATGTAAAACGAAAAATCCTTTAACCACTTCCGATTGAATATGATGATAAAGGAAATGGTACTTAACCAGATAAATGCTGAACTATACTTTGATAGGATGGCTAAACTTACAAAGCATCCAAATAAAATCATTTTAAGCCTTTCCTTCTTGTCAATTACCCTTGCCGGCAAGAAATCGACCATAAGGCTTAGGCAAAGAAGCCAGAAGAACAATTGAACTGTTTCGGGGATTACCGAAATGCCGATAATAACAGAACCGTAAATTGAAAACGTATAAAATAAGGCTGCGTACCAACCCGCAGACTCATTTTTAATTTTATTAGTTATTCGATAGACAATCCATGTATTGAATCCCGCCAATAAAATGGAGTCAGTCCTCAATATTAATTTAGAATTAAAAAAACCATCGAAGGATGAAAGGCGAACTAAAAATTCAATTAGTGGAGCATGGTCAAAATGATTTATCTCAGGATATGCTGCAAATGTCAGATAGTACTGTTCGTCATTCCCCAATTTCAGGAAATAGCCAAGAATCAACCTAATTAGGGTTGACCCTATGATCAACACTACTACCTGTCTACGGTAAGAGGAATTCGATCTAAAAACGGGTAGGGCTATGTATTTCAATTTAAAAGAGAGATTACGAATGATCAATTGAAAACCCTACATTACAGACGCGTGGATTCGCGCATAGGTTGGTTCATATAATATTAATTTTAATGAACCAACCTTTCTTGATTTTCCTGCGTCATCTACTCATAAGCAAGTCCGAAATCCTGTAAACCAAGCCTTATCAAAGAGGACGACATTTATCAGCTAATAGAAGGTTGTAAAAATGGTAATCGCCAAGGCCAATACCAGCTTTATAAGCGATACTATGGCTTTGCGTTAGCTATTTGCAAGCGTTATACGCGCTCAACTGATGAAGCTATTGAGGTTGTGAACGATGGGTTTTATAAAATATTGACAAATCTCGACAAACATACTCCAGGTTTTTCCTTTAAAGGTTGGGTTTGCAAAATAATGGTCAATGCCTCAATCGATTATTTCAGAAGGAATGAAAAACACTATAACAATCTGGACATTTCGTATTCGAAAAACGAGATGTTAGAACCAGACGTTTTTGATCAACTATCCGAACAGGTGATTCTTAATGCTATACAACAATTGCCGCCCTCGTATCAAATCGTTTTCAATTTACATGTAATTGACGGGTATCAACATGATGAGATTGCACAAAAATTAAATATCAGTGTGGGGACATCCAAATCCAATCTGAATGTCGCCAGAACTAAGTTAAAGAAAATGTTGAGTTTGGAGTTTGAAAAAAAAACTGAACAAAATGGATGATAGCAATTTTGACGACCTGATCAAAAAGAAGTTCGAACACTATGAGGATACTGATTCCTCTGCATTGGAGAGCTTTCAAAAATTAACTTTTCCTCAACCCTCAATACCTTGGTATTCAAAATATCGAACAGAGGCTTTTGTGATTTCGTCTTTACTTGTCTTTTCAGCAATTAATGGCTTTATCTTTTGGAATGCTAATGACAAAGCAAAAAACGATAAAAAAGAACTAACCAATAATCTACAGCATCGGGTTGACTCATTGACATTTGCTCTTCAACAAATCCAATCAAACAATCAACAACCATCCGTGTATATCATCGAACCTGAAGGCAAGGAAACGATGGAGTCTAACAAACGGAAAGTGGTGACAACTAAGCAGGTGTTTCCAACATCGGTAGATAGGTCCTCATTACATTCCAATGACAAAATTTACTTAGGGGCAACTGAGTCCATTCCGCCAAATATCCTTAAAAGACTACAAGAGGCCGATGTTTTGAAAATAGAAGGAGGTCAGGCATACCTAATTATAACGGATCGGATAAAACTAATTCGACATAAATCATATGCCTTTGAATCACCGTCTGAACTGAAAATTACAAGTACATTAAATTCCATTATTTATGATGATTCTGTGGAAAAAATTAAAATGGAGTTGCCAGAGGTCAAATTAACAGGACACATTTCAAGCAAACTCATAAACAAAATAGAGGATCATCAGCACGTTAGAGGAGTTGGCATTAACATAGCACCTCATATAGATTTTGCAAAAGGATTATATAGTGCTGGCACAGGTGGAATCACTCCACGTTTTGGTGTTACTGCAGAATGGATGGTCTCTCCTCATTGGAGTGTTGAAACATCGTTGGATTATTTCAACACTAAAATGACACTCAAAAATGATTTTCAATCTCACAATTTGCCCGATTTAAATTCCCAACTAGGAGACTTAAAAAGTGTTAGAGTAAGCACTAATACACTTTCTATACCCCCAAATATTAAGTATAAATGGTGGCTTACGAGAGAACATCAGTTAATTGTAAAAACTGGCTACACTCCTTATTTTTCTTTCAAAAACCAATACATCTATTCCTATCCATTCCCAGGAGCGGCACCTGACTCTGACTTAAAGCTAAGCACGGTGGAAGAAGTTGACCAGAGCAGATACTTTGGTGGCACTTTCAATGCTGTTGTGGGTATTGGTCGATTAACAAAAAAGAAAAATCAGTTTGAGGTTGCTCTGTTCTATGAAAAAAGTCTTGGCAGTGTGGGGACACAAAAATCAGGAATGCAACTTTTTGGAATTCGAACGGCATATTCATTTAAGGTTAGGTAATTGAGGTTAATAACTTTCTATGAAAAATGTTCAATTCTTTTTGTCAATCTCTATTCTCTTCTCGACACAGGCTTTGGCGCAAAGGAAGACTGAAAATATTATTCTCATTACAATGGATGGATTTCGTTGGCAGGAACTCTTTCAGGGTGTTGATCCTAAAATTATAAACAATCCCAAATTTAAGAAAGACATTATCACCGGAATGAATTTTAAGGAACATGGTCAAAGAGAAGACCTTCTTCCTTTTTTCTGGGGCACCGTTGCCACTCACGGCCAACTCTATGGAAACAGGAAACTTAAGAGTTTTGTGAATTGTGCAAACCCGTATTGGTTTTCATATCCGGGTTATCATGAAATGTTCGTGGGGGCAGTTAACCGAAAAGTTCGAAGTAATCAAAAATTAGTTAATCCCAACAGCACGGTATTAGACTTTGTAAGCCTGCGGCCTGGATTTAAGAATAGGGTGAGCGCATTTTCTACCTGGGACGTTTTTCCCTACATTTTAAGAGAATCCATTAATGGAATATCTGTGAATAGTGGTGTTGAGTTAGCCATTGGAGATTCGCTTTCTGAGCAAGAGAAAATCTTAAATCAAATTCAAACCAAAACTCGAAAGAGAAGCGATTCGGTTACGTTTCACCTTGCCTTTGAGTATTTGAAAAGAGAGCGACCTCGCCTATTGTACATTGCGTTAGATGAAACTGATGAATATGCTCACCAGGGTCTATATGATCAATACCTGTATGCTGCCCAACGTAGTGACCAATGGATTTCAAAACTGTGGGCATGGATTCAATCGCAACCGGACTACAGTGACCATACTACCCTCCTCATTTCAACAGATCATGGAAGAGGAAGAAACTCGCGAAAAAATTGGCGCAACCACGGAAGGCTCACGTTTGGCTCTGACGAGATATGGATGGCAGTCTTGGGACCTGATACCCAGGCACTAGGAGAAATGAATACCGCACAGCTGTATCAAAAGCAGTTGGCTAAAACACTTGCAGCATTTCTTGGAGAAAATTATCAAAATGAGTTTGCCGTTGGAGAACCTGTTGGTTCCATGATTCGCCCCATAACACTCATTGCGGAAGGCAAAAAGCAGCTTATTTTGAAAAAAAAGTAAAAACTCCATCCTTTACATCGACTGCCCATTTCATTATAGAATGTGGCCTACAAATAACAAGTCAAGTCAATGTGAATTTAAGGAGTATCATCATCCTCTCCTGATTTTCTTTTTTTCCTTTCGGGATTCAGTTTTCCTATTTTATAACTAAAGTTGACTCTTGCGATGAAGTTGTACAAGGTGTTAGTTGTGGATTGCAGCAGGTAGGCAGACTCCAGTTCTGAATGCACTTTATAGGAAGGTGTCGCAAAATTATCAAGACCAAAACCAAGGGAGCCTTTCTTTCTCAGGATGTCCTTCTTTACAGCGAGGCTGTGATTGATCGGATTAGTGCGATATCCTTGTAAGTTAATGTTTCGTCCCTGAAAGAAACTGAAAAACTGTAGTGCCCAGCCTTTCGAAAAATTGTAATTACCAAACACCCTTACATTTGTAACCAAGCCTTGATTGGTGGCATGAATGAATGGATCATCTGAATTGTTTTTCAGTATTCGATAGAACATATCCAGACCACCGTTGATTGAAAAATTATTGGAGATTGGAACACTCGCAAAGACCGATACTCCATAGTTAGCTTCGGTACCAATGTTCTGAGAAACTGAAACAATCGTGTCGTGCCGCACCGTTCTTGCTGGCTGAATGTCATTTGTATTATTTCGTAAGTAGGTTGACAGGTTGATGGAGGTACTCTTAATAAAAGTCTTGTAGGCTATTTCATAATTATCGGCATACTCGGGCTTTAGCAATGGATTGCCAATTGTTACATTGATCGGATTGGACGACTGAAGATTGGGATTCAGATCGCGCAGAGATGGACGTTGAATGCGTCTGTTATAGGAAACCTTTATCAAGTTGCCATTTTTAAGTTTTCGCGAAACGTTTATACTTGGCACGAGCACACCGTAGGCAGGTATGTTGATATCCTGTTGATTTTGAAAATGCGAAAGAATGGATGTGTATTCATAGCGACCTCCCGCTTTAATCGTATAATTATTCGCAGTCGAAATAGAATAAGATACATAGCCAGCTGACACTGTTTGGTTATAAGTGAAACTGTTTGACGAAGGTTTGGTGGCGGGCACGTATTCGCCATTTATGCCTTGTGCAATCAAGTTCTGGTATTCACTTGAAACATTCCGAATAAAATCTTTAGCGCCAAATTCGAGGGTTTGGTTTTCCTTGATGGGCTCAACAAAATCCGCTTGTATCGTTACCTCGTCCGTCTTGCCCTGATTGCTATTTTTGTAACTGCTCAACAACGAATTATCAGTTGGAGAAAAAGTATTTGTTACAAAACCGGCAGTGGGACTATTCCGGCTATAGATGCCCATCAAATCAAACTCCCTTCCTTTCTTGGCAAAAGTTTTAGTGTAAGTAAGACTTGCATCGGCATTCTTCCCTACGTTTGTGGCTTTAACGTTTTTTATGCTCAGCGATTGGATAATCTCGTCCTGACTGGTTAGCGTGTATAATTGATCCTGATAATTGTTTTGATTTTGCTCACCATAACGAACTGAAGCCGTTAAGGAATTTAATTTGTTGATGTCATAGTCCCAGCCAAAGGTGTATTGCCTGGTTGTGCCTTGACTACGAAGATGTGCAGTTTGCATGCTCACTAACGTATCACCATTGCTCATCGTAGTCTGATTGTTGGCAAAGTCACTAATCACATTATAGGTAGCACGACTGAACGCTCCTAATGAAAAACCCATTTTACCTTTTCGGTAATTGCCATTGAGGCTAAGATTAGAACCTCTCGTCCCAATGCTTCCATCTCCTGTAAAGAACACACCTTCCAATGTGTTTTTCTTAGTGATGATATTGATTATACCAGCCGAGCCCTCTGCATCATACTTGGAAGAAGGCGAAGTAATCACCTCGACCGTTTTTATCATATCAGCAGGGATTTGTTTTAAAGCATCAGCCACACTAGTTGCCGTAATAGTGGACGGCTTATTATTGATTAACACTTTTACGCTCGAGCTCCCTCTCAATGATACGTTTCCATCCATATCAACCGACAAGAGTGGAACACGTTTTAAAACATCCGTTGCATCACCGCCTTTTGTAGTAAGATCATTCTCGGCATTGTATATCGTTCGATCCACTTTTTCCTCCACCAATACTTTTTGTCCCTGCACCGTTATCTCTTCAAGTAATTTTGCAGCCACACTTATTCTCACCGAACCAAGATCTATATCGCTTTTTTTATCAGAGATGGTAATCGGGATGCTTTTGGTTTCGAAGCCAATGAAAGAAATCGTTACCTGATAATTGCCCCTGGCTAATTTGGTAACAGAGAACTTTCCTTTATCATCGCAAACTGTTCCGTTAATTGGTTTACCGGTGACTGGGTCAAGGATGGCTACGTTGGCAAATTCAACCGGAGTGCGCGTGATGGAATCCATAACAACGCCAAAGACACGACCATTTCCTTTTGGAGAATTTTGTGCAATTGTCGATACTGAACAGGCTAAACAAAACAGGAGTAAAAAGTTTTTCAAATTTCAAGTTGTTGGTTTTTCTTATTAAACTTTATTAGGACATTTTATTTCATTGCATTAGAAAATTCAAGCGTGGAAATAATCAATTGTTTTTAAAAGGTATCCATGGGCACAAAATAAAGGGACTAAACCTTTCTCTTATACAACACCCTCATCAAACTTGGAAGAACGAGTAGGAGCAATGGTAGTCCAGCTATAAATCCACCGATAACTGCAACCGCTAATGGTTGCTGCATTTGTGCACCCAGTCCAATGCCTAATGCGAGTGGCATCAAGGCAAGAATGGCTCCAATGGCTGTCATGAGTTTGGGGCGAATGCGTAACGCTATGGCATAGTTGATGGACTGATCTACATCACCTGAAACTTTCATATTTTGCCGGAATTGATTGACTGTGAAAATTGCATTCTCAGCAATAATACCAACAATCATAATGATGCCGGTGTAGCTGCTCACATTCAAAGGAATGCCCACAATAAAAAGCGCTAGAATACATCCACTGATAGCCGTCACTGAAATAAATAAAAGTAAAACCGATATTCTCCATTCTTTGAATAAGAACATCATAACACCAAACACCAACAGTGTGGCCATTGCTAAAATGGTCAGCAATTCTTTAAAGGATTGTTGTTGTTCTGCGTAAGCTCCTCCGTATGCAATCGTATATCCTTGCGGTAAGGGAAGTTCTGCGTTCAATTTCTTTTGAATATCTTTTATTGCGCCTCCTAAGTCACGGTTTTCTAACCTAGCCGTAACAATCACTGCCGACTTAAGATCCTCTCTTCTATATTCAATCTCACCTGGAATAATTTTAACATCACAGAAAAAAGACAGCGGGCGCGTTGTTCCATCAGGCAAAAAAATCAATTGTCTTTTCAGTAGCTCCAGGTCATTGTCCTTAAAATTGGTAAAGCGCAATAATATCCTTCGCATTTGTTCACCATCCTGAAGTTGGCCGATTTGCAATCCACCCGTCATTGCGGCCTGAAATGGTGATGGTATCGCAACGTTGGCATTTAAACCAAGAGGCACACCCGCTGTGTAAGCCGTAAGCTGTGTTTGAAAATCCGCTAACGAAATTTTATACAAACTTAATTTCTCCTGATCGGGCAGAAAGATGATGGAAGGCCCAGCCGTAACCAAACCACTATTAATGTCAGCGATACCTGGTATTTGTTGTAGAAGTGTATCGGCTCTTCCCGCAAAGACTTTCAGGAGGTTATAGTCATCGCCAAATATTTTTATCTGAATAGGCTGCGGTGTACTCATCAGGTCTCCTAACAAATCAGAAATGCGTTGCCCGAAAGAAATCTCTTCCATCGCTACCACATTTGCCTCAACGTCTTTCCGAAGTTCATTGATTACTTCATCCGTTGTTTTCGTTCTGTTTTGTTTTAACTGAATAGAATAATCACCAATGTTTGATGGATCGCTTTTAAACGCCATATGTATGCCTGTTCTCCGCGAATAAGATTCGACATCGGGATGAGCGTCAACTATCTTCTCGATTTCTTTGCATATCGCATCGGTCTCTTCAAGCGAAGTTCCGGCAGGTGAAATGTAATCCAGCACAATCGTACCTTCATCCAATTCAGGTAGAAATCCGGTTTCAAGTTTAGTGGAAGCCCAATACGATGAAGTAACTAAACCTGCAACTAGCAGGATGGCTATAATTGGCTTATTAAAAAACCATGTAAGCCACGAGAGTCGATTAACTGATTCAGACTCACTATGGCTATGCGGCTTCAGTGAGGCCTTGTAACCAATCATAAGATGAAGAACTGGCAACAACAACCAGGTCACTAAAAAGGAGGTAACCATGGTTAACTGCATAGTATCGGATAGCTCTCTGAAAAAACTGCCGGCCAATCCGCTCATCAAGCGAAAGGGAAAATGGATAACAATAGTTGCTAAAGATGAACCAACCATTGCGGGAAACAAATCGCGGATCGCTTCTCGTACAATGGTAAAACGATCCTTTTCAGGATGATCTTCATGGCCACGATAAATCTGCTCAATGATAACAATGGCATCGTCAATAATTAACCCGATGGAAGCAGCAATCGCGCCAAGCGACATAATGTTGATAGTAATACCAGCCAGATAAAGTACCAGAACAGTAAAACCCAGTGTCACTGGTATGGTAAGCATTACCACTAAACTTGATCGCCAAGATCTAAGAAAAATGACCATCACAATAAGAGCAAGAACTAAGCCTTCATAGATTGTTTTTACAACACTATCAATGCTATCTCCCACAAATGCGCTCTGATTGTAATAGGGCTTTAATTCATAACCTTTCGGCAAAATCTTCCTTGCTTCATTTGCTTTTTCTTCCACATCTTTAGAAAAATCAATCAGGTTAATACCGGGCTGCTTTACTAAATCGATCAGCACGGCATTGCTACCATTGGCGTTGATGATCACAAACTCTTGTTGCTCCTGTATTTCAATTGTGGCTACATCCTTTACCCTAACAATACGGTTACCGTCATTTTTTAGAATAATGTCTTGTAGGGCTTCGAGGTCGTTGACGCGTGTATCTGTGAGGGAGAGATAAAGTCTTCGGTAATCCGAAACGTAGCCGTTGGACAACACAAAATTGTTATTGTTGAATACAGCAATAAATGTAGAAGGGGTGAGGCCAAGAGAAGAAAGTTTAAGTGGATCAGGAATAACCACAAAATCTTTTGCTCTACCACCTCTAACCACTACATTAGAAATGCCATTTACCTGCGAGAAAATAGGACGCAACAGTAAGTTCGCCTGATCACGTAACGCCACCTGACTATGATCTTTACTTTCGAGTGTATAGCCATACACCGGGAACAGCGATTGATTCATCGCCTCAATTGAAAGATTTACTCCCAGCGGAAGAAAGTTTTTGATTTCGTTGATCCTACTTTCAATCTGTAATTTTTTAGAGTAGGTATCATTTCCCCAATCAAAGAAAATATCTATTGTACATACTCCGCGACTGGTGCTACTTTTAACAATCGTTACGCCTTGCACTCTTTTGACGGCACTTTCAAGGGGCTTTGTAACGGTAATCATCATCCGATCAATAGGAAGCTGCCCTGCATCTGCTATGATGGTAATGCGCGGAAACAATACTTCCGGAAACAAATTGGTCTGCATACGGGTGAATGAAAACGCACCCGCCACCAATAGCAAGATTCCAACAAACAAAATTGGTTTTGCAAAAACCTGAAGATAACCTTTTGAAGAAATCATGGGAAGAGCTTTCAGATTATCGGATTACTTTAACAAACGCAGTATCCGGTAAACCATAGTTTCCAGAGGTCAAAAATTTGTCATCCGCTTTGAATAAAGGTGTTCTGATTTCAATCACTTCTTTATTTCTGCTACCTGGCATAATTTCTACTTTGATAGCCATGCTGTCGTTAAGCAATTTCATTACCCAAAATTTTTCCATCATCTCATCACTTAGCACAGCAACCTTGGGCAGGATTTGTTGCTTGACATCAGAATTTTTATCGACCAATACTTTTACAATAAGGTTTTCAGGAAGAAACATTCGGTCATCTGATTTAGCCAGAATAGTTTGAGTTTGTGCTAGCGAGTTCATAGTCGTAAGTGGTGTCGTAAACCTTGCGGAATGGCGTGAATTATCAGGCATTAGTAGTGTACATCTAACTCCGGCTTTGGCGAAAGAACTGAATTCATACGGCACGTTTACCGCAAAGGCAAGAGCACTGCTTTCAGCGATGGTACATAATTGAGAGCCTTCCAGTACATAATCACCAATCTGCTGTTTATCCAATGTGCTAATAATACCTGATGCCGGAGCTTTGACCGTGATGCTTCCAAAAGAAGTTGACGAAGAATCTGGCAGGACAGCTTGTAACCCTAATGCCCTTCTCTCTTTTGTTTCCAGAACATAAAGCATTTGCCCTTCTTTCACCGGGTCTCCAAGTTTAATAAACACTTGTGTGATAAAGGCCGGAATAGGAGATGTCACTACGTTTCGCTTCAGGTACAGCGTGTTGGCAAACAAGGCGAGTTGATCTTTGACAATTCCGGTACTTAACTTAGTCACCTCAACAGAGACTTTTGCCTTTACAGAAGATCCATCTTCAAAAGAAGGTTTGCTACAAGCCGTAGATCCTAACATGAATAGGATAATAAGTTTAAAATCTATGCGCATAGTTTTACCAGTTCCAATAATTGTAAAGATTGATGAGTAGCTCCTTATTTGTTTGAAGCAATACGAAATCACGTTGTGTGATCGTCATACTCTTTAAGATGTTGATATAGTTGATGACAGATATTTGACCACGGCTCAATTCTTGTTTATAGAACTCTAGCAATTTCTGATATTCCTTTATTTGATCCTCAGTCAAGGTAAGTCGTTCATCTATAGATTTCAATTCAGTCAATATTCTATTCTTGCGAACACTATTCTGATTATAGAAAAAATTCTTATAGAGACTTGTTGATCGCATTAGCACTGCCGTACGCTGCTGTGTAATATTACGCTGCTTGCCATCATTTAAATTCATAGTAAAATTCACACCCGCACTCAATCCAAAACGATTGGGAATAGTAGGGGCATAGACAGCATTCAACCCTGTATTTGCAAATGCACCTACCACAGGTTTATATTTCAATTCAAATACTTTTTGCGCGGCCACCAGGTTCAAGCTGTCAAGTCGATATTTCTCTGCGAAGCGTGACACAGCAACATTCTCAGTAAGTTGCAGATTAATCTTGGCCAGAACTTGATAGGTGGTGTCAGTAATACCGCATAACACTCGTAAGTCCATCAAGTCTCTACGATAGGTAGCTTTAAAAGTATTGAGTGCAGTTAGTTGTGTTTTTTGTTCTATGACGAGCAAAGAAAGATCGGATTGCTTGGCTATTCCGTTTTCCACAAGCTTTGAAACAACATTCTTTTGATCGTTAATTATTTTAACCAGGCTCTTGAGATATTCTGTCTGCTTATAATCCTGAAGGCAAAGGATATATTGATCAGTAATAAACTTCTCCAGATCATGTGTCGTAAGTTGAATGGTATTCTGGTTGATCTGTGCACCAATCAAAGTTTGTTCCGCTGTTGTTTCGTAACGTGATCCATTAAATAATGGTTGATTGATATTTAACAAACCTTGATAGACTCCACCGTTACTTGCTGCAAGATCATACCCAGAATAATTTTCCGAAGCTCCTGAAGGATTCAAATCCAATTTCGAATTTCCATTGTCTCGCGTGATTACGGGAGCAAATAAATAACTCGCTGTAAGGCTGACCTGAGCCTTGGTGTAGAATGCCTTTAAACGTTCTGCCTCCAAATAAGCTGCCTCACTTTGATTTTTATTGTCCTGAATCAGTGGGCTATTGGTTTTTGCCTGTTCAATATAAAAGGCAAGGTCTTGACCATACAATATTGAAGGACTTAAAATAAAAATCAGGAAAGAAATTATTAATTGGATTCGCATACCTTATGTTACTGGTTAACTCTGATCGACTGAATTTTTAATTAGTGGATTTAATTCCTTCCGTATTCCAGAACCATGAACGTGCCCGGCACTACTTTCGGTCTTGGGTTTGGGTTCTCGGCAGTAGCCGCAGGAGTCTCACCATATTGAGCAGTGGATACAAATACGTGATGTGTCTTCGGATCAAGAGCAATGGTGCGTGCACCCGGTTCTGTTTTTATCGTTTCAACAACTTTGAATTCGTTGGCAGAAACCTCTTGCACTACGGTAATCGAACCTTCTCCATTTGAACTGAAGGCCATTTTCAATTCCGGATCAAAAACTACACCGTCTACTCTCTTTCCAATAGGAACTTGCGCTATGATATTTCCTTTTTCAGAGTCCACCACTATCATCAATTCGTTGTGACAAACGCTAATTAATCGATTGGTCTTGGTATCTAATGCCAACCCTGTTGGTTCTTCCCCAGGATTTATTTTCCAACGATTCTTTATAGCCAATGTTTTAGCATCAAAAGAAACGATCTCGCTAGCGTCTTCAAGGTTTACATAAATGGTGCCTTTACCATCCGTGGCTCCAGCTTCCAAAGCTGATCCGCCCACATCAACTGTTCCGACAACTTTGCCTTCAGCAATATCTATTGCTGTGGTGGTTACATCACTGTGATTGAACACAAACACACGACCCGAAAAATCATCGTACAATAAAGCATCCGGATTCTTGCCTGTTGGCAATTCGACTATTGGCGCCAAAGTCTTCAAATCAAAAATAGTAACCGTGTTGCTCCTTCCGTTAGTTGTAATGCCGCGGCCGCTCTTTGGAACAGCAATCACGCCATGAACTCCTTGTAGATTGGGAATGGTACCGATTTTCTCGTGGGTCTTCGCATCCAGCACTTCCACTTGTGCGCTATGCGAAATGTAAAGACGGTTATTCTTTGTGTCTACGCTCAGATAGTCCCATCCACCTTCACCGCCAATAACGGTTTTCTTAATAAGATGGAACCCGGAAGTTTGCGCTTCCAGTTTGTTCAATGAAAATAACATCACAAAAAAAACAAGAAGCGAAAGCAGCTGAGAGTAGGTTTTCATATTTTAAAATGTTTAGTAAGTCAATGATTAGACAACTGTAATGCTTATTATATTCAATCAGCAACAACATTTTTTTTCTAAGGGAAAAGGAATGTAAGACTTTTGTTGCGAATGAATTTTTAGTTAAAATTGATACTTGATTTGGAAGAATTTTAGAATTTTTGAAAACAGAGTTGGAAAATGTGCATGGTGTCCTGATAGTTATAGCTTAGACTCCATCCGTGCAGATCGCTGATTTTCTTCACAATGGACAACCCAAGGCCACTTCCTTCGGAACCTTGGTTGGAAAAACGTTTAAATAATTTTTCGGTCGACAAAGCACCTTGTTCACTGGTGTTGGATACCACTAATCTGTCCATCAAAAGAGATACAAATATTTGGCCATTAGGTTTGTTATGTCGAAGCGCATTTAACAGCAAGTTGTTGATCGCTATTTCAAGTAAAGTGGTATTGGCTTTTACTTGTATAGCATCATCATATTTTATATGAACCGGTATACTTTTAACTCCAGCTTGCTCAGTTAAAAAAGCTGCTTGTTTTGCTAAGATACCCCCAATTGATATGTTCTCGAAGGCAGTGAACTGGCTGTTCTCTATTTTAGAAAGGAGTAATAAGTTTTTGTTAATTCGATTTAACCCTGACGCTGCTTCATTAAGTCTGGATAAAGTATCTCCTAATTCTTTTGTAAAAGGCATTTGCTGAGCAAGCGTATCCAATTTCACTTGAAAAACCGCAAGAGGAGTTTGCAGTTCATGTGCTGCATTTTCAATAAATTCTTTTTGATCGTTATAAACAGATAAGTTCTTCTCAAGTAGTCGACCAACAGACTGGTTCAATCGGGTAAACTCTTCTATGTCCGTATTGGCAAAATCCGGATTTATATTCTTGTTCAGTTCAAATTGTTCAATTTGATTTAGGGTTGAATAAAACGGCATCCACAGTTTGAACGAAAGTCTCCGCGTTATAAAATACAACCCTGTTAAAAGGAGTATTAGAACAATACAAAATAGGGATGCCATGCTGACAATCAGATCTTCGGATTCAATGAGATTGAACCTAGCCATAAAAGTATAAGGCTTTCCGTCAATGATGATAGGGGAAAACAGGACTCTATAGGGTTCATTTTCTGCCGCTAATGTATCCAGATACAAGCGGTAAAAGATAGAATCCTTTTTAAGGGAAGAAACAGGTGGTTCGATTTTAATATTACGACTGATTTTATTCCAAAATGCAATATCTTTCTCGTGCATCTCAGGAAGGTTGTTTGTTATAAATTCCTTCTGATGCAACAGGAGCGTTTCATCAGCCTCTTCGATGAAGAGTCTATCTGTGATAAAGTAAAATAAAGGCGCACTTAACAGTAGCACCATCAAAGCAAATAGAATATAAACCCGAAGTGTCTTATGTAGTAATTTTTTACTCATGCTTCCCATTGATAACCGAAACCATAAATTGTTTTAATGTAATCTTTACAGCCGCTTTCGATTAATTTCTTTTTCAAGTTTTTAACATGGGCATATACAAATCCATGATTATCTAACATGTCAGCCATGTCACCGGAAAGGTGTTCGGCAATTGCATTTTTTGATATAACCCTGCCTTTGTTGGATAGGAAGAAAAGCAAGAGGTCATACTCCTTGCGGGTGAGCGCCACATGACCTCCATTGACCGTAACAGTTTGTGCCTGTACATCAATGCTCAATTCATTAAAGCTAATTTTATTTGAACCCTGAAAATTCTTCCGTCTGATAAGGGATTCAACACGGGCACCTAACTCGGGAAGGTGAAATGGTTTTGCCAGGTAATCATCCGCACCCAACTTTAGTCCTCTGATACGATCATCAAGGGAATTTTTGGCAGAAATAATAATGACACCCTCCATTTTACCTTCTGCTTTAATACGTTCCAAAATGGTTAATCCGTTTCCATCTGGAAGAGTAATGTCAAGAAGAATGCAATCGTATTCATGCAGCATGACTTTTTCAAGGCCATCTTCTAGTGTGCTGGCAACTTCACACTGATAGCGCTCCTTGTGCAGGTACTGGACAATACTTTCAACAAGCTGCTTCTCATCTTCAATAATCAATAGCTTCATGGTGCAAACTATCACTACATTTTGAATTAATTTAGAATAATTGAAAGAGATTTGAATTATTAAAAGTGAAGCCTCATTTTATTTTCCCATACGGGTTCTGGCGACTTTTTGTTTTGAATAGCTGCTCAGTCTTCGGACTTAAATACAAAGATGGCATAGAGTCCTTGTCACTTAAACTACTATTGCTCATATCAAAATTGGCCTGGTAAGTTGGCATTGATCTGTCATCCGAGTGCTCCATATTCCGCCAGATCATTCCATCATAATCATTTAAACTCCATTTGTTATTTGATACTTCGTAACCATTTCCTTTTGATCGGATAAAAATTGTATCTCGTATAGTTCTCATTCCGATTTTTATACCCGTTTCGGAATTTATCACTTTGAAAGAATACTCCCTTGTATAAGCTCCTGAAATTTCATCTTTGGAAACTGAATCTCGTCCCTTGCTACACGAGAAAATCGCAAAGCCAACTACGACAATAAGGATCAACTGAGTTTTCATATTAGTTGCTGTTTATATATCCTATTGAATTGTGAAGGGTATTCTTCACGGCATTCTTTGTGTTATCCTCCACATTATAGTATTTGATCCTGAAACTCTCGTAGGAGATATTCTCCGAGCGTTTAGTTTTTACAAACTTTGCAAGAAACCGGATCAACTCGGATATGTTTTTATTCTGAATGACACCGGTTTCGATAAATGCTTTTATAAAGAATGCGAACTGCGAAACGGACATATCAAATTCAAGCTTGAAATCCTTCTTAGCAAAATCATTTTCTGCAATTCTTGAGGTGGTGGTTAAGTCTCGCTTTCGCTCCAGGAACTGAACTTCCTCCGAAATCCACTCGGATAATTGAGTCTTAATTCCATTTGTGTCGGGGTTGTAAATCAGGTCATGAATTGATTGAATCTGGTTGATGGTCTTATGGTGGAAGGCTAGCTTCTCTAACCTTTCCGAATCACTATCCAATTCGGCTAATTGATTTCGAATAAGCCCAACATGATGCTTGAAATACTCGACAGTATTGAAGTCCATTGAAATGAGAAGAGTTTGAATTTCTTCTTCTGGAAGGTCTGCATCCTGATTAGTTAATAAACTGCTGATTGATCCAACCAGAATCTCCATGTAATGGATTTTTCTGTACGTAGTCCTAGGTTCTTTCCCCGCCAATAGCTTGCTAATGTGATTGCTGCATATAGCCATGAGAGCATTTTCTTTGTCACTCATGTAGGCTCGAACGTCTTCATATTTCTCCCGAATGCTTTTGAGAGCCTTCGCTTTATGTGGTTCTGGTATTTTTGCATCAAGGCTGAAATAGTCAGAAAGTTCAATCCGCATTAAATTTAGAATGTCTTCCAATTGATCGTATAAGAAGAATGCTTCCAATGAAATCCGGGAATTAAATCCGGGCTTTTCCGCTTCTCGTTTCGAAATCTCAAATAGTTCGTCAATCAGGATAATGAGGCGATGCTGGTGGTACTGAACATGGTGTGATCTTTGTTGACTATTCTCTAATTCCCACGTACAAAGAGCAAAAGATTTCTTTATCCTATCGCATTCGACAGCAACAGCATTTCTGACCTCGGTAAATCGCTCATCAAAAGCCTTGTTCGATTTGGTTGATGGGTCAATTGCACCTCGGATCAGGGATTCGATATTTTTAAACTCATATTCCAATTGTCGTTCCGTTTCATACTCTGCAGCCAATTAGTTAGACGAGGATACAAATGTTTTGAAACAGACGCACCGATACAATAAGATAAATCCTGTAATTGAGTACGCATTTACATGTAGTTCCCCCGATTGGAATCGTAATTTGGGGGTGGTTGAAAAATTACGCGACCTGAATATCGCGCTGCTCTAGTTTATTGATCAACTCCACTTTGTTGGTGGCTGAAGCTTTGGCGAAAATGTTAGAAACATGTTTTGCTACAGTCTTTTCCGAAATGTTTAAATCGGAGGCGATGATTTTGTAAGAATGTCCTTTTATAATCAATCTGACAATTTCGGTTTCCCTGGAAGTCAAATGGAATTTCCCACAATTAGATTCTACAAGTTTTTCCAGGCTATGAACGCGGTCCAGAAGAATGAGGTATTCTCTCCTCGATTGGTAGATAGACGAACGTATGTAGACAATAGTCATTATGAGGAAACCTGAGTTGGTTAGGGAATGCTCCAATACCTGAAAGTCCCCAAAAAATACAATAACCGGTAACGTCACCCAGCATAAGAGAGCAACATAAGCGGCTATCATCAGCTCGAATTTTATTTTATCTGAATATTCCTTTTCCTTGAACTTGAAAATAAAAGCACGTGTAGTTGCTGCAATGAATGCAAGGCCATAGAGGAATGGAATGACGACCGCTAACTTGCGACTCCATACAAGATCACCTGTGATGTAGTAAGGAACCACGAATAGAAAAATAAATGGACCGAAAAGGAAGATCAGCGAACCAAATGTCACAAAGAACT
Source organism: Cyclobacteriaceae bacterium (assembly GCA_044222145.1). Classification (GTDB taxonomy): domain Bacteria; phylum Bacteroidota; class Bacteroidia; order Cytophagales; family Cyclobacteriaceae; genus ELB16-189. The sequence goes on from JBGANU010000022.1 coordinate 27,902, forward strand.
TAAGTCTACTGAGCCCAAAGGCCTTGTAGTAATAATATACGAAATACATAGACGTGGAGAAGGCAAACAAGTATGCAATTATGGTTTGCAACATGACTGGAATTGGAATATTTTCATCGGGGAACAACCCGCTAGTAAGGTTGTAGAGAATAAGGAAAACAAGAAGAATTAAATACAATAGCCTCTTCTTGTCGTTGGTTCTTTCAAGAAAATAGATGATTTGAAAGAGCAGCATCACCGCCTCGAACATGGTTATCGTGAAAGTAACCATGTGCATTTGAGTTCCCATGAAGTTCATAACATTCGCAGTCTATTCCATCACACACTAATTCCTTCAAAGACCTGAAAATTGAAAAACCGTAATCTTAAGCTCTGCCATTGATTCTGCGTAGCATATAAAGTTTATATGTGAGCTCCAATGACTGGAAAATTTCAAAACCATATTTTTTATACCAAGGCAGATTTCTGTCCACTGAGGTTTCCAGATAAATGGGTCGCTTGTTCTGTTCAGACTCTTGAATAATTTCATTTAAAAGGAGACTTCCTTTTCCTTTGTTTTGAAGTTCTGGTATGACCCCGATAAACCAGAGGTAACTAAATGGTTCTTTGGGATGGAATGATTTAATCTTCGCTTCCCTTCCCAATACTGAACTTATCCTATTAAGCCCGATGACCGTTAAGGCAAGTTTAGCATCCCATAAAAGAGCGTTTAACGTTGTATGTTTACTATCTGGCAGAAGGATTAATGCACAGGCTTGCTCATCATCCGAAATTAGAACTTTGCCAAAGGCATGACATACATTAAATGAATATTCCATCAATCTCCGTATGCGTTCTTTGCGAATGTAGTCTTGCTTGACTACAAAGTTGACACTCTTATTGTCGTCAAATGATTTTGAAAGTATATCGACAACGAGCGTCTTTTGATGTGCCGCAGCCCTTTTCATAAGTGAAACACTTTAAAGAAAAAAAGCAATGCTTAGTTAAGATTCTAAGCATACGAAAATTAGTTTAGGGAGTACGGAATTATTACCTCAAATAAGTGAAGTTGTAATTTTTGGGCGATTACTAATGCCATCTGTCGACAAAAAAGCTATAAGAGCTTCCTCCTCAAAAGTGAATGGGATGTTGCAGAAGAAATCACAAGGTTATTCAACATTACACAATACGAAGTCTTACTGGCAGATCTGGGCTGGAATTTGTACCAATGTTGTACCAAAAAATAAAAAAACCTTGAAATCAGAATAGATTCCAAGGTTTCAGAGGTCTCGAGCGGATTCGAACTATCGTTATCTCTGTTAACCATACTTTACTATAATACTCTATTTAAATTGAAAATTAAAGGTTTCTGACTGCCGATAAACTATTTTAGTAAAAGTAAATAAAGCAAAGTAAAGCGATTTGTTCAACTGCTTGTTCAACTGCTAACTTGGCTCAAACATTTTACTTCCTATGAATATTCATTTCAAGCTAAGAAGCCAGGGCAAGAGTGATCCGGTAATAACTCTGCAAATATTTGATAGTCGTTTTATTGGTAGAAAGTTTATGTATTCCACTGGTGCGACCGTAAAAGCCTCACTATGGGACAAGAGGCGAAATCGAACAAAGGCGGCACCAGCTCAGCCTTACGAAGACGAATTATTGATGTTAAACAAACATCTAGATAGACTTGAAAAATGTGTAATTGAATTCTTGAGTGAGCGCCACAATAATAAAAGCATTGATCGTCATGAACTTAAAACCTACATCCAAAACTCAATGGTGGATGAGATTGATGATCGAAGTAAAGAAATAAAAAAGGAGTCCGAGTTTTCGAAGCTTTGGGAGCATTTTATTCAATCTGGAAAGAGTTCTTCCGGGGAGCCTATCACTTCAGGCACTAAGCGATCAAAAACACAAACACTCCGCCTCGTTGAAAAATATTGCCTTAAAAAAAAGCTGAGCCTTTCCTTCGAAAAAATTGACATGACTTTTTATCACGACTTTGATCAGTACATGCAGGAGCAGGGGCTAAACAGTAACACCAGGGGAAAACATTTTAAAGAAATCAAAGCAATATTAAGGGAAGCTGAAGATCGGGACATCAAAGTCAACACCGCTTTTCGCAAGAAAAGCTTTAAGGTCGTCCGGACTAAACCGGACAATGTTTATTTAAATGACGAAGAAATTAAAAAAATATTCAACCTAAAGTTTACTCCGGGACTGGAAAGGCAAAAAGACATATTTATTATGGCGTGTTATGTTGGCGCCCGTCACAGCGATTGGAATCAAATCAGAAATGAGAATATTATTGTAGAGGGCGGAAAAGAAATGCTCAGAATAAAACAAACGAAAACAGGTGAAGTGGCACACGTGCCGGTACACAGCGCGGTTCGTGCCATTATCAATAAATACAAAGGAACTCCCCCACCGGTGATTACGAATCAAAAATTCAATGAGGCTTTAAAGGTGATCTGCAAAAAATCGGAATTGGGGACGGTGAATATAGGAAACAACCTCGTTGAAAAGTGGACGGAAATATCTACTCATACTGCCAGACGATCTTTTGCAACCAATGCATACCTATCCAGAACTATGGACGTTTATCAGATCATGAAATGTACAGGACATAAAACTGAAGCGTCATTTTTACGATATCTAAAACTCGATGGAAAAGATTTTGCGATGCAAGCAGCAGATTCTAAATTCTTTAAAGATGATTCATGGACCTCTCTAAAAATTGCATCATGATCAAATAATACCAAACAAAAATTTGACTTAATTCGAATCAAAAGTAATTGGCATAAACTAAGTGCCTCGGTAAACTTTGGAATACCTGCAGAAGAGAAAGGCTGAATCTATTTAACCCCAAGCAAATTTTCCTATCGACTATCAATGAGCCTTCTTCATCGGAAACTCAAATCCGAAACGCATGTTGGCTACATCCTGATAAGGACTCTTGTGATGTGGGTTGTATAGGTTGAACATGATCAGGGCTGTACCTTTTATCTTTTTTAAAAACCGATATTCTTTTTTTAGTCCGAGCAATAATCCAGGAATCCATTCTCGGCTATTCTCTGTCAATTTGGTGGTAAGCATGGGTGGCACGTAGGTGTTCATCATCTCCGCTTCGATTCGGGGGTAGAATCCTTTCCATAATTTAGCCTCCGTGTAGACGCGTGGACCGTACATGCGAAACTGATGTTGAATGTTCCCCTGCTTTTGATCGTAAGCATAGCGTTGGTTCCAACCCAGACCCGATGTAAAAATTCCTGAGATGCGGTAGCCAACGTAAGGATTAAAATCAACCAGCAGGCTGCCGGGCTTTTGCAATTGAATAGCGATGCCCGGAATAACTCTTTCAATGAAGGGCCTGCCATTCATGACATTCTTCTTTTTTAGCTCCAGGTCTTTCAGGTTACTCACGCTGGTGTACTTCTGTTTGTACTTACTTATCTTCTGCATGGTACTCTTCAATTCAGCTTCTTTTCCCGCAAAGTGGTTGATGGCTTGCTCCTGTGCCTTCATTAACATTTCTTTCTTCATGGCCTCCGGATCTTTCATTTTCTCTGCAGTGGTCATGAACTCGTTTTGTTTAAACTGATCTGCGACCTTTATTTGGTCTTGCGCAACTTTCATTCCATCCAGTTTCATTACAGACGACTCAATGGCCTTGTCTGCATTCTTCATAAGGGCACCCGCATCGGTCACCGTCTTGCCTAGGCGCTCAATATTTTGCAGCATGCTCTGTAGTCCCTCCAGTGGATTTTGGAAAGATGGCATATCCAGCTTCATCAGGTCGGGAGAGAAATTAAGTGATTGAAAATTCGCGTTAGATAGTTTGGGCATCTCAGGCAATGCCGGAAGATTCAGTTCGGTGCTGATTTGTTTTACGTTGGGCAAGTTTAGTTGGCTGGAGACATTCATCCCGGTATTTACCTCTAATGAATCGATACCGAGTTTGTTTTTTACTTTTGCCTGCCACTCTTGCACTTTGTTTTTAGTGCTTTGCAACAGATCGGTTTGTTTTGAATTAATTTCATTCGTGAACGCATCTTTTTTACGGAGCAGGCTATCGAGTTTTTTTTGATAGTGCGAGGCCGATTGGCCTAACCTTTGGAGGCTATCTATCTTATGCTGTATGCCAAGTGAGTCCTGATAATTTTTGGCGTTTAGCTTTTGCTTCAGATTACTTCCCCATTGATCGATTTTAAGTGAGTCTTCCAGCCACTGACCTGAGGAAAGCTTGATAAGAGAATCTGTTTTATGTTGAATACGATTAAATGTGGTATCGCTTTGGGCATACGATACAGAAATTGTGAGGCCTAGTGCGAGAAGTAGGTAAAACTTCATTGATGAATTCTATCCTTTTTTTTCGTACTTCTTACACTCATGCTCTGTATCTCGTCCTTCACTTTCTGTTATCGCTTTCATACACTCAAACGCTATTCATTCGTGCGACCATATCTATTGTCCTTTTCCGACAGAGTCCCCGAGGCGGGAGACTCTGCGGAGAATTGAACGCATTTGCTTCCTCGAATAGCGGCAACCATTTATCGCATGTGATGGTGCAAAAATAGGTTTCGTTGAGCTCGCTATGCTGGCCGTGCGTTGACAAGTTAATTTTGGTCTTGATACTTAATTCGTTGTTCAGTTTACTTCATTAGATACTTTGTCTATTTCATCAGAGTCCCGAAGCGGTGACTCTGATGGGGTTAAGAGGCCTAGTGCGAGAAGTAGGTAAAACTTCATTGATGAATTCTATACTTTGTTTTCGGACTTCTTACACTTGGCGTTATTTCTCTCTTTTGCTTTACTAAATAGTTTACCTGTTTTAAGTTTATATCTTGTGTAAACCTATTCACGACTAGACATCTTCATCATCATCACAGTCCCGAGGCTGTGATGATGATGCGGTAAAGAAAGCTCGAATCTTCAATGGACTGATAAATAAATCAAAATTACAGATAATGAAACAAGTACTATGAGGTCGATAAGGAGAATCCTACGAAGCGAAATTTCCTTCACTGTTCCTTTTGCAAAAAGTTTCACGCAAATCATAACCAATCCTAAAGTCATTGCTATAAAAATCATATTAACAAAGAATCGCTTCAAAAAAAAGTAAACACCCGATGCTTCTATCAATTCTTGATGTTGTTCTTGGCTACCAATCCAAAAAAAAGAAGTAAAAAATAAGCCACAACCGCCAATTAAAACAATAATTGAGTTCATTATTTGCACAAAAATATCCCTAGTCTTGCTCATTGTCTTTTTCGTTTTCGTTATCTCTAATTATTTCAAATGTAAAACCCGTTTTGGTTTCGGTGACATTGATACCGGTTGCTCCTTTAGATGCTAAGCCAATCAGGGCTTTGGCGTATTTGAATACCTCAGAGGTTTTTGTTTGCCCATGAGCATACTGTCTCTGGTCTGATCTTCTTGCAAACCTATCAACAACTCCATAAACATCAACTCCTTTCTTTATTTCCTTATTCCCAGTTACCCAATCTCCCTTATAGCTTAACTGATATGTTTTAGGTGCCCTCGGAGTCTCAAACTCATCACCTTCGTCCGTAGAAAGATGTAGTAATGTTTCAACCTTGTGACCCTTCTCAATCAGGTATCGAGCGATACCAGCTCCAAATGCTCCACCCTCACTATGAGTGACTAATTTAAAAGTCTCGTCCTCGGAAAGGCCTTCTATTAAGGAACTATAGTTTTTCACAGCATATTCGTACCCATCCTGTTCCCGTTGTTCTCCACTCGAATCCCCTCCAAACCAAGAAGAGCCATCAATATAATTTGATTCAGAAACGGCTGAACGATCATCAAAAAAATCTTGAGCAGCTTCTGTAAATCCGCTACCCCAATATTCCTTACCAGCAGTACTCGAACCAATAACTCCGCCTATCCAACCATTCCAATATCCATTTACAAAAAGAATCTTCTTACCATCTGGATCAATTGCTACTGTCGGAACATTTCCAGCATAAACATACGGACTAAACTTGTAGTATTTGTCAGCAAGAGGATCCGCGCTTGTCCACCGTCCAACTGCGGGATCATACATCCTTGCACCATAGTCAAGCCAATTCAAGGAAAAGTCATCTTGCAACTCCTTACCGTTATTTAGAAATTTATTCGAGTTACCCTCCCTCGTCCAACTATTACCTGTTTGCAAACCAAAAGGATAGTACTCATTGTATTGGATCACATTGGTTTTCGTGTGCGTCACTTTCATCTCATCAAAATACACATAGTTGGCAGATTGATTTTCGTAACTCAAATATACAAAGATGTAGCCCGCCTCTTTCACACTCACCTGCGGCATGGTTATTTTTTGCTTCGCAAAGTTGGCACTGGCGGGCACAGGCTGCCAGCCCATGTCCACTACTTTATAGCCCTGATCAAATAGGATATAATTAAGATAAGCGGCCGGCTGGTTGTCGCCCTGGTTGGAGCCTAACCCAAAACCACCGAGGCCGCTGTTCACGCCATTGTAAATCAAACCGCTTTCGCCCACTCCACCATTCACGCCACCAAAGGCGCTGGCAATGTTGGTGACCAGCGTGGTGAGCGGTGCATTGGAGCCAAAGCCGCTGCTGCTTTCATAGTAGGCATACACTTCCATGTCTACCTTATCGCCTGCATATACTTTCAAGCTCCTGGCCGGCCCCACAGGATTGGTTTGGTTCATCCTCACCACTTCGTTTCCGCCAGCCGTTTGGTTGGCAGCCACAAAGGGCACTTCGTTTGTCAGGTTTTGAAACACCGTGCTTTCAGTTGCATAGTTTTCACTTTCCATCGTAGCGAGGTACACCGTTGGTGTTTGCGCAGCCGAGGTGAACAAGATGCGTGTGTTGCCGAGGTGATCGGTGATGGCATATTGGTACTCATAGTTGCTTCCATTCTTCACCACTCTACCTTCGGGTGAGGAAAAGAAGTTCAACGCGCCATTGGTGTACACAAATCCATTCACGTATTCGGTGGTGGTTTGCACTACTGCGCTTGCGTTGTACGTTTTCATCGAAAGCTTCGTACCTGCTGCATCGTAGGCATAGGTAATAAAACGGCCATCGGTGAATTTTACGCGCACTACTTTATTAAGCACGTTGTACTTCACGCTGTCGATGCCTTTGTTCTTATCGGCTGTAAGGCTGCCGTTTGTATCGTAGGTGTATTCGGTGGTTATGTTGGCGCCATTTTTAAAGTCTCCCGTGCCAATGGTGGTGGCATTAGTGTCTTCCACTTTACTGAGTTGGTTTCCACTGGCGTAGGTGTAGGTTAAATTGTCTACGTTTTGCACCGCGCTTGTTATAGTGGTGCCACTTAACCCTCGCTGGTTTTGATTGCGTTGCAGTGACAGAATATTTAAGTTGAGGTCATAGCTCATGGTCTCGTTCAGGGTGTTGGCCTCCTTCGTCCAACCCGCGCCTGTGTTTGCCTGAAAGCTTGCATTGGTGAGGCGATTGAGGTTATCGTAGGTGAAGGCGTAACTGCGTTGGTCAGCTACTCCTGCACTTCCCGGCCCTTTCCACTTCATGGCACTGATGTTACCGTTATACAACAACGCATTACTCACTCCGGCATCGGTATTGTAGGCCAGCTCCATTCCAAAATAATCGTTGGTGTCATCATTGGTCACGCCACTGTCGGTAATCAATTGCGCGTTGTTGATTGAACTTAACCAGCCGCGTATGTTATAGCGGTAGTCCACACTTTGCATAAAGCTGGCGCCACCGGTGTTGTGCAACTTCTTGTCCACCATCTGGCCAAGTTCGTTGTACACGTATTGGGCTACTTGTTGGTCGCTTGGCGCTCCGTTTATATTCTCGTGAATCTTGGTGGGGCGGCTGGCGTGGTCATAGGTTATTTTCTTGATTACGTTTACCTGATTAGTTCCACCACCATCGTGATAGGTTTTGGTTTGCAATACCCTGCCTGCAAAATCATATAGATTGCTGGTGCGGTCAATAGCTCCTTTGTAATTATCCGCTTTGGTTTGTATCGTGCGGTATTTGTCATCATAGTAGATGACAGATTTCAACCAGGTGTTGGTGCCATCCAGTACTTTCACTTTGCTGCTGGTGGGTAAACCAATCGTGCGCAAAATTGCCGTTGGCGGCTGCCGGAAATAATTATTGACCAGACCATCGTTCACATAATTGTAAGATGTTCCCCACGTAGTGGCCACGGAATAGTCATCGTAATAGGTAGCACTCAAATAGGCATTTGGGTCTGTTATCTGAGGATAACTGTCATTGGTATAACCATGGACGATACTTCCGCTGATCTCACCCCAATTATTAGGATTGTTCGAATAATAAGTATCCACTGCGGTCTGCATCTGCGCTTGCGTGTTGGCAGAAGTAGTCAGGCCTGTGAGAACGGGCCGGTTGAGCAAATCGTATTTGATAAACAGCCATTGACTGGTGGCACGCTGATTAGCATCCTGTGTCATCACTACGCGATCGCGCTGATCGTATACCATGTACACCCAATCGGCACCAGGCACTTTCTTGGCGATCATACGACTGCGATTGTCATAGCGATATTGAAAAGTGAGATCGCTCATGATCTGGCAGATGGCACCTGAACCAATAGTGCTGCTTCCGCTCATAGGACTTGTGCAACCTGTTGTGGCATTTGTTGCTGTAACGGTGTAGGCGCCTATTGTCTGGGTACTCCATGAAAGTAGTGATCCCGTACCTGCCATTGGTGTTTGCGTGGGAGTCCCATCAACAAATAACTGGTAAGTAACACCGGCTTCTGAACCTCCAAGTGTGATGTTCAAACTAGCGCCTGATACGCAAGTGGACCCTCCCCCGCCTACCTGGTATGCAGTTGGAACAGGGTTAATGGACACTGATGCTGCGCCTGTCATCGTTTGGTTGCAACTTGCTCCCGCAACGGAAGCTACTACCGTGTAAGATCCAACCGTTGTCAAGTTAGTCCAAATCAGGCTACTTCCCGTTCCATTGAAGAGAGCGCCATAATTGACTCCGCCAATTTGCAATTGATAGTTGATCCCGAGTGCAGAACCGCTCAAAGTAACAGTAACTCCGGTCCCTCCAGGGCAATAAGAGCCACTACCCGAAACTGTAAATAGACCCGGTAAATTATAAATGGCGGCTGAACCAGCCATCGTGGAAAAACAACTCGTAGTAGCATTTGTCGCATCGATGGTATAGATACCAACGGCTGCCTGCGAACCCCAACTAAGTGAACTGCCTGTTCCAGCCTTCACCGCGCCAACATTTACTCCATCTTTTTTAAGTTGATAATTAATGCCCGAGGCAGAGCCAGGCAGAGTCACCACGACTGTTCCGGGAGAACACGCGATGCCACCGCCTACTGTGAAAATTTGTGGAATTGGATTTACAGTAATCGTGGCCGTACCAGTCATATTTTTTGTACAGTTCGTGGTTGCGTTCGTAGCAACAACCGTGTAGGCACCGGCAGTCGTTTGATTTGCCCAGCTTAACGCAGTACCTGTGCCTGCTACAACGGGCACGGTTGGCAAACCCACCACTAACAGTTGATAATTAACTCCCACTTGCGAATTGCTGAGTGAAATAGTTCTTCCTGCAGTTCCAGCGCACATTGATCCGGTTCCGCTAACGGTATACGCAGTAGGCAATGCATTGACCGTGATAACCGCACTGCCCGTCAATGTTTTTACACAATTTGTTGTTGTGTTCGTTCCTACCACAGTGTAAGTTCCCGCTGTAGTTTGCGCGGGAAATGTTAAGGGGGAACCGGTGCCGATCAAAGGTGAACCAACCAAGGTAGCACCTCTCTTCAATTGATAGCTAATACCGGACTCCGAGCCACTCATGGTGACGGTGAGCCCTGTGCCTCCGGAACAAAATCCACCACCGCCACCAACAGTGAAATCAAGCGGCAATGGATTTATGGACACAACCGCTGCACCATTCATAGTAACGGAAGTGCAGGAAGTTCTAGTGGCAACAACAGAGTAGGTTCCAGCAACATTTGTATTGGTCCAGGTAAGTGCGCTGCCCGTACCATTCTTGGCGGTACCCGAATTAGTTGAACCATTCAACTTGAGTTGATAGCTTACTCCGCTTTCTGATCCACTCAGCGTAAGCGTGGGGCCAGTAAGTCCTGCGCAAAATGCCGCACCACCGGAAAGTGTAAATGAGGCTGGAGAATTGTTGACGGTGACCACGGCACTTCCCGCCATTGTGCGTGTACATAAGGTAGTGGGGTTAGTGGCGAGAACTGTGTAAGTGCCTCCTGCCGTTTGACCGGGCCAGGTGAGTGCGCTACCGGTACCTGTTATGGCTACCCCAAACGGGCTGCCGCTCAAAAGCAATTGATAGGATATGCCCGAAGTCGATCCACTTAGTGTAGGAGTTGCAGTTGTTTGCCCATTGCATATTGTAGCGGTTCCGGAAGTTGTGAACGATGAAGGCAATGCCAAAACGGTAACCACTGCGTTGCCTGTCATTGTAGTAGCGCAAAGCGAAGTCTGGTCGGTTGCAACAACTGTATACGTTCCTGCTGTTGTATTTCCCGTCCAACTCAATGCCGCTCCTGTTCCAGTTAGCGCGGTGCCTACCAGGGTGGTTCCTCTTTTAAGTTGATAGGTGACAGTTGTTGCTCCAGGTGCCTGAGAACCTGAAAGAGTTATCGTTACACCTGAGCCTCCGGAGCAATAGCTGCCACCACCTGCAACTAAAAATGACTGTGGACATTGGGAGAAGCCGGTTGTCAGAATAGTGAAACACAAAACCGCTGTTATGTAAATTTGGCGCATACGCATACCTTTTTTAATTCCTGTTTTCAATTCTTAACTATTGAGTAATTTTTTTAACAGCCTCTGGAGGTAATACTACCACCAGGTGTCCCATGTCATCATAGATATAGTAGGTGCTTGCGTACTCAGTGGCATTTGCCTTCACTTTCTTGCAAATTTTGTGTCCTTGCTTATCAACATATTCGATTGCATCGTTTTGGTTTTCGTCCGTGGTCTTGCTCACAATAAGTTCGCCTGCCGGATAGTACCTTGAAGCTCCGTTGGCAAGGGTTACCAGCCCCACATTCGGATCGTAGCCGAAGAGGTACACTTCACTGGTCTGGTTAATCAGATATTGAGAGGCCACGGCCTTGTTATTGTCCTTCCAATCTTTACCAGCACCAAACTGTTGGATAGGCCGGTTGAGTGGGCTCGGTTCAAAAATGGTTTGAGAATAGGGTACATCATCATTAGCAATCTGGTCGGCAGCCGCATGATAGAAGTTGTAATGAATTGAGTTAGTATAGCCGCCTCCGGAAGAAGTCGGATTTGCTTTATATAAACCGTTGGCTTCAGTGGAAACGAAAGGCAGATAAGTTGCTGCCTCGCGACCGAACTGATCATAGACATTTGGCTGAACGATGTCTTTACGTAATGGCGAGCCCTGCGGGATAACCGTTTGCATCGGTCTTCCCAATCCATCTAGGTATTGTATGGACTGGCTTAATGAGTCAACTGTTAGCGTACCAATTTGATTAGGCAATGTAACGTTAGGCGACAATACCGCATTGGATACGATGTAATTCAAATTCACACCATCCAATTGACTTACAATGGAAAATATAGCTGACGTTCCGGTACCAGTGACGCCTGCCTTAGTAACTGTTACACTGTAACTACCTGTTACGTTTGTGGAGTATAATTGAGCAGTACCAACTTGGGCATTCGAGCTATTGCGCCAATCATAACTTGTATAGCCTGCACCGGCATCGAGTGTGACAGATGCACCAAAGACAACCCTGTTATTAGTAGTTGCCACAACTGGTGCAGGTTCTATTAAAAGTGACACCCAGGTTGGTGTGCTTGCGCAAGAGGCATTACTTACTGATTTAACGTATGCGTAGTTGGGGGTATTGACAGAAACACTCGGTGTAGTATAGGTTACACCTCCTGCAGGAATAAGATTATTAGAAGGATCGTACCAACTATACGTTCCACCCGAAGGGGTACCTGAAGCAGTAAGTAAAAATGCGCCCGCACCGAACCGCTTAGTGCCGGTTACAGACGGAGGACCAGGTACAGTGTTTACTGTAACTGTCGCTGAGATAGGCGTACCGACACATCCGTTGGCTGTTGGAGTAATCGTGTAGATGGCGGTTCCGCCAAGTGTGCTCGACAGCGTTTGAGCAATCGTTGATCCGTTTCCAGAAGCTGCACCCGTGACATTACTTGGAACCACTGTCCATGTATAGGTGGTTACACCTGCATTGTTTGGATTCGTTATGGCAACAGAAGTTGCCTGACCCGAACAAATTGATTGATTGGCTGCTGCTGCGTTTGGAATTGTATTGATGGTTGCGACCACAGCCACTCGCGTTGCAGTGCTTTCGCATAGCGTGGTAGTGTTGTAGGTAGTAACATAATAGGTCGTGGTTGCCCCAAGGCTTACGGTTGTATAACTAGTCGAAGTTGCCAATGAGGAGCCTCCCGTCAAAGCGGCATACCACCTCAATGTATTGCCGTTTGCTCCAGGTGTGCCGTTTAAATCAATGGTACCTGTTCCGCATCGTGAACCACCATTAACAGTTGATGGAGTTGAGGGTATGGGATTCACCGTAGCAACATTGGCAACACGGGTACTTTCACAACCTGTTGTACTGTTGTAACTAGTAATGTAATACGTGGTGGTGACGCTCAGGCTTGGTGTTGGATAAGTGAGTGCCGTTGCAAGCAAAAGGCCGCCCGAAGCTGCATCATACCAACGGACCGAATTACCATTGGCCCCATATGTTGCACTTAACGTCATGGATCCCGGACCACAGTTGGTAGTTGCTGAAGGTGACGGATTTGATGGGATCGGATTTACCGTAGCCGTTAATTGTATCCGACTTCCCTCACAGCCGGTTGTCGTATTAAGTGTACTCGCCCAATAATTTGTTGTAACTGAAATGCTCAAGGTAGTATAGCTTGATGGCGTAGTTGCCAGCAGATTTCCACCACTTGCCGCGTCATACCATTTTATGTTACCACCACTTACACCAGGGTTGGCACTAAGGTTTACAGTACCCGCTCCACAGACTGCTCCATTTAGCGGAGAGGTTGGAGCAGCTGGCACGGTATTGATTGTTGCTGACACCGTTATCCTGGTGCTCTCGCAACCAGTACTGGCATTGTAACTTGATGCGTAAAAATTTGTATTGACTGTTATTAAAGGAGAAGCTGTATTGCTGCCGAGAAAATTACCGCCAGAAATTGCATCATACCAACGTATTTCTGTGCCATTCGCTCCAACATTTCCCGAAAGGGTAATGTTACCGCTACCGCACCTTGAAACATTGGGTGCATTTGGAATAATCGGGATCGGATTTATGGTTGCTGTTATCGATACTCTGCCACTTTCGCAACTGGTGGTAGAATTGAATGTGGAAATATAGTAAGTAGTCGTGCTACTGATTGATGGTCCGTAGCTTGTTGACGTTGCAAGCAATGTTCCACCACTAGAAGCGTCATACCAACGAAGTGTGTTGCCATTGGCGCCAGGTGATCCACTTAAATTAACGATTCCCGAGCCACATCGACTTCCGCTTGTTCCACCAGGTGCTGACGGGATTGGGTTTATTGTAGCGGTCACTTGTGTTCGACCTCCTTCACAACCTGTTGTTGGGTTGACTGTGCTTGCCCAATAGTTGGTTGTGACCGATAGGGTTGGCGTTAAATAACTTGTTGCCGTGGCAAGCAGCGTTCCACCGCTGGAAGCGTTATACCAAAGTGTGTTGCCACCGGCCACCGATGGGTTAGCGCTAATTGTAACTGCACCCGTGCCGCAACTAGCGCCATTTGTTATCGCTGAAGGAGCAGCTGGCACTGTGTTAATGGATGCCGTTACGGTTATCCTTGAACTTTCGCAGCCACTGCTGGAGTTGTAACTAGAAGCATAAAAATTTGTATTGACTGTTATAAACGGGGACACAGTGTTACTCCCTAGATAGTTGCCACCAGAGACGGCATCGTACCAACGCACCTCGGTGCCATTTGCTCCAACATTACCAGAAAGTGAAACATTACCACCACCACATCTGGAAACATTGGATGCGCTTGGAATAATTGGTATTGGATTAACAGTTGCTGTAATTGATACTCGACCACTTTCACAACCTGTTGTTGTGTTATATGACGAAATATAATAAGTGGTTGTGCTGCTGAGCGAAGGCCCATAACTTCCGGATGTGGTTAGTAGTGTTCCACCGCTCGATAAATCGTACCATCGCACCGCGTTGCCGTTCGCGCCCGGAGAAGCACTTAAACCGACAACTCCGGAACCGCATCTGCTGCCGCTTGTTCCCGCAGGCGTTGAGGGCACTGGATTTACAATCCCTGATAAGGCAACGCGGCTGCTTGCCGGACGCTCGCAGTTCGTCACTGCATTCCAAATTGCGAGATAATAAGTCGTTGTTGCCGAAATCGAAGGTGAGTAGCTGGTTCCAATATTCAAATATCCACCTCCGGCATGACTGCCGTTGACAGCATCGGAATACCACATCACCTGATCGTTTCCATCTGTTCCGGTAGCCGTCAATGTCACTGTTCCCGGCCCACACCTACTGATGTCGGTGTTAAGATTGGGAAAGCCAGGTAAGGGGTTGATGGTGGTTGTATAAGATGTTCGAGGATAACTCTCACATCCAGTAGTCGTGTTGTAGGTGGTAAAGTAATAGGTGGTGTTGCTGCTTTGAGTGGGAGTGGTATAACTTGTTCCGGTGGCCAATGCAATACCATTGGTGGGTACACTATACCATCTAATGGACGTGCCACCACTACCTGGTGTTGCTTGTAATGTGAGTGTGCCCGATCCACATCGAGTAAATGAACTTGCAACAGCAGTTGGGGCAAGGGCTCCACACGCGGTGATGATTATCCCAGGGAGCTGAGCTTCCAACGTACCATCTCTGAAAACTTTCAGTACGCCTGTTCCAGTAGAGGTCCACATGACATCGATGTAATAAATGGTTCCTGCAGTATTGGGATTTGACGCGACTCCTTTGCTGGGTGTCCACGTGGCTGTGACGGCACTCGTTCCCATATCATACGAATATGTATAGAATGTATTCGTATAAACGGTGGTCGGTCCTTGTATTTGCGCGTCCACTGTAACAGCACTGCCGAGCACGAGCACCAGGGAAAGCAATATGCAATTAAGAGATGAAGGTGATTTCATAAGGTCTATCGGGTTGTGTAGGTAATTACTGGGCTACCTTGTAGTTGTATTCGGTTGTCTTAACAATTTTCTTCTTATGATCCATGATGGTAATCAGTCTTCCCAGGCCATCGTATTCATAAAAAGTTGTTGTGTTGTTGGCATCTGTTGAAGAAGTCATACCATAAGGACCGTATGTGTAGGTAGTCATTGTCGAGCCCGCGGGATATAGTCTGACTTCATCAACTGTACCATTTCCACTGATGGATACTGATGGTGTTGCCGAAATTGATTTCTGAAAGTAGTTCCATCCATTTCGGGAATCTGAACTTGAGACAGCTACTTCATTGATATTTACTGTTGAGCCGGTTGTTGCCCACAACGAGACGATGTACGTTTTGGTACTCAGTCCTGAAAACGAAAGGGTATTACTGCCCAGAGCATAACCCTTGTTTCCGGTAAAAGAATTTACATCTCTTGCTGAAGAAGATATCGTCCAGTTCCCGCTACCATCTGCTTCGAATGAAGTATAGGCAATAAAAGCTACATCGCCACCTGTAACTTCGGCAATTGGATAGCTTTGCTTGTAATCATATACATAGCTATGTTTTGCATCGGAGGTTTTTTGCTGCTCGATCAAATTTCCTTTGCCGTCATAGCTGAATTGGATTCGGGTATCTGCACTGTTTGCTCCCACATGTTGAACAACCACATTATCTGGTGCAATCAACGAAGCATTAAGTGCGGATATTTTATAATTGGTAGTCATCCGATTCAACGTAGTGCCTCCAACTACCTGCTCTTCCTGCAGGAGATTGGATACCATATTTTTTGTGATCATGGCATCAATTGCTGTTGAAGCCTCTGCCGTGATTGTTGTAGGTGCAGGCTGTAACGTTAAGGCAGTCATCAAAGCGGCCTTTTCAAAAGGTGTCTTCTTTAATATTGTGCGAGTAACGCCTTTACTATCGGTTGTCACAATTTGAGTTGCCTGTGTATTGGCAATTGTTCCGTAGATAAAAGTGGTTAGGGTAGAAAGTGTGTCGTAGGTAGTACCATTCTTTCGGTAGGCCACTTCCCTTGCTGAGATCTTGTTGACCTGCTCGGTAGTGAGTGTCTCTCTGACAGGAACGTAGCCGCAGTAGTGCAATGGATCGGAACATGAACCTTGATCAAGGTAATAGACAAGCAGGCCCGACTTGAAAAATGAAAGTTGGGTCTTTGGAATAAGACTATATGTATTATAGGTTGCTCGGAGTTTATTTCCGGCTGAATCAAATGTCGTTTCACTTAAAAGCAATCCCCTTTCAAATTCCCGGGTATCCAGATCTGGGTAGGGTGCCTGATTGGGCTGCGCTCCTGAATTATTTACATCAAGCGTGTTGAGGAATACGGTTTGCACATGGCCATTCTTGCCACTTTGGCCATTTGCGGTAGCCTTGCCATATCTGGTCAAGACCTTTCCATAGGCAATTGTGCTCCCGCCCGATCCCAGTGAAAATTTAGTAGCGCTACTTCTTGCCGTCTTGAGATTAATTTGTGGACCACCACCCTGTACTGAAGCTACGACCTCAGAAAACTGGCTCACGTAATCTGTGGAAGGGTCAACAGGATTCAAAACTGTTGGCAGAGAATATGTGAAATAACGCTCAATATTTTTTGATGGATCGGTCCCTTCGGCATCGATAATGCTGGTCACACGTAGGCCTCCAACCAAAATGGCAGTGGGTGATGACCCAAGTGATCGGTCATATCGCAGGTTCGCATCAATGGTTAAAATATCGCTTGCACTTGAAAAAGTATTTGCATTCGCATTAGTAGAGATTGTGAAGTTGTACGTACCTGCATTTGGCAAGTCAAAGTACTGAGACTGATTGGTATTAATACTATTGATAATTATCGTTTTCCCGACTGCCATATTGGGGCCGGTAACCTCTACCTTACACGACACAGCAGAGAAGTCTGGTGTCTGGGGAACAACGGTGGTGATATCCAGATAAATATATTGCCCCTTTGTGGTGGTGAACGAAACGGTTTTGGAATTGGTAAATGGCGTTTGATTGTACGTAAGACTAATTGATTGATTGACACTGGTGGAAGCAAACTGTTCTTGTGCACTGGTGTAGCTGTTAGGCTCATACGCAAACTGGCTACTTCCCCCGGTTGGATAGGTGATACCTGTGAGAATGCCCGCTTGCATGTAAGTGCCATTTAGATCACGATTGTTACCAACCTCATGAAGGGGAGTAAAAAATCCTTGCGTGTTGATTGTTTGCGGATAGGGACTTGTTGTATAAGCCCGTGGCAACAGACTAATATTCGATATCGCTCCATTGTAGTATCCGTAATGATCCTGGGCATACGACAATGTAGAGGGCAGCGCTGTTGGATTGTAGGTGAACTTCCATTGAGGAATATTTGCGATTGACCCAATGCCATTATGTTTAATCACGTCTAATGATAATCGCCAATGCATATAGTCTGCACTTGCCACAAAATATTCGTTGCTACCCGAGCTATGTTTTTGATGCGTGATAAATGTGTAGAGATCAACAGGAATAACCTGTCCGTTCATCTTAGAATAAACAGCCATCGTTGACAGTGCTCTCATGCCAGGAAGGTCCAACCGGAAACTATCGCTTCTGGTATTAAATTTTACAGACCCTGTCTCCGAAGTGATTTCATCAAGTTGTAATAAGTTCAAGGTTTGACTTTCCATTTTCTGGTTCGTCCCCGTGCCTCCTTTATATGCTCCTGTCTCGCTGTTCCAGCCGACCAGGTCATTCATCGACACATAGCTGTTCATTTGTATCGAAGGGGTATTGATATACGTGAACGTGATCTTCTCACCAGCAGCAGAAGTTATACTCTGCAGGTACCAGCTTGATGCAAAGGTGGCCCCGCAGGCTGCGGCTCTTGCGTTGGTTGTGTACTCAATGTAGCCAGTTCCCCCAAAAAGAAGTTGTGTGCCATCTTCCAGTATAACTGTCCACTGATCAGTGTTTGGGCCTGAGCCACCGAAATCGGTCTTTATCACAACATTGCTGTAGGGAATCGTTTGCACTTCAAGCTGTGAAGTACCGTTGTCTTTGAATAGGAACTTATAACTTCTACCTAAGGCATTAAAGAAATAGACATCGTGAACACCATCAAGTTGATTGGTTGTCTGTTCCTTTACCATGCCCTTCCAGGTTGGAGAAGAATTTGCTAACTCGAATGTGTTATTGTAATCGGGCAACATTCTTCTGACCGCGAAATATCCTGCCCCACCACAATCATCGGGAAGACCGCGAACGGATCTGGTTATAACACCTCCTGCCTGAAGGGACCACCCTAGCCCAACCCAGGAAGCCGTCTCTCCAACCTTTATTCCAGATGCATGATAGCTCACTGAAATAGGAAGACTCAGCGCCCTTCCCTTCAACGTGTACAAAGGAATGTCAATGTTTGGAACTCCCGTGTTGAGATCGACTGGCCACTCTACATACTTACCCAACGAAGCTGAGTTAGGTGATGGGGGGATAACATTTTTGAGCTGATCTTGTTGATCGGTGAACTCTTGGGCTTGTGCATAGTAAAGACCTAGCATCAGAAAGCTTCCAACTAGTATACTTCTTCTCATTATAGTACCGGATTATATATTCTTTATTTCAAGTATTTCAAATTATTCGATTCACATCACTTCGATATCATCCTCGATCGACTACGAGTAATGTGTTTTACACCTCTTGGAAAGACGACAAGCTTCTGAGATATCTCCATGTTATTCATTGATGTTTCAACACACAAAATATTTTTATCTATTCTAAAAACTCAAGTAGCAAGTTGAAACTGATTTATCCTACACTACTTATTTTTCATTGTGCATAAAAACTTACATGCAGTTCGCTTGCAAATATGTTTGACTTTCAAGAATTCCATTAACACGTTTATCATTCTCCACAATACCTACTTTTAAGTATTTTCAAAAGGTGTCGATACTCTCTTTTCTCCGATTCCTTTCAATCTCTTACATGGCTCAGTGCTTTTATACAAATGTTTTTCTTCATAAAAGTCCACGTCTACTAACGACTTACTCAACCTAAGTGCCAAAAACATAGTGCGATGACATTCAATCAAATACCAAAATTGTCGAACCGGTTTTACGTGATATGTCGTTATTGTTTGACGATATGTCGTAGCTGATAACACAAATTCATTGTGCCAAATTGCAGAGATGAAGAGACTTTGAAAGCTCGATCTAGTAAACTGCGTACCCCAGGCAGTAACTGGTAGGAATTGGCAGTAAGTGGTACTCGACCCCGATCATCACCGTTATATCCGGCTACCCCAGTTGTTGCTAACGTGGTGATAATGCGGTAGAATGATCAACCTTTCTAACCGTGCGGCAGTTACTAAAACAATAAATGCATTACCGAATTTATATACAGCCACATCTTGGAGTGCCAAAGCTCAGAATTGATACAGACCCCTCATCTCCCTCACCCAAATTCCCCCCCCCAGATATGAAGCCTTCCTGTGTGATCAAATATTTCAAACCTGATAAAAACAGGCTGAATTTGGAAAATAGAATAATCGTAAGCAATCTTGGTTCCATGAGTGCGAATCGGAGTTCGGCAAGGATGAATTCCGGAACTCTAAGATTTAGTTTTATTAAACCACGATCCACAATATTACTGCTATGAACAATGTATTCTCACTTGCTCAGCTAAACAAAAAGAACAGAAGCTACATGACTACAGCGCATTCCTTTGAACAGCTGTCGGACACTAATGGACTGACGGAACTAATGAAGACTCTCCATGAATTTTTCAGAGACCATTGTAAGGATAATGAAATTCAAACCCCCGCGCTCGTCAAATCATTTCAGGCTGCAGCTGCTTTAGTTTTTAGATTTTTTAAGACTCAGCCGAACGAGCACCATCATTTAAAAAGAAATCTGTTTATTTCATTCGCAAGTCATGAGGAACTTATCAAAAAGATGGAATCAGAAGAAACTTTAGATTTCCCCCTTGAGCAAAACTTCGCGGCATTAATACCAATTATCGCCAACTCCAAAATGGAATTGACTCAATTTGAGTTAGAAGCAATTCGTTCGAAACTTAGCCCCTTAATTGCCTTTGGAAATAAATATTTATACGAGAACGAATATAACCCTGGCTAGGCCAACAATTTCTCCAATCTCATCTTCCATTTTTCCCAGTCCTTCAGCTCCTTTGCCTGCAAGTCAATAAACTTTTGAGTGTGGTCGTGGTGGACTAAATGACATAATTCGTGAACGATTACATATTCAATGCAACCTTTAGGAGCCTTTATCAATTCTGGGTTTAAAATTATTTTTCCTTTCGGTGTGCAACTTCCCCAACGTGTCGGCATTTCTCTCAACACAATTGATGATGGTTCTACTTTGTGTTTTTTGAATTTATGAATTAGCGGCTCTGCAATTGCATGGAATTTCAGTTTTGCATTTTGCAGATACCAGTCATTCACCAGTTGCTTTGTCCTTGCTTTGTCGGTTGCTGTAACTTCAATAAACTGCCCTTTTAGTTTTACCGATTCGGCTTTACCAATCAAGATTTTTAAACGGTATTGTCTACCGAGGTATAAGTGTGTTTCACCTCCTACAAACTTTCTCGCTGGTGTCTTTGGGTGAAAGGAAAGAAAGAAACTTTGCTGCCGGATAATCCAAGGCGCTCTCTTTCGTATTTTTTCTTTTACTTTTTCCGGGGCTGTACCAGCGGGAGCTTTTACCAAAACATTTAGCTCTGGTGTCACTGATATTCCCAGTGACTTTCTATCTGAAAACTCCAGGAGAAAATCGATTTGCTTTGAGCCGAATTGAATTGCCTCCATTACTTCTTATATCGAATTTTAGCAACATTCACGCAACTCTCTGCAACCTTGTCTATTTCTTCAAAGGTGATTTGCAAACTGTATTTGTCCCTGACTTCATCAATTAAATAGTCACCGATCTGGTGAACCATCTTTTTCGGAACATCTACCTCATTCTGCCAATTTACTTTCAGAAGTTTCTGAATGATCTCGTCAATGGCCAACGCTGTATTGGCTGAGATTTGTTTACGCGTTTCGGTGTCACTGATCTTGGTTTGCAACTCTTCATTCGTGATTCCATAGAATGCTTTGGCCACATCCGCATTTTGAAGTGAAGCTGGAATATCAGAATCCGTATGCGACAAGACTGAATCCATAATATCCTTCACCTTACTAAGATACTGCGCCTCGTTAATTCGTTTGGCTTCATAGTCGGCAATGGCATCCTTTAACATCTCCGAAAACTTTTTATAGAAGGCTGGGTCTTCCTCCATCTTCTCGGTGATGTGCTTTTTTGTTCGACTGGCAATTCTATCCGCTTTAGCTGCCTTGCCCGTAGTGTTTTCTACCTCCTGCTGAAATTTCTCTTTGTCAAATATGTTCACCAACTCCGTAATTGTTTCAACTCCTTCGGTTTGAATATGAATGTCAATCAATTTCTGAATTTGACCCTCGTATTGTTTGTAGTCGATAACATCGGAGTATCGTTGCAAAACAGCTGTTCTTAATTTGATGAAGAAAGCTAAATCATCTTTGTAGCGAGCAATGGTTTTCTCATCGCTGGTTTTGTGAAACTCAATGGATGAAAATGCCAATTTTAGAATTTTGGCAAAGGCGGCAAGCTTGTCATAAAATACTACACGTAAGGCTTCATCCTTTAGAAGCAATTGATAGGCTTCTGCATCCCGCTTGTTCGCAATTGTTTTAAAAAGGTCCCAAAGCTCAGAATGTTTCTGTGGCAGCTTCTTTATTTCTTCATTGATGTTGACCAGCGTCCCTAATAAATCATCACTATCAAAGTCTCCAAAGGAGGAGTATAGCTCTAACGCCTCGTCCAAGTGTTCAATCACTCCGTAGTAGTCGATGATATATCCGTAGTCCTTGTCCGGACAAACTCGGTTCACTCGGGCAATAGCTTGTAATAATGTATGGCCCTGCAGATTTCTAGTGAGATACAAAACGGTATTTTTGGGCTCATCAAATCCGGTCAATAGCTTATCGACTACAATAATTATTTCAGGCTTGTCTGCTTTTTTGAACCGATTGATAATGTTGTTCTGATACTTTTTAGGAGTACCATGCTCATCCATCATCATTTTCCAAAACTGTTTCACCTTGTCGGTAGATTCTGCATACGCACTGTCTTCACCTTCCCGTTCATCGGGCGGAGAAATTAAAAGTTCAGTGCTCACGATTCCTATCTCATCTAGGAATGTTTTGTATTTTATCGCTGCATCCTTACTCTGTGTTACCAACTGACCTTTAAATGGTGTTCTGCCTTGGAAATTATCTCTATAGTGGTAACTAATGTCCCAACAAATGGCATAGATTTTTTGCTCGGCCACATTCAGTTGGTCGGCTCTTGAGAACTTCTTTTTTAAATCAGCTTTTTGAAGATCGTTTAACGGTTCTGATATATTACTGAAAAACTCGTCCATTGGTTTTTCATGCACCGTTTGTTTTGCAAATCTTCCTTCATATAACAACGGAACAACCGCTTTATCTTTCACAGCCTGGTCAACTGTATAAGAGTCAATCATTAAACCAAATTTTGCAGCTGTGCTTCTATCTTTTTTAAAGAGTGGTGTTCCGGTAAATGCAATGAAACAGGCATTGGGCAATGTCTTTTGCATTTCAATATTAAAGGTTCCATGCTGTGTACGGTGGCCTTCATCAACCAGTACAAAAATATCGTGACTCTCCAAGGGTTTAGTGATCTTCTTTACGGCCGCTTCAAACTTGTTGATGACAGTAGTAACAACTGAATCACTCTTACTTTCCATCAATTCCACGAGCCGCTGACCTGTGGTGGCATTCTCAACAAACATTCCGCACTTACGGAATGTGCCCGTTATCTGGTCGTCCAAATCGATCCTGTCCGTTACTAAAATTATCTTAGGGTTGCGAATTCGTTTTTCTAATGCAATCGCTTGGGCAAGCATTACCATGGTCAAAGATTTACCGCTTCCCTGGGTGTGCCATACTACACCACCTTTGCGTTTGCCATTCTCTAATTGTAAGATTCGATCTATTGATTTTTTAATAGTAAAGTATTGCTGATAACGGGCAATCTTCTTTTCACCATTATCAAACAAGATGAAATTGAATATCAAATCCATCAATCGTTCTGGCCGACATAGACTGTATAAGTATTCATCTTGCTTCGTTGGAAGTATGGTTTCGTTCTCCAACGCATCAAAGTAGGAACGCACATAACGGAAGCGTTCAACAAACAAGTTGTTCTTTTGATCTGCGCTAAGTGATTGGTTTTTTAGCTTCTGTAAAATGCTTTTGTATTCCTGTGCTTGTTCCTTGTTCTCAAACTTCTCATCCCAAATTGCCCAAAACTCCTCGGTTGTTCCATTAGTAGCGTACTTCGCTGAATCCGTTGCAATGCTTAATACACTTTGCGCGTACACATACAAACTGCGAATGCCATCTTCCTGTTGACTTCTTAAATGCTGACTGATTGCTTGAGACAACGGTTCTTTCATGTCTGGCCGTTTGCATTCTATTATACATAACGGTATTCCGTTCACGAACAAAACCAAATCGGGTATGTAATGCTCTCTGCTCGTGCTGCGCATTACCTTAAATTCTTCTGTTGCATGAAATACGTTATTGTCTAAATTCTTCCAATCAATGTATTGCAGGGGAAAGCTCTTTTTATCACCATCAATGCTTTGTTCCAAATCTTTCCCAAGCGTTATTCGATTGTAAGCAACTTCACAAGCCGCTATGTAACCTTCATTCATGGGCAAATCCTTGAGTGCTAATATTCCGGCTTCAATGTTGGCATCAGTAAACAAAGAAGTTTTGCTTGAACTTACTTTGATACTATTGATTTCCTTTAATTGGCTACGCAGCACCTTCTCCAGAATCACATTACTGGTTTTGTTGCCTCTTAGTTCCAATGCTTCATCAGGGCTGAGATACTTATACCCTAATTTTTGCAATAGCTGCAAAGCTGGTATCTGGCTAATGTGGTCTTCCTTGAATGATGGCGTTTCCATAATCTTTTATTTCAGGCTCAAATGGAACCCTTTTACATTTTTTTTCGTCTGTGTGATATATATATGATATACATCGTATATATTTGAACCGTTCTTTACCCTTGGTAGGGAATCTACAAAGGTCTCGAACGCTGAACCCAAATCAGCGTTCTTTTTATTTTTAGGCCTTTCCAACATACTTTTCATCCTTTATCCAATCGGGACTATTCAGAATCTTTTGATCATTCCCATACTCATCAGTTAGTTCGTAGGCGGTTACAAACGAGGCTTTTAATAAGCCAGTAAATCGGATTATTGCCACATAATTATTCTTTACAAGTGCAACACGCCTCCCGTTGTCATAAGTTTTGCTGTCTCTATTCCAGCCTTGCTTCAGTACCACATCAGGGTCTTGTAGTATATCTTTAATCCACAACATCTTTTCAAGTCTGTTCAACGATAAAATAGATTTGTCTCTAAACTTCCGGTCGTCACTCTCATAAAAGATGTGATCAAACATGGAGTCATAAAATTTTACATACACGTTATCAAAAGTGTGTATTGGTTTTAACGGGTCACAATATTCATCTTTCCATAATTTCCGAAGGTCATCTTCGGTCATTTTATGAGACTTGATTTTCTTGTATTCCATTACCAACCGCCTTTTAAGTTGATTTTGAATACATTAAGCTTCTCTTCCCATTTGGAACTAGGTGCTATTGGTTTTCCTAAATACTTATCTTCGATATATTGAATGATTCCAAGTTTTGCTTCCCCCTTTGCTTCCTTGTTAAATTTTGTGGTGACTATGCCTGTTAAAATATCGGCCAGCTGAATGCCCAACGACTCGTCAGAATGCAATCCTTGAACTTGCTTGATCTCAGAGGTGAGATTGGAAAGATCAAGCACTTTTTTTAGCTCGTTTAACCTTCCTTTATTGCGATTAATTTTCAGATCAAGAAAAACAGTGTAAGTATTGAAATCAAATATCCAGTGGTGTAATAATTGATAATAGAATTTATAGAAGCCCAGTTCGGCATCTTCATTATTAAATTTTATGTTATCCACTTTTGAAGCTTCGATCAGAACAATTCGGAATCTCAGGTAGCCAGTAAGGAAAAAGAAATCGACAACGTCTTTATACAGTTCAAAATATTTTGGTGAAAGTTTTTTCCACTTTAGTTCACCCTGAATATTGTGCTTCTTTTTTATTAATGAAAGTTGTTCTTTAAAATGAGCACGATGCTCTGAGGGGAACCAGACACCGCCAATACCAGTGTACAGATGGGCATCCTTTCTGGTTAGTGCTTCTAATCCGCTTTCGTCACAATAAACTTCAAAGTCCATTTTATGTATGGTTTATTTTCAATCTTTTCTTCCCTGTCAATAACTGCTGCATCAACCCCTTCTTCTGTTCTTTCAGTTTTTCACTTTTGGTTTTTAGAATTTGAATTTCATTGTCGGCTACTTGAAGCACTTCGGATATCGCAGTTTGTTCTTCAATAGAGGGAAGAGGCACTTGGAGTTTGAAAAAATTGCTTAGATGAACACGTTTTTTTTCATTTAAGGAGCCAATTGCAATTCTTTCATAAAAATTGTTGTAGGTCTGAGTTTTAAATAGTCTCTCAAAATAATTGATATTGGTTAATTCGGTTGATTTTGTTATTGCGTTATAATAAGCAGAGACTAAAACTGGAAATTTCAATTCTGATTTAGCGATTGCACCGAATCGCAAATTCATTGGATTGAACAAAATGTCGTTTGGATAAACTACTTTGTACTGGTTGTTCTCTTGATCTTTAAGTAAAAAGCTTCTTTCATATCTGTCAGTCTTTTCAGTTACTCCCTTTTCAATTGTCAAACTATAAAGTGGGTATTTTGATTGATCGCTTGATCTTTCATTACGTTCTTTGAAAATGTTTTCAATCGATACAATTTTCCAGTCCTTAGGAACTTTAAGCCCAAAATCAGATTTATGGAAACTTGAAGTTCTCTGAAATCTTTTCAACCTTTTCTTACCGAACAATAGATTTTGTATCAACCATTTTTTCTTCAACTCGGTTTTTAGGATCAGTAAATTGTTTATGTTGATAGCCGTGTCCATCAAACCTAGAAGATTGGCTACAGCCTTTTGTTCTGAAATTGGAGGTAAAGCAATTTTCACTTTTGAAAGGTTCGTTTTAGAGACACCGTAAACAGAAGTTCCTGTTGCAATTCTTCTTAATTCTCTAATTACTTGTTGATGATTTAAAACATAAGTTCTAAAACCCAAAGCAATCTTTTTGTCATTGGCTCTTGCTGCAAAAGTGTGAAGCCCGCCCACCACTTTACTTCCATTCAAATTTTTCAATTCAACACAGTCACAAACACCTTTATAATCTTCTGAGGCATCCGCAATAATTAAGTCGCCATCTTTAAGCGCAGGAAATTCATCTTTCTCAAAATTATTCTTATCAATCAAGCCATCGATTAAGTAGGGGACAGTTTTTTCAATCTTAAAATCTAAAATCTCATTTTCATAAGTCGCATGAATATCGCCATAGTGAATGTTTCTAATCTCATCAGTTGTTTTTTCACTAGTTAGTTGCTCTCTTGAAAATGAAAATGTCTTGATAAATGAAAATACTTCTCCAAATTCTGGATTATTCCAATCATTAGGAATTACAGTATTATAAAATGGTATTGTAGCTGGTGTGTTTTTCATTATCTGAGACCATTTTTCTTAGTATGAAAATCTATGTGTTGGTAAATTGCTTCCTCAAGGTGTTTTACCAGCTTCTCAATTTCAGTTTCAGTTAGAGGCTTATGAAGTAATCGCTGATATCGCATTTCCTGATTCCGCTGAGTGGTTTCAGAAAAATTATCTACCCATATTTCATACTTGATGTGATCAAATCGCACTTCAATTCCATATGTACAACCGAACGTATTCAAACCTCCTTTTTTAAATGTTCCATAAAAGGCAGTTAGTACCAACTTAGTATCGTGGTAACTTCCGTTTGCAGCACTTCTTAAAAAGTCGTTTACTAGGGTATTAACTATTTGAGCAACTGGCTCATCTACAAACTGAACTGAACCCAGACCGTTTTGTATTGATATCCAATGTCGTATTCCAGTAAAAAGCCGATTGAATTTTTGTATAGCCGGTATAGCGGTTTGCAATAATTGTATTCCCCATGAATTAAAAATTTCAACAAAAGTCTCTTTATCAAAATGTTTTTTAATTTCCTCATTCGGGTCAATGGCTTCCAGTTCTTTTTCAAGTAATGCGAGCTTTTTGTCCATGTCGTCAGGCTCCTCAATTTCTTTCCCTTCAATGGCGTCCAACACCAATTGCTGGCTTTCAATTATTCTATCGCCAATAAAAGCGTAAAACAACTCGGCATTACCGCCATAAGCTTGAATATCGGCCAGAAGTTGGTAGTAGGCTTTCTTATCCTTGTCCTTAATGATAATGGGAGGTAAACCACAAGAGATGAGCAATAAGTTATTTAGGATGCGTGCCGTTCTCCCGTTTCCATCATAAAAAGGATGGACGCTCACATACCCAATATGAAATTGAGAGGCAATCACTAACGGATGCGGTGATTTCTTGTTCGCAAAGAAAGCATCAAGCTCAGCGTTTGTCTTGTTTAACAATGCATGCATAGCCTCGGCAACTTCAGAGGGAGGCGTAAATGATATTTTTTCATTTTTATAGTTTATAATCTCATTGGCTTGCGATTTCCAATTCCCTATCTGAGATACCTTATCGGCATCTTCTTCATGCATTATGGCCTTGTGAATTTCCTTAATCCTTTTCTCAGCGATACGCAATTCACCTTTACCTATTTTTAAGATGTCAAGCACCACCTTATCGTGGCCGTTCATTTCCATTACATCTTTCAATGGCTTGCCTTTAACATCAATGTTGCCCACCATCACGCTTCTTGTTTCTTCGCGCGTTAAAGTGCCGCCCTCCATTCTATTGGAGTAGTAATTCCAATCCAGTCGGAATTTGTAATTGATTTTCTTCTGCACGTCAACATTTAGCTTTCCATGAGCTTTAATCTTCTGTTGCAGTTCATCAATTTTAGTTTGTTTGTCTAAGTAGCTCATGTTACTTAATGTTTAATTCCTTTAAATATTTTTTCATCTCGTTTTGCACGATAACCAATTCTTTTTCCAGTGTTTCAATTTCACCTTGAACTTTGGCAATATCTACTTCAGGCTCTTCCTCAAATGTATCTACATACCGGGGAATGTTTAAGTTGAATTCGTTCTCCAGAATTTCCTCGGGTGTGGCTACGTAGCTGAATTTATCTTCAATAATTCCTGCTTTCAATTTCCCCGCTGAGAAATTCCTGTAGGTAGAAACAATACGCTCAATGTCAGAATCGCGAAGCTTGTTCTGGTTTTTAACCGATTCGTACTGCTGGCTACTGTCAATGAACAATACATTCTTGTTATCACCCTTTCCTTTATTAAAAATCAAGATGGCTGCAGGAATACCTGTACCGAAAAACAGGTTAGCAGGTAAACCAATAACAGCTTCCAGAATATTCTCTTCAATAGTTTTCTGTCTTATTTTCCCTTCACTGCTTCCACGGAATAAAACGCCATGAGGAACAACTACACCTACTTTTCCTCTGCCTTCGTATGTAGTCTCAATCATGTGAGATATAAAAGCCCAATCGCCTTTACTCTTTGGGGGAATTCCTCTCCAGAAACGATTGTAGGGATCATGCTCAGGGTCATAACTTTTTGCTGCCTTGTTTTCTTCTTTGTCTTCAACCTTGCCCCACTTATCTAAACTGAATGGTGGATTGGCAACAACAGTATCAAACTTCATCAATGCATCACCTTCTCTGAGTTTTGGATTACGAATTGTATCACCCCAACGAATAGTAGCATTGTCAAAACCATGAAGGAACATATTCATAATAGCCAAAGCCCACGTGCTTCCATTGGCTTCTTGTCCGAACAGAGAAAAATCTGGTGAGCCAACTTCCCTTCCCGCTTTAATAAGCAATGAACCTGAACCGCATGTTGGATCGCTGATTCTCGCTCCGGGTTTGGATTTAGTAAGCTTGGCTAATAGCGTAGAGACTTCACTTGGCGTAAAAAATTCTCCAGCCTTCTTTCCGGCATCACTTGCAAAGTTTGCAATGAGAAATTCGTAAGCATCTCCAATAATATCTGCACCTTCCAAATGCCCCGGACTTAAATCTAGTTTATCATTACTGAAATCAATGAGCAAGCTTTTAAGGCGTTGGTTCTTTTCTTTCACATCGCCAAGGTTGCTGCTATTGAAATCTATATTTCTGAAAACACCGCTGCCATCTTCACTGCTTAATTTCTGACGATTGGCTTCTTCAAAGTCAGTTAAAGCGATATTGATCAGTTCTCCAATGTTAACTTCATTTCTATGTTCATAGAGGAAGTCAAAGCTTGAATTGTCAGGAACAACGAAGCGTTCTTGTTTCATGGCTCGCTCAGCACGTGCCTCGTCATTATTGTATTTTTTCAAATACTCCTTCTTCTTCTCCTTATGCACGTCACTCACATACTTAATAAAAAGCATCGTGAGGATGTAATCCTTATACTGATCTGGATTGATTAGTCCGCGAAACGTGTCGCACGCTTTCCAGACAATTTGTTTAACCTCGTTGCTGTTAATTTTATTTCCCATCACTAATTATTTTAATGCGTTGATTATTTCTTGTTGAATTTGTTTTTCTCTCAGGGTTTCGATTTGTTGTTTCAATTCCCTTTCTGTGTTTCGAAGCTGCGCTATTTTCAATATAGCTTTTTGTGTCGGTAAGTCAGGAATTGATATTTCCAGTTCTTCTAATACTGATTTTGAAATCGACACAATGGATGTTCCTATTGCCCTTCCTTTCAAAAACTTTTGCGAGGTCGGGTGATTAATGAACCAAACTAAAAACTCGGGCAGGACTTTATTGATGAAATTATCTTGAAGTCGTATTACAAAGAAGGAAGTCGATGCAACGGCAGGTAGATTCTTATTCTCGTACCAAGCCGCAAAGTTCTTTGTGCCTTTTGCAGCAAACAAAACATCACCAGGTCTTAGCAGGTGTTTTGCAGTTATATTGTCCTGTTTCAGGTCAGGATGTAGAGCAGAGCTTAGTCTTCCTTGTTCATCAAAATGCTTGGCTTGGAGATACACGATTTCACCCTTCGAAATCGTCTTTGCGAAGATTCCTGTCTGTATATTGGCGAGTTGTCTTAGAGTGGTTTTCAAATTTATAATCTTGTAATCGTTCTACAAAACTGATCTATATAATTGAAAAATACAAATTATTGTTAAATAAATCTAAGTATGAGCTCTACAAAAATGACAAATACTCTAAAATTGACCTTATTTTAAAGTTTTAAAGCATTTAAACTTTTTGTCCACTAATACTATTTTGAATGGCTTCACTGAGCGGGTGGGGTTTGGCTCTTGCCATAGCTTTGGTGTCGCGGTGGGGGTTTGCGCGGCTATGGCATGTGCCAAATGCTGGGGCAATTTCGGAAGGGAACTTCTCAAAAAATGAGGCAAGTCAGCCTTAGGTTTGGCCTGTACAAAGAAAACAATTGGTTCTGGCTAAAATTAGGCTGGGAATCTCACCCAGCCTTTTTCATTCATCAACTATACATCGCGTTTCGTTTGATCACCTCGGCAAGTTCATCCCAGATATAAGAAGTGTCTTCTATCATCCAGATTTCTGATGACCCGGTCCCTTTGGTAATGTGAATATTTAGGATTTTAAGTCCATTGTATTGATAGATGGTCGACACGATAACAGATTCCTTAGTCTTTCTTTTCTTTTGGGAAACGAAACTGAGCATGCCAATCAAGGCTTCTCGATTTCTTATTTGAATTGTAGTATTCATAAATCGAGAGTTAAATAATTCCTTCATCAGCCAATGATGTATAAGATTCTGTCGTAAGAATGAGGTGGTCAAGCAACTGTATTTCCAATAGCTTTCCTGCCTCTTTGATCTTTTTGGTGAGATCCAAATCACTTTGGCTGGGTCGCAGATTTCCGGAAGGATGGTTGTGGCAAAGAATGATTCCATGTGCTAAACATTTAAGGGCAACTACAAAGATTAGCTTCGGGTCCACAACAGTACCTGCTACACCTCCTTCAGAAACGATGAAATGACCTAATACTTTGTTAGCCCTGTTAACGAGCAATAAAATCATTGACTCTCTCAGTTCCAGGGTGTCGTTATTCCATAGCGATCTCATGATGAGTTCTGCGTCTTTCGAGGATCGAATGTGTTTGCGATCACTGGGTCTTACATTCGTTTTGTACGACACGAATACTTCTGCTATCTCTTGGCTCCTGGAGTCATCGGATATTTGGGTTAGTTTTTTCATAAACCCACCACCTCCCTTTGGAAGGAATTGACCAAAACGAATAAGAAAGACTTTAGACCTATAAAAAAAATACAACCCGCTGGAAGGAAAAAGGTACGAATGACTGACGAAGGGTGGAGATTTTTTTTGTGCGCTTTTGGTTCATTTCATGCCAAAGGGAGACCTTGTTTATGAAAAGATCAACAGCCTGGCTAACGTCTTGGACAAATCTGTTTTCGATTGTCGTTCTTAGGAACGTCTGAACCTCATATCCTTTTTCATCTTAGCGATGTAGCCTGGAGATTTTTTGATGACGTATTCACACAAGTAAAAAAATGTTTGGTGATTTGGGCCTCTTAAAAGAATCGAATTGAGTATTGGATTAATGCGATTGTAGCCAAAGTGTAAGAACGCGGCTACCTCGTCCTCACCAACGGGTCGCATCTCTAACACATCCCGCCAAGCTTTTTGCCAGGATTTCTGAGGGAACCCAAATCTGTCACTCAATTCATCAAAAACCGTCTGGATATGCACCGAATCCATTTCCCGGAAGATATTCGGGTATATCTCCTTTCCCGGATACGGCCTTTTTTCCCCATTCCACATAACCCGAAATAACAAAATACTAATTATTTTAGCAATTATTAGTAAAATTACTAAGCCTTGTTTTACATTTGAGATATGATGCCCTGGCCATGGTGGAGATTCCGGAGAAGTTGACCACCCAAATCCGGAGTAATCTGACCACCAGTTTCCGGAGCAAACTGACCACCAGTTTCCGAGGCAAATTGACCACCGGTTTCCGGGGTAAATTGACCACCAAAAAGATGTCTTAGAAGTCGCCTGTTTTAGTACGCCAAAAATCAGGACGTTGGTGCTTAAACCACCTACGTCCATGGCCAACAAAACAATAGCGATGATTCAAATCAGACAGATACTCCGCTTGCATTCTCAAGGGAAGAGTAAACTCCAGATTGCGATACTCACTGGAGTATCACGCAATACACTGAAGCGTTACCTGCGCAAATTTGATGAGGGTAAATACTCTTATGAAGCCATCAACCATTTCACGGACCACGAGTTAGAGATACTCTTTGGCAGTGCAGAAAGCCCAAAAGTTGATAATGCAAAACTTCAGGCTTTGCAAGAATTGTTTCCCGAACTAAGTAAACAACTCAAGCGAAAAGGAATGACATTATTAAAACTTTGGGAGCAATATTATGAGCAGCATCCGGAAGGTTATCGCAGAAGTCAGTTTTGTGTGTTGTTCAACCAATACGTTCGTGGCACAAATCCAGTGATGCACCTGGAACACAAAGCTGGAGATAAGACCTATATTGATTTTGCTGGTGATAAACTTTTTATTGTTAATCCGCTTACCGGAGAAGAAAAGAAAGTGGAAGTCTTTGCTGCCATTCTGGGTTGCAGTCAATTGACGTATGTTGAAGCGGTAGCCAGTCAGAAGAGCGAAGATTTAATTAAAGCTACTGAGAATGCGTTCCATTATTTTGGCGGCACTACCGCGGCCATTGTACCGGATAACCTCAAGAGTGCTGTGACCAAGAGCAGCAAGTACGAGCCACAGATCAATGAAACCTTTGCTGATTTCGCTGAGCACTATAGCACCGCTGTGATCCCAGCAAGAGCCTATCGCCCAAGAGACAAAGCCCTGGTAGAGGGAGTTGTAAAAATCATCTATACCAAAATTTATGCTCAGCTTGGACAGCGCACATTTACTTCTCTGGAAGAACTCAACGCAGCCATACATGTCCTTCTGGAAGAGCTTAATAACGCACATCTTAAAGGAAGAGACTACAGCAGAAGGCAGCAGTTTGAGGAGATTGAACGTGGACAATTACAATCCTTGCCCACCTTTCGATATGAGTTGAAAAGACAAATGATCGGAACGGTCATGAAGAATGGACACGTGGGACTCAGTGTGGATAAGCATTACTACAGCGTTCCTTTTCGTTTCATCGGTAAGAAGGTGAAAATCCTCTACACCTCAACACTGGTGGAGATCTTCTATCGTTACGAACGCATAGCCGTTCATTCACGGAACCAACGAAAATATCAGTACACAACGGTCAATGAACACTTAGCTTCCGCCCATCGCTACCTCAGTGATTGGACAGCCGATAAGTTTATCGAACAAGCAAAAGGTATTCATGCCGATGTCGCTGCTTATATCTGTAAAGTGATTGAAGGCAAGTCTCATCCGGAACAAGCTTATAAATCCTGTTCTGGTATTTTAAGTTTATCACGTAAGGTAGGCAACCAGCGATTGATCAATGCCTGTCGCAGAGCCTATCAATACGGTATTTATAACTATCCAATCATTGTTCAAATACTGGACAAGAAACTCGATGTATTTACCCCCGAAAGTGAACACATCAATACGATGCCGGATCACGGCAACATCCGGGGTGGTGATTATTATCAATAATTATTTTCAACTAAATCCCAAACTACATGAACACGGAAACACTAGAAAAAATGAGGAAGATGCGACTGCTGGGAATGCATCGCACTTTTCAAACCAGTCTGCAAACACCAAGGCCCGAAAGCCTCACCTTGGATGAGATGATTGCACAGCTCATCGATAGCGAGTGGGATGATCGGCACAATCGTTCTATCGATCGAAGTATGAAGCGAGCAAAGTTTCGATACAATGCTACGTTGGAAAATCTGGACTATGCACCGGAAAGAGGAATAGACAAAAATCAAATTCATCGCTTTGGTGACGGATCTTTCATTAAGAAAAATGAAAACATCCTCATCACAGGAAGCACAGGGACCGGAAAAAGTTTCCTCGCATCAGCTCTTGGCTACCACGCCTGCATGATTGGATTTAAGGTGCTATACATGAATGCAACGCGTTTATTCGCTCAACTGAAAATGGCAAAGGCGGATGGCTCCATACTCAAAGAAATGGTCAGGATAGAACGCCAAGACTTGCTTATTATAGATGATTTTGGGATCCAGCCATTCGATCATCCCGCCAGGTTATCACTATTAGAATTGATTGAAGATCGGCACGGAAAACGTTCAACGATATTTACTTCACAACTTCCCGTCAAACAATGGCATGATGTCATCGGCGAACAAACAGTGGCCGATGCCGTACTTGACAGAATCGTACACAACGCGCATCGCGTTGAACTGAAGGGCGAATCCCTGAGAAAAAAATGGAGTAAAAAAACAACAGAAGCAATTGAAGAATAACTAATTTTAAAACACTAATTCTGGCAGCACTTTTCTGACATCAACTACTGGTGGTCAATTTGCTCCGGATTCAGGTGGTCAATTACACCGGATTTTGCACCTTGGATCGTACGAAATCAGTGAGCCGATGGAAACGCCAGCAAACGGAAAGTTTGTTGAAGTGGCTAACGCAGTTGATGTGACCTTGATGATGTTATTGCTTTCCACATTTGAATATCCGTTCAAAATGATTGCCAACATCAACAACTCAATTTCAATCAGATTTTACCTTGAATTGCCTTATGTTCCCTTATCAAAAATTAATCAAGGATTTGCGAAATTGAGAGGCGCATATGATTCTCATGAATCGTATCGCAGGAAATTTCATCCCGTGGTTGAGGCTCATGAGGAAATGTTTGACGACCTTCGTAAGAAGGTTAAGCTGATACGCGATGCAGGAGTTTAACCTAGACCATTTAACAAATCTCTATTTTAGCGGGTATCGTTATGTAATTGTAATGAACAGGCGCGATCACGTAATGCTAAAGCCGATAAAGAAAGAAGCATCAGCAGCTCTTGTTCGCGCGATGAATTATAATCAATTGCCGTTGCTGTCAACTCCAATTATTGGAATGGCTACTGGCGAATACCCAGCCTTTCTTCCAGAAGAGATTTACGAACCTAACTATAAAGATTATGTGCTTTCACGGGAGTAAAATGTATACGTTCAACGATGCTGAAGGGTATTGGCAAGTAATTGGAGACGAGGGTAACAGAGAGGAATGGGTACCCTACTACCATGAGAACGGCTTTGATCACAACAAGACTCCGATTTTGCTAGCCAGTGGTGAACTTAGAATGTATTCCTGGGGTCTGATTCCATGGTTCACAAAAAGTGAAACCGATGCCATGGATATTCGAAACAAGACCTTGAATTGCATCAGCGAAGAGATGTATGACAAGCCGTCCTTCAGGGATTCGATCAAAGAAGGAAAGCGTTGTCTGATTCCATTCACTGGCTTCTTTGAGTGGCGCTGGGAAGATTCGGCAGGCAAAAACAAAACGCCACACTACATCTTTCTGAAAGGCCAAAAGATATTTTCGGTGGCGGGCATTTACTCCTCCTGGAAAAATAATTCCAACGGCTCGATAATCAATTCGTATGCCGTATTAACCACGAAAGCTAACAAGTTGATGGAAGGCATTCATAACATTAAGAAGAGAATGCCGGTGATCATCGACAGACAGTACGAAAAAGATTGGTTGAACCCCGCCCTCAGCAGAGATGATGTGCTGGCTTTCTGCCAACCCTTCGATACCAATAAGATGGACGCTTATCCTATCAGCAAACGTATAACCAGTAGAAAAGAACCGACCAACGTTCCACAAGTATTGGAGAGAGTTGAAAGTGGATTATTGTTTTAAAAACTATTCTATCTTCTTAAGCTCTTAAGGTTGCACCATCATGGATGTCGAGAACTCAGTTGAATCCTAAATCTTCAGCCTGCTTTTTCGCCTTTTTTAATTCTATTATAAATAACTCTTGTTCAATAAGGTTTAGATACACTTTTTTGAAAATGTTTTTCGCTTCCTGATCCTGAGCAAATAGGTCGTAGCGACCTGAATACTGGACATTAAACTCCAAGGGATTCCAGGTAATGGCTTCTCTAACTTCTTTGGATTTCTCTAGTTGCACATTTTCAAGACGTATATAGTCATCCGCAATGCCATACTTAAAATATATAGTATGGATTTGTTCCAAAAGATTCTTATTGCCCTCATCACGTTCCCTATATAGTCGTATTAAACTAGAGGTATACTTAACAAGGTCAAGCTGGTCCCTGGCTAGATCGGTCCTTTTTGTAAGCGCAAACAAGGAAGGGAAATACTCATTGATGTCTATGTCGGCCTCTACAACATGTTCTAATATTAAATGCAACGAATCCGGGCGAATAGACTTCTCATCAATTATGTCTTTTATAAATTTACGGCCGTGATACCTGACTTTAAAGGAATCAACAAGGAGGAAGAATTTTGTCTCTGACATTGCCTTATCGATCAAATCGCTTGCCTCGAACTGTTCATTAATGCGTTGTCTACCTTGTTCTGCCATGAAAGACACGGAAACACCGAGAACGATAACTAAAAATTCTATTAGGTAGCGCTTATATTGTCGCTTCAGATCACTCATTACTTAGTGTTTATTTAACTTATATAAAATTGTCAGCATATGATTTTTTTTCAATTCTTTTCATTCTCAACATCTGCGTTGTCAGGAAAGATATTGACAATGCTATCCAAAGCCAATATTCATATTTAAAAGCCCAATAGATAAATGGCACTGAAATAATTATCCACTCTACAATTAGAGTTTCCCTGATCCATTTGTTTTTCCAACTAAATGCAGCTATGTCCATGATGACAATTGTCAAATAGAACCATCCAATTACAACGTATCCATAAACGTAGAATAATAACAAAGCCGCCACAAATCCAGTTAAAATAATTGGTTCCCAACCCTCAGTCGGGTCGAAAATACTACCAATGACTAAAGTCAAATATGTGGCTAGATAAAACCCTACAATGTGTATCCAATTTGTCGTTAAGGTCTTAAGGATATTTTTTGTTGTTTGATTCATGTGTCCAAGTTGTCTGGAAAAATGCCCTCAACGTGAGTGCATAAGCAGTGCCGGGTTTAGGAGGGCTTAGCAACGACTTGTCCCACGACACCGAAGGTTGTTTGAAACTAAAACTACAAATTTACATTGAACCCCAGCCATGTTTTATACATTTTGTTGGCAGCTGGTGCTTGTCAAATCTTTAGCCGATTGAATATGTTACTTTCCAAAATGTCAAAAGTGTCAGGTATTATTAACATTGTAACAATCCCCTCTCCGATTAATATTTTTATTTCCGCATTTGAAATGTAATAGATTGCCACAACGCCAATAACGAAAATATTGACGACTATTATCAATAGTACCTTAGAAGTTATTGGGTAGAACTTGTCAGATTTAATTTTGATCCAGTTTAATGCTAGGATGAATAAAATAAGAATTAATAAATTATATGTTAAGTCAATCAACGCGCTATGCTTAACAAATTCTCTATCAATAATCATTTTTATTGCGTTTGCATGCAGTTCTGTGCCGTACAAATCTGGTAGAGAACGTCCAATAATTTTACTGTTTAATGGGGAATAGAATAGTTCGTTAGCTATTCTGGGGCCATTTAGTGTTTCTCCCAAATAGCCCAATAGAATTATTTTATCTTTAAGTTCATTATGTCCAATCTTAGCATCAAAAACATCCGACCAGTTATAGGTTTGAAAGACACCCCTATAACTTATTCCGTTGTAGGTATCACCGTCACTGTTAGCGTAACCAAACCATTTGATATACATATCTTCGTCATTAGCATATTTTAACAATGCGGGGTCATAATATGAAGCTATGAGAAACGAAAAAGAAAGGTGCCGTTTGCCATTAATATACATAATAGGACTAAATGAACGCACTGTCCCATAAAGCGGATTTTCCTTTGGTACGTTGAAACTAACTATTCCCTCTTTAACAAATTCTCTGATTAGTGGTGATTGTGTTTCAATACTGTCATTCCCCTTGCTATCAATACCACGATAAGCACTCGCGAGAACTAAATTTTTGACATCCCTTATTTTGTTTTTTAGAGTATCTGTCCCAGTGGGATTGAGGGTATCATTGTTAACATCAAAGAATACGTCACCGCCAATAACTTTAGGATTGAAGTTAGATACTTTCTCTATCAAGCGGCCTAAATCCTCTCTTGGCAAGAGCCCAATATTGATAATGCAGATATTGGAATCTAGACCAACCTTTCTATCATATTGGTAGTATAAATCAGTAAAATCGATGTCATTAAGAGCAACAGAAAATTTCTCAAGGATATTTATTTTGTCAGAAATTAGATAGAGAATATTGGAAATAACAACAGATGCGACCATTGTAATAAGAACTCTTATGCTCGTCCGTTTGATCATTTAGTCCAAATTTTGTTTTGCACTTGCTGCCAACATTTGGATACATGCACAGTTGCATATATCCTTATATTGTCGTCTCTAAAGTAGTTTTTTGAAATAGACTATCCAAAAGGTCGTCAAGCTGCCAATCGTGTCTTTTTAATCATATGGGCATTAGCGCTCATTTTATCGAACTATCATATCTTAAAAGTCCTAGAATACCACCTAAAATCGGTTGCCATCCAGTATTGTAAATTGGTAATCACCAATCCGGAATTAGTAGCATATTGCTAACCTTGTATTGTCGCTACCCACTATTTAAAAGAGTCCTAATACATCATTCTTAATCTTCAAGTAATTCTGAAAAATCATCTCTTCTGTGGCAAGCGTAAGTTCCGGCAGTGGAAAATCTCCTTTCGGCTTGTGTGGAAACACGGTCTTAAAATCTTTTTGGTATACAGTTGTCGCTACAAACTCACCAGGATTCAAATCGCGGAGATGAGTGATTGATACCCTATCTCGCAATTGCAGAGATCGGGTCTTGCCTGTTGAGTTTGACTGTCGATTATTATAAGAACTGCTTTGCGATCGGCTTTCAAGCTCCACGTCATCCTTATCGAATATCTTAACAATCTTTTCTGCGGTTTTAGGGTTGGAGATTTTTCCATAAAACTGATTAGCCAGATTTGCGATAAGCACTTCCGCCTTTTTTTCTCCGTAGCGCTCTTCCATTTGTGC
The DNA here is from genome assembly GCA_044222145.1 of Cyclobacteriaceae bacterium. GTDB lineage: Bacteria > Bacteroidota > Bacteroidia > Cytophagales > Cyclobacteriaceae > ELB16-189. The sequence continues at coordinate 67,388 of JBGANU010000022.1, forward strand.
TATATCCTGTCCGCAATACACCGTTGCTATTTCATTCTCTCGTCCTGTCGCAGGTATGGAATCGAAGTTGGGTATGTAAAGCGTGGGGCCTTCATCCAATAACAATATACTTTTCGCCTTACCCGGTTCATTCATTTCCTTCGTGGCAACCGTAATCATTAGCGAGATTATTGGTGAAATTGAGTTTATAAGACCAGCCTTGTTTCCGATGACTAAGAGTTTGGGGTGCCTGCAGTCATTTAGATCCAAATCAAAGTCGTCCCCGGACAACACCCAAAATATTTTCGGGTTTGCGCAAAGTGAAAGGGAGTTCTGAAGTGTTGAAATAACGCCAGCAGTTTGGCGATCACTTGCAAGTCCCGATCTAATCGAGGAAACAATATCAGCGGCCTCTGGGTCTCGGCTAATGATATCCACCACCCTTGGGACGTCTGGATTTAAAAGAAAGCTGATAACGTGAGGTAGCGTGCACATCTCCTTCTCCCTTCTACTGAAATATAAAATGGCAGACGTAAGTAACGCAGTTGCCGAGCGTAAAAAGAAATCAGGTTGCTTGATACTTTCAGGAAGCAAATTCATCATAAATGAACTCGCATACTCTTGTGCGTAGGAGCTATTCGGAACTCTATTCAATACGTTACACCTATGCGATCTAGAGAGCTCATCGAAATTCACATAGAAATATTCCATATCATGATGTCCATGACGCAATGTTTCCCCATAGGTGTAATTCGCCAAAACAGGGAATTTGAAATCATATATTATTCCAGAATATTTCTCCTTTACAGTCTGGCTGATTAATGGCTCAATGATCGACTTAGTCTTTCCCGAGCCCGCTCCGGCTATCACCAAAGCTCCCCTCACCAGATGTTCAAATGCAAAGACTGATTTCCTTTGTGAAGTTCTCAACAAGGTTAGTCCTATATTTTTAAACCCCCTCCCCCCTGGCTTTTTTAGGCGAGATCTGAAGAAGAAAA
>JBGANU010000023.1:0-63489 GCA_044222145.1 Cyclobacteriaceae bacterium
CATGAAGGGCCATTCTTTTTATTAGAGGCCGTTCTTCCGTATTTTTTTCAAGTTTAAATCCCCTTTTTATCGAAGAAAGAAAGAAAATTTTTCCTCCATAGACCTCGTCTCCGGTAATCGGGGCCTTCAGCAGGGAAAGATGAATACGTATTTGGTGCATTCTGCCCGTAACCGGCCGGCACTCAACCAGCGTATGCTGTTTGAAACTCTCCAACGAGGTAAACCAGGTCTGTGCGTCTTTTCCTTCACGGGAAATACGCACCGTTCCATCATTTTGCTTCAAAATGGGAGCATCCACACATTCATTTTGAAACTGGTGAAGCCCATCCACCACGGCATGATAAATCTTGCTGACTTGCCGGTTCTCAAACTGCATGCTGAGGTGTCGATACGCCTCTGGGTTTTTCGCGATTGCCAGGACTCCAGAAGTATCCTTATCCAGCCGGTGACATACCTGCGCATCCTCCACCTTTTCTCTAGCCAATGCCAAAAGATTCTCGGGCGTGTTCCGATCTTCCAGCGTGGAAATAAATGGGGGTTTATTGATCAGGACATAATTCTCATCCTCAAAAAGGATCAGATCATCAAACTTTAGTTTTGCAGACTTGGCCATCTAAACATCACAGGCTTTCGCCCGATTGGGCAGCAAGTTTACGGATAATAATTTCCGGATGGAAAATAAGGCTAGTCGCTTTCTGCTTCTGACTTTGACCGTGGAAGTTTAAAACTAAACATAGAGCCCTTTCCAACTGTACTCTCTACCTCAGGTTTAGAATTATGGCCTTCCAAAATATGCTTGACAATGGCAAGCCCGAGGCCCGTGCCTCCCTTTTCTCTGCTTCTGCTTTTGTCAACCCGATAAAATCGCTCAAAGATTCTGGAAAGGTGCTGAGGTGGAATACCTTCGCCCGTATCAGTGATAAATGTGGTTACATTTTTCTTACCTACGTCAAAGCTCACGACCACCTCGCCACCCTCGGGCGTATAGTTGATAGCGTTTGATACGAGATTCGTCACTACCTGTGTAATGCGCTGCCAATCGGCATGCACCATGATCTTGTGATTTCCTCCCGAAAGACTTAACCGAATATTTTTCTTAGCAGCCTTCTCTTCAAACTGATCTACTACTTCATGACAAAGCTTGTGCAGATCAATATTTTCGAAGCGCATTTTTATATCGCCTGTTTCAATCTGCGAAAGGGTGAGCAGATCTTGCACCAGCACATCCAATCCATCGAGACTTTTGGCAGCCTTCTTTAAAAACTTTCCGCGAACGTTTTTGTCGTTAACGGCTCCATCCAACAACGTGTGCACGAAACCCTGAGCGGCAAAAATCGGAGTCTTTAATTCATGTGATACATCGGCAATAAATTCTTTACGGAATGCCTCCAACTTTTTTAATTCATCAATTTCCTTTTGCTTCAACGTGGCAAATGAATAAATCTCTTCGTTGATATTTTGAAGGGGATTTAAAACATTAGATTTTTCTTTGGTAAGACCTGATAATTCTTTCTTGCGAAGTTTGCCCATCATCTTGTAGATCTTATTGATCTCACGAAAAATAAGAAACTCGAGCACCACGAAGATGAGTAGATAAGAACCGGCAAAACTGATGATGCCTGCCACAATAATACCTTGCGCATCTACACCATCTACGAGCGAGAGGAAAGATGAGGTGATAATGGCGATGCAGGTCGCCAGCAGCAAAGCCAATATTCTGGCATTGTACACCATTATGTATGACGATTAATAAAACGTGAACTCATTGCCCGAAGGTAATCGGTAGAATTGGAAATCGATAATGGCTTATCCCAGATTAAACTTATAGCCAACTCCCTTCACAGTTGTGATGTAGTCCTCTCCTATCTTTTCCCGAACCTTTCGGATGTGAACATCTACCGTTCGGGCCAGCACATATACATCCGAACCCCAAATATTTTGCAATAGATCATCGCGACTAAAAACTTTATTGGGATTCTGCGCGAGAAAGAAAAGCAACTCAAACTCTTTCTTAGGTAGATTAATCTCCTTTCCTTTTACCTTGATGGTATAACTGGTGCGATCAATGATCAAATCGCCAATGGTTATTTGTGAGGATGGTGATTTCTTTTTTGAATCTCTTCTGAACAACGCGCTGATGCGACTCATCAATGCGCGCGGCTTGATCGGCTTTAAAATATAATCATCAGCGCCTACATCAAATGCAGCTATCTCTGAGTACTCTTCAGCACGAGCTGTTAGAAAGACGATAAATGTATTTTGCAGATCCGGATTTGCCCGTAATAGCCGGCACGTTTCAACGCCATCCATCTTGGGCATCATGATGTCGAGCAGAACAAGATCGGGATGAAATTTTTTGGCTATGTCAACTGCTTCCTGACCATTCGAAGCAATTCTCACTTCGTAACCTTGCTTCTCTAAGTTGTATTTCAGCAATTCTAAAATGGGTTCCTCATCGTCTACCACCAGTACTTTCTGCGATGTTTTATTACCCATAAAATCTTTTATTTTCAGGTATAAAAGTAGAGAGAAATTAAGCCATCTAAAAACCAGTGTTACGTTATTAACAATTCCTTAATCACACTCGTCATCAAACTTAACACAACAAAAAAATTATAAGAAAGGATACTTCGACTGATATCCTTTTATCAGCTTTCGGATGTCGCCCTGATACTCGTTGGTCAATTCATCTTTAAAAACAAGCTGCTTGGATTGATAGCGTCTGTAGGACATGAAGTAGGTGTTGTTTGGCAATCTTTTCTGATAACGCTGAGAAGGTTTTCGCGTAATGTGCAGTGTAAGCGTGTCCATGGTTTCTACAATCTTGCGGATGGCCCACTCTTTCTTTTCTTTTTTCACCTCAATTGGTTCCCCTTTTATCGCAGTGTAAAGGCTATCCAACATTCGGGTGCCACGAAGCACATGCGGATAATATCTTCGGTAATCCTGATCTTCGTATAGATAGGTTTTATATTCTTTCGAGTCTGCACCGAATTTCCATTTTAAAAAATCATAGGCCGTTGTATCTCCAATAAATGACGCGAGATTCTCATTGAGCTCTACACTGTCTTTGACAAAAAACGTAGCATGCACCATCTCATGAATAATTAAGCTTGCCAGATCGCCTTCGCTTCGTGTCAGCATTCCACTGAGAATAGGATCGGTGAACCATCCCAACGTAGACCATCCGCCAGGATTCATGACACTAACATCCCAACCATCTTTTTCCAGTTGATCTCTGTCCGTCTTTGCTTTCTCTTTGTCGAAATATCCCTTGTAAGGAACCGAGCCGACAACCGGGAATGTCCACTGCTTGGGTTTAAGTTCAAAAGGTTCACATGCGGTAACCACCCACATCAATTCCTCCCCCTTTTGATCATACAGTGTTTTATAATTGTCGGTATCCTTCAACCCCAATGAATCAATCGCAAATTTTCGAACGTCATCAATCAGTCGAAGCTTGGATTTGAGCGAATCTGGAAATTGAGGATCGGCCAAGACCTCTTCCACCGGCCGCGCATTCCAAACTATCTTGAGTTGGCCGATGCCTTGATTAATTCCATAGACCAGTAACGACCAATTCCAGGCAATCAGGATCACTAAAATGGCAATTACTCCGAAAATGATTTTGCGAACCATACCCAAGCAAGGACGCAAAAATTTCTAATCTCATTAGCAATGACCCAAAATTTTTATATCAAATTGTGCGAAATATTTGACTTTGCTAATTTAATTAGTAATTTCAAGCCTCTTTCTGGAAGGAAAAAATAACTAACTATATGAGCGACAACAAAAACGACAACAAGGAAAAACTGAAAGCACTGCAGCTTACCATCGAAAAGCTGGACAAGACCTATGGAAAGGGAAGTGTGATGAGACTGAATGATCAGAAAGTATCTGATGTTCCGGCCATCTCTACTGGATCTTTGGGATTAGATATCGCCCTTGGCGTTGGCGGATTGCCACGAGGTAGGGTAATTGAAATCTACGGGCCAGAATCTTCGGGTAAGACAACCTTAACTCTTCATGCAATTGCCGAAGCGCAAAAGCAGGGAGGTATGGCTGCCTTCATCGATGCGGAGCACGCCTTTGACAGAGTGTATGCGGAAAAACTTGGCATCGACACTGAAAACTTATTGATCTCTCAACCGGATAATGGTGAGCAAGCATTGGAAATCGCAGAACATCTTATTCGTTCCGGTGCGATTGACATTATTGTAATTGACTCCGTAGCTGCACTTGTTCCCAAGGCTGAATTGGAAGGCGAGATGGGTGAAAGCAAAATGGGCTTGCAAGCACGCTTAATGTCTCAGGCCTTGAGAAAACTGACGGGTACCATCAGCAAAACAGGATGCGCTTGTATTTTTATCAACCAGCTGCGCGAGAAAATTGGAATTGTATTCGGCAATCCTGAAACCACTACAGGTGGTAATGCACTTAAGTTCTACGCATCTGTGCGATTGGACATTCGCAGAATTGGACAGATCAAAGAATCGGCAGATGATATTACCGGAAACCGTGTGAAAGTGAAAGTAGTTAAGAATAAGGTAGCTCCTCCTTTCAAAGTAGTAGAGTTTGATATCATGTATGGAAGGGGAATTTCAAAATCAGGCGAGATCGTTGATATTGGAGTTGAACTCAACATCATTCAGAAATCAGGTTCATGGTTTGCCTACAATGGAAATAAATTGGGTCAGGGCCGCGATGCTGTGAAGCAGTTGATTGAAGACAATCCGGAACTCATGGAAGAGTTGGAGAAGAAGATCAAAGAAAAACTTGCTACAGCTGACGGAGCCAAGGTTTTGGAAGATAACGAAGCTTAAAAAGGAATTAGAAAATTTCGGACTTAGGACCTGGGCACTTTTACCCAAATCCTAAGTCCTATTCCTAAACTCCGAAATTCTATATTTTTAATTCGCGCGAATTGCGGCTACCGGATCAAGTCTTGCAGCCATAGCGGCTGGTATTATCCCCGACACCAGGCCGATAATTGAAGAGACGCCAAGGCCCAACACAATATTCTTAACTGTAAGAATTACCTGAAGATCTCCAAACGGAGCCAGTGTTAGCAGCCACACCAACACCAAACCTGACATACCACCGATCAAGCTGAGGAAAATTGCCTCAAACAAGAATTGAAACAGCACGAAATAGTTTTTCGCACCCAATGATTTCTGAAGGCCAATGACACTGGTTCTTTCCTTCACGGAAACAAACATGATGTTGGCAATGCCAAATCCACCTACTAAAATCGAAAAGCCTCCGATAATCCAACCGGCAATTCCCACTACATCAAACAAACCACTCACAGCATTGGCGATTGCTTCGGGTCGGTTAAGAGCGAAGTTGTCTTTCTCATTTGGTTTCAGCCCGCGTTTGCCGCGCATGAGACCGCGCATTTCATTTTCCAGCTCAACTAACCCAATGTCTGAATCAAATCCCTTCACACCAATGCGCGAGGTGTTTTCATTCCACAACCCGGTTCCTGTCTGGTACAGTCTGCGATAAGCGTGATAGGGAATTATCGCTCCGTAGTCATTACTTGGTGTACCCAGAAAACTCTGACCTTCCTTTTTCACCGAGCCCACTACTTTGAACTTCATGTTCTTAATCTTAACATCTTTTCCCAGCGGATCTTCGTTTGGAAAGAGGGCCTGACTCACTTCATACCCCAGAATAACCACGTTGCGCCCAGCTTCAATTTCATCCACCGTAAAGTAACGTCCCTTGTCCACGTTAACCGTCATCACTTTATCATACCCCATGCTTCCCCCTCGCAAAGCAATCTGGCCAATGCTACTCGATCCACGCTTGATAACGGAGTTTCCTTTGATTGCGAAAATGGCAATCGCTGTTTGGTTCTTAAGATTGGCTTCTAAAAATTTATATTCATTGTAAGAAGCATTTGGTCTGCGCCAATATTCCCACCACGGAAAATCAGGACCGCCAATGAATGGCCACTTTTCAGTGTAGATGACTCCCGTTCCTAAAAAGTCAAAGCTGTCTTTTATATTTTTCTCAAGAGAGTCTACCAGCGTAAGCACTGCGATGATGGCAAAGATTCCGATCGTAACGCCAAGCAGAGATAGAATTGTTCGGAGAATGTTGGACTTCAGCGCGCGCCAGGCAAAACCAAAGCTTTCAAAAATGAGTCGTAGAGTCAGCATCCGTGGTTAAACGGCCTTTTTCTCAATAAGGATTCAAAACACTTTGATAATTGATGGCCGGATTACTTTGGTGCCTCGATGGTCAATAACGACAGCACGGATGTAAAACCCGATAATATTTGTCAACCTTTGGTGATCATTACTAGTTCGCCCGAATGGCCGCCACCGGATCAAGACGTGCCGCCATAGCAGCCGGAATAATTCCTGACACCAGGCCAATGATAGACGATACGCCAAGACCTAAAACAATATTCTTAACGGTGAGAATAACTTCGAGACTTCCAAACGGTGCCAGCGTTAACAACCACACCAAAATCAATCCCGCCAATCCACCAATCAGACTGAGGAAGATGGCTTCAAACAAAAACTGAAACAGAATAAAATAGTTTTTTGCGCCCAACGATTTTTGCAGCCCAATCACGCTGGTTCTTTCTTTAACAGAAACGAACATGATGTTCGCAATGCCAAAGCCACCTACCAGTATTGAAAATCCACCGATGATCCAACCGGCAATTCCCACTACATCAAACAACCCACTGATCACGTTGGCAATGGCCTCAGGGCGATTCAACGCAAAATTATTTCCCTCGGTAGGTTTCAATCCTCTTCGCACGCGCATGATGCCGGTGATTTCGTTTTCCAACTCCACTAACCCTATGTCCGAATCAGCTCCTTTCACACCAATAGACGATTGCAATTCATTCCACGCGCCTGTGCCTGTTTGATATAACTTGCGAAAGGCATTGTAGGGAATGATTACTGTGTAGTCGTTGCTGGGTGTACCCAAAAAACTTTGTCCTTCTTTTTTGATTACCCCTACTACTACATATTTTAAATTTTTAATGCGGATAATTTCTCCGGAAGGATCGGCAACACCAGGAAACAAAGCGTTTCTCACTTCATATCCAATCAACGCTATGCTTCTTCCTGCTTCTACCTCCTCTGACGAAAAATATCTACCTGACTCCAGATTGATCTCAAAAATATCATTGTAGCCAGGACCTCCGCCTCTTAATCCAATCTGCCCGATGCTGTTGTTATCTTTCTTAATCACAACATTACCCTTAGCTGCATAAATAGAAATAGCGCTTTGATTTCTAAGGTTGGCTTGAAGAAATTTAAATTCATTTACCGACACATTGGGTCTTCTCCAGTAGTCCCACCACTTATAAGGTCCATTACCCTCCGGAATAAATGGCCACTTGTTCACATAGATTACCCCAGTGCCCAAAAAATTAAGACTGTCTTTGATGTTCTTTTCCAACGAATCGACCAGCGTGAGCACAGCGATGATCGCAAAAATTCCAATTGTGACACCCAGCAAGGAGAGTATGGTTCTAAGGATATTAGACTTCAGGGCTCGCCAGGCAAAACCAAAGCTTTCAAAAACAAGTCGAAGAGTTAACATCAGATCTTTTGGGGATTTTGCGAGGTTCGAATTTAACTACATAAATGCAATTCCAGTCTTTGACGCCCAAAAATACGATTTGTTACGCGGAATAGCCGACACGAAGACCTAGCGACCAAAAAAGATCGGTTGCATTTCGAGTCAGTTTGCTTATTTTTGCGTCCTTAAATTTTAAAATAAGTCCCCCTTTCTTGTGGGACAAAGCCCGTAAGCTTATGAAGTTATCCGAATTCAAATTTGATCTCCCCAACAGTCTTATTGCTTCACACCCAGCCGAAAATCGCGATGAGGCGCGTATGATGGTGGTGCATAAGAGCACCGGTAAAATCGAGCACAAGATCTTCAAAGACATTGTGAACTATTTTGATGAAGGCGATATCCTGGTGGGTAACGACACGATGGTGTTTCCAGCACGTCTTTACGGACGCAAAGAAAAAACCGGTGCTAAAATCGAAGTATTTCTACTTCGTGAACTGAATGCCGAAATGCATTTGTGGGATGTGCTGGTTGATCCGGCTCGCAAAATCCGTGTGGGTAATAAGCTTTATTTTGGCGATGGAGATCTTGTTGCCGAAGTAATTGATAACACTACTTCACGCGGAAGGACAATCCGATTTTTATTTGATGGCGATTCAGAAGCCTTCAATAAGGTGGTTGAAAATCTGGGTGAAACTCCTCTTCCTAAATACATCAAGCGTAAAGTAGAGCAAGCTGATAAAGAACGCTTCCAAACCATTTATGCAAAAAATAAAGGTGCTGTTTCTGCGCCAACAGCCGGAATGCACTTCACTCGCCAGTTGTTAAAGCGTTTGCAAATCAAAGGCGTGGAGATGACCTACGTAACTCTTCATATCGGCCTGGGCACGTTCCGTCCGGTGGATGTCGAGGATCTCACCAAGCATAAAATGGATTCTGAAAACTACATCGTTGGATCAGAAGCAGTGAAAATGGTGAACAACGCTCTTGACAACAAAAACCGGGTGTGTGCTGTGGGAACAACTACTATGCGCGCATTGGAATCTGCAGTGTCAGCAAACAACAGACTCAAAGAGCGCGAAGGATGGACTGATCGTTTTATCTTCCCTCCTTACGATTTTAAAATTTGCAGTGCGATGGTGACCAACTTCCACCAGCCGGAGTCAACACTGTATATGATGGCGTGTGCTTTCGGTGGTTATGAGTTAATAACACAAGCTTATAACGTTGCGAAGAAAGAGAAATATAAATTCCTGACGTATGGCGATGCCATGCTTATCATCTAGTCTCATTAACTGTATTTGAAGGAAAGCCTGGTGTAATGATCAGGCTTTCTTGTTTTCAGGTAGATAGCATTCAAGAATTCCGAACCAGGTACAAATGAAGTGAAATGGCAACCGGGTAGAGAAACAGATACACCATAGAAGGCCGGACAAAACCCATCACCATCGTTGATGGCAATAAGATCAGCAAAATACCGATGCTAATTTTCCAACCTTTTGACGGAGTGGTGGATTGATAAATTTGAAGAAGGCGATAGATTAAATAGGTGACGATCGCCACATTGAAAGCCATGAGAAGTACACGGATAAGTCCCATACGCGCGAAAAAAGTATTTTTGTAAATCTATGGAATATAAAGAATATGCATTGATTGTAGCCGGTGGAAAGGGTACTCGGATTAAGAGTCATACGCCCAAGCAGTTTTTGGAACTGAACGGCAAACCTATTTTACTTCACACGCTTGAGGCGTTCTATCGCTATTCGGAAAAAATCAACATCATTCTCGTGTTACCGGAAGATGATTTTAAAACCTGGACATCGATTTGCGAAAAGTATCAATTCAAAAAAAATATCATTCTGCAGAAAGGTGGCGAGTCACGTTTTCAAAGTGTAAAAAACGGCCTCTCAAAAATTGAAGGCGATGGCCTGGTTGCCATACATGACGGTGTGCGGCCATTGGTGAGTGAGGATATTATTGGAGCCTCATTTCGACTTGCCGCTGTACACGAATCGGCCGTAGCTGCTGTTCGATTGAAGGAATCTATTCGAATGACCGATCAGGACAACACAAAAGCTGTGGATCGTTCCCGCTTTCGATTGATCCAAACACCACAGACATTTCAAGTTCAGCTGATCAAGAAAGCTTACGAAATGAAGGAGGACCCAAGCCTGACGGATGATGCCAGCGTGGCCGAGAAATCGGGTCATGTTATTTCGTTGTTTGAAGGCAGCTATGAAAACATTAAGATCACCACACCTGAAGATTTAATTGTTGCTGCGGCCTTGTTAAAACAAAAAAGCTGACCACGGCCAGCTCTGTTCTATTTCCAGTGATGAATCTATGTCTTGCTAATATTCATCCTCGTTAAAGAAGAAATCTTCTTTGGTTGGATAATCCGGCCATATTTCCTCAATGCTTTCATAAGGCTGTCCATCATCTTCCAACTCCTGAAGGTTTTCAACTACTTCAAGGGGTGCTCCGGAGCGAATTGAAAAATCTATCAACTCATCTTTTGTTGCCGGCCAGGGTGCATCTTCCAAATAGGAGGCTAATTCGAGTGTCCAATACATATGTAAATCCCCTTATTAAATTTCCCGCAAAAATAGAATTAATTACTTCATAGACAATACTTCTTTGAAGCCTTGACTATGCTGGCAGTCGATCGCGAATTAATCAAAAAAGTAACCCAATCCAGTTGGTTGTGACGAAATTAGGAACTATGGACTATTGAGTTAAAAAAGCCATATTTGCGCCTGCTTTGCCTACCGGCAAGACTTTAAACCGATATTCTATTCCATGGCTGACGAAAAAATAATTTTTTCAATGGCGGGCGTAAACAAGATTTATCCCCCGCAGAAACAAGTTCTCAAAAATATTTACCTCTCCTTTTTTTATGGTGCTAAAATCGGGGTGCTCGGATTAAATGGTTCGGGAAAATCCTCGCTGCTGCGAATTATTGCTGGCATCGATAAAGAATTTCAAGGCGAGGTTGTCTCCGATTTGAGTTTTACGGTTGGGTTATTAGAGCAAGAACCTCAGCTTGACAAAACCAAAACGGTGCGCGAAATAGTTGAAGAAGGCGTAAAAGAAACCGTTGCATTGCTGAAGGAATTTGAAGCCATCAATGAAAAATTTGCCGACCCTGAGGTATTAGAAGATCCCGATAAAATGGATAAGCTCATCGCCAAGCAGGGAGAAATTCAAGAGAAGCTTGACACCATTGGAGCGTGGGAACTTGACAGCAAACTTGACCGCGCGATGGATGCTTTGCGCTGTCCTCCTTCAGATGCAAAAATTGAATTCTTATCGGGTGGTGAAAAAAGGCGCGTGGCACTTTGCCGATTATTACTGCAAGAGCCTGATGTTTTATTGTTAGATGAACCCACCAACCACCTGGACGCTGAATCGGTTTATTGGTTGGAGCAACATCTCAGACAATACAAAGGAACTGTGATTGCAGTTACCCACGATCGTTACTTTCTTGATAACGTAGCCGGCTGGATTCTCGAGCTTGATCGCGGTGAAGGAATTCCGTGGAAAGGAAATTACTCAAGCTGGTTGGATCAAAAACAAAAACGATTAGCGCAGGAAGAGAAAACTGAATCGAAGCGACAGAAGGCTTTGGAGAGAGAATTGGAGTGGGTGCGCATGAATCCGAAGGGCCGACAGGCAAAGGGCAAAGCACGTTTAGGCGCGTATGAAAAATTGTTAGGTGCAGAAGGCCGTGAGAAAGAAGAAAAACTTGAATTGTATATTCCTCCGGGTCCACGACTTGGAAATAAAGTAATTGAAGCCAAGGGCGTTTCAAAAGCTTACGGTGATAAGTTGCTATATGAAAATTTAACGTTCTCGCTTCCTCCGGCTGGTATTGTAGGAATCATCGGACCAAACGGAGCTGGTAAAACAACTCTGTTCAAAATGATTACCGGAAAAGAGAAACCAGACTCCGGCACGTTTGAAGTTGGAGAGACTGTACAAATTGCCTATGTGGATCAGGAACACGATGACTTGAAACCAGATGACACCGTTTTTCAGGCAATCACCGGAGGCAATGATTTGATCATGATTGGTGGTAAAGAGATGAACTCCCGAGCTTACGTGAGCAAGTTCAACTTCAGTGGAACTGATCAGCAGAAGAAAGTGAAAGAACTTTCAGGTGGTATGCGCAACCGCGCACATTTAGCAATTGCCCTGAAGCAAGGCGGCAACCTTTTGCTATTAGATGAACCAACCAACGACCTTGATGTAAATACACTTCGCTCTCTGGAGGAAGCCTTGGAAAACTTTGGAGGTTGTGCAGTAATTATTTCTCACGACCGCTGGTTCTTGGACAGAGTTTGTACACACATCCTCGCATTCGAGGGTGATTCGCAAGTGTTCTGGTATGAAGGAAGTTTCAGTGAATACGAAGAGAATAAGCGCAAGCGATTGGGTGATGATCAGCCGCACCGCATTAAGTATAAGAAACTGGTAAAATAAACTAGTTAATCGTTATCCGTTAATGGTGATAAAGCTTTACGATTAACGGATAACCACTAACATTATGAAGTCGCTCTACACGATCCTCCTGCTCATCCTATCCAACACTTTCATGACCATGGCGTGGTATGGTCATTTAAAATTTAAAGAGATGAGCTGGAGCCAGAATTTAGGATTGGTTGGAATCATCCTGGTGAGCTGGGGCATTGCGCTATTCGAATACATTCTACAAGTACCAGCCAATAGAATTGGATACAAAGAGAACGGAGGTCCATTCTCTTTGGTGGAGTTGAAAGTGATTCAAGAGGTAATTACCCTCACGGTGTTTGTGATCTTCTCGGTGCTCTTCTTCAAAAATGAAACCATTAAAATGAATCACATCATCGGATTCATTTTTTTGATCCTGGCTGTGTACTTTATTTTCAAGAAGTAGATACGCTAATCGCCTAGCTCTTTCCCGAGACAACCTTTTGTTTCTTCATCCAGTCGTCTGTCAACACGTGGGTATAATCTTTTAGCAACTTGAGAATAATGTAAATAAACACCCACACGATACACGCGATGGCCCAATACGGTCTTAGAAATTCAATCTTTCCACTCACCGCGTATTCGCCAGAGATCGAAAAAATAAAGAAGATCAGGAACGTGTAGAAAAAAATATTCTTTTCACCCCGGATCACCTTCTTCATGCTAAACGGCACTTGATTCTTTTTCCACAGCTTGAAATTGAACACAAACGCGGGTGTAACAGAAGCCCAACTGGTGTATCGCTCTCCAAATTTCTTGGTGAGGAATTGTTCCTCGGCAAACATGATACGCTCATAGTACAACCAGTAGACTACAATGAAGAAAAGAATAAACCAGAGATTTTGTGTGAGCATGGCTATGCCAAACGAACAGAAGAAATTTCCAACATACAAAGGATGCCTCACAATAGAATACATACCAAATGAATTCACTGTATCTGCCACCTGCGCGTCAATGTTTCTTCCTGATGTGTTGTAGGGCGTATAACCAACTGTATACGCTCTTATGAAAGCCCCCAGTAAAGCGACTGCCAGGCAAACGAATTCATAATATTGTTCAGGCATAAAGGTCACTTCATTGCCTGTGATTTTCGTGTGGATGTAAACGCCCAGACCGGCTAAGATGATAATGACGGGAAGAATTCCCCTGTACTTGAACAGAACAAGCCCCTGTTGTTCCATTTCCTGAAGAAGCGGCATAGCAAATAGTTTAGGTTTTCACAAAGAAAGGGATTTTTCCACAAAACATCGTGGCGCGGATTGAATAGCCAGGTACCTAAGCTGTAGTAGCAGGCTCGGGCCTAGTTTTCCATCGCTCGTGCATCCACACCCACTGTGCAGGATGTTTGCGCACTTGCTCTTCAATGAATCGGGTGTAATTCTGTGTGTTGGTCACAACATCTTTCTCTTCATCACCCGTGTTGACCAGCGGAATCTCCGGAAGGATGTACATGTGTTGCTTGCCGTCATCATGCAAATAAATGTAAGTAGGTACCACTGCCGCTCCGGTTTTTAAGGCAAGGATCGCAGCGCCAACGGGTGTTGATGCCTTCATTCCAAAAAAATCAACAAAACAACTTTTCACATTGGTGTCTTGATCAATGAGAATGGCAATGGATCCCCCGGTCTTCAATGCTTTGATTAATCTCAACGTCTCCTTTCCCCGCTCAATGGCGATCGCCCCATGGGCATTGCGGTATTGCACCAGCAATTCATTCAATCGTTCATCCTTCAGGGCGGTTCCAATAATATTTGGCTTTAATCCGCGCAACGACATGTTGGTGATCTGTAAATCAAAGGCACCTAAATGGCATGTCAGAAAAATTACTCCCTTCCCTTTCGCAGTTGCTGCTTCAAAGTTTTCAATGCCATGCGTCACCAATATCTTATCCAAATCTGCCATCGTTCGCACGCGCAGCGCCCGTAAAATTTCGCCAGCATTTTTACCAAGCATTTTGAAAACTTGTTTACTCAGCGCAATCACTTCCTTGATGGATTTTTCTCCGCTGTATGCCAATCCAAGATGGATGATCACTTTTTCGCGGGCATCTTTTACAAAATAGTAGGCAATGCTTCCGAGTAATCCACAAAAGGCCAACCACAATTGCCGTGGCATGACGTTAGCCGTAAAAATCAATGACTTTACAAAATAATAGAGTGCGCTGTATTTAATTCTCTTACGCAGTGGCCGTTTTCCCATGGCAACAAAGATGATGTGCAAATCAGCGATGTGCAAATTTGATTTTATCCGAATTTCTATCAAATTTTAACTACCATCACAGTCATGAAATTCCTTTATCTCATTCGACATGCAAAATCCAGTTGGAGCGACTTGAGTTTAAAGGATATTGACCGGCCTCTTAATGAGCGTGGCAAAAAAGACGCACCCAGAATGGGAAAGCGACTTAAAGAAAAAAAAGTGGCTCCTGATATTGTACTCACCAGCCCGGCACAGCGGGCATTCGCTACGTGCGAGGAAATAGCCCGATGTCTCGATTATCCACTGGAAAAAATAAAAACCGATAAAC
Source organism: Cyclobacteriaceae bacterium (assembly GCA_044222145.1). Taxonomy (GTDB): domain Bacteria; phylum Bacteroidota; class Bacteroidia; order Cytophagales; family Cyclobacteriaceae; genus ELB16-189. The sequence goes on from JBGANU010000023.1 coordinate 14,588, forward strand.
GTTTATATCACGCCAATGATGAACAACTTTTCAAGTTCATACAAGAGCTGCCCGATTTAAAAGACAAAGAAGAAGTGGTGCTGATCGTTGGACATAATCCCGGTCTGACTGACTTTGCCAACTCTCTGCTTCATGAAACCATTGATAATATTCCTACGTGTGGAATCGTTGCCGCTGAAATAATGGTTAATAGTTGGTGCAATCTTCAGGCTGGGGCTGGAAAGATGTTGTTCTTTGATTTCCCGAAATCAGGAAAAGGCTAATTCATTTCAACCTTACGGGATAATAATCTTCTGCGCGTTTCTTCAGAATACCAGTCTCTTTAAAGCGATACCCTAACATCAACCGGAAGGTGCTGATGCTATTGCTAAAGTTGATTTCTTCAAACCTCAAGTTGCGGGTTTGTGAAGACACACTTATCCCACCAAAAAATCCATCGCCATTATAACCAATGCCGATGCGAGCCGCCTGGAACGTACTGATCCGGATATCATTTTTCACACCGCCATCCTCTTCGGCATAGCGAATCCAATAATGAGCCGGCCCAACACTCAGGGTTAAACTCAAAAAGAAATTCTTAAACACCAGATTATACGCATAGCCCGGCCCAATGCCAAGAGACGTGAATCGCGTATCATAAGCAGATGATCCTTTACCAAAGCTTGCGCGCTCACTTTGAGTGATCAGCGCGGAGTCTGCGTGAAGATTAAAAGACGAAATGATGTAGCTAAACAGGAACGATCCGTGACTTGAAAGCTGCTTCTCTGTGAACGTGTGGGTTGCCCGCAACGAAAACTTATTAGGATTAAACAGGTATGAAAACGCTAACCCAAAATTTCGGGTTTGAATGTCATCGCGGTGCGGATAGTTTTGATTGGCCGGAAAAACCAGAAACGGATTAGAAAAATAAAATCCAGAATACTTCTGATGATACGCATCAAATAGCCAGCGTTTCGAAATGCTGTTGATTTGAAAATCGGTGACCGTGCTGGTTCCATATCGTTGCTGATTTTTCAAATTAATCGGAATAGAGAAAGAAGCCTCTACACCAGTTTCAAAAATATTCAACGACAGACCTGCACTGTAAGAACTGTTCGGTTTAAAAGTAAGCTTCTGACTGGAGTTGCGCACGCTCGTCATATCAAAAGACAAGTATCTTCTTTTGAGCACCGGGCCCATAAAAAAATGATCCGGAAAGCTTTTGATATACCGTGCGCGAATGGAATCCTCCTGGCCGAAGGCAGAAACCGATAATGAACTAATTAAAAAAATAAGTATTGATCTCGAAAACGACATGGATCATAAAATGTATTCGCTGAGATCACGATTCTTAACCAGTGTACCCAATTTCTCCGTCACCATTGCTTTCGTAATGTGAATTTTTGTGTTTGCCATAATCTTATCCGGAACGTCAAAAAGAAATTCATTCAGCAATTTACTCATAACGGTGTGCAATCTGCGGGCTCCTATGTTTTCCAGATCGGAGTTGATCGCAAATGATGTTTGGGCAATTTCATCTACTGCGTCATCTGCAAATGTGATTTCGACATTCTCTGCGTGGAATAACGCTGCGTATTGTTTTGTCAATGCATTCCTTGGCTCTTTTAAGATGCGTATAAAATCTTCTTTTGTAAGATTGGTTAACTCAACACGAATCGGGAAGCGTCCTTGCAATTCCGGAATCAGGTCAGAAGGTTTTGATACATGAAAAGCGCCTGCTGCGATGAACAACACATGATCTGTTTTAATCACACCATATTTTGTATTGACGGTACTACCTTCTACAATCGGAAGCAGATCACGCTGAACCCCTTCGCGACTCACATCAGGGCCACCGCCTTTTCCGCCCGAAGCAATTTTATCAATCTCATCAATAAAGATCATCCCCGCATCTTCGGCTCTGCGCAAGGCCTCCTCCTTCACCTCGTCCATATCAATCAGCTTTGCAGTTTCTTCCTCTAATAAAAGTCTGCGTGCTTCGGCCACTGTTACTTTTCTTTTCTTTGGCTTCTTCGGCATCATGCCGCTGAGCATCTCCTGAAGATTCATCATCGAGACTTCATCGATCATCCCGGCTCCCACCATACCCACTCCGGGTCCGCCTCCTCCTTGCTTGATGTTGATGTCAATCTTCCGGTCTTCGAGTTCACCATTTCTGATCTTCTCTCTGAACAGGTTTCGGGTACGCTCATTCAACTCAACATCTGAAGTAGGAACTTCCTGACCTTCTATTTCACTTCCAAACTCGGCAGGCTTGGGCTGAGGTTGACGCATGGGAGGTATCAGAGCATCCAAAATAATGTCTTCCACAATGACTGCAGCCTTTCCTTTCAACTCTTCTTTCTTTCGGGCCTTCACCATGTTCACGGATTGCTCCACCAAATCACGGACCATGCTCTCCACATCGCGGCCAACGTAACCTACTTCTGTAAACTTCGAAGCTTCGACTTTCACGAAGGGTGCGTCTGCAATCTTCGCCAGTCTTCTTGCTATTTCAGTTTTACCAACTCCTGTCGCTCCGATCATAAGAATATTATTCGGAATGATCTCATTCTTCATTTCTGATGTGATGTTCATTCTTCTCCAGCGATTTCGCAACGCAATAGCTACGTTGCGTTTGGCATCATGCTGACCCACGATGTACTTGTCAAGTTCAGTTACAATCTGTTGAGGTGTTAGATAAGTTGAATCCATTGTGTTGATTTATAAATAACTCGTTGTCAATTATTATCCTTTACTTCCCTGCTATCATCTTTCCGATGTTTGCTGCTAATGAAATTTGATACGATCCGCCAGTTGCGTAACCAGCACGGCTCACGACCAGATCAATATTTCTGATTCGCATAGCAACACCTGCTGAAAATCCAGAACCGCCTCCGGAATTATCAAGTTTCAATTCTTTGTGCCGCAAGAAATTATAGCCCACTAACAGGTTTACATTCTTGTGAATCAGGAGTTCGGCACCAACATTAAGATGACGCAATGCCTTATCCAGAACGTTGGGCTTTTCGCCTCCATCATTAATGTTGTAATACGAAATATCAAATCCAGTTAAATGATGGGCTGTAAACGAAAATCGCACGGGCATGTGCTCCGGCCTGAACGTAACACCTGCCTGAAGATCGAACGGCAAACGCGTAGTGCTGGTGTTGGAGAATTCTGAAAGAACAACTCCGAGATTTTTAATCACCACGCCAATCTTTAAATCCTGGCGAGGATGAACAAAGACACCACCCAGATCAAGAAGTAAGGCACTTGATCGATAACCAGCGATGTTTGAAAAAGCTCCCTTCAGATTTGCACCCACTGTGAAGTGATTGATGCGATGACTTTTTCCAATAAACAAAGCACTTTCACCTGAATTGAATTTAGAAGTTGCTACGCCAAGCGGATCATAACCTTGAATAGTGCCATACGCCACATGTTGAATACCAAAAGAAAGCGATCCAATCTTATCAAACTTATGCTGATAGGAGAAATTAGCCATTCCGATGTTGGCAAAATAAAACATATAACTGGCAGAGCCCCATCCGTTGGTAGTGTCGCCAATCAATGCCGGGTTCGATTGGAAGAAATTTACGTTTTGATTGAACGAAGAAACATTTACTCCGCCCAGTGCCGAAAGTGCAGCATTGCCGGGCAAATTCAAAAAATTATACGAAGGCGTTTGCGCGTATAACGAATTGAAAACAAAGGTGAATAAAATAATCGCCACCCATCTGCCGTCACACCTTTCTATCCTTCCAAAGGAAATGAGGATTTTCTTTAAGGCGTATGGCAATTTCATTCTTGATTATGCGGCCTTCATCTCGCCCACTTCAAATGTTAGGGGCTTCTTCACCTTGTCTTTTAGCAACGCAATTTTAAGCACATCTTCTACAGTATCTACGTAATGGAACGTAAGTCCTTTTATGTAGTGCTTCTCTATCTCTGCGATGTCGCGTTTATTTTTTGCACTGAGTATAATTTCTTTTATGCCACTTCGCTTGGCCGCCAAAATCTTTTCTTTAACACCACCCACAGGCAACACCTTACCGCGCAGTGTTATCTCTCCGGTCATTGCCAGATGCTCTTTAACCTTTCGTTGTGTGAAGATCGAAGCCAATGACGTGAGCATCGTAATTCCCGCTGAAGGTCCGTCTTTCGGTACAGCTCCGGCTGGAACATGAACATGAAGGTCATACTGCTGAAACACACGATGATCAATTCCCAACGAAGCAGCATTTGATTTTAAATACGAAAGTGCTGCCATCGCAGATTCTTTCATCACATCGCCCAGTTGACCTGAAAGAGTTAATGTTCCCTTCCCTTTGCTAACGCTTGATTCAACGAAGAGAATATCACCACCGACCTGCGTCCATGCAAGTCCGGTTACAACACCGGCAATATCATTACCCTGATATAATTCTTCATCAAATATTTCCGCACCTAATATTTTTACAACACTCTGTGGCGTTATTTCTTTATCAAACTTCTCTTCCATGGCAACCGACTTGGCAATGTTTCGAATAACAGAACCAATTCTACGCTCAAGATTTCGAACGCCAGATTCGCGTGTGTAACTCTCAATTACTTTCAGAAGAGCTTCTTTGGTAAACGAAACATCTTTTGGAACTAACCCATGCTCTTTCAGTTGCTTTGGAACAAGGTGCTTTATCGCGATCTGAAGTTTCTCTTCCACCGTGTAGCCCGTCAACTCAATGATCTCCATTCGATCGCGCAATGCAGGGTGAATGGTATCCAGTGAATTGGCTGTAGCGATAAACAATACCTTCGATAAATCGTAGTCAACTTCTAAGTAATTATCACCAAAGGCGTTGTTCTGTTCCGGATCCAAAACTTCCAGCAATGCAGAAGATGGATCGCCCCTGAAATCAGACCGAACCTTATCAATCTCATCTAAAATAAAAACAGGGTTGGATGACTTTGCCTTCTTAATGTTCAATAAAATTTTACCCGGCATGGCACCAACGTAGGTCTTGCGATGACCACGAATCTCAGCTTCGTCATGCAAGCCACCCAACGACATGCGAATGTAGTTGCGCTGCAAAGACTTGGCGATTGATTTTCCCAGAGAAGTTTTCCCAACTCCCGGAGGGCCATACAAACACAAGATCGGACCCTTCATATCCTGCTTCAACTTCAACACGGCCAGGTATTCGAGAATACGAGTTTTTACCTTTTCAAGGCCGAAGTGATCTTTGTCCAGGATTTTCTTAGCACGCTTCAGATCGAAATCGTCTTTCGTATATTCTTCCCACGGCAAGTCGAGCATAAACTCAACGTAATTCATCGCGACTGGAAATTCAGCAGCTTGCGGATTGATGCGTTGAAGCTTGTCTAATTCTTTATTGAAGTGTGCGAGTGCCTGAGCTGTCCACTTCTTCTCGGTTCCGCGCTTGCGAAGTTTCTCAATTTCTTTGTCCGGTCCGTCAAAGCCGAGTTCATCCTGCAATACTCTGATCTGCTGACGCAGGAAGTAATCGCGCTGTTGCTGATCGATGTCAGTGTGTACTTTCTTTTGTATTTCATGCTTAATCTCCAGCATCTGAATTTCCTTCAGCATGTATTGCAATAAGAGCGTGCCGCGATCTATGATGTTATTAGTCTCCAGAATTTTCTGTTTGTCCGAAACCTCTACATTTAAGTTGGACGACAGAAAGTGAATCAGGAACGATGTGCTTTGAATGTTATCCAAAGCAACATGAGCCTCTTGTGGAATCTCTGGATTCAATTTTAAAATCTTAAATGCCGAGTCTTTTAACGATTGCACCAATGCCGTCACTTCCTTGCTCTTTAAGTCAAGTTGTGGCTCCAGCTTTAATTCGATATGAGCGGTCAGAAATGGTTCTTCGGAAATAAAATCTTTTATCTCAAAACGATTTTTTCCCTGAATGATAATCGTTGTGTTACCATCGGGCAACACTAACATTTTAATGATGCGGGCCACTGTTCCCGATCGATACAAATCATCGGTGCTCGGTTCCTCGGCCTGCTTGTTCTTTTGAGCCAACACACCGATAATACGATTGCCTTGATAAGCAGTCTTTATCAGCTTAATTGATTTTTGTCGCGTTACGGTAATGGGTATAACCACTCCGGGGAACAAGACGGTATTTTTAATAGGGAGAATAGAAAGTTCTTCAGGAAGTTCGCCAGGCTTAAGGTCCGACTCCTGCTCGGGGTTGATAAGTTGGATTAACTCTTCCGAGTCTTCCTGCACCATAGGTGTTATTGCTAGTGATTTAAACATGATTCAAATGCCAATTTGACACAAATAATTAACCTCTCCAACACAAAATTCAAGACGCCTCTAAGGGTCAATCGAAATGCCAAGACGTTGTAAATGAAGCAAATTTGTTCCAACTTTCGTATGATACCATCACGTGCAGTCTATCCATCATCGAGTGAAAACCTATCTTTTGATCCTTCTGGCCTTCCTTTTAACGTGCAAAGGTGTGGAGGTGCTTGCTCAAAAAGATAAAAAATTAAAAAAAGCGAGCGTCATTCAGTTAAATGACTCCCTGACCTCTTACAGCCAGTCTGACATATTCGCGTTTCCGAACGTAAACAAAGGACTTTTTTATACTAATCCTGACAAACTGAAAAAAATCCAACAACTGGATAACTCAGGACAAGACGAGGCGATGTATAAAGAATTAAAAAGCTATGTCGCCAATTTTGCTGTCGATAATTTTAGCAAGAATGCTCCGATGATTTGGAAGCTTGCCAAGCTTTCCGAAAAGTACGGTCAGCGTGGTGAGGCCGTGTTGCTTTATAAACTTGTACTCAAACATCACCAACAAGGAATCAACATCAATGAAATTTACCATGTGTATGATTCCATCGAGACCGACAAAAAACAATACTATGTTCCGTTAGACCTTTATTACAAACTGGTTGATTATCGCAAAGAAATTGATACGCTGCGCGCGCCTCGTGCTGTGCTTGCCAACATAGGCGAAGCGGTGAATTCGCCTAAAGAAGATTATGGCCCAACAATCGGAAACGTGGATAACATTTTGCTTTTCACCTCGAAGAGAAATAAAAACAAAACAAGTTATGAGGATACCTACGATGAAGACATTTTCTTCAGCAAACGAGTAGATGGTAACTGGCAATACGCAGAAGAGTTTAAAAAGATAAACACGAGCTACAATGAAGGCTCAGCTTGCCTTAGCCTGGACGGAAAACATATCTTTTTCTCGAGATGTAATGCGCCCGGATCCTTAGGGAATTGTGACATTTATGTTGCTGATTTGAAATCAGATAGTACATGGGGCGATTTAAGAAATCTTGGGCCCAACATTAACAGCACCGGTTGGGATTCGCATCCTTCGTTAACTCATTCGGGCGATACGCTTTTTTATGCATCCAACCGTGTGGGCGGCTTTGGTTTGTCAGATATTTATTTTTCTACGAAAGATAAAAACGGCAACTGGATAAAATCTCAGAATGCCGGGCCGATCATCAATACACGCAACAGCGAAGTGAGCCCGTTCTTTCATCACAAATTCAACGTGCTTTATTTCAGTTCAAACGGACAGCCACTGAACTTTGGCGAGTTTGACATTTATAAATCTTATAAAACCGGGAAGAGTTGGTCGGAACCAAAGAACATTGGACCTCTCGTAAACGGGGCCGGCAGTGAATACTATTTCACAATTGATTCAAAGTCGCAGGACCTTTACTATGCCCGATCCAATGAAGATGATTTGAAGAATTTGGATTTGTATTCTTTTCCTGTGCCTATGGAAGCACAGCCGGAAGCGATTACCAATCTGAAAGGATCATTAAAAGACGATGCCGGGAAACCGATGAAGGGTATTGTTTCAGTAGTTGACTTGGATGAAGGTGTTGAAGTTGCTCCAAAGTTTCTGCGGGAAGATGGAACGTTTGACTTTACACTGATCAATAAGCGGAACTACCTATTGATCATTCAAGGAGATGATTTTTTTAGAATTGAAGAAATCTTCTTTCTGGATGGCGACAAAGAGATCAACAAGATTGCCGAGCCTATTGAAAGTAAAATAGCATTTGAATCGCTTGAATTTGAAAATGGCAAGGCCAACATCCTTCCGGCCATGCACAAAGACCTGGACAAGCTCGCGAATTTTATGATTGATCACCCGGAGTTAAAACTAAAAATATCAGGACACACCGACTCGGCAGGAAAAGAGGAAGCTAATCTTAAACTATCGCAAGCGCGTGCGGATGCGATCAAACAGTATTTGGTAACTGAATTTAAAGTTGATGGTGATCGCGTGCAAGCAATAGGTTATGGCAGCTCAAAACCTATTGTGAAGGAAGTTACGGACGAACACAAGCAATTCAACAGAAGGGTTGAGTTTGAAATTTATAGAGAATGAACCAGCCAGTCTGGAAATAAAGAAGGCCGATCTGTATAGACCGGCCTTCTTTGTTGATGATAAATTCTATCATCCTCCCGTAAATAATTTTGCGATGTCGTTGTAAAACACAAACACCATTAAGATCAATAGCATCGCCATTCCGATCTTCAATGCAGTTTCAAAGAATTTTTCGGAAGGTTCGCGGCCACTGATCATCTCGTATAATAAGAACATCACGTAACCACCATCCAATGCTGGAATTGGCAAGAGATTCATAAACGCCAACACCATTGACAATAATCCTGTCATTCTCCAGAAACGTTCCCAATCCCATTCCGTACCAAAAGCTTGCGCCATTCCAATCGGACCCGATAATGATTTCTTAAAAGAAATTTCGCCACTGAAGATTTTCTTGAAGGCTTTTAATTGAATAAAGATTACACCAAATGCACGCTGTGTTCCCAAGCCAACCGATTCACCAAAACCATAATCAATAACAGCCAATTCTTTTTTATCAAGACCTTTTGCATAAAAGCCAATCGCAGTCTGGTCTTTAAAAGCCTGTTTGAATGAAAGCACTTCCTCTCCTCTTTTTACCTTAAAGGAAATGGAATCGCGTGGATCACCTTTTACAATTTTATCCAATTGATCTTTATAGGTAATAGGCTCGCCTTCCATCTCTACAAACACATCGCCTGCTTTCAAGCCGGCAGATGATGCAACGCTTTTCGGAGCCACTTGCCCAACAACCGCGGGTATGCGTGGCGAAATAAATGTTGCCGCTGACTCTTTCTTATTGAAGTTCTCAATGAAGTTTCCCGGGATTGCAATCTTCACCTCTTGGCCATCGCGAAGAACCGTATAGTATGAATCCTGTGAAAGCAATACATCCGGTTTAATAATGTCCTGGAAGTCATCAAAATCTTTTCCGTTGATCTTAACGATCTGATCTCCGGTTTTAAAACCCAATTGCTGACCAAGTTCCATGGCATAAATTCCACCATGAGTGTTCACATAATTTTTAGGAATGTACGTGTCGCCCAGAAAGAAAGTAAGACCGATAAAAATCAACACTCCTACAATAACATTCACGATAATTCCACCCAACATCACGATAAGACGCTGCCATGCAGGCTTGGCGCGAAACTCCCAGGGTTCGGCTGGAGCTTTCATTTGTTCTTTGTCCATGCTCTCGTCCACCATGCCGGCAATTTTTACATAGCCGCCTAGCGGAAACCAACCCACTCCAAATTCGGTGTCGCCTCTTTTAATTTTCACCAACGAAAAGTTGAGTACGTTGGCCATCGGGAACAAAAAGTCGAAGAACAAATAGAATTTCTCTACCCGTATTTTAAACATGCGTGCCGAAATGTAATGTCCCCACTCGTGCACTGTTATTAAAATTGAAAGACTCAGCAATAGCTGGGCCGTCATGATTAATCCATCCATCAGTTAATATATTCTAAAGCCTTAATTCTAGTTTCTTTATCCGTGATCACATAATCGTCATAGCCGGGGCTTTTGACATAATCCATTTTTGCCAAACATCGTTCCACCACATCCGACATCTGGAGGAAATTTATCTTTTCCTTCAAAAACTCAGCTACTGCTACTTCGTTTGCCGCATTTAGCACGCACGGCATGTTTCCGCCACGATGCAACGCCTCAAACGCGAGCGCAAGATTACGAAAAGTTTCCATATCGGGCTTCTCAAACGTGAGGGCTGGATATTGGGTAAAATCAAATCGTGGAAAGTCGCTTTTCAGCCGTTGAGGGTAGCTCATTGCAAACTGGATGGGTAAACGCATGTCGGGCAATCCAAGTTGCGCCTTCATCGAACCGTCCTCGAATTGCACAAGTGAATGGATGATCGACTGCGGATGAACCACTACCTCCACCTGTTCCGTTTTCAATCCAAACAACCATTTGGCCTCAATCACCTCAAGACCTTTGTTCATTAACGAGGCCGAGTCAATCGTCACCTTTGCGCCCATCGTCCAGTTGGGATGTTTCAATGCCTGGGCTTTTGTAACAGACTTCAATTGATCTCTTGTCTTTCCACGGAACGGACCTCCCGATGCCGTGAGGATTATTTTCTCGATAGGATTATGAAATTCACCCACGAGACATTGAAAGATGGCAGAGTGTTCTGAATCAACTGGATAAATATTGACACCTTTTTCACTTGCTAATCGCGTGATCAATTCACCCGCAACCACCAGCGTTTCTTTATTGGCTAATGCAATCGTTTTGCCGGCTTCAATCGCGTTGATGGTAGGACGCAAGCCAGAGTACCCGACCAATGCAGTAAGCACCAAATCAATCGAATCCATTTGCACAACAGAGGCAAGTGCATTCTCGCCTGTATAGGTCTTGATATGCAAAGGCTCAAGTGCTTCTCTTACTTTTGAATACTGTTGATCGTTGACGATGACCACCGCGTTCGGTTTAAACTTAATCGCTTGTTCGATTAATAGATCAGCGTTGTTTTGCGCGGTGAGTGCTTCTATTTCAAAATCTTCGGGATGAGCAGCCACAACCTCAAGGGCTTGCGTGCCGATGGAACCAGTGGAGCCGAGGATAGCGATGGATTTTTTTGTCACAAACAATGGTTAGAGATTATCGATTCTTAAGCACGAGCGTAGTTAACCAATTCATCAGCAATCTTACGATCATTGGAAAGGCGTGGCACTTTGTTTTGGCCACCTAATTTGCCCAACGACTTCATATATTCGATAAATGCATTTCTTCGCAAACTGGCTATCTTCAGGGTAGTTAAGATATTCCCTGAAATCAAGTCATCATAGTAAACATTCAACTGGCGCAATTGGTTATCTAACTCTAACCGGAATTTTTCAAAATCGGCCGGAGGATTCGCAAATTCAATCAACCATTGATGGTGCGGCATTCCTTCCTTTGGCGCAACATTAGGCGCAACCGTAAACTCAACTAACTCTACTTCCGGAAATTTCTGCATGGTAAGTTTCATGGCCTTCTCCACCTCTTCGCCAATCACGTGCTCACCAAACGCTGAGATAAAATGTTTGATCCGTCCACTGACAACTATTCGATACGGATTCTTCGAAACAAACTTAATTGTATCTCCAATAGAATAACCCCACAATCCCGCGTTGCTGTTGATCACCACTGCGTAATTTTTTCCAAGCTCCACTTCGCCAATACTCAGTCGGCTTGGCTTATCACTAAAATATTCTTCGGTCGGAATGAATTCAAAAAATATTCCTGAATTGAGCAACAGCAATAAACCCTCTTCTTTCTGCGAATCCTGGTAAGCAATGAATCCCTCAGAGGCTGGATAAGTTTCAATAGAGTCTACCTTCTTTCCAATGGTGTCAAAAAGTTTAGCACGATACGGCTCAAAATTTACTCCACCGTACACAAACATCGAGAAGTTGGGGAACACATCTTTGATCTTCTTTCCCGTCCTTGCCTGAATGCGATCAAAATACATTTGCACCCAGGGCGGAATACCCGAGATCAAAGTCATGTCGGTATGGATGGTCTCGTCAATAATTTTATCCAGCTTTTGTTCCCAATCGTCAATGCAATTGGTAGCATAACTTGGCTTTTGATTCGTGCGCAGATAGCCGGGCACATGATGATTCACAATCCCCGAAAGGCGACCTGTTTTTATTCCCGCTTTTTCATCCAACTCCGGACTGCCCGACAGAAAAATCAAACCGCCATCTAAAAAAGATCCGTTACCGGATTCATGAACGTAACTCAATAACGCGTTCCGTGCGCTGTTAATATGATTAGGGACAGAGTCTTTGGTGATGGGAATATATTTTGTGCCCGAAGTTGTGCCTGATGTTTTGGCAAAATAAGCCGGCTTGCCTTGCCATAAAATATCGTGTTCGCCATGAAGCACTTTTTCAACATAGGGCTTCAATGCTTCATAGTCGCGGATTGGAACCTGTCGTTTGAAATCTTCATGTGTCTTGATTGATCCAAAAGCATGGTCCTTTCCAAACACAGTCGATTTTCCTCTCTCAATGATTGCCTGAAAAACTTTTTGCTGATACAATTCCGGCTGCATCGACCACTCTTTTGTTTGACTGGCGATGTAGGCGGCAAATGGCTTGGCAAGAACAGAACGTATACCCATAGTGCAAAGACGCAAGATATTGTGTCTCCTTAAAATCCTGACAAAATTTCACGTTTTTGTTTTCGGGATGGTTTTTGAGAAAATGGGCGAGGCGAGTAAAAAACGTTCAAACTAAATGAACTAACATAGCGTTTCAATCTAAAACACTGATCAGATGAAAACTTTGCAGACAATTGTTGTTGGATTTATTGCAGGATTGGCAGGAGCCTATGCGTTGTTCACTTATCAGGAAGAAAAAAAATCCCGCCAGGGCAATGAACCGCACTACCAAGTTTCCAATTACGAATCGCACGAAGATTATAAGCCCAATATCTCTACGCCTTCGGTAGCTGGCCCCATCGATAACGTGGATTTCAGTAAGGCTGCTGAGAAAACTATTCCAAGTGTCGTATACATCAATAGCATTTCACAAAGTGGTATGTCCTATTCCTTCTGGGATCAAATGTTTGGAATGGGCGGACCTCAAACTCAGGTTAGTTCAGGTTCAGGCGTTATTTTCAGTGCCGATGGTTATATCGTGACCAACAATCACGTGGTGGAGTCTGCCGAAAAAATTCAAGTCATCTACAATAAGAGAGCGTACGATGCAGAGTTGATTGGCACGGATGCATCCACTGATCTTGCAGTTTTAAAAATTAAAGAAACAAATCTGCCTGCGATCACTTTAGGAAGTTCAAAAGCGCTTGCTGTGGGCGAGTGGGTAGTGGCAGTGGGCAATCCGTTCTCGCTGTCATCCACAGTAACCGTTGGGATTGTAAGTGCAAAAGGAAGGAGGATCAATATTGTGGAAGATAAATTTCCAATCGAATCGTTCATTCAAACCGATGCTGCCATCAATCCTGGAAACAGCGGTGGTGCGTTGGTGAATAAAAACGGAGAACTGGTTGGTATCAATACGGCTATCCTATCGCGAACAGGTTCCTATACAGGATATGCCTTTGCCGTGCCAGTTGATATTGCTAAAAAAGTTGTTGACGATCTGGTAAAGTACGGTGTTTCGCAAAAGCCGATCTTTGGTGGCGATGTGGTGGAGTATGATTATCAAAATGCAGCTAAGTATGGACTTGATGTAGTTGGAAAAAATTTCAAAGGTGTGCTGTTAGGAGCCGTTGATCGCGAAGGAGCAGCGCATCAGGCTGGTCTTCGGGAAGGTGACATCATCATTAAAATAAATGACACCGAAATTAACAGCGAAAGTGCCTTTGAAGAAGAGCTCAGCTTCAGATCACCCGGTGATAAAATAGTAGTGACCTACTTGCGCGATGACAAACCTGCCACGGCAACCGTCACACTCGTGAATAAAAAAGGAGACACGAACATCATCAAGCGAAAAATTTTCAGTGATTCAGCTATCGGAGCAAATCTGGAGGCAGTGGACTACGGGGTGAAGGTCACTAAAATTAAAGACGGACTCTTTAAGACACTTGGTCTCCCTGAAAACTTTATCATCATTCAAATCAATCGTCAACGCGTGAGCGACCCACAGGCGGTGATTGAATTCTTCAACAAATACAAAGGGAAAGCTATCCTATATGGTGTGAATAGCTCTAAGCAACAAGTGACGCTGCCCTTTTATTTACAGTAAGATCAGGTAATGGTGATGTGATAGACATCTTCTTTGTTACGAAGAATGTCTTTCACATAGAAACCACCGGGCTGCGCAATTTCCTCCACGAGATCAAAGCGTTCGCACGATTTTGGAAGGGAAGAAAAGATCAGTAGAAAGTGAAACGTAGTTCCATCGGCAATCATGGTCCATTGTGGCGCGATGGAAATATTCTCGGCATGCATTAACCCAGCCCGAGCGCTGGAAGATTTATCAATCAGAAAAGTTGTTCGCCAGATGCGGATGAGCATTCCCTTGTAAGGATTGTCGAAATAGCAGTGCACATAAATATGTGAATCTTCCAGCGATTGAGGATCAATGGAAGTAAGTACATCGCTGTCAACCAATGGCTTTGGCTTAACCAAAGGTTCTTTGATGATAACGCCCGCCCGATCAACTACTTTCGATGTTTCTTTCGTCATGAGGTCACAAATTTCGGGTTAATTTTTCAATTTCATCCATATTTGCACCCGCTATCAATTTGCATCTCTTTACATGAATGACCTCCGCATCATCTTTATGGGCACACCGGAATTTGCGGTGCCGAGTCTGGAAATATTACTCGAAAATAAATTCAATGTGGTTGCCGTCATCACTGCGCCCGACAAACCTCAGGGTCGCGGACAAAAGTTAACCCCTTCACCCGTGAAAGAGTGTGCATTAAAATACAATGTGCCAGTCCTTCAACCGACAAATTTAAAATCACCAGAATTTCTGGAAGAACTAAAAACATATAAAGCCAACTTACAAGTTGTGGTTGCTTTTCGCATGTTGCCTGAATCAGTTTGGTCGATGCCGGTGTTGGGAACATTTAATCTTCATGCATCACTGCTGCCACAGTATCGTGGCGCAGCTCCGATCAATTGGGCAATCATCAATGGCGAAAAAGAAACAGGAGCAACGACCTTCTTTTTAAAACACGAGATCGATACCGGCAGCATTATATTTCAGGAGAAGGAACCCATTTTGGATTCGGATAATGTTGGCAGTTTGTATGAACGACTCATGCGAAAAGGCGCGCAGCTGGTGTTGAAGACTGTTCAGGCAATTCAGAAAGGTGATTATCCTACTACGGTGCAACCAACAAATATCGACATCAAGCACGCACCGAAAATATTCAAAGAGACCTGTGAGATCAATTGGAATCAATCCAGTGAGTCGGTAAGAAATTTTGTGAGAGGATTAAGTCCTTACCCTGGCGCGTGGACAACTGTGAATGGAAAAGTTTTTAAAATATTGAAGTGTAAAGTAGTGAGTAGAGAAGCGGCCAACCGTGATTGGCCAATCGGGGATTTTAAAAGTGATGACAAAACTTTTCTTAATGTAAAAACTTTGGATGGCTGGATTTCAATTGAGGAGTTGCAGCCCGAAGGAAAAAAGAAAATGATGATTGGAGAATTTTTACGAGGCAATAAAATATGATGACCCGATGATCAATGATCAACTAGCCAATGAAGGCTGAACTTTAAAAATTGGCTAATTTGCACATTGAACATCGAGCATTAAAAATGATAATATCCTTAATCGCAGCCTTATCCAAAAACAGAATCATCGGAAAGAACAATGACCTTCCCTGGCATTTGCCGGATGACATGAAGTATTTCATGCAAACGACAAAGGGCCATCACGTAATTTTGGGCCGGAAGAACTACGATTCATTACCGGAGAAATTCAGGCCGCTGCCGAATCGGACCAACATTGTGATTACACGTCAAAAAGATTTTAAGGCCAACGACTGCGTCATTGTTCATTCACTAAAAGATGCGCTGGCCATCGCCCGAAAAGATAACGAACCTGAAGTGTTTGTCATCGGTGGCGCTGAAATTTATAAGTTAGGATTTCCAATCTCGCACCGTTTATACCTAACCGAAATTGACGCTGTCATTGAAGGTGACACGCATTTTCCCGAATTTGATAAGGAAGATTGGACCGAAACGTCACGAGTACATCACAGCCCGGACGAACGTCATAAATTTCCGTTTGACTTTGTCGTGTACGAACGCAAAGCCTGATCCATACTTTTAATTACCTTCGCTGCATGGAAACTCACAAACGCATCCTCGGCATACTGTATATCGTCAGCGGAGCCATGCACATCCTGGGGATGTTGCTGCTGTCGGCATTGTTCTCCATACTTTGGCCATTTTTGTTTGAACATGCACACCTTGACGACCAGTGGATACTGGTTTATGTTATACCGTTCATTCGCCTGATTGCCTTAGGCATTGTTTTGTTGTTTGCGATTCCATCCATCATTGCCGGAATAGGACTTTTATATAAAAAACACTGGGCACTTACGCTGACGCTGGTGCTCGGTTGTTTTAAACTTTTTTCATTTCCTCTTGGAACCGCCCTGGGTGTTTACACGATTTGGGTGTATTCGGAAGATCACAAACATAAACTATCAACTTCAGGCAATTGATTCTCATCTATGTCAACTCATTTTCAAAATAAAGTAATCTGGCTCACGGGCGCATCTTCAGGAATTGGTGAAGCATTAGCATACGAGCTTGCGCACAAAGGAGCGAAATTAATTTTATCAGCCAGAAGAAAAGAAGAACTCGATCGCGTGCGGGGAAACTGCGATCCAAAATCACATGCCAATATTCAAGTACTTCCTCTTGATTTATCTAAGCCCGACACACTTAAGCTAAGTACCGATGCTGCAGTTCAAATCTTTGGGCACGTTGATATCCTCATCAACAATGGTGGTATTAGTCAACGAAGTCTGGCGAAGGATACTACGCTTGAAGTAGATCGTCAAATCATGGAAGTGGACTATTTCGGAAACATGGCGCTAACCAAATATCTACTCCCCTACTTTTTAAAACAAAAGTATGGACATTTTGTAACGGTGACCAGCGTGATGGGAAAACTCGGCACACCTTATCGCTCAGGCTATGCAGCCGCCAAACATGCGCTGCACGGATTTTTTGATTCCCTGAGAGCCGAGGTGTGGAAAGACTGTAAAGAAATTTATGTGACGTTGGTTTGCCCGGGATGGATCAACACCAACCTGAGTATTGCTGCGCTCATGGGCGATGGCTCGCCACAAAACAGAAAAGACGATACGCACGACAAAGGAATGATGCCCGCTGCCTTTGCGAAAAAAATGGTCAAAGCCATTGAACAAAAAAAACAGGAAGTGTACATCGGAGGAACGAAAGAAGTGGCCGCTATTTATCTGAAGCGATATTTGCCCGGACTGTTCTCAAAAATTGTACGGAACGCGAAAGTGAAATAGTCATCCATCAACGGTGATCCTGGCGGGTTTCTGTTGTAACATTTCATCCGAAAATCAGTCTTTGCCTAAAATACCATTATGCTAAAGGTAATACTGGGGTCCTTTCTTCTTTCACTGCAGAATATCCGTTCTCATTTTTTTCATACCATACTTTCCGTGTTGGGCATTGTGATTGGAGTTGCTGCCTTGGTGAGCATTCTCTCACTCATTGATGGGATGGAGAAATTCGCCAAAGATCAGATTACACAAACAACTTCTTTGCAAGCCATCGTTATCAAAACGGAGCCGTACAAGACCGTGAACAATGTTCGCATCGAGCGAGACTCGTTCAACTATATCAGTTACGATCGCTTTGCCCAGTTGGAAAAGACGTTGACGCTACCTGCTAAGAAAACGTTTCGCGTTTCTTTTGCCGATGAAGTAGAGATCGCTCACCAAAATATTTCCGTGGGCGCTAACATTAAGGGCGTGAATTCAACTGCAAACTATTCGTTAAAGATTATCGAAGGCAAAGATTTGTTGGATCAGGATGTTATTGACCGGAAGAATCTTGCTCTTATCAATCAGGTATATGCAAAAGAATTGAGAGGTAAGAATATCGAGAACGTGCTTGCTCAGAAGATTATCATAAAGGACAAAGAATATCAGGTCATCGGTGTTTGGGAAGACGAGAAAGCCAGTAGCCCGGAAATAATCATTCCTATTTCTACTGTGGCCGATACCGACTTCAAAAAAAATTTGCCGGCTTGCATTATCGAAGCTAAAAACCTTGAAGACATGGCAACGCTTAAAACACAAATCAACGATTGGATCGAAAAGAATTTCCCGGGCGATCACTCGGATGTAGTCGTCATGACCAATGACCTTCGCTTAAAACAAGCTGAGCAAGGATTTCTGCTATTCCGAATCATCATGGGATTGATCGTAGGCATTTCAGTTGTGGTGGGGGGAATCGGAGTGATGAATGTGTTGTTAATCTCCGTCACTGATCGAACGAGTGAAATTGGTATTCGCAAAGCGGTTGGCGCCAATTATCGCGCTATTCTTTACCAATTTCTTACCGAATCAATTACCATCTCCGTGTTCGGAAGTTTGCTCGGACTAATTTTTGGAGTTCTGTTTACGATGGCGGCTATTCCAATTGTCAAAGCTTTAACAAAAATTCCATTCCAGGCCGAGTATACATTGAATACTTTCCTGATCATCTCTGTGATTGCCATTCTCGTTGGTGTAATATTTGGAACCTATCCTGCCATTCGCGCAGCCAGGCTCGATCCTGTTGAAGCCATTCGTAAGGAATAGGCATTATCAATACATCGAAATTCATACCTTACGCACTGATTCTTTTGTATGGCGTGGTATGAATATCCTCTCATTATTCTCGTTGGTTTTTTAGCCGCTTTCCTCAATACAGTTGGTGGCGGTGGCTCGCTGTTCTCGGTGCCCATTCTCACCTTCATGGGACTACCGATTACAATGGCCAATGCAACGAGTCGTGTGGCGATATTATTTCAAAATATTTTTGCCGTTGGCGGATTCAAAAGTAAAGGCGTTGAACTGCCCTGGCCGTACAGCATCTATCTCGGGCTTGCTTCCTTAGGTGGCGGATTGCTGGGATCATTGCTTGCCTCAAAAATTGCGGATGAAGTGTTCAGCAAAATTTTCGTGGGTGTGATGGTGCTGGCCGTTGTCTTGATTATTTATGATCCATTCAAATCGAAAGGAGAAGAAAAACTAGATGCTAAGAGTCAATGGATAGGAGCTTTCTTCTTTCTTTTCATTGGTGTTTATGGGGGTTTCGTTCAGGCGGGCATTGGATTTCTCGTCATTGCTGTTTTAAGTATGGTTAATAATTTAAGTCTGGTAAAAAGCAATTATGTGAAAGTATTCGCGGCCATTGTGTACACGGGTGTTTCGGTGGCGGTGTTTGCCTATCAGGGAAAAATAATCTGGAAGGTGGGATTGATACTTGCCATCGGTCATGCACTGGGTGGCTGGTATGCTAGTCGCTGGTCGGTGAAAGCAGGCGAAGTCTGGATCAAAAGAGTGATGATTGTTTCCGTTATCGGAATGGCTGTTAAACTCTGGTTTTTTTAATGCAATCGATTTACCTTAAGCGTATGAAAAAATTAATACCGCTCATTTACACCTTGATTTTCTTGGCAGCGTGTCAACCTAAGAAGACAACAAAAGAAGAAACGATTACTCATCAGGAAAAATATCGCCCTGCTTATCATTTCACTCCCTCCAAGAATTGGATGAACGATCCAAATGGATTGGTGTATTACGAGGGCGAATACCATCTGTTCTATCAATACAATCCTTACGCCCATGTATGGGGACACATGAGCTGGGGCCATGCCGTAAGCAAAGATCTTTTGCATTGGGAACATCTGCCCGTTGCGCTTGCAGAATATCAAGATCGTGTGACAGGTGATAGCACGATGATCTTCTCGGGCACCGCAGTTGTGGATCACCATAACACGAGTGGACTGTGCAAGGGCAAAGACTGTATGATTGCTATCTATACATCCAATACGCATAAATACAATCAAGGCCTGATGCAACATCAAAGTTTGGCCTACAGCAATGACAAAGGACGCACGTGGACCTATTATGATAAGAATCCAATACTCGATATTCAACGAAAAGATTTTCGCGACCCAAAAGTTTTTTGGTACGAGCCACAGCAAAAATGGGTAATGGCTACTGTCATTCCTGATTTATTTAAAGTTCGTTTATATGAATCAAAAAATCTTTTGGATTGGAAACAACTTAGCGAGTTTGGTCCACTAGGCGATACTACTCGCATTTGGGAGTGCCCGGATCTGTTTGAGTTACCAATTGAAAACAATTCAGGAAAAAGCAAATGGGTAATTACCCTATCGGGCGGCCATCCACAAGGGCCGAAGTTTGTTGGCATGCAATATTTTGTAGGCCAGTTTGATGGAACAAAATTTATAGCCGATGATCCGAAACAACCCGCTATGTATATCGATCATGGAAAAGATTTTTATGCAGGGATCATATTTAACAACATTCCAAAGGAAGATGGAAGAACTATTATGATGGGATGGGTGAATAACTGGACCTATGCCAACCAGGTGCCGACATCGCCCTGGCGCGGTGCCGCTTCCATTCCGAGAAGACTTACGCTTAAGGAAACTGAAAAAGGGATTAGGTTGATTCAAAGTCCGGTAACGGAAATCGCTAACCTAAGAAGTGAACCGCTTACGGACTCCATTACAACTGAAGGCTCAGCTGAGATGGAACTGGAATTGGATGTTGCGTCATCTGAAGAATCGGGCATTAAGTTATTTGAAAGCGAAGGCGAAGAAACAATCGTTGGCTATCGATCAAAAGATCAAGTACTGTTCCTCGACCGCAGAAAATCAGGCAACGTAAGTTTCAATCCGGACTTTGCGACTATTGAAGAGGTATCGATAAAACCGGTGAACGGAAAAATTAAACTTCACATTTTTATTGATCAATCCATCATTGAAGTATTTGCCAACGATGGTGAGGCAACGATCACTGACTACGTTTTCCCGGAATACACCGGCTATAAAGCTGAGACGTATTGCAAGGGATGCCAGCAAACGCCTGTCTTCAAACTGTGGAAATTAAAATCCGTGTGGAATCCTTAACCTTCCTGCTTTGCCGTTTTAGACTGGAAGCGCGTGTTGAAAATCGGAAGCACGCGTAGGCCTCTCCTGTTTTCTTTTACAATATTGATTAAGCCAAACTGCACGCCTTTAATTCTGCGGGTAATGTTCACGAGGCCGATGTTAATTCCTTTCGATTCTCCTTTCACATTGTTCACTGCGCTTACAGAAATTCCAGTGAACACGCCCTCCACTTCAGTCTTTGTTTCAACTCCATCATTAACATTTTTGTTCGTGTATCCCACTTGCATGTAAGCCGGAGCGATGATTAACCCTTTCATGTCCTGACTTCCGGCTGCCAGTGAAAGCGTGATGGCTTTTACTTTGGGAGCGCCAATGCCAACACCAGCTATAGCGATACCTTGCAATTCTTTACCAGCGCCAATACCAATCCCGCTGATCGACAAACCTCTCACCACACCACCAGAACCAATACCAACGGCACTAAGCGTAACACCGGATAGATCACCACTCGCGCCAACACCAACACCACCAATCGTGATGCCCGAAACTTTTCCCCCGCCTCCAACACCTATCCCTCCAAAGTTAAATCCTGATAGATTGCCCGATGCACCAATACCAAGTCCACCAATATTTATTCCGTTTACATCGCCACCTGAGCCGGCCCCAAGACCTCCGATATTAATTCCATTCAAATCACCACCCGCGCCAATACCAAGGCCGCCAATGTTAACTCCTGAAATCGAACCGCCAGCTCCAACGCCAAACCCTCCGAAATTAAATCCCCATAAATTCTTTTTAACGCCAACTCCCAATACACCGAGATTCATTCCTCGTTTGTTCTCCGTTCCCATCGCAAGAGGAAGACCGAGAGACAAGCCGGTCATCGTGCCGGTTTGTTCCGATTCATTTTTAGGTTGCCATATCGTGACGTTGATACCGGATAGCTTCTCAACATTGCGATCAATGAAGTTAAACCGCACGCCAGAAAAAGTTGGGAGATTGCCAAAGCCTATTCCACCAGTCTTGGCGGGAATACCAAAGCCCTGTGAAAAAACAGAAGTTGAAAGAGTTGTTAAGAGAGCAAATAAGAAAATCCGGATGAACATACTTTCAAGTTTAGTCCTTAGACTGATTTTAAAAGAAAAAGGTTGCGTGTGCGTTGCGGTAAAATGAAAAATGTCGGCCCTGTGGCCGACACCTATTGACCAATGATCAAAACCAACTCACGCCACTTTCGCGCGCATGGCCGTTACGTCAGTAGCGAACTTGATCACTTTCACCACTTTTCCGTTTGCGTTGGTGATTGGATTGTAGATGGCATTTAACCAAACCTCTTCACCTGTGGCCGAGATCCGCTTAAAAACACCGGTGTTTGATTTACCGGAAGCCAACTGTTGCCAAAACGCTTTGTAGTCGGATGAATCGATTATTTCCTTTGGCACGAATACTTTGTGATGCTTGCCTTTGATATCCTCCAGTTTGTACTTCACCGTCTTCAGAAAATTTTCATTGGCATGAAGGATGGTACCATCGGGTGTAAACTCGATCGTGGCCATCGTGGCATTGATCCCACCCAACAGCCCATCTGCTTGCGCAGTTCGTTCGCGTTCAGCGGTTATGTCGATTGCAAATTTCACCACCTTAACGACCCTCCCATCAGCATTGCGTATCGGATTATAGATCGCATTCAACCAGATTGTTTCGCCCTGCGAATTCACACGCTTGAACATTCCTGAAATCGAATCTCCAGATGCAAGGCGGGTCCAAAAGGTTTTGTAGTCCTCTGAATTTAGTATGTCTGCCGGTACAAACATGCGATGATGCTTTCCGTTGATCTCATCCATTTTATACTTCACAGCACTCAAAAACTTTTGGTTGGCAGTAAGAATGGTTCCGTCTGGCTTAAATTCGATCGTAGCCATGGTAGCATTGATACCATTCAGAACATCCCTGGTCTCTGCCAGCATCTCCTGTTCCGCTGTAACATCAGTCGCAAACTTAACCACCTTCAACACACGTCCTTGTGCATCGCGAATAGGGTTGTAGATAGCGCTGAGCCAAACCGTTTCACCGACAGAATTGACACGCTTGAATCTACCTGAGATGGCACTCCCCGCAGCAAGTCGTGTCCAGAACGTTTTATAGTCGGCCGACTCCAACACTTCGGGTGGTGCAAACATTTTGTGGTGCTTGCCTTTGATATCCGCCAGCGAGTACTTTAACGACTTCAAAAAATTCTCATTCGCATTTAAAATGATTCCGTCAGGTGTAAACTCAATCGTAGCCATCGTGGCATTGATGCCAGCAATCACACCTGCCATCTCAGCTGTAGTTTTACTCAACTCATCGCTCTTTCGGTTCATCTCTTCCTGTGTGGCTTGCATCTCTTCTATGTTCTGCCGCATCTCTTCCTCCTGCGATCTAAGTTCCTCGGCCTGCTGCTGACTGGCATTCAATAGCTCAAGCGTGCGTTCACTGTCTTTTACATTCTTAATCGTGGCGGCAATGTTCTCAGAAAGTTTGGAAACAAACTCACGATGCTCCGGTAGAAACCCGGTAAGTGTTGCCAGCTCAATTACACCAAACACACTTTCGTTGATGATCAATGGAGAAATCAAGACCTCGCGTGGTGTTGCTTCACCCAACCCAGAGGTAATCTTCACATAGTTTTTTGGTATTTCTTTAAGATAAATTGCCTCACGCTCCAGCACACATTGGCCTACAAGGCCCTCTCCAATTTCAATTCGTCTATCCAAAAACTTTTTTCGGTTGTATGCATAGCAGGCCAACATTGTTAAATGCTGATCGGCCACATCATGGCCATCTAATACGAACAAGGCTCCCTGGTTGGCGCCAATGTACTTCACGAGGCTTAGCAATATATCATCGGCCAGCTCTTTTAATGCGAGTGACTTTTTGTTTCGGAGGGTATCGGAAAAAGTAGCCAGGCCCGAGTTAAGCCAGTTTCGAGTTTGCTCCTTTTGCGCGATTCTGGCCAGGTGATCCTTCATCGCCTCCAAAGCAACACCTAATGTACTTCCCGATAACCTGCCAGAGACTTCGTTTTTAAAATTGCCTCTCTTGATTTCATCAATGAAGCGGGTAGCTTCCTCAGTTTGCTCACGTAATCGGGCGAGCTCCGTTTTAGTCAAGTCAAAATCCGGGCGGGATCGCAACTTGAAGGTTGAAAACTTCATAAGGCTTACACTACTGATTTAAAGTAACTCATCAAACAAAGATCCATTTACCAATCTATTTGATGATCGACCCCGAAAATAACCGCGGTTTAAAAATCTCAAAAAGCTGTTTTTATTTTTTTGATAAAATAGCGTTAAACAAAAAAAGAAGGGCAGAAACGGGATTTCTGCCCTGAAAATAAGGGTCTCAAAAACGGCTTGCTCAATTTTATTATTTCACCGGTTCGCGGTGGCCCACCCACGTGAATCGTTTCGTGACGTAATCTGAATTTGTAAACGAAGCATTGCCGGCAGGATTACCACCCGTTACATGGAAATCAGAAAAGGCTGTGTTCTGATTCATGTAAATTCCTCCAACCAGGTTGAATGAAACCGGAGTTGCGGCCAACGCCATTTCATCTGCAATCTTTTCTTTGACGTCAGGATTTGTGGTGTACGCACCGCAGGAGATGGCTCCATGTGCCTGCGCCATCTCACTGGCCAGCGCGATGGACTGATCTGTATTTTTAGTTTTGATCAACAAAGCAATCGGTCCAAACAATTCTTTGCTGTAGACTTCTTTCTTTGAAGAATCTACCTCCACCACAACAGGAGTAATCACACGCGCATTCTTAAACATTGGATTCTCAAATGAGCGCGCCTTTAACCAAACCTTGCCGGGAAGTTTCTCTGCTTCAGCAACACGTTCAGAAGTTTTTTTATTTTGAACTGCCCCTAGCACAAATGGTCCCGCTTTCGGATTATCGATGAGCCCGTTAATGTTTGCTACAAATTTCTCTGCGAACTGATCAAAAGAAACTTTTCCTGATGGTGTATTGATTCCCTCTGCGGGAATATAAAAGTTCTGTGGCGCGGTACACATTTGTCCGCTGTATAAATTTACAGAGAATGCCAAATTAGCAGCAGTCTTATCAACATCGTCCGTTGAATCGAGTATCACGGAATTGACACCTGTCTTTTCGGTGAACACAGTCTTTCCTGATAAGCCTTCAAGATAATTTCCAAAAACAGAGTTACCGGTGTAGTCTATCAACTTCACGTCAGGATGTTCCGCCAGTTCTTTTGTGATCATCTTATCAAATGTATCAACGGCCAGTTGACAAATGTTTGGATCAAGATTGTTCTCCACCAATACCTTTTGAATCTCTGCAACGACAATAGCGATCGGAAGAATTGCGCCCGGGTGTGGTTTCACAATCACGGAATTGCCAGTGATCAAACTCCCGTAAATACCCGTCACAGAATTCCATGTAGGAAAAGTAGAGCAACCAATCACAAGTGATATTCCTTTGGGCATTGCACGCCATTCTTTGTTGAGTTGAATGTTAAACTTACCCATTGGCTTATCCCAAAGAGCGGATGATGGGAAGCGCTGAAGTTCTTCGTAGCCAGCGGCAATTGCTTCCAACGCACGATCAGCAGCATGCGGGCCCGATGCCTGAAATGCCATCATATAACCTTGCCCGGTTGTATGCATGGTGGCATAGGCGATTTCAAAAAATCTTTTCTTAACGCAATCCAATGATTCCATCAATACACCCGCACGATCTTGCACGCTTACTTTGCGCCACTGATGAAATGCTTTGCCAGCCCGATCAATCAAGGTTGTAGTAGAAAATGTCGGATACGAAACCTTAAGAGGTTCCTGCAGATATGGTGATTCTTCCTGCCCTGCCCATCCGTTCGGGTTGGCTTGCTTCAGTTCATCAAACCTCTTTCCCAGAACAGCTTTAAACTTTGCTTGTCCATCTGCATCTGCTGTTTCTCCATATGTAGCTGGCGAAGGGTTCTCGGGAAAGGCAGCGTAAAAAGTGCGGGCATGCAAAGCTTCAATAGCTTTTGTTATAGTGGGCTGATGTTTTTCAAATAAAGTCATGATCTACATTTTTATAATTACTTCTGCGATCCAAATACTCGCTTCAACAAATCAGACGTTCGTGCCAACGGGTCTTGCCGAATGTTTTTTTCTTCTTTGGCAATCATAATGAACAAACCCTGAATGGCCATGTCGGTCGCATATTCATTCAAGTCTGGATTTACTTTTTCCACCAAAGGAATCTTATTGTACGTACCCACAAGGTCAGCATAGTATTTTGTGGCACTCACTTTATCCAACGAATTTTGAACAACGGGTTTGAATTTTTCTTTCAGTTGAGCGGTCGTGGTCTTCTTCAAATATTGAGTTGCAGCATCTTGCTCACCTTTCAAAATCGCGAAGGCATCGTTAATCGTCATTTGTTTAACAGCTGAAACAAAAATTGGCTTAGCTTCTTTCGCTGCATCTTCTGCGCCCCGGTTCAACGACAATACAAACTTATCCACTTGCCCGCCTAAGCCCATTTGACGCAAACGGTCTTCTACTTTTTTTACGTCAGGAGGAAACGGGATTTTGATTTCAGGATTTTTAAAATAGCCATCTACTTTAGAGGTAAGGTCGGCTCCTTTCGATGCACCATTTGTCAACGCTTCCTTCAATCCCTGCGCAACCTCTTCTGCCGATAACGGTTGACCTCCATTCACCGTCTTCTTGGCTTGTTCTAATAATTTCTTACCCAATTGCGGAAATGCAACCACCTGCGTCAGTATCACCAACAAAGCAACTAATCCTAATCTTTTCATACGTTCATTTTTTGAAAAACAAAAATACAACTTGACAACGTCAATGTTGCTGGTTTTAGTTTAACGTATCACGGGTGATTTCCGAAATACTTTTGCAACCGGCCAGTCCCATGGTCAACTCAAAATCGGTCATAAAATTACGTAACACTGCCTTAACGCCTTCGCTGCCGGCAAGTGTTAATCCATAGACATAAGGACGACCAATACAAACAGCCTTCGCGCCAAGCGCCAGCGCTTTAAAGGCATCGGCTCCACCTCTCACGCCACTATCAAGCAATACTGGAATTTTTCCATTTACTGCTTCAATGATTTTTGGTAACGCCTCAATTGTACTAACCGAGCCATCCACTTGCCTGCCCCCATGATTGGAAACAATGATGCCATCTATTCCATAATCCACTGCGAGTTTCGCATCATCATGATGCAAAATGCCTTTTAACAGGATTGGCAGTTTTGTGTGTTGTCGCAAAAACTTAAGATCGCCCCACGTTACTGCCGGATTAGAGTACATGTTCACAAATTTCTGAACTGCTTTTATCGGTCTTCCTGATTTTAGCTTGGATAAAAATCCAGCGCCAGGATAGTTATTCACCATTTGAATCAAACCATTCAGCGACTGCATGGTAATTTTTCTTTCGACTTGTGGATTTGTATCCGGTTCATCCATCATCTTTTGAAAAACCGGATCAGACGTATACTGCGCAATTCCCTTACCTTCAAGAAACGGCAGATAGGCAATTTCAAGATCGCGTGTTCGCCATCCAAGCATGGTGGTATCAAGTGTAACCACAATAGCAGAGCATCCACACTTCTCTGCGCGTTGCACAAAACTTGCCACTAAGTCATTGGACTTACTCCAATATAATTGAAACCATCTTGCACGATTGTCCATCACCTTGGCAACTTCTTCCATTGGCTTTGAAGCCTGATTGGAAAAAATAAATGGAACATTTAATTCCGCTGCAGCACGACCAACCGCTACATCTGCTTCTTTGTTAACCATTTCTAAAACGCCAACGGGCGACAACAGAAACGGGGACGGAAGTTTCTGACCAAACAATTCAATTGATGTATCTCGCTCACTCACATTGCGCAACATGCGCGGCACAATCTTGTATTTTTCAAACCCCTCACGATTTGTTCGCAGAGTACTTTCGTTCCCGGCTCCACCGGCTATGTAGGCAAATGCCTCAGGACTCATTTTAGCTTTCGCTGATTCTTCCAACTGATGGAGATCGATATTTACCGTTGGCCGGATTCCGGTAAAGCCATTCAGATAAATTTCTTTCTGCCATTCAATTGAAGATGCTGCCATAGCTAAAGTTGTAAGATTAAATCTACAAAAACCTATCTCAAATTGACAATGCAACAATTAATGAAACATAATTACCAGCAATCTATTAAAAGGAATTTGGATACAGATAATATGCAAAGTAGATTTGAACGCTAATTTTAACAGATGAAAAAAATACTGGCCGAGCTACTCACCATTGGTGATGAAATCCTTTACGGACAAATTGTTGATACGAACTCGCAATGGATGAGTGTTGAGTTGGATAAGGTTGGCATTAAAGTGATCCGCAAAACAACCGTGGGCGATGTGGAGTCTGAGATCCTTACCGCTTTCGCGGAAGCAGAGAAGCGTGCTGATATTATTTTGATTACCGGTGGTCTTGGCCCCACCAGCGATGACCTGACAAAACCGTTATTGGCAAAGTATTTTAACTGCGAACTTAAAATCAATGAAGAGGCATTGAGCGAAGTTACCGAGTTTTTTAAAAGCCGCGGTCGCGAGCTAACAGAAATCAATCGACAACAAGCCGCACTGCCAACAGCTTGCGAAAAAATCACAAACCCCAATGGCACAGCGCCCGGCATGTGGTTTGAAAAAAATGGTAAAGTGTTCATGTCCATGCCTGGCGTTCCGCATGAAATGAAAACCATCATGACAAACAGTGTCATTCCCCGGTTAAAGAAAAAATTTGAAACGCCTTTTATCTATCACAAAGTCATCCGGACAATTGGGGTTGGCGAATCCTTTTTAGCTGAAAAAATTTCGGAGTGGGAAAAGTCATTGCCTGAACATATCAAACTCGCTTATCTGCCAAGTCTTGGTGAAGTAAAACTGAGACTCACTTCTTTTGGAGATTCGAATGGGAAGATAGAATCGGAAATAAATGAACTTACCGAAAAACTAAAACCAGTGATCGGTCAATACATATTCGGCTATGGCGAAGATCCAATCGAAGTTGTGATTGGCAATACGTTGCGCCAAAAGAAACTTACCATATCAGTAGCAGAAAGTTGCACGGGCGGCTATCTCTCGCATTTGATTACAAGTGTGCCTGGTAGTTCCGATTATTTTCTGGGAAGTATGATTCCGTATTCGTATGAGGTGAAGATGCGCCAACTGGGCGTGAAGCCGGAAACACTTGAGAAATATGGCGCTGTAAGCGAACCTACCATTAGTGAAATGGCAAGCGTGGTGAGAGCAAGATTCAATACTGACATTGGCGTAGCAACCAGTGGCATTGCCGGTCCAGGTGGGGCCACACCCGACAAACCGGTTGGAACAGTTTGGATCGCCTATTCAGATAAGCATCATACGGTAACGCGAAAACTTCAGCTATCGAAAGAACGAATGATCAACATTCGGGCTGCTTCCGTTGCTGTGCTGAATTTGATTCGCCTAAGCCTGCCGGGCAACGAATAACAACTCAACTCATCATCTCCGTTTTAGAGCTGTTCATCTACTTTTAAGTACGGCTACTGGCCAAACCTTTAACTTTGATGTTCCATCAACGGAAATGAAACAGTTCTATCGAAATACGACTGCCATCCACATTTTGGGTTGGGCCATTTTCATACTGGTGCCATTTCTGCTTTCTCCTGGACCAGCAGTACGACATCTCACTGAGCCAGAGATGTTGGCCTCTTCGGCCGTCCGAAACATTTCGTTGATGGCACTCTTCTATTTCAATTTGCTGTACCTCACTCCTACTTTTCTAAAAAAGAATAATGCCGGTGCATTGATCCTGATTTTACTGGCAATAGTTGTTGTCATTGGCATGACCAACTGGTGGGTACACGATTCACTCACCGGTGATTTTAATTTTCGTCACGATCGCATGCCGCCTCCAGATGATTTTGGTCCCGGCTTTGACCGACCTAGGCCTCTGCTTCCAGGGCCAGTGATTACAAGTTTTTTAACAACAGTAATCGTTGCCATCACCAGCACCACGCTTGTAATGTGGAATAACTGGACATCAACACGGGAGCAGGAACAGGAACGCACGCTTCAAAAAGTAGCATCAGAACTGGCGGTTTTAAAACTGCAAATCAGTCCACATTTTCTTTTCAACACACTGAATAACATCCGGTGGTTGGTGCGATCAAAATCAGATCAGGCCGAAGCGGCTGTGATGAAACTTTCACAACTGCTGCGTTACATACTTTATCAAACCAATGCCGACAAAGTTTCCTTACGAAAAGAAATTGAACACCTCAATGATTTTGTGAGCCTTCAGCAACTGAGGCTGGCCAATGATCAATCGATAACATTCTCTGTAAAAGTTGACAGAGATGACTATCAAATCGTGCCGTTATTATTTATACCGATCATTGAAAATTTTTTTAAGTACGGAGACTTCACAATTTCTTACGACAACAAAATTGATTTGCAGGTCAATAATGGAGTGCTGCGCTTTAAAACAGAAAACGCCATATTAAAATTGGCGGAGGAAAAGGCAAACGGAGAATCAGGAATCGGATTAACGAATGTTAAAAAAAGATTGGCTCTTCATTATCCGGATAAAGGAGCATTAAAATATTCTGAAAAGGATGGCGTTTTCAAGTTGGAATTGGAATTAATACTAACTTGATTTTATTCGAATAATGTCCACGACTAAATCCAACGGAACAGTAAAGCTTCGCTGCATAGCGGTAGATGACGAACCTTTTGCACTCAAACTTATTGAAGACGACATCAGTAAAATTCCGTTTTTAAAATTGATTGCCACCTGCCCCTCAACAGCTGTCGCCAATGAATATTTGAAAACCGAAAACATTGACTTGATGTTTTTGGATATTCAAATGCCGGGGCAAACCGGAACAGAGTTTTTAAGAACATTGCAAAATCCACCGATGGTGATCATGACTACCGCGTACGACCACTATGCGGTAGAGGGCTTTGAACTGGATGTAGTCGACTATCTTGTCAAGCCCATTCCATTTGATCGCTTCACAAAGGCTGCCAACAAAGCGTACGATCTTTTTATGTTGAGAGGATCAGAAACAACAGTTGCTGAAGGCCCGTTCTTTTTTGTTCGTGCTGAATACAAAGAAATAAAAGTCTTCATCAACGATGTCCTTTACGTGGAAGGCTTGAAAGATTACGTAAAAATATTTTTACAGTCACAATCACGACCTATTCTTACACGCCTGAATTTAAAAGCGATGGAATCGAAATTGCCGATGGAGCTGTTTTGTCGCATTCATAATTCATTCATTGTGTCGCTTTCCAAAATTGAATCGTTTCAAAAGTCGCAAGTTTTCCTGGGCGAGAAGGCGATACCCATTGGCGATAAATACGCAGCCGAGTTCCTGAAAAAGTACAAGAGCTGAAAGTAAGTTCAGTCTACACTTTCCAGCTCTAAATCGACACAAAAAGCCGCTGTAAAAATAGTAGCTGCGTTTCGAGCGTACTAGCTACAAACCCAATAATAGTATGAAAATGAAATTGTTGAAAAGTCTGACATTAGGCCTGGTAGCGCTAATGGTCTGGAATTGCAGCGAAAACACCACGTCTTTGTCCTCAACTGAGAATTCTACGCTCCTGGGCGTGGCGCAAACTTCCGGGCAGCTGGCCAGCGGAACGAGCTTCAGTATCAGCGGCCTTACAAGCAGCACCAGCACATCGGCAAGCACCAACGATCCACAGGGCAATCATCCCAAAGGAGGTCCCGGTCGTCATGGTCACCCTGGCTTCCCGTTGGATGGAACCAATCTTCTGGCGCCAACACCTGAACTTTTGGCGATCATCGAAGCAGAAAGCGCTGGAGATTTTCGGGGTATGCACATGCACGGTAAAGGCGGTGGCACCATTACCAACTATGATGCATCGGGCAACGTTCTAACTATATCAGCGCCAGAAGGCAAAGGTCCCGATGGTCAGGGCCCTGAAGGCTGTAGTTTTAGTGGTGGACAATTTCCAAAGGCGGATTCATTACTTGCCAAGATTGCAAAAACCGTAATTGATTTTGGAACGGGTGTTACCGAAAAGCACGACACCGTTTCGATCACACGCGCTGGAAAAATTATTATTACAAGAAGTGGCGACAAATCAAATCATACGGAGACTGTCACGTTTGATGGCTTCAAAGTGAACGACAATTTGATTGAAGGCACTAAAACAAGAATTACAACTTCAACAACAGTTGATCAGGTTGTAACCGGATTATCCACCACTCACGTGACAGGTGGAAAAATTACATTCAGCGATGGAACTGTAACAACCTGGAGCAGTGATAAGAAAAGAACATCTACTATCACTTTAGATAGTAACAACAGACCCGCCAGTGGAACCATTACAACCGAAGGTGAAACACTGGTGACAAACGCTGACAATACTATTCTTTACTCTCATTCCATTACCAAGGCGTTGACTGAAGATATTTCTTGCGGCCGTGATCATCATGGTCCGGTGAGCGGCACGGTAGAAACGCATTACAAATCAGATGCGATCTCAATTGATTTCGGAGATGGAACATGCGCCAACAAAACGATCTCCGTCACGGTCAACGGAGTGACCACCACCAAAACCATTGGCGAGTAACTAAAATAATAACTCAGGGTAGAGCAAGTTGGAATTCATCTGACTTGCTCTATTTTTTAATAAGATAAGATGAAACGAAAAGAATTTTTAAAAAGCCTTGGAATGAGCGGTCTGATGGTGCCGTTGTTGGTTTCCTGCGGAAATGGAACTGATCCTCAACCGGCCTCAACAACTACCACAACTACTGACGGCACTTGTTCGGTCACTTCTTCAGAAACAGCAGGACCGTTTCCAACAAAAGACCCATCTTCTCTGTCGATGATTGATATCCGATCGGACAGAAAAGGAGTTCCGTTCTCGATCAAGATCACCATTCAAAACAAGAACAACAGTTGTGCGGCACTGGCGGGTGCCACTGTCGATATCTGGCATTGCGATAAAGACGGATACTATTCGGAGTACGGTGGAACAGGGATGCAGTCCGCCAATTTCACATCCGTGCATTTCTTAAGAGGCAGGCAAGTAACAGATGCCAACGGTCTCGCAGGCTTCACGTCCATTTTTCCGGGGTGGTATTCTGGTCGGGCTCCTCACATTCATGTTCATATTTATGACTCAACGGGTAAATCCCTGCTGGTAACACAGATTGCATTTCCAACAGATGTTTGCGATACCGTGTATACAACGGCCACTGATCTTTATACAAAAGGCAAGCAGGATACATCCAATACATCTGACAATGTCTTTTCTGATTCGTTAGCTAACGAACTCGGTGCAGTAGTCGGTAACATCACCGATGGCTACACGATCACGCACACCATTGTCGTAAGCGCTTAGATCATGGTTGCATCACGAACCGAAGCGACCATTTATCTGGCCGATCAACGAGGCTGTTCTCAACAAGAATGGCACAGAAGCTATCACACATTCAATTTTGGCGCTTATTACAACGAGCATCGAAAATCTTTTTCAAACCTTCAGGTGGTCAATGACGATACCTTAAAAGGTGGAAGCACTTTTAAACATAAAGTGGATGAAGATACGCTAGTGGTATTGCTACCCCTTGTGGGAACGTTGGAGTACGAAAATTCTTTTGAATGTGGAAGGGTTGATGTACAGCAGTGTTATCACTTTCTGGCACCTAAAGATTCTGAATTCAAAATCATTAATCCCTTTGAGAGTGAGTTGATCAACTTCTTGCAAATCTGGTTAACGATAGCGCCCGGGAAATACCGGAACATTTCGGGCCTATCCAATTTCGATATCGAGCTTTGTAAAAATCAACTCACTCCTATAGCAAATCATCTTTCGTGGGAGAACAATAATCTGGCAACGATCGGAAAATATGATGGACGATCCGAAGGAAAATTTCAATTAAGAAATCCGGAAAAGGGAATTTTCATTTTCGTTATAGAAGGCGCTTTTGAAGTACACAACAGACTCCTTCAACCGCGCGATGGCCTGGCGCTGTCCAACGTCAGCGAAGTGGAGTTTGAGGCACTTTCAAACGAAGCCATTATACTCATCATCGATAATTGAAAACCCGGATTTCCTGTTTCCCTTGTCAATGTAATTCAACTCAAAAGTTTACAAGCACTAACCGGAATCTCACCGGAGAAAATTCTGACAACACCTAATCTGTTAGAATTTAGAGTTGCCGTGCCAACGCATATCCGTAGCTTATTTCTAACTTTTCAATCGTTAGCAGGAAGTATTAAAAATACTAACTTTACGATCCGAAACAGAAGACTATGGCATTAGTGGAACTCATCATGCCCAAAATGGGTGAAAGCATTATGGAAGCTACAATCCTGACCTGGCTTAAAAAACCAGGCGATATGATTGAAGCAGATGAATCGGTCTTAGAGGTTGCAACCGACAAGGTGGACACTGAAGTTCCATCCACACATGGCGGCATTTTAAAAGAAATCTTAGCTAAAGAAGGCGAAGTCGTTAAAGTTGGAAAGGCCATCGCCATCATTACAACAGATGCTGCCGATTCAAAATCACCCGTTGACTCAAAACCGGAAGCACAGGCAGCTGCTGCAAAAGCAGAAGTGAAAGCTGTTGCGGCTGTTTCCAGCAACGGAACAAATCACTCGCATGTAAGTGATTACAAGTCTTCATCACGTTTCTACTCACCGCTTGTTAAAAATATCGCGAAAGAAGAAAACATCGCAGTTGCCGAATTAGAAACCATTTCAGGCTCAGGTGCCGAAGGAAGAGTAACCAAAAAAGATATTCTCTCTTACGTTCAAAATCGCAAGCTTGGCCAAACTGTCTCTGTCGGCCGAAGTGCAAATGCTGCTCCAATTGTTCCTGCCTCTATCGGTGCAGGTGATGAAATCATTCAGATGGATCGCATGCGCAAGATGATTGCGGAACGTATGGTCGATTCCAAGAGAGTCTCTCCGCACGTTACATCATTTGTTGAAGCAGACGTGACCAACATTGTCTTCTGGCGAAATAAAGTAAAAGGCGAATTCCAAAAACGCGAAGGCGATGGTCTTACCTTCACGCCTATCTTTATGGAGGCGGTGATCAACGCCATCAAAGATTTCCCGATGATCAACGTGCAGGTAGAAGGCGACCGGATCATTAAGAAAAAAGAAATTAACGTGGGTATGGCGGTAGCGCTGCCTTCCGGAAATCTGATCGTACCAGTTGTTAAAAATGCTGATCAATATAACCTTACTGGTTTAACAAAAGCTGTAAATGATTTAGTGAAGCGTTCGCGCGATAACAAACTCAAGCCCGATGATCTGGCTGGCGGAACGTACACCATCTCTAATGTGGGCACATTTGGCAATGTGATGGGCACACCCATCATCATGCAACCTCAGGTGGGCATTCTCGCCATCGGTGCCATTCAGAAGAAGCCAGCTGTAATTGAAACACCATATGGTGACGCTATTGCTATTCGACATAAGATGTTTCTATCACATTCCTACGATCACCGTGTGGTAGATGGCGCATTGGGCGGAAGCTTCGTGAGGCGAGTGGCCGATTACCTCGAAAAATTTGATATCAGCAGAACGATATAAATTCTAAATTCTGGATTCACTGAAAGAACGTGTATCTTGACTCAGGAATTCAAAATTATGAGTGAGCTATGTCCAAAGTAATCTCCTTCATCAGCCGCAAAGGTGGCACCGGTAAAACAACCAATGCCATCAACCTCGCCACATCCCTTCATGACATAGGAAAAAGCGTGATGTTGATTGAAACGGACACCAACTATACGTTGAACACCTTGCGTAAGATGGAAAAGTTCAAATCAAAGAGTGACAAAGTTGAGTTTGAAATAATCGGTTCCAACGATGACGATGTGGCCAACGAACTCATCGCTATAAAAGAAAGCAATAAAATAGATTATCTGGTAGTTGATAGTGCGGGCAAGACCACCAACGAAGGAATAAAAAAACTCTGTCTGGTGAGCGAGGTAGTGATTATACCCACCAGTCTGACGCAAAACGATTTGCTTGTTACCTATCAAACGGTAACTGATTTGGCACCAGCCCGGCAAATCAACACCAAACTTAAAATCTTGATTCTACCCAATCGCATTCACAGTGCCACCGGGCTGCACACGGTACGCGATGCACTGAAAAATCTGGATGCGTTAGTACTGCCAGTGATTGTACCCCAGAAAAATCTTTTCAGTAATTTCAGCACAACAAAAGCCGAAAAAGATTACCAGCCGGTATTTCAGGAAATCTTGAAACACTTATGAGCAAGAAAAAAAATACGCTATCCGATCTGGAAGAATTTTTGAAACTTCAGGCTTCGTCTTTGGTAACGCCACCCACGTTAACTGAAAAAGTTAAAACAGAAGAAAAACCCGCGCCCGTTTCTCAAAGTCCGGTAGTGCTGAAAGAAGCTACACCAACTGTTATTACTGAAAGTGATGTTGCCAATGCTCTCCGTCAGATCGGGCAAAAGGACAAAAGGGCTTTCTACCAACTCATCATCAGCACTACAAAGGACTTACCGAATTACTCAACTGAAGATGCGTTGCTGATCAACACAGCTCTGTATTTAAAGGGCGGCTCCAATTGGAAAGAAGTGGTGCGCGAGTACTGGAAGAAAAACTGATTGACCTAATTTTTTATTTTCATCCCAAACTAATCCAAAATGAAATTCGGTACCAAAGCCGTTCATGCTGGCGTTGAACCTGATCCCTCAACTGGAGCGATCATGACGCCCATTTACCAAACGTCCACCTACGTTCAGGAGTCGCCCGCCAAACATAAAGGGTATGCGTATGCCCGCGGTGCCAACCCAACACGCAACTCGCTGCAAAAAAGTATTGCAGCTTTAGAGAACGGGAAATATGGAATATGCTTTTCCTCTGGAATGGGTGCAACAGATGCGGTTATTAAATTATTAAGCCCAGGCGATGAAGTAATCACCAGTAACGATTTGTATGGCGGTTCTTATCGGATGTTTAAAAAAGTGTATGAGAAGTTTGGCATCAAGTTCCACTTCATTGATTTGTCGAAAGTAAGCAATGTCTCGGCTTATTTAAATAGTAAAACAAAATTATTGTGGCTGGAAACTCCCTCCAATCCACTCATGAACATTATTGATATCAAAGCGTGCTCTGATCTGGTTAAGAAACAAAACGTAATTGTTGCGGTCGATAATACCTTTGCTTCACCCTATCTGCAAAATCCATTGGAGATGGGTGCGGATATTGTCATGCATTCTGTGACAAAATACTTAAGCGGCCACTCAGATGTCATCATGGGCGCACTGGTGACCAATGATGACAAACTCTATCAGGAACTTGCCTTCATCACAAACTCCTGTGGTGCAGTTCCCGGTCCGCAAGATTCTTTTCTGGTGTTGCGCGGAATCAAAACGCTTCATCTTCGTATGGAGCGTCATTGCAGCAACGGTCGCAAGATTGCTGAATTCTTGAGATCGCATCCAAAAATTGGTCATGTATACTGGCCCGGCTTTCCGGATCACCCCAACCATGACATTGCCAAAAAACAAATGCGCGATTTCGGTGGCATGCTCTCCTTCACGCTAAAAAATGATAGCCTCGAAAACGCTACGCGAATGATGGAGAGCGTAGAGCTATTCTCACTGGCAGAGTCGCTTGGTGGAGTTGAGTCGTTGATCAATCATCCCGCCTCGATGACTCACGCCAGTATTCCCAGAGAAGAACGAATTAAGAATGGACTAAGTGATTCACTGATTCGACTTAGCATAGGGGTAGAAGATGTAGAAGATTTGATAGCTGATTTGGACCAGGCTCTCTTAAAATGATAAAAAGCAAAGAGGTGTCGTTTCAAAACAACACCTCTTTTTTTTTAGCTGATTTCTACTTGTTTTCTATTTTGTTGTTTTTCGCCCTGCGAATGTGACGGCTGGCGCGATCTTGTTTTTTCTCGATTCTTACTTTCTCCTGCGGGGTGACAGTTCCATCTGCCTTGACCCTGCGTTCCGTTCTCTTCACCCTCCGCTGTTCACCATTAAGCGCAGCAGCTTCAGATTTGGTCACCTCGCCATCTTTGCGTCCTTCGCGTATACGGGCTCGCTGTGCGGTCTCACGTCTGTCAGCACGAACAGTTCGGTCTTGTGAATGTGCAGCAACTACAACGACTAGCGACAACAATGAAATCAAAACGATCTTTTTCATAATTATTTGGAATTTCCTTTTAGACAATCGCTCTGGCGAAAGGTTTAATCGCTGCGTCAAAAAAATAATTAAGATACATGCATCGGCAACTTAACGATAAATTCACTGCCCTTTCCTGGTTCACTGATGAGTTCAACACTACCGTTTAAACGATCCACAAGTGTTTTAACGATAGCGAGACCTAGTCCATTTGAAGTCTCACCTGCTGTCGGCCGAGCACTTAGTTTTTTAAATTTTTGAAAGAGAGATTTCTTGTCGTTATCAGAAAAACCGGGCCCTTGATCTTTCACCGACAAAGCAATTGAGCCCTCGGGGGAGGTGAAGGAAATGACTATCCTGGCTCCTTTTCTAGAAAATTTTATAGCATTTGAGACAAGATTGTCCAGTATGCGGGTAAGGTAGTCGCGATCGGTTGTGATGGCTGAAGTAATCGAGTTGTTGACTTCAATGGCAATTGATTTTGCGTCTGCCGTCATACGCAACGATTTGATCGATTCTTTCAGAAATAAATCCAGGTCAAATGATTCCAGTTTTACCTGGCCATCTTCGATCGAATTTACATCCAACAAATCCGTAATTAAGTCGAGGCCAGAACGTGTAGAGTGTCTGATCAGCTTCACATACTCCTGTTGCTGTGTCGGCAAGTCACCCTCCATTTCCATGATACGGGTAAGACTAAAAATATTATTGAGGGGTGACTTCAAATCATGCGCCACAATGCTCATCAATGTGTCTTTTTCATGATTGATATCTAACAGCTCTTGATTTCGTTTTGAGAGATTCTCATTATGCAGGGTAATCTCCTGACGTTGCTGAATGATTTGTTGATTTTGCAGCGCCAATTTATGATTGATCAATCTGCGCTTCCGGCCATTTCGCCATGCCAAAACGGCTAACAAGGCGATGGAACCGGCTAATGCCACGAGTGAAATATTTTGAAAGCGCTGCTGTTCAATTAATGTTTTATTTTGAATTTCAGTTGCCTTCAGGAGTTCATTCTCCTTTTCTTTTTTCTCCATCTCAAGTTGAAATTGCAACCGGTCAATCTGACGACTCAGATCAGTGTTCTGAAGTTTCTCACTTAATATTTTATAGCGATTCCAGTACTCATCATAGGCTTTAGCTTCGTTCCTAAGGTTATAAATTGAGCTAAGAACAAAAGCTGCATCGCGTTGAATGGCAATATTGCTGGATGCCTCAGCATCCAATAGAATCTTCTTTAACAATGGGATGGCTTCATCAGTCTTGTTTTTCTTAACGAAATATTTTCCCTTTATCAGACTCGCTCGCAAATACAGTTTTTGATTGGTCTTTTCCGACACTACAGAGAGAACAGCATTGGCTGCCTGAAGTGCTTCTTCTACCTTGTTGTTTGCAAAAAGTATTTCCGCAACCGCCATCTTAACGTCAGCCTCTGTTACTCGATCATGACTGATTAATGCCAACGAATCGGCCTTGCCCATATAAAGAATAGCACTGTCAATTTTACCCAAGCCTTGATAAACAAGTCCCAGCTCCATCATGGAGGAGACTAACGTTCGTGGTTCACCAATTTTTAAACGAAGCTGATAGGCTTTCTTCGACATCTCAAGTGCTTTTTGAAATTCCCCTTGAGATTTATGAATGTTGGAAAGACTTCGAAACACATACGCCAAACCTGAGGGATCACTGACGTGTTCAAAAATATCCTTTGCCCGGATAAGGTTGTCGTAGGCTCTCACCACATCTCCTTCATCAAAAAACATCCGGCCAAGATTATTATAACCAAATGCCAATTGAACGGAGTCTGACTGCTCTTTCGCGACTTCAATTGCCTGGTAGTGATAGTCCAACGATTTTTTGTAGTCACCTTTGTTAGCGTAAGCCAGACCAATGAAACTAAGCGGCTTTGATAACTCTTTTTCGAGTTCAAGTCGTTTACCAAGTTCATACGATTGTGTGCAATAAAAAATTGTGCTGTCGGGATACGAATAACGATACTCAAAACCAATTGCAGTGAGCAACTCAAACTGTTGTTGCCCACGGGCTTTTCTTAGGGCATGATTAAGGCTATCGATGACGGCAAGATTTTGA
The DNA here is from genome assembly GCA_044222145.1 of Cyclobacteriaceae bacterium. Taxonomy (GTDB): domain Bacteria; phylum Bacteroidota; class Bacteroidia; order Cytophagales; family Cyclobacteriaceae; genus ELB16-189. Next base: position 54,859 of record JBGANU010000023.1, read on the forward strand.
GAAAAAGAATGGAATGAACAAAGGATGAGGAAAGCACAAATAATTTTGGGAAGCTTTCCCCTATCGAAACGCGCTCTCTTTCCATGATCAGTTGTTTTTCTCACGATCTGCCAATTATAAATGATGAACTACTTCTCAACAAAATTTAAATCGCGACCAAAAGTCTCTTTAATTGTTCGCAATGCAATCAGTGCAACTATAATTGTCAAAATACCAAGCACGAGAGCACCGTTCAATATACCGATTTGCTCTCTCAACTCCTTGAAAATAAACGTCAGAGGCACTACCGTACCACGAATAATATTAGGTACTGAAGTGGTAACAGTAGAACGCAAATTGGTTCCAAACTGCTCTGCGGCTATCGTCACAAACAATGCCCAATATCCGATACCTACTCCCATCAGGAAGCAAGACAAATAAAAGAAAAACGGAGTTCGAATGGGCATGAACAGGTAGGACACAAAAAACAAAAGCGTAAGTAGCACGTAAATGAATACAACTTTTTTCCGCGACTGAAGCGCCTGACTGATAAAACCACTCGCCATGTCACCGACTGCGAGTCCGATGTAACTATACATCACTGCATCTCCTGCCACAATGCCGTCCGTTATGCCAAGTGCTTTTGCAAACTCCGGAGAAAACGTCACCAGAATTCCAATCACAAACCAAATCGGTAGTCCGATAAAGATGCAACCCATGAATTTTTTAAATCTTTCCGCTTGATTAAAAAGCTGAAAGAAATTGCCGCGATCAACATGCTGTTCTTTTATCTTTAGAAAGATTCCTGATTCAAATACACTCACCCTGGCAATTAGTAGTATCAATCCTAATCCACCACCAATAAAATAAGTAACGGGCCACTCAAATTTTTTAGCCATGAAATTGGCAAACACCGCACCCATTAAACCTACGCTCGCCACCAGCGTAGTTCCATAGCCTCTCAATCGCGTTGGAAGAGATTCCGAAACTAATGTGATACCTGCCCCCAACTCGCCCGCCAACCCTATGCCGGCAATAAAACGAAGTACGGCATACTGATCCACCGATGTCACAAATCCATTGGCAATATTGGCCAGCGAATAAAGAAGTATTGATCCAAACAATACCGAAAGCCTTCCACGCTTATCGCCCATGATTCCCCAAATAATACCACCTACCAGAAGGCCCGTCATTTGAACGCGAAGTAAAAATTCGCCTTGCGAAAGCAGTTCTGCTTCAGCAACACCCATTGACCGCAGACTTGGTATTCTTACAATACTGAACAAAAGCAGATCATAGATATCAACAAAATATCCGAGAGCAGCTACGATGACCGGCACACTGAACAGAGGCCTTAAACTTCGATCTTCCATGAACAAAAATTTTCTGAAAATAAGTGAGTTTATTGAATATTCAACATGTTGCAATCAATGTGAATAAACTAAAAAAGGAGAGCCTGAATTCCAGACTCTCCTCGTTAATCGCTTATGAATTACGCCTAGCTTTAGTTCGCCCCAAGAATCTTGAATAACTCGTCAAGATTTGGAGTAACAATAATTTCCGTCCTTCTGTTTTTTTGTTTGTTTTGCGGGCTGTCATTTGGCGCCAGCGGGGAGTATTCTCCTTTTCCGGCCGCGCTGATTTGATTGGCCGAAACACCAGCCTTCGTTAAAATTTTAGTAATCGAGGTAGCTCGCATCACACTCAAGTCCCAGTTGTCCTGCATATAGGCCGACTTCTTTGATATCGGAACATTGTCGGTATGGCCTTCAACCATAATCTGAATGTCTTTTTGATCCTTGAGAGCTTTACCAAGTTGCTGCAGAGCCGTCACCCCTTTTGCATCCACATCAATACTTCCCGAACCAAACAAAAGTTGTTCCGCCAGCGAAACATACACCTTACCATTCTTAACATTAACGGTAAGATCGTTCTCTTTAAAATTCAGCAATGCATTGCTTATGCTGTTCTTCAAATCCTGCACTGCCTTGTCTTTATTACTCAACACCGCCTCCAGTTCCTTCACTTTCTTCTCACGCTCCAGCAAACTTGTACTGAGTGAATCATTCAGTTTTCGTGTCTTCTCCATACTCTCCTGAATAGCCAGCAACTGGTCCTTCTGTTGAGCGAGATCCCTGTTCAACTTACCTGAATTATTAAGCAGATTTTTGTAGTAGGCATTAAGCTGCTCATATTCTTTATTGAGCTCTTCAAGTTTTTGGCTCGTTGCTCGGTAGGTCTGACCCAATTCTGTAGTATCTTTTTTTAGTCCCTTCAATTTCTCCTGACTATCCGTCAATTCTGCAGATGTCTTATCCAATTGTTTTGATCTCTCGATGAGATCACCATCGGTCTTCACTTTCTGCGCGAGCAAGTCATCGTATTTCTTTTTCGTAACGATACAGCCCTGTAGTAACAAGGCAGTCAATAGGAATAGCTTAAAAAATTTTCTCATGGAGTTACCAATTAATTGTTTTGGATATGAATACGAAACTACTTTGTCGCGGCTTTAATCCAAAAAAACGACATCATTTTTCTATACGTCTGCCGGAAATAGTGAAGGTATCTTAGTGAGATGGCCTGAAATTTGATTTTATAAGAAACTCATATCAACCTTATCGCACTTTTAAGTGTCTAAGGTTACGCGTACTCCATTAAGTCATTAATAATATGCATTGGTTAGTCAAGATAAATTTAAGTGAGTTTGAAATCTGGACGGAAGCCCGATATGCCATGATGATTCAAAAGTGCGAGTACTACGGTGCAAAACCATTTTGGCAAGAAATCAGGAAACTAGAATTAAGACCTTCAACTAGAAATCATCGGTGGGAGCCTGGCGAAATCGTTCCCTATGCTAAAATTGGCCGCTTCGAAAAATACGCAGTCATTACCGAGTTGCTGAAATACAAAGGCACAAGCTCGTTCAAAGGATTTGACATTTTTAGCAGAATTCCTGTATTGTCTCCGATTCCTAATTTTACGGAAGCGCTAGAATTTGGCAATCAACTTTCTGATGATTTGATTTAAATTCATTTCCGCCTACTTTCATAAAGAATATCAACAGAAATTTTTATGGAAGGAATGCTGAAACTCAATTCATTTTCAGGTAAAACAATAGTGATAACTGGCGGTGGCACCGGACTGGGCCGCTCCATGGGAAAATATTTACTTGAACTCGGTGCCAATCTTGTGATCTCCAGCCGAAAGAAAGATGTCATTGACAAGACTGCTTCAGAGTTGACAGCCGAAACAGGGGGTAAGGTCTTAGCCGTTGCCTGCGACATCCGCAAATATGATGAAGTTGAAAATGTAATCAAGTCTGCTGAGAAGGAGTTTGGGCAGATTCATGGTGTACTGAATAACGCAGCGGGAAACTTTATTAGTCCAACGGAAAGACTTTCGCATCGGGCCTTTGATATCGTAGTGGATATTGTTTTAAAAGGAACGTATTACGTAACGCTTGCGTCCGGCAAAAATTGGATTGCAAAAAAACAACCTGGCGTGTTTTTAAACATAGTCACTACATACGCGTGGACTGGATCTGGCTATGTTGTTCCATCAGCTTGTGGTAAAGCCGGGGTACTTGCACTGACACGATCATTGGCTGTTGAGTGGGCGAAGTATAATATCAGAAGCAATGCAATCGCACCCGGCCCTTTTCCAACAGAAGGTGCATGGAGTAGGTTATTGCCTGGTGATTTGGTAAAGAAATTTGATCCTGCCCAACGCATTCCCTTAAAGCGAGTGGGTGAGCATCAGGAGTTAGCCAACCTTGCTGCGTATCTATTGTCTGATTATTCTGGTTATGTGAATGGGGAAGTAATAACCATCGATGGTGGAGAATGGCTTCGTAATGGTGGAGAGTTTAGTCACTTGGAAGAAATTCCCTCCCCGATGTGGGATTCGATAGAAGGGATTCGGAAGGGTTAATATTTTTTGTTTGGCGGCCCCTTTGGGTCGGGCTATCCGCTGCAAGCTGCCTGTGAGGTTTTGGCTTTGCTGTTTCAGTTTTAGTGCAGGCAGGCTTTCCGCTGCTATCCCTGCCGCGGGGATTCACCTATAAATGTTATCGGCTTTGTAATAAAAAAAGCCCTGACAAGATTTACTTCGTCAGGGCTTTGATAAAAAAAGGCAACGACTTACTCTCCCACGTTTTACCGCAGTACCATCAGCGCTGGTGGTCTTAACTTCTCTGTTCGGAATGGGAAGAGGTGATCCCCACCGCTATAGTCACCTTAAGATTCACTTTGGTCTTCTACCAAAGGTTAATATCGTTGACAATGTCGATGAAAGAGTATTAGAGTATTCAAGCGAGCACACAGGCTCTTCGTTCTTTGATCTTGATTATTATCAGTTGATCATTCTGAAGCGTTCGGGTAATTAGTACTACTCAGCTTTGCCATTTCTGACTTTACACCTGTAGCCTATCAACGTCATCATCTCTGACGTCCCTTAATGGAAGTCTCATCTCGAGGTAGGTTTCGCGCTTAGATGCTTTCAGCGCTTATCCCGTCCCAACATAGCTACCCGGCAGTGCAGCTGGCACTACAACCGGTACACCAGCGGTTGGTCCAATTCGGTCCTCTCGTACTAAAATCAGGTCCTCTCAAACTTCCTACGCCCATCACAGATAGGGACCGAACTGTCTCACGACGTTCTGAACCCAGCTCGCGTGCCACTTTAATGGGCGAACAGCCCAACCCTTGGGACCTTCTCCAGCCCCAGGATGTGACGAGCCGACATCGAGGTGCCAAACCTCCCCGTCGATATGAGCTCTTGGGGGAGATCAGCCTGTTATCCCCAGCGTACCTTTTATCCTTTGAGCGATGGCCCTTCCATGCAGAACCACCGGATCACTATATCCAACTTTCGTCCCTGCTCGACTTGTCAGTCTCACAGTCAAGCATGCTTATGCTATTGCACTCCACGTACGGTTACCAAGCGTACTGAGCATACCTTTGAAAGCCTCCGATACACTTTCGGAGGCGACCACCCCAGTCAAACTACCCACCACACAATGTCCCACGCTTGACAGCGTGGTTAGACATCAAGAAAATAAAGGGCGGTATTTCACCGTTGACTCCCCGTAACCTAGCGGCCACGGATCAAAGCCTCCCGCCTATCCTACACATCATTCTCCCAATGTCAATGTGAAGCTATAGTAAAGGTGCATGGGGTCTTTCCGTCCCGTGACGGGTACACGGCATCTTCACCGTGACTACAATTTCACCGAGCTCATGGCCGAGACAGCGCCCAGATCGTTACACCATTCGTGCAGGTCGGAACTTACCCGACAAGGAATTTCGCTACCTTAGGACCGTTATAGTTACGGCCGCCGTTTACTGGGGCTTCAGTTCAACGCTTCGCCTTGCGACTAACGTCCCCCCTTAACCTTCCAGCACCGGGCAGGTGTCAGGCCATATACTTCATCTTACGATTTCGCAAAGCCATGTGTTTTTGTTAAACAGTCGCCTGGGCCATTTCTCTGCGACCTCTCTGGCAAGCCAGAGGAGGCACCCCTTCTCCCGAAGTTACAGGGTTAATTTGCCGAGTTCCTTAGCCATGATTCACTCGAGCACCTCAGGATTTTCTCCTTGACTACCTGTGTCGGTTTGCGGTACGGGTACCATATCAATATGCTTAGAGGGTTTTCTTGGAAGTCTGTTTACACTGTCTATCAATTCGGCCGAAGCCTCCTCGTACTATTGGGTTTCAGCAAAACCAGCGGATTTTCCTACTAGTCTTATACCTACACCTTTCAACGTCCTATTCCGTCAGGACGCGCAGTTGTCACTCCTCCTTCACCTCATCGCTCAATACGGTAGTACTGGAATATTAACCAGTTGTCCATCGAATACACCTTTCGGTTTTTCCTTAGGCCCCGACTTACCCGCGGATGATTAGCATTGCCGCGGAACCCTTAGTCTATCGGTGGGCATGTTTCTCACATGCCTTATCGTTACTTATGCCTACATTTGCTTTTCTAACCGCTCCACCTCAAGTTATCTCTTGGCTTCTCCGCTGTTAGAATGCTCCCCTACCACTTGCATTGCTGCAAATCCTAAGCTTCGGTACTACATTTTATGCCCGATTATTATCGATGCCCTGTCGCTCGACCAGTGAGCTGTTACGCACTCTTTAAAGGAATTGCTGCTTCCAAGCAAACCTCCTGGCTGTCTCAGCAACTGGACCTCCTTAGTTCAACTTAATGTAGATTTTGGGACCTTAGCTGTAGGTCTGGGTTCTTTCCCTCTCGGACACGGACCTTAGCACCCGCGCCCTCATTGCAGAGTATATTTATCAGCATTCGGAGTTCATCTGGATTTGGTAGGATGTGACTCCCCCTAGTCCAATTGGTAGCTCTACCTCTGATAAACTCAACCTCCACACTGTTCCTAAAAACATTTCGGGGAGTACGAGCTATTTCTCAGTTTGATTAGCCTTTCACCCCTACCCTCAGTTCATCCAAAAACTTTTCAACGTTTACTAGTTCGGACCTCCACCCCGTGTTAACGGGGCTTCATCCTGACCAAGGGTAGATCACAAAGTTTCGCGTCTACTCCCACTGACTACGCGCCCTATTCAGACTCGCTTTCGCTCCGGCTGCAACACTTCAGTGTTTTAACCTTGCCAGTGAGAGTAACTCGTAGGCTCATTATGCAAAAGGCACGCTGTCACTCCATTTCGGAGCTCCAACCGCTTGTAAGCGTATGGTTTCAGGTTCTCTTTTCACCCTCCTATTCGGAGTACTTTTCACCTTTCCTTCACAGTACTGGTTCACTATCGGTCTCTCAGGAGTATTTAGCCTTACCAGATGGTGCTGGCAAATTCAAACGGGGCGTCTCCGACCCCGCCCTACTCAGGATACTACCTCTCTCCTTAGACTTCCTTTACGGGGCTCTCACCCTCTATGGCCCAGTTTCCCACCTGGTTCATGTCGTCTTTGGTTTTGATTATGTAGTCCTATAACCCCTGCTTAGCCGTAACTAAACAGGTTTGGGCTCTTACGCGTTCGCTCGCCACTACTTGCGCAATCACTAGATTGTTTTCTTCTCCTCCAGGTACTTAGATGTTTCAGTTCCCTGGGTTTGCTCCTCTTGCGAGGTGATATGTCTTCGACATACCGGGTTGCCCCATTCGGACATCTGCGGATCAATTCCTATTTGCGGATCCCCGCAGCTTTTCGCAGCTTATCACGTCCTTCTTCGCCTCTGAGAGCCTAGGCATTCCCCATACGCTCTTTCTTACTTCTTTTAACGAAACACTTTTTCCCCACACGATATGAATGGGTACTTAGGTTTTAAACCTTTGTGCTCGCTTTGCTTTCCTCGTATCACTACGATTCAGCTAATACGCAAATTTCTTCGCGTATCTACTTTTTACTACTCTTTCACCAACATGTCAATGAACTTTTTGTCAGTCTACAGCTTTCATCTTCTTCAGAACGGCTCGTTCTGCTTTATGATGAGAGCATCCAACAACGCGATAATTAGTCAATGAATCAATGGACAACCTGCCAATTGCTTCATCTCTATTACCTTTCAATCTTTCAACTTAAAAAACAATCTCGTTTGATTGCTCTTTCTCTCTTTCAATAATCTACCTCTCTATTCATTCTCATCCACCTTCGCTAAAGCTTCGGTGGATAAAGTGGAGAATATCGGAGTCGAACCGATGACCTCCTGCTTGCAAAGCAGGCGCTCTAGCCAGCTGAGCTAATCCCCCTTCTTTTTCAAGTGGGCCTGCGTGGACTCGAACCACGGACCTCTACATTATCAGTGTAGCGCTCTAACCACCTGAGCTACAAGCCCTCTCTTTTAAAGAAGCCAGAACTCAGAAGTCAGGAGTCAGAAGGTCTCGCTTGTGGCTCTTTGCCTCTTTGCTTTAATAACTCGAATAAATAAGATTGATAGCGGACCATACCAAGGTTGTTCTTGGCGCTTTGCTTAAAGCTTTGACAGCTTTAGCCGCTTTTCCAAGATCTCCAGAAAGGAGGTGTTCCAGCCGCACCTTCCGGTACGGCTACCTTGTTACGACTTAGCCCCAGTCATCGGTTTTACCCTAAACAGCGCCTCACAGCAACTGTCTTCAGGTCCTCCCAACTTCCATGGCTTGACGGGCGGTGTGTACAAGGTCCGGGAACGTATTCACCGCGCCATTGCTGATGCGCGATTACTAGCGATTCCAACTTCATGCAGGCGAGTTGCAGCCTGCAATCCGAACTGAGACGTACTTTTTGTGATTGGCTCACCATCGCTGGCTTGCAACACTTTGTATACGCCATTGTAGCACGTGTGTAGCCCTGGGCGTAAGGGCCATGATGACTTGACGTCATCCCCTCCTTCCTCTCTGCTTGCGCAGGCAGTCTTCTTAGAGTCCCCACCATTATGTGCTGGCAACTAAGAATAGGGGTTGCGCTCGTTGCGGGACTTAACCCAACACCTCACGGCACGAGCTGACGACAGCCATGCAGCACCTTGCTCCTTGTCCTTGCGGAAAAACACATCTCTGCATCTGTCAAGGGCATTCTAGCCCAGGTAAGGTTCCTCGCGTATCATCGAATTAAACCACATGCTCCACCGCTTGTGCGGACCCCCGTCAATTCCTTTGAGTTTCACCGTTGCCGGCGTACTCCCCAGGTGGATTACTTAT
>JBGANU010000024.1:0-62755 GCA_044222145.1 Cyclobacteriaceae bacterium
TATGTGAGTTCGAGGGTATGGAATACCTCAAATCCAAATTTCTTGTACCAAGCCAGGTTACTATTTACAGAGGTCTCTAAGTATATGGGTCGTCTTTCATTCTCCGCAATTTGAACGATGTGGCTCAGGAGTTTGCTCCCAATACCACAACGTTGATGCTCTGGAGAAACGCCAACAAACCAGAGATAACAGAAAGGTTCAATTGGATGAAACGATTTAATCCTTGCTTCTCTTTTCATTGCCATGCCTAGTTTCTTAATCCCAATGACATTGATCGCCAACTTTAAATCCCAAAAAGCTGCTTTAAAGGATAAACGTTTTCTGTCGGGATATAAAATAAGTGCACAACCCTTCTCATCATCTGTAATCCAAACATCACCAAACCTTAGACAAACATCGAATGAGTATTCAATCAGTCTCTCAATGCGTCTATCCCTGTTCGCCCCGTGTCTTACAACATAATTAACACTTTGGTTTTCACTAAATGCCTTTGAAAGAATGCGCACTACAATTGACCTGTGGTTTTTAGATGCTCGTTTCATGTCCAATAATGATTTCGGAGATTTTAGTTCTATGTACCTTAGATAACATTAAAGTCACTGACCAGAAACACTCAGTCTTCAAATGGTCAGTACTCGAATCGACCAGTTTACCCTAAAGTTGTTCTTAGAATTAGACTTGATAACAATGACAAACGACATTTATGATGAATGTCGTTTGTCATTTTTACGAAATAAAATGAACCGGGGAGGTCGTGATATGAACAAAGGAGCGAGGTACGAGCGACTGACTGAAGGTGGAGGTTTTATTTTGAACCGGGCAAAGCGAACCCTTAAAGCTTTTTGGTTCCGCACGCCCTTGCTTTGTATTATGTTTAATGATCTTTATTCTCAAACACACAGGACTATTATTATACGTTGACTTGTGCCCTTCGTCATTTTTGATACAAAACATGATGCTGCTGATTTAAAGTTTACTCTAATTATTCATGATTCGGAGATTTTTAACTTTTGCAGCACTTGTGCTGGCTAGCCATTCCTTATGTGGACAAGCCAATTTAACAGGCACGTTGATTGATTCTCTTACCCGAGAGCCGCTACCTAATGCGCATGTTTATTTTGCAGGCACTTCAATTGGCACAACAACTGGTCTCGAAGGCGAGTTTACTATCGAGGATATTCCTGAAGGCAAGTACGAATTAATTGCTTCGTTTCTTGGCTACACTACAATTCAGAGGCCCATCCAGTTTCGTATACATGAAAAGCATGAACTGATTTTGAAGCTAGTGCCTGCACCAGTTGAATTAGATGGAGGTTGTAGTAAGTGCGGATACTATTGGGTGGCATCGGAACCTGATGGAATTCAAAAGGTTGTTCTTAGGTGAAACTCAGAATTCAAGCAAAACGTGGATAACCAACCCTCAAGTCTTAAATCTATTTTTCGATGAGCAAGACCAAGTTCTGGTGGCTAGTACTCGTGTACCGTTAATTATCCGGAATGAAGCGCTCGGATTTTTAATTACTTATGAGCTTATCCATTTTCAATATAACTACCGGACTCAGATGTTGACCAGTTATGGAGTCCCGCTATTTAAAGCTATCAGCACGAATAAAAAACGATCCAATGAACGGTGGGAAGCTGAGCGACTGCAAACTTATCAAGGCTCTTTTAGCCATTTTCTAAAAGCGTTGCAACGGGATCAGTTGAAGGAAAACAACTTCGATCTATATACCTTATTCCGGGTGCCTAACCCAATGAGACCAAATGACGCTTACCTGAACAAACAAATAATATACTGGCGGGCAAAAGCCGGAACAACGCAGGGAAGGGACAGCTTGGCTTTTTATGAAAATCTATTTACTAAACCCAAAGTTGTGGATAGTGTGGGCATAAAAATTGAAAGAGCTGATGTTTTATTGAACAAGCATCCCGAAAATTATCTTGCGTACCATGGCCTTCTGCTTCTTGTTTATCACGAATCCGAGGAGGCTGGCTTTCGTTTTGGTAAACCGTTACCCTACCAAAAAACTGTTATCCACTTTACCGGGAAGGGCTTGCAGTTTTATACTAATGGATATTACGAAGATGTGCGTGATTTATATTTTGAAGGATACATGGGCTGGTCTGAAAAATTACCGAATATGTTACCTCTTGATTACATCGTGAAGCAATAGGCTGTCAATCCTGTCAGATTCACTTCACCTCACTTAGAATAGATTCTGTCACCATAGTTTGAAACTCAGCGCGTCTTTTCACCACTATTCTTTTGTTATCTGCAGAAACCCAAATAGTGAAAAGACCTGGGCTGGTTTCGTGTTTGAGTTCTACTTTCCAACAATCATAGGTGCCGATGGTGGTAGGAATTGATTCACGGGCTACAACACGTAAAAGCATTTTATCAGCCTTTTGACTCATCACATTGAAATTATAGAATGATGTCTCATAGTTTGCGGCTAAGGGAAGCAATGCCATTACTTCATAGGCACCGCCTCCATCTGCAAAGAGAGGAACATCTGTCGCGATGATTTTGGCAGTTGCTGACCGGGGTTTTATCGAAGCATCAAAAACAAAATGAAATTTTTGAGGCCCCATTGAAATCCATCGTTGCATGACTCTGTAACTTTTTCTTTGAAGTTGAGTCATATCTACTGCTTGCCCCATAGCCATATTGGCTATCTCCTTTACAACATAGCCAGAGTCTGTTTCAGTAATTGAAACAGTTACATCGAAAGCAGCCACCTGAGCCCCGTTATTTACTATGGTGCTTTGGTATTTCCGCGAGCCTGGTTGGAGGTTGGCCTGCGTTTTTGGCACCTCTCGCTGCGCCAGTACATTTATAACTGAGTAACCCAACAGGAAAGAAAGCATTAACCGTGTCATTCTACTTTTTTAAAGGAATTAACGCGATTTAGAAGTGGGAGAGCAAATTCAATAAACAATAAGTGACCAAGGTCTTTGGTCATTTAGGGGGATCTCATGGGCTACTTCTTAACTAGGTAGCAATTCTTAGAAAAGACATCCTGTCTGATTGTGTAGTGCTCATTTAATTCTAAAGTCCACCCATCCCCTTTTACCTGTGTTTTGGTAATTTCCAGCGGGGCAGTAACGGTAATTCTACTCCAATTTGAATCGAGCAATGCACCGTTAGTAACGTTCAGTATTCCCCAGTTATCTTTTACTCGAATCGTTATGTAAACTGTGCCCTGGTCATGCAGGGGCATAATGTTCGTGTAATCAAATGATATGTTCATGTTTTCGAAAGGAATTTCGAAATGTGGTTCTGTTATGAACTCTTTTGTATATAAGTCTATCAAACTAGCAATTCTTGCTTCTCTGTCTATTTCTTCCATCCGAATAATATCACCATCATATTCCTGATAAGTTTTGTCTGATATTGCTCCCGGTTGAACGGCAAAGGCTGAAATGAACAAGTCGGTTAATTTTGATTTTGCGTTTACCGATTGATTCCACCTTGGGCTTCGCTGACTGAGAAGGTAGCCATAGATTGGGATTGTTTCATAAGCAAACGAGCGAACAAAAGTCTGGTTCCTTAAAAAATTGTTTATTCGCTCTGTGAAGTGTATCGTCATTTGTTTTTTGGTTCTTCCGCTCATCATCGCGCCAGTGTATTCGGCCAGACCCTCATTAAGTTCCAATAGATTCTCAGTTGTATCAGCTCCAGTGAAGATTGAGTAACGTTGCTTTCGAAATGTAAGTGCATTCTTTACATGAAGATTTACTTCATGCGGTGAACCCGAACGTACAGCTTTTTGAAGTGCCATCAGTTCGAGTCTCAAGTAAATCCGCCCTTCTTTTTTATCCAAGTGGTTATTGTCATAGTTATTGGTTCGCAACCTGAGGTAAGGTTGAGCTCTGTGAAATAATTCATGCGTTAGTAAGTTTAAGCGGGCTTCCTTATTGATTGGTAGTGGCAACATAATCATTGCCCAATGGCGGCCAGCCCAGCGGGTTGCGGTGTTCGCGATGTTAATTTCGTTGGGCAAAACTCCTGTAAACACTGAGCCTTCGGGTTTCAGAACCCCCGATGAGTCGGGCATGTTGGCATAGACTGCTCGGCTGTTCCTGTTCACGAGAATAATTGGAGCGTACAAATTGAAATTCCACAATTTCTTATTTGCTTCAGTTACTTGTTTCACTTCGTTGAAGTAAATCGGGATGGAATCTTCCATTATTTTGACTTGTGCAACAGAATTTAGGGAAGTGATTATTGCCCCTATAAATGTCAAGAACTTAATCATGGTTTATACTTTAATTCACGATGTGTAAGAGTTTGGTATAGTTTTACTAAGAATGGGGTTTTAGTTGAAGGTAAAGCTTCCAAAATGATGAAATACTTTGGTCAAGAATCTGCAGTAGTAGACAGCATGTAGCGCACCGAAACCTTTAGGCGAAAAGTTGGCGCTGTTGTGCGAATGGTTGTGTGCTTGCAACAGCACGAACCTTGAGCGCTGGCGATATCTTTTGCGGCAAGGCATGAGGAACACCATATTAGCTACGGGTTTTTTTTAATGGCACTGTAAGTTTATTCGTGCACTTATCACTGATGTTGTAAAAATTGAATTATGGCACAAGAAAATGCAGCTTTTGAGGGCATTCGTAATGAGCGTGAGAAAATGCTTTGGGCTCAACGGCCAACATTATTTAATTATGTTTTCGGATATCTCGAGCTTTGGTACACCCTAGCCACCGTTTTGCTGGTAATTACGGCCCTTGTGATTGCCGAGGCATGGACTTACGAGCGGCTGCTAAACTGGCATGCAACTCCTCTCGTAATTGGTACGGTGTTGATTGCATTAATTCTACTGGTTGTTAAGAGAATTATTGACCATGCAAGCGTAGCGTACGGATTGACCAATAAGCGTGTCCTGGTCAGTGACGGTTTTGTTTTTAAAGAGCACCGCTCCATCGACTTGACCCAAGTGAGCAAAGTAGAAGTAAGCAGGAACGTTTTTCAGTTCATACTTGGCACGGGTAATATTCGCTTCACGCTTAAAAATAGGGATGAAGAAGATGAAAAATTTGAGGAGACTCAACCTCTCTTTGAGCAATGGAGTGATATAAAGCGGCCTTTGGCAATATCCAAAAAGATTCAGAAGTTGATTTAGAGATTGTCCTTCCTAATTTTTAATTATGAACTCCCGTATTCCTGAAATTAACGCACCTTTGATTGGTAACTCTGGCCTTGAATAGGTATTCAAGTTCTCTGACATTTCTTCACCCGAATCTTTTAGAACGTGATTCATTCTATCTATTATCAGCAAATTGGATTTAGGCCGTGCAGAATATAGTTCATGAGCATTAGACACAGGTAATTGTATATCCGAAGTGCCATGGATAATTAGACATGGTTGCTTTACTTTTTCTAATTCATGTTTAGGGTTATATCTTATCCATGAAATTAAATATGGCTGCACACTTTTTCGATAGAGGGAATTTAGCAAAGGATTTACGTGAATTTTTCCATTTAACTGTGCCTTGAGTATCTGATCACCAGGTTGACTTGCGCCAGCTATTGAAATAAGTCCTTTCACGTTTACTTTTCTTTGAATAGCCAGTATTGCTACCAATGAACCTTCACTATGACCTAAAAGAAATGTTCCAGCGAATCGATTGCCGACTTCAAAGAACTCAATTATAGCTATGACATCTTTTACGTAAGTATCTATTGTGAGAGATGATTCGCTTTTTATTAGGTTTTTACTTTTACCCACTCCTCGTTTATCAAATCTAAAAATGGAAAAGCCACTGAAAGCAAGACTATCTGATAGTTGCTTATAAGCGTTGGTGCTAACCATTGGCATTTGATTTCCATTGCGGTCAGTAGCCCCAGAGCCTGGAATAATGATAACCAAAGGCGTTTTAGACCGAGTTGAATCTGCCTGCAATGTGCCACTAATTATTCCATCTACAGTTGGAATGTTTACCTCCTTCTCAAAAGATTGTGCCTGCGCTTGCAATAAATTTGCAATCCACAAGAAAAGGCTGAATGAATATTTCATTGTTGAATTTAAGTTTGGCGAGTTCAATCTCATTCTCCAATATCACTGTCATTAAACCATTAACCTTTCTAAACGCTTTATTTATTGTTAAGGAATACAACAATAACAATTATTGAGATTAATGTACCAAATGGCAAGTACCATAATGTGGAAAAGCCAAGGATTATTGCAAAGAGTTTGGCCCATGAAGTACGCATTGTTAAAGCATAGGCAAGCAAGATCCACAGCACACCATACAAACAAAATATTGGACCTAACTTAAAAACATTAATATTTAATTTTTCAAATAAGATGCTCCAAGGGCCCGGCTTTACCGGACCTATATACTTTCCATGGAGCATGACAAATATCCCATCGATCAACATATAAGCACCGATAATTACGGATAGTATAATCAGTATCTTTGACAATACTTTATCGATTTAATGTTATACAGATTACACTTACTGTTGTTTATTTAAATCTTAAGGTTTGGCTGGTTCAATCTCATTGTCTAAAGTATCACTGCCGCCAAAGTCATTATAGTTTCTCAATTCTTTTGCATAAGCTTCTTTCGCAGAAGCAGCATAGCTGAATTTGAATTGCGGATAACTGCCAACATGGTCTTTTAATCTTTTATTCAAATCCACATCTGAGCGGCCTACGTATTTTACAATAAAAACATTCTTTTGATCCACATCCCCTAGCGCGTAATTTCCAATCCTTCCTTTTTCAACATTCTTGTCAATGGATTCGTTGGTGAGCGGGTATGATCCTTGCATGTCTAGAGTTGCCATTGATTGATATTTTGGTATTAAATGTAATGATCCACATCTGACCAGCTCTCAATCAAATGACGAAAGACTTTCATCAAAAGGTTATTGACAAAAGTCATTCGTCACAGAAGAAGCGCCACTAGATCGCATCAAGTCGTTCAGATGATTACTTCCGAATTAACTTGCGAGATATGGGAACTCCGTCAAATGTCAATGTCATTAAATAAATCCCATTAACTGGCAGAGCGAAGTCGAGGTAATGAGTGCCTGTTGTGAATTTATCTTCGTGCCTTATTAGAGATTGACCCAATTGATTTCTAAAATTTATCGAAACAACTGTTGAACGCTGCACTGTAAATGAAACGTTAATTTTACTGTCGGTTGGATTAGGCCAAGCACTTATAGCATAATTAGTTTCCCTCTCGTCATTTTCAATACCGGTAATCAGTCCATCAACTTTCCAAACATATTGATATGAATGACTTGAGAAATGAGAGTCAACTCTTACAAGGATTGTGGTGTCTAATATCTCAGCACTTATTTCTTTGTAAAATCCATCGTTCAAAAGTTCTTTATCAACTACAATAACAGAAGTATCTCTGGCAATCACTTTATTATTTAGTTTCCAAATTGTTCTTAGCGTATTTGGTTGCGGGTTGATCGGATATATTTCAAATTTTGGATCGTAATCATAAATCTGTATAAATCCTGGAGTAGGACTGACACCTATAATAGGCACTGATAAAGTATGAATTTTTTCAAGCAATGCTTCCGCACAAACATTGCAATATGGAAAGCCGGGCACTTGCATTTTGCAATTCTGATGTGGTCGATACCAGCCGCCTGTCTTTCCAGGGATTGAAAAAATGCCGATGCCATTTGTATTAAGCCATTTTTTCCATTTGATGGTTGATGGGTTATTAGTCTGTGTCAGGTTTGGCTTCTCAAATGCATATTGAGGCCCCGCCCAGTACTCGTCAGCTAAGTCACCAAACGAGTGCCCAAATTCATGAAGAAAGGTCTCGGGCCCTTCTTGACTTGTCGAGAAGGTTGTAAACTGTCCCCCTGAGCCGCCATAATGGGGCGAATTTATAATAAGAACACCTGCATCATAGGCCGGATAAGTGTAACTTAATACACTTCGTATTTTGCCACCATCGGGAACAATTAGTTGATGCATCCCAAAACTATCAAACGTACTATTAAAGTAACTATCTACTTCCTGCTTTGGTGTTTGGGCACAATTTAGATTTACATCTGCAAATAATTGTGGGTGATCAACTCCTGATTGGTTTGATGGTACCAGAATAGCAAATACGTTAAAGTGGCTTTTGTACTCTTTAAATGGGCTTTGAGAGAATAGAGCCTGTGTAAACATTTCAACATCAGAATGATATTTATCGAATTCATTTTCCTGATAGCCATCGCCAAGAAATACTAAATCAATTCTTGTTGGCCATGGGCCGTTGTACAGTATAGTGTCGATCGGGAATACCTGCCCATTAAGGACTTGGCTATTAATAAGAAAGAACAAAAGAAAGATGGTATACTTCATTCTCTATTACTTTATGATTTGTTGCTATTTGGTTCCTGTATCATTCGGTAAAGAAAGGTTTATTCTGCGACACAACTTTGGACACTGAATTTCATTAGGATTGCTCTACAACACATTTTTAAATGACGAAGGACTTTCATCAAAGATATATTGACAAAAGTCATTCGTCACAAAAGGTTATTGGCATTGAAACTATTGATCTGATTCGGGCGTCAACAATATCGCTTCTTGTTAATAAAGTGCTTAAAAAATTGAATAGACCTAATAATTTATGATCAGGCACCAACTTAAAGTTGCATTTCGCAACCTTTTCAAGTACAAAGCTTATTCGTTAATAAATTTAACTGGATTAGCCCTGGGAATTGCTTCTGGCATTCTAATTACAATGTATGTATTGGATGAACTCTCGTACGATGGCTTTCACGTCAATGGAGACCGCATCTACAGAGTGAATACCATCTTTACAAAGGGAGGCGAAGACAGTGGTCTGGAAACAAATGCCTGGCCCATTGGCGATATTCTGCGAAAGGATTTTCCGGAAACCGAAGCTGTTTTGTATACCCGCTCTGCAAACCTGATGTCTGAACTAGACGGTAAGAAGGTTCGTGAAAAAATTGGTTATGCGAGCCCAGAGTTTTTCACTCTTTTTTCTTTCCCGCTGCTCAAAGGCAATACAGACGATCAACTGACTAAACCATTTACTTTGGTTATCTCCAGAAGTATGGAAGCAAAGTACTTCAAGGGCAAGGATGCGGTTGGTCAAACCATGATGCTGAATGATACGCTTCTTTTTCAGATTACCGGAGTGATGGAAGACATACCCACCAACTCACACATCCAGCTTGATATGCTAGCCTCGTTTGCAACCTTTGAGAAGCTTAGTCCGGAGTTTAGTTATGCTAATGGTTGGGGTAACATCAACATGCGCAACTATATTTTGCTAAAGCTGGGAACAAACTTTCAGGAATTCCGAAAGAAGGCGGAGAATTTATATCATGAGCGGGCGGGTGATATGCTTAAGCAATGGGGCATGGAAGCCAAAGTTGCATTCGAACCCTTTACAGACATTTATCTTAAAACAAAGGCTGGAAATGGTCTTGGACCGCTTGGCAGTATCACGACTGTTTACCTGCTGATTGGTGCCGGTGCTTTTGTAATTCTGTTAGCTTGTATCAATTTTATCAATCTCGCCACAGCCCGGTCAGTATTAAGAGCAAGGGAGGTTGGTGTTAAGAAAACGATGGGCTCAACCCGAGCCAAACTGATAGGACAATTTGTTAGCGAGTCTTTCGTTATTACAATGCTTGCTTTTGTAATATCCATTTTTGTCATTTTACTTTTCCTGCCTGTCTTTAATTCGTTGCTTGGAAAGACCTATTCGTTAGTTTCATTGTTAAATCCAACAATGGCAGGCGCTGGCATCATGCTTGTTTTTGGCATCGCAATTTTTTCAGGATATTACCCAGCGCTGGTTATAACTGCTTATAGTCCATCTGAGATTTTAAAAGGAAAGTTTCAGAGTAGCACTCGTGGCGTGCAACTCAGGCGGTTGCTGGTTTTATTTCAATTCTTCGTTTCCGTTGGCTTAGTCTCAACAACGCTGATTGTTTTCGATCAATTGAAATATATGCAAACGAGGAATTTAGGATTTACGAGTGAAGAAATCTTTGTTATCAATATCGCGAGGACAAAACCAGTAGATGGAAATGCTTATCAGGGTTTCTATAATGAATTAAAAGGTCAGTCATTAGTAAAAGAAGTATCATTTTGCAATGCGTTGCCAGCGGTTTCTGGCTGGCGTGGTCAAATTGCTTACCCGGAAGGGAAATCGGGAGATGATGCAGTTGATACGCAATATATGGCTGTCGATGAAAATTACATCCAGACACTCGGATTAACATTAGTTACCGGAAGAAATTTCGATTTGAACAGGAGAACAGACATTGAAACTGGTCTCATTATTAATGAAACAGCCGTGAAATCTTTCGGATGGGAGACTGCTGAGAAGGCAATAGGAAAAAGGATAACGAGCCCCTCAGGTACACCTGCAGGCGAGGTTATTGGAGTTGTCAAGGACTACCATGATCAGGGACTTCAAAATAGAATTGTTGCTAACGTAATGGACTACAATCGTGATGACGCTTATCTCTATGCCGTGCGATTTGGCGTACAGGATATGCCTTTGCTTATGGAAATGCTTGGTGATTTGTGGAAGAAATATTTTCCGGAAAATGAGTTCAACTATTTTTTTCTTAGCGAAACATTTGCCCGCCAATACGCACGGGAACAAAGGCTAGCCAAGGTGTTCACCGTATTCTCAATTACAACAATCCTGATCGCGATTATCGGGTTGTTTGGGTTGGTTTCTTTTTTGGTTACATCGAAGACGAAAGAAATAGGGATTCGGAAAGTAATGGGTGCCAACACATGGAGTCTTACCTCTCTCCTTACCCGCGAGTTTTTAATTCTAATTCTCCTGGCCAACATGGTGTCAATTCCAGTTGTTAGTTATTTTTCAGCCCAATGGCTTGAGGGATTTGCTTTCAGAACATCAATAAATCCTTTGATTTTCATTTTAACGGCTTGCCTTGCTTTGATATTAGCATTGATCTGCATTGGTTTTGAGACATTCAAAGCGGCAAATGCCAACCCAGTGGATTCGCTTCGTCATGAATAGGAGAAACGGTATGTCCGGCCCAACTGTTGTTGTTAAAACTTTTATGAAGGTAAAGAGCTTTGTGTTGCTGTTTTTAATGCTCAGTGCTGTTCAGCAAAGTCGAGGGCAAATCCTTGAAATCAATGGTACTGTTGAGGCGGGCGATGGTAGCGGGTTTGTTTATTTCAAAAAGCAGTTGTTACCGAATCAGGTATTTGAGGTTCTTGATTCTGTTGCTCTGCAGGACAGGTCAACTTTCAGTTTTAAATTTGCTGAGTTGGGGCCTGGCTACTACCAGTTGTCTTATAAAGATGGAAAATCTCTTATTGCGGCCCCGGTGCTAATAGATAATGTGAGCATTAATTTGCAAGTCGTTATCGACACAACATCTTTCTTAACAAAGCGCGGCCGTGTGTATGGCAGGAAGATCAAATTGAATGGATCCAAAGACAATGATCTACTGGATCAATACTTTGAACAAAGGCGATACTTTTACACAAATTTGATTTTTCCCACTGAGGAGAAGATGCGACAGATAGATATCTTCAATCATTCAGCAAATGACTTAGATAGTCTAAACAATGCTCTTCGTACCTATAAGGCTCAAATGTTTGAGCAGTTGAGTGAATTTCTTTTACAGAAGATGGGAACTTCCATTGCTGTGTATCAAACGATGAGCATTTGGGACAACACACAGCATAAATTCATGCTTACCGTTATGGAGAAATTCAGAGCGGAAAAGCGAGGCTCCTTTATTCTACCTTTAATGGAAGAAAAGTATAAACAACTTGTTAATACAAGTTTACTTCAAAAATCAGCACCATTATTTACCCTCAGTGGCACTGATGGAAATAAGCTTGGACTTGAGAATTATTTGGGAAAGAAAACAATCCTATTGGACTTTTGGGCTTCATGGTGCGGGCCATGCATCAAGGAAATGCGTGGTTATCGTGATGCGTTAGAAAAGATTGAGCAAAAGGGTATCCTTGTCATCAGTGTATCCACAGATAAGCGACCCGATGATTGGCGAAAATCTCTTTCAAGCAATAAGTTTCCATGGATTCAATTGATTGATGAAGGCGGCACTGTAGCGAAACAGTATGGAGTGCTGCAACTGCCAACCAACTTTTTAATTAATAAGGAGGGGGTAATTATTGAAAAAAACGTGACGTTGGCTGATCTCGTACGATGAGGTGTTAATTAAATGCTTAACTCAATCTACAAAAAGGGATTTGTCTGGTTGTTACTCGCTTTGATAACGCAAGCCTTTGTAGGAGGAAATTGGAACTGTTTCATTGCACCGTGGATTGCGCTTACACTGTTCTTAAAATTTAGCAGAACTCAAAAAAGAGTAAGGTTAGTCTGGCTTGGGTTCCCGCTCTTTGCTCTTGTTACCGGAATATCTATGAAAGGAATAGTGCCGATTCCATTTCCATTCTATCTGATTTTTATAGCGGGCATTTCGCTATTATTCTATTCTGGTTTTTTCATCGACCTGGTTGTTCAACAGCAAGGCTTTCCGTCTTTACTGGTATTCCCATCTTTCCTCGTAGTGTTGGAGGGTGTTGTTAGTCTTGGACCGTATGGCACATGGAATTCACTTGCATATACTCAGTCGGATAATTTGTATTTGGTTCAATTGGCTTCCGTAACAGGTATTTGGGGACTTACCTTTCTTATTGGTTTAACAGCTTCGGTATTTTGCAGGGCATGGGAAGATGAGTTTAAAGGTAAATCATCGTTGAGATTATTGGGTGCTGTAATCGTTATCCTTCTGGGCACACATTTGTTTGGAGTCATTCGGATTAAATCCTATTCAAGCAATAGCATGCTTAGAGCCGCTGCATGTAGTGTTGTTATGCCGGCCGGAAGTAATTTAAGAGACATTGTCCTTCAATTCGTAATGAGAGGTTCGCCTCGTGAAAAAGCTGAATTATATCGAAACGTAACTTTATCAACGCAACGTGAATTATTTTCAAAAACAGCCCAGTTAGCTGAACAAGCGAGTGTTGTTTTCTGGACTGAAGCCAATGCCCTTGCATTCGAAGATGAGGAAACGCGATTTATTACACAGCTTGAAACGCTTTCCAAGGAAAAACAGGTTTACATTTTTGCTCCTCTGGCAGTAATTCAGTTTGGAAAAAACAGGATGTCAAATAAAGTGGTACTCATAGCGCCAGATCATGGAGTTGTTGATGAATACATTAAGTCAATCATTCCACCGGGTGAGCCGTCAGAAAAAGGTTCTGGTATTCTTAAGCATGTTGAAACGCCATTGGGTAAATTCGGTACGGCCATTTGCTTCGATATGGATTTTCCGGGACTAATTCTTCAATCAGGAAGAGAAGGCGTTAATGCACTATTTGTGCCGGCTCTCGATTGGAAAGAAATAGGAACGATTCACGCGGACATGGCAAAGTTCAGAGGAATTGAAAATGGCATCAGTATTATGCGCCATGCAGCCGATGGAGTTTCATTGGCAACAAGCCCTGTTGGGCAGACACTTGCCAGGTCTGACTATTTCAAATCGGGTGATCATGTTTTTATGGCCAATATACCGACTAACAAAATTGATACACTTTATTCAAGTATTGGTAATTAGTTTATATACCTAAATGTTGCCTTTTTGGTTTTGATCATTATAGGCAAGAGATTTATCGGTTAACCTTACTTAACTTTCTTGCCTTTGTAGCCATCGTAATCGAGGGAGATAATTTCTCCTTTTGAATCCGTGTTAAAAGTCACATCAGACCAAAATGCCCTGGCAATAAATGTGAATTCACCAGTTGGAATGAGTTCACCCCAATCTATACTTACTCGACCTTCCTTCTCACTTACGGTCATCATGAATTCTGGGCGATAGAAATCTTTGTCAAATTTGTACTGACCAACAATTTTTTTGATAGTGGTTAATTTGACCGGATTGACCTGAAGTATTGGAGACTCAACTTTTTCATTGAATACAATGGCCGCTATGTCCATGCCGATGGTTGTAGGAACCGGGATATAATTATTGGCCAACACAATCACACAAAGTCCATCCTCAGGGTAACGGGCAAAATAGGATGTGAAGCCAGGACTCCGGCCATTCATGTAATACCTTTTTCGCTTCAAATGTTCTTTTACAAAGCATCCATAGCCAATATTGGCTTTATGATCAGTGTACATTTTTTCGAGGGATTGACTGGTTAAAACCTTGTTTGCATTCAAGGCTTGGTCCCATAAGAAAAGGTCTCTGGCTGTGGTCATGAGCGATCCATTTCCAACTTTGCTTGACCAATCCAGGTATTCCGATTTCTCTAAACCGAAGGTGCCATCAGATTGATAACCAATGGCCATATGCTTGACGCCTTGTTTCATATTCTGATGGTGGTATGTAGTGGCCATGTCTGCCGGGAGAAATGTTCCTTACTCAGAAATTCACCGAAAGATCTTACCCGATACCTTTTCAATGATATAAGCTAAAATATTATAATTGGAATTGCTGTATTTATAACGATTGCCGGGCTCGAAGTCAAGCGGCTTGTTTTTAAAAATTGTAATTAATGACTCTGGAGTTTGAGGAAACCGAGAAGCCTGGGTGTACTCAGGCATATCATTAATATTAGGTATTCCCGAAGTGTGCGTTAGCAAGTGGTGAATCGTTATTTCACCCCACTTTTGGATTGTCTGGAATATACTTACTAACTAAATCAGTTGTGGATAGTTTGCCCTGCTGCTCCAGCAGCAGTATTGCTGCTGCTGTAAAAGTTTTGGAAATGGAAGCGACATGATATACAGTTGATGATTCATTAAGGGCAGCATAGTCTTCATTTGAAAACCCGAAAGATTTCTCATACAGGATTTGAGCTTTCTGCGCGATAAGAACTGTGCCATTGAAATTTTTTGTTTCCACATAGGGCATGATATAATTCGTTATCCGGGACTGAAGGTCATTTGACTGCGCCAGTATTTTCATGGGTGGAACAATACTTAATAAGAGTAGGACGAGGTTTTTACTTATCATGTTTTTTGGGTTTCAATTAGAGAACTTATGAAATGCCAGTAAGTTACTCGCGGGGGTAAATCTATGACGAACGTACTTTGTCAGTCAAAATGATTGACAGCTTAAGCATTGTATATTCTTTAGCGAAGTTAATTCATTGCCATTTTCAATTTCACTTCGATTTCGTCTCCGACTAAAGCATCCATACCACCAAAAGTCAAATTGAATTCGCTTCTTTTTATAATAAAGCGTTCGGCAATAAAATGCTTCTTCTCTCTGGAAAGGGTGAAAGTTATTGGCCTGGTAACTTTCTTAAGAGTTAAATTTCCTGTTACTTTTATCTTATCCTGATTTTCGATGCCGCTGCCAATGAATTTTATCTCAGGAAAATTAGTCGCATTCATGTACTGTTCAGTTTTAATCGTCTGGTCACGTTCTGGATTGCCTGTAAAAATTGAATTGACCTGAATTGTTCCTGACATATCCCATCTCTTATCCTTAATAGAAATAGTACCCGAGAAATTTGTAAACGAACCATCTACTGAAAGCACACCCAGGTGACTTATCGTGAATTCAATTTTAGAGTTTTCAGGGCCAACCAATATGACCTGGCCGTTTGCGGTTTGAGTGCTTGCAAACAACAGAGTAAGGACTGCGGCAATAGAAAATTTAGCCATGTTGAAAAATGATACCTGCAAAGCATACTGCGAGCGTTTAGCTTGCTATTGGGCCAAGGCAAGTGCGTTAATTTCAATTTCAACATCGTTGCCAATTACGTCCTGACCGTTGGGCATCTTTCTAGCGAAGGAGATACCATAGTCCTGGCGATTAATTTTTACTGTAGCTGAAATTCCGATGGATTGTTTGCCTGTTGGTAAATCTGCTGACGGACCTATAATAGAAACGGGAAAAGAAATTTCTTTTGTAACGCCATGTAATGTTAGTTCACCTGTGGCTGTAAATGATTTATCCACTTGCTTAAGGCTCTTCACTATAAATTTGATTTCCGGGTATGTTGCCACATCCAGAAAGGCAAGACTTTTTACTGCCTTTTCACCCTCCACATTATTGGCGGTGTAGCTATCAGTCTTTATTAGTATTTCGGCACTGGTAGCTCCCAGGCTTGCCGGATTGTATGTTATCGACCCGGAGACAGTATTAAATCTGCCAACTACTTTTACCACTCCAAATCGCATCACTTTAGTTGTGATGGCTGTGTGACCATTGTCAAGGGTATACTTTTGTGCAACAGAAGCAGTAGCGACAAAAAGAGTAAATACGAATAGTAATTTTTTCATTTTAGTGTTATTTGGTCTTTAATAACTTAACGATGATACTCAGCATTTGATTAGGGCAAAAGGACAAAGGGCTTTGGCCATATAAAAAAGTATTTATTGTAATGAATAACAATTCCATGTTTATACGTCTTACCATTTTGCCCATATCTCGTGTGATTTGTTTAGTTTTCTTTTCGTCCGAATCCCACTTAGCGGTGTTGTGGCAATGGCCGCATGAAACACCCAGCGATTGCGAATAGGCTACATCCATTATGCGCAGAAGCCTTCCTGCCGGAACGCCCTTCATGCTTTGGATGTTCTTGAACACTGAATCTGCAGGTTTACTTTCTTTTCCCTTTATCGTTGCAAGAATTGAATTAATGTGCTTCTCGCGGTCTATTTGGAGCGTATCCATCGGGCTATTAAACTTTTCTTCATTAGGGATTGATGTGAGAGACACCATGGCAATCACGGCTGCCAATAGAAATGAAGCCTTGACAATTGTAGTAGCTTTCATCCCACTAATTTACCTGCGACCTATGGTAATTCTACATAAGTATCCGTTAAAATGACAAAGCGGTTTTGTCATGGGCATCTAAAAGAGTTGAATGTGGTTTTATTCAACCTTCTCATTTTGGATAGTTTTAAAGAGAGCAAAATTTCATTGGATCAAAAGGGGTTATCGGGCCAGTTAGCAATAGCTATCTCAAACCACAATGAGTCAGTTGACCACATACACTATTTGCTTTTTATAGCTGTAGCTACTTCAAAGAGTTTTTGAAGCCCCTCGGAGAGTGATTGCTTCGAAATCCAATCCATGTAGTTTAAATCGTGGCCGTGTTTTTTAAAGATGAAAGTGGTTAGATTCTTCTTACCGGCTTCAAGGAAACTTTTTTCAATACTATAGACACCATCAACAGAAGTATTAGGGTCATCAGCCCCCTGAAGAATGTATATAGGCAAGTCTAGCCTTAGCATCCTCGTTCGATTAGGCTCTAATGTTTCATGAGCCCGCATCCAGGCTGACGTAACACGAAAATAATTTTTCCAAATCCAATCATCATCACCTTTATCAACAGCCTCCAAAATTGCTTTCAATTTAGGCTGGGCTCTTTCCTTAAAATCGAGCGCTGTGAGGAGTGAATCGCCATTCAAATCCAGTAACTTAAATTTGGTGTCTTTGAAAGCATTTTTTCTGTAGGACGTTGGGAGCGGTTCCTGTGATTCATATTCCCTTCTGGTAATTATACTGTTTTGGTCGGAATCAAAATATGGTCCTATCACTTTTACTGTCGGGTCACCTGAGTGCTGCCACTTTAGTATCTCAATCATGGTGTCGTTGCAATAACCAGCGAGAAGTATTGCATCTATCTTTGCCTTCTTTTGATCTGCGGCCATAGCTGCTATAATGGTTCCTTCGCTCCAGCCAAGCAAAATGATTTTGGTTTTCTTAAGACGTTTGTCACGTTTTAGGTGATTTATTACCGAGGCAACATCGGCAGCCTCTGTATCTGGCAGGTATTTTTTGTACTTATCAATGTTTAGCGAATCATAGTAAGGTGGTTGCGAGCCGAACGTTACGCCACGTCTGTTGTAAACGAAAAAACCGATTCCCCTTTTGTTGAATTCGTTAACGAATAAATCGAAATAGTTGAAGGTGCCAGCTCCTGCTCGTCTCTTATCCAAGTATGTATGCGGCCCGGAGCTTTGTACAAAGATGACTAGTTCTGAAATTGGCTTCTGGCCGGAGGGTAAATCAAGTTTGCCAGCTACAATTTCGCCATCGGAAAGTTTTATCGTGATAATCTCAGAGGCCATTGTTGGTTTACATACCAGCAGGCACGTTGCAACGCAAAAAATAAATTTCAACATTTGGTCTATGTTTTTTTGAAGAAGGCATTGTATGCCCATAAAACGGTAACCCCGGCAATGGCTCCAACAAGCCCTGACAGGAGGGCAATCCATATCGGTTTACCGAGCACGAGTTGCACAATCGATACAATGACCGCGATTGGAATAATGCGGATTGAAATACGTTTCATACGTGTTTGGTTTTCGACAAAATATATTGCTCCGATGTTCATAAGCAAGACCTAAATCATGAAAGTGATGAACGACACTTGTCATTTGATCTTCTCTGATTTCAATGAGGTATTACTTATTTATCATTATTCTTCCCCTTGCAATTTCCTGGACGCTATATTGAAGATTAATAATATCTCTTTACCTATGCGACTCATCTCTATCCTAACGATAATCACCTCGCTCACGCTTACAGCCAAAGCGCAAGTGGTTTCTAATGATGCTCTTGAGTTACTGAAAAGCCAAGGTAAGCAGACTAATTCAGGCGGCCTTGTTGTTTGGGTTAATGGGAAATCAGTTGTTGTGGAAGGTGCTGGACTTATTGATGCTATGTCCGCTACAAAATCTGTGGTAAACCTTGCGGTTGGCATCCTAGTGACAAATGGAACAATAAAGTCAATTGATGAGCCTGTTCACTTATATTATCCTGAATGGAATCAGGGATTAAAGAAAGGAATTACCATTCGGCATTTGTTGAATCACACTTCGGGCATTCAATCACAGAGACTCACCAATGAAATTTATGAGGCTCCTGATTTTGTCCAGTTGGCACTTTGTGCTGAAGTCACTTCTCCTCCGGGAGTTACTTTTTTCTACAACAATAAGGCAACCAATCTTTTAGCCGGAATCATTGAGAAAGCATCAGGAAGAAGAATGGATAAGTTCTTAAAAGTAGAATTATTCGACTTCCTGGGTATGAAGGATTATGCCTGGCTTACAGATTCCTTCTTGCATCATTTAAACAAAACAGGAAAACAAGATACAGCCTATTTACGGAGTGGTAACCCGATTGGCATGGCCGAGTTGCTCATTACACCAGCAGAGTTTGCTAAAATTGGGTTGTTCATACTAAACAAGGGCAATGCGGGCGATAAACAGGTAATCAGTGAAAATTGGTTTGATGAATCTTTCAAAGCGGGGCAGCCATACGACCCAACTTGCGGCTTGCTTTGGTGGCTCATCTACGATCCAGCGACAAGTTACATTACGTTCGGAGATGAACAAATTAAGAAGCTAGAAGATATTGGTTTGTCTGAGCAACTAATCATGGAACTCAAAACAATACGAGGCAAATATGAAAAGCCTTATGATTTATCGTTGAAGTTTGACTCATTGCCTTCTATAGTAAAAATGGGAGGCAGATTAAAGTTCCGATTAATGTTATTTGATAAGGGGTACAACGATAGCCCGTATACCTGGCATGTAACCAGAGTTGTTGGTATTTCTGCCAAAGGCACGTATGGTCAGTACCTAACCATATTCCCCGAAAAGAAAATTGTAGCTGTAAGGATGATCGATAGCGAAAACTATAGGTCTCCTGAAGATGACTTTGCTGAGTTTGAGTACTTGGTATACAAACTTGTGAAGTGATCTTAACTACCCCACAGTATTCCTCTCCATACTTTGCTCTGTTGGAAGCTAGGTTAAGTTGACAAAAGCTGTTCGTCACTTTAAGGTATTCATGGGTCACACTTCGGTAACCTAAAGTGCTTTATTCTCGACTAACGTCATAATTAAATCCCAACTATGCAATTGTTAATTAAAAACCTGAACAAGACCTACACCAATGGCGTGAAGGCACTAAAAGATGTTAACCTGACTATTGATCAAGGCATGTTCGGATTGTTAGGGCCCAACGGTGCGGGCAAGTCTTCGCTCATGCGCACCATTGCCACATTACAGGAAGCCGATTCTGGCTCTATTATGTTCGGTGGTTTAGATGTCTTGAAAGAAAAACATGAGGTCAGGAAAATACTGGGGTATCTGCCGCAAGAGTTTGGAGTTTATCCTAAGGTTACTGCTGGTGTGATGCTTGATCACGTTGCCGACCTAAAAGGAATTGTCGATAAGAAAGAACGGAAAGAGATTGTTTCTGTGTTGTTGGAGCGAGTGAATTTGACTCACGCCCAAAACAAAAATCTGGGAACCTTCTCAGGTGGCATGAGGCAACGATTTGGTGTGGCCCAGGCACTTATAGGTAACCCAAAATTAATCATAATAGATGAGCCCACAGCAGGGCTTGACCCCGCTGAACGAAATCGCTTTTATAATTTATTGAGTGAGATTGGCGAGAACACCATCGTGATTTTGTCCACTCATATTGTGGAAGATGTGGCCAACCTATGCAATGCCATGGCCATTATTTGTTCCGGTGAAGTAATTGCTCATGGCAACCCGAATGATTTGATTAATTCTATGAAAGGAAAAATATGGACGAAATCCATCGAAAAGAGTGAGATGCCAGCCTATCGCAATTCTTGCCATGTAGTCTCCACGCAATTGAAGGCAGGTAAAACTCAAATCCGCGTGGAGGATGAAACTCAACCAGATGAAAGCTTCACCTCGGCTGAACCCAACCTGGAGGATGTGTATTTCACCCGAATTGAATCGAAAGTTGGGGTCGTTAGTATATAGTTTACATTAATCAACAATTATGTTCAATCAAATATTTTGGTTCGAGTGGCGATATCGCATTAAAAGACCCGCTACGTGGGCATACTTTGGCATACTCGTACTTTTCGGTTGCGTCACCGGCATTTATGGCG
The DNA here is from genome assembly GCA_044222145.1 of Cyclobacteriaceae bacterium. Classification (GTDB taxonomy): domain Bacteria; phylum Bacteroidota; class Bacteroidia; order Cytophagales; family Cyclobacteriaceae; genus ELB16-189. Next base: position 20,877 of record JBGANU010000024.1, read on the forward strand.
GCTCACCTGCCTCTGAAAAAACATTTATCAATTCGCCTTATGTCATTGCTTTTCTGATGGCGGTGATGAGCATCTTTCAAATGCTGATAGCCTCGGCTGTTATGGGCGTTCCACTCTATCGGGATATGGAATACAAGACTAAAGACTACTTTTTTAGTTATCCACTTAGAGAGAAATCATATTTTATGGGGAGGTATGCTGGGTCATTCATGATTTTATTGATTATAAGTTTTGGCTACGTTCTTGGTCTTTGGTTGGGCTCACAGTTAGGAGTTCCGCTCGGAAGTGTAGAGCCAGACAGTTTTGGACCATTTGCTGTAGCCAACTACATGTATCCATTCCTTATCATAACGATACCAAACATTTTTTTTACCGGTACCTTATTTTTTTCATTAGTAGCACTTACACGAAATATACTTGTCACCTATGTTGGTAGTGTGCTCTTGTTTGTAGGTTATCTCGTAGCCAATACGCTCACACAAGATCTTGACAATAATAATCTGGTAGACATTCTTGACCCGTTTGCACTCACAACATACATCAACGCTACTAAATACTGGACACCATTAGAGCAAAATACTCTTTTGATTCCGTTGGAAGGAAATTTTCTGATTAATAGGCTGCTATGGGTGAGCATCAGTCTGGCACTTTTTGCCGTCACCTATTTTCGTTTTTCATTTAAAAGCATGTTGGAAGTTGCTGCAGGAAAAAAGAGAAGCGATGAAAAGGTGCTTAATACCTTTAGGTCGTTGCCTGTGACCAATAAGCTTTATTCACCAAGTATATTTCTTATAAAAATGTTCCGGCTTTCCCTGCTAGAGTTTCGGAACATTACTAAGGACTTTTACTTTATCGCCATGTTTTTGGGTGGCGCACTTTTTCTCTTCCTCGATGGCTGGGTTGGTGACATTAACTACGGCACACCGTCACTCCCACTTACCTATTATATGCTAGAAGCTAAGGATGTCAACTACATCGCTTTTGTATTTATCATCATCATTTTCTACGCTGGTGAGGTAGCACACCGTGATAAAAGTGTTCGGTTTTCAAGTATTGCTGATGTGTTACCTGTGCCCAACTGGGTAATGTTGGGAAGCAAGTTTCTTTCATTGGTTTGGGTTAGCTTATTGCTGACGAACCTGATTTTGATTTGCGGTGTAGTCAATCAAATAATTAAAGGCTATTTCAACTTTCAGTTCGGCATGTACTTCACTGATTTGTATTTGATTGAACTACCTGAATATTTGCAACTGGTCATGTTGGCTTTCTTCGTACACATTCTGGTAAACAATAAATTTCTGGGTCATGTAATTTCAATTGGTATTTGGGTGGCGATGTTTGGCATCCACAAATTAGATGTTGATAATAATCTTTTCTTCTATAGTCACACACCCGGCTATAGGCTATCTGATATGAACGGCTTCGGGCATTTTCTCAAGCCTATTTCATGGTTCAATATTTACTGGCTGAGCTTAGGATCGGTTTTCCTGGTGATTGGAAATCTATTTTGGAACCGGGGCGCAGAATCAGAGTTTAGTACCCGATGGAAACTTGCCAAGAGTCGCTTTAATAGAATGTCAGGAATGTTGCTTACACTTTTTTTACTTTTTTGGGTTGGCAGCGGAGCATTCATCTATTACAACACGAACGTACTTAATAAGTATTTCTCCAGCGAGGAAGTCATTAAAAATGGTGTTGCTTTTGAGAAGAAGTATAAAAAGAATGAGTTCATGGCGCAACCAAAAATCATCGATTTAAAAGTGAATTTGGATTTATTTCCTGATGAGCGAGCAGCTACAGCGTTAGGCAGATTTACCATCGTGAACAAAACCAATCAGAGTATTGATTCCCTCATGCTTGAGCACAGTAACGATTATAGTGAGGCGATCATCTCACTAATTCAAATGAATGGACAAGACCTGACTTTGCTAACGGAGGACCCGGTTTCAAAAATCTCTTTTTATAAGCTTGCAGAAACTATGCAGCCTGGAGACACGGCCCTGCTTAACATTCAGGTAGATATGCGCTATAAGGGCTTTACCAATGATGGCTTGGGACGGTTGATTGTTTATAACGGAACCTTCTTTGATTTGGGCATTTTCCCGAGCTTCGGCTACTCAGGTGATCGAATAGTCAGCGACAAAGAGCGCAAAAAGTACGGACTTCCAATAAAAAATTACACCGCTCCGCCTCAAAACGATCCGTTTGGATTAAGTACGCTTCTCTTTAATAATGATGCCGATTATGTAACCTTTGAAGCCACCATCAGCACATCGGCCGATCAGATTGCTGTTGCTCCCGGTTATCTAGAAAAAGAGTGGGAAGAGAACGGGCGCAAATACTATTGCTATAAAATGGATTCTAAAATGGACTTGTTCGCCAATTTTTCATCCGCTCGATATTCGGTTTTACGCGATGTGTGGATTGGAAAGGCCGGGGATTCAGTCAATATAGAAATCTATCATCACCCCACGCACACCTATAATCTTAATCACTATGTAAAAGCCGTGAAAGCATCATTGGACTACTACTCTAAAAACTACAGCCCGTATCAATATCGGCAAATGCGGATACTCGAGTTTCCACGCTATGCAACTTTTGCGCAATCATTTCCAAACACTGTTCCATACTCAGAAAACTCCGGGTGGGTTGCCGACTTTAGCGACCCGGATAATACAGACTACGCTTTTTATCTCACAGCGCATGAAGTGGCTCATCAGTGGTGGGGTCATATGGTGATGCCAAGTTTTACACGTGGAGCCAATCAGATATCTGAGTCTATGGCTGAATATTCTTCGCTCATGGTTTTGCAACATGAGTATGGAAAAGATTGTATGCAAAATCGATTGAAATACTCGCTTGACCGTTATCTGCTCGGGCGCTCTGCTGAAGCCAAATTTGAAGAAACATTGTTAAATAATGATTCGCGCGAGTATGTTTGGTATGATAAAGGGTCACTGATTTTGTATGCCCTTCAGGATTACATTGGTGAAGATAACCTCAATCGTGCCTTCAAAGCATTTTTGGATTCAGCGGCCTTTCGCCAAAAACCACCCTTTGCTACTTCCAACGAATGGTACAGTTACATCAAGGCAGCCACACCAGATTCGCTGCAGTATTTTTTACAAGACTCATTTGAAAAGATTGCGCTGTACGAAAATCAGATTACAGATGCAACCTACACGGAACAATCTGATGGCTCTTTTAATGTGAGTCTTAAGGTTCGAACGCAAAAGATTTATTATGACAGTGCTGGTCGTGAATCATCTCGAAGCAATAAAAAGGACTTGATTGAGATTGGAATTTTCGAAGAGGATGGAAAAAATTCAAAAGGAATGACTCAAAAAAATCCACTCTACCTCAAGAAACATTGGCTTGCACCGGGTGAGCATATGCTTGAATTTATTGTTCGCAAGCGACCATCTAAAGCGGGTATTGATCCTTACAACAAACTAATTGACCGAGGTCCTGGTGATAATATGAAAGCTGTTGTGAACAATTAAACTGTACTTCCGAATTTGGATTTGGTTCTGTCTTGAATTATCTAATGGTATTATCATGAACCAAATTATGATCCCTGTAATCCTAAATCCACAATACTTACTCAGGGCTTCCAGAATGGAAACATAAAAGTCCAGTTAAACAATATGGAAATCGTTATGTGTATAATGAGATAAAAGGCAAAGCCGATTATCCAATAAAGAAACAACTGCTTCGTAGTGGGTCTAAAGTAGTAGTAGGAGAGTAAAAAGAATGCGATGGTTGGAAGGGAATAGCTTACTATTGGTGGAAAATTGGCGATTGACACAAATACCTTCCCTAATGAATTACTGACGAATGCAATAAAGATAGATTGTGACACCGGCAGGGGCCTTGTTTTCAAAACAAAATTATTGCTGACCAAAATGGTCAATGCCATGAATAGTATTGATAAGATAATACCTATAGCTGGGTCAATCATTTCCGGTCAAATTGCAAAATCTAATACAGGATTTCGTCAAAGTTGCATTGGGAAGTGATGAAATCCTTTTGCCATTTGATAATTGAGTAGAAATAAGGCGCAAACCGACTCAGGCTGTATGTCAATTAAGTTTGCTGAGCTGAATGAGTTTTATGCCAACCAAGATCGACCATATTAATGTGAAAGTAGAGCCCAAAATAATGGTTAATCCCAACGGCTCATAAAGCAGAGGGCCAATAACGGCTATTATACCTAACACCCCCGAACCTAAGGCAGTGTAAGAAGTTGCTTTATTAAAAGTACTTCGCAACATGATAAGGCCTATGAGCAAAATTCCAATTGAAGGGATTAAGATGATGTAAATGCCCAGTAGTCTTGAGTCCAAAATTTCGGACGGATAATATGCAGCCGTGAGAAGCGCTTGCTTTTGCGTGGCATCTGTTGTTATAACGTATTTCTGACCCAGCGTAATCATAGCTGAATAGTTGGGCCAGGTAATGGCCAGATCCAACACAACAAAAATTACTAATAGAACCGCCCCTGTCATAACCATGCTGCGACCAATGTGTTTCAACAGAAGAAAAAGACACACTGAAATTGGAATAAAAAATAAGTCCGTTATTACTGAAAGTAAAAGAATGCCCCACCATTCTGTTTGGTGACTGGCCATGTGGTTGAGTTTGGAAGCAAGGTCTGCAGGTGGCGCACCACTTATAATATAGAGCACAATGATAAGGACATAGGAAACCCCCAAAATGATTGCCGCGATTCCAGTTAAATAGTATAGTTTGCTGTTGGCGTTTGCGCTTGATTGTAACATAGCATTTTAAATAGATAAGCTGAATTGATTGATGAGTGCCAATGCCAATCCTTTTTGCACTCACCAAAAGACTGGAATCTTGAATCAAATGTTTCTATTTAGGAATTGAGAATGACAAACGTCTTTGGTCAGGCATTTCGATCGTTATGATTTGAAGTAGTTTTCGCTACTTAATATTGTAATAATCTAAAATTAAAAAGGGTGGTTACACTAATAGTCTCGTTACATGTTGCTGCGGGTAGTTTGGCTTTGCTCATTGGCGCGATTCCACTGCTGTCGAAGAAGGGTGGAGTAACCCATCGTAAATTTGGACGGTATTTCGTATTTCTCATGGTTGTTGTTTTGGTGACGGCATTTCTTGCACTCGTCTTTCGATTCAATGCCTTTCTTTTTGTACTCACTATCCTCAGCTCTTACTTATCTTTCTCCGGCAACATGATTCTGGTTAGAAAAAATAACCCGGGCACTTTCTTAGAATGGATAGCTTCACTAGCTGCCCTTATCATTGCATCTGCTTGTATTTACCTCACCGCGAAAGGTTATTTTAAAACTAATCCAGTGATATTGTACCCAACTTTAGCCGGAACCATACTTTACGCAGGATATGACTTGTTCAGACTGTTAAATCCCAGGCTTCGGGTACATCAGCAGCTATGGCTTTTTGAGCACATTGCTAAAATGAGTGGTGCATACATTGCTATTGTTGCGGCATTTTCCGGAACAGTACTCACATTCTTACCAAAGCCATACAGCCAGGTATGGGCTTCAGCCGTTGGCACTCCGCTTACAGTCCTCGCCATAGTTTACTATTATAAAAAGATAAAAAGGAATGGTAGTATTTATTAGGTTGATGTTACTGGCTACTGTTTTATGCTTCAGTCCGGTTAGCATTGGGCAGCAGCTAAACGCAAAGGCTGTGAATTTTGAATTGAGTACTCAATTTGATGTGCTCAATAAATATTCATTTCCCAACAACAAGAAAACTATTTTGGTTTTTGCCGACCGGCATAGTAGCAAGCAAACAAAAGAATGGACAGCAAAATTGCGCGCGGATTTTAAAGAAGACATTCAAATTGTAGGAATTGCCTGCATGGGTTGGGTTCCTTTCTTTATTAAGGGCAGTGTTATGGCAAGCTTCAAAGATAAGCCACCCATACTTTTGGATTGGAGTAATGAGGTAGCTGATCAATACGGGTATATTGATGAGGAGGGGTTGCTGGTTTATATTGATCCTTCAGGCATTGTTCGGCACTCCGTTAGGGGCGTTTTTAAGGAAGAGGCATATAAACTCTTGAAAGCGACAATTTCAATTTAAGCTGACTTCTGACGAACTCCCTTCGTCATTAAGCTCAGCCTGCTTCCAACTATATGTTGACCTTTGGTTGTCAAAGAATCGTACAACTAATTCAGCACTTATGAAAACGTTAATGGGTTTTGCGATGCTCTGCATGATGTTTTTAATTTCCTGCAACGAGCCATTTGAAAGTTCAACAAAGGAGAATCAGGAGGAAGAGAACAATCCGCATCTTGATCGCCCTCAAACCATCTTTGAAGGCGAATGGCTGTGGGTAAAAACTGAAGGAGAAGGTATGGCTGGGCCCTACGTATCTGATTCAACCAACACAGGTTACTCACAGCGGTATAGCTTTGATTGGAATACCGTTGTTATAAACAAGAAATTTTTACTCTCGCAGGGAGTTTTAGATTTAATTGAGAAGAAGGAGTATAACTATTCCTTTGTGGTTTCTGAAGATTCGGCCAGCCAGGTATTGACGATCAGCGACAGTAGCGGTTACTCAGAAAAATTTCTTTGGAATATAACTACTGAAGAGAAAGAGGGTAGCTCTTTGGTTATGATGACCCTTAAGAGTACAGAGCCTTGCTGCGATAACTCTTTTACTCATTATTTTATCAGGACTAAAGAGAATGTAATAGAGTCGAAGTAATATGAAAATTGCATCTGTCATTTTTTCTGTTCTGCTTGTTGCTTGCACTTCACCTTCCGAGAATATGGGTCCGAAGGATGACCCATCTGGTTTTGATGTGCCACAAGGTATTTTCGATGGCAAGTGGTTATTGCTGGAAACAAAGGGTTTTGACCTTCAAGGTTATGCTTTCGTTAGAGACTCCGTTAGCGAAGGATATTCATTACGATTTGAATTCTATGATTCTAATGGAGAAAGCGGCAAACTTCGAACCTTTAAAGATTTACAAAAGGATTTGGACTATATCTATGAGTTCACAAACTCAGCCGAGCAAATGGCCAGAAGGATCAGTCTTGACAAAATGGCGAATGCGGCACCTGATGAATATTATTGGGAAATCACATTTGTTGGCGAGGAAACGCATCTGTTCCTAAGGAATAAGGATTATTTCAATGATCAGTGCTGTGAGGAAAAAATTGAACATCACTTCTTGCTGGTAGGCAGAAACCATACCTGACAATGCTCTCGCGTATTCTTAGGAAGACTAGAAATGCACCAATCATTCTTTGCGGAGTGGTTGGTGCTTGCCTTTCGGGAGAGGATCCAATCATAGTCCAGGAGAAACTGAGCATTTCAATTTCCTGCCAAGCACAAGCAACACCTACCACTTGCACCAACTTACACAAATTCATTATCCCTGAAAATCTTGACTTGCATGGAAAGCCAATACGCAAGGTTGAGCTAAGTGATCTCATACTTGAGATGGGGTCTGAACCGGAAAGTAATCAGATACAAATACGACACTTGATTGTTACCATCTATAGTCAAGGCGCATCCAATCAACGATTTTTTTTGACTGTTGAACCTGAACTGGTAGTTCTTGAGGAATTGGTTGTTAATAAACGAATCACTTTGCCTCTTGATGAGGTGCAGATGAAGAGTATCGAAGCAACTTTGAAATCCACCAGGGAGGTTCTAATTTTCGTTGGCACTCAATTGGTTGGCGAACAGTCAACAGCCCTTTTCAAAATTTCAGCTACGGCAACTGTCCAATACTAACACGAGCCCTTTCGATGAAGCGTAAGGTAACGATAATAATATTCTATGCATTGTCTGGTGCTATTTTCACTTACTGCACAATCTATTTGCCATGCTACTTATTCAAGGTGACTTTCAACTATCACGAAGAGGCCATCGTTAGCCTTGTAGCGGTTGGCTCTTTTTTTTTCTCCATGTTCATCACGATTACGTGGAGAACGAGGAAGAAGTTTTAGCGCGAAATGGAGTGCCGTTTATATGTGCTGATCCAGCATAATCATATTACCATCCGGGTCGCTCAGCATAAAACTTGCGGGACCAGAAGTAGATTCATCAGCCTCGCTTACTAATTGAATGCCCTTGCCCTTCACTGACTTTTGAATAGCCCTCACATCATCGTACTGAGAAAGCGTTGAGGCATCCTGATCCCAGCCCGGATTGAATGTCAGAATATTCCCCTCAAACATTCCATGAAACAGACCGATGAGTGAAGCCTCGTTTTTCATGATTAGATAATTTTTTTCGAGGTCACCGGCAAAAACGGTAAAGCCCAGTGTTTCGTAAAATTGTTTTGAAGCCTTAAGGTCTTTAACACTAAGACTTATCGAAAATGCTCCCAGTTTCATATTGAATAATTATTTATAAAAGTTTATTAAAAAAATTAATTCTTGATTTCGGCAGAAGCCTTAATGGATTGCGGTACACCATTCGATAAGTTATCCGGCTGAACCATTGTCCAGTGCTCTACAACCTTACCGTCTTTGAATCGCGCAATTTCAACATCTGTTTTTTCGAAGACCATGCCTTTTTTTAAACCCATATCGTCCGTTTGCATGGTTCCTTCAAAACTCATCCAAACCATTGCATATTCATCATCGGCCAGTTCTTTAATTACTTTCCGTTTTGACATATCAAACATCGGAGCCCATTTTTCATACTCGGCTTTCATTTGAGCAAGGCCTTTCAGGTCGCCATCAACCCCCGAGTGATCGATGCAGTCTTCGGCAACATATTTCCCCAAATCGGTGAAATTTTTCTCCTTAAAACATTGTGTGATGCCCCGAATGGCTTCCAGATTGTTTTTTGCGACAACGGACATTCCAGTTTCTTCCTTCTTCACTGAGCAAGAAGAGATTGTCAGACAAATTATTGCGGCAATGGCTACTGTTGTGTTTTTCATAATTGATTGGGTTAATCAAATGTAGTGTGTAGTTTTTTTATTGGAGGCCAATATCCTGTCTAAATTGACCAAAGGCTTTCATCATTTAAAAGCCCGGTAGTGGGTTAATCCGTTAGGGATGTATAAAAAGTAGTTGTAAAATTATCAAATGAAGTTCTTGAATTTGCTGGTTGCTATCGCTGGTTTTGTAAGTGCTTTATCAGCTAACAGTCAAAATGCGCTGTTGGACTCAACGTCAAATCAAAAATTTATGACAAAGACATTCAGTTACGTTGCTATACCCAGTATTGACTTTGAACGGGCATTTAAGTTTTACTTTGAAATTACCGGTGGATTAATTCAACGAAATCCGAATGTCCCATTTCCTATGGCCTATTTTACCGATAAAGATTATAATTATGTTGGTCATCTTTTTAAGTTAGAAGGGATGACACATCCAGATGGCGGAACAGTTTCCTTTAAACCCTCCAGCGATGGTGTAATTGTTTATATGGAACTTGAAAAGGACTTGAGTAAAACACTTGTTAAAATTGAAAAGGCTGGTGGTAAAGTAATTATGGGCAAGACGTTAATTGCGCCTGGCAAAGGTTACTGGGCATTGTTCCTTGATACGGAAGGAAACAAATTGGCACTTCACTCTGCAGAATAAAGAGTCTTTGATAGCAAGCATACGGTAAATCAAATCACCTAACATAGAGTTTGATTGACAAACGACATTCATCATTCGGTTGCAATTACATGCAACCACTGCTGTCTCCCTTGCGTCTAGCCCAAAAAGTGAGCTACTATTATGTCTAGTCAAGTCAAAAATCTTTTCTCATTAGTGTTTATTTTATCAAGTATCCTATGCTTCGCACAAGGCAATACCGTTGAAACTTTGTCTGATGAGGAGATAAAGAACGTGTTAATCAATAGAGTAAACGATCTTTCTGCGGGAGAGAAAAAAGTAGGCATTGTTGTTGGCTTGATTAATTCAGGCGGCTCTCGAATTATTTCAGAAGGTTATATCGATGAAGGTGGATTGCGAAAACCAGACGGCAACACCGTTTTCGAAATAGCATCAGTCACCAAGGTGTTCAGTGGATTACTCCTTGCTCAAATGACGCACAAAGGTGAGATTGAACTTAATGCACCAGTTAGCACCTGCTTACCAAAGGGTGTGAGACTTCCCATTCAAAATGGAAGACAAATATCAATGATCGATTTGGCTACCCACACTTCTGGGTTGGCATTCATGCCAGACGTTACGGCAGCCAGTTCAAAAGATCTGTTTAACTACTTATCCTCATGCAAACTAAATGCAGAAATCGGAAAGGTATGGGACTATTCAAATACGGGTTATTGGCTCATGAGCGAAGCTCTAAGTAACAAAGCGGCATCCCCATTTGCTGAAGTAATGCTAAAGCGAATAATACGACCCCTTCAATTATCAAGCACTGGGTTTACACTTACGACTGGCATGCAAACTAACCTTGCCACTGGCTTTGATGCTAGCTTGCAAAAAGCCCCCTTAATGGTGGATGTGCCTAATTACAATCTAATGCCTGCGGCAGGCCTCTTATATTCAACTGCCAATGATTTGTTGAAAGTGCTGTCAGTTAGTATGGGGTTCGAAAAAAGTTCACTTACTTCTGCCGTTAATTTAAGCCTGTCTATTAGTCGCCCCATTTCTGATCAAAAAAATCAAGCTTTAGGTTGGATTATCCTTGGAAATGACAATGAGAAATTAATTTATCATGATGGTATATCTGCCGGCTATGCTGCTTGCATGTTATACTCTCCAAAGAAAAGGGCAGGTGTTGTTGTTTTATCAAATCAAGCCACGGATGTAAGTGATCTTGCTCATCACATCATAGATCCAACTTTTCCGCTATCAAACCCAAAAATTGAAAAACGCATTGAAATTAAACTCGATCCCGGCACCTTGCATAACTACGTTGGTAAATTTCGAACTGCGGACGGGGAGATTTTCACAATTAAACAACAGGCTGATAACCTTCTTTTGGAGTCACCTCCAGATTGGGGATTACCTGTTCTCAAAATCCATCCTGAAAGCAGCACAAACTTTTTTATGGAAGAACTGCCAATGAAAATAATATTCAGCCAAGGCTCAGATAAAAAGGAATCCATTATGATCTATCCACCTCGCAGACAAGACGGAATCCAAGCTCTAAGAACAGAATAATGTATGTGCTAATACAAATTACTACAAGCGCGTTTTTGTAAGATTGGATTCTAGTTTTTCCCGAACTTAATAAGCTTGCGAACGATGACTTCGTTTGCTGGCCATATAATTCTGGTTGCCCGAACCAAACCAACTCCCTTCGCATATTGATTGTCATTCACAAAAGACTCATTTGTGGAAATGTGAGAGGCGATGGTTTCTTTTCTATTCAATATATCCCGATACTTTATGCCACCAAGATCAACCTCCGATTCTTCAACAATGAAAGTGTTTATTGAATACTCCGATTTATTCACTGTTTGATGCGGAATACTACCCGTTTGAGTGGTTAGCAAGATTGTGCCGTGCTTATTGATCAGGCAGTTAGAAGAATCGCGAACGAGGAGACGTTCCGCATGTTTTGTTCCGATGGCATGACCTGCTAAAACAAGGTAGCTCTTACCATTGAATTCTTCAGACCCAATGACTCTCACAGTGTCATAGTATACACTGCTGCTGCCATTAATCCTTTCCTCATAGATCCAGTAATTTCCTTCCAATACATTGGTGTATTGGCTGACGGTTGAGCTGGAGTTAAGTGATTCTTCCGTGCAACTCATTAAGGCAAATAAGATGAGTAATGTGAATGTGTGCTGTTTAGCTTTCATGCTGGTGAGTTTTAAAGTTTTTAATCGGCTGACTAACGATACCAGTAAACTATTCTGTACACATTTAGCTAGGGTTTGTGACAAAGGGATTTCGTCAGCGAGAAAATAAGGCTTTGTGGTTTGTAATTTGGGTCCTGATATGTCGATTATGGAAGTAAAAGCAATTATTGAATTCGGATTTCTGCGATTGCGCAACAACTCCTTAGCCAAGGCCTTTACTTGGCTTACGAGAATCTTGTTGGCTATTGGTTTTATTCCACCCGGTGTGAAGAAAATTGTGGGTGAACCTTTCACCTTGTTGGGCCCGGAATCTCAAATAGGTTATTTCTTTGATGCGTTGTATAAGTCTGGTTTCTACTATGAATTTATTGGATGGACCCAGGTGACTGCTGCTGTTCTTCTTGTGATACCTAAAACCACCACGATCGGAGCGTTGATTTATTTACCCATTATTATCAATATTTTTGTGGTAACCGTATCCATGCATTTTGTTGGGACTCCCTCCATAACGGGGCTTATGTTACTGGGAAATATTTACTTGCTTGTTTGGGACATGCACAAGCTTAAAACATTGTTCAATTAATCACTTCTATTGGTTGAAGCCGAAATAGAAGTAAAGTAACCCGAAGGTGTCTGTAAACCCATGCGCAAAAATGCTAAGCCACAGGTTTCTTCCTGAAAGGATATATACGAACCCAAATGTTAGCCCGCTAATTCCGGAATCAATCATACCGGCCGGGCCCTTGTAATAGTGGCCAATTCCGAAAACGATACTGGAGAGAATGACGGCAACTATGAGTGACGTCTGAGTCGAGCCAAAGAGTTGCGCCATGCGTGTTACGATGAGGCCACGATACGCTATCTCCTCTCCAAAAGCTGCCAATGTCCAGATCAATCCAAAATAAATGAAAAACAAAGTTGGATTGCCCGTGATTTCATTAAACTGAGACAGATCTGCTGGGCTACCCGTAAGTCTGGCAATAATTGGTTCGGTAACAAAACTCAGTAGCTGCAAACCAAGTCCTACCCCCAACCCTGTTAGAATTGTCTTGAGCCAACTCTTTGGCCTGGAGAAGCCCAGTGAGCGCCAACCTTCTTTACGAAGCCAGAGAGACAACAACACCAATATAAAGATGAAAGGGGTTTCACTCAGCGGTAGAATCTCCCAAACGTTGTATGCGAAGACCAGTATTACTGCGGCAGTTAGTTCAAGCAGTGTAAGCCATTTCAAAAAAGGTAATTTTTCGTCATTCATTTTCGAATAGTTTTTTTTGGAGACGTCTTTGAAAGCTGAATGGTTACGAGCAGCGCCTGACATTTATCTAAATCAATGACAAGTTTCTTTCATCAGGAAGATGCTAGTTTTCGCTTGGCACTCTTTCATTGTTTTCAATTTGAAGGTCGATTAGGAGTGAACGGGGGTCTAACACAACTCGGCTCACTTTACCTTGGAATGAAAACGTTGAGTCAAGTCGACTAATATGGTTTAGTTTAATGAGTTTGCGTTTGCCTCCTTCAAAATAAAACTCCAATTCTACTGGCTCGTTAAAAGGTATACTGGTTTTTGCTCCATATCCGTTCTCTTCAAATTTATTTATAGAGGCAAGTACCTTTACTGCAAAATAACCATTTGTTGATTTTTGTTGAACAACGTGGTCCAGGCTGGCATCGTAAGTAACTATTTTTTTGAACCTTTCATTTATCATGATATGAAGTGATTCTGGTGTTACATTGTAAAGCTCCTGAAGTAAATCTAAAGTTGTTGGAGGACTGTTGGGGTAAGAATATTTTGAGACCAGTGATCGTAATGCAACATTAATTGAATCCTCACCAATGATCTGGCTTAATTGGTACATGACCATCGCCCCCTTACCATAGAAAAGATGAATTTGATTTGGTGGTGCTTTGTATAGCGGCTTCTCCTGAGAATCTCCTCTACTGCTCAAGTATAGTTCGCGATTGATTGCAACTGCTTGAAGTACCGTATCAAGGCCATATAATTTTTTAGTCAGCATCGATTCTGTGTACTCTGCCAGGGTCTCTGATAGTACTCTTGATCCTTCACGACCATCAGGAACAATCTGGTCTGCACCCCACCATTCATGCGATAGTTCGTGACCGGCAAGTTCGTTTACTACATCGGGGATGCCACCCTCAATAATTTTCGAGTTAAAAGCATAATCCTCATTGAGGAAAACAGTTGTGGGATAGGCAGTGCCCGCAAACCCTTCGGCAAACTTTGATATTTCAACAAATCGAATTACCGGATAATGGTATGGGCCGAAATTGTTAATGCAATAGGTTAATGTATTTTTCGCATACCTAAGAAAGTTATCAACATTGGTAGCGTGATCGGGGTGATAAAAAACTTCAATCTTCGTGCCCAAATGTTCGTCTTGCTTTACTGCGTAGCGGGCACTTGAAATTGCCAACCGAAAGGGCACTGGCCTGGGGGAACTGTAGGTGAAATATTTTCTGTCATTTACTGTCCATACATTATCCAGTTGACCAACACATACTACCGTCTGGTCGAGATTTGTTGAAATGGTTGCGTTGAAATAAATCATGTCTGAATTTTGCTGCTTTGGAGATTCCAGTAATGCCGGTTCGGTCGCTCCCGGAAGGTTTCTCTTATCGCGCTCCATTGGATTTTTTATTTCGTTTCCGGGTTGATAACCAAAAGCTGGAAAGTAATCACTTATTCGTATGAAGGCTCCATTTGTTAGAATGGAGTTAAATGATAAATGTTTGTTAAAAGGATTCCAGGATGAATCAAATTCAAATTTCATATCAATAGAATCCCCTGGTTGCATTGGTTTCGAAAAAACATACCAGGAAGATCCATGCCGTGCATCATTAGAGATTAATTTGGCATTTTTAATCTCCATTGATTGAAGCCTAACAACATCATCTAAATAAACCAATAGGCTGTCAATCTGAATTGCGCTGTTATTATAAAGCAGGTAGGTTCCAGACACAACGTATCTGTTTTCATCTGGGAAAAGGTCTGCTGAGAAATTGACCGAGGAAATAATGGGTTGCACTAAGCCTGCATACTTTCTATAGTTTTGCTCGTACGATTGCCGGATATCTGTAATTTCTACGTCTGTGTAATAAGGTGATTTTATATTTGTCTGATAAAAAATAAATGAAGCTATCAAGGCTGAAGTTAATCCCGATAACACTAATGGTGTTAATCTCCAACCTTTGATTTTTTCTCTTTTGGAGGGGCTCCAATAGGGAACAAGTATGACTGACAATAAGATAACCATGGAAAATGCCAACATCAATTGTAAAGAGAAAGCAATGGAATAATTATCAAAGTGATTGAGATCACTGAAAATGCCTGGCATAGTTGGGGCAAATCTTAAAAGTGGATGATTAAGTCCTAACAGAGTTTGGCCAAGTGATGAACTGCCAATTAAAGAAACTATAGAAGCCATAAATAAACCGAGGTACTTATTCTCAAATGGCACCTGAATAACTATTACCAGTGCAACACAAAGAAGGAGTGGAAGCCCAAGGTAATAGAAGAGCGACAGGTACCAGCCAAGTTGAATAAAGGAAAATCCCAAAATCAGCTGAGTAGTAATTCCAATGATGATGGAAAATCCAATCAAGGAAAAAATAAGAATTGATAATGTGATGTTTTTTGCGACTAAAACTGCATAGTGGCTATAGGGGGTGCTCTCTTCTAGTGCATTTATACGATGTGTTCTGCTGCTATGCAAAAGCTCACTGGAGTAGAAAAGGATTACCAATAAACCGAAAAGCGGAAAACTGTTGAGAATTGTATTCAATACCAATCCGGTGGTTGGGTAGAATGATGGTACCCGAACACCGCCTTCAATTGCATTAAACAATTCTATACCTAGTAAGAATGTCCAGATAATTAAAATCAGCTTAAATGGAGTTCCCCTAACAACACTCGTAAATTCCAGTTTTACAAAGCTGGTAATTGTTGAGATGAAATGTGCTGCAGCCTTTTTAGTTGGCTGCATTGTACTATAGCCAACCGGTAAGGTAATCGCAACTTCTCTCTTAGCTTTTTTTTGCTTTTGAAGAATCGGCTCACGTCTCCATTTGAATAGATAAATGGCTGATGTTAAAAATATACTTGAAATGCTGAGCCAAAGAATTCTGTTGAATAGTAGGTTATCTTTTAATTGCAACAACCCTGCATTCTTATCAGAAGCCGACCAATATTTTGTTTGTTCAAAAAGAGCAGCAAGACCGAAAGGATCTAACTTAGCCGCTATGCTAACTGCCTCAGGGGACGCAGGGGATGCCCCGGCAATAACAGGGGAGTTTGAAAAAATGGAGCCTGCCACATAAATGACATAAATCATCAAGCCTCCGATATAGATTACAATTTTGTTTTGGAAGGACCAGGCAAAAAAGCAGAGAACGGCACAGCACAATAAGATGTTTGGAAGCGCAAATAGTATAAATGGTTGCAGGTAGTTCCAGATGTTAAAAATACCCAGTTCTTTGTTATTCAGCCAAGGCATTTGATGACCCACCATTAGCCCAACCACCAACATAAAAAAACTAAACGTTGCTACCCCAAACAAAACGATGAAACGGCTGAGTAGAAAATTACTCTTGGTGAGTGGAGTTGTATATAGAATGGGATCAAAATTAAAATCTCTTTCACGAAGTAGGGATTGTGCTCCTGAAATTGTAGCAGCGAAAATTATGCCCAGAGAAAAAATTCCAATCGTCAACGAAATGGCATAGGGCGAATTTCGGTCAACCATCGGCATTGAAAAGTTAGCGATGGCGCCAAAAAGGAATCCAACCCCTAGGAATATTACTGCTTGAAGATAAAAAAACAACCTTTTTCTATGTGATAACCACTCAAACTGGATTAATTCATTAAATGATTGCATGCTCAGTTGTTGTTAGATAATGTGGAGAAATAGACGTCTTCTAGTTCAGGCGAAGCTTGAATAAACCCTTCACCTGGTGAGTCTACTGAGTATACATGAATCGTTAGACGACCTCCATTGAGTTTTGATGAAATAAGATTAAACTCCTTCCGGTAATTATCTATCTCACTTTTCTGAATAGCCCTCTTCCAAATCTTACCAGAAAGGGTTTGAATAAAATGATCTGGTGATCCATGCACTAGCAATTTTCCATTCGATACAACGCCCATATTTGGGCACAAGTCCTTCACGTCTTCAACTATGTGTGTTGACAGGATAACAATTACTTGTTCACCAATTTCACTGAGCAGGTTATTGAATCTATTTCGTTCTTCGGGATCAAGGCCTGCTGTAGGCTCATCCACAACTACAATCTGCGGATTCGCCAGCAACGCCTGTGCGATTCCAAATCGCTGTTTCATTCCGCCTGAATAGGTGTGAACATCTTTATTTCTCACCTCATATAGATTTGTTTTCTGAAGCAGAAACAAAATTTGCTCAGTTCGCTCTTTTTTGTTGGTTAAACCTTTCAGAATTGCGAGATGTTCCATGAGGCGTATTGCCGAAACTCTCGGATAAACACCAAAATCCTGAGGTAAATATCCCAATTGCTTTTTGATGAATCGAGGATCTTTCACTATGTCAACTCCATTGAATTCGATGTGGCCACCATTGGGTAAAGCAAGACCCGCAATCATTCTCATCAACGAAGACTTACCTGCGCCATTGGGGCCGAGTAAACCAAACATTCCGTTTGACAATGTAATTGAGAAATCATCAATGGCCTTCACACCATTGGCATATACTTTAGTAAGGTTGGAAATGGATAAGGTATTCATCATAAAATTTGGAATAAGTATGTTTGGCCGTTAGGGTTGCCTACTGTGATCTGAGAGTAGACAACTTACAAGACAGAATGGAAAATCAGAATTTTGTATTAATTCTTCACCAGTTTCAAGATTTCATTCACAACGAAATCAGGTTGATCCAGAATGGTAAAGCTGCGACTGTCTTTTACCTCTATGAAGGAAATATTTTTATTCTTATCGGCAATCCTTTTCCACGGGTCACTGAATGATGGATGGAGTATCGTCAATGCCGGATCGTTAGATGGCACGTTTAGAAAGTCAGGAATAAAAACAATCGTCTTTGTTTGTAGCGAAATAATTTCTTCTTCTGTGTCTTGGGCGTTGAACTCTTCCAGATATTGTATCATCACTGAGATCTCATTATCAGCCACTACATCATATAACTTCCCAGCCTTTACACTATCTTTTGAATAAAACCATTTTGGGTAATTACCGGCATTCCAATCGCTATGTGTAACCTTTTTGAAGAATTTTGGGCCATAGAATTGATCTTGCATCTCAATGCGTTGTTTTGTTGTAACCGCAGGAGCCCCGGTCATATTCAGTGCTGTTGGCCCCGCCAGAATGATGATCCTATTAATTAAATCCGGATGTTTAAGACCCATTCGTATGGCAATCTGAGTAGAGACCAGGAGGTGGCCTGCGATGATTGGTTGTTTTAGTTTCTTATCTCGAATGTATTTTTCAACTCCCGCTACCATTGCGTTAGTCCATGTTTGTTCTCCATAACTTCTGCCTGCTCCGGGTATAGCTGGTCCAGCAGTTTTTGCGTAGCCGGGAACGTTGATGATATGAACATAAAATTTCTTTGCTAGGCTCTGGGCAAAGCCTTCATACTGGCGATGATTGAAGCCCCATCCGGGGATAATGATAATTGGTTGCAGACTCTTTTTGCCGTAAACCGTGACCGAGCCGATGTTCCCAAGCTGGGTGACGGGATAGTTATCGGGCAATTTTAGATTATCAATTTCCTGACCGAAGGAAGGAAATGTTACCAGTACTACGAACCAGAAGATATAATATTTCATGAAGCTGTTTTTGATTCCTTAAATAGCAAGTACGTGAACGCTTGTTGGCGGTAGGTGTATAATGAGTGTTAAATGACAAAGAGAGTTCGTCATTTGGAAGGCTCGTCTACCATAATTACTTAGGCTAATCCATTCCGGTAAGCTGAAAGATCAAAAGGAAGTTACACCACTTTGTAAGGATTGTGAGTCATTCATCACTTACTGATATAAACTTCCAAACTTATGTCAAAAGCAACAGTAACATTTATCTTGGTATGTCTCATCTCCCATTTTTCCAGTGCTCAATCAAAAGCTCGTTGGTATGTTATCTCCTTTGATAACAACCCGTCTGGTTACTATTTGGAGCAGAATATTCAGGCCAATAGTGAGGTTAATACTTCTTCCACTACAAAAATTAAACTATCGCGGCTGGGTTCTGAAGTTAATATGGAGGTCAGTATATCTTTGAAAGAAGCAGCAGAAGGGTTGAAGTCAATGAAAGGGGAATTGAAGTTCTCTGAACAAGTTACTACATCGTTGGCGAGTGTTGAAGCCTCGGCTATTCAACTCACCACCATAGCCGGAGGTAAAGAAAGTAAAATGAGCATACCCTACTCGGGCAAGCTTATCTCTAATGAAGGGATTCGCTTATTGTCTCAGTCGATGCTTAAAAAGCCTGGCGACAGTTTAGTGTACAAAACATTCATGCCTGATTTTGGAATGGTGGTTCAGGGAATACGAAAATATGTTGGCGAAGAAATTTTGGATATCAATGGCAAAAGCTACTCAACAATAAAGGTGCGGGATACTTACAAAGAACTGCCAACCAAACGAACCTCGTGGCTTGATAAAGACTTCTACCTTGTAAAATCGACAGAGGTAAGCCCGTTTGGGCTGATGATGATGGTGACAGCAACAGAGAAAACAGCAACCGCTGCATTAACCGCTAAAGTAAATCTTTCAGAAGATCAATATACCAGCACAGTAGCCCGGTCGAATGTGCGATTGCCTCAACCGCGCCAGCTTGAGTCCGTCATCATTAAAGTAACACACAATAAACCTGAATTAGGATTTCCCGACTTCACCAGCAAATATCAACAGGTGCTGGAGCAAAATAGCAGCTATGTTATTCTTAAAATAAATAAACCAAAACCGAGCGAGGTGAAGGAAAAATTATCGATGAACCAATTGGAGCAATACAAAGCGTCCACTTCATTTCTGAACCTGGAGGATACCTTGATTAGCAAAACCATTCAGAAAGTTGTTGGTTCGGAATCAGATCCCTGGAAAAAAGTTATGCTGATCCGAGACTGGACAAATAAGAACATGAAATTTAATGCTGGCATTGCACTGG
The DNA here is from genome assembly GCA_044222145.1 of Cyclobacteriaceae bacterium. Lineage (GTDB taxonomy): Bacteria > Bacteroidota > Bacteroidia > Cytophagales > Cyclobacteriaceae > ELB16-189. Next base: position 40,794 of record JBGANU010000024.1, read on the forward strand.
CCCCCTCCTCTGAGGTGATACGAAATATGGAAGGAACTTGCGTAAGCTTTGGAACCATCTTGACCACATTGTGTCGTGCTGCAGGAATTCCCGCGCGCTATTCCACCGGCTTTATTTATGCTGATGGCATGTGGGGTGGCCATGTTTGGGCGGAGGTTTATGTAAATGAATCATGGATTCCAGTTGACGCAGTTATGACGAGCCCGGGTGGAGTGGCCGATGCGGGACGATTTCACTTCGCCAGATTCTCAGGCAACAACGGCTTGGGAGAATACCTGATCGGTGGCTCTCAACTATATTCCAATGTAAAGGTCGAAATCCTGGAGTATCAAATAAGCGGAAAAACGATCAAGGCAAAAGATCATACGCATGATGTTGACGCCAAAGGCTACACCAATTACGGGCTAGGCATTAAACAATCTGCTTCACCCGGTTTCAAATTTGAAGACCTTGACTTAGTTTATCCTGAAAATCAAGTTTTCACTATGCGAAACGAGCAATCCAACGAGTCAGCACAATTATATAGTCATTCGCTTGCACCCCGTGCCGACTTGAAGAAAGTAGCATCCATTTATGCTAAGAGACATAATCTAACTGGAGAATGGGTTGAGACGGATTTGAACAAGAAGCCCGCCATTAAACTTTCTTCAGCAAACAAAACAATTCTGGCAGTTGAAAACGGGACTGACATTTTTGTTTTCGTCATTGAAGGGAAAAAAGCTTTTGAAGCAATAAAGACCGGCTTTACTTTCGACAGGTATCCGAGTGTATCTTTTTAATGGTAACTTCGGTAATCATTTTAGGTAATGACATGAATTAATGGAACAAAGCCGTGGGCAGCAATTTATAGCTGAGATAGTCAGGCACAAGGGCATTATTTTTCGGATTTGCAGAATATATCAAAAGGAGAAATCAGCTCAGGATGATCTGTATCAGGAAATATTGATGAATGCTTGGAATTCCTTCCCACGGTTTGAAGGACGCTCTAAGTTTTCTACCTGGTTGTATAGAGTGGCGCTGAATACAGCGTTGTATCAAAGACGGAAAAACAGAATTTCCGAAAACATTGTGGGGCTGGAATATGCCGAAAACTTTTCTAATCCTGAGGGGCAAAGTGAGCAACTTGAAATGCTCCGTGCTGCCATCAATACGTTAGATACAACAGAAAAGTCGATTGTGGTTTTATACCTTGATGAACTACCATACAAAGAGATTTCTGAAATAACCGGTCTTACAGAAACGAATGTGGGGGTTCGATTAAACAGAATCAAAACCAAACTAAAGAAATACTTTGAAACCTATGGAGCTTGATGATCTGAAACACGCCTGGAGGAACAATATTGAGCATCCACAGATTTCCGCTAACGATGAGCATCTGAAAGTACAGATAGCAGAAATTATTCGTTCCAAGCGAGGCATAGCAAGTTATATTCGACTTGAATTGGTATTGACGGCCTTCATCTATATTGTAGTCGCCTTAGTTGTTGGCTTCTACTTTGAATATGTGCCCATGTTTATCATTAAACTTATTGTTATTATCTTTTTGGGAACACTACCAATTTACTATAGGCTTTATTCTTTGATGCGATGGCTTAAGATAATTGACTATGGGAGAGACATTAGGTCGAATCTGAATGAATATGTTCATTACTATAAAATCACGATGAGGATATATGGTGGGTGGGTACACACTTATCGCGCTGCTCTTTGTGGTGTTTATTACAGACGCATCTTTTCAAGCACTGGAGCTTTGGGTGCGGTTATCTGTTTTGGGCTACCTGGTAATGAGCGCTCTTTTAATTAAACCTATAATCAATCGCTTTTATGGACTCAAAATAAAAGTATTTGAAGGGTTCTTGGTGGGCGACTGAGCTTTTTCAAATTATTGACCCAATGTATTTTTCTTTTTGGCCTCCCGGTTAGCAATTATACTGATGCACTCGTCCAAACCAGAGCAATTATTTTGTTTCAAAAAAGGCGAAATATCGGGACCATAAATAATTTCTATTCTTCGTTTCAATTCTTTTTTGAAGTCATCGTCATAAAAAAAGTCGAGTGTAGCTGAAAAATATAGAGATTTCTGCGGGGCGAGGAAAATAATAGCATCGTAAGCACTGCTCATGGTTTGATCATCTCTTGATTGTAACATTTGGTTTCCGATGTACTTTGTTTTACCGAATGAATTATTGGCCAATGGAAATGCCACCGGTTTATTGTTATTCAAAGCAAAAGCACTATCCCACTTTCCATTATCCACTTTTACCCATTTGTATGAAATTCCATCCGTGCCTTCGATAGTTTTTTGCGTGGCATTCATAATCTTCTCTATCGATAGACTGACATTGTGTAAGCGTATGGAAAGTGTTTTGCCAGGAAATCGTTGATGAAAAAACGTTGCGCAATTCCAGAATAAGGTACCGTCACTAGCATGTAAGTCTGTGTATGCGTGTCGTGTATTAGTAAGAAAAATACCTTTCTTTCCAGACGTGAAGTTTGTGAGATGAGAACTAATTTCTAGAAACATAAAGTAATCCCTTGCATTCAAGGAATGATTGAAGGCTTCATAATCCTCTCGCGAATTAATGCCTTTCCAGAAAATGGGCTGATCTACACCAATGATTTTAATCTTTTCCGAATCAGGGAGTTTCTGATTCACCTCCCATACGGTTTCTAATAAGGCCAGGTACGTTTCGTAGCGCCAACCAAAACCACTAAAGTCATTTTGAAAAACTGGTTTAAGTAAATTCCGGTCTCGGATTGGGCTTGCCATAAACCGATCCAGATGAGGTTGAGTTGCTATGCTAAAGACTTCGATAAAAACAAATTTGACTTTAGAATTGAAGTTCTGATCCCGCAATAACTCTTGGTAGAAATCGAAGGGCTCTTGGGCGGAATGAATGGCATCGTCAAAGATCAGAAGATCGGCCTTTAGGAGAGCGTCATTTACAAACTGCTTTGGGCTATTTCCATTCAACTTTAGCACCCTCGCATACTTAAGAACTGCATCTGATTGAGCCACACAGGGGATTGATGTTAAAATAGACAGATAGCAAAGCAGGCCGCATAGCATCCGTCCCCCAAGTATGGAAGTCCTTTTGAATGAGCTTAAATCGTTCATACAAAATTCGTTTATAGGTGGACGAAACTAACAGATGTGCTTTTCCGAATGAATGACGACAGTCATAGGAGAACCAAAAATGACGAACGACTTTCATCCAGTTTAAACTACTTTCTATCTCAGACAAATCACCAGAATGACAAAAGCAATTAGTCCTTTATGTACGCATTCAACTGAATGTTTATCTGATCCTTGCGTATTATGCTTAAGCTTAAAACACTCAATATGATCAACAAAACTATTCTCTCCATCTCGCTTTTACTCTTTACGGTCAGTCTAATGGCGCAAATCAAAAACTTAAAGACTGACTCTACACAGAATAATTTCAATTTGCCAGCAAACTATCAAACAAGCGAAGCTGGTGCAATACCGTATTATTCAAAGTCGGGAAAAGGCAAGAAGGTACTGATTATGATAGCGGGATATGGATTTGACGAAACGATATTTGATGACTTCGTTAAGGACAATCGTAAAAAATATACCATATACACCATTACTATTCCAGGTTTTGGAAACACTAAGGCAGCACCAACACCGCCTGATGGCACGAGTTTTAGCAAAGCCACGTGGAGCAAGGGCATGTTGGAAGGGCTGCGCAAATTGATTGAAAAAGAAAAATTAGGAAAGCCTGTAATCGTTGGCCATTTTACGCTCGGTGCTCAACTAGCTGTTCGCATGGCGATTGATTATCCGGATTTAGTAGGCGGTGTGATAATTATTGGAGGACCAGCGAAGTTTATCCCTGTTCAAAATGGAAAGGCTATGATGAACGTGCCAATTGAAATGCGAATTATGGGAGTCGATAAGTTTAGTGCAGGTTTTTTTAAAGTAGTGAGTAAGGAGACTTGGGATTCAAACAGTTATCTCAGTTCTATGTATTCACTAAACGAAACTATTGCTAAGAAATGTTGGGATCAGCAAGCGGCCGTTCCACTCCAGGTGATGGTGCGGTACATCTGTGAATTTCAGGCGGCTGATATCTCCTTGGAAGTTAGTAAAGTAAAATGTCCGATGCTGGTTTTGCGCCCTGGCTTTACCACCGAAATGATTTCGCACCCCGAGGATGGTACAACGAATTACATCAAGCCACAGTTTATTGACAGTTGGGATGAGGTAAAAAAACTAAATCCCTCTGTTCAAATTAGAGACATTGCCAATTCAGGCGCCTTTATCTGGAAGGATCAACCTAAACAATGCAGCGAAGCGATTTTCAGTTTTGTTTTAGGCTTAGATTAGGGTTACGATTTTTGCCGCCCCGTAGACGCTCTTGCATACGGATTAAATTCAAGACAGAGGTTAATCCAGTACTCGAGTTCGTCCTCCGTGTCAATTGCATTCTTTCCTACTAATACAAACCCACGAAGCGGACGCCCGGTTATGTCCATTTTCTTCACGCCCTTTTTCTTCAGCGCAGATTCATAATTTAGGTCACCTACGCGGGCAAGGAGTCTGTCGCGATCTACGCCTACACAAATCTTATCGTTCACCATAAAACAAATCCCACCCATCATTCTCTTTTCTTCTTGTGCGATTCGTCTCCTTTTGAGGAAGATGCGAACACGGTCGGCAAGGGCTTCATTGTAGGGCATATGTTTTATATGGGTTTCAACTCTTTAATTTCTCCTGCACACTTTCTGTGGAGGTTCATAAAAGCTTCGTGCAAATTAGTTCCTTTTGCTTTCAATGGGTCAATACTTTTAATAAGAAGTTCACGAACCTCGAGCAGATTAGAGTCATGCCTCACATTCTCGAACTTTTGTCGGACTATGGCTTCTTGTTCTTTTTGCCGGGGGTTGAACCAGTTATTTAGCTGGGAGCATTGATGGCAAGCACCTTTCTTATTGACTAAAGCACAACGCATCTCAAATGTACTCGACATTGTGTTTCGCCCTTTACGAAGATAATGTTTTACCGCAGCTTCTCCTTTTTCTAAAATTATGGCTACCTCCTTCACTTTAAATTCAAATACGTCAGTCAGCAGCAGCGTTACTTGCTGCTCCAATACAATTGTCTTGGAAATGCACGTGAAGCAAAAATCGATATGTTCAATAAAGTCGAATGCCCCTTGTGGGTTTTCGGAAGCACTCCATAGGTAGTCCCTGACTTTCTTATGCTTAGTTGCCTCTTGTTTAGCCCGATCTAAAATATCAACTGGCCAGGGTTTTCTTTTCTTGAGATGATTGATGGCGAGATGAGTGGCAATAGAAAAGAGCCATGTTTTTAAAGATGACTCTTTTCTAAATGATTTTATACTATCGAAGCCCTTCACAAAAGTATCATGAACCAAGTCCTCTACCTCATCGCGACTCGTAACGATTCTATACAAGTAAGCCTTCATTTTGTCTTTTGCCTCCGCAAACAATTCATGGAAAGCCTTTATGTCTCCATTTCTGGCAAGCTCAATCAAATCATTTCTGTTACTGTTGCTACTCATCTTTGTCAAGTTAATCCAGCACCTCACCACACGATGCGTTGATTATGGCTCCTGTGATGGAACTGGCTTTGTCTGAAGCCAAGAAGGTAATTACCTGGGCCGTCTCTTTCAGGGTGGTTGTCCTTTTAAGAATTGACTTTTCTGTCACTTGTTGCTTCAATGCCTCAACTGGCGCACCCACAACACGAGCCATACCCGCCAGTACCTCCTGTATATTTGGAGTTTCCTGCATGCCGCCAGACATCACGGCATTTACGCGGATGCCCATCATGCCCCACTCCGTGGCAAGACAACGGGCTAAACCATCAACCGCTGCATGGCCTGTGGAGGCGCCCGGTAGAAATGGAGCGACACCTCGCGATGGTGTGGCACTCATGAGTACCACTGACCCACTCTTGTTTCGCGCCATATATTTGGCGGCCACCCGGGCAGTAAGAAATTGAGAGAGTACCATGTTATTAAGGTACATCAAAAAAACATCAATCGGAGTCTCCGTACTCGGCATCACTTGCAGGGCACCATCCATTCGTGATCCGATGGCATTGAACACAATATCGATTCTGCCGGACTGCTGATAAACTTTCTCCAAGTATTGATTTACCTCATCCTCCTTTACTGCATTCACTTGTGCTTCGTTACATGCATACCCGGCCTTGCGAATTTCATCACCAACCGATTTAACTGATGATAGGTTTCTGCCTGATAAATATAATGCAGCGCCTTCAGCGGCAAAATGCTTTGCTACAGTGGATCCAATAGCCCCACCGGCTCCAAATATGACTGCAACTTTGTTCTTAAGAATTCCTGTCTCATTTTTCATAGTTATTTGATTTTACCTACTTAGTCAATTAACCCTAGAATAATGATCATGTATCAAGAAGGATTATGCTTAAGAAATGACAAACGACCTTTGTCAATTTTAACGCGATTGGAATTCAATGAAATATTTAAAAAAGCAACCCACTTATTAATAAATTGCAAGATTATTTAGGCGTCATGAATTGGAAGAAAGTAAGGTTAAAGCAGGAAACAGTTGATGTAATAAAAAGGGGGCTGATCGTTTACCTTTCTTGGGTTGGTGCGGATTTCTTTTTCCTTTTCACACGGGGCGAATGGAGAACCTATCAGGTTAGCAATATTTGGCCAGTGACCCTTTGCTACATCTGGATCGTACTGCATAATGTCTTGATTTTTAAAAAGCTATTGTTCGAACGAAGGCTCTACCTCTGGTATATTATTGTATTTGTCCCGAGTGCAACACTTTTTTCATACATCTATAATTGGCTCATTCCATCAATCCAGTTTCAGCGAGGCCTTTCATACATGACAGCATATAGTGTCTTTCTGGCATTTGTTGGCGCTGCATTTTTCTTGGCTGGTCACTATTACAACGAAAAGAAAAATGCCTACAAATTATTGGCCTTGCAAAGAGATGTTGAGCTTAAGCAGCTTAAAACTCAGCTCAACCCGCACTTTCTGTTCAACTCACTAAACAATATTTACAGCTATAATCTTGAAAACAATAGTCATGGTAATGACCTGATATTAAAACTAAGCGACCTGATGCGGTTTATGGTGGAGACCTCTAACAAGGACACAATTTTGTTGAGTGATGAATTGAATTTCATTGACAACTATATAACTTTTGAACGAGAGCGCCTCGGACATCGGTGTGAAATAGTTTTAAACAAAAATATTCGGAGGGAGATACTTGAGGTTCCTCCGTTAATATTATTTCCGCTTATTGAAAATGCCTTTAAACATGGCACTGACTCTATCCGCAGAAATAGTAAGGTTGACATTACCATTGAGTCCTCACTATCAGAGCTAAAGCTTATTGTTCGAAATTCCGTATTTAGTAATCAGGTACCATCTACTAAAACCGGTATTCCGAATATTCAAAAGCGATTGGAGTTACTTTTTCCCAATCAACATGAGCTAAAACTCTCCAATGAGGAGGGAATATTCACAGCCTCGCTCAAAATTGATTTGGAGAATATGCAAGAGAGCGCTTGAGTTTAGCCAGAGCAGCTTGACTACTCATTCCAGAGAGCCCTTAACATAATGTCCAATTCGCTTTTCAGAATCACTCTACCATTCACCAGAACTGCAAAAATGTTCCGGGTATTGCCGATATTTTCCAGTGGGTTTTTATCCAAGAGCACGAGGTTAGCCACTTTGCCGCGCTCGACTGTACCAAAGTCATCAGTAATTTTGAAAAATAAAGCGGGATTTAAAGTGGCAGTTTGAAGGGCATCCAATGGTGTTAAGCCTGCACTCACCATCAGCTCAAGTTCATCATGCAGACTGAATCCAGGGAAACAATATGGATTAGGATAATCCGTACCAGCAAGAAGTTTAACTCCCGCACTATGCAGTTTCTTCACGGTTTTCAGGTGGATGTTAAAACCCTTTCTGAGCAACTCAAAGTACTCATCGCTCATTGCTTTGAAACGAAAATCATTGGCAGGGTTCCACCTCATAACGACTCCAGGCATCATGTAGTGAGTACGTTTATCATTTGTGAATTCTGGTACCTTTAAATTTCCCATGCTCCGGTTCACGGTTAGCGTGGGGCATATCCAGGTTTTGTACTTGGCCAGATCATTTACCAAAGCATCCAGTTTTTTTTCATTAAAGGTACTGAGTTGAAGTCGCATGATCGAAGTGCGATCAGGTAATTTGGGGTCGGTTATTTCCTTCCGGTTTACTTTGCCGATGTAAGCGGCACTATCGGATGATTCTGCAATGAAACCCAACAAGTGTTCTTGTGAGCGTTGCCCGGCTCTTGCAGCCTCAAGAACAGTTACTTCGTTTGGAATGTGTCCGTCAAATGCGAGCCCTTGCTTCTTGCATTCTTCCGCTATCTTTAAATAGGTCGCTTTGGGAAGGAGAGAGTACACTTTAATAAAATCAGCACCAAGTTTTACCTTCATAGAGTCAATCACACCAGAGACCTTATCCGGACTTGCAAGGGCTATCGATCCGGGCCAAATTGGCTTAGGGCCATCAACGATGGGACCCGACCCGTAAATCACAGGCGCAATCAATCGATTGGCCTCAACCTGCTTTCTCCAAAAGCGAACCGAGTCCATGTTGCTAAACATGTCACGAATTCCCGTAACTCCATTGGCAATAAGAAGGGGAAAGAAATTTTTTGAGTTCCACGTATGCGTGTGCATATCCCAAAGTCCGGGAATCACAAATTTTCCGCGGCAGTCGATTAGGGTGACATTACCAGGATAGCTTCGTTTGATCTTATCAATGTTTTTGATTCTACCATTCTCAATGAGAATATGGACATCGGGTTGAATGCTACCGTTGGCAACGTCTATCAAATTTACATTTGACAAAACGATAGATTGGCCATGGGCATATGACCCCGCGAAGAGCAGTATCAAAACAATGAAGTGCGGGGCTAATCGGCCAGTCAGAAAAAACACTGAGTGGCTATTTCGTTGGCTCATATTTCACAATCACACCGCTTGGGAGCTTCAAGGCGATCTTATCTTTTGAAGAGCGGACAATTATTCGAATTGATTCCCTTCCAGTGGTTTTACTCATGGCTACAATAGACTTCTTGTCATCTGAGAGTTTCCATGTGCCAGCATCCTGCTGACCCATCATTTGAAATTGGTAGGTGCCATCACCATTGTAAGTATACGTTGCTCCCTTTATCGACTCCTTTACAGTTTCGATATTAATTTGATCTGCCATTGCAGGGTTTGCCTTTTTTATCGCCTCAAACTGAACTGCAGCGAGAGGGTCAACGGACTCAGCGCTTACTTTCCATGTGCCCGCAATGAATTTTGTTGAATCAGGTGTTTGCCCGAACGTACTAACAGATACCACCAAAAGTGTAGCAATGATTATGTTTTTCATAAAATTAATGTTTACTTAAATGTACTTGCATTATGCCAGAGAATGGGAGGTTTCGGGTATTGAAATGACGAACGCTTCGTGTCACAAAGGCTGTTCAACATTGTTTTACGATTCTATTTTGATTGAATAGATCTGTGCTTAGACATTTACGTCTCGATGACAAACTTTAGTTTAACAAACCACCAGCGATATCTACTCTTATTGAGTGGGTTCGCTGCACTGGCTGCATTCCAATTTGAATTTGTTCGTACAGTAATCGGATTTTCAGTTTTCGCAATACTCGCACTCATCGGTGTAAGGTTAGCCAAGCTAATTGCCTGGGACATCAACATTGTACCAACCAATAAAAAAATTCCTTATTTGTTGTTGGAAGCATTAGTTATTGGAATGCTCACCGCTCTGTTTGTGCTGAGTTCAGTAAAATTAATCAGCAATTTAGTCCCTGAGTTGGCTCTGCGATTTCAACATGACGCTGCTTTACCACCCCGAGCTATCGCAAGAGTAGTGCTGTTTGCCCCGATTGCAGAAGAGATCATATTCAGACTCTTTATAATGACATTGACTTATTGGCTGTTAAGGAAGACATTTGGGAAAAATAGTACACAACGACTAAAACAAAGTTTTCTAAGATGGAGTTTTCTGATTTCCGCCATCTTTTTCGCACTGGCTCATTTACCTGGCTGGATACGAATAACTGACAAAATTGAAGTATTTGGATTCGTTATCCTGCTTAACTTGATTGCCTCTTATGCTTTTAGTTGGATGTTCTATAATCGTGGTATATACTTAGCCATACTTGCCCACTTTTCAGCTGATGTATTTGGACATATTATTGGCGCGAGGCTCATGTTTAATTAAACCTGCTCCATTTTTTTGTCTTCACCTTAGGAATCACCAGAGAAAAAAATGTATAAAGTTTGCCTGTTCTTTCTGATTTTAGCAGTAGGATGTAACTCAGATCCTTCAAAGGAAGCAAGGAATAAAGAACTCGTTCGATATTTTTTTGAAGAATCACTTGCGAAAGGAAATCTTACAGAGTACAAGCAGCGAAGAATATCGGATTTTGTTTGCCATGCCCCTGATGGTGATTTCAACCTGGAACAAGATTATAAAAATGCAGTGGAAGTTCAGCGGGTAATGAAAGGGTTTAAAATTTCAATTATAAAATTGATAGCTGAAGGTGACATGGTGGCAGTTCATTGGAAAGCCGAAAGCAATCAAGAAATTGGAACAGGTATTACGTGGTTTAGGATAAGCGAAGATAAACTGGCCGAAGAATGGCCCTCGTTACCGCACTTCAAAAATAAATAGAAGTACAAGGAAATGGGAAAAAGATTATTTGAGTGAGTCCACAACGTATCGCTTATAAGTCTTGCCTATTGGTAGGGAACTCTTACCAACAAAAATCTCCTCATCTTTAATTTGTGATATAAATTGTTTGTTGATTATAAATGACTTATGTATTCGTACAAATAGCTCTTTGGGGATATTGTCTTCAATTTCTTTAGTTGTAATCTGAGCGAGCAAGAATTTTTCGCTCGTGAATACCTTAACGTAATTTCCCAAGCTTTGAAAGTAAAGTATATCAGTAAATGGAATTGACATTAACTTGTTATTGACTCGAAGATCAATGTGGTCAATGAGCGCATGGGCAATAGGCTGGTGTTTTAAGAACGATTGCAATTTTAAGATCGCCTTCGCAAACCGGTCAAACGATATAGGTTTTTTAAGGTAGTCGATGGCATTGTACTCGTAGCTTTCCAGTGCAAATTCTCCATGAGCAGTAGTGAATATTACAGATGGTCGTAGCGCAAGATTCTCCAGCATTTTGAAGCCGTCCATTTCCGGCATGGTAATGTCTAATAAGATAAGATCTGGTGCGGCTGACTGCATAGCGCTTAGCGCAGAAGGGCCATCAAGGTATTTCCCAATCAGTTGAAGCTCAGGAATCCTTTCGATGTACTTCTCAAGTATTGTATGTGCCCGGGGCTCATCATCAACAATTATGCAAGTAATGGCCATTTTTGAATAAGTTAATAGACGGTTATATAAGCTGATTCTAAGTTATACGGCCTAAGTGGCTTGGCCATAGCAAGTAAGTAAAAAAGATGATGAATGTCGTTGGTCATTTAAGATCAAGTTGACCTAACGGTAGCGAAATTTATTTTGATTTCGATGACTATCGTCAGGTTAGACTTTTGAGCAACGTTTCAATTCTGTCCAGAGAGGAACCCCATCCTTGGATTAGCCAGAAGGAGCGGAATAAATAGAAGGCGCAGTCGGTTGTGTTTATGCTGAACACTCTTGGCGGGGTCTACAGACAAGACGGAACTTTGCTTGAAAAGGAGATGAGAAGATTTAGTCGTTTGACAGAATTTTTCCCGTGGAAAATAATATTACGGTATAAGAAACACCGACTAAGTATGATTCAGGGTACGTTTATTTTTAATAACCTATCTGAACTTGTTCTAAATTGAAACAACTTAAAGCACCAAACATTAACCACAATCGGGTCGTTGATTTTTTATCAAACGATGCGAGTAAAGAAGTTTCATACTAACAGCGAACACATTTCGAACTCAACAGTCGGGTTAGAAGAGAAGAAACTTTCCCTCGACTATTGCCGCAGGAAATTAAGAGAGAAAGGAATTAATTTTACCGATAAACAAATAGAACAACTCCGAGACTTTTTGTATCTTCTGGCAGAGATTGAATACCAAGACTATAAAAAGAATAGCCATGAAGAAGAAAGCAATTCTGTACATCAGAGTCTCCACTGACGAACAAGCAGAGAAAGGTTATAGCCTGGCAGATCAGGAAGAAAGATTAATGCGGCATTGTGAAAGAAACGCCATTGAGCCTGTTGCCATCTACCGCGAGGACTACTCAGCTAAAACCATGAACCGCCCTGCTATGACTGAGTTGCGGGAATTTGCCAGAAAAAATAAGCACAACATTGATCAATTTCTGTTTGTTAAGTGGGACAGATTTTCGCGGAACATTCGTGATAGTTACTTTCTCATAGATGAGTTCAGAAGACTGACTATTGAAACTTGTGCAATCGAACAGCCGCTGGATCTTAATGTACCTGAATCAAAGATTATGCTTGCCATTTATGTGGCAACACCTGAGGTAGAGAATGACAGGCGCTCGATGAATACTACTCGTGGAATGCGCAGGGCGAAGAAGAGTGGCCGTTGGGTAGCAACAGCCCCAATTGGGTACAAAAATTCGCGTGACGAGAATAATAAGCCCATCATTATTCATGACAAGAATGCGGAACTTATTGCTCAAGCGTTTAGAGATCTTGCAATGGGTATCTTGAAGATTGAAGAGGTCCGCAGAAAGATGAACAAACTTGGCTTGAAATGCAGTAGAAGCAATTTTAATACGTTGGTTCGTAACCCTGTTTACATAGGAAAAATATTTGTGCCTGCTACCGTGGATGAGCCGGAAGAAATTGTTAAAGGACTTCACGAGCCAATTATTGATGAGAATACCTTTTGGCAGGTACAGAACATAATCAAGGGCCGCAAACCCAAGACTACAGCAAAGATCAAGACGAACGACCTCTTCCCATTGCGCGGTTTCTTAGAATGTTCTCAGTGCGGAGCAACCCTTACCGCAAGTTCCTCCCGAGGAAAACTTGGCAAACAATATTCGTACTACCACTGCTCCAACGGTTGCACGGAGCGGCTTCCCGCTGATCAAGTCAACTCAGACTTTATACAACTTTTTAAAGGCATTTCGGTCAACAATGGGATTTTCGAATTGTATGCCGATGTGTTGTCCGACTTGTTCAACCGTTATGAGAATGACCGTAAACAAAGACAACTAAATATCGTACGGCAGATTGAAAAGAATAACAAGCATATAGAGGATGCAATGGATTTGATGATGGAAAAACAAATCGATCCTGATGATTATAAACTAATCAAGAGCCGGTATGACCGGGAGAACCAAACTTTGATTCGCGACAAAGCGAGGCTTCAAGACATTGGCAGCAATGGAAAGTATTTGCGTGGATGTGTAACCTACTTAAAGAACCTCGACCAGATTTACTTGAAAGCGACTACACCATTAAAGAGGATAATGCTGGGTTCGATATTCGAAGAAAAACTCGTTTATTACAAAACAAGTTTTCGAACCCCACACTACACTCAATTGGTCAATTGTATTGCATTGAAAAACAATGACTTAGAAGAGATAAAAACTGGAAAGCTCGAAAAAAATTTCGAACCTTCCGGTCTGGTAGCCCCAAAGTTACCAATATCGAACCATTTTATCGAAAATTTAAAGAGCTTCCAAGAACTGATTGTTCGATAGACCTTTTAGGTATCAGCTATTTCTGACTTAATTCTAAATGGAGGTATAGGTCAAGGCATTCACTGCCTCCCCATCTTGTCCCGATTTATAAACAGGAATACATCTGACCCAATACCTTGTTCCCGTTTGCTCATTGCCGGATACATTTGTGTTGATCCAGTTTTGAAGAGCTGTTATGTTTAAATGATACGCCCATGAGTTGGAGGTGTCGATGCGAGTTTTATAGGATACAGTCGATAGCGCATTAGTAAAATCCTCGGTTAATGAATTGATCTTGCCCCGTAAAACAAAGCGATCTCTCCTCATGCTTTGATTGTGATCATCCTCCCAATGGCTATCGGGAAAGTAAAACTGAAAGCTGCGCTGTTTCAGGTTGAGTGCAACCAAAGCATCGGCTAAGTCCTGAATGCGTACCAGATCCGCATCGGTGAGAATCGCATTCAATTCTTCCAGTGTGTCAATATCCTCCCGTTTGAGCGACTGCATTCCCAGTATAATATTATAGAGTTTCTCTAGGGTATTAGCACTCACCGGCACATTCCCTTTCAAGACCATAATGGAATCATTGAAGTGCTGCTGGCTCACAAGGTCTGCATCCTGAAGAATCGCGTTCAGCTTGGAGAGTGTGTTGATATCGCTTAGCGTCAGTCCTGGCATACTCTCTCCATTAAGCTTTAAGTAGATTTTGTACAGAAGCTCATCCGTTCTCGAATAAAAAGGCGGAGTAAGTCCTTCCATTATCTATTCATGTTTGGTTTAAAAACCCAACCCAAAGCAATGGCTGCAAAAATGGTTGTCGCTGTTATAACTCGCTTGAGCGTAATTCGCCTAAGCGACCTAAAGTCTATCAGCGTATAGCTGAATTGGTTTCCATGATGCTTTGCGTGAAGCTTGCAGAGCTGCATAAACGCATAGAAATCATCCGCATCTTTGAACACCTGGCAGCCAGCAGAATACTGATCAATGAGCTTTGTTGAGCCTGTGCTTTCTGCTCTATGAATGTTGATACCGAAATTTCCAGTCTCCCTTGTTCCATTATTGAAGTCAAGGATTGCATCTCTGTCATAATCACGGATCACAGTCACCGACTTCACCTGTACGAGCGCCTCATATTTTCCGCGATGTAATCCAATTGAGTAGGTATTCCGGTTTTGACCTTGTGCAAGGATTGCAGTTCCTTGCGGGTATGCAGGATTGTTCAGCCAGAACGTGCCTGGGTCAGTTGTCGCAGGAAAAATATGGTAATTCCACTTTCCACTCGGCTTGGTATAAAACACATGAATCTCATCATCAAAGGCATTTGAATTAACACTCTTGCTTCTTAATCCAACAATGTTGAGTTGGTATGGCTTTGTATATAAAACAAAACCATACTCCTTTAAAATTTCCTTTACGCGAGATAGCATATTAAGTATTTAATCAAGTGTTTTTATTTGCCCCTTATGACAAGCTCAAATTCAGTGGGCATTTTATCGTATAGCTTCTGAAGCGTGGCTGTAGAATTGGCCACATCAAGTAATCCATCCTTATTAATATCAATGTGTTTATCGCCCACCAGAATACAGCCTAAAATCTGGCTGGAGTAATTACCTGTATGGATTAAGATGTATGATCTTCCAGGGACATTGGTAATATGGAAATGATTGTACTTACGCTTCTCATGCGCCAATCGCTTGACAACTTTATATACCCCTTCCGGAATACAGCTTTTGCTTCGGGTGTTATCCAGCCATTGAAGTTCAAGCGTTTTGCAAAATTCAATTCCATCAATATAAAATTGACCAATCGTTTGCTTGGGTTGATACGTTCTTACTATTTCAACTTTCATAAAAATTCTTTTTTAAGTGTACTTCACGTCCTGCGTTGGGACTTTCAGAATACTGTTATCAATAGACTTGAACCATGTCATTCCATTAGCGACTTCCAATTCATCTCCGAGTATTGTATTCCTATGCACGGGTATCCGGTTATTCCGAGCATCTGTTACCACTGTTTCACGAATAGTGACAAGGTCTTTGTAGAGCCGTATTCCTTGAAGGCTCCACGTTCCCGTACTGCTTACTTTTAAACCTATGCGCAGGAATTCATTTCGTATCTGCACCTTGGCAGCTTCACTGCTTTTGAAAGCATATTCAAGGAGGTCGGTGACAATAGTCTTTGAAATAAAGCTTTGCTTCTTGTAGTACTCATTCACCGCTGAATATTCTGTTACAGATTTTAGCTGTTTTAAAATATCCATCACTTGAGCAAGATTCTTGCCTTGCGCACCTTTGTAAAGACTCTCAGCTAATGCCGAAGGATTGAATACCACCTGGACAGAACCTTTAGTCGATCCTGTGATTTTGTTGAAGAGTGTTTCATCTACAATTTCAGGATACCCCGCTGTCTTTAATGCTCCCGCTGTTTGTGGTCCGAATTGTCCATCAATCATAATGGATGGAGTAGTCTTCGCTAAAGCCTGTTGTAGCATTGTTACTCGTGTACCGCGGCTTCCTCTCTTCAAAGGGAAACTATCACTGGCTGAACTCAGGACTTTTGATGTGAATGTGCTGAACGAAGCAGGTAGTGTGTTGTTGATAATGATTGTATCGTTGTTGTCTGAAGGCAACTGATTTTGCTCAGCTACCTTCTTTCTTTTAATTCTATCATATACCAGATAACCACCACCGCCAAGGGCAGCTAAAGCCAATGCATAGATAAATACCTTCGCAGGTTTAACACCTTTCTTGCCTTGACTCTTTTTAGGGGCAGCGGTCTTTTTTGCTTTCGGCTTTTTCGCTTTTACTTTTTTCTTTCCCTTCAGTGTCTGTTTAGCCTTCTTCGCCATTAGTTCTTCGCGTTTAAAATCCTTATCAGCTCGTTATACTCTTCACTGCTCAACTCGTCTTCCAGGTCTGCATTCAGACTTTTACCATAGAGGTTAGCGTACTCCTTCTGTACTTTTGAGTACATGCTCTTGGATGGTATCTCATTAAATACTTGCATCACCATCTTTTCATTCGTTCCCCAACCTGCGTAATTGTCATTATCAAAAGCCATCT
Source organism: Cyclobacteriaceae bacterium (assembly GCA_044222145.1). Lineage (GTDB taxonomy): Bacteria > Bacteroidota > Bacteroidia > Cytophagales > Cyclobacteriaceae > ELB16-189. The sequence continues at coordinate 57,595 of JBGANU010000024.1, forward strand.
TCAATTGCTTGGCAAATGTTGCCGGATCGCCTACTTCAAGACTATGCTTCTGCGAAATGTTCGCTCTGGTCTTTTTATAAAAGTGACGCCCCAGAAAAAACAGTCCGGTTGCAGTGCCAAGACCAAGTGTCGAGTAGATCACTACGGTCTTGAGATTTTGGAGCTTCTGTGCGTCTGCATTCATGCGTTACTTTCCTCTTTCTTTTAAAGACCCAAAGCTTTCTTCGCAATGGATGTCTTCACTGGATCATTCTTTACCACATCGGCAAGCTTTGCTATTTCGCGTGCCTTTAACTTCTGCATTAAGGTTGATGCTGCTGACAGTTTTACTTCTGCCTCACCTTGCGTTTGCGCCTCAATGCTCACTTCAAAACTGTACTTGTTCATAGATTATGATTGTTTAATGTTTACATGATTCATGATCAGGTCGATCTTGCTCTTATCATCGGCAAGGGTTTGAAGGATATGAAGCACCCGCTCGAATTCCTCCTTGCTGAATTGTGACTTAAGCTGATTGACAAACTGAATGGCCGCCTGTTCATCTTCGCTCAGAGAAGTAGAGGAAGACACCTTTGGCTTAAAGCTCACTTCGGATTCGGGCATTTGCTCCTCGTTTGCTTCATCATTGCTTGACTGCAATAGACCTGCAAGTGCCTCGCCACCTGGGAAGGCGGACATGAGCTTGGGATTTCGCTTGATGAAACTCTCCACCAGACTTGACCCTACATCACCTAAGAAACTGTTCAAAGGAGATTGCTTCATTTCGAGCCGGGCATTTTGCTTCTCCAACTCATCTACCTCGCTCTCCAGGTCGGCTATGTGTTGTTGTAACTTTTTGTTTTCGTCCTTGAGTTCATCGTACTCCTTTTCGCGGAGTTTGCGTTGCACTTCCTCGTCCACGATGTTCTTTACATCAACTCCTGAAAGCCCCTCTTTCTGAGCTTCTCCGAAATAGAAGATTCGTTTTTCGTTGTTGTTGCTACTGCCTGTAAAAAGCAGCACTTCAATAGAGCGTGTATCCGCAGTTACGAAGTTTTCAAACATGGTGAACATATCAGGGTCACTTGTTCTGCGAACGGCCTTGAAACCATCTACCAGAATTTCAAAGTCAATGGGTTGCCCTTTGTCATGGTAGAGCCTCAGGTATTGCAAAAGGTTGTCAATCTTTTTCTGCTCGTATTTTTCTTTGTTCGGTAGTGCCATAATTATATCAGTTCACTATGATTGCTTGTATAAATTTTATTCTTCGCTTTGTACTTCCCGGATTCGTAATCTTGATTTCGCCCCTGTGAATGTGAATGCTCTCTGGTATAGGGTCGTCAGTCGAGTCGTACATTCCATAGTCAGAGTCAACCACAAGCCCCGGAGGTTCGTCAATGATGAAAAACATTTCATTGTAAGCAGGGATTGTAACTGTTGCTCCTGCCTCGACAATGAAATCCCTATGACGAAGATGATACTTCGAGTAGCCCTGCTGCTTTAATCGCAGTGGTGCAAACTCCAAAATGAATTGCTCGGTCATAAGTGTATCTCCATTGGTTCAAGGAAATCGTTCCTCATACTCTTGTCTTGTTCTGTCTCCTCATCCGCAGTTACTTCCTCAAGTTCTTCAGCCGTCTCGCACTCCACGTAGACCGTTATCACAAATGGGTTATCATAAGTTTCCCCCTTGAACCAGGCATTGATGATGGACGTGTCGCCTTCAACATGTACGGGTTTTATCTTCGGTACATTTCCGGTAACCCAGGCTTTGTCACTATCGAACTGTGAGTCTTCAACCTTACTCAATGCTTCGTCCGAAAACTCGATTCCTTCTTCCTGAACTTGCGCCACAAAGAAGACATCCATCTTATCATTGGCCTGAAAGCTTACGGTCCCGGTTCCCATTTTGCTGAAGTTGTTACTGCAATTCCAGTTACTTTTTTCACATTAGCCGGAAGCCGGATTTCGAATGGCTTGAACCGCTCAAGCTTATCGATCTCCAGTTTGACTATGATGATTCTCCTTTTGGTCTTCGTTACTATCATTACTTCATCTCACATAAGAGGCTGACGATAACCTTGTAGGAAGCAAAGGGAGCGTTGGGATTGGCAGTGTCCTTGTATTGGATTTTCAGTTCACCGTTTCCGGCTATGACTCCATTACCTAACGACTTGTACTTGTTATCCGGAGCTACGGCCATTCCACTCATAAACATTTTGCTCTCAAAGTCTTCCGGGAAAAGCTCTTCTCCCGAAAGCTCTATGCGTTGAGAGCCTCGATAGAACAAGAGGTTCGGTCTGTCAGAACTCATCATAATGCCTCGCACCACTTTTACGTTCTTATCCAGGTCAAACTTCTTGTTCACCGGTTGCCCTTCCGCGTCCACCAGGAAGGTGTAGATTTTGTCTACCCAACGCTTCTCCATGACCTACTAAGGAATAGTTGCCGTTCCTTCGAGACCTACATACAGGACTGAGTTCGCGTCAAGTCCTTTGATGGTGCCGAGTTCAATCTCAAACTCGATGTCCACATCGTCATGAATCAGACGAGGGTTCGCGAGTTTGTAAAAGCTCTTGGGCACCATGTCAAATTGAGTTGTCACAAACTTCCGGTTGGAAGTATCACTCACCAATTGCTTCTTGTTTGCCTTGAGTTTGAACTCTCCGTTTGCCAATGCCCCAACGTTTTCGATGGTATCAAACTTGGTGGTCTTGATGTCATCAATATCCAGGGATGTAGCTACACCGTGCAGGAGATAAATTCCTGACACAAGCAAAGCCATGTTCTTGGGAAGTTTCGCGTTGCTGATGTTGCGCAGGTTCACTTCCTTCACGTCCTGGCTTTCAAACATCTTGATGGTTTTCGCACCTTTGATCGGTTTGATCGTATAGATCAGTTGATCGGCCAAACGCAACTTGCCCTGGAGCAATTGCTCTTTGATGTGCTTGGGCAGTTCAACAAAGAACTTCTCAAACTCAGCGCGAGATCCTTGTGAAGGAATATGTCGCTTCACGATCTTGCTCATCGCCTTTGCCCGTTGAACGGGGTTCAGCGCATTCAGATACCCTAACAACTCGGTATCCATCTCTCCACTCAGACCCAACAACTCTGTCGGGTTCGTGTACTCACTCTCCATGAGTTGTCCTAATGCTCCCAGCATAATTTTACTTTTTGTTTAATTGTTATTCTTTGATTTAAAACTCCCTCTCTGTATCTTCCACCGCATTCATTCCTCCGTTCATAGCCGCGATCTGTTCCTGTATGCGGTCAATGGCCGACATATCCAGTTCTTTGGTATCGTTGTATGGGTTCACGAAATAGGTTACTTGCTCTTCGCTGTTCTCACCTGAAAGTCCTGATGTCGCAGTAGGTTCCGCTGCTTTACTGATATAGAGCTTCTCTGAGAAATTCTTGAAGAATGTTCCTACACGATCTTTTGCCTGTTCAGCAATTTGTTTGATGTCAAAACCATCCACACCCTGCACTGTGGTGGTCTTGCTTTGATTCTGAAAACCGTTACTCAACGTGAGGCCAAGACCTGCTGCGATGATGTATGGATTCTTCTTATGAAATCCCACAAGCGTTACCGGAATGCCCGCGAGTAGCGAGTGTTTTCCGAGCGCTGCACCTGCGCCACCCGCTGCGATTGCAGCCAGTAACACAAGTCCGCCCTTTGTTACTGTTTGTGCTATTGGATGCTCCATCACCGGTGCAGCTCCAAAGAGCGGTTGTCCCTGTTTCTGCTTTTTGTTTTTATTCTTTTTTGCCTTTGCCATATTATAGTAGGTTTTGAGCTTTCACTTTGTTTTTCTTGCCGTCAGATTTCTTGGTGTACTTTCGTTTCTTCTTTTTTGGAGGGACACCATTTAGTCCGTTCGTTGCCGATCCGCTTCGCATCGCTCTCATGAGCAAGTATCCTCCTGTGATCACACCGCCTGCAACGAGCAGTGACTTACCTGGATTTTCTTTTACCCAGGTCGTAGTCTTCTGGATGAAGCCAGTTTTCGCTGGAGTATCCTGAGTCTGTACAGCATCGCTTGGCGTTGCACTTTCACCTGGTACAAGCATAGCTCCGCTGGAGGCAGATTCATTTGATAGTACAGGCTGAGTAGCCTGAGAAGTATTGGTATTATTCTGTGTTGTCTCATTTTTGTTGATCGTTGCTGGTGCTTTAGGCGCTGGAGCAAATGATCGGGCTGCCGACACAAGTGGTTTCGCTGCTGTAACTGCTGATGTTACTTTTGAGATCAGTGAAGAACCTGGTTGTGCATTCGGTGCGGGTTCGGAGTAATCATCTCTAACTTCGTCTTCGCTCTCAGATATATCCGGGGCTGACGCTGCACTTCCTGCATTGTCGGTCTCGCTCTGAAAAGCTTTCTCCTCGCTTCCTCCCTTGTTGAATAATCCTTTAACCTGTTTGAGTGCTCCAGCTATTGCAGCCACTGCCGATGTTGCCGCAGCGATCGCGGTTGCACCTACTACACCCAATCCCTCAATGTCATCATCATCTCCGTGAATGATGTTGTACTCTTCCTGATCAGCGTAAACTTCGTCCAAGCCCTCAAGACCACTGAGCGGTACCTTTTTATCTTTGTTGCCTTTCCCTTTAAGAATTGCTTTCTTCAGGTTGTCCTTCTTGCCTCCGGCTTGCCAGTAAACAGTCTCCGCTCTGTCTTTTACTTTCCGGAGTTTATTCAACTCACTCAGGTTTATTCCTTTGGCCTTTGCCTCAGTGTCACTTAAATAACCGAACCGTAATCTTCCAGCGACATTCAGAAGGTTTACCTTCATTGCCAACAGAAAACCATTACGCAATAGAATTGTCGCGGGATTTGCATATCTGTTGAGAAAGCGTATCCCATCGCCAACCTTGTCACCAACTTTCTTGGCTACCTTCTTGATCCCTTGCCCAATCTTTTTGAAAATGTTCCCCATCTCCTCGTCATCATAGATTGATGCGAGGTCTGATAGATCAACATTGTCGTACTCAGCAAATTCGAGTGGCTCGTCTTGTGTTTCTTCCTCTTCAATTCCGTCTAAATAATCCAGTCTCATATCGTAGTCTTTACATTCTAAATAAGGTTGTTCATCATCAAACCTGTCCTTCACACAATCAATCACGATGTACCAATCACGTTCATCTATGTAGTCCTCCAGGTGACCAGGCTTTGGCACGATT
>JBGANU010000038.1:0-10077 GCA_044222145.1 Cyclobacteriaceae bacterium
GCTGCCAGATAAACTCCATAGTTCCAGTTGTGTGCCTGGTAGATCAACGGTATTGTCGTGCTCCTTCTTCCTCCAAAAATAAACGCACCAATCGGAACACCATTGGGATTTTCCCAGTCGGCATCAATAACAGGATTTTGATAACCCGGAACGGTGAAGCGAGAGTTGGGATGCGCAGCCGGCTTACCTGAAGCAGGGTCCCACTTTAATCCCCTCCAATCCGTTAAATTCTTTGGCGGTTCTTTTGTCATCCCTTCCCACCACACATCACCATCTTCAGTAATCGCCACGTTGGTGAAGATGGTATTCTTGGCAATCGTCTTCATTGCATTGGGATTACTCTTCACGTTCGTTCCCGGTGCAACACCAAAGTATCCAGCTTCGGGATTGATCGCATACAACTTTCCGTCTTTTCCCGGCTTGATCCATGCAATGTCATCACCTACGGTAGTTACTTTCCAACCTTCAAATTCCTTTGGTGGAATGATCATAGCAAAATTGGTTTTGCCACACGCACTTGGAAACGCTGCTGCCACATAGGTCTTTTCTTTTGTGGGACTTTCCACGCCAAGTATGAGCATGTGCTCGGCCAGCCAACCTTCTTCCTGCGCCATAGAAGATGCTATGCGCAAGGCAAAACATTTCTTACCCAACAAGGCATTGCCGCCATAACCAGATCCATACGATACGATTGATCTTTCCTCCGGATAGTGCACAATATATTTTGTAGTTGGATTGCAAGGCCACTTGGTATCAACCTGGCCCTCTTGCAGCGGTGCTCCAGAAGTATGAAGGCATTTTACATAGTCACCATTAGAACCCAGCACGTCAATTACCTTCTTCCCTACGCGTGTCATGATGTGCATGTTCACGACTACATATTCCGAATCTGTAATTTCAATACCAATGTGCGACAACGGTGAACCAACCGGCCCCATGCAGTAGGGAATCACATACATCGTGCGGCCTTTCATGCAGCCATCGAGAAGTTTGTTCAGGGTATTATTCATCTCGCGAGGATCCACCCAATTATTAGTGGGGCCTGCATCTTCTTTCTTGCGACTGCAGATGAATGTTCTATCTTCCACCCTTGCCACATCGCTCGGATCGGAAAAGCAAGCAAAGCTATTAGGTCTTTTCTCCTCGTTTAACCGGATGAATGTCCCCTTCTCCACGAGCAGATTGCACATTTCATCATATTCACTTTTCGAGCCATCGCACCAGCGGATTTGGTCGGGTTTACACAGGCTGGCTGTTTGATTGACCCATGCCTGCAAATTGCTGTGCTTCAGGCCATAGGTACGTTTGGCATTAAGGATTTCTGTCATATCGAAGGTTATTTATTTCTGTTTGGCGTGGCAAAAATAAAGTAAAAACCTCTCAAAAAAAATGTTTCAAACGGTTGCACTAACAAATGATAGGGCTTTCCGGGCATATCTTCTTCAGTCGAATTGGAGGTTAGGGAATGACCTAATTACAGAAGGGACTTAATCCATTCGTAAGCGGAATTCTGATCGGAGAACACTCCCAAATGAACATTCAGGTTGTGATATTTCTCCTCGGCATCCATTTTAAATTTCTCCATCGGGAAATCGGCAAATATGCTATCGCCCAATATCACAGCATGAATGGTCACACCGGACTCCCGGAACAAAATGTCTTCCCACACTTTTTCCAACCATTGTTCAACTTCGGGACTTAATTCGCCTAGCCGTGTTGTGTCGGCAAGCCAGGCCAGATTTTTATAAGACTTACGCAAGTCGCGGTAGTGTCGCGCCAGTTCAATAAGACCGTTTTCAAACTGCTCGCCAGTTGGCTCGCTTGTCCAGCGATGGCGGAGAACCGGAAGTGAATCATCCAGTTCACAGATCAATAATTCTGATTGATATACTTTGATGATCATAACGATCTACCCCTCCGCTTATTCATGGAAGTTAGGAATAATACTTCTGTTGGACAAAACGCAATAGCTTTGAGCTGAAAGCTTTCTACCTAAAGCTATTCTAGAACTCCACGCGATAAGCGATTACGGGTATTAATCCAACTTGATATTTTGTTTTCACAGCTTGCAAGTAGGTGTCATAATAATGATAGGCTACATTTTGCGTGTTCAACAAATTCTGAATGTCGATTGAGAATGTGCGCGTATAACCTGGTTTGTTCTTGCGCCAGCTAAAACGCAAGTCGGTTCTGAAATAATCGGGCAGCTGAACCGAGTACCCATTCTGATAATTGTATTGCGTGCTTCCTACACTTGCGGACAACGCTTCATCAATGGGTGCCTCGCGCAAGCCGCCCAGATAGAGCACTCGCGTGTTTACACCAAACGTGTTACGCTTCTTCTGCCATTCTTTTCCGGCCAGAAAGCTACTCGTAAACCTACCGTTGAAGCGCGTGTAGTATCCCACCGTATTGTATTCTGAACGATAAAGCGAGCCACTCACCATAAAGTAGATTTGATTGTAATAACGCTTCTCCAATAAAGACTCAACACCGTAGTTTAAACCTCTTCCGTTGTTGAGAAGCAATTGCCGCGAAAAATCTTCCATTTGATTTAATGTCGAATAACGGACGTCCGAATACATACCAGGCACATTAAACAAACGATGGTAATAAACACTTGAAACCAATCGCAGATCTTTGGTAAACGTGTGCTTAAATTCAGCTGCGAATTGGTGAGCCTTGGTCAGTTTCAGATTTTGATTTCCGTATTGAAGATACGTCTGTAATTGTTGCCACTGACCGGTCAATCCATATGAAAAAGTCAAAGCGCCTCGCGGCATAAAGCGGGCGAGACTCACCCGTGGCTCCAATGAAGTTGCTTTGTTGTAACTAAAATTGACATAGCGAAGGCCGGCATTCAATTTCAACAAGTTTCCAAATCGTTGCGATAAGGTTGCATAAGGTTGCCACATCATTCCATTGACGGTGCCACTCACCGTGGGATAGAACGTATCGAGGTACAATGGCGTGATGGTAACTGATGTCAATTTATTATTGACGTGATTCGCCATGAAGCCCGTTTCCAAAGTACCTCCGGGGTTGAGTTTATAAATGGCCTTGAAAAAACTGGAGAGCAATAATTTGTCGCTGGAATATTTATCGGCAAAGACATAGGCCTCCGGTGTGGTGAGGGTTTCACTTTGTAAACTTCGCTCTTGCGATTGCCCCGAGAGCGATGCACCTAAACTTAAGCTAACGCGATCAAATGATTTGAGTTGATTGACAAAACCAATACCATACACTTTGCCATCGTAGTTGATTGTGTTGTGGTCTTTCTCTTCTTTCCACTCGTCAACCGGCTTCGCCTTAAATTTGTTTGAGCTCAAACCACCAAAACCAAATACCGATAAGTTCCCTCCCTTCTTTTGTTGCTGGTCGAGGTGAAATGAGAAATCCTGAAAGTTAATCACCTCACCGCCAAAGTTTACACCCATCTGCGAAAGCAAGCCCACCGTTGAATAGCGATAGTTCGCAATAAAGGAAGTACGCTTGGCTTTGTCTATGGGACCTTCTGCCGCGATGTCCATACCAATAAGGCTTGCCTGCGCTGTGTATTGCATTTTATTTTTGTTGCCTGCCCGAAGCTTCATATCCATTACACCAGATAATGCGTTGCCGTAATTAGCTGGCAGTGATCCTGAATAAAAGTCAGTACGGTCCAACAACTGCGCACTTAAAACATTTACACCTCCACCATTTGAGACAGGCTTGTCGCTAAACGTTCCGGCATTGGCCAGGTGGTTAGGGCTCAGAATGTCCAACCCTTGCAGTCGCCACAACAAGCCATTTGGTGAATAACCTTTTACCACAATAGAGTTTGCCTGATCATTGGCGGCTACCACACCCGGATAAGAAGTTGCCATGCGAATCGGATCAAAAAAATTCGCAGGAACCCGCATAGATTTCTCCATGGAAATGGATGTCACACCTGCGGTTATCTCCAGTGAGGAAGCTTTAATCTCAACCTCGTTGAGCACTGTGGTCGATTCTGATAGTGTTGCGTTGACGATTGATTCTTTTCCCGAGATTACAAGTAACTCGTCTTCAAAAGAGCTAAACCCGGTGAAAGAAATTGAAAGTTTATAACGACCTGGCGTTACGTTCAAGATTTGAAAATTACCAATAGAATCCGTCACAGCTCCGGCCACCAACACTTCCGCTTTGAAAACAGAGACACTGGCGCCTGTCAGTGGCTTTTGAGTAACCTGATTTTTTACTTTACCTCTGATAACCTGACCTAAATCCTGCCCACTTGCAAAAGCTGCCACGACCACAAAACATCCCACTAAAATTAATCTCACATTCATTGCTTTACGTTCGTTAAAAATGAAATAACCCCAGCTTGAGGCCGGGGTCACAAAACTATAACAGAATTTGCTCTGTTTGATAAAGTATTATACAATCGTCTTTAAACACTCGGCAGATTTCCGTGTGCTTTCCATCGGGGTAGATGGATAGGTTTCCTGCTCCATGAAAAAATGCTTCATGCCAGATTGCTTCGCCTTAGCAAACAGCGCTTTGAAGTCAATCGAGCCTGTGCCGACATCCGCATTGTGCTCGCGGTTGGTTTTGTCCATGTCTTTTACATGCCACAATTCAAAACGGCCCGGATATTTACTGAAGTACTTAGCAGGATCTTTACCAGCATTCACCACCCAAAATAAATCCATCTCCATGGTGACGAATTTTGGATCCAACATTTCCAGCATGGCATCGAACACTAACTTCCCACCCACCTCAGTAAACTCAAATGCATGATTGTGATATCCAAAGCGCAATCCATATTTCTTAGCTACTTCACCAGCCTTGTTTAATGAATTGCACGTGATCTTTAATTCATCGAGCGAGCTGTAATATTTTGCATCCATCCACGGAACAATGACGTACTCCTGCCCCATCAACTTAGCATCCTCACAAGCCTTTTCCCAGGTGCTGCCGGTCGCCAGATCAATTCCATAATGGCCACTGGTCACCTTCACGCCCAAGTCTTTAAGGTATTTGCTGAATTCCGCAGCCTTCATTCCAAACAAGCTGCCGTCCGCATAGCCATACGTTTCCACTTCGGTATAACCCATGTCAGCAATGGCTTTCAGGGTTCCTTTCACATCATTCATGATCACATCGCGCAAGGTGTAGAGTTGCAACCCTATAGCTTTCTTTCCGTTTGCCTCAGCAAAAAAAGAAGGCATTGTCAACAGACTTGTTGCAGCTACTGCGGAAGTCTGAATAAATTTTCTGCGATCCATGTTTCTATTTTTAAATTTATTTGGCTAACGATACCTGACCCAGCATAAACAAATTTTCATTTCCGGCTTTTTCGTTCTTGAAGATCAACACGATGTTATGTTTACCGGTTACACCTTTTAGAGAAATACCAGACGGTTTCATAAAGACTCCACTCTGAACTTCAATTTTAGGAGACTTCGAAAAGTTTGCTGTTCCTAAGCTAGTACCTTCGGATGAATCCAATCTAACTTCAATTTCTCCGCCTGTCATGGCGCCCATCTCTATGGCAACAAAATTCAGTTTCGTCACACCGAACAGGTCAACATCATTAAAAGTCATGGAAGAATTATGCCTAACGTTGTCTACAAAATCACCGCCTGATATGCTTGCTTTTCTAATGCCACCTTTCAGATCGGTAGCCTCGCTAATTTTTAAAACTGGTGACTCAAACACAAATTGTTTTGTTGTAGAGAGCGATGGCATTCCGTTCGCACCGTTGTCTTCATAACTAACGGTGAGCACGTAAGCAGCAGTAGCCGTTGGGCCCGGAGGAGGAATGACCGCAAAGTTTGCTTTGCCACTCAATGGAAGGCTTGCAACTTTTTCTTCCTTAGCAAGCGATAAAATGTACTCTACCATCTGCACCGTTTGAGCTTTTGTTAACTGAGGATGCGCGGCCATGGCCACTTCGCCCCACACGCCAGAACCACCTTTCAATATCTTATCGCTCAGTTGCTCCACCGCCCGAACATCTTTTTCGTAGCGCTTTGCAACATCGCGGAAAGCAGGTCCTGCAGATTTCTGATCGACTAGGTGACACGATTTGCAATCACTCTCTGCCATCAGCAATTTGCCAGGCAACTCTGCGCGTTGATGGCCTTGTGCAATTTTTGTCATGTCATAACCTTGTGGATGAAAGTCAAGCGTAACCAACACACGCCCTGCTGCAATTTTTCCATCAGATGTGCTTCCATCTTCTTTATCCGTTACCGTGACTTTGTAGTTTGCTGATCCGCCCGGCAGGAAATGACTATTGCCATCAGTTGTAATATCAATCACTGGTGGTTCATTGCCCGCAATCACAGTAGCTTCTGAGGTTGACTTCAAACCTTTCGCATCGGTTACTGTTAATTTCGGCCGATAGATTCCTGCTTTGTCGAACGTATATGAAAAGTCGCCATTAGCACTATTCAATTTCTGACCATTTACTTCCAACTCATACGTGATGGCATCTCCATCCGGATCTGAGCTTTCGCCAGCAGAAAAAGTGAGACCCAACGGAATTGCTCCAGCGTTCTTGCTTGCCTTCAGTGAAGCTACAGGTGCGCGATTTCCTGCATTGAAATCAATTCGCGAAAGACGCGAGTCAAGATTTTGTTTGAACCATGCAGTGCCATACTCCAATGTATATAGTTTTCCATCCGGCCCATATGCCATGTCGATCGTGTTGTTAAACTGCGTGCCATCCAGGAACGGTTCAATGTCGGTGATCGCACCTTTATCGTCCATTGTTACCAATCGCATCCAGTTACGAATCCAATCATACATCAAAAGTTTGCCATCCATATAGTCTGGGAACGCACCTTCTTTTCCTTTATAATTCTCAGAATAATAAACAGGTCCTGCCATTGCATTACGGCCACCGGTTTTCATCAACGGAAAATCAGGAGACTCCGCATACGGATACCAAATGAATGGAGGGCTTACCGGAGGAAGTTCGATCTTACCTGTATTGTTAGGTGATGAATTGATTGGCTTGAGTGGATCATGACGCGGGCCAACTGTTTTCTTGTCAAAGTCATACTTGGCATATGCATAGTTACCTCCAACAAATAACGGCCAGCCAAAGTATCCTGCCTTTTGCGCTTGGTTTAATTCATCGTAACCACGCGGTCCTCGTTCAGGACCATCATTGCCAGCATCGGGTCCCACTTCACCCCAATAGAGGAAGCCGGTTTTCTGATCGATCGAAATTCTGTAAGGGTTGCGATTGCCCATCACATAAATCTCCGGACGTGTCTTTTCTTCGCCTTTAGGAAAAAGGTTGCCTTCCGGGATGGTGTATGTACCATCTGGCTCGGGATGAATTCTTAATATCTTACCGCGTAAGTCATTCGTGTTTGAGGATGAACCTTGCGCATCGAATGGATGTCTTCCTTTGCGCTCGTCTGCAGGGCTATAACCATCCGACTCAAATGGGCTGGTGTTATCTCCGGTGGATACAAAAAGATTTTTGTTTCGATCAAACACAATCGACCCTCCGGTATGACAGCAAGTTTCGCGCTGGGTAGCAACTTCCAACAATTGCTTCTCTGAACTCTGATCAATTTTCTCGCCATCGAAAACAAATCGCGACAACACGTTGGCTGATTTTTCCGGATGTGAGTAATAAATATACAGCCACTTGTTTGTCTCAAAGTCGGGATCATGAGCGAGACCCAGCATACCGTCTTCAAACTTTGTATTAACATTAAATGTGTTGATCAATGTAACGGTGTCTGTCTTCGGATTATACATTTTCACCGCTCCCTTTCGCTCTAAGAAAATGATGCGTCCATCGGGAAGGATGTCCATTTCAGTGGGTTCGTCAAAGAAAGAACCCAGCACCACTTTCGTGAACCGGTTTGCTTCAGGCATCTTCTTTTCTTTTGCTTTTCCGAAATCAGGTTTGCGTTCACCCATTGCATATAAAATTCCCTGGTAAACATGATCGAGGTACATCGGGTCGGCAAAGGACTCATCGGTGTGACCCATTCCGGTATAGAACGAACGGCCTCCATCAAAATCGTGATACCAGGCGATCGGGTGATTGTCTCCATTTTCTCCACCCTGATAGGTAGTCTCATCAAGTGTGTAGAGCACGTTAAGGTCGTCTGAAATCTTTTTATAATTATACAATTCATCCTTGCGCATCCATTCTGCTGGCAAGTCTATTCCATTACCAAAAGCTTTCACCTTTTTAAACTTGGCATCCTGAATAGCGGGGTGACTTTTAAAATAGGCGCCCACTAACTTTCCATACCACCACCAATCGTATTCGGTATCGGCAGCTGCGTGTATGCCCATATAACCACCTCCACCTTCAATGAATCGTTTGAATGCATTCTGCTGCATTGGGTCAAGCACATCGCCTGTCGTGCTCAGGAACAACACTGCATTGTATTTTTTTAAATTCTCTTCATTGAAGTCAGCAGAGACCTCGGTGGTGTCTACATCAAATCCTTTCTCTTGTCCCAGTTTTTGCAACGCTGCCTTTCCGGCCGTGATCGATGCATGCCTATATCCCTTCGTTTTGGAGAAGACTAAAAGGCGTGGTTTGTCTTTGACACAAGAAGAGATTAATAAGGCGAGAGCAAGAAGATAGAATAAATGTCTTTTCATAATTTTTTACTGCTAAGGCGCAGAGGCGCTGTTATGTATGTTGTTATTTGTTTAAAAAGCTACAAGCCTCAGGCTTCAAGCCGATTTGCTTGTAGCTTGAGGCCTGAGACATGAACCCAGAATTTATAACTCTTTGATCTTGATATTCCGATACCACACCTGATCACCGTGATCTTGCAGCGAGATATGTCCTTTTGTGAACTTTCCGAAGTCGGGCATGTTTTTGAATTTGCTACCTGCGATGAGTGTCTTCCATTCCGGAGAATTCATATCCACACTTGTCACCTCTGTTCCATTCAACCAAAACGAATACTTGCCTTTGTTGGCTTTGATGACGGCAAGATTCCATTCGCCTGCAGGTTTAACGGTTTCTGTTTTGCATGAAATCAAGTCATACAAATCACCTGCTCTGTGCTTGATAATTTTTGCATCGGGATGACAGGCATTATCCAGTACCTGAAACTCAGGACCGGTGAACCACGCATAATCATAGTTGCCTTCCTGCACGTTGAAGATGATGCCGCTGTTACCACAAGGCTGTATCTTCCATTCGATGCTTAGCTCGTAGTTTTCATACACTCCTTCTGAAACGATATCGCCACCATCTCCTGTTTGCCAGTCTTTCTTGTTCGAAGCATCGAGGTAAAGCGCACCATCTGCTACCTTCCAGGCGGCACCGATTTTATCACCCTTAAATTTCCTCCACCCTTTGGTGGTGGTTCCATCAAACAACAACTTCCAACCGTCTTTCTTCTCCTTCGCTGTTAACGTGTTGGGAGACTGCGCTTCCGCGAGAAGAGAAGCTGCAAGAAATATCAATACAATAATTTTTTTCATTTTACTTCTTAATGTTCTTTTTCACCATCCAACGACAACACATAACGAGCCATGGCTTCAGCATTTTCTGTTGAAACATCAGCGTGAGCGGCCATGGGTATTTCACCCCACACGCCCTGGCCACCGGTGATAATTTTCTGTGCCAGCATTTTCACGTTTGCTTCTGTGAACTCGTATTTCTTGGCAACATCGGTGTGTGACGGGCCGATAATTTTATTGGTTGGATGATGACAGGTCTTGCAATCGCTTGCTTTCACCAACGCTTCACCTTGCGCGATCATGTCCACCGCTGGCTTTGCTTCCGCAGATTCATTCGCTACAAATTCTTCGGTTGCTTTCTTTTCCTTCGAACCACATGATGCGATAGCAATCCCTGATGCTACCACTGCTATTAGAACATATATTTTCTTCATAATAATTATTGTTTAGATACCAAGTACTTGTTTGTTGAGTTTCGGGTTCTTTCCGGTTGACGCAAAATCATCAAATGCTTTTTCCGTTACGCGGATGATATGATCTTTAATAAAAGGTGCGCCTTCTTCTGCGCCCTGCTCAGGATGTTTGATGCAGCACTCCCACTCCAAAACTGCCCAGCCTGCATAATCATATTGTGCAAGCTTTGAGAAGATC
>JBGANU010000025.1:0-58809 GCA_044222145.1 Cyclobacteriaceae bacterium
CATCACCTAATGAACGGAAACGACCGGGGCGATTTACCCAATCCTGATAGCCGCCATACACACCACTCTTTCCAGTGGGATTAAACTCGGCATCCTTCACATGGAACATTTTGATAAAGGAATGATAAAAGTCGATGTATTGGAGGTAATCCAATTGCTGCAGCACAAAGTGACTGGGATCATACAGTATGTTTGCACGAGTGTGTTTACCCGTTGCCTCCCAGAAACGTTCGAATGTAATCCCATCATGAAGATCTTCACCCGGATGGATTTCATAACACACATCTACTCCAACCTTATCAAAAGCATTTAAGATAGGTAGCCAACGTTTTGCCAATTCCTTAAAGCCATCTTCAACCAAACCAGCAGGACGCTGTGGCCATGGGTAAACGGTGTGCCACATGAGCGCTCCAGAAAATGTCGCATGCGCATTCAATCCAAGATTTTTACTTGCCTTCGCAGCAGATTTAAGTTGATCAACTGCCCATGCTGTTCTTTCCTTTGGCTTACCATGAACAGACTTAGGTGCAAAGCCATCGAACATAATATCATAAGCAGGATGTACAGCAACCAACTGACCTTGTAAGTGAGTCGATAGCTCTGTTATCTGCAATCCGCATGATTCAACGGTCTCGCGAATTTCGTCTGCATAGTCTTTGCTTTCGGCCGCTTTCTTTAAGTCAATGCAGCGTGCATCCCATGATGGTATTTGCACACCAACATATCCAAGAGATGCCGCCCATTTACAAATCGATTTCAGATTGTTGAACGGAGGTTCATCGCCCATGAACTGAGCTAGAAATATACCGGGTCCTTTTAGTGTCTTCATTAATGTATTGTTAGATTTCAAATGGAGTCCATTTCTCTTTGCTCTGTCCGCTCTTCACCACATTGTCGATGAAGGCCATGCCTCTGATACCATCTTCCACACCTGGAAAATCCAAAGCTGCTTCTGGTGGTTTCGTTCCGTCAATGCGCGCAGACACGGTCAACGCAAAATTGCGATAGAGATTAGCAAAAGCTTCGAGATAACCCTCGGGGTGCCCTGCTGGCGTGCGGCAGTTGTGAAGCGCTGCCGGAAATAAATTTCCGTTTGTTCCCGCACGGAAAATTTGAGTTGGCTTTCCATGCCATCTGCAGATCAAAGTGTTTGGTTCTTGTTGCGCCCACTCCAGTCCTCCGTGTTCTCCATAGATTCTAATCTTCAAGGCATTCTCTTCACCAGCGGCAACCTGCGATGCCATCAACACTCCGGCTGCACCGTTATCAAATTTCAGCAACACATTTCCATCATCATCCAATGCACGACCTTCCACTAAGATGTTCAGGTCAGCACACAGGTGTGTAATCTTAAGACCGGTAATGTATTCGGCCAGATGTGCAGCATGCGTTCCAATGTCGCCCATGGCACCCGCCTTTCCCGATTTCTTGGGATCGGTGCGCCAGGCGGCCTGAGCATTGCCTTCTCTTTCACTCAACTTGCTTAACCAACCTTGTGGATATTCAACATATACTTTTTTGATCTTGCCCAACATGCCATCTTTCACCATGGCCTTCGCCTGCTTCACCATCGGGTAACCGGAATACGTGTGCGTAAGCAACAACAACAAACCAGTGTCAGCCACTTTCTTCTTCAATTGCTTGGCTTCATCTAATGTAAATGTGATAGGTTTCTCCACCACTACGTGAAAGCCTTTATCCAACGCCATCATGGCTGGCGCAAAGTGCGCGAAGTTGGGCGTAACAATCGTGACAAAATCAATGCGCTTGTCGGCAGGCAGCTTGCTTTCCTTTTCCAACATTTCTTCAAATGTCAGATAGGTTCTGTCTTCTGCGAGAAACAAAGCTTTGCCACTTTCTTTGGCGATTTCAGGATTGATGCTTAATGCACCACTGACAACTTCGATGAGGCCGTCCATGTTTGCGGCAAGTCGATGAATGGCACCAATGAAAGCGTCTTTGCCGCCTCCTACCATTCCCATTCGTAATTTTCGATTCATATGTTTTGAATTAGGTTGAGCAATTTATTTAAAAGATACTTAAAATATACCATGATTTTATAAGTGGTATCCAAGGTTTTTGAACCGCAGCTACCGGCTGTTCATAGATGAAAGGATCAGGACACTCGTTTTAAAAAAGTGGTCTGTGAAAGACACAGACCACAGATATTAGACACAGACCACGGACGTTGGATAGCTTATAAAAGCTAACCAATTCTAAATGTATCGATTAATGATGTTTTCGTAGTACTCCTGCTTGCCGCTGATTTGATCTGGTTCGCCATTCTTCACAGCCAGCTCGCGCAGTTCTTCCAGCGTTAATTTGCCAAGTTCGAATTGTCTTCCCTTTCCAGAATCGAACGAAGCGTAGCGTTGCTTGCGCAGTTCTTTGTAGTCAGATTTTTCCAACACGGCCTGAGCGATCAGCAATGCGCGGGCAAACGTGTCCATGCCACCGATGTGTGCGTGGAAGATATCAGCAAGATCGGTTGAGTTTCTTCTCGTCTTGGCATCAAAGTTTATACCGCCCGACTTAAATCCACCAGCCTCTAAGATCACCAGCAACGATTCGGTCAATTCAAAAAGATTGTTTGGGAACTGATCCGTATCCCAACCGTTTTGATAATCACCGCGGTTGGCGTCCATGCTTCCCAGCATACCGGCATCGGCTGCCACCTGTAGTTCGTGCTGGAAGGTGTGGTGAGCCAGCGTAGCGTGGTTCACTTCGAGGTTGAGTTTGAAATCATTTTGTAAACCAAATTGATTCAAGAAGCCGATCACTGTTGCAGCATCGAAATCATATTGATGTTTGGATGGCTCCATTGGCTTTGGCTCGATCAGGAATGTTCCAGTGAAGCCCTGTTTGCGTGCATAATCTTTTGCCGTATGAAGGAAACGCGCCATGTGTTCTTGTTCGCGCTTCATGTTCGTATTCAATAAGGAAAGATAACCTTCTCTTCCACCCCAGAATACATAGTTGGCTCCGCCCAATTCAATGGTGGCGTCCAGTGCATTCTTCACCTGAGTTGCCGCATGACACACCACATTGAAATCAGGATTGGTAGCCGCACCATTCATATAGCGTGGATTGGAA
Source organism: Cyclobacteriaceae bacterium (assembly GCA_044222145.1). Lineage (GTDB taxonomy): Bacteria > Bacteroidota > Bacteroidia > Cytophagales > Cyclobacteriaceae > ELB16-189. Next base: position 3,094 of record JBGANU010000025.1, read on the forward strand.
AACAAATTGGCGGTTCCCCAAAGAAGTTTAACACCAGAAGCCCGTTGTTTCTTGCGAGCATAATCAACTACCATGCGAAGTCTTCTCTCCGACTCTTTCAATTGCGGACCTTCGTCCACCAAATCATAATCATGGAAGCAATAGAAGGGAGCTCCAATCTTGGTAATGAACTCAAACGCTGCATCCATTTTTTCCTTTGCCCGCTCAACGGGATCGGAATTGGTCAGCCATGGAAAATTTTTCGTGGGCGCACCAAACGGATCGCCACCGGTGCCACAGAACGTATGCCAGTAAGCAATGGCAAAGCGAAAATATTCCTCCATTGTTTTCTTGCCCACCTTGCGTTTGGGATCATAATACTTAAACGCCAAAGGATTATCTGAATCCTTTCCTTCATACTTTATCTGGCCTATGCCCTTAAAGTATTCTTTGTTTCCGATTGTCAGGTTCATAAAAGTTTATTCAATTGTGTTTTCCAGTTTTGATAAGTTGCCGTGTATTGTTGAGATTTGTTTTTATCCGGTTCTTCCTGGCGGATCATCTTTAATCCTTTAAACGCTTCAGGGAAAGTCTTATAGACCCCGGCACCAACACCGGCACCCAGTGCTGCTCCTTTTGCTCCATCCGTATCGTATAATTCCAGTCGTGCACCAATCGTGTTTACAAATGCTTCCCTGAATAACGGACTTAAAAGCATATTCGCATTTCCAGCCCGGATTACTTCTGTCTTCAGTCCCATCTCTTGCAGAATGTCGAATCCATATTTCAACGCGAACACGATTCCCTCCTGGGCGGCCCTGAACAAATGTGATTGATTGTGTCTATTAAAGTTCAAGCCGTAGAAGGAAGAGGAAATACCTTTATTTTCTAAAATCCGTTCTGCTCCATTACCAAACGGAAGTACGATCAAACCATCAGCACCGATGGGTGCCTCGGCTGCAATTGAATTGATCTGCTCATAATCATAAGCATTACCTCCGCTCCTAATATTTTTCTTCAACCAACTGTTCAAAATACCAGTGCCATTAATACAAAGTAAAACGCCATTTCGTATCGCTTGCGTATTATTCACATGAATGAATGCATTCACGCGCGATCTCGGATCAAATGCGTTGGTGTCTGTCACACTATAAATAACACCCGATGTTCCAGCCGTTGCCGCGGTTTCACCCGGGTTTAGAACGTTCAGAGAGAATGCATTATTGGGTTGATCACCGGCACGATATGAAATTTTTGTTCCGGCAGCAAGACCAAGTTCAGCAGCTACCGACTCCTTCAGTTTCCCCTGCTCGGCAAAAACAGGAACGATGGTAGAAATGAGATTCTTATCGATACCATAAAGATCCAACAACTTTTTGGAGATCGTCTTATCCTGATAATCCCAAAAAATTCCTTCTGAAAGTCCCGTGTCTGTTGTTGTTGCTTCACCCGACAGCTTCAACGCAATGTAATCACCGGGCAACATGATCTTGTGGATCTTCTCGTAAACAGCCGGTTCATTTTCTTTGATCCATCTCAGCTTAGATGCCGTAAAATTTCCAGGAGAGTTGAGCAAATGCTGCAGGCAATAATGATTTCCCAATTCTTTAAATGCCTTGTCTCCTATCTCCACTGCACGGCTATCGCACCAGATAATCGAAGGCCGCAGCGGTTTGTAGTTTTTGTCCACCACCACAAGTCCGTGCATCTGATACGATATTCCAATGGCGACTACTTTCTTTCCATCGATCGAAGATTTTTGGAGCGCCATCTTCACGCTCTTTACGGTATGTTCCCACCACCAATCAGGATGCTGCTCGGCCCAACCGGGATGAACCGCAGTCACTTCCATTTCCTCGGACGGTGAGTGTGCGGAGGCTACCGCTTGGCCCGTGGAAGCATCTACCAATGCTACTTTAATGGAGGATGTGCCAACGTCTATACCAATCAAGTACTGACTCATGAATTATCTTTTTATCAGAAAAATTTTACTAATAGTCATTTTGACCATAATTTGAGGCAATATTACATAACTTCAAAACATTGCCACTTTTTTTAGCGAGAAAATGAAAACCCTTCCCCAATTCCCGTTCAAAATAATGGATTCGGTTTCCATTGACTGCCTGTTGTTTGGATTTAATGAAGGCGCTCTTAAAATACTGATGGTCAAGCATGCCGAAGGAATCAGCAAAGGTAAATGGGCGTTGCCAGGCGGCTGGATCAACTACAACGAAAGTATAGATGACGCAGCCAGCCGAATATTGAAAGCGCTGACGGGAGTTTCTAACATTTACCTGGAACAGCTGCGGGCCTTTGGTGATCTTGAGAGGTATCCCACCAAACGCGTTATTACGATCGCCTACTTCGCACTGGTGAAGCCCGAAAATTATTCTTTGCACGCAGGCTTCACTGCGTCAGATGCTCAATGGTTTGAGATTGACGATGTACCGCGACTTCCTTACGATCATAAGAAGATTCTGGATTATGCTGTCGCACATCTTAAGCATAAAGTAAGGCACGAGCCCATCGGCTTCAATCTTTTGCCAAAAAAATTTACGCTGCTGGCCCTGCAGGAATTGTATGAAGCTATCTTAGGGACACCACTCGACAAATCGAATTTCAGGCGCAAACTAATGAATATGAATTTACTGGTGCCATTGAAAGAAAAACAGAAAGACGTTTCGCACCGGGCGGCTGCGCTGTACAGCTTCGACAAGAAAATCTACGACAAGTTATTGAAAGAGGAATTCAATTTCGAGATATGACCGAGGGCAATGCTATTTTTAAAAAATTATGACCTCACGTTCCTAAATCGTTTGCAGAAGAAAATTTTTAAACGGATATTCCCCCACTAAACTTACGCGCAAACCTAAAAACCTAATGCTATGAGTGAACAAAATAACAAGAGACTCTTTTACGGTAGTTGCTTTGCCCTGATCACAACTGCCTTTTCCTTCAGCATCAGAGCTGGAATTCTGCCGGAGCTTGGCCGAACTTTTGACCTCACCGCCACGCAGCTCGGTTTTATCAATCAAATGTGGTTCATCGGCTTCCCGATCTCCATGGTGTTGGGTGGGATTTTCTATAGCACCATCGGCCCGAAGAGAATCATGCAGTTTGCCTTTATCTCCCACACGATTGGAATCCTGATGACAATATTCTCCGGTGGTTATACCGGGCTATTGATCTCCACCTTATTTATAGGTATTGGAAATGGTTGCACGGAAGCTGCCTGTAATCCAATGATTGCCACCAGCTACAGTGGAAAACTGATGAACACTTTGCTAAACAGATTTCACATGTGGTTCCCCGGAGGAATTGTTTTGGGAAGCTTAGTTTCTTTATTCATGACGAAAATGAATATGGACTGGGAAGCGCAAATATGGATCATCCTGATCCCCACTGTTATTTATGCTTACTTGTTTTACGGACAAACATTTCCAGATGCCAAGCATCAGGAGGGTTCATCTCTTGGTGTAAACCTCAAAGCAATGGCAACTCCCCTCTTTATTTTCATTGGTGTGTGTATGACACTTACCGCGATTTCTGAATTTGGTCCGCAGCAATGGACAGGACTTTTGCTTTCTAAGAGCGGTGCTGAACCAATGGTGATCCTTGCCTTGGTAACTGGTTTGATGGCCGTTGGGCGATACTTTGGTGGCGAGTTTGTTCATAAGTTCGATCAAACGGGTGTTCTTCTTGGCTCTGCTGTCTTCACGGCACTTGGAATATTTTTATTCAGTACGCAAACCGGACCAATGGCTTACGTTGCTGCCATCTTCTTTGCTATGGGCGTATGTTATTTCTGGCCAAATATGATTGGTTTTACCGCACAAAAAATACCAGCAAGCGGAGCTATCGGAATGTCTGTTGTAGGCGCGTTGGGTATGTTTTCAACTGCCATTTGGCAACCTATTATTGGTGGCTGGATTGACAGTGCACGCGAGGCAGCTACTTCAGCTGGTCTCGAAGGCGATGCGCTTGAATTAGCAGCCGGACAAGATACGCGCTGAGGACGATGGTGACCTTCCCGGCCATACTCATCGTGCTCTTTACATTATTATTTTTCTGGGTGCGCAATACCAAGTCAGCAGCATCAGCTCATTGACAAAACACTTTCATAGTTTGAAAGCGGGGATAGAGTAAAATCTATCCCTGTTTTTTTATGGTGTATCCTGCTTAACTTCGCAGAAATTTTAATTGCATTACATGGCTGATAGTTTAGCTGATAAACTTACCCACGAGTTAAAGAAGATTGCACTTTGGACGGTGCTTGGCGCAAGCATTGTGTATATCATCGGCTGGTTTATTAATGTGATGGATCCGGATTCGGCACAATATGCATCCATCACCCGTGAGATGCTGGAACGTGGCGACTATCTTACGTTCACCGATCAGGGACGAGAGTATTTGGATAAACCTCCCCTCTTATTTTGGATCACTGCCGTCTCCTTCAAAATTTTTGGAATCAACAACATCGGCTTCCGTGTTCCTGCTTTCCTGGCCACGTTGCTGGCCATCTACTCTACTTTCAAACTTGCGGAATTATACTACGACAAGAAAACAGGCTATCTCGCTGCCTTGATCCTTGCGACTTTGCAAGCAACATTCTTGATTAATCATGATGTCAGGACAGATACCAATCTGATTTGCTGGTTCATCTTCAGCATGTGGCAACTGGCAGCCTATCTGGAAACAAGAAAACTGTCTCATTTTGTTTTGGGATTCATTGGAGTTGGCCTGGCCATGTTAGCAAAAGGTCCGATTGGCCTGGTAGCGCCAGGGCTTGGCATATTCATGCACCTTGTTCTGAAAAAAGAATGGAAATTACTTTTCAACCCCATGTGGATAGTTGGTGCCCTGATCATTGGAGTCATCCTGCTTCCTATGTCGTACGGATTGTATATGCAGTTTGATCAGCATCCTCAGAAAGTTGTAAATGGTTTAACCGGAGTTTCCGGCCTCCGCTTTTATTACTGGACGCAAAGTTTCGGACGCATCACGGGTGAGAATGTTTGGAAGAATAACGTTGGTCCGTTCTTCCTCTCACACAACACCTTGTGGGCTTTTTTTCCATGGAGTCTGTTTTTGGTAGCAGGACTTATTCGTGAGGCAAAGAACATTTTCCTGTATGTGAGAGGCAAGGCCGAGCAAAAAGAGTTTCTCATCTTCTTCGGATGCTTGCTTCCTTTCATGGCATTATCGGCCAGTGCATATCAATTGCCACACTATGCATTCGTAGTGTATCCCTTGGGTGCCATCATCACAGCCAAATATATCCTGTACCTCTTCTATGAGTCAGCAAATCGTGGCTCCAAAATTCTTTATGTCATTCAGACCAGCGTATTGTGTTTGCTCATGATCGCTGTGTTTGCACTTGTTTGGTTTTGCTTCCCTGAAAAGAATACGCTTGCTCTTGTCTTTTACGTAGGATTATTGGCCGCCTTTATTTCAGTGGCATTTGTTTTAAAAACTTCGCACAAACTGATACTGATCTCCCTTGTCTCTGCCATTGGTGTCAACCTGATTTTAAACAGTTACTTTTATCCCGGACTGTTAGAATATCAGGCGGGTTCTGAAATGGCAACCAAGGCATTGGAAAATGGATTAGAAAAAGGAAAGTTCTACAGCTACAAAGCGGGACAGCCCTGGGCCATGAATTTCTACACAGACATGACCATTCCGGCTAACGATGATTTTGAAACGCTTATTCAACAGAAAGATATCTTGATTTACACGAAAGAGGAGTTCGTAAAAGACTTTCAAGATAAAAGGCCCGACCTGCAGGTTATCTATTGTATGGGAGAATACCCGGTATCAACACCACGAATGAAATTTTTGAATCCAGCAACTCGCCCAGAAACACTCAAACGAAAGTGTCTTATTAAATTATAATCCATGGCCACACTATCCATCATCATACCGGTTTATAACGAAGAGAAGACCGTTCAAAAAATTTTGGAGAAGGTAAAGAACGTCATGTTAATAGGTGGAGTAGCCAAAGAGATCATTGTGGTCAACGATTGCTCAACCGATCTTACCGAAAGCCAGGTGCTGCATTACAAAAACGAAAATCCCGATCTAAACATCCAATACTTCTCGCACCCGGTCAATCAGGGAAAAGGCGGAGCACTTCATACAGGAATTGATAAAGCCACGGGAGATTTCATTGTGGTACAGGATGCCGACATGGAATACGATCCCAATGAATTTAATCTGTTACTCAAACCCATATTGGATGAAGTGGCCGATGTTGTTTATGGCTCTCGTTTCATGGGAGGCCGGCCGCACAGAATACTTTTTTTCTGGCACTCCATCGGTAATAAAATTCTCACCTCCATATCGAATGCATTTACCAATTTGAATCTCACCGATATGGAAACCTGCTACAAGTGCTTTCGCAGAGAATTTCTTCAACCGATGTTGTTAAAAGAAAAGCGATTTGGATTTGAACCGGAAGTAACCGCCAAAATAGCCCGGTTCAAAAAAGCCAGAATTTACGAAGTGGGTATCTCTTACTATGGCAGAACGTATGAAGAAGGCAAGAAGATAAATTGGAAAGACGGATTTCGCGCCATCTATTGCATTATCAAGTATAATCTTTTTGATGATGTGTATCTAAAAACAAAATAGGAACCCTCTTCAGATTCCTATTTTGCTCAGTTGTTTAATTCCTTCTAAAGCTTAACATCCTTCCCATTCAATTGAATGGTCAACGAGTCTCCGGATTCAAGAATAGTTTCTGTTTTATCTTTTGACACGTTCACTTTGATTACCCGTCCGCGGAATTCAATTCTGAATGAATACGATTTCCATTGCTCAGGTATGTACGGATTAAACTGAAGTTTACCGTCCTGAATTTTCATTCCACCAAAACCTTTTACCAGACTCATCCACGTTCCCGCCATGGAAGTGATATGACATCCGTCTTCTGTGTCGTTGTTATAATCATCCAGATCCAGACGAGCCGTGCGCAGATAAAATTCATAAGCGTGCTTCTTGTAACCAATTTTCGAAGCCAGAATAACATGAACGCATGGCGATAAAGATGATTCATGAACGGTCATCGGCTCGTAGAAATCAAAATTCCTTTTGATCTGATCCAACGTAAAGTCATCTTCAAACAGATACATACATTGCAAGACGTCCGCTTGCTTGATAAAGCACGAGCGAAGTATCCTATCCCACGACCATTTTTGGTTTAAGGGCTTGTCCTCCGGAGCAAGGTCGCTTACCTTGAGTAACTCTTTGTCGAGGAAGCCATCTTGCTGAAGAAAAATGCCGCGCTTTGTATCTTCGGCATAATACATCTTTTGATTGATGTCGCTCCATTTGGCTGTCTCTTCCTTTTCCTTAAAGTTCAGTTTAGTGGCCAGTTCATTATACCGTGCAGCATCTGACTTCTTCACTTGTTCGATTGCCCACATCGTATAACGCAACGTCCAGGCCGCTAGATAATTTGTATACCAGTTATTATTAACGTTGTTCTCGTATTCGTTCGGGCCCGTTACACCCAGCATGACATATTTATTTTTATCAGCCGACCAGTTGACGCGTTGTGACCAGAATCTTGAGATGCCGATCAACACTTCCAGGCCACACTCATTTAAATAAGCCACATCGCCTGTATAATTAATGTAATCACGGATCGCATAGGCCATCGCGCTGGTGCGGTGTACTTCTTCAAAGGTGATCTCCCACTCATTGTGACACTCCTCTCCGTTCATGGTAACGAAGGGATAAAATGCTGCACCATCCTTGAAGCCCAGCTTCTTAGCATTCTCAATCGCTTTTGGCAAATGTTTGTAGCGATATACCAGCAGGTTACGCGCCACCTTGGGATCGGCCGTGCTTAAGTAAAATGGCAAGCAATAGGCTTCGGTATCCCAATAGGTGCTGCCACCATATTTCTCTCCGGTAAAACCTTTCGGTCCAATGTTTAATCGTTCGTCTTCACCAGTGTAGGTTTGTGTCAATTGAAAGATGTTAAACCGAATACCCTGCTGTGCTGCTATGTCACCATCAATGGTAATATCGCATTCCTCCCACTTATGCGCCCATACCGCGGCATGTGCATCAAACAATTGCTGATAACCCTTTTTCGCGGTCTCGTCCAGCTTTGCATGAGATCGTTTTACAAGAGTATCTTTAGGATGATTCTCTGAAGAAAGAACCGTGGCGTACTTATAAACAATTAATTCAACTCCCTCCTTCAACTCCACCTCTACCACATTGTCGGCATACTTGTCTCTTGTGTTGGTGAACACTTTTCCCTTAATCATCTTGCCGTCCATTTCCAGGTCATACTCCATTCCTGTGCACACATGAAAGAACGTCTTCTTAGTTTGAGCCGTTACAATCGCCCAGCCCATTTGCGACTCCTGATACACCGCGTCCCAGAACTTCTCATCGTAGTTGGAATCCTTGTTCACCACATCCGCATCAATGTCAAGTGTAAGGGATGCCTTTGACGAAAAGTTAAGAGGCTTGATGGAGTAGCGAATAGCTCCTACCTCTCCATCAGCCATTGAACAAAAACGCTTCGAATCAATGGCGACTTTCTTTCCATCAGGAAACGTAGCTTGAAATGATCGGTGAAGCAGGCCTTGCTTCATATCCAACACGCGAACAAAGTTTTCTACTTTACATTTCGCCAAATCAAGCGCGTGATCACCTATCTTAACTTTGATACCAATCCAGCTCGGAGCATTTAACACTTTCGCGAAGTATTCCGGATAACCATTTTTCCACCAGCCTACTCGTGTTTTATCCGGATAATAAACTCCGGCCACGTAAGTTCCCTGATGTGTTTCGCCTGAAAAATCTTCTTCAAAATTGGCACGTTGCCCCATGCGTCCGTTGCCAATACTGAATACACTTTCTGAAATCTTATTAAGATGAGGATCAAATCCTTCTTCGATGATTTGCCACTCGTGATGCTTTAGGTATTGCTTCATAACAGTTCACAAATAATAACAAACTAGATTTTAACTACAGGGTCACCATTTTTTCAACCGAAAATTCGGCTGTATTTTTTACAACAAAATTGGCTTTGCCCAGTTGATCCGGAGAGCCCACGCCTACGCATTTCATTCCTGCCGCCAACGCTGCTTCCACACCAGCTTCGGCATCTTCAAACACAACACACAACGATGGCTCAACTCCCAGCTTGGAGGCGGCCAATAAAAATATTTCCGGATCGGGCTTACTGTGCACGATCATGGTGCCATCCACAACAGCATCAAATTCATTTTCAATTTCAAGTAATTGAATAACCCTTGGCGCATTCTTACTGCTGGAAGCCAGTGCTACTTTCAAACCCTTGGAGCGTATACCTCTCAACATCTCTTTCACGCCCGGGAAAATTTCTTCAGGCTTCATTTCATTTACATACTCCACAAACCAACCGTTCTTCTTGTTGGCGATACGTTCCTTTTCTGATTCTGATAAAGAAATACCACCCAATTGCAAAATGATTTCCAGCGATCTCATTCTGCTAACACCTTTGAGAAGTTCGTTGTGTTCAACCGTCAGATCTATCCCCAGTTCATTGGCTAATCTTTTCCAGGCGAGATAATGGTAATGCGCTGTATCCACTATAACTCCATCCAAATCGAATATGACAGCTTTTATCACGTTATTAATTTTCATTTATTAAAATAGGTTTTCTGAATAATTTCATCGGTCTCGGCTAATGATTTGAAAACGCCAAATGTTTTACCTTGTGTGCGAAGCGCTCCCAACGCATTGCCATAACGAACAGCTGAGATGTAGTCTCCCGGGTTTTGAAGCAAGCCAAAGCCCACACCGCCAGCAAAAGAATCTCCACACCCTGTCGTATCAATCACCTGATCAACCTTAACGGCCGGCACCATGGTCTCTTTTATCTTTCCTCTCACTTTATAATATACGAGGCAACCTCTCGAGTCTACCGTTACGCACACACACTTAACGCCCATTGAGATACAGTGCGTAGCAAAGTTTAACAGCTCTTCACGATTGGGTTCTTCCGAGATGGAAAAGTCCTGGCGCTCATATTCTTTCTTAAACCACGAAGCCTGCGCCTCTTCCAAATTCATTTTCAATACATGGATGTACGGCAACCATTGATCGCGATCGATCCAAAACTTGCGTTGGCGTTCACCATTCGCGAGGCAGGCGGTGGTGGGTCCATGTGCATCAAAGATGATCGTGCCTTTACTTTTCTTCTTCAGATATTTTAATGTATCTAATGAAATCTCATAATCGCTGATGGGTATAAAGACAAACACATCGCAATCCAAAAGTTCTTTCACATCATCTGGCACAATAGGATCCATAAACCCGGTTTGCCGCTCTACGCGATTGTTAACATCCAGAAACCGAAGGCTGATGATATCACCCTGATCATTTTTTACCGTGATGTAATTCTTATTCAATCCGGCATAGCCATTGAATACTTCCATCACATTGTCTCTGTCAACGGCACGAAGGTGCACCACCGGAACGATTTCTATCTGATCGCCTGCCAGCACAGAAAGTGCAATTACCGGGTGCGTCACACATCCCCACTTTTGAATTAAATCTCCCTGATGGGTAACGATGTGATCTCTGGGGATCGGGCCGAGTACTGCAATTCGTTTCATACTTAAAAGTTAAAAGCGTTAAGTTCAAAGTTTAAAGTCTCAGGCTTCGGTTCTCAATCAAATCTGCAACTCAAAGCATTCAGACTGTTAAATAGGCTGCGCCAAACACACCGGCACTGTCACCTAGTTTAGGTTTTAATATAGGAGTATCCAGTCGATTATTAAAAATATATTTCTTTAAGCTCTCGCGACCTTCGGTGTAGATAATATCAATATTTCCAACACCACCTCCAATGACAATCACATCCGGATCGAGAATATTGACGACTACGCTTAACGCAAGGCCAAAGAAATTGGTGAGTCGCTCAATGGTTTGCTTTGCATACGGATCAGTTCCTGCCTTATACAACTCATAAACATCACGCATATTTTTTTGCTGACCGCTTATGCTGGCATAATATTTTTCAAGTGCCGGGCCAGCCAATACTTTTTCAACACAACCACTCTTACCGCAATAACAAGGCCCGCCTGATTCATCCAAAAAATTGTGCCCCCACTCTCCTCCTATACCTTGCAATCCATTGATCACTTTTCCGTCCACGACCACACCACCACCTACACCTGTTCCCATGATCACACCAAACACCACTTTAGCATTCGGATATTTTTCTTTTGCTATTCCCATGTTAGCTTCCGCTAAGGCGAAACAGTTGGCATCGTTGGCCATTGAAAATTCAATCCCCAATAATTTTTCAAGATCATGTTTGAGTGCCCGCCCATTCAAGCTCGTAGAGTTACTATTTTTCATCACGCCCAAACCAGGATCAAGCGTGCCAGGTGTTGCGATACCGATTTTGTCCGGCTTATATCCAACGGCCTTTTCCATCTTATCCACCACTGATTTTATCTGCCCCAGAATGTGATCATAACCTTTATGAGCCTCGGTTGGGAGGCGGTCGCGAAACAAAACTTGAGGATCTGTAGCTGATTTTAAAATGGCGCCTTCTACTTTTGTTCCGCCAAGGTCAATACCCCATAAATTGCTATTCATCTAAAAAATTGGTTTAAAGAGAGTAGATTACTGATTCCCAAGGTCTTAGATTGTCTAAATCGGCCTCATGATAATTGCCCATCAAACGCTTCTGAACCGGCCATCTACTGATAGGAAATTTAATAGTCTGATCAGAGAAATTATGCATAATCAGCATTTTTTCTTTGTCTAATTCACGAGAATAAATGAACAAGTTCTCCTGTTCAGTTTCCAGTGGCGAATACTTCCCATAGGTTAGAACAGGATGCGACTTTCGGAGCTTCACCATTCCACGGAAGTAATTTAAGATAGAGGCTGCATCGGCATCCTGCACTTCGACATTAAGGGTTGCTTTATTCTTATTGACATCCATCCAGCCCTTGCCGGTTGTAAACCCTGCTTCATGACCGGCATTCCATTGCATAGGTGTTCTGGCATTATCGCGCCCGGCATAATTAACAGCCACCAAAAATTCTTGCTCTGAGATACCGCGCTTTTTTGCCTCCCTCCAACCGTTTAATGTTTCAATATCTTTAGACTCCGACACTGCATTCAATTTTGTGTTGGTCATTCCAATTTCATCACCCTGAAAAATAAAAGGTGTACCTCTCATCGACAGCAAAAGTGTGATCAACAGTTTGGAAGACTTCTCCCAAAACTCCTGATCATTTCCCCATCGCGATACCATTCTTGGAAAATCATGATTGCCAAGAAAGACACTTCCCCATCCTTTGCGTTCAAAGGCATCGTCCCATGTCTTAAATACTTTTTTGAAGTCATTCAGCGTCCAGGGTATCGGATCAAATCGTCCACCGGCACCCTGATCCATAAACATATGACCAAAATGAAAGATCATATTTAATCCGTGTTCGTCATCCAAATAGTCCAATGCATTTTGCGGAGTGATACCCGGTCCTTCGCCCACCGTCATCACATCAAATTTGTTCCATACCGTTTCACGCGCTTCTTTTATAAATTCTTTTAATCGCGGACCGTTTGCATAGTACTTCCTGATCGTCTCATTGAAATCTGGTGTATCGGTGTCTGGAAAATCCGTTCGTTTAGAAATAGCCGAGATCACATCCAGTCGCAAACCATCCACTCCTTTTTCTAACCAAAATGTCATGAGGTCTTGAATTTCTTTTCTGAGATTCAGGCTTTCCCAATTCAAATCAGGTTGCTTGCGAGAAAAGAGGTGTAAATAATATTCGCCAGTGGCGTCATCCAATTGCCAGGCGCTGCCGCCAAAAAAAGACGGCCAGTTGTTGGGAGGATTTGTGTTCTTCCCTTTCTTCCAAAAATAATAATCGCGGTAAGGATTATCTTTTGACTTGCGTGACTCCACAAACCATTGATGCTCATCTGAAGAGTGGTTGAGCACCAGGTCCATGATCAACTTCAATCCACGCGCATGCAAGCCTGAGAGGAGTTCCTCAAAATCCTTTAACGACCCGAACTCAGGCTGAACATCGTAGTAATCGCTGATGTCATAGCCTCCATCGTCATTTGGTGATTTATAAATGGGATTGAGCCAGATGGCATCAACACCAAGACTTTTAATGTAATCTAGTTTTTGAATGATTCCCCTTAAATCACCGACCCCATCCCCATTGCTGTCCTTGAAACTCCTTGGATAGATTTGATAAACAATGGCTTCTTTCCACCAGACTCTTTTCAACATCGGATGTGCGCGATTTATTCTTTGCTGAATTGCGTAACAGATTGAATCAGATCATCCATCTGGTTCAATTCAAAATTAAACTTCTCTTCTGTCCACCCAAGTCTTGACTTCATCTCTATGGCGATGGAATTCTTATGATCTCTCACAAGCGCAATATTAAAGTATAGCAGTCCGGTTCTTCTTACGAAAAAGTCTTGCAGCGACACGATCATCTCGTGCTCCAGACAGAAATCCAATTCGGCCTTTAATAGAGAAAGTTCGAGACTGGCGCTTTCAAAACTTGACTCGAGTTTCGCCAATATCTGATCTGTTTGCCTGCCGAAATTTTCAACAAGATATCTCGCCTTGATTTCAGGGAGTCCGAGTTTAGTTAATCGTTTTGCCACCAACAGTGTATATCGTTTCACGGCAACGAAATCTACAAAATCTGACAGGGTCAGGTGTATCTTATGCGTCATGCACGACATGAGTATTCGCTCACTAAAATGTCGTTCTATCACAAGATCAACAACGCGCTCAGCCATTTTGCGATAACCTGTCAACTTTCCACCGGCTATCGAAATCAATCCCGTAGCTGATTCAAAAATTTCATCCTTCCTTGAAAGTTCAGAAGCAGACTTGCCTTCTTCATGAATCAGCGGCCGCAAGCCGGCCCAGCTTGATTCAAGATCTTCTACTTTTAAATTGATGTCTATAAAATTGGCATTTACGGCAGCCACCAAATATTCGGCATCTTCCCGCGTGGTGAATACATTATTCTTATCGCCACTGTAATTTGTATCGGTGGTGCCGATGTACGTGGTTCTTCCGCGAGGGATTGCAAAAATCATCCGTCCGTCATCGACATTGAAATAAACTGCTTGCTTCACGGGAAATCTTTCGTGTGGTACAACCACGTGCACGCCCTTCGTCAAATGAAGACTCTTTCCCTGCCTTGATTTATTGACTTCCCGCAACTCATCTACCCACGGGCCAGCCGCATTGACAACCACAGTCGATTGAATCGAGAATGACTCATGGGTCAACTCATCTTCAACGCTGACTCCTGAAATAATCTCATTGGTGTAATTGAAATCAGTTGCCTTCGCATAGCTTAGAATAGTTGCGCCATGCTTGATTGCTGTCTTAATAATTTCAATGGTCAACCGTGCATCGTCTGTTCTGTACTCTGCATAAATAGCTCCACCTTTTATATCATCTTTTCTGAGCAGCGGTTCATACTTCAATGTTTGAATGCGCGTGAGCATTCTGCGTTGATCTTCTGGCTTTACTCCCGCTAGAAAATCATACAACTTTAATCCGATAGAAGTAAGCCAATATCCCAAGCCCTTCTTTTCAGATAGCGGAAGGAGCATTTTCTCGGGCACGACTAAATGAGGAGCAAGTGAATGAACCACGGCACGTTCACTTCCCACTTCTTTCACCAAACCAAACTCCAGTTGTTTTAAATAACGAAGGCCACCATGAATTAATTTAGTGGAGCGGCTGCTGGTGCCAAAGGCGAAATCATTTTTCTCAATCAAAGCAGTTTTCAATCCGCGTGAAGCGGCATCCAGCGCAATGCCTGCGCCTGTTATTCCACCGCCAATGATTAAGAGATCAAATTTCTCCGATCGAAGTTTGTTGACAATTACCGGCCGTTGAAAGATGGAGAAAGTCATGGTGCAATCAATTCGTCATTTGTGATTCTTTTCAAACATTCCTTAATCGACCCAACCCTTCGTTCGCTCCACTGCCTTCATCCAACCCTTGTAAAGCTTGGTGCGAGTTGATTCATTCATCTGTGGAGAAAACCGTTTCTGAATTTTTCTATTCTTGATGATGGCTTCTTTTTTCCATAATCCTATTTGAATCCCCGCCAGGTAAGCAGCTCCCATTGCTGTAGACTCTATCACTTCAGGACGCTCCACTTCAGATCCTAATATATCCGATTGAAACTGCATGAGAATATTATTAGCACAAGCGCCACCGTCCACTTTCAAGATTGCAAGTTTAACACCAGCATCTTCCTGCATGGCATTTAAAATATCTTTCGTTTGATACGCTAACGATTCAAGTGTTGCTTTTATAATATGATCTTTGCCCGTGTCGCGGGTCAATCCAAAAATAGCACCGCGTGCATACATGTCCCAGTAGGGAGCACCAAGCCCTGCAAACGCGGGAACAACATACACTTCGTTAGAGCCCAATGCTTTCGCAGCAAAATATTCCGAGTCTTTTGATTGATCTATCACATGCAAACTATCGCGAAGCCATTGCACCGCAGCACCTGCAATGAAGACGCTTCCTTCCAATGCGTATTCTACTTTGCCATCAAGACCCCAGGCAATTGTTGTGATCAATCCATTTTTTGACAATTGAATCTTAGAACCGGTGTTCATCAACATAAAGCAGCCTGTGCCATAGGTATTCTTTGCCATTCCCGGTTCAAAGCAAGCCTGACCAAATAATGCAGCCTGCTGATCGCCTGCAACACCTGCAATTGGTACTTCTTTTCCATTGACCGTCCACGATCCAAAATTTGCTGCCGATGCTTTCACTTCAGGAAGCAAAGACTTAGGAATATTTAATTCTTTCAAAAGTTTTTCATCCCACTTCAGTTCACGAATGTTGAACACCATTGTACGTGAAGCATTGGAGTAATCCGTCACGTGTGATTTGCCATTCGTAAGTTTCCAGATCAGCCAGGTGTCAACAGTACCAAATGCTAACTCTCCCTTCTCTGCGCGTTGTCTCGCTCCCTCCACATGATCCAAAATCCATTTGATCTTTGTGCCGGAAAAATAGGAGTCGATTACCAGTCCGGTATTTTCGCGAACATAGTCTGCCAGTCCTTTTGCTTTTAACTCTTCACAAATTGGCGCAGTCCGTTTGTCCTGCCATACGATGGCGTTGTAAATCGGAGTTCCAGTCTTCTTGTCCCAAACAACAGTTGTTTCGCGCTGGTTGGTAATGCCAATGGCCTGGATTGAATTGACTTCAACGTTATGTTCTGATATCAACTTATTCAATACGCCCAATTGCGAACTCCAGATTTCTTCCGGGTCATGCTCTACCCATCCTGACTTTGGAAAGATTTGTCGGAACTCCTGCTGCGCTATTCCTTTGATCGCACCCTGTTCGTCAAATAAAACTGCTCGCGAGCTGGTTGTACCTTGATCAAGAGCTATTATAAATTTCGCCATAATGTTTAGTTACTTAAGATCGGGCTTGACCTATTGAAACAACACGTTGTATATCCATCCTCCGAGTAGGCCGCCTATAATCGGGCCAACAACCGGAATCCACGCGTAGGACCAATCGGAGTCTCGTTTGCCAGGAATAGGCAAGATGAAATGAGCGATGCGGGGACCCAGGTCACGTGCAGGATTAATCGCAAAGCCAGTAGTGCCTCCAAGACTTAAGCCGATCGAAACAATCAGCAATCCAACCACGAGCGGATTTAAACCATCGGTAAATTTATTGGTGCCAATAAATAAAAGTGCCATTGTCAATACAGCAGTAGCAATGATTTCACTTACGAGATTAGAAAAACTATTTCGTATCGCAGGTGCTGTGGAAAACACGGCAAGTTTTGCTGATGGGTCTATTGTATTTTTCCAATGTGGGAGATAGTGCAACCAAATAATGATAGCACCAATAAAGGCACCCGCCATTTGAGCCAGGATGTAACCTGCCACTTGATCCATGGGGAAACTGCCTGTCAAAGCAAATGCAATTGTCAATGCTGGATTTAAGTGGGCACCACTTATTGATCCAACTGCATAAATCGCGAGCGCTACAGCAAGTCCCCACGCAACACAAATTGTAAACCATCCGGCATTTTCAGATTTAGTTCCCTTCAATACAACACCAGCCACAACCCCTTCACCGAGGATGATGAGGAGCATAGTGCCAAAGAATTCTGCGAAGTAAGGCGACATAGAAAATAAGTTAATTGACGAATATGTTTTATCTTTAAATATACAAATGATCGTGATTTTCGATCATAATTTAAAGATAAGATTTGGCTATTTATGAAAGTCGAAGAACCTGATTTGGCCGGCACATATTCTTATGGCGACTATGTCACGTGGACGTGGGGTGAAATGGTGGAACTTATTCGTGGAAAGATTTACAGAATGTCTCCGGCTCCGTCTAGTTCTCATCAACGAATCTCGGTAGAACTACTTCGTCAAATCGCTAATTTTCTCTCCAGGAAGAAATGCCAGGTGTTTTCGGCACCATTCGATGTCAGATTACCGTTTTCTATCAAATCAAAAACAGACAAAGAGATTTATACTGTTGTCCAACCTGATTTATGTGTCGTTTGTGATCCTACTAAAATTGACCAGCGCGGTTGTCTTGGTGCGCCTGAATGGATAATTGAGATATTATCAAAGCATACTTCTTCAAAAGATCTCAATGAAAAGTTTGATGTGTATGAAGAAGCCGGTGTGAACGAATACTGGATGGTGCATCCCGAAGAACAAACTGTTCTGGTTTATCTTCTTGATGAGCGTGGCAAATATCAAGGCCAACGCAAACCTTATTCAAGAAACAATATGATTTCTCCCTCAACGCTACCTGGACTCACTATCGATTTAACCTTGGTCTTTCCAGAAGGAGAAGACTAATTGCTCAATCAATGACCACCCGAAAAACCAGGAGCATCTTCTTCCGACTTTTGAACTTTGATCATCCAGGTAGCAAACGAAGCAATTAAAAGTAAAACGCCTGCGAACGTGATGGCATTCCCCGGATTTTCTCCCAGAAAGTTTTTGTAAATAAAACCAAACGATAGCGTTTGGATGATCATAGGAATCACAATCATCATATTGATAATACCCATATACACACCATATCGCTCTTTCGGAATACTTCCCACCACCATGATATAAGGCACTCCCATCATGCTGGCCCACGCCACACCAAAACCAATCATCGGTGCGAAGAGTAAAAATTTATTCTCAATGTGCGGAATAATAAATAATGAAATGGCAGCAAACGAAAGGCATATCATGTGAACATTGCGTGCACTGAGTTTTCTCACCAGCCACACCAACCCAAATGCTGAAATGAACGTGACGATGTTATAAAATCCATTTACCAATCCTGTCCAACCAACGGCTTCTTCATATAATTTTAAATTCTCTGCCGATGAAGAATGCCAAACAGATTGTGTAATGCTATGCGAAATAAATTGCCAGTAGCAAAACATGGCGTACCATTGAAACAGATACACCAAAGCCAGCTGCCATAGGGCGATCGGCATGTCCTTTATAGCCGATATAATTTCTTTAAAAGGCGCCAGCAATCCTTTTGGCTGTGCCTTGAGCGCTTTCAGTTCTTCCTCTGTGGGTGGAATTTCAGGAGTAGTGGATACCGACCACAACACCGATCCGATTGAACAAACAGCGCCCACAAAAAAAGATCCAAACACCCAGTATGGAATTCCGGATTGACCATCATCTGTAAGAGTTGTTCCAGTGATCACTTTCTGAAAGAAATAAAGCGAGAGGTTGGCTAACGTGATACCTAGGCCCGTAAAAAAACTTTGCGTTAAGAAACCGGTGGCGCGTTGCTGGTCATTCAACTTGTCGGCAATGAAAGCACGATACGGTTCCATGGCGGTATTGTTGGCAGCATCCAGAATCCAAAGCAGACCAACCGCCATCCACAGTGCGCGACTAAATGGAAACAGAAATAAACAAAGACTGCAAAAGATTGCACCTATTAAGAAGTAAGGCTTCCTTCTTCCCCACCGTGGCGACCATGTTTTATCACTTAATGCACCGATAATAGGTTGTATCAACAAGCCAGTCATGGGGCCGGCCAAATTTAGCAAAGGAAGATCTTCGGGGTTTGCATGCAAGAACGTGTAAAGCGGATTTATAGCACTTTGCTGCAAACCAAAACTATATTGAATGCCAAAGAAACCGACATTCATATTGATGATTTGCCAGAAGGAGAGCTGCGGTTTAAACGACATAACAAAGGGTCTAGCCTTTGTTAAACTTAGTATTTATTTTACCAAGTTTTTAAGCCACTGACGACTGAAGCTCAAAATAAATTGAGAAGATTAATTTGCTGCGGCAAGCTCTTTACGGGTTCGGATCTTCTGCTGAATAAACGCTCCGATCGCTCTACCCTGTACCTTACCATTTTCACAAGCTGGCGTATAATGAATGCCACCATACATCCTGCTCACGGCTGCCTCTTCAGATGCTTGCACAAAAGAGGTAAAACTGCGTGCTGTCATGCCGTATTCCATTTCGGTGGAATCGGTGAACGCAAATTTATCTCCGAATAAACCCGTTAAGGCAACGGCTGCTGAGGCTGATATCACACTATGACCACTGGTGTATTCAGGAAAGGGTGGCGTTTGAAGAAGTGGCACCCAATTCTCATCAATGTACTGATTGATATACGTCTCAGGACGAATGAGTTTGCTCCTGTACTTCTCGTCCCAGCAACTGATGAATCCATCGATCAATGAAACAGAAACTCGCACATAAGCTTCGGTGGTTTGTAACATATCGGCATTGGCCATCTTGCAGGTAACTCGGGTGATGTTCATCCAATGCCCTCCGGGTGAAATTTTCTTAGTAGCAAACATCACATGCCCGTTCACATTCATCACGAAAGGATTGCAATCCCAGAAGGCTGCTGTTTCACGTTGCTCTTTCGTCAGATTTTTTCCTACTTCATACACCTCAGTTGCCTCTTTGTAAAATTGAGACTTCTTGTCGATAGAAAAAGGTGTTGGCGGGATCGGTGTAAACTGAGCAGCCGAATCAATTGCGAATGGACGAATCTTGTTCCAATGTGGCTCCACTGCATCCATGTAAGCTGGTGGTGTTGGTTTCCAGGTGGCAGGATCACTTAGAATAGAATACTTCGGAAATGATCGCGATTGTTTGTAGTTGTCCTTGGATGACCACGCCATGATATGATCTGCAACGGCAGTACCATAAGCAACAGAGCGCTCGAACACATCATCGGGAACACCCGCATCTTTAAACTCCTGCATGATCTTGTTATAGAAATCATCCATTTTATCTTCTGAGAAAACCAGTGCCTTCCCTACTTTCATCATCGCCTGAACGGATGCCAATGGATAGCAGTACTCTTTGCCGGGTTCAGGCTGTGGGCCTGGTGTAAGGCCGTTGAGCTGACCCGCCAGACTTACATACTTTGTATCTTGTGGAATAAGCGCTTCATAACCAGCAATGCTCGTATAGGCATAAATCCGGCTCGCAACGGGTGGCGAAAAAATGTCGTGCACGATCAAGTCCGTTACTTTCTTTAACGTGCGATGGGTGAAATCCGGATTTTGAACTTTGGCTTTATACTCTGTAGAATTAGAGCTGCATCCAACAACCAAAACAACTAATGCAATCCAACCGTAACGAATCATAGCGATATAAAATTTAGCAATATTAAGGTTCTTGGTGCAGATAAGAAATGACCTTTATCAGTTTAATCGAGCCCATTAAAAAATTATTTGACAGTATAAGTTACCCGGTTCACGCCCACTCCCCTGATCTCTAAACTCTTCCATTTGGAAGGCAACTTTGTTTTGAGCTGCTGAATTCCCATGTCGGTAATGTTGATGCCGCCCAACCCAAAAATGAGCGATTGCAGCGTGCCACCGGCACCGGTAGAAAAATAGGGATTCGTGCCGCCCGCTGTTTCGGCCAATACACCAAAAGGAGGTACTTCATTGGGCTTATAACTTTTCACAAACAGTTCATAAGCTTTCTCAGGATTGCCAAGGCGTGCGTAAAGAGTTGACAAGGCTGAGTGCGCCATGGCTGGACCTGTGGGTGACATGCGAGGCTCATAGTATTTCAAGTCCTTTTCAATTTGTCCCTTGTCCGTGATTATTTCCAATGGATAGGAAAGCAGGTTCGCATCAACTTGTTTGATTTCAACGCCATCGTACGTTTCATTTTCTTTTGTTGTTCCATCCGGGAATTTTAAAATCGGTATGTTCTGTGCCACCAACTCCCAATCCGGATTGGGAACAATTCCAAGTTCCTTTGCTGATTGCGTTGCGTAGCGAAGCACCGTGATGGCCATGCCGTTTGTAAATGCGTTGTTATCGATATTCTCCTGCCATTCATTCGCTCCTATCACATTGTTGATCTCATATCTTCCCGGCCCTTTTCGCTCCACACGGCTCGACCAGAAGTCGGCCACTTCTTTGAGAACAGGATAGCCCCGATCGCGAAGCCATTGCTTGTCTTTTGTTACCTGATAATATTTCCAGAATGCCCAGCCTACGCAGCCTGATATGTGTTGTTGAAACGGACCTGTCAAGGCCCACACAGGTGTTGCTTCTTGTCCTTCACTTGCCGATTCCCACGGATACATTGCGCCTTTATAACCATGACTAAAAGCGTTCTGTTTGGCCGCATCAAGTCGTTGATAGCGATACTCAAGTAATGAACGCGCCATCTCAGGCTTCAACGCCAGCAGAGGCGGATACATCCACAGCTCGGTGTCCCAGAACACGTGACCGTTATAACCCAACCCGGACAACCCCATCGGAGACAAACTGAATGCAGTACCCTCTCTCGCAAAAGAATAGAGATGATATAGCGCAAAGCGAACATCGCGTTGAGCCTGCAGGTCGCCTTCAATAACGATGTCGCTCTTCCACAAATCTTCCCACGCTTTCAAGTGCGCGTTCATCAATCGGTCCTTCCCTTCCAGCATAGCGTAAATGGTCAAACGCTCTGCTTCGTTGTGCGCGTCAGAAATGTGTGCCGATGAAATAACTGAACCTACAACACTGAAACTAAACTTCTCTCCCGCTTTAAGTTGTTTGGTAAATTTTGTGAGGTGCATGTTATAATCCCAATCTTCATGAACCAATGGCGGTATTTCATTCTTATCGAAAATGAAACTGGTAGATGCTGCAACGGTATGCTTGCCACTTGGGCTCTTACCAACTGATGTCATCAACGGAATTTTTACATGAGGACGATCAATCACTGCATAAAGATTCTTGACTTCCCGAAGAATATCAGGCGATTCAATCACACTTGCAGGAGTTATCGAAACATCTTTCATGGCTTCGATCTCTATAATCGTAAGCGCGCTAAAGGGCAACTGACGAAGTGCAGCCAATGAGTGCTTAACGTGCACTTTACCTTGAAAATCAAATTCCGTTACCAGCAGCGCTCGCTTCATATCCAGGTATTGTTTAAACCCGGAAATATTCCGTAAATCAATTCGCTGGTTATCAACATCCAAATTCATGTTGATGAAATTGAATCCTTTCAAAATATTATCCACCCGTCCTCTTCCATATGTATCAAAGGCTCCGTTCAACACCACGTCCTTCACCTTCATGGGTTCCGGTGATGAAACCAATCCTACAATACCGTTTGCCACGGTAACACCATAATAATTGGCAGGATTAATATTCTTCGCCTCAATGATCCAGTCGGCCGATGATTGGGCCCACACACTCATGCAGCTAAGTGCTGAAAGAAAAACAAACACAATCTTCTTCATGGCTTAATGGGTTTAGATTTTCTAAATGACAATACACGTTCATTATTTCTGGAAACCAAATAGAGTAAGTCCTTCGATTCTTTTCTTTTCAAGAGTTCAATATCCCGCCCTTCTCCCCGCACTACAAATCCAGATTCGCGAGGCGTCATTGCATGAAAGTTACCTTTGCCATCGCCCAGCAACACCAGTCCCAAACCCGCATCATAGGCGCCATACTCAGGCTGAACTGCATTGAGATTGCCCACCATCAGCACGTCTTCGTTGCCGTCTTCGTTCACATCGATTGCGTGAATGCCGTAGATTGGAAAAAACTGCGCCTCTTCAGGAAGTGGAACTTGCTCGAATTTAGTTCCGGTATTCTTCAGATACACGGATGTAAAGGTGTTGACTCTCATTTGAGCTGAATTGCCCTTTTGAACAGGCGTTACAATGTCTTCCAACTTTACATTTCGATAATCGCGATAGCGAAGAAATTTCTTTTTTAAGGAGGGAATCTGTTTTACCAACTGATCGCGTGAAGTGAACGGATAACTATTGTCGCCATTATAATACACCAGAATGTGATCCGAACCTCCGTTCGAATCAAAATCACCCAGATACATGATCAACGGCTTATCAACAGAAACAGAAATACGGGAATTCAAGCCAAGGTTACCTACAACAAAGTCAATGTCTCCATCTTTATCAAAGTCACCGCCTTCGATAGCATTCCACCAGCCTTGCGTTTGATGTAATCCAAACGTTTCGGTAAAATTCGAAAACTGATGATATTGATTTTGAATGAGTATCGTGATGGGTATCCACTCACCAACTAAAATCAAATCCAACAATCCGTCTTTATTAATGTCGGCCCACGCGGCATCTTTCACTAATCCCGGTCGCACACCGCTCGGGTTATCAAATCTGGTTGTTCCCAACCATTTCAAATCTGGAGCAAATCTTCCCTTGCCATCGTTACGCAACAGAAAACTAATCGGACTCATGCCATACAAGAACGGCATCACGCTTGATCCAATAAACACGTCAATGTCACCATCCTGATCATAGTCAGCAGGCTTAACACAGGAAGCGTTTAGAAAAATATTGGGGAATCCCGTGGGGCTCTTTTTTAATACTCCTTTTCCATCGTTGAGATACAAGCGAGGTTGCAACAGGTTCGTCTGTTCCATCTCCTCCTGTCCACCCGAAACAACTACCAAATCCTGATCACCATCACCATCGGCATCAAAGAATGAGGCATCGACATCCTCAGCATTTAGGTCCATCGCCAAATCCTTTTGAATGCTTTTCACAAATTCCCCGGTTGCCGATTGCAAAAACAATTCTCCAGCCTGACCTTTGGCACCTCCAATAAAAAAGTCTTCCCTTCCATCTCCATTCACGTCAGCTTTTGCCAATGGTGGCCCTTCCGTGGTCTGCATATGCGGAATCAAGGCTTCGCGATTGAACGCGTTGAAATCATTTTCATGATGAATGAAATCTATCTGAGATGCAGGTTCAAGTAATGGCTTATACTCGTTCCACTTTGCAAAGTCAAATGCCCCAGAGGAATTGCGTTTGTCAATTGTTACAAATTTTTCATCCGATTCAAGAGACGTGATCTTTCCATCCGGCCAAATAACTTCAACTGCATATTTCTCCTCTTCGTTCCCGCGGCCAAACGTCAGTGAATAATCGGAAGACGAACACCATCCGCGAACGGGAAAAAATTCCTGAATCTGTTTACTGTCACCTTGTTTAAATATAATCTTCGTGCCAATCGCAAAACGATTTCCGGATAATGAATCACCTTTCAATTTTATTTTGACAAAACGCTCGCGTGCTGAATTGTTTTTATAAACCAGAACATTGTCGTTTAGCTGATTGATCACCAGATCGGGATCACCATCATTGTCGAGATCACCATAGGCTGCACCGTTTGAAATGCCAGGCAAAGAAATTCCCCATTGCTTCGTAACATCTTCGAACGTAAGATCTTTGTTATTGCGATACATGAAATTGCTCACCTGTCCTTCCGGCATTCCCTTCACCAGAAAAAGAGGATCTTTAACAGCAACATCCTGTACTGAATCGTTGGAGATAAAATTAATGTAATCAAGATCGTTGGGTCTGCGTGCAATACCATTGCTGATAAATAAGTCTTTCCATCCATCACCGTCAAAATCGGTAAGCAACGGACACCAACTCCAATCAGTGGCTTCTACGCCCGCAGCGGGAGCAATATCCGTAAACAGCAGTTGCCCATTATTTATCCCTCTGTTTAATTGAAGTGCATTTCGTGAAACCTGGCGACCATATCCATATTTCAATTTAAAATTATACACCTCATACGAATCTTCACCTGCCGATGTCTTGATTACCGATTCATCCTGCGGAAGCATATCCAGCGTTACAATGTCGGGCCACAAATCGTTGTTGAAATCGGATAAATCGTTGCCCATGCTGAAACGACTCGTATGATTGAAACTCGACTCCATCTGCTGCACAAATGTTCCGTTCCGTTGATTGATATACAGATAATCGTTTTCAATAAAATCATTAGACACATAGATATCCGGAAATCCATCCCGATTTAAGTCTGATACGCCAATACCCAAACCATAGCCCACCTGACTGGAAAGAATACCGGCTTCCTTCGCCACATCCGTAAAATAGGTTTTGCCTGTCTGACTAAACTCATTCCGATACAACCGATCACCCGCCAGAGAATCGGTTTCATTTCGTAAGCTAACTTTACCAATTGTTCGTTGCGAATGAACCGAGTGGTTGGTCAAATACATGTCCAGATCGCCATCGAGATCATAATCGAAGAACGCAGCTTGAGTTGAAAATCCCTGGAAGTAAAGTCCAAACTCTTTTGCTCTCTCGGTAAAAGTCATGTCGCCATTATTAACGAACAATTGATTATATCCATTAAACGATTTGTACTTACCGACTCCACACAAATAAATATCCAACAGCCCATCCGCATTGACATCGACCATGCTCACACCCGTTTTCCAATTGCCCGATCCTACTACACCGGCCGTTGTCGTAATGTCTTCAAATTTAAAATCGCCTTTGTTAAGATAAAGCCTGTTGGGTTGCTGATTGCTTGAAAAATAGATATCTGAAAGTCCATCGTTGTTGATGTCGCCAATGGCCGCACCACCGCCATTATAATAATAGAGATATTCGATGATATTAAACTGCTCGTCTTCTATCAGGGTATTTTTAAAATCAATTCCAGATTCGCTGGCGGATATCAATTCAAATAAGGATGCAGGCTTCTTCTCTTCCTTGGCGCAAGAAAACAAAACAACGATTAACAGGAAAAGAGATACCCTCAAACCAACGTAGATTTATTTGATTTTATATAGCTGAACAACATCGTTATTGCGACTTGCCAGCAAGAAATTTGACCTACCAACTTCCAGAGTTGATATGCTTCTGACTTCGCCATCCAGGATAAGGCCCGAGTTTCGCATGTTAATAGCTTGAAAACTGCCGTCACCATTACCTTTCAGAAATAATCCATAACTGGCATCATATCTTCCAACCTCAGGTTTCGTCTTGTACAAATTGCCACCCAATGCAACATCAAGTTTTCCATCCTCGTCCATATCGGCTATGCTAATTCCATACACGGGGCTAAACTGCGCCTCCATCGGCAGAGGTTTCAATTCAAACTTGCCACCTGTATTGATCAACACCGAACTTGTCATCACGGTAGCCTCCAACTTCAATGTGCCCTTCATTTGTTCGGGTGTAAAAATATCTTCGATACGCTGGTCTTTGTAATTCTCATACTTCAGATACTTCTTCTTGAGACTTGGTATTTGACTCACCAAATCATGACGCAACACCATAGGATAGCTTACGTTTCCGTTGTATTGACAAATGATTTGTTCTACAGTACCATTCTGATCAAAATCATTGACGTACATACACACCGGCTTTCCTGCTTCTGCTCTGAACCTTGAGTTCAGCCCGTGATTACCAGCGATAAAATCAATATCGCCATCACCATCCAGATCAGCCGGTTCAATATTATTCCACCAGCCTTTGGTGTTGGCAAGACCCAATCTTTCCGATTGATCAGTGAATTTTCCCGATTGATTGATAAGCACTTTGATCGACATCCACTCACCCACAATGACAAGGTCCCAATCCTTATCGCCATCCACATCCGCCCAACTGGCGTCTGTAATCAAACCAATCTTTTTCAAATCCGGGGCTTGCGCATCCGATACATTTGTAAAGTTGCCTTTGCCATCATTGTTTAAGAGATAACCATTGACGGGAACGCCATACAAGAACGGCTGCAATCGCACACCTACAAATAAATCCTCATCACCGTCACCATCGTAATCCTTTGCCACCACACACGATGTGCTTTCAAAATTATTGGTGGGAAGTATTTGCCCCGACTTTTTAAAATTTCCTTTGCCGTCATTAATATACAATCGATCAATCAATGCCGATGAAGTTGTTGGAAATTCGTTGCCACCACTGCATACATACAAATCGAGATCTCCGTCCTTATCTGTATCAAAAAAAACGCTTCCTGTATCTTCTGATAATTTATCCTGTTCAAATATTTTTTCATTGATCTTTCGAAACTTCCCCGAACTTGTTTGCTCATACATCTCACCCGCCTGATCTTTGGCGCCACCTATGAAGATGTCTTCACGACCATCTCCATTCACATCGCCTTTATTTATTTTGGGGCCCTCGGTGCTGAGCATGTGATAGATCAAGCGATCGCGATCAAAGTCTACAAATTCATTCTCGTGGTGTTTGAAGTCAATGCCCAATCGATCAGGCTGTTCTTGAAAAAGAACAGCCTCACTATTTTCCTTAGCCTTCAATTCAATTTGCTGTCCATCTTTCTGATCCAGTGATATGGTTTGATTCGTAGCAATAGAATCTAATTCGGTTAAACGTCCGTCTGGCCACTCAACACGAACATGATCAACCACTATTAACTCACCTAATCCAAAATTTGGACGGCCATCAACTGTTGATTCAAATCCGCGCATCGGCATTTGTTCCAGATAAAAAGTTTCCTTCCCCGAAGTGATGGTGATCTTTGTACCTAAAGCTTGTGTATTTAGCCCCTCTCCTTTCAAAATAAATTTAAGATAATGATGCTCCGGAGTCATCTTGTTTGTCTCATTCCTAAACACGTACGAAAGCATATTAACATTATTCACCACCAGGTCAAGATCACCATCATTGTCCAAATCACCATAGGCGCTGCCATTGGAAAATCCTGGATCAGATAAACCCCAGTCCTTCGACATATTATTGAATTGATAATTACCTTCGTTGTGAAAAGCATAACTGGATACTGGATTCGAAGGAATAACATCTACCAATTTTTTGTAGTCCACTTTTTTATTTGCCACAACAGATTTCACAAACTCTTCGCTGCTGGCAAATTGCAAGAAGTCCTGATTGGTTAAGTCCTGATAAATACCGTTGGCAATAAAAATATCTTTCAGTCCGTCATTGTCCATATCAAACATCAACGCTCCCCAACTCCAATCGGTCGCTTCTACACCAGCCAGTCGGCCTATTTCGGTAAACCGACCGTTGCCTTGATTTAGTTGAAGCATGTTACGGGTAAACTGATGATAATATCCATTTTGCAGATTGTACTGATAACGGTTCCAATCTTCGAAAGTAGTCACCGTCTTTAATCGCGAATTATCGTGAGGCAACATTTCTGTTACGAAGATATCGGCAAAGCCATCGTTATTAATGTCGGCTAAGTCTGCCCCCATCGATGCACCGCTGATACTTTTCATTTGATCAGTCAGCACTTCTTTGAACGTTCCGTTTCTATTATTGATGTATAAATAATCGCGCTCAAAAAAATCATTCGAAACAAAAATATCCTGCCAACCATCTTTGTCGATATCGCCCACGGTAACACCAAGACCAAATCCAATGATGCTTCCGTAAATTCCAGCTTTCTCACTCACATCTACAAAATGATTGCCGTCATTCCGCATCAGTTTATCGCCTCCCAGCATGTCGCGAATAGGTCTTTCATTTTTCTTCAGATTGAAACTCCCTATTGCCTGATAGGAGTTGTTGAGGATATACAGGTCGAGGTCTCCATCTTTATCATAATCAAAAAAAGCGGAGTGTGTTGTATAGCCAGGATCGGCAACGCCATACTCTTGTGCGCGCTCGGTGAACGTTAGATCTTTGTTGTTGATGAATAACTCATTCAGTTTATTATCGCCTTTTATGTCTCCTGAATTACAGACATAAATATCCAGCCAGCCATCTCCGTTCACATCGGCCATGCTCACTCCAGTTGACCAGGCTCTCTCGCCTCCTACGCCAGCCTTCTCGGTTACGTCTTCGAATTTAAAATTGCCTTTGTTGAGATAAAGCTTGTTCTTCTTTTGGTTGGCCGTAAAATAAACATCCAGCAATCCATCGTTATTAACATCGCCAAGCGCTACTCCACCGCCATTATAGAAATTACGATACGTGTAAATATTAAAGTCCTTGTCGAAGGTCAGTTTGTTTTCGAAATCAATTCCGGTGGAATCGCTGGGCATTTGATTGAATCGATAAGCTTTGCGCGCCTTGTCGGGCTGCGAGCAGCTCCACGTAAGAAGTGACAGAATGAAGCAAAAAATAAAAACCCCGCGATACATATTTACACCTTCTGCTATTACTGCTTTTTACCTGAACTGACGGAGTGTTGAAACTTGGGGTGCAGAATATCCTGCACTTTCACCACTATACTTTGAGGTGGGTCTTTATAGATAATTATTCTTCTGTTGCCATCCAACTTCACTGGCAATCCATTCTCTCCAGCATCGGCTATTATAAACTTGTTGCCACCGTACCACCGTTCTAATAACGCTTGCACTTTAACTGCAAGGGTATCTGCTTGCAAATGAGCATTCCAGGGTGCCCATGAAACGTAACTGAATTTAAGATCAAGATTTGTCAACTTATCGTTATCATCAAATGCAGGAACAAAAAGTAACTTGATAGGCGTTGGCGTTTTGTGAACAGAAGAGTCTGTAAAAATATATTGCACCGAATAGTTGGCCCCCTCCGTAACAATCTGTTTCTTATTTAGATCATAGCACAATCCATAAAAATCGTTCCGAGTATCACCGAGGTGAATTCCTAATAGAACGCTATCCTGGCGAATTCCCTTGGCAAGTTCTGACTTCACCAACTTTGTGTACTGAGACTCGCATCCGAAAAGCGGTGCCAGTAAAACAAAAAAACTAATCAGATATTTTGTAGATCTCCAAATCACTGTCATGTTTAGCAAATAAAATATATGTAGTACCCTTACTTTTAATGTATTCAATATCCCTGATCTGGCCTTTAACATTCAGATCCTGGCCTCTTTCAAAAGAAAATTTACCTCCTTTTAAAACGCCCTTGAAAAACCATCCGTATGATGCATCCTGCCTTCCAAATTGCGGCTTCACCTGATATTGATTTCCGCCCGCAATTACGTCTTCTACTCCGTCATTATCAAAATCTGAAACGACAAAACTATACAGAGTAGAGTATTGCGCTTCGATCGGCAAGTCAATTCGTTTATAGGTGCCTCCACTTGAAAGCAACATCTGGGAGGACAGTCCGTCCACTTGAAATATCTTCGACCGACTAAGTACTGCCGGGGCGAATAAATCTTCCATTGACTTCTTCCCATAGTCTTTATAATACAACAACTGTTTCTTTAGTGATGGAAGTTGAGATAGCAATTCGTCTTTGGTTACAACGGGATAATACCTTCCATTTCTCTCAGAGCAGAAAATCTGCTCCACAGATCCATTTCCGTCAAAATCATTCACATACATTCTATCACCTGTTTTAAAGAATGTGTTCAATCCATGATTTCCTACAACAAAATCTACAACGCCATCTTTATTAAAATCACCCGACTGGACATCTGTCCACCAGCCTGTTGTTCCGTTTAACCCCAATTCAAGTGAAGTATTTTAAAATTCTTATGATCATTCCGCAACACAACTATCGGCATCCAATCTCCAACCAAAATAATATCTTTCCATCCATTACCGTCAACATCCTGAATCTCCGCATCTGTTACCATTCCCACACCTAGAAGGTCGGGAGCATACTGTCTTGTTACATCCTTAAATATTCCTTTACCGTTGTTCTCAAACAAGAAAGCACTTCCACCCAATCCATATAAAAACGGATCGTAGCGCTCACCGATCAGTAAATCCAAATCGCCATCGTTATCAAAGTCTATTGATTTCACAACGCTCGTAGAAACAAACTCTGTAAAGGGCAGTGGGTGTTGGCTCTCGGTAAAATTTCCTTTGCCATCGTTTATAAAGATTTTGTCGATCAGGGCACTTGAGGTCTTCGAAAAAATCTTCCTCCAAACGCCATGTATAAATCAAGGTCTCCATCACCATCCACATCAAGCAACGTGCTGCAGGTTTCTTCTGATAGCTTATATTTTTCAAATACTTTAGGCGTAAACGACTGGACACCCGTTTCCCTAAACTCAACAAACGCTCCGTTTTGATCTCTACCCCCGCCAATCCACACCTCTTCTTTACCATCGCCATTCACATCTCCTTTTGTCATCTGAGGTGTTTCGCTGCTGTACATCATAGGCAGCAGCCGGTCTCGGTTGAAATCAACAAGACTGCTGCTTTTGTGCTTGAAAGAAGTGCCCATAACGGGCAGCACTTTAAAAGGTAGCTCAGTCGTTTTTTTAAGCGTGTAGTTTTCGAAATATTTACCATCATCTTTTGAAACGGAAATACTGCTATTCACCGGAATATGATAGAACATCGAATACCCTTTGTCAGGCCACTGGATCAAAAGGGAATCAATGGAATTAATTGAATCGCCCAACCCAATGGTTACACGCGGTTGAACGGAGCTTTGAAATCCCCGGGTAACAAAGTTATCGGCTGCAAAGGAAGTATTCCCGCAATAAGCGATTAGGTGAGATCCAACTGCTGCTGTATTTTTTGAAACGGATGAAAGCGATACCGTAACACTTTTGTGCCTGGAAGTATCCGTATTGTTGCGATAGATAATCGAAGGTGAATTGATATTGTTAACCACCAGATCAAGATCACCATCGTTATCGAAATCTCCATAAGCACTACCGCACGAATACATAGGCTCTTGAAATCCCCACTCGTTGCTTGCATTACTAAACTGCAAATTTCCCTCGTTTCGAAAAGCGTAGTTCGGAAATTTCGAAGAGGGCATCAGATCAATCAGTTTAAGAATGGCGTTCTTTTCTTCAGAAATTATTTTTCGCACGTTTTCTTCTGCACCTGTATAAGTAAGATAGTCCAGATCCAGTAAGTCTTTATAAATTCCATTGGCAACAAAAATATCCCGATTGCCATCGTTGTTCATATCAAACAACAGGGCTCCCCAACTCCACTCCGAAGCTGCGACACCGGCTAGTCGTCCTATTTCAACGTAATGATTATTGCCAATATTTTTTTGAAGAACGTTTCTCGAAAACTGATGGTAATAACCGTTTTGCAGGTTAAGTTGATACTTGTTCCAGTTTTCATAAACGGTCTTTGTCTTTTTGCGATTGAGTGAATCCGGCAACATCTCAGTTACAAATAATTCCGGATGGCCATCATTGTCAAGGTCGGCAAAGTCAGCACCCATCGACCCCATACTAATAGATTCAAAGTAATCAGTCAGCGATTCTGTAAACGCGCCATGCTGGTCATTGATGTAGAGATAGTCTCTTTCAAAAAAATCGTTTGAAACGAAAATATCTGTCCAGGTATCGTTATTAAAATCTCCCAGCGTTATTCCTAATCCAAAGCCGATCGCACTTCTGTAAATATTAGCCTTCTCGGAATAGTCAATAAACTTATCACCCTCGTTGATGAAAAACTTATTCCCAGAGCCTTGCGGATCGGGAATCTCTCGTTGATTTTTTACCAGATCATAATTTCCGATTGACTTGAAGGAATTGGTGAGAAGATAACAATCCAGATCACCGTCTTTGTCATAATCAAAAAAGGCAGCCTGAACCGACAAGCCAACAATATCAAGTCCATATTCTTTAGATCGCTCGGTGAACGTTAAATCACCATTGTTTATAAACAGCTCATTATAGCGGTGCGAAACATCGGGATCACCGGGATCACCCGACTTACAAACATAGATATCCAGAAATCCATCCGCGTTGATATCCACCATCGTTGCCCCGGTTGACCATACACCTGTGCAGGCAACTCCAGCCATGTCTGTTATGTCTTTAAATTGAAAATTTCCCTGGTTCAGATACAACTTGTTGCCCACCTGATTAGCGGTGAAATAAATATCCAGCAGACCATCATTATTAACATCTCCGACTGCAACACCCGCACCGTTGTAAAAATTTCGGTATGTGTAGGGGTTCAATCGCTCAGTAATGGTCAATTGGTTCTGGAATGTGATTCCGCTCTCTTTCGTCACATTAGAAAAGAGAGTTTCTTTTGATCGGTCTACTGAACAACCAGCTAAAAAAATAAATCCCACAACCAACAGATTCCGCATCATCTACAAATAAAGAGCGTCCAACAAATTGTTGGACGCTCTCAAATTTAGAACATGTTAACTAAATACTAGTAACCAGGGTTTTGCTTAAGCGGGAAAGCCGTAGAAGCAGAAGCCTGCATTTGCTCGATCGGAATAGCCATGATGATGTGTTGATCAGCTTTAGGATCAACTTGCTTTTCCCACCATGCATTTCCATAGACACCAAAGCGAATCAAATCTGTTCTTCTCAGCGCCTCTACAAACAACTCTCTTCCGCGCTCTGCCAACAATTTACCTTCGGTAAGAGGTGCGATAGTGCCTACACCTGCTCTTGTGCGCAGCTGATCGATCAAAGAAACAGCAGTTCCTGCATCACCAAGTCTGAATGCTGCTTCAGCTTTGTTCAACAATACTTCGCTATAACGTAACAGGGGGAAGTCGTTGTCTGCATCATTCTTTTGTCCCACTTTAAAGGAGAACTTACCAAAACGCGCTCCGGCCTGACGTGAAGCGTTAGGATACAACATGTTGATCTTAGGAGTGTAGTTTAGACCTGCACCATCCGGATCACCTTTATCAAAGGCCAAATCCAACAATTGAATTTCACCCGATAAATCGTATTGAGGACCAACGATGAAGTTCGCTTTCTTTCTAAGATCGGCATCCTCATAAGAGTTGTAAAAATCTTCCAACGTTGAGAAACCATTCCAAGGTTGGCTCTGGAACTTCCAGGTCAATTGACTTGGATAGTGCAGAGTCATCATAGGCCAAACGGCACCACCACCAGTTGATTCATCAAATGGTGCTACAAAAATATGCTCTACGTTTTCCACGTTCTTAGGATCGAAAATCGCAGAATAGCTTGGTGATAAACTGTAAACACCCGAGTTAATTACCTTGTCAGCAGCATCGATACACTTTTGGTATTGAGCTGTTCCAGTGTAAACTTTAGCATTCAAATACAATCTTGCAAGCAGCGCATAAGCAGCACCTTGACTTACGCGTCCGTATTCTTGCTTGCCAGGTGACAAATCAGGAATAGCAGCCAACAATTCTGACTCTATAAATGCATACGCCTCCGCGCGTGTTGATTGCGGAACGTCTACGCCTGCCTTCACAACCAATGGAATGTTACCAAACACATCCATTAACCTCCAGTAGAAATACGCTCTTAAAACTCTTAGTTGAGCTTTCTGAGGCGCTGTGGTTGTAGCTGCTTCTAACAAAGTGTTGCACTGGAAAATACCACCATACGATTGGCTCCATGCATCGTTAATGCCCCAGGTCTGAGGGGAATACTCATGATGATGCATACGGATATAAAGACCTCCATCGTACCAGTCACCACCTTTTTGAGTAATAACCGCTTCGTCTGTTCCACCTTCTTGCACCGCAAAGAATCCACCGTTACCAGCAGTTCCGTCCAACACTTTTGAAAACGCTCCTTGCAGACCGTCAGAAGGTTGAGCTTTATTTACGTTATCCTTATTTCCTACACCTTGATTAGAAGGTTTGAAATCAGCTGTGAAACGATCCTGAAGCTCTTCGTCAAGATTAGTACACGCTGAACCACCAACAAACAGGGCAGTGACCAGCGAATACGCCAAAAGATTTTTCATATTTTTTATATTTCTCATACCAACATTAATTAAAAACCAACATTTATTCCAAACGTAAATGTCCTGGCAGTATAGTAGTTATTTCTTCTGTCGATACCAGGAGCTAAAACCGCATTTGCGCCAGTTGCCTCAGTATCTGTCAAGGCAGGCTCTGGATCGATACCCGTATACTTGGTGATCTGCAGCAAATTCTGTCCACTCAAATACAATCTGCAGCTCTTAAGCTTGCTGGAAGATGTATTGAAAGTGTAACCAATGGTCATGTTATCCAATTTGATGAAATCAGCCTTTTCAACGTATAGTGAGCTGTACTGAGCTGCAGTCAAACCTGCAACTGCATTACTAGTCTTGATACGGTTGTAAGAGTTGATAGCACCTGGATCAAGCGGCTCATAGAAGGCACGGAACTGGTTGACCAAACTGTGTCCCAGGGCTGCGCGAAAGAACACGTTAAGATCCCACTTCTTATAGCTGATTCTGTTAGACCAACCTGTTTCAATTGTAGGAATACCATTACCCAATTTCTTCATGTCAGCTGCTGGATCCAAAGCATCTGAAGGGTTGGAGATTACTTTGCCGTCTCCGTTCAAGTCTGCAAATTTAGGCGAACCATTGCCTTCAACACCGGCAAAAACGGGTCCCCAAATTTGACCGATAG
Source organism: Cyclobacteriaceae bacterium (assembly GCA_044222145.1). Taxonomy (GTDB): domain Bacteria; phylum Bacteroidota; class Bacteroidia; order Cytophagales; family Cyclobacteriaceae; genus ELB16-189. The sequence continues at coordinate 38,648 of JBGANU010000025.1, forward strand.
GTTGGCCCACTGCCACTAACAATGGATACGTTCCATTTTGTCCGGGAGCACCAAAGTCAGCAATCACTTGTCTGTCAATAATGAAGTTGGTCAAGGTTGTCTTATAGTGACTCACAACCAACCCTGGAGTCCATCTGAACTCACCAAACTGGATATCGCTATAATTCAAAGAGAGTTCAATACCAGGAGTCTTCAATGATCCGGCATTCTCATACCGCTGACCTGATGGATATTGTGTAACTGGCACGTTTCTCAATAAGATAAAATCCTTGATGGTTCTGGTATAGGCATCCAAAGTTCCTGACAACTTACCAAAGCCGAATTCAACACCTACGTTCGTTTCTGCCTTTTGTTCCCACTTAAGGTCTGGGTTTCCGTTTACTGCCAGAGTCACGTTACCACCACCATTTAGAGAGTAGTTGTATTGATCTTGCGACAAGCCGGATGGCCCTGGAAGCGATCCAGTCACACCGTAACCTGCTCTCAATTTCAACGTGCTCACTTTAGGCATTTGCAGATACTTATTTAAATCAACGCCTGCACCTACTGAAGGGAAAGTTCCCCACTGATGATCAGGTCCTAACTTGGTTGATCCTTCTCTTCTCACAGACGCGTTGAAGAAAATTCCTTTATCAAAAGTCAAGTTCACACGGGCAAAGCCTGCGATGATCTTGTTAACTGGAGTTTTTGAACTGCTGATGTTTACGTTGTTGGCAATACCAGAAATTCTATCACCTGCCAATTGCAAAGCATTTGTGCCAAGCAAATCACTTGGAAAGTTTCCAAGTTCAACAAAAAGACTCTGATACTGATCCTGCTGATAGGAATAACCTGCAGAAACTGATGCATCTATATTGTTAAAGTTCTTGGCATAAGTTCCATAGGTTTCAAAAAGTGTAAAAGACTTATTTGAGGATTGCTTTCTTGCCAAGCCATTACGACCGTAACCAGTCCACAATGATTTACTTGAGTAGTAAGTATCTTCGCTGGTATCATCAAACTGCTGTCCGTAGTTAACTGTCCAGGTAAGGTCCTTTGTTACGTTGTAATCAAGTTTAGCGCTGTAGTTCAAGTTCTTTCTGTTTCCAGTGTGCTTGTTCTGCTCAATGATGGCAACTGGGTTGTAGTTATCAAACAAGATAGCTTGATAATAGTCACCGCTTGGGAAACGAACAGGGGCAGTTGGGTTATAAAGAGCAGCATAACGGAAAGCTTCTGGGAAAGCTAAATCACTATTTCTGTTTGTGAAAGCCATGTTCAAATCAATCTTCAATTTGCCGTCCAATGCAGAGTGCATCAAATTTGCACGCGTATTGATTTGATTCCATCCTGATGTTTTTTGGATACCGTTCACATCCCTGATGTTAGTTGACATACGGAAGGAAGTTGTTTGATTGCCGCCTGACACCGCTATGTTGTGAACATTAGAAATACCGGTTTGGGTAATTTCCTTCTGCCAGTCAGTTCTGGAGCCAAGGTCGTTACCACCTGCTGCAACATAATCATCTGGTGACATCACAGGTACCTTTTTGTAGATGGTAGACGCTGCTACTGAACCATTATAAGTAACCGACAGGCCACCTGACTTAGAACCTCTTTTGGTAGTAATCAAAATTACACCGCTGGAACCCCTGCTACCGTAGATAGCGGCCGCTGAACCGTCTTTCAATACGTTGATGGTCTCGATATCATTAGGATCAATATTATCCAATGATGCTCCAAGAACTCCATCGACCACTACGAGTGGCTGAACGTTAGCTCCAACTGTAGAAAGACCTCTCAAACGGATAGTTGGGCTTGAGTTAGGGTCACCTCCCTTGTTGTAGATACTAAGACCAGCAACCTTACCTTGTAACAGTAGAGCCGGATCACTAATAGTTCCTTTATTGAAACTCTTTGTGTCAACTGAGACAACAGAACCGGTGATTTCCTTCTTATCCTGGCTACCGTAACCGACAACTACCACCTCGCTAAGAGCGGTTATGTCAGACTGCAATGTTACGTTAACAACTGACTGGGCGCCCACTTCTACTTCCTGAGTAGTGTAGCCCACAAATGAAAACACCAATGTAGAGCTGCTGCTTGCATTGATCTTGAAATTTCCATCAGCATCGCTGACAGTACCATTGCTGGTTCCCTTAATTTGGATGTTAACACCGGGAATAGCTGAGCCATCATCACTTGATGTAATTTTACCGGATACTGCCCTTTCTTGTGCCATCGCCATGGTAGTAGCGAACAACAGTAGAAGGAAAGTAAATCTGCGAATCGACAGATACAATCTAATCATACTTGTTTTAGTTTAGGTTTATAAATTGAGTTTAGATGAGTTTTCAAAATTGTGATTGTAATTGTTACTTTTAACCGCTTAAAAATGATCAAAAACGCAATCAATATTAGTTTGAAATTTTTAGTTCTCAACCCAAACACATCATTTTTTTTGCGAAATTTTCATGGAAACGAATCCGCAACCGTTTGCGGAATTTTCTCAAATAGGTTACATTTATCACCCACTAAAACTCGATAATGAAGTTCATTCAAGTCACCATCAAAGACATCGCCCGCGAGCTTGGCATCTCCCCTTCTACTGTATCCCGTGCACTAAAAGACCATCCGGATATCAGCAGTGAAACAAAAAAGGCGGTTAACGAATTAGCTGAAAAGCTTAACTATCAGCCCAATACGGTTGCCTTAAATCTCCGTCAAAAAAAGACGAATACAATTGGCGTGATCATACCAGAGATCGTGCACTTTTTCTTCTCTACCGTAATCAGTGGTATCGAAGACGTAGCGTATCAGGCAGGCTACAATGTCATTATTGCTCAATCCAACGAATCTTATCAGCGTGAAGTAACCGATATGAAAGCTCTGTTCAACAGCCGGGTGGACGGGATGTTGCTCTCGCTTTCGCGTGAAACAACCAACTATGACCACATTGAATCAATTATATCGAAGGGTGTTCCGATTGTTTTTTACGACAGGATGTATAAAAATCCAAATACCAGTAATGTAATAGTAGACGACTATATCGGTGCAAAAGAGGCCGTCTTGCACTTAATCGAACAAGGCTGCAAAAGAATTGCTCACCTTGAAGCTGCTTCCAAACTGATTATTAGTGAAGATCGCCTGAGGGGATATCAGGATGCCCTTAAAGAAAATAACATGGAGTTCAGAAAGGAGCTCATCATCGACTGCCCAAATGGAAACTTTGAAGAAGGGAAGAATATGACTAGGAAGCTTCTATCAATGCCCAACCCACCGGATGCGATTTTCGCGAACAATGATCCGCTGGCCATGGGCGCCATGATGGCAATAAAAGAAGCCGGACTCAAAATTCCCCAGGATATCGCAGTTGTTGGCTTTAGCAACTGGTTTTTCGGTGAATTAATGGAGCCTGCATTGACCACTGTAGATCAGCCAGGGTTTGAAATGGGACAGGAAGCTGCACGTCTTCTTATCAAACAAATAGAAATGAAGGAGAAAGACCTGGAAGACTATAAACCAGAAACTAAAATCCTAAAAACGAGACTGATCATCCGAAACTCCTCGATTCGCAAAACTTCAAAGAAAAAATAGCGCAATCGTTTTCTGTTTTTTTAACACTCATTTTGTAGGTTAAGTAGTTGGCAATGCCCTTACTTTAGGGATTCAACTATTTAAGCCAAAGAATGACTTTCAAATCCGTCTCCAGCAAAAGCCTCGGTAAATTAAAATCATTTACACAATCAGGTTCCGCCATTGTTGGCGAGACAGAGGCTGGAAATTTCAGAATCACTGTTTATTCGGATTCAATCTTGAGACTGAGTATCTCCCGGGATAACTCATTTGAAGATTTTTCCTACTCCGTAGTAGGAAAGCCATCGCCACCCTCATTTGATCTTCAAGAAGATTCTGCACAACTCACCCTTTCAACTTCCCGGGTTAGACTTGTCATCAAGAGAAGTCCCGTGCGTTTCATTTTCACCGACCTCAATGGAAATGTCATTAATGAAGATGATGCCGGACTTGGCACTGCATGGATTGGCGATCAGGTCACCACTTACAAAAAATTACAAGAAGGCGAGCGCTTTGTAGGCTTGGGAGAAAAAACCGGGCCGCTGGATCGCAAAGGATCGGGTTATCAAAATTGGAACACGGATTCATACGCATATCACTCAGGACAAGATCCATTGTATTGCTCCACTCCATTCTATATCGGTATTCATCACGAGATGACCTATGGAATTTTCTTCGACAACACGCACAAGACCTTTTTCAATTTTGGCGCATCAAATAATCGCTTCTCAAGTTTTTCCGCTGATGCAGGCGAAATGAATTACTATTTCATTCACGGTAACAGCGTTGCCGAAGTCATTCAAAATTATACGTGGCTTACTGGAAGAATGGAGCTGCCTCCACTATGGAGTATTGCCTATCAGCAATGTCGGTACAGTTATTATCCCGACACGGAAGTGTTAAGTGTAGCAAGAACATTTCGCGAAAAAAATATCCCGGCTGATACAATAGTGTTCGATATCCACTACATGGATAAGTACAAGATCTTCACCTGGGATCCGAAAAACTTTTCCGATCCGAAAGGAATGATCGATGCACTAAAGGAAATGGGTTTCGAAGTGGTGATCATGTGCGATCCGGGAATTAAAGTTGAAGATGGCTATGAAGCCTATGAAGATGGCGTAAGAAAGAATGTCTTCCTTAAATATCCTGATGGAGAAAATTATTCAGGCCAGGTATGGCCAGGCTGGTGTCACTTTCCGGATTTTACAAAACCAGAAACGCGTGAATGGTGGGCCGAAAAATTCAACGACTATGTTGCATTGGGTGTAGAAGGTTTTTGGAATGACATGAACGAGATTGCTACGTGGGGTCATGCGCTTCCAGAGAACATAGAGTTCAACTTCGAAGGAAACAAAGCCACAACGCGAAGAGGCAGAAACGTATTTGGATTTCAAATGGCGAGAAGCACGTATGAAGGAACCAAGAAATTACTGAAAGGAAAGCGGCCTTTTAATTTAACTCGTTCAGGCTTTTCGGGCATTCAACGTTATGCTGCCGTGTGGACAGGTGATAACGTTGCCTATGATGAACACATGATGTTGGGCATACGACTGGTGAATAGCATGGGACTAACCGGAATTGCATTTGCCGGATATGATGTGGGTGGATTTGTGGGTGATGCTTCCACAAAACTTTTTGCAAGATGGGTTTCTATCGGTGCACTTTCTCCCTTCTTCCGAGGCCATTCCATGATCAACAGTCGTGATTCTGAACCGTGGTCGTATGGTGAAGAGGTTGAGCAGATTTCAAGAAATTACATTCGCCTGCGCTATCAACTTCTGCCCTACATTTATTCCTTGTTCCATGATGCATCAAAGACAGGCATGCCCGTGCAGCGATCGCTGGCGATTAACTATTCGTTCAATCCAAAAACTTATGATCATCAGTTTCAGCATCAATATTTATTTGGCCCATCTATTCTAGTGGCACCGGTTGAAAGCAACAAGGATGTGACGAAAGTTTATTTGCCAGCAGGCGAATGGTATTACCTGCATGACTTTAGAAAATTAAATGGAGATCAGGAATTCTACTTAGAGTGCCCGATCCACAAACTACCCGTATTTATTAAAGCGGGCGCCATTCTGCCCATGCAAAGACCGGTCATCAACACCAAGGAAAAGGTAGATCAACTTGACCTTCACATCTATGCGGGAAAAGAAAATACTTCCTTTGATTTTTATGAAGATGACGGAAGCACATTTGATTATCAAACTGGTGCGTTTGCCAAACGATCGATTCATTTTTTGCCGGGCGATCAAAAAATTATAATTGATGAAACTGAGGGGAGATTTGATTCTAAGTATGCGAACATCAAGTTGATTCTTCATGGATTCGCACTTAACAAAGTAAGCGTATCTCAGAAAGATGTTTCTCTAACGAAAGAAAAACTAAGTTTCTTCATCCCTTACGAAAAGTACGATCCCATTAACGATCCGGAACAGATCTTTGAAGAAGAAGTGTCTTGCGTCATTATCAAGAATCAAAAAGGAAAAATTGAAATCAGTTATTAATCGTCCGCAATCAAGATGAGTGCACTAAAACCTAAGCTTTCTTTCTGGCAGATTTGGAACATGAGTTTCGGATTTCTTGGAATTCAATTTGGATTTGCTCTGCAGAATGCCAACACAAGCCGAATATTTGAAACACTTGGAGCGGAGCCCAACGAGCTTGCGCTTTTTTGGTTAGCGGCCCCAATAACAGGTCTTATCATTCAGCCAATCATTGGATTTTATAGCGACCGAACATGGCATAAAACATGGGGACGAAGAAGACCCTACTTTGCCGTGGGTGCGCTGCTTGCGTCTTTCGCATTAGTCATGATGCCAAACTCTGCTGCTTTGTGGATGGCAGTCAGTGTTCTGTGGATAATGGACGCTTCGATCAATATTAGTATGGAACCTTTTCGCGCTTTTGTTGGCGACATGTTACCTCCAGCTCAACGCACAACTGGCTTTGCCATGCAGAGTTTTTTCATCGGCATCGGTGCTATCGTAGCATCTTTTCTTCCATGGATATTTACAAACTGGTTGGGAATTTCAAATCAGGCCGATGAAGGAGTTATTCCGGATTCTGTTAAGTACTCCTTCTACATCGGGGCATTCATGTTATTTGTCACAGTGATGTGGACCGTGTTCACAACCAAAGAATATCCGCCAGAAGAAAAAGGTCAGGAAAATATTCGCAACCGGGAGAAAAGAAAGATTGACAATGAAGAATTCTTCAAGATCAAATTTCAAAAACAAGGGATTGCTCTTTTGATCATTGGCGTGATCATTGCACTCCTCGTATATCAATTCAAAGCCGAGAAAGAATTATATGTACTAGGGATTGGAGTCTGTGGCATTTTCAGCGTTGCCCATTTGCTTTCATCCATGTATATCAAACAAGGAAGGTCTTACCTGGGATTGGTTCACATCGTCAAAGATTTCAACACCATGCCAAAAACCATGGTGCAGTTAGCTTCTGTTCAATTCTTTTCATGGTTTGCGTTATTTGCCATGTGGATTTATACCACACCTGCTGTAACGAGTCACATCTTTCAATCGACCGAACCAACCTCTGAAGCCTACAACACCGGAGCCGATATGGTGGGTAATCTTTTTGGTGTGTACAATGGTATTGCAGCCATTGCAGCGTTATTCTTGCCAATCATTGCGAAATATACAAGCAGAAGAATCACTCATCTGTTTGCTCTCGTTTGCGGTGGTGTGGGCTTAATCTCTTTTTACTTTATATCAGATCCGTCCTGGTTATGGTTTTCAATGATCGGAGTTGGCATTGCGTGGGCAAGTATCCTGTCAATTCCTTATGCTTTGTTATCCGGCTCTTTGCCAGCTGAAAAGATGGGCTACTATATGGGCGTGTTTAATTTCTTTATTGTGATACCACAAATTATCGCTGGTACTATTCTAGGTTTTATGCTAAATAAACTTTTCAACGGTCAGCCAATTTTTATTTTAGTAGCCGGTGGCATCTCCATGATCATAGCAGGATTGTTGTGTCTGAGGGTGGATGACAAAGACGAGGTTGTCATTCAGTAGCTGAAACGGTTATCTTTATCGAAAGAAAAGTTATGAGGGTCCTGTTAATTGCTATTACCCTACTCGTTTCAATTCGATCTTCTTCACAGAATCCAGCGCAATATTCGGCTCCTGCGCTTTTATATGAAGCCTTCATCAAGGCGGGCAATGTAGATGAACTTTGGATCAACCTTCAGCGATCCAACCAAATTCCATTTATTGTGGGCGACTCTGTTGCCTTCCTCTATCGGGGTGCCGCCAAATCAGTAGAATGGATTGGCGATTTCAATGCGTGGGGATCTGATCGGAAGTTTAACAACAAAGGAAAATTAGTTCCTAACACGGATGTGTGGATGTTGAAAGCTTCCTTCCCAAAAGATGCACGCCTGGATTACAAAATTGTGCTGGATGGAAGAAATTGGATCCTTGACCCTGAGAACACTCAACAACAGTGGTCTGGTGTAGGCGGTGGCAGTCCTAATTCAGAATTAAGAATGCCCGAATGGAAGGAAGACGTAACACTCACCCCTCGCGACAATATTGCTCATGGAAAAGTTAAAAGCGAAATTCTCTTTCCCAGCAAAGCACTCGGTTATCAAATTACCTATAGCGTTTATACACCAGCCAATACCGGTGACAATCTTCCAACAATTTATGTAACGGATGGCTTTGAATACATGCATCCAAAAATGGGCAACATGATTACAACGCTTGACAATCTCATCGCTGATAAAAAAATCAAACCTGTCATAGCTATTTTTATCGATCATCGCGAACCTATAAACCGTGCGAATAATCGTAGAATGGAAGAGTTGGCGATGAATGAAAAATATCTAAAGTTCTTCACGGAAGAATTTATTCCCATGATTGAACATAATTATCCGGTTGCAAAAGGTCGCGAGAACCGCGCCATACTTGGCACCTCTATGGGTGGCCTCACCTCGGCCTATTTCATTTTCTCACGGCCGGAAGTATTTGGGATGGCCGGAATTCAATCTCCTGCTTTTTGGACAAAACCTCAAATCTATTCGTTGTGCGATTCTGTGGCTAGTTCCAAAACACGAATTTCCATGACCTCGGGCGTGATCAACGATGCCAGTGAAAGCACGCGAAAAATGAAAGCGATCTTGGAAAACAACTCGTGCATTTACACTTACCGCGAAACCAATGAAGGCCATTCCTGGGGCAATTGGAGAAATCTTATTGACGATATTCTCATTGATTTTTTTGGTCAGGATCAAAAGTAAATCGCACCGCCTTCAGAATATCATTCAAAGAATTGAATTTGAGGCATTGAATTTGTTTCTTTAATATTCAAATTTTGCTGAATGAGAAATTGTCTACTGTTTTGCCTTCTTGCCGTTGTCGTTGTTCTTGATTCCTGCAGTTCTGGAAAAAGTGCTTACAAACATGGCGATTACTTTGAGGCCGTGCTGACGGCCGTCCAACGCCTACGGCAAAATCCGGATCACAAGAAATCTAAAGAGGTTCTTGGACTTAGCTATCAGTTAGCGGTCAATTATTTAGAAACAGATGCGCAAAATCAGATTGCATCAAACGCCAACTTTAAATGGAGATCGGCCGTGCAGAATTACGAAAAGATCAACCAGTTGTATGAAGAAATCAGGACTTCGCCAGGGGCAATGGGAGTTGTACCGCATCCGGTGAACAAATACAAAGAGTTGACGGAAGCTAAATCGAAAGCCGCAGATGAAAGTTATGAAGCAGGTGTCAACGCGATGTTGAAAAACACAAGACAGGACTCAAAAGACGCGTACTTCCTTTTCCAGGAAGCCAACAATTACTCGCCCGGCTATCGTGAATCCATCGAGATGATGAATCAAGCCGAGTACAACGCCACGCTTCGTGTCGCGTATGAAGAATTAAACGCTACTCGTTATAATCTTGGAAGCTTACAACCTGCAATCACTTCTTTGAAAAGACAATTCCTAGTATTTTATCCGGAAATGGAATCTAGAAAAGACACCTTGCCTATTGACCAGAATTTGAAAGTTATTTTGGCTAGCTACGGAGTGAGCAAACCTACAATTGCAAATCGTTCTGAGACATTGGTTGACAGTGTGAAGTCCGGGGAGAAAACGGTAAATGGGGTGAAAGTTCCTACCTACCAAAAGGTGACCGCTAAGATTTTCTATTACGACAAGACCGTTACAGCGCGCGGTGAAGTGAGCGTAACAATTACCGACCATAAAACAGGCGCCACTCTGAAGAACTCAATGGTGGCAGGAGTGTATAATTGGCAATGGAGTTGGGCGTCCTATACAGGCGATTCGCGTGCACTTGCCGACCGTCACAAAAAACTTTGCGATAAACGGGAATCGAACCCGTCTGACACGGACCTGATGAACAAAGTAAAGGCCGACCTTGACAAAAATCTGAATGGTGAGCTGAGAGGTTTCTATAGCCAATATTGATCTTTTGTTTGCTACCCGACATTCCTGGACTTTTTCAAAACTATTTTTGGGGACAACTGGTTAAACACTATATGCAAAGAAAGTTAATCGCGTTATTTTCTGGCCTCGCCCTTATTGCAAGTGCCGAGGCTCAAAAACCGTCAACCGCAAAAAATATGGATGAAACAAAACAGGTAGCCACATTTGGTGCTGGCTGCTTCTGGTGCACTGAGGCTGTGTTCCTGAATGTAAAGGGAGTTGAAAAAGTGGAGTCTGGTTACTCTGGTGGAAAAATTAAGAACCCTAGCTATCGGGAAGTTTGTACCGGAACCACGGGACATGCAGAGGTGACACAGATTACCTTCGATCCGAAGGTAGTTTCATTTGAAGAGCTACTCGAAGTTTTTTGGAACACACATGATCCCACCACATTAAACCGGCAGGGAGCAGACGAAGGAACGCAATACCGCTCCGTTGTCTTTTTTCATAACGAAGAGCAAAAGAAAATTGCAGAAGCCTACAAAAAGCAATTGGAAGCTTCACACATATACAAGAACCCCATCGTTACGGAGATTAGTCCTCTGACTAATTTTTACAAGGCAGAGGATTACCATCAAAACTATTATGCGTTGAATCCTAATCAAGGCTATTGCCAATACGTGATCAGACCCAAAGTCGATAAATTTAAAAAGCAATTTGCCTCCAAGCTGAAGCATTAGCATTAGGAAACACGATCCCGTAAGGTCAGTTTCCGTTCTTTCAAACGATTGCGGGGAGTTGAGCGCACCGCCCGTCATAAAAATACTTCGATAATTAAAAACTTTGTAACCCTTACCAAAAACCTGCCGTTGAATTGCACAAGAGCAGAGTAATCTTCTCATAGGTTTAGGTTTAGGTAACAAAAAACCCCTCAGACGGAGGGGTTTTTTGCATTATATGGGTTTCCAGATTATAGAACTAACTGGTTAGTTGAGCTTACTCAGCTTCTCCTGCAGTTCCTGAATCATGCGTTTGTATTCTTTCTCTTTTCTGGCTGCTTCTTCCTGACCTTCTCTTAAGGTATCCTCCATGGACTTCATCATCTCTGACTCCTGACGTTTCATACCTTCTTGAGTGGCCTGAAGTTCTTCCATGTTCTGGCGCATTTCCTCCTCTTGTGCCCGCATCTGTTCTGTCATTTGTTGCGATTCTTCCAACAGACGCTGTGTGCGAGTATTCACTTTCACAGAAGAGACTGTTGACGCGATGCTCTCGGCAATCTTCTGAACAAATTCTATCTCATAATCCTTCAGCACATTAAAGGATGCGATTTCCGCCACGCCAAAAATCTGATCGTTGACTTTCAACGGCACGATCAAAATACAGGTAGGGTTTGCATCTCCCAGACCGGAGGTAATACGAATGTAATTTTGAGGCACATCAGTTAAATAAATGGTATCCATCTCCTGCCAGGCCTGTCCGGCTAAACCTTCACCTCTATGTACTTTTTGATTCAAGAATTTCTTTTTGTCCCAGGCATAGCAGGCAGTCATTGACATGGTAGGCTCTTCACCATCCTCATTATCATCGATAATGTAAAGTGCGCCTTGATTTGCCTTGAGATATTTAACAAGATTGGCGATGATTTCATCGGACAATTTCTGAACGTCACTGTTGTTGGTACGCAAGATTTCGCCAAACTTGGCTTGTCCTTCTGTTGCCCAGTTCCTCTTCTTATCTTCCTCTGCAACGCGTGCCAGGTTCTTGCGCATATTTAATAGTGCATTACCCAAAACATCATGCTCACTCAAAGGCTGATAGTCTGAATCATATTTTCCACTACCGATATTTTCAGCAAAGGAAGTGGTCGCTTTTAATCCACTCACCAGATTGTCGGTTGCAACCGCCATTTCTCCGATTTCATCGTTGCTGAATTTCTTCTTTTTGTCTTCCACCAATTCACCGCGGCCCAGTTTAACCACCACGTCTTTGATGTAGTTAATAGGTCCGGTAATCGATCTGACCATCATATACGCGCTGAGTAAGCCTAGCGACACAGTGATTAACCCCAGAATCAGGGTAATGTTTCGAAGTTGTTTGGTGGAATCAATTAATTCTAGATCCGACTCGGCCGTGATGGTACTTTGTATCTCCGCTATTTTGTTCAATTTTTTGATCATCTCGGATGATTGCGGAATAATCTGGCTTTCAATGGCATCCTCGCCCAGCAGTTTTGTGAGCGGATCTTCATAATTTTCAAATGTCACCAGCTTGCTGATCACGTTCTCCTCCGCCAGTTTCATCATCACATCAAACTTGTGGAAAACGGTATCCATCATAATGCGCTGGCTATCTTGCCACACTGGCATCAGCTTCGTGATTTTTTCCTTGAGCGCAGGGTAGTCATAATCTTTTATCTGACGCAAGGCCTGCTTATCATCAGAGTTGGTCTGGAGATACACCCAGTTGGTGATGAGCATCTTGGATTGCGTTACCATCAGGATAAACTCGTTGATCGCATCTTTTGACGGTCGAATGCTTTCGGATGAATTTTTAACCACACTATCGATCTTATTGCCAGTGCCAAAAATGATGGCCGCGTTCACAATAAAAAGGACAATCAGGATCAGGAATCCTCCAAAAATTTTGTTTCCGATTTTAAGCCGAAGCTTCCGTTTAAAAATTGATTTCTCCATAAGGTTATTTAAATCACAATTGCTAATCGAGTCAATTCAGTAGATGCTTTTAACTTTTGTTTTGTCAGTGCAGCCTGATTCATTTCAAAAGCCAGCTTGCCTTCTCTGTTAATGAAATTAATGCCACTGCCTTTGGCACCAAGCCCGTCACGCTCGGTGACCACCAGAATCGAGTTTGAACCCACTTTCGACAGAATATCCGCCAATTGATCAGACTTATCAGCAGGAACATATAAAATATTACACTTTCTTATCTCGGCTGCAGACCGGATGGGATAAACCTTGATGCTTCTTTCACCCACTTTTTTCAAATCCGCCATTTTCTTTAGCTCAGGCAAAATCGGAGATTCACCTAAGACCAGAATCTCGAAATCGCCCTGATTCATATCTTCTGGCCATTGAACGTATCTGGTAAAACTGTACAAAAAGACACTATGCAGCTGATAATTCTGAGCGTATAGACCAATGTTTCCAAAAAGGAAAAGAGATGCAATCGTCAGGCTTGTGAGAATCCGCTTGCGCATAAAACTTCGTTTCTAGTGTTGACAGTAAAACCTAAAATCAAATTTAGAATTGTTTCCGATATAAAAACCTACAAAAAATGAGAATTTCCCACATCAAAGAGGTTCTGTCGTGTATTCGTGCATTGCATCAATTATTGCCATTCAATGCGCCTCAACTCTGTTACAAAATCTAAGTTGATCAATCAAATCCTAAAGTCTATGAAAGAGAGCAAATTTCTACTATTTATCGTCCTCGCCTCCATTTCGGCTTGCGCGCAGAAAAAGACCTCTCCTGTATTGAATACCGAAAACCCTTTTCGTAAGAAAACGCAAGAGGAATGGAAAAATGAACTCACACCCCTTCAGTATGATGTACTGCGCAAAAAGGGCACAGAAAGAGCATTTACCGGGGAATTCTGGAACAACCATGAAGAGGGCACTTACTACTGTGCGGGCTGTCACCAGGAATTGTTTAGTTCAGAAACCAAGTTCGAATCTGGAACTGGTTGGCCAAGCTTTTACAAGCCTGTTAAAGAAGATGTCGTTTCAGTTGGCATGGATGATAGTTATGGCATGATGCGTGATGAAGTGATCTGTAGCCAATGCGGGGGGCACCTGGGCCATGTTTTTTCGGATGGACCAGAGCCGACTGGCCTCCGCTACTGCATCAATTCCGTGTCTCTTAAGTTTGAGAAAAAGTAAGATGGCTACTAACTTCAACTCAAAGCTGTTTGTCATTAAAGTTCTGAGTACTACTTTCTTTTTATTAACTTTTCAAGAAACTGTAAAGCATTATGTGCAGACTCATGGCGTATAAGGGCACTCCCATTATCATGGATAAGTTGCTCTATCAACCAAAGAATTCGTTGGTTAATCAAAGCATTAACGCTCGCGAAATTGAAGAGCCTTTGAATGGCGATGGCTTTGGAATTGGTTGGTATGTGCCGGAGGTGAATTACGAACCTGTGACCTTTGTTTCAGTTAACCCCGCCTGGAGTAATAGAAATCTCAGAAATCTCGCTCCCAAAATCAGAACAGAATGCATGCTCGCTCACGTTCGCGCAGCCAGTGTAGGAGAAGTTTCCGAATCGAATTGCCATCCGTTTCAGTACAAGAACTTGCTCATGGCACACAACGGTGGCGTTGAGAACTTTGGAAAAATGAAGCGCCATATTCGCGAACCGCTTAGTGATGAGCTCTACAACTGGATTAAGGGGCAAACAGACTCCGAACATATTTTCGCCTATCTGTTGAACTACTTGTTTCAAAATCACAAAACGATAAATCCGGAGGCCGTCATCGATTCATTTGAACATACGTTCACCGCTTTAAAGAAAATGATGAGCACCTATGGCATTCAGGAAGAAGCTTATTTAAACATGGTTGTGACCAACGGCTTATTCATTGTGGGCACTCGTTATTGCACGAATCCAAAAGAAGAGCCTTTAACATTATATCACTCCGAAGGAAGCCGATATATCGTAGAAGACGGAGTCACGAAATTAGAAGCTCCGGAAGATGATGATCATGCGGTTCTTGTCGTCTCAGAGAAACTTACCGATGATAAGAGCTGGACGATGATTCCTGCGAATCATTTTGTTATCGTGGAGCAATCGTTGAATGTAAAGGTGAGACCGATAAAGGCGTAAATCCTTGTTGGGAATTGGGATTTAAGAAATGACTGGAACAAAAATACCTTCCATTTTCGTGCTACTTCTTGTTACAATCATTATTCAGGAAGCGATCAATGTATATTTACATGACACTTTTATTCTTGGCATAATCCCAACTTTGCTTTTTGGAACAATTTGGAATTTCAAAAATGGGGAGTTTATCTATGTTAAAGCAAAAAACAAAATAGCATTAGAGATCAAAAAATTTAGAACCGTTGGGTTTATGACAATCATCTATCTTGTCCTTTATATTATAGCATTGAATGTCTTTGCCTGGCCTCCTGATAAATCAAAATTGGCAGTACAGTCGTTGTTTTTTCCGTTGACTGGATTAACCATACCATTTGCCGTCTATGCATGTTACATCAATATAACGTTCGTGATAACTGGTCTAAGTGAATTTTATTTAGAAAAAAATTTCAAACTAAAGGCTGCTGTTTCATTACTACTTTTCCCGCTTGGGATATTTTGGATTCAGCCGAAAATAAATCATTTAAAATCACTTTCACCCTGAAGTGATAAGTCCATTACATTCGCTCAACATCCACCTTCACTTCCAACATCTGTTTGCCTGATCCAAAGACAACTCCTTTGATCGGTGCCACATCATGATAATCGCGACCGAAGGCGATGGTGATGTGCTTATCAGATGGCAACAAATTATTGGTTGGATCGAACTCCACCCAACCGATGTTTGGAAAATACACTGACACCCACGCGTGAGAAGCATCGCTGCCAATCAGCTTTTTCTTACCGGGCGGGGGTAATGTTTCGAGATAACCACTCACATAACGGGCAGGAATACCCATGTTTCGCAGACAGGCAATCATCAAATGTGCAAAGTCCTGGCACACTCCTTTCTTTCCTTTGATCACCGCTTCCACGGGTGTGTTGATTGTCGTGAACCCAGGCTTGAATTCTATTGTCGTAAAAATCTTTTTCATCAACGCCTGGCAACTGTTCCAAAGTGTTGAGTCTTCGGCAAAGCAATCCATGGCAAAACTCTTTATCTCTTCGCTGTCGGGTATGTATTGAGACGGAAGCACAAATTCAATCTCATCCTGATTCTCCTGAGGGTTCTGCGATAGCGTTCGTTTAACATCCTTTGAAAGTACTGTTGAATCGGCTGCAAGCCTGGCGTTGCTCCTCCCCTGTACATCTACTTCACTCATCGAAGTTATTTCCAGATGATCATGTTCTTTGAAGCTGGAAAAGAAAAGTAGGGTGTTACCATAAAAATCGGTGCGATAATTCATTTCATCTGGCTGCGGATCAATCTTGATTTCAGACGAAATGCATTGATGTTCAGGCATACTGAGCGGTGTTAGGCACAGCCTGTTCAGGCACGTGCTCACCGGCTCCTGGTATTTGTATTCAGTGGTATGTCGGATTTTGTATTTCAAAAGTTCGTTAACCGTTAGTGGTTAATCGTTAAATGGTTATTAATAGGATATTTATCAGGGCACTATATAGATCAGGCTGTTTTTACGATTAACCATTAACTTTTAACTCAAAACTCAGACTTCTAAATCAAACGCCCCTTTCTCACCTTGATATTGATACGTGGAGTGACTGAAATAATTGGCCGTTACTTTACTCGATAGCATGGCAATTTTCGCACTCAATTCTTCACAGAACAGATCAAGCTCCTTACGGAAATTACTTTCTTTATCAATCGTCATCAACTTTTCCATATTGAGAAGCCTTGCCATGCTGTAACATTCGAAAGCAAGGTTAGCAATCGCATTTGTTCCAGCACGATCGTCACTTTGCGGAAGTTGGTCTACATATTTTTGCAATTGTTCTAACTGCGATAAGATGGAAATCGGGTTTTGTTTATTCAAAAACAATAAATCCAACGCAGGCTCTACATCAAAGTAAGTACGATAGACGGAACGATAATTGGAGATATTCTGATTGCTGATCAGTAACGCTTCCAGCACCTGAAACTCATCGCTTTCTTCATACTGAAAGGTCAACAACGAACGGTATTGCGTCAACTCCAATGACATCTCTTCCAATAGCTGACCAATTCTATACATCGTCCAACCTTCACCGCGATACATACTTTGACGGTTCATCTCCAAAAAAGAAAGAAGACTTCCATTCATGCGGTCCAACAATCCAAACACGTGGCGAATCCCCTGAGGCTCTAACAATGCCAGCCTTCTCTTCACACTTTCAATGTCATCAATAATTCTCCAGTTATCAACCGGCCAGCGATCGCGCACAGCGTACATGGCCTTCAGTAGATTATTTAGTGTAAATAGAAGCCCGCCAACTAAATCTGGATTGCAAATCAGCTGATGCAATTCAGCCAAACGATTGTCTACAACCAAGTTCTCCTTCTCCTCTTCCAACATTCCATAGGTTCCCGTCAAATGAATGACGGTTCTCAACAAGGCTTTCTGTGCTTCTGATTCCTGCCCATTGTTTAGATAACCCGTCTGACTGATGTTTCGTAAGACAATCCGCAAAAATCTAGACGTGCGAAGCACGCGTTGTGAATAGCGACCCACCCAAAAAAGATTTTCGGCTGCACGACTTGGCAACACCGACTTCTTTTTTAAATCGCTATGATGGAGTAACGCTGGCGCTGAGTTCCGTGCAGTCGTTTCAACCCAGGTGTCTTTTGCAATTCCTCCATCCTGATTAGAGACAAGAAAACTTCCTTTCTCCGGAGAACAACGCGTGAGGCCACCCGGCATGATTTCGTACTTGCCTTTTGCAGCAACTAAGAATGTGCGGAATACAGTATGCCGCGGTTCCAGCTTGCCATTTGTAAACACAGGTGTTGTTGAAAAACTTACCTCCTCCTGGCCTACATACAAATAAGGCTGTGATTTTATTTTTCTAATCAAGTCTTCCTTTTGCGTTTTGGAAAGGCGGCTTCCCATCACGGTATCAAAACCCATCGACCGATCAATTTTCTTTATGACCAGTGTATCAATGTTCTGAATGACAAAATCCAATTCCTTTTTCTGTCCGCACCACCACGTGGCCACCATTTGAAAGATGGGATCTTCATTCAAGAAGTATTTGAACACATTGTGCATGAACGCCATCAAACCTGTGTTCTCAAGAATGCTGCTTCCCAACGGATTGGCCACAGCAACATTTCCTTTGCGGATGGCTTCAAGTAATCCAGGGATTCCCAAATGAGAGTCTTCGCGCAACTCCAGTGGGTCGCAGAAACTATCATCCACTCTTCGAAGGATGATGTCTACTTTCTCTAGCCCTTCAACCGTCTTGATCCAGACAAATCCATCGCGCACAACAAGGTCTTCGCCCTGAACAAGCGTGAAGCCTAACGATGATGCGAGAAACGCATGTTCAAAGTATGTCTCGTTTCTAGGACCCGGAGTTAACAAAACAATTCGTGGCTGCTCTTTTTCCTGCGGAGCTATCTCCACAAAAGATTGCATCATGCTGTTGAAGAAGCCACCCAGTTTTGTCGTGTTATGATTCTTAAAAATTTCTGGAATGACTCGACTCAAAGCTCTCCTGTTCTCCACCGCATAGCCCATTCCTGATGGAGCTTGCGTGCGATCTTTCAGTACCCAAACTTTTTCATCAGGGCCGCGCGATAAATCTGAAGCATATAGAATCAACTGATTTTCTCCAGGCAACTTAATTTTATCGCATGGACGAAGAAAGCCTGAATGAGCATAAATTAATTCCGGAGGAATAATTCCTTGTTTCAATAACTTTCGATCACCATACAAATCCTCTAGTACTTTGTTCAATACAAATGCACGCTGCTTCATTCCTCGCTCGGTGATACGCCACTCCGCAGCCGAAATAATCAACGGCATCGTATCCAGCAACCACGGGCGATTGAGGCCACCAGAATCACCATACACGTTGTAGGTAACTCCATTCTCCTGAAGCAACTTCAATAATTCCTGCTGACGGTTTTTTAGTTCGGCTGGTCCAACTGCTTCCGCGTTGGCGAGCAATTTTTTCCAATGCTCTTTTACCTCACCATCAAAACCAAAACATTCATCCAGCAAAGGTTGATTAGCAAAGTAGCCGTTCGGCATTGTAGAAGATATCGTGTTACTGGGTGATTGCTCCATGCTTAGAGTTGACGCAAGTCTAACGTATTGGGATATTCCGGACTAATTTTTAAAGGTGGAACATCAAATTTCTTCGGAACATCGTTCTTTTCCAAATACCGTGCAACTCCTGTGTACACAACAGATGGAGTAATGGGGCCTTGCGTGTGTCCTTCCGTCCAGAAGCGACTGATTCTCCGGCCTTCCGCTTCGTAGGCATTGACCGGAAACGTATCATAATTTCTTCCACCGGGGTGCGCAACATGATAGGTGCAACCACCAATGGATCGACTATTCCAGGTATCAATAATATCAAACACCAATGGAACATCTTTACCTAATGTCGGATGCAATGCTGATGGCGGACTCCATGCACGATAGCGAACGCCAGCTACATATTCACCTTTCACAGAAGTTTCCTTCAACGGAACGGGCGCACCATGGCAAGTAATCATATATCGCTCATGATTAAAATTCTTGACCTTCACCTCTACTCGTTCGACAGA
This sequence comes from Cyclobacteriaceae bacterium, assembly GCA_044222145.1. Lineage (GTDB taxonomy): Bacteria > Bacteroidota > Bacteroidia > Cytophagales > Cyclobacteriaceae > ELB16-189. Next base: position 58,054 of record JBGANU010000025.1, read on the forward strand.
TGAATCCACAAAGCGCGCTGTGCCTCCACTGGCGGATTCTTCACCCAATACGTGCCAGGGTTCAATACCCATGCGAAGTTCAAGTTCAACGTCCCGAACTTTTATTTTGCCGTGAAGTGGAAATCGAAATTCAAAGAAGGGTTCCAGCCATTGAAGTTGAAAAGGATAGCCAGCCTCTTGTAAATCATTCATCACTTCCTGCAAATCCTGTTGCACATAGTGGGGCAGCATGTATTTGTCATAAAGAGTTGTGCCCCATCTTACCAATTTTTTCTTGTAAGGTTTCTTCCAGAACCACGAAACAATACAACGCAGCAACAACAATTGCACAATACACATTTGTTTGTTGGGTGGCATATCAAATGCGCGAAATTCGAGAATCCCTAACCTGCCACTTGAACTATCTGGCGAATACAATTTATCGATGCAAAACTCCGCACGATGTGTATTGCCGGTTATATCAATCAATAAGTTTCTGAAAATCCGATCCACCATCCAGAATGGGACCTCTTTGCCTTCCGGGATCTGGCTGAAAGCAATTTCCAATTCATATAACATCTCTTGCCGGCCTTCATCCACGCGTGGTGCCTGACTCGTTGGCCCAATGAATTGAGAGGAAAACAGATACGACAAACCCGGATGGATTTGCCAATACGTAATTAAGCTTCGCAGTAAGTCGGGTCTTCTTAACAGTGGACTATCTGATGGCGTGATCCCTCCTATTGTAATGTGATTGCCTCCACCCGTGCCCGTGTG
>JBGANU010000006.1:0-232344 GCA_044222145.1 Cyclobacteriaceae bacterium
AAAATGGAGTAAAAAAACAACAGAAGCAATTGAAGAATAACTAATTTTAAAACACTAATTCTGGCAGCACTTTTCTGACATCAACTACTGGTGGTCAATTTGCTCCGGATTCAGGTGGTCAATTACACCGGATTTTGCATAGAATAAAGGAAGTGTTGGAAGAGAAAGGGATAAAGCAGACTTGGCTGGCTGAGCAACTTGGGAAGAGTTACAACATGGTCAATGGCTATGTGCAAAACAGACAACAGCCAAGACTCGAAGTGCTTTTTGAAATTGCCAAGATATTAGGAGTTAAACCACAAGACTTATTAAAAGAGATAAAATGACAAGCATAGCGCAAAGACAAGAGTTGCAAAACAAAATATGGAAGATAGCTAACGATGTGCGTGGCTCAGTAGATGGATGGGACTTTAAACATTTTGTGTTAGGAGCACTTTTCTATCGTTTTATTAGTGAAAACTTTACCAATTATATTGAAGGTGGTGATGAGAGTATTGATTATGCAAAATTATCGGATGATGTAATAACACCAGAAATAAAGGAAGATGCCGTTAAAACAAAAGGTTACTTTATCTATCCTAGTCAACTTTTTGTAAACGTAGCCGAAAAAGCCAATACCAATGCCAATCTCAATACAGACTTAAAAGCCATTTTTGATTCCATTGAAAGCTCTGCAAATGGCTATCCATCCGAACCGGAAATAAAAGGATTGTTTGCCGATTTTGATACAACCAGTACACGACTTGGTAATACTGTTGAAAGCAAAAATGACCGCTTAGCTAAAGTTTTGAAAGGTGTTGAAGAATTGAATTTTGGAAATTTCGAAGACAATCAAATTGACCTTTTTGGTGATGCTTACGAATTTCTGATTTCCAATTATGCAGCCAATGCGGGAAAATCGGGAGGTGAGTTTTTTACACCACAGCATGTATCAAAACTCATTGCACAATTGGCAATGCACAAGCAAGATAAAGTAAACAAGATTTATGACCCTGCAGCAGGATCAGGCTCGTTATTGTTACAAGCCAAAAAGCATTTTGACAATCATATAATTGAAGAAGGCTTCTTTGGGCAGGAAGTAAACCATACCACTTATAACCTTGCTCGTATGAACATGTTTTTGCACAATATCAACTACGACAAGTTTAACATTGCTCTTGGCAATACACTCATTGACCCACACTTTGGCGATGAAAAACCTTTCGATGCCATTGTTTCAAATCCTCCTTACTCTATAAAATGGATTGGTGATGATGACCCAACGCTAATTAATGATGACCGCTTTGCTCCTGCTGGTGTATTGGCACCTAAATCAAAAGCAGATTTTGCTTTTGTACTTCATGCCCTAAGTTACCTTTCAAGCAAAGGAAGGGCAGCTATTGTTTGCTTTCCGGGTATCTTTTACCGTGGCGGTGCAGAACAGAAAATTAGAAAGTATTTGGTGGATAACAATTTTGTAGAAACCGTTATTTCTTTAGCACCAAATTTATTCTTTGGTACTTCCATAGCTGTGAACATTTTAGTGCTTGCTAAAAATAAAATCGAGAATAAAACTCAATTCATTAATGCCACGGGTGAAGACTTCTTCAAAAAAGTAACTAACAATAATATACTTGAAGAAAAACACATTGAAAAGATAATGAACCTGTTTGATAGCAAAGCAGACGTGGAGCATGTGGCTAAGACTATCAACAATTCCAAAATTGCCGAAAACGATTATAACCTTTCCGTAAGTTCCTATGTGGAAGCAAAAGACAATCGGGAGAAGTTTGATATACTCGAATTAAACAATGAGGTTTCAAAAACAGTTGAGACAATAAATAAGCTGCGTGCTGACATTGACTTAATAATAAAGGAGATTGAAGCATGAGTTATATTGATAAATTATTGCAAGGCTTGGAAGTAGAGTGGAAAGCTTTGGGGGAAATTTCTGAACTAGTTCGAGGTAATGGTCTTCAAAAAAAAGACTTTACTGAAACAGGTGTTCCAGCTATTCACTATGGACAAATCTATACTTATTACGGGCTGAGTACAACAGAAACCAAGTCGTTCGTTTCACCAGAGTTAGGTGAAACTCTGAGGAAAGTTGATACAGGCAACATTATTATCACAAATACGAGTGAAAATTTAGAGGACGTAGGCAAAGCCGTTGTTTATCTCGGCAAGATACAAGCTGTAACTGGAGGTCATGCCACAATCATTAAACCTGGTCATCTTCTTTTGGGCAAATACTTCGCATATTTCAGTCAAACCGAAGAGTTTGCAAATCAAAAAAGAAAGTATGCAAAAGGCACGAAGGTTATTGATGTATCAGCCACTGACATGTCGAAAATTCTCATCCCCATTCCATGCCCTGACAATCCAAAAAAATCCCTCGAAATACAAAAAGAAATCGTTCGTATTCTGGATACGTTTACAGAGCTTACAGCAGAGCTTACAGCAGAGCTTACAGCAGAGCTTACAGCTCGTAATAAGCAGTACACCCACTATCGAGAACAATTTTTTAATCTCAATGAAGCGGAAGTTGAGAGAAAGACATTAAATGAGATTGGAGAATTTCAAAGAGGCAAACGATTTGTAAAGGACGATATGATTCCAGAAGGTGTGCCTTGCATCCATTATGGTGAGATGTACACCTATTACGGTACTTGGGCAAGCGAAAGCAAGTCATTTCTTAGTAAAGAGCTAGTGGAAAGTAAAAATTTGAGGATTGCAGAAAGAGGTGATGTTGTTATTGTTGCTGCCGGAGAAACCATCGAAGACATAGGCATGGGAACTGCGTGGTTAGGTAATGAAGGTGTAGTTATTCATGACGCCTGCTTTTCTTACAGAAGTCCATTAAACCCAAAATATGTAGCATACTTTACACGCACTAAGCAATTCCATGACCAAATTAAAAAGCATATTTCTTCTGGCAAAATTTCTGCCATCAATGCAAGAGGTTTAGAAAAGGTTTTAATCCCGGTTCCTTCGCCAAAAGAACAAGAGCGTATTGTTACTATCCTTGATAAATTCGACACACTCACTGCCTCAATTAGTGAAGGCCTTCCGAAAGAAATTCAGTTAAGAAAAAAGCAGTATGAATATTATCGTGACTTATTACTAACCTTTCCTAAGAATAACACGGAATCATAAAATGGCACAGTCATTAATTGAAATAGCGCAGACACTTAAAGATGCTGATAAAAAGTTACAGTTAATCTATGCTTTCAATGGCTCTGGAAAAACTCGGTTATCACGTGAATTTAAAGAGTTAATAGCGCCAAATGAAACTGATGCAGAACCGCAGGAAGAATCAGATATAAAAATTCTTTACTACAATGCGTTTACAGAAGATTTATTTTATTGGGATAATGATGATAAGAAGTTAAAAATACAACCAAACAATTTTACAAATTGGGTACTTCGTGAACAAGGTCAAGACAGAAATATTGTTGAGAATTTTCAGCAACTAACAAATGACAAGTTAACTCCACAATTCAATGAGGAGTTTACTGAGGTGCGATTCTCGTTTGAGAGAGGAAATGAAGGTGATGCTGAATATGTAAAAATCTCTAAAGGCGAAGAAAGCTGCTTTATTTGGAGTGTTTTCTATAGTTTAATGGAACAAGTAGTAAGTGTATTAAACATTGGAGAACAAGGAAGTCGTGAAACTGATCAATATAATAGTCTAGAATATATTTTTATTGATGATCCTGTTAGCTCATTAGATGATACGCATTTAATTGAATTGGCTGTAAATATTGCTGAACTAATAAAATCAAGTACTTCAGACTTGAAGTTCATAATTACTACCCATAATCCATTATTCTACAATGTACTTTTTAATGAATTTAATAGGGTTAGGAGGACTAAGAAATGGCTTTTAGAAAAGTTGAATGATGGTACCTTTTCAATAAATGAATTGGAAAATGACTCACCGTTCTCATATCACTTATTTTTATTATCTGAATTGGAGAAAGCAATTCAGCCTACAGGTGAGATAAAGAAATTCCATTTTAATTTTCTTCGTAACATATTAGAAAAGACTTCAACTTTTTTAGGATACCATAAATGGGAGGAACTTTTGCCCCAAGAATCACGTGAAGCGTACTATAGAAGAATAATAAATCTATCGAGTCATTCAAAACATAACGGTGAAGAAATTTCAATTGTTGAAGAAAATGACAAGAGAGTGTTGGGGTTCCTAGTAAATGAAATTAAAAGAATGTACGGATTCAAGCCAACTATAAACACAAGCGCAACAGAACAGGATGTCAACGTATAAAACCATAGCAGAATCAAATAACTTCATCGTACTTGATAAGTTTACTAAGTATCTGGAGCTGAATGAAGCACCTGCTGCATATCAAACGGAAGCAGCACTTGAGCGTGAATTCATTCAAGATCTAATCAATCAAGGTTATGAAAATCCATTAAATCTGAATACTGCCGAGGCGATGTTGGCAAACATAAGAGTCCAACTTCAGTCTCTTAACAATATGGCATTTTCGGATGGGGAGTGGACTCGTTTTGTAGAAGAGTATTTAGATAAACCAAGTGATAATCTTGTTGAAAAGACGAGAAAAATACATGACAACTATATTTACGATTTTGTTTTTGACGATGGACATATCCAAAACATCTACTTGGTAGATAAAAAGAATATTGCTCGAAATAAAGTACAGGTGATTTCACAATTTGAGCAGAAAGGAACGCAAACCAATCGTTATGATGTCACCATATTAATAAATGGGCTGCCTTTGGTACAGGTTGAACTAAAAAAGCGCGGAGTCGCAATCAGAGAGGCTTTTAATCAAGTGCATCGTTACTCTAAGGAAAGTTTTAATAGTAAAAACTCACTCTTTAAATACATTCAATTATTTGTCATTTCAAACGGTACTGACAGCCGTTATTTTGCCAACACGGTTGAGCGAAATAAAAACAGCTTCGATTTTACCATGAACTGGGCAAAGGCTGACAATACGTTAATCAAAGACCTCAAAGATTTTACCGCTACTTTTTTCCAAAAGAACACGCTATTAAAAGTATTGCTCACGTACTCTGTTTTTGATACGAGTGATACATTACTCATCATGAGACCGTATCAAATTGCCGCAACAGAAAGAATGTTGTGGAAAATTGAAAGTTCGTATTTGGCTAAAAAATGGTCCGACACAGAAGGGGGCGGTTATATCTGGCACACCACTGGCTCCGGTAAAACGCTCACCAGTTTTAAAGCAGCAAGGTTAGCAACACAACTTGAATTTATCGATAAGGTGTTCTTTGTTGTTGACCGTAAAGACCTGGACTTTCAAACCATGAAAGAATATCAACGGTTTTCTCCTGATAGCGTTAATGGATCAGAAAGCACAGCCGGTTTAAAGAGAAACATCGAAAAGGATGATAATAAGATTATCGTAACGACTATTCAGAAACTAAATAATCTAATGAAAAGTGAGGCTGATTTAGCCATATATCAAAAACAAGTCGTTTTCATTTTTGATGAAGCACATCGTTCTCAATTTGGAGAAGCTCAAAAAAATCTCAATAAGAAGTTTAAAAGGTTTTATCAATTTGGTTTTACAGGAACGCCCATCTTTCCACAAAATGCTTTAGGTGCAGAAACTACAGCAAGTGTTTTCGGTCGTGAATTGCATTCCTACGTTATAACAGATGCCATCAGAGATGAAAAAGTACTGAAATTTAAAGTCGACTATAATGATGTTCGACCTCAGTTTAAAAGCATAGAAACTGAATTAGATGAAAGGAAGTTAAGCGCAGCAGAAAATCGAAAGGCTTTGCTTCATCCTGAACGTATCAAAGAGGTGTCTCAATACATTTTACAGAACTTCAGGATAAAAACTCATAGAAATCAAGGAAGTAACAAAGGCTTTAACGCCATGTTCGCAGTAAGTAGTGTAGATGCCGCAAAATGCTATTATGAGGAATTAAATAATTTACAAAAGGAAAGTGATAAGCCTTTAAAAATCGCTACCATCTTTTCCTTTGCGGCCAATGAAGAGCAGAAAGCAATAGGCGAAATAGTTGACGAGACGTTTGAACCTTCTGCAATGGATACTACAGCCAAAGAATTCTTAACCAGAGCTATCAATGATTATAACGCAATGTTCAAAACCAGTTATAGCGTTGAAAGCAATGAGTTTCAGAATTACTATCGTGATCTTGCCAAACGTGTAAAGAACAAGGAAATTGACTTAGTTATTGTAGTCGGAATGTTTCTAACTGGCTTTGATGCTCCAACACTAAATACATTGTTTGTTGACAAGAATTTACGTTATCATGGTTTAATTCAAGCCTTTTCACGCACAAATAGAATTTATGATGCTACAAAGACCTTTGGCAACATTGTTACATTCCGTGATTTAGAAAAGGCAACTATTGACGCCATTACACTTTTCGGTGATAGCAACACTAAGAATGTGGTTCTTGAAAAGAGTTACAAAGAATATTTAGGAGGCTTTACAGATATTGTTACGGGTGAAGCACGCAGAGGTTATGTTGAAGTAGTAAAAGAGTTAAATGAGAAATTCCCTAATCCTGATGCAATTGTAACTGAAAAGGATAAGAAAGAATTCTCAAAACTATTTGGAGAATATTTGCGAGTAGAAAACATATTGCAGAATTACGATGAATTTAATAACCTGAAAGCACTTCAGGCAATCGACATAAATAATCCTGAAGCTATTGAAGAATTTAAAAGAGCTCATTTTGTGACAGATGAGGATATTGCTGCAATGCAAAAAATTGAATTGCTCAAAGAACGAACAGTTCAGGATTACCGCTCAACTTATAACGATATACGTGACTGGTTAAGACGCGAGAAAATCGGTAAAGAGTCAGAGGAATCAAAAATCGATTGGGATGATGTAGTATTCGAAATTGACTTGCTTAAATCACAAGAAATAAACCTCGATTACATTCTTGAATTAATATTTGAGCATAATAAAAAGAGAAAAGACAAGGCCACTCTAATTGAAGAAATACGCAGAGTTATTCGTGCAAGTGTTGGAAATAGAGCAAAAGAGAGTTTGGTAGTGGACTTTATAAACGAAACTGACCTTGATATCCTTCAGGATAAAGCAAATGTTATAGACTCCTTCTTTGCATACGCTCAAAAAAAACAGAAAGTGGAAGCATTAGAATTAATCACAGAAGAAAAACTAAATGAAGAAGAAGCAAAGCGATACATAACAGCTTCTTTAAAACGTGAATATGCCAGTGAAAATGGCACTGAACTTAATGCTCTTTTACCAAAAATGAGTCCCTTAAATTCTCAGTATTTGACTAAAAAGCAGACCGTATTCCAAAAACTTACCCAGTTTGTAGAGAAGTTTAAGGGTGTAGGTGGTATAATTTAAAGACAAACAGTTACTTACTTGAATTTACAAATGACCTCACCATGTCACTCCAGAAGCACCCAGATAGTGCGAGAAATAGTAGAATATGCCTAATAGCATGGGTTAAGCTGGTGTCATCAGGTGACCTATTTCAAAAAATGCTTATAGCGGGGTAAGGGTTGCTTAGGTTCAAGTTCTTATAGGACTTGAATAAATAGTGATTGGGTGACCCGGAGGCACTTTTAACCTTCTTCTTTAACACCACTGTAACATTCCATCAAGCACAGTCTGTCTGTATTTGTCCGAAATAGTCGGTATTTATAGAGTAGGCATATAGGGAGCTTTGTATCATGAAACAAAGCAAAAATGACTTCCTTTCACAGGGTGAAATAGTCAGACCTAAAAGTCCCACCTCACTTGAAACGAAAGCAAGAAAAGTTCTGCGGATTAGAACGTGGCGAGTAGCTGACGTCTTTCTAAGGGTTAGAATTAAGACTTCTAAAATACAACACATTTTTAGGACAGCAGAAACTCAAGTAGTAATTACATGTAAGCGGAAATCTTCTGAAAAGAAGTGGCCATACTATTTTATTACTATATCGGATAGTGATACCACTTCGCAACCTGAATCCACATTCCACTCACGATCTATCCTTGCAACTTCCGAGGGATCACTCGATGAATTTCAATTTGTTATTAGCAAAGACAGTCTGAAAAACGCATCCAAGACTCGTCCATTCCTAGGTCTCTGGATTGTTTTAGTTGCAATTCACGTAAACAATGTGGTAAGGATATCAGCCATTTAGGTCAGTTAGTTCTGAGGAAATATATCATCTAACCAACACATCTAACATTATGGCAATACAACTTCCAGAATCAGAGTACTTCAAAATGCCAGTAAGTATTTGGAATCACACAATGAATACCACAGAGCCGTGGAATACAACTCTAGGTGAATTTTTGAGTGGGGAGTTTTTTGAAAGAAGAAACCTGAAGATATACATCAATGACTTTCGATGGTTATTTAAGCCAAGTGCTAAAAGACCAACCCCAATTATCGATCCATCATTATACTCATCCATTAAACAGATTGTTGATGACAAATCAGTTCCGGAAATTGTTGCTGCCCTACGCGAGCATACGAAAACTCACGGAAAAGATGCTATAGCTGACGGTGTCAAAAGAATGCTACCCGGTGCAACAATTAGTGCTCAGTTTGATAAGCAAAGAGGCGGTAATTTCCCACATACTAAAAATAGGTTAATCGCTATTGACATTGATGAGGTTGATACCAATGCAGTAATGGTTAAGCTCAAGCAACTGAACCTTTGTTTCTGGATTAGCAAGTCAGTTACAGGAACAGGTGTCTATGCACTTATTCCTCTATCGAGTGAGGATCTGGGAGCGCATTTTGAGGCCATTAACTTATTGATGCAGGAGCACCAAATTACTCTTGATCCATTGAAGGATTTGGCAAGATTAAGATATTGGTCACCACCCGATGATGTGATAATTGAACCGACTGTTGACCCTTTTAGCGGAACGTATCAGGTACCGATTGATATTGAACTTTATCGTGAGGCATCTCAAACTCGAAATGAGGTGTTAGGAGTCACTTCACAATATAACAACCACGACTATGCTTTAGCTTGTCACCAAAAGGGACTGAAAAATGTAAAAAGAAACTTGAATTTAGAAGCAGGTGATATTGGTCAACACCTACACACCTATATTAAATACTACCATTGGGCATTCAATCACTTTGGACTTAGTTTGGATTACGCAATCAAATGGTCATGGGAGAACTATTTCAAGGATGTACCTTATGTGATTGAAAGAGGTCATAGCATTAGTAAGATTGAACAAGACTTTGGAAGATTCTACAGTGCCTACCGAGAACAGCATCACATTTTAGACTTCGAACAACAAAAGCGAAGTTGTTTAAGTGAAATAAATTATGACCTTAAGCTGACCCTCAAACAGGGAGAGAAACTGAATGCCTTGGCTCTGCCATTGATAACAACAGTGTTGTCGGGTGAACAGGATAGTGCAGTCAATTGGAGTGATTGGAATCGATATATTTTAGATAGCCCAACAAACTCTGGTAAAACGTCTACCTTCTCAAGTTACTTTCTTTCAAACAAAGTAAAGGGTTTAATTGTGGTACCCACCCAAGGAGCACTGGAACAACTCACTTATAAGTACAAAGATGCAGTTCCATACTACGAGAAGAGTAAAGAGGTAAACGAAAAAAACATACTCATTGTCACCACCTATGCGAGTTTCAAAAAACTTTTCAACGCTATAAATATAAGAGACCGTTTTTTGGTTGTTGATGAGTTTCATAATGCGGCTCTTTCAGCATCCAAAGACTTTAGAAACTATGAATTGAATAGCATGCTAGATAAGATACTGGATTTTAAGCAGGTAGTTTTAATGACCGGAACTAGCATTTTGTGTCATCATCCTAATTTAGAAGGATTTAGGAAAGTAAAAGTTGTATATGAGGTGGATACTGTTAAAAATCTCCGTATTATTTACTATCCAAAAAAGACACGTTGGAATGCCCTGCTTTCAAAAGTTCAGATGTATCAAGGACTTCAAGTGATTTATCTAGATGACAAGCAAGAAACAAAAGGTCTGGGGAGATTAATTCAGTCACTAAAAAACATTGGATTCGAAGAGAGTGAAATTCAACTGGTGAATTCAGATCAAAAAGGAGAGCAAAGATATAAGAGCCTTATCGATAATAGCTTGGTAGATGAAAACATAAAAATCATTATTGCCACGAAGATATTTGTAGAAGCATTAAACCTCTATAACAATGTGACAGCGTTTCACATATTAACTCCTATCCATGGAGCTTACATGCAGCAACTAGTAACGAGACCAAGGAAAAACACTTATTGTGATGTTTTCCTTTATTGGAGTGCTGATGGCCTAAATGAACAGGATGTGTCCTTTTGGTTTGATCAGAATCAGTTTTATAGAAAGCAGATTGTTTTGGCAGAGAGAATAGTTTCAACATTTGAGCCAATCGAATGGGATGAAATTGGGCGAAAGAGTTTTGTTGGAAATGATGTAGTTCGAAGAAAGCGAGCAGAATTATATTCCACCGACAACGGGCTAAAGGAGGAGAGACAAATTGGTTATTCAACAGTTTTTGCCATAGACTATCTTAACTGCGATTACAATACTCAAGAAATGCAGGTCGTTCTATACAAGAAGAATCCTAACCAGTTGTATGAATATCTAAGGCAGTTTAATTGGACGATTAAGTCACACGAAATATTTCAAGGCCAGAATGACTCACTTGATCTAGAACCGCTTCGGGACAAAGATGCGAAGTTCAAAGAGCATGTGCGAGAATTTATTGATCATTTGATAAATGAGGGCGCCTATGAAAACGAAGATATTCTTGAGCAGAAAAGCTATGGTAATGTTAGTTGGCAAATTGAGCTTAGAACTCAATACAACTATTTGAGTCAACTTCTTAGCAATGAAGATGCGAACGACCTTATCGTTTCAATTCAAAGTAACAAAAGAGCTTATCAACAGGTAATCGAACAATTAAAAGTTAGGCAAGCAATTTTATTCAGTGCACCGGATAAAAAAGAGTTAGTCAACCATATTTTTGAGTTGTTTCCGATTGGAGGGAGATTCAGCAGTGACGAGATTCTGTCTAAACTTCAATCAGTTCAAGAAAATGTCCTTCGCAACACAGTTAAAATGAAAAAACTGGAAACGAAGACAGCGGCCACGCAAATTTTAAATCTGTTTGTTGAAACAAAAAGATGTAAAGTTATTGATCCTACTGGTGTACCAAAGGCGGGTCGAAAGATTGCCTTCATGAACGCGGTTGAAATAGTTAGTCACCATCCCGTACGGAGACGGGATGGTGCAGCGATTGAACCTATTCTTGGCAAAGCTGATTTGAGTAGAAGGCCAAAGTATATTCGTAATGAGAGGCGGTTGTCGGAGTGGAATAAGAATTTAAGGATCGCGCCAGAAGGAAAGTGGGATGGCACTTTACCGATACAGGAGTAGTTTATTTTTAAAGTCTATATAGAGTAGAGCTGAAAGATGCTGTTCTCACTTTCGCTCTGCTTTTATATAGATTTAAAAATGTGAAAGTGAGAATAGGTTTAAAAAATTAAAAGGTATGGGGTTGCTTTGCCAAAACTGAGAACAAAATACGATTAGGAGCAAATTATTTTGGCAATTGGTAAATGCTGTCACCGATAATGATGAAGTTCTCATTTACGTCAAAGCCTAGCTTTGATAGCCTTAAACTGAGAACGATTTTTTCTTGATCGCGAAGTTGAGCAGCAATTTCATAATGACCTTTCTTTATAGCCAGTTCCTTTTTTTCATGCAGATAGGTTAATTTGACATCTGAACCAAAGATGCTCTGGTATTTATGAGTATCGAAGGCAAAGATCGTGTGTTTGGTTTGGATATTATTCAATTCATTTTCGTATAAATTTCTTACTCTGCTCACCCGGTAAGGTTTGCCATTTGCAATGGCGGCATCATACAATCTGCTCAATCGATTTAATTTCTTGATGTTATTGATTAAGTCTCCTGACATAAGTATAAAGGTTAGTGGCACCATTATAATTGGGAGTATAAACACAGTCAAAAGCCAAATACCGATCTAAAATTGCCATTAGTAGCGCCAGCTTTTCTTCTTCAATACCACAATATTCATGAAGTGGCTTTTTTCTGTTAAATGCTTTACGCAAAGCAAAAGCAGTTTCTATTGGGACATCAAGTATCATCTTCACGATCTGTTCGAATTGATACGAGTATAGAATAAAGCCGTTTGTAGGGCCAATGATTTGCTTAAGATTGTCGTCAACATCATTTGATGAAGTGAGTATCCTCCTTATTTGCACAAGTGATTGATCGTATAAGCAAGTCGCTATCATGAGACATGATTTGTAATCTGAACCATACTTAAGAAGCACCTCTACACTATTCGAACCATATCTTACTTCTGATTCATCATGTTGTACGATTTTAGCTGCAATCACTTTTGGATCGTTGTAATTAATGAAAATTGCTTGCCCGAAAACACTTTCTTTTGATTTTAGTATTTCATCACTAAAGAGCCGTTTCATTAGCGGATGTTGTAACGGAAACATATCTTCAATCAGGGTATTGTTATTCATATTCTATATATCAGATTTATCCATCTGGGGTGGGTTAAATTAGAAAACCAGTCCGACAGGAAGAACTTTGATATATAAAAAAAATAGCACACTATATGTCTAGGAAAGATGAGGAAGATAAGATTGCAGATGAACCTTATACACTGAACTACCAAATTGAACAGCTAAATGCCAGACTGATGTTACTTAGCAATAGAGAACGTGATATTGCCAGTTATACAGAATACATAGCTAAAAATGTAGACGTCTTAATAGGTTATGCTGAGCATTTAGCGGAAGTGTACTCATCAAATATGTCAGGACAGAATCTTGGGAATATCGGTTTTGTGTCTCCAAGACATGCTCTAACTTTTGATGAGTACAAGGAAATAAAGGGAGTTAGGTAGTTACTTTACAAAACTGGCAACTTGCGCTTCACTTACCTTAGCTTTGTCGTTTTCAAATGATGCTAATTTTTGAAAAGCCTCTTTTGGAATTCCATTTTGAACAAGCAAGTCGATTAAATAGCCAACTTGTTGATATACTCCAGGTAAATACTGATTGTTCGGTAGTGTTGCTTCTCGTTGTGTTGTCCTTATGAAGTCCTTCGCAAGCTTCTTTTCACCTAGGAGTAAGTAATTAGTACCAGTCAGGAAATCAGTTAAGTAGTTCTTTGACGTGTTACTCAAAACTGAATTAGATTGGATATAGTTCTGTTTTACCGTTTCTTCAACCGCTTGTACAATTGAAACAACCCAAGCATAGTTCTTCAAGAGTTCTTCTGGGCAATTGTCGACAACTGCGGCATCATAATAAAGGATCATATCAAAGAGATTTTTCTCCTTGGTCGACCTGTCAAGTACAGTTTGATATATCGAGTCCCTTACCCAAATCGTTCTTGGCTGTGTTAAGTCTATTTTGAAAGTGATGTCATTAAATTGTACGAATGAGACTTTGTGAATGGAGCCATTGTTATATCTCTCAAAGAGTTCTCGAGTGGTTATGCCTTGTGCATTTTCAAAGAATCGTGCCTGGCCATATTTGATCACTTTTCTGATCTCGTTGGCGTAAATCCCATTGGGAAAAGTTTCTAGGTAGTAAAAGTAGCCTTCGATAGTACCTTCTTTTACCACCTGATTGAAGGTATCTCTATCGGGCTTTTCTTTTAACTCCTTCTCTTTTTTAGCATTTTCAATTACACTCTGTTCAGCCAACTTAAGTTCTCTCTCACTAGCAAATTTATTGGCCTCCTTTAATAAATTAACCTCATCGATTTTCTTTCCCTGATTGTCAAAGATCAGATTTGAGTATTCTTGATCAAGAGTTCCACTGTTGAATTTTAATGATATAGAGGCTGAGGTAAGATTGTATTTCTCCTTCAACGTAGTTAGTATGTCTTTAAAGAGATCCTTATCAATTCTCATTGGGTAGTTAAAAGCTGCGACCCCAGCAGCAGATAATGCGGACTCAAAATCTTCAGCGATTACCAAGTCATCTTTCGCCTTCATATCTCGATCAAAAGTTACTTTACCTACCCATTTTCCATTATCATCTAAGCCGAATTGATTAAAGCCATTTATTGTTATGTCAGCATTATACTCTACTATTCCATTGAACGAAGTGAGATCCATTTTTTTAAATTCAATTTTCATCAGGCATTCACCATTCAATTTCCTATTCTCCCATGATCCTTTGAACACTTTTGAAAATTCGGAGTAACTATATGTTTTTAAAGTATAGTCTTGAGTTAGAGTTGCTGAGTTAGGAAGTGAAAATGTCCAGACACCAATTCTTTTGTCTTCTTTAAAAGCTCCCGAACTAAACCCTATTTTCCAATTGCCATTGCGCTTTTCGTTGGCATAGTTACCTTCATCGATAATGGTAGTTCCATTTAATTCATATTGAATGTATTTTCCATTGAGAAGACCATTCACATACGTTGCAACGAAATGTGGATTTCCATTTTCATAGTATGAAATGTACTTGCCGTGCTTTTGACCATTTGAATTTTTGCTCCAAGCCTCCTTACAGCTGACATTTATAGTATTCCCGTTTCTATCGGTCTTGGTATACCAATTCCTACAGGGTAGTTCCTGACAGATACCAATTTGGTAAAGAATGATCATTGACAGAATTAGCAGATTTTTCATGTTGATTGTTTTTGTCCAGGGTAAATATATAAAAATAGAGCCAATTGGCTCTAATATTTAAACAAGGTTAATCTCTTATTACAGTCATGGGACACAACCGTGACACGGGTTACATTTTGGCATTCGGAATCAACCTGAAAAAGATTCGGACTGCTAAGAATTTAACTCAAGAAGAGTTAGCCCACCGGTGTGATTTACCGCTGAGTCAGATTGGAAGATTTGAAAGAGGAGTAAGAAGCCCAACACTCAGCACAATTTTGATCCTTGCCAGAGGACTCAAGGTGGAGCCAAAGGAGTTGTTAGACTTTAAGTTCAAAATGTAGACGGGGTTCCGTCAATATTCAAAACAGGAAAACACTAACCTGTCAAGAATTTTTTCATCGCGAATTTGCAGTCAACAGACGCCTTGAGTTGACTTAATTCACAGACATCAGCCATACAGAATTGATACTCATTTTTTTGGATGAGTATTTGATGGTACTCATTGATACTCATGTTGATGGAAATACCTTTCCGTGTTAAAACGGTGTTAAAGAAAAATAAAAAGGCCTCAGAAATTGCTTCCTGAGGCCTTTTATGTGATCCCGCTGGGATTCGAACCCAGGACCCATACATTAAAAGTGTATTGCTCTACCAGCTGAGCTACGGAATCAGTAATTCTTGTCTATTTTACGGCCTTTTCCGTAATTGAGCCCGCAAAGGTAACAGGATATGAAAATATTGCAAACTCAGATTTTAAAAAATATTGTCTCCACCGCAGGTTTTCTACTCCTATTATATAGTGCCAATGCGCAATCGCATGTTCAGCACTTAAAAAAGGCTGATTCGCTTTTTCAGGCCAAACAGTACACGCAATCTTTCGAAATTTATTCCGCTCTGCTAAAAGAAAAACAGTATTCACCGGCCATGCTGCTAAAAATGGCATTCATTCAGGAAGGTCTGGGGCATGTCAGTCAGTCGTTATATTATCTCGATTTATATTATCTCATCTCGCACGATGAACAAGCCCTGGGTAAAATGGAAGAAATCGCTGTCAAAAACCGGCTGGAAGGCTATCAACCTACCGATGTTGGCTCCCTGCTGGCGCGACTGCAACGATATTCATTTCAAATGATGGCGGGTTTACTGGCTACGGTCATCTTCTTTTTTGCACTCACACTCTATCAAAAAGTAAGGCAACACAAAAGACCAATCGCGCCTGCCTTTCTGCTCCTATTTTTTTCAGCGCTGCTTTTTTTCCAGGCTCATCTGGGTGATTATACGAAAATGGGAATCGTCTCACAGTCATCTACCTACCTCATGAGCGGGCCATCCGCAGGTTCAAGTGTGGTGGGAATCATTGGCGAAGGACACCAGTTAAAAATACTGGGCCAAACCGATGTGTGGGTGAAGGTAAACTGGAAAGACCAGGAAGTCTTTATCAAAGAAAATTTCCTGCAGTCCGTTACACTTTAATCTTACGCAGCTAAAATCGAATTGACAGCGCACCCTTGTATTCTTTGTGTGTGTATTTCACCACATAAAAGTACACCCCTGCTGCTTCGCCTTTCCCCGACCATCTAAAGTTGCGGTCGGTGCTTTGAAATACCTGATTGCCCCAGCGATTGTAAATGCGGATGCCCTGAAACTGGGCAGTGCAATTGTCGAGAGGCAAAACATTCAGAAGCTCACCCGTAACGGCATCTTTGATTTCCATGGAATAAAAATCGTTAAAGCCATCATCGTTGGGAGAAAAGAAATTGGGGGGTGAAAATCGTTCATCGGTTCCGTCTACATCTTTTATGTTCAACTTAATCTTAACAGTGTCGGCTGTGGCAGAGAAACACCGGTCATCGGCAATGCGAAAGGTGAGCGTATAATTATTTTCATAGATTCCATTTTGAAAAATGGAGCAGTCGGGATTCCATACCCACGTGGTCTCAATCGGACTGGTGCCCTCCGCGGCTTTAAACGTAAATCCTTCAAGCGGTACGTTTCCACTCGCATCAAGCAAGGTCAACTGAAGATTATCTTTCGCGGGAAAGGTATCGGCATCTACTCCTTGCAGTCCCAGTGCTATTTGTTGACCCAGGGTAACTTGAAGTTGGTTGTTGGATAATCTCACATTGGGATTGAGGCTGCTGACATTTATCACCGGAGCTGTATTGTCGGGCGGATAAATCTTAACCGAGACATCTACGGTATCGGCCATGTACAGCCTGCATTTGTTGGCATTGTCTACCACAATAAATTGAAAACGCAGTGAGTCTCGCTTATCGCTGTTGTACTTCTTAAAATCATCGCAGCTTATCGCCCACTGAAATTTGGATTGCACCTGACCGTTTCCATTGACCGGTGCGAATGTCATGTTAAAATCGCTGAACTTAAAATTTCTGCCGGCTCCGTTCAACACCAGAAAATCATTGTCTACCAGATCGCGACCAAAAACAGTGAAGGCAAGTGATTCGCCCACGTGTCGCTTCAGTCCAAAAACTTGTCGCTCATGCACGGCTGTGGTAAGATCGGTGTCGATAGAGGGAGGTGAGCTACCTGGTAACTTGACCGTCAGATCATACACGCCAAATACGGGATCATTAAAATTACACGCATCCTGATCTTCAACACGCAACTTTACCTGAAAGCCCGTTCGTTTTGTGAAGTCGTAAATATCACAACGGGCATCCCACGTGAGCACTCCATTCACGAGACCTTTTTGCTGAGAGGTGATTGAAAACGTGATTCCTTCGGACGCTAATAAAAATCCATCGGTGACAGGCGTCACCAGCAAGTCATCCAGGTCATCGTCTTTGATTTGAAAAGGCCAGCTCACTTTATCGCCTTCTTTCAAAACAGCGGTAACATGATCGCTGGTAACAAAATAGGGATCGTGATTGACAGGAGGTTCAACATTCACCACTACACGCAGTGTATCCTGCAAAGGCAAACTGCAGGCATCGTCCATCGCAATGATGCCTACTTCATAAGGACCTCCGATAAAGTACGGACACTTCGGGAAACAGATTCTAAAATCCGCGGTGCTTCCATTAATCAACGTGGCCGATATCTGCGCAGGCAGAATTTCACTCAGGTCTTTATTCTTGAAGTTCAATCCAATGGCTTTGATTTTTACATTCTCTAAAAAAAAGTTATCCGCGCGCTCTGAATCCGGATCGGATACGCGCACCTGAATACACCGGTCTCCATCCGCAACAGTGTTAGAGAAACTTACTGTCATGGAGTTGTCGTAGGTGAAACTCGCATCGGTCAATTTTTTACCAACAATCTTTGGAGGCAATGCGGGCGCACAACCATCTACCACCAGCATTTGAAAGTCGCGTCTGCTTTCTCCTATTTTTGTTTTACTTCTAAACTCTTCCACTCTCACGGCAAACGTAAAGAGGCCCACGGTGCGCGGTGTGCAGGTGAGCAACCCATCTTTGCTGATGCGGAGATCGGGCAGTCCACCCATAATATTAGTCAACGAAAAAGGAGGCCGCCACACAACATCAGGATAAGGTGCGGGTGCAGCTGGCGGGTAAGCTTCCGAGGTAACCGTATTCAAAGGCGTGACTAAACTATAGACGAGGGAATCTCCATCATCATCCACACCGGCAAAGTCAACATAATACGGACGAAAAGGACAAGCATAGTCGCTTAGCGGAGGGAACAGATGAGGTGATGAATTGATAAAAGATTCACCCTGCTTCACCACTGGAGGAAACTCCAGATAAAAAGTCTGACCGGCATATTTTGAAGGATTGGTACTAACATTTGGTTGAGGCGGTGGAATAGGACTAAGGATGTTGTCGATCGAATAATTTCTGCAGCATCGCTGCCAGGAGAGATAATACCCTTGCGGATCGTTATACGTTTCCGGGTCCAGGACAATTTCTGTGGTGTAGACCAATTTCTGTGTTTCCAGTCCTCCATCTGAACATGCCGGCTGTGTATAACTGACATTAGTCTTTACATCAAAAATCAGCAATACATATCTCATCAGCTGATTGGTGGACTTGCTGAAAATTTGCGCGGTAAGAGTTGGGTCAACGTCTTCGGGCAAACTTTGACTTCCGTTCGCCTGGATAAATCCATTCTTCTTATCGAAATAGTAAATCAGGTTAACGCGATACCGGTTGCCAGACAAGTGAATCAGCTCAAATTCACCGCCCACGATGTGAGAGCCTGCACTTTTCAGGGAGATCAGGAGCAAAGAAACCAACAGCAACTTTTTCATGAGCACACTCCTTTATTATACGAGTCAATCCGGGAAAGATAAGGAATTCGGTTTTGGGGCAAAACACCCACATTTGCGTATTTTCGCACCCCAATGAAAAAAGGAGACAAACTCGAAAATATTGTAGTCGAAACGATGGCAGCGGAGGGCAAATGCATTGCCCGTGTGGACGGCCTGGTCATCTTTCTGGAAGGTGGCGCACCTGGCGATACGGTAACGGTGGAGCTCACCAAAATCAAAAGTAAATTTCTCGAGGGGCGCGTAACGGAAATTCAAAAGTTGTCACCCAATCGCAGCGAACCATTTTGTCAGCATTTTGGCACATGCGGTGGATGTTCGTGGCAACACATTAATTATACCACGCAGCTCCAATACAAGCAGCAGCAAGCTGTTGACAACCTGGAACGAATTGGCGGATTGGATCTTCCTTCCATCAAACCGATTGTCGCATCGGCAAAGACCGACTACTATCGCAATAAATTAGACTATACATTTTCTGCCAATCGCTGGCTTACCAAAGCAGAACTGGAAATCAAAAAAAATCTGCCGTCATCAGAAGATGGTCGCAGACCGGATGATGCATTTGAACCGGGGCTCGGTTATCACATTCCGCGCATGTACGACAAAGTGTTTGATGTGAAGCAATGTTATCTGCAACCCGATCCGTCTAATGCGATTCGTCTGCTGGCCAAAGAAGTTGCCGTCAACGAAAATATTCCCTTCTTCGATCTGCGAAAGCAAATTGGATTTTTAAGAACACTTACTATTCGCACGGCAAACACCGGTGAGGTAATGGTGATTCTGCAAGTGACGTACGATAAGATGGAGTGGATTGAAAAAATTCTGAAAGCCATCACAGAAAAATTTCCACAGGTCACGTCCGTAAATTACATCATCAACGGAAAAAAGAACGACACCTTTGCCGATCTCGATGTGATCTGTTGGAAAGGCAATGCCTACATCACCGAGAAGATGTTAACACCTGACGGATCGAAGACGCTGCAATTTCGCGTGGGCCCAAAATCATTTTATCAAACCAATTCCGATCAGGCTTATGAATTGTATAAAGTAGCCGCACACATGGCCGACCTGAAAGGCAATGAGTTAGTCTATGATCTTTATACCGGCACGGGCACCATTGCTAATTTTGTTGCGGGTCAATCCAAAAAAGTAATTGGATTGGAATATGTTGCCGCTGCCATCGAAGACGCGAAAACAAATTCAAAACTTAACAACATCACCAACACCGAATTTTTTGCTGGCGATATCAAAGATTTACTTGACGATGAATTTTTGAATCAGCACGGGCGCCCCGATGTGATCATTACCGATCCTCCGCGTGCCGGCATGCACGAAGATGTGTGCAAGATGTTGCTCAAGGCATTGCCCAAACGAATCGTGTACGTGAGTTGCAACCCGGCCACACAAGCGCGCGATTTAAAAATCTTATCCGAGAAATATTCCATCAGCGATGTTCAGCCGGTAGACATGTTTCCGCACACCGTGCACGTAGAAAATGTGGTGAGGTTAGATTTGATCGCCTAACACACTTATCAAGGTCTGTGTCCTCACAGACCTTCAAGGTTTCTAGTTTCGCAAAGCCTGGGCCGTCCTCCAATTTACTATTTTAATTAGTTTTATTTACTAATTATTTTAGTAATATTGTCCTGATGAGCAACAGAAGCATTATTCACCTGGATTTAGACGCTTTTTTTGTGGCCGTGGAACGCAAAAAAGAACCTCGGCTAAAAGGCTTACCCCTGATTGTTGGAGGCAGCAGTCGCAGAGGAGTGGTAGCTGCCTGCAGTTACGAGGCCAGAAAATTTGGCGTGCACTCAGCCATGCCCATGTACCTCGCCATGCAACTATGCCCTGATGCAAAAGTGATCTCGGGCGACATGGAGGCTTACAGTCAAAACTCCCATCTCGTAACCGAGATCATTGCAGAAAAGGCGCCTTTGTTCGAAAAAGCGTCCATCGATGAATTTTATATCGATGCCAGCGGCATGGACCGGTTCTTCGGCACGTATAAGTGGGCCCTGGAACTTCAGAAGAAAATCATCAAAGAAAGTGCATTGCCCATTTCGATGGCGCTGTCGGTGAACAAGCTTGTATCGAAAGTAGCCACAGCTGAGTTCAAGCCCAATGCACAGAAACAAATTCCAGCGGGAGAAGAAAAAGATTTTCTCGGTCCGCTCTCGATCGAAAAGATTCCGATGGTCGGCAAGCAAACTTCAACCTTTCTCTACGACATGGGTGTGCGCACCGTAGCAACATTGCGCGAGATGCCACTGAAATTTTTGATGAGTGCCTTTGGCAAGAACGGCATCAGTCTTTGGAACAAGGCACACGGCATAGACGAATCTCCTGTTGTATCGTATAGCGAACAAAAATCCATTTCAACAGAATCGACATTCGATGCCGACACCATTGACGTGAAGAAGCTCAAATCCATTCTCATCGCCATGATCGAGAAGGTAGCATTTCAATTGCGCGAGCAGAAAAAACTGACCTCATGTGTGACGGTAAAAATCCGCTATTCAAATTTTGATACCGAAACCAAACAAATTCATATTCCCTTCACCTCTTCCGACCACGTCTTGCTGCGAACGGTATTGGAACTATTCGATAAACTGTACAACCGCAGAATGTTGATACGATTAGTAGGTGTGCGTCTCAGCAACCTGGTTCACGGCAATCATCAGATCAGTTTGTTTGACGACACCGAGGAAGATATCAACCTACATGAAGCAATGGATTTTATTAAACACAAACATGGTGTAGAAAAATTGGTGCGCGCCACCACCATGGGCGTGAGCAGTCGCGTGCGCATGGAGATGAACATGTTTAATGGAAAGGTGAGAAAGAATATGATGAATTGATTGGCGTAGGGACGCAAAATTTTGCGTCCGGATGCATGTTACATGGAAAAATATCAAAACAAATATCGCATTGACACAACCCGTTTGAAAAATCATGATTACGGTGCCAATGGATTTTATTTTGTTACCATTTGTACGCATAACCGTGAAAATTATTTTGGGAATATCGCGGGTGCAGAGACGCAAAATCTTGCGTCTCTGCACCCAACACCAATCGGAAAAATCGCACACCAATATTGGTTGGAGATACCCAGTCATTTCCCATTTGTTGTATTGGATGAATTCGTGGTCATGCCAAATCATGTACACGGCATATTGCATTTTGATCGCAAAGACGCAAGATCTTGCGTCTTTGCAACAAACGCCTTTGGTCCACAATCACAAAACCTGGCATCCGTTATTCGCGGATACAAGGCGGCCGTAAAAAAATACGCCACGATGAACTACATTGAATTCGCCTGGCAATCTCGTTATCATGACCATGTCATTCGCACCGACCGGAGATTGCAAATCATCCGCAGGTATATAAGAAATAATCCAATTAAATGGCTCGCATTGGCGGAGTCGAAAAAACAAAGTCATCTCCTGTTATAATAATCGTGAGGGCACTCGCTCATTTTTAAATCACTCCACGTCAAATCTTCAAATCAAAATTTATGTACCTCAATTGCCACACCGGCTTCAGTTTCAAATATGGCACGTTGCCGATCAAAACTCTTTTTGAAGAAGCGAAGCGCTGCGGCATTCACAAACTGGCGCTTACCGAAATCAACAATGTTTCTTCTTATATGGAAATGCTGCGCTTGTGCGATGAAAATAAAGCGAGGGCAAATGGCCTTACCAGGTTTAATAAAATTCCGTACGATCTAGACATAGCGGTGGGCATTGAGTTTCGTTCGAAAGCAAATGAGTTGCTCTACATAGCGCTGGCAAAAAATAATGACGGCTTCGAGAGGCTTAACCGATTCTTGTCCTACCACAATCGCGAAGACAAAGAACTTCCCTTGCGGGCTCCAGCCATTGAACATGTTTTTATCATCTATCCGTTTGGCAAGTTAGAGCCAGATCAACTTCTCTCCCACGAATACATCGGTGTGCGCAGTAGTGAACTTCTTGTCTTTACCAGACACGAATCCCGGCAAGAATACCGTGATAAATTCGTTGCACTGCATCCTGTTACTTTTCTTCCCCCCGAAAAAGTACAAGACCAAAAAACAAAAAAACAAAAAATCGTCTATCGCGATCACAATGCGCATAGATTGTTGCGCTGCATAGCCAATAACACCTTGCTCAGTAAACTCCCGCCATACCAACAAGCCGACAAAACCGAGTTTATGCTTTCAGAAGCTGACTTGCAAAAAGAGTTTGAAGAGTATCCGGATTTGTACATCAACGCAAAAAAAATACTGGACGAGTGCTCCTTTCATTACGAATTGGGGAAAGACAAAAACAAGAAAAGTTTTTTCAACAATGTGAACGAGGATCTAAAATACCTGAGAAACAAAACACGGGAAGGCTACGAGAGAATTTATCAGGCACTGGATGTCGACAAAAAGATTTGGAACGAGCGCATCGAAAAAGAATTGGCGATCATCGCTAAAAAAGAATTTACTTCTTACTACCTCATCACCTATGATTTGATCAATCACGCCAAAAGCCAGGGCTTCGATTTTGTGGGTCGTGGCAGCGGAGCCAATAGTACCGTTGCCTACTGTCTCGGCATTACCAATGTCGATCCCATCGAACTGGATCTCTACTTTGAACGGTTCTTAAATGAAGAGCGTGTGTCTCCTCCCGACTTTGACATTGACTTCTCCTGGGACAATCGCGATGCCATCTATGATTATTTGTTCCGAAAGCACGGAGTTGATCACGTATGCTTATTAGGCACGCATGTCGCCTACAAAGAAAAATCCATCGTCCGCGAATTGGGTAAAGTGTTTGGGTTACCCAAAGAGGAAATTGATATGTTGGCCGAGGGCCGTTATGAAGAAACAGGCCGAGATCACATCGCGCAAAAGGTGTTGGGCTATGCAAAGTATATTGTTCAAAAAGAATTACCCTCCAACATTTCCATCCATGCTGGCGGTGTGTTGATTACGGAGAAGCCGATCTATGCGTATACCGCTACGGAATTTCCGCCCAAAAGCCTACCAGTTTCTCAGTTCGATATGCACGGAGCGGAAGATTTCGGGATTTATAAATTCGATATTCTTAGTCAGCGGGGTTTGGGTCACATAAAAGAAACTGTGAACCACGTAAAGCGCAATCAGGGAACTGAAATTGATGTCTATCAATTCAAGAAGTTTAAAAATGATGAAAAAATAAAAGACCTCATGCGCAACAGCAAAGCCATGGGCTGCTTTTATGTGGAATCGCCAGCAACCCGAATGTTGCTGGGAAAACTGCGCTGCGATGATTATCTAACGTTAGTGGCCGCCAGTTCTATCATTCGCCCTGGCGTGGCTAGCTCGGGAATGATGAAAGCCTACATCGAACGTTTTCATGCCGTGCGAAATGGTGGCTCTTATACATCCATCCATCCTAAAATGGATGAAATCATGCACGACACGTACGGGGTGATGGTATATCAGGAAGATGTTATTAAGGTCGCGCATCTCTTTGCAGAACTCACGTTGACCGAAGCCGATGTGTTGCGCAGAGGTATGTCAGGCAAGTATCGTTCGCGTGAAGAGTTCCAGCGCGTGCGCGATCGCTTTTTTGAAAACTGTAACCGCATTGGATACGAGCAACGGGTGACCGATCGTGTGTGGAAAGAAATCGAAAGTTTTGCAGGATATTCTTTTGCTAAAGGTCACTCTGCCAGTTATGCTGTGGAAAGTTATCAGAGTTTATTCTTGAAAGCTTATTATCCATTGGAGTTCATGGTGGGTGTGATTAATAACTTTGGCGGATTTTATAGAACAGAGTTTTATTTTCATGAAGCCCGCATGAATGGTGCACAGATTGAACCTCCGTGTGTGAATCATAGCGAGTACCTGACTACGATCGAAGGAAATAAAATTTACATTGGCTTCGTTCACTTAAAAAGCCTGGAGACAAAAATCGGTCAGCTAATTTTTTCTGAACGAAATAAGAATGGCGTCTACACAAGTTTCGACAATTTTTTAAGACGCATACAGGGCATAGGTTTGGAACAACTTCGCATTCTCATTCGATTGGGTTCCTTCCGTTTTACCAATAAGACAAAGCAACAACTATTGTGGGAAGCGATGTTGTATTTCGGTCAGGCAAAAGCCAAACCAACTTCCACCGTTGATCTGTTTGATACCGAACCAAAGGAATATCCGTTGCCGGCTCTGCAACGCAATCAACAGGAAGATGCCTTTGATGAAATAGAATTACTTGGCTTCCCGCTGTGCAACCCGTTTGATTTGCTGGCCACTTCAAACTATGGCGATACTATCGCAGATGAGTTACCCAACAAAAATGGAAAGCAAGTACACATCGTAGGCTATATCGTCACCACCAAAGATGCCTCCACGATGAAAACAAAAGAGCACATGTGCTTTGGAACGTTTTACGATGTACACGGAAAAATATTCGATACCGTTCACTTTCCTGCTTCCGCAAGAAGATTTCCTTTCCGTGGGCGAGGTTTCTATGACATCAAAGGAAAAGTGATTGAAGATTTTGGTGTCTACACTATTGACGTACACTGGATGGACAAACTACCGATGGTTAGTAAGCGGGCCGATCAGGCTTTTGCTGAAACGTTGTATGCAAAATCGCATGAATGATTTTGTTATCCGTTCAACTAAATTCTACTTTCGGGTTTTAAACTTTTGAGTGCTGGTCCGACTTCCTTGACTAAGGACTCACGACTGAATACTACAAACTAATTTATGCGGCAGCAACTATTAAGCGAAGGAGCCAAAGAACTCAGCTACGAAATACGGGAGATCGTAAAGAAAGCCGAGCAGATAAAAAATCTCGGCAAAGAAATCTGTTGGGAAAACATTGGCGATCCTATTCAGAAAAATCATTTGCTCCCACAGTGGGTCAAACAAATTATTGCTGATCTGGCATTGCAAAATGAAACGTACAGCTATTGCCCGTCCAAAGGAATCTTAGACACTCGAAAATTTCTAGCCGAACAAAATAATTTACGCAAGGGTGCTCAAATCACCCCGGAAGATATTTGCTTCTTCAACGGGTTAGGCGATGCCATCGCGAAAGTGTATCAATACATTACACCAACTTCCCGCATCATTGGTCCATCACCTGCTTACTCCACGCATTCCAGTGCAGAAGCGGCACATGCCAGCAATGAACCGCTTACTTACAAACTTGACCCAAATAACAAATGGTATCCTGATTTAGACGATTTGTATAATAAAGTAAAATACAATCCTAACGTAGTTGGCATATTGATCATCAACCCCGACAACCCAACGGGCATGGTGTATCCGTATGAGACGTTGAAAAAAATTGTGGAGATAGCGCGTGAGTTTAAGCTCTTCCTTGTATGTGATGAAATTTATCTGAACATCACTTACAACGGTGCACGGGCTTATGCCCTGGCCGAAGTGATTGATGATGTACCAGGCATCTCCATGAAAGGGATTTCCAAAGAACTGCCCTGGCCAGGCGCACGCTGCGGTTGGATGGAATATTACAATCGCGATAAAGACAATGACTTCAATCGTCTATGTCAGGCCATCGACAACGCCAAGATGATTGAAGTCTGTTCGACAAAACTTCCGCAATTGGCTATCCCAAAAATTCTGGGTGATCCGCGCTTCAAAGTCTACCGCGAAGAAACCAATAATAATATTGGCCGAAGAAGTAAAATCATTGCCGATATCCTTCATACAGTTCCGCAGTTAACCTTTAACGAAACGTTTGGCGCGTTTTATAATACTATCATCTTTCGCGAGGGAACTTTAAAGAAAGGTCAGACCATAAAAATCGCAGATCCAAAAATTAAAAAACTGGTGGAAGACTGGACTGCTGAAGACATGCCATTGGACAAACGGTTTGTTTATTACTTGCTTGGCGCGAAAGGAGTTTGTGTTGTTCCCATCTCTTCTTTCTGCTCAGAGCTGCAAGGCTTCCGGGTAACATTGCTGGAAGAAAAAGAAGAAACGCTGGTCAAAACATTCACCGCGATCCGCGATGGAATAGTCGAATATCTATCATCTGAGTAGGTGTTTTCTACCTAACATTCGTTACAGTAAACCCAAACTTTTTTCTTCTTTTTAGTACGATCTCATTACAAAAATTTACCATCTTGCACTACCGCAAGAGAAATCTATGAACAAAATATTTTTATCTGGATTAAACACATTGGTCAGCTTGATCAATCGTGCGCTTGTGGTCATTAGCGTCATTCTACTCCGAAAACCGGGGCGGTGACGATATTGTGAAAACATTTTCTAACCGCCCTGATGGAACCATCAGGGCGGTTTTATTTTATGGGATTTACAACAAACTAACGATTGTTTTAAAAAATATGTATTACAACGAGAACACGGTACTTTTTCTGGATGGAAAATATGTGAAGGCAAAAGACGCCAAGACTGATTTATTCGGTCAGACTTTGCATTACGGCTATGGTGTGTTTGAGGGAATCCGTGCGTACGAAACTGTAAATGGTATCAAAACATTTAAAGCCATCGAGCACTTCGAGCGATTGAAAAGAAGTTGCAAGCTGATGGGCATTCCCTTTCACTACAGCGCAGAAGAACTTTCGCAGATCACCTATCAGGTGTTGGAAAGAAATGATTTATCAAATGCCTACATCAGGCCGCTGGTATTTTGCAGTCCTAACATGGCGTTGACCTCTCCCAATGGAGTTTCATTAATGATCACCGCGTGGGAAGTAGATCAGCACATCACCTTAAACCCAGCCCGCGTTTGCATCTCATCGTTTCAGCGCCCTAACCCCAAGGCCGTAACGATGGAAGCAAAAGTTTGTGGCTTGTATGTAAACTCGATCTTGGCCACAACCGAAGCGAAGAAACGTGGTTTCGATGATGGTCTGCTTTTAGACCTGAATGGCTTCGTGGCGGAAGGGCCCGGAGCCAATTTTTTTTATGAGAAAGATGGTGTGATGTATACGCCTCCGCCTGAAAGTATTTTACCGGGTATCACGCGCAGAACAGTCATGGATATTTGTCATCAATTGGAAATTCCATTGGTCGAAAAATATTTCAGACCAGAAGAATTATTCGAAGCAGACAGTGCCTTCTTCTGCAGCACGATGAATGAAATTGTTGCCATCGACTCGATAGAAGGTCAGGTTATGAACAAACCCTGGAAAGATTCAATGAGCGCTTTGATACGCGATACGTACAGAAGTATCGTTCTGGATAAGAGTTATTCGTACGTCATTGTTTAGAGTTATTCGCCAACACACAATGGAAATTACGATTAACGAATAACGGCTAACTATTAACGAGCTAAGAATGGAATTAAATAAATATAGCAAGACCATCACACAAGACATGACGCTGCCTGCATCACAGGCTATGTTGTATGGAATTGGTTTAACAGAACACGATCTTAAGAAAGCGCAGGTAGGAATTGTGAGCACTGGATTCGATGGCAACACTTGCAACATGCACTTGAATGCATTGGCGACCGAAGTGAAACAAGCCGTGTGGGATCAGGAGCTCGTAGGTTTAATCTTTCACACAATTGGCGTGAGCGATGGTATTTCCAATGGAACGGAAGGAATGCGTTACTCATTAGTGAGCCGTGAAGTAATTGCCGATTCAATTGAAACAGTTTGTGGTGCGCAATACTATGATGGATTAATTGCCGTTGTCGGTTGTGATAAAAATATGCCTGGCTCTGTTATGGCGATGGGCCGATTGAATCGTCCTGCCATCATGGTGTATGGCGGCACGATTGCAGGCGGTCATTACAAAGGACGCGAACTAAATATCATTTCTTCATTCGAAGCACTTGGTGAAAAAATTCAGGGCAAGCTGAACGAAGAAGATTATAAAGGCATTATTCAAAATTCTTGTCCGGGTGCAGGCGCGTGTGGTGGAATGTACACTGCCAATACCATGGCATCGGCCATTGAAGCGTTGGGAATGTCATTGCCTTACTCTTCTTCCAATCCAGCGCTGAGCAAGGAAAAATCTGCTGAGTGCGCAGAAGCCGGCAAAGCAATTCGTCTTTTGCTCGAAAAAGATTTGAAGCCACGCGATATCATGACGTACAAAGCATTTGAAAATGCGATGACGATTGTGATGGTACTCGGTGGATCAACCAACGCAGTGCTGCATTTGATTGCCATGGCGAAATCGGTGGGTATAAAAATCACACAGGAGGATTTTCAGCGCATCTCAGATAAAACTCCATTGATTGCCGACCTAAAACCAAGCGGCAAATATTTGATGGAAGCTCTTCATAAAATTGGAGGTGTTCCATCTGTCATGAAATATCTTTTGCAAAAAGGATACTTGCATGGCGATTGTATTACCGTAACCGGAAAAACAATTGCCGAAAATGTTGCGTCTGCCAAAGATCTTGATTTTGAAAAACAGGATGTCATCGTTCCGTTTGAAAAACCGATTAAGAAAACGGGCCACTTACAAATATTGTATGGCAACCTTGCGGAGAAAGGATCAGTAGCTAAGATCACGGGCAAAGAAGGTGAAAAATTCAAAGGCACAGCCCGCGTCTTCAACGGTGAGTTCGAATTAGTTGATGGAATCAAATCCGGAAAAATAAAAGAAGGTGATGTTGTAGTTATTCGCAATGTCGGTCCTAAAGGTGCACCGGGCATGCCCGAAATGCTAAAGCCTACAAGTTTAATCATGGGTTCAGGTCTTGGAAAGACGGTTGCTCTCATTACAGATGGAAGATTCTCCGGTGGCTCTCATGGTTTTGTGATCGGTCACATCACACCTGAAGCATTTGAAGGTGGATTGATTGGGTTGGTGGAGGATAACGATTGGATTGAGATTGATGTGAAGAAACATCAGATCAATTTATTAGTAGATGAAAAAACGATTGCGATCAGAAGGTCGCATTACAAGGCACCGTCACTTCGCGTGACCAGCGGTGTCTTATACAAATATGCTAAACACGTAAAAACTGCAGCCGATGGATGCGTTACTGACGAAGACTGAAGAAAAAATTGCCGCGCCAACCAAGCAAAAGATTTCCGGATCGGAAGCTTTGTTGCGTTGCTTAGTTGCTGAACAAGTGGATACCATTTTTGGATATCCGGGTGGAGCCATCATGCCGGTGTATGATGCACTCTATCATTATGCCGATCAGCTCAATCACATACTTGTTCGCCACGAGCAAGGCGCTATTCATGCCGCGCAAGGTTTCGCGCGCGTATCAGGCCGACCAGGAATTGTATTTGCAACTTCTGGCCCGGGTGCTACAAATCTTGTTACAGGCTTAGCCGATGCATTGATTGACTCAACTCCATTGGTGTGTATCACCGGACAAGTGTTTGCTCATTTGTTAGGCACTGATGCTTTTCAGGAAACTGATGTGGTTAATACTACGATTCCGGTTACCAAATGGAATGTGCAAGTAACCGAAGCAAAAGACATTGCCGATGCCGTAGCAAAAGCTTTTCACATTGCCATGACCGGAAGACCAGGTCCAGTGTTGATTGATATCACCAAGAATGCTCAGAACGAGCTATTCGATTTTCAAGAATATAAAAAGTGCACGAGCATTCGCACGTACAGACCTAAGCCAGCGTTACAGGTATCACAAGTTGAAGCAGCCGCAGAACTAATCAACAAAGCGAAGAAGCCGTACATTCTTGCAGGTCAGGGTATTTTGCTTTCAGGTGCGTCAAAAGAATTACTTGCTCTTTCAGAAAAGACAGGCGTTCCGGTAGCGAGCACGTTACTTGGCCTGGGAGCTTTTCCAACAGATCATCCTAACTATGTTGGATTTTTGGGAATGCACGGCAACTACGGGCCAAACATTAAAACGAATGAATGCGATGTGTTGATTGCCATTGGTATGCGCTTCGATGATCGCGTAACCGGTAACGTAAGCAAATACGCAAAGCAAGCCAAAGTCATTCACATTGAAATTGACAGAGCTGAGATCAGCAAAATCATTAAAGCGGATGTAGCGGTAAATGCTGATGCAAAAGAAGCATTGGAAGTATTAACCAAACTTGTGCAGCCAAATAAACACAACGAATGGATCGATAGCTTCCGCAAACTCAACCAAGAAGAGTACGATAAAGTCATCCATCACGAATTCAATTCGACTGGCGAAATAAAAATGGGTGAGGTAATCAACCATCTTTCGCAGCAAACAAAAGGAGAAGCGATCCTGGTAACAGACGTAGGTCAGCACCAGATGACAGCATCTCGTTATTATCAATTCAAAAATCCGAGAACAAATGTTACGTCTGGCGGAGCGGGTACGATGGGCTTTGCGTTGCCAGCCGCCATGGGCGCTAAGCTTGCCATACCACAGCAACAAGTCGTAGCCGTGATTGGTGATGGAGGTTATCAAATGACTGTTCAGGAATTGGGTACCATCATGCAGTATAAAATTCCAGTGAAGATCATGGTGTTGAACAACAGCTTCCTGGGCATGGTGCGTCAGTGGCAGCAACTTTTCCACGAGAAACGCTACTCATTCACTGAAATGATCAATCCGGATTTCATCAAACTGGCTGAAGCGTATTCGATACCGGCCCGCAAAGTTATAGATCGCAATGATCTGGATGACGGAATTCGCGAAATGCTGGACGCAAAGGGTCCTTTCTTTTTAGAAGTCGTGGTTGGAAAAGAAGACAACGTGTTCCCTATGGTGCCAGCAGGAGCAAGTGTTTCCGAAATAATTTTGGAAGTACCTAAGAAGTAGGCAGTAGGCAAAGAAGCAGCAGGCAGTATAAGAATTTGCGCGCTGAATTTAAATATTGAATAGAGATGAAACAGGAATTCACATTAGAGCTCACTTCAGATAATAACTTTTCTGTGCTGAACAGAATCATCAATATCTTGAATCGCAGAAGAGTGCGAATCAAAAAACTGATGGCTCACGAAAATGAAAATGACTTCCGCAGAGGCGGTGTGATCATGTTGCTTTTCACCACGCACGACATGATTGAGAAAGTGACCGTGCAATTGGAGAAATTGATTGAAGTAGAAAGTGTGAAAGCATACGAAGGAAGTAGTCTTTATTTTGAATTGAGTGAAAAAATCGTAGACGTAGATTAGAAAAGCCACAAGCTTGAAGTTAAAAGTCGAAAGCTTGTTCGGCACAGACTTTAAGCTTTGAGCTTCATCTTTAAACTTTTTAATAATTAAGAACTAAAACAAACAGAAAAATGGCAAAGATCAATTTTGGCGGAACACTGGAAGAAGTAGTTACGCGTGAAGAGTTTCCGATGGAGAAAGCATTGGATGTTTTGAAAAAAGAAACCATCGCAATTATTGGATACGGTGTGCAAGGTCCGGCACAAGCATTGAACTTGCGCGATAACGGATTCAACGTAATCGTAGGTCAACGCAAAGGTTCCAAAACGTGGGACAAAGCGGTTGAGCACGGCTGGGTTCCTGGCGAAACATTGTTCGACATCGAAGAAGCTGCCAAGCGTGGCACAATTATAGAGTTTCTTCTTTCTGATGCGGGTCAGATTGCACTTTGGCCAACGATCAAGCCTTACTTGACAAAAGGAAAGACATTATATTTTTCTCACGGCTTTGGAATCACGTTCAAAGAGCAGACTGGCATTGTTCCTCCTGCTGACATTGATGTTGTATTAGCTGCGCCAAAAGGATCAGGTACTTCAGTAAGAAGATTGTTCTTGCAAGGAAAAGGTATCAACTCCAGCTACGCTGTGTTTCAGGATGCATCGGGCAAGGCAACTGAGAAAGCAATTGCATTAGGCATTGGCGTTGGTTCTGGTTATTTGTTCCAAACAGATTTTAAAAAAGAAGTTTATTCTGACTTAACTGGCGAACGCGGAACATTGATGGGCGCTATTGCCGGAATTTTTGAAGCTCAGTATGAAGTGTTGCGCTCGAAAGGACATTCACCTTCTGAAGCATTCAATGAAACAGTGGAAGAACTTACACAAAGTTTGATGCCACTTGTGGCTGAGAACGGAATGGATTGGATGTATGCCAACTGTTCAACTACAGCACAGCGCGGTGCATTGGATTGGAAAAAGAAATTTAAAGCAGCAACGCTTCCGGTATTCAAAGAATTATATGAAAGCGTAGCCAGCGGTGCTGAAGCAAAACGCACGATCGACACGTGCAGCAAACCAGACTATCGTGAGAAACTTGCCGAAGAATTGAAGGAAGTTCGCGAAAGTGAATTGTGGCAAGCGGGTGCAGCCGTAAGAAAGCTGAGACCTGAAAAAGCAAGTGTAGAAGCAAGCATGATCAACTAAATCGACAATAGGCAAAAGGCAGTTGGCAACGTTTCGATTAACGAATGGTTGTCGACTGCTTATTGTCAACTTATTAACACCATGACCACCACGAAAGCATTTAACCTCGATATCAACGCAGCGTATGAAGTGCTGAAGCCTGTTGTGCTAAAGACACCACTTCAATTCCATCGCAAGCTTTCTGAAAAATTTGGATGCGAAGTCCATTTAAAGCGCGAGGATTTACAAGTTGTTCGGTCATACAAAATTCGCGGAGCATATAATTTAATTCAAAGTCTCACTGAAGAACAACGAAGCCGGGGCGTTGTGTGCGCCAGTGCGGGCAATCATGCTCAAGGCGTTGCGTTCTCATGCAAGCTGCTCAACATCAAAGGCGTAATCTACATGCCAGCCATTACACCGAAACAAAAGATCAACCAGGTGCGAATGTTTGGCGGCAATAACATTGAAATAGTTTTGATTGGCGATACGTTTGACGAATGTCAGGCGCATGCCATTGAATATACTCAGGAAAAAAATTGTGTCTTTATCCCTCCGTTCGATCATCCAAAAGTAATGGAAGGTCAAGGAACAGTTGGAAAAGAAATTCTCGATGAGCAATCGAACATTGACTATGTGTTTGTGCCCATTGGTGGTGGCGGACTTTGTGCAGGATTAGGAAGTTATTTTCAAACGTATTCTCCTCAAACAAAAATAATAGGTGTGGAACCGCAAGGCGCTCCTTCCATGAAGGAAGCATTGAAAGCCGGCAAGCCGGTTGTGTTAGATTCCATCCAGCGATTTGTGGATGGCGCTTCGGTAAAGAAAGTAGGTGATCTTACATTCTCAATCTGCAAAGACATTCTTGCCGATATGTTGTTGGTGCCAGAAGGAAAAGTGAGTTCCACCATTCTTCAATTATATAATGAAGATGCGATCGTGGCTGAGCCTGCTGGTGCATTGGCCATTGCTGCTTTAGACCAATACGGAGATAAGCTGAAAGGAAAAAAAGTAGTCTGCATTGTAAGTGGCGGTAACAATGACATCGACCGCATGCAGGAGATCAAAGAGCGTTCTCTTTTGTTCGAAGGACTGAAACATTATTTTATCGTTCGTTTCGCGCAACGACCCGGAGCGTTAAGAGATTTTCTAAATCACATCCTTGGCCCCAACGATGACATCGTTCGGTTTGAGTTCATTCAAAAGCACAACAAAGAAACCGGTCCAGCTTTGATCGGCATTGAAGTAAAGTCGAAAGAGGATTTTTCTTCTTTGATTGAACGGATGAACAGTCACAAACTCAACTACACACTCGTGAATCAAAACGAGAACTTGTTCGAGTATTTGGTGTAAAATGCTTCAAAATCAGTCATTTTTAGCATTTGCTTAATTTGCCATTTGTATTACATTTGTAATACAAATTTACTAATCATGCTTACCGTTCGTTTATCCGATGAGGAAGAGAGCCTCCTGAATGCCTATTGCCTGCGCGAAGGAATTTCAAAATCTATTGTCGTAAAAGAGGCCATTGAGTTGTACCTCTCACAAAATAAAAAAAATAAAAACCCATACGATGTCGGTGCAGATCTTTTTGGCCGGGAAGGAAGTGGTATAAAAAATAAATCTGCCCGCTACAAAAGCCAACTAAAATCGCGTTTGCATGAAAAGCATTCTCATTGATGCAGGGCCACTTATTGCGTTGTTCGATAAAAGCGACAGTTATCATGGACAAGCAATCGCATTTATTAAGAATTTTAAAGGCACCTTACTCACCACGTGGCCGGTTATTACAGAGGCTTCTCATTTATTAGACTTTAGTGTAAACGTTCAGCTTGCCTTGTTGGAGTGGATCGACCGGGGTGGTTTACATTTAATTGAAATTGAGCCTTATCACATTGGGCGGCTGATCGAACTATCAGAAAAATTTAAAGATGTTCCGATGGATTTGGCCGATGCTACGTTAATTGTTGCCGCTGAAATGAACAACATTAAGGAAATAGCCACCATCGATTCTGATTTCTACGTCTACCGCGATATACGGAAGCGATATTTAAAGAATATCTTTATAAAGTAATTTAAACACTACAATATGGCACAAGGTTTACTGATTGATATGGATGGAGTGATCTATGGCGGAGATATGATGATTCCCGGGGCGGATGCATTCATTGCAAAATTATTGAAGGACAATATTCCGTTCATGTTCATGACGAATAATAGTCAGCGCACCCGACTAGATGCCGTGCGCAAGCTTGACAAGCTGGGTATTAAAGTGAAAGAACAGCACGTGTATACCAGCGCCATTGCCACTGGAAAGTTTTTAGCAAGTCAGATCCCCGGAGGAACGGCATATGTATTAGGCGAAGGTGGCTTGCTTTCAAGCTTACATGAGAATGGGATCTCATTAGTGAATAGCGATCCTGATTTCGTTGTCTTGGGTGAAGGAAGAAACTTTACGCTCGAGATGGTAACAAAAGCGGTTGACATGATTTTAGCTGGTGCTAAATTCGTGATCACCAATCGCGACCCATCGCCAAAGAAAAAAGGATGGGACAATCTTGGCATTGCTGCCACCAGTGCCATGATTGAAGAAGCAACAGGCGTGAAAGCGTTCGTGGTGGGCAAGCCGAGTCCTGTGATGATGCGTTCTGCGCGTAAAGCACTTGGACTTGAAACCGCTGAGACAACTATTATTGGTGATACCATGGACACCGACATTCGTGGTGGCGTGCAGATGGGCTATAAGACCATTTTGGTTTTGAGTGGCGTAACCAAACGGGAGAATCTATCACGCTATGCCTTCAAACCTGATTTAGTTGTTGATTCAGTAAGTGACATTAAATTTCCACTAACCTGGTGGTAGAATCTCAAAGTCATTGCCGCAAATTCAATTGAACCTGATCATTATAGACTTCTGTTATAATTTCGTATCAATTACAAACATCATTCACTAAAAAAATAATTATGAAACGTACTGCATCCGCTCATTGGGAAGGAGATTTAAAAACCGGCAAAGGAAATCTCTCCACACAAAGCACTGTCTTGAACAAAAGTCAGTATTCATTTAATACTCGATTTGAATCTGGTGTTGGAACCAATCCAGAGGAACTGTTAGCCGCTTCGCATGCGGGCTGTTTCACCATGGCGGTGGGCGCAGCGTTGGGTCAAGCTGGTACTCCGGCCAAGTCTTTAGATACTGTTGCTACTGTTACGCTTGAAGGTCTTGACATCACTGCAATACATTTGGTGATCAAAGGCGATGTTCCGAATGTAACTGCAGCACAATTTTCTGAAATAACAAAAGGTGCTGAAAAGAACTGTATCATATCAAAAGTTTTGAAAGCCCCTATCACGTCAGAAGCATCTTTGGTGTAATCCTCTGCACATGAAATTTTATCCTTCATCGATAATTTTTAATGCACTCATCACGCTGGATAATACCTACTAACACTTGTAAGCGATTGGAAAATATTTTTGAAAAAATGGAAAGCTGGGTGAGCAAAATTTAGCATCTTGTTAACG
Source organism: Cyclobacteriaceae bacterium (assembly GCA_044222145.1). GTDB lineage: Bacteria > Bacteroidota > Bacteroidia > Cytophagales > Cyclobacteriaceae > ELB16-189. The sequence continues at coordinate 36,611 of JBGANU010000006.1, forward strand.
CAAAAGAAACGTTAATCGCCCCGGTGGAAATCCCATCGGGGCGATGCTGTTTTAAAGACATTAGGCCAAACTAACGATTGTTGTGAGCGAGAAAAAACCGAAAACTATTTTTGAAAAAATCTGGGACAGCCATGTGGTCAAACACGCGGAAGGTTATCCCGATGCATTATTTATTGATCGTCATTTCATCCACGAAGTTACCAGCCCGCAGGCATTTGACGGACTGAAGAAACGAGGCATAAAAGTTTTCAACACATCGCGAACTACCGCTACTGCCGATCACAACGTTCCGACCAAAGATCAGCACCTTCCCATCAAGGAAGCGTTGTCGCGTCATCAGGTGGAAACGCTTCGAAAAAATTGCGCAGAGTTCGGTATTGAGTTATATGATCTGGGCCATCCCTTCCAGGGCATTGTGCACATCATCGGACCAGAGTTAGGTTTGACGTTACCTGGCATGACGATCGTGTGTGGTGACAGTCATACTTCAACGCATGGAGCATTTGGTAACATTGCATTTGGTATTGGCACAAGTGAAGTAGAGCAAGTATTGGCCACACAATGTATTTTGCAATACAAGCCCAAAACGATGAAGATCGAAATCAACGGTAAGTTGGGCAAAGGTGTCGTCAGCAAGGATATTATTTTATACATCATCTCTAAAATTTCAGCCAGTGGAGCCACTGGCTTTTTTGTTGAGTATGCAGGAGACGCGATCCGCAATCTTTCGATGGAAGCGCGGATGACCATTTGCAACATGAGCATTGAAATGGGCGCACGTGGTGGCCTGATTGCTCCTGATGAAACAACTTTTAACTACATCAAGGGAAGAAAGTTTGCACCGCAAGGTGAAAAATTTGATCAGGCCGTTGCGCAGTGGAAGCAACTCGCAACAGATGAAGGAGCTACTTACGACACCGTTTTAAAATTTGATGCAGCTGACATTGCACCGATGATCACTTACGGAACGAATCCGGGAATGGGCATGAAGGTGACAGACCGTATTCCAACAGTAAAAGAATTAAAAGAAATTAGCGAGCAAACCTCCTTTACAAAATCATTGGAATACATGGGACTTGAGCCCGGCTCAGCGATCCTTGGCAAGCCAATCGATTATGTCTTCATCGGAAGTTGTACCAATGCTCGCATTGAAGATTTGCGTTTGGTCGCCTCCATGGTGAAAGGAAAAACAAAAGCATCGAATGTGGAAGTGTGGGTAGTGCCTGGCTCTAAACAAGTGGAAGAGCAGGCACGCAAAGAAGGACTCGATAAAATTTTTGAGCAAGCAGGTTTTGAATTAAGAAGTCCTGGCTGTTCAGCATGTTTGGGTATGAACGAAGATAAAGTGCCAGCAGGCAAATACTGCATCAGCACCTCGAACAGAAATTTTGAAGGAAGACAAGGACCGAAGTCTCGTACGTTTCTGGCGAGTCCATTAAGTGCAGCTGCTGCTGCGATTACAGGTAAGGTAACAGATGTAAGAGAAATGGTGTAAATCAGTTGTTAGTTGGTGGTTGTTAGTTGCCAGGAAATATAGCTGCTAACAACAAACAACTAGCAACGAACAACTAAAGCAAATGAGTAAAGATAAATTCACAACATTAAAATCAACCGCAGTTCCTCTGCCGGTAGAAAACATAGATACAGATCAAATTATTCCAGCGCGCTTCTTAAAGGCAACCACGCGGGAAGGCTTTGGCGATAATCTGTTTCGCGATTGGCGATATGATAGTCAAAACAATCCCGTAAAGGAGTTTGTATTGAACAACCCCAAGTACAAAGGAAAAATACTAGTGGCCGGAAAAAACTTCGGATGTGGCAGCAGTCGCGAACATGCAGCATGGGCCATCTACGATTATGGATTCAGAGTAGTAGTATCCAGTTTCTTTGCCGACATCTTTAAAAACAATGCGCTCAACAACGGATTGCTTCCAATTGTGGTGTCGGACAAATTTTTGAAACAAGTATTAACAGCAATTGAAGAGCAGCCTTCGTGTGAGATCGTAGTCGATCTTGAAAATCAAATCTTGCAAGTAGGTGCAGTCAAAGAAAAGTTTGACATCAACTTGTATAAGAAAACGTGTCTGATCAACGGGTACGATGACATTGACTACTTGTTGAGCTTGAATAAAGAGATTAGAGAATTTGATTTAGCACATTAATTAGTTGTGAGTGAGTGGTTGTTAGTTGTTCGAAACATTCAGACGCTAACAACAAACAACTAGCAACTAGCAACTATTAAAAGATGAAAAAGAAAATAATCATCCTCCCCGGAGACGGCATCGGTAAAGAAGTAACTACCGAAGGAAAGAAAGTATTGGAGATCATTGCCAAAAACTTTGGGCATACTTTTGAATTTGATGAAGCGATCATCGGCCACGATGCGATAGAAGCAACCGGCAACCCGTTACCTGACGAAACGCTAACGAAACTTAAAAACTGCGATGCCATTTTGTTTGGAGCAGTAGGCCATCCCAAATACGATAACGATCCAACTCTGAAAGTAAGACCCGAGCAAGGTCTGTTAAAAATGAGGAAAGAACTTGGCCTTTACGCAAATCTGCGCCCTATAAAACTTTTTGATGAGTTGCTTGAAGCATCCAGCATCCGGCCCGAAATATTAAAAGGCTCCGATATTCTTTTCTTTCGCGAATTAACAGGCGATGTGTACTTCGGAGAGAAAGGAAGAAAAGATGATGGCAACACTGCTTTCGATCTCATGATCTATCAGCGCTACGAAGTAGAACGCATTGCACACAAAGCATTTCAGGCCGCGCGCACCCGTAGAAAAAAAGTAATGTCGGTAGACAAAGCCAACGTGCTCGAGAGCTCAAGACTGTGGAGAGAAACCGTTCAGGAAATCGGGAAGCAATATCCCGATGTGCAACTTGAACATCAGTTTGTAGACTCTGCTGCGATGAAGCTCATTCAGAATCCAAGAAGCTTCGATGTAGTGGTGACTGGAAATTTATTTGGAGACATTCTTACAGATGAAGCTTCACAGATCGCAGGCTCAATGGGTATGCTAGCATCGGCATCTGTTGGCGACAAGGTTGGATTGTACGAACCCATCCACGGAAGTGCACATGACATTACCGGAAAAGGTATCGCCAATCCATTGGCATCCATTTTATCGGTGGCCCTTTTACTTGATATTTCTTTCGGACTCAAAAAAGAATCTGAGGCTGTCATTGATGCCGTTGCCAACACCTTAAAGCAAGGATGGCGCACATCTGACATTGCTGATGCTAAAACTCCGAAGGCTAACATCTTAGGAACCTCGGCCATGGGCAATCAAGTTTGTAAACTTCTTAATTCAACACCATCAATTAATCCTACGGCATTAAATACAGCGTCATTCAGTGCCGCTATTAATTAACATAAGAACCAATTGATATGAGCAACAAAATTCAAATCTTCGACACGACACTTCGCGATGGCGAACAAGTGCCAGGCTGCCAATTGAAAACAGAAGAAAAGGTGATCATTGCCAGAGAACTGGAGGCACTCGGTGTGGACGTAATAGAAGCTGGATTTCCAATCTCAAGTCCCGGAGATTTTTTGTCGGTGGTAGAAATTTCAAAGGCAGTCAGCGAACCCATTGTATGCGGACTGACCCGCGCAAAGAAAGATGACATCGATGTTGCTGCCGAAGCGCTCCACCATGCCAAGCGCGGACGAATCCACACAGGTATTGGTTCATCTGACGTACACATCAAGCATAAATTCCGTAGCTCGCGCGAACAGGTTTTAGAGCAAGGTGTCTGGGCAGTCAAGTATGCAAAAGCTAAAGGTTACGAAGTAGAATTTTTTGCCGAAGATGCGGGTCGTGCCGATCTGGTGTTTCTCGCGCAGTTAATCGAAGCGGTTATCGCAGCTGGTGCAGATGTGGTCAACATTCCGGACACAACCGGTTATTGTTTACCCAACCTGTACGGCAAACGTATTCAGTATTTGGTCGAGAATGTGAAGAACATTGAAAAGGCAACTATCTCGGTTCATTGTCATAATGATTTGGGTTTGGCTACAGCCAATACAATTTCAGGATTGATGAATGGCGCACGTCAGGCGGAAGTAACGATTAATGGAATTGGCGAGCGCGCAGGAAACACTTCACTGGAAGAAGTGGCTATGATTTTACAAGTACACAAAGATCTTGGCCTGTATACCAATATTAAGTCCGAAAAAATATATGACCTGAGCGTGCTGGTATCAAGCATGATGCGCATGCCGGTGCAGGCCAACAAAGCTATCGTTGGTGCCAATGCATTCGCACACTCTTCGGGCATTCATCAGGATGGTTTCCTTAAACATGCCGAGAACTATGAAATCATCAACCCAGCCGATGTGGGAGTTCCTTCTTCTTCGATTGTTTTAACTGCTCGCAGTGGACGCGCGGCATTAAAGCACCGGGTGGAGCTGTTGGGTCACCGCGTGGAAGGCGAAGATCTTAATACGCTTTATGAAAACTTTTTGCTGGTAGCAGACGAGAAAAAAGAAGTGAATGACGATGACTTGCGTGCCTTAGTAGCAAGCATGCCGGTGTTGGCTAAATAAGCAGATCAATCATTCAATTTTGATTTGAACTTTGGCGGCCTGCTTAGCACCGGGCTTTCCGCTGCAAGTCCGTCAGCGCACATCCTCACGCACTTCGAGCTTTTCGCTGCCCTGCCTATCGTAGCTTTAGCGTAGATAGGAATCCCTGGCCGACACAGCGTTGAAACGATCGGGTAGTTGTAAGTATACCATTCAGTTAAAATATTAACTTTTGATTTGCGTCTTTGTTAATAAGTCAATCCCCAATCCATATGCAAACTATTCTCGGAGCCAACGGAGTAATCGCCAACAACCTTGTCAAAGCGCTGCCCGCTTACACCCATCAAATCAGATTGGTAAGTCGAAATCCAAAAAAGATAAACGCGTCTGATGAGATTGTATCTGCCGATCTCTTAAATGCAGCACAAACTGATAAAGCAGTTGCCGGGTCAGAGGTTGCTTACCTCACAGCAGGCTTGCCGTACAGTACAAAAGTCTGGCGCGAGCAATGGCCCATTGTCATGAATAATGTTATCGCAGCATGCGAAAAGCACAGCACAAAGTTGGTTTTCTTCAGCAATGTATATCCTTACGGAAAAGTAACAGGCAAGATGACGGAGGAAACTCCGTTCAACCCGTGCAGCAAAAAAGGAGAAGTAAGAGCAAAAATTGAAGAGACACTTTTAAGTGAAATAAAGAAAGGAAGTCTAAAGGCCATGATCGTTCGCGGTGCCGACTTTTATGGACCTCATACTCCATTAAGTTTTCTGGATGCACTTCTGTTCAAGAATTTTGCGGCTGGTAAAAAAGGACAGTGGATGTTGAATGATACTACGCTGCACTCGTTCACCTTCACACCCGATGCAGGAAAAGCCACAGCCATACTTGGCAATACCGACTCAGCATATAATCAAACCTGGCATGCGCCAACCGATAGCAACGTGCTCACGGGAAAGCAATTCATACAATTGGCCGCCAAAGAATTTGGTGTAGCCCCAAACTATATGGTATTAAAAAAATGGATGATCCGCATGGCCGGGTTATTTGATACCAACATTAAAGAAGCCGTTGAAATGCTTTATCAAAGTGAAGTTGATTATCTGTTCGACAGCACTAAGTTTGAAAAAGCTTTCAACTTCAAGCCGACAACCTACGCCAACGGAATAGCCGAAACAGTTGCTGCTGCCAAACAGGCCGACAGTATTCATATTTTGTAATTGGCCACGGTAGATTTCCATCATTCACGGACGATTTGATTTTTCTGCGTGAGGTCTTTGTTTAAGTGAAGCCCATTGCACTCGCTTGGAAGCCGTAGTGTTTCAAGTTGTCACCAACTCTTATCAGTTCTCCTGGACCGACTGTAAAAAGGCGCATTATTCCCGCACTTAATTTCCTCAGGAACAAGCCAAAGATCAATCGGTCTTCCTTAACACATAATTAACACTTTCGCCAGCCATTCGTCATAAATGTTGGGCGGGTTGTTTTCATTTTGTTTATTATTGTGTACGGTCAACACATTGATTTAATTTAGCATCCTTAAAAATTAACCCATGAAAAAAACACTCTACATTTTATTCTATTTCATGCTGCCGCTACTTCCTCTCGCGGCATTGGCGCAGAAGGCAGCCTCCACAACGCCAATCGTTGCGGGCAAAGACGTTGCGATCGTACAAACAGAGAGCGGCAAAGTCAGAGGCTACATTCACAACGGCACGTACATCTACAAAGGTATTCCGTACGCACAGGCAAAACGCTTTATGGCTCCTGCCAAAGTCACCGCGTGGGAAGGCATAAGAAGTTCAACTACCTACGGACCTGTTTGTCCATTAATGACTCCAACAACACAAGTGGCAGACGAAAGTGAATTTTTATTCCATCACGATTGGGGTTACACCAACGAAGATTGTCTTCGCGCCAACGTGTGGACTCCTGCAATTAATGACGGCAAAAAACGTCCGGTGATGGTTTGGTTGCATGGTGGCGGATACTCTGCCGGTTCATCTCAAGAGTTGCCTTCGTATGATGGCGAAAACATCAGTAAGAAAGGTGACATTGTTTTAGTTTCTGTCAATCATCGTTTGAACATTCTCGGCTTTCTCGATCTCTCCGAGTTTGGTGATAAATACAAAGCATCTCCTAATGTTGGCATGTTAGATTTAGTTGCTGCATTGGAATGGGTGAAGAACAACATCGCAGCCTTTGGAGGTGATCCCAATAACGTGACCATCTTCGGTCAATCGGGTGGTGGTGGCAAAGTGACCACGCTAATGAATTCACCTCTTGCAAAAGGATTGTTTCATAAAGCTATAGTTGAAAGTGGAATATGGTCTGACTTTCAAGACCAGGCGATTACCAAAAGAATTGGTTCGACTGTATTAAACGAGTTGGGACTCATCCCATCCAAAATAGATTCCATTCAAAAAGTGCCGTATGAGAAACTAGCGGCAGCTGGTCAACGCGCGTTGCAAAAAGTGCGTGAACAACTTGCAGCCGAAGGCAAACCCGTAACAGGTTTTCGTTTTGGATGGAGTCCCATCTTAGATGGAACATTTTTACCCTATCAACCAAACGATCCGAAAGCACTTGCCTTATCGGATAACGTCCCGCTATTAATCGGTTCAACCAAAAATGAATTCATGCCATCACTCAGAAACCCGGCTATGCGAAACGCATCGTTGGATGAAGTAAAAACCTATCTGCAAAAACAATATGGTGACAAAGCCGATGCTTACATCGCTGCCGTGAAGAAAGCATTTCCAAATGATACGAAGCCAACTGACCTGATGGATATCGATGGCGGCTTCCGTCCGGGAATGGTGACGCAAGCGAATGTAAAATCAGCCAATAGTTCTGCGCCTGTCTACATGTATTTGTTTACCTGGCAATCACCTGTGTTTGATGGCGCTTTCAAGGCTGTTCATTGCATGGAAATTCCTTTTGTGTTCAACAACATTGCCCGCTGCGAAGAAATGACCGGTGGTGGTAAAGATGCTTACGTGCTAGCCGATAAGATGAGTCAGTCGTGGATCAACTTTGCAAGAACTGGAAATCCGGGACACAAAGGATTACCCGCCTGGCAAAAATATTCCGAAGCAAATGGAGCAACGATGTTCTTCGACAATCAGTGCGTTGAAAGATATAGTCACGATAAAGACATTCTTGCGATTACAGCTAAGGGTCCCGGATTGTTCTAAAGAAAATTTTGGTGAGATCAAAAAAAAGCGAGCCTGGTTTCCCGGGCTCGCTTCACTTCCACACCTACCAACTTCACAATCGCATCTTCTTCTCCTGTTCATCATTCAGGATTTCCTTCAACTCATTCTTCCATTTCAGGTACACAGGGTTTGATTTGAATTGATGCCCGTGTCCCTGATTGTTCTTCCAAAAATCATCGCTCTCAAACGCTTTAACTTTTTCGAGATTAAGCGCGAGCACTTTTTCTTTTTGCTCCGATGTAAGTTCCAGTCGTGATGCCATGCGCTCTGTAATCTTACTGGCTTTCTCCTCTGCCGTCAGGTGAGACCAGTAATACCATTTAATTCCCTTCCCTACTCCAATAATCGCAAACACACCAAACACGATTGCTGCGATTTTGAAAACCTTGTTACTTTTCATAATCTATGTGTTTATTGGTATAGTCTTTTCCACGCAGGAATTATTTTAACCTTCTGAAAGTATTTGTTTGATAATGAATAAATTTAACGCAACTATTGCCGGCTAATAACCGTAGCGTTTCGTCTGACCAAAGCCATGAAAAAGAATTTTACAAGTTTCAATGTGAATACATCCGGAGTCGATGAAAACACATACGATGCCATTGTCATCGGATCGGGAATATCCGGTGGATGGGCCGCTAAAGAATTGTGCGAACATGGATTGAAAACATTGGTGCTCGAACGTGGACGAAACATTGTTCACAACCAGGATTATCCCACCGCTACCAAACATCCGTGGGAGCTTCCTCATCGCGGAAGAATGACAAATGAATTCCTCAACGAAAATCCGTTGATCAGCAAAGCTGCTGGCTTTGGAGAAGATACCGCTCACTTCTTCATCAAAGACAACGATCATCCATACGTTCAGGAAAAACCATTTGATTGGATTCGCGGATATCAAGTCGGTGGCAAGTCACTAACATGGGGCAGAGCTTGTCAGCGCTGGAGTCCCTTTGAATTTACAGCACCGAAGCGATTTGGTTATGGAATCGAATGGCCGATTGGTTACAACGATGTTGCTCCATGGTACACGCATGTTGAACAATTTATTGGCGTGTGTGGAAATGCCGATGGCATCGAATCCATGCCAGATGGAGATTTCCTTCCTCCATTTGATTTGAATTGTGTGGAGTCATCTATTCAGCAATCCATAAAAAAGAATTACAAAGACAGACACCTTGTTCAGGCGCGTTGGGCACACATCACACAACCAAAAGAGATTCATTTAAAACAAGGACGCGCAAAATGCCAGGCAAGAAATCTTTGTATGAGAGGCTGTCCGTTTGGTGGATACTTTAGTTCTGTTTCGTCTACACTTCCATGGGCTACCAACACCGGCAATCTCACCATTCGCCCGTTTTCGGTGGTGCACTCTATTATATATGACGAACAAAAAGGAAAAGCAACTGGCGTGCGGGTAATCGATTCCAACACAAACGAGATCACTGATTTTTTTGCGAGTATCATTTTCGTAAATGCCTCTGCACTCAACAGCACATTGGTTTTGTTAAACTCCACTTCTAACCGTTTTCCCAATGGACTGGGCAACGACAGTGGATTGCTCGGTAAGTATGTAGCCTTTCACAATTACCGTGCATCGGTCGGTGCTGAGATGCCGGGTTTCGAAGACAAATATTATTCAGGAAGAAATCCGACAGAACCCATCATTGCCAACTATCGCAACCTGCACAAGCAAGACACCGACTATGTGGGCGGCTTCACTACATTCATGGGCGCATCACGAACAAAAGGCAATGACGAACAAATCGAAACAGCCTGTGGCGCTGAGTTGAAAGACATTGTTGCCAAACCAGGTGGCTGGACAACTTATATGTACATGCAGGGCGAAACCATTCCGAAAGAAACCAATCGTGTGGAGTTGAGTAAAGACAAAAAAGATCAGTGGGGAATTCCATTGCTGGTTACATCTGTTGACTACGATGACAATGATGAAAAGATGATCAAAGATTTCCTAACGCAAAGTTCAGAGATGTTGGAGAAAGCAGGCTGCAAAAACATCAGCACATACGATTCGAAGCAAGCGCCCGGCCTTGATATCCACGAAATGGGTGGCTGCCGGATGGGCCTTGACCCAAAGACTTCTTTATTGAATGCACACAATCAATTGCACCATTGCAAAAATGTGTTTGTCACCGATGGCGCGTGCATGACCAGCACGGGCAATCAAAGCCCGTCCATATTATATATGGCATTGACTGCGCGGGCTGCAAATTTTGCGGTTGATGAGATGAAGAAAGGAAACTTGTAAACAGATTTACAAACTCTTCCACAAATACAAAGTGGCGTAGGCTTCCCATCCTTTATACTTTTTAAAGATTTTCTTTACCCGGTCCAGGCTGGGTTTGGATTTCAGGTTCATAAGATTCTTGATGGCATTGTGTACGCCAGCATCTTCCAAGGGAAAAGCATCCGGGTGGCGAAACGTTTTCATCAAAGCGTAGTTGGCCGTCCAGTTGCCAATGCCTTTTACTTTGATTAATTCTTCTTTGGCATCTTTCAGCGTTAGCCCTTTGAGTTTTTCTTTGGATATCGTTCCATCGGCAAATGATTTTGCTATGCCGATCGTGTACGCAGCCTTTTGTCGGGAGAACTGCAAGGGCAACAATTGATCGGCTGTAAGATTGGCGACCACGTCCGCTGATGGAAACAAATAATACTTCTGGTCTTTTATCTCCACATGACTTCCGAACTGCTCCACAAAACGCTGCTTCAACGTGTAGGCAAACTGCAGATTAATTTGCTGACCTAGCACTGCCCAGATAATCGATTCAAATAAATCTGGCTGACCGATAATGCGATAGCCGTAAAACTTCTTCACCATATCTTTGAGCAAATCATCCTTCTTCGCCATCGCGTAAAAAGGTTTTAAATCTGTTTCCAGATCAAACCATTCAATCACATAATCCGAAACTTGCTTGCGAACAGACGTTGAAATATTCTTTGTAAGAAATTCCAGCTCCAAGTCATTGCCTGTCTGATCAATTTTAAATACGACCAAATTGTCATTCACATACAATGCCTTAATCACGGAATCACCTTCGAGCCGATGCAGTATCTCGCGCGGTGACCGTCTCAAAAAAGACAAGCACAATTCGTAACTAAATTCTTTGGGCGTGGAAAGAATGATTTTCTGCATACGCAATGATAGCATTTCTCTTTATCCTTTGCGTCTCCAGCGATTAACTATTTTAACCGCAAAGATCGCTGAGGAATCCACGCAGAGATCGCAAAGAATTCATTAGCAAGAAACGGGTTGGACACATGAGTTACGAATCAGATTTTTGACCCAAAAAAATATGAAGAACATTTCCACGCTGAATTGGGATGATATCTATCAATCACTAAACGAAAAAGGATATGCACATATTCCCGGTCTCCTTTTAAAAGAGGAGTGTGAACAATTATCAAATTTATATAGTCAGTCTAATTTGTATCGCAATGTGATCAACATGCAGCGCTATCGGTTTGGCAGAGGTGAATACAAATATTTCAACTACCCGTTGCCGTCACTCATTCAACACATGCGCGAGGAATTTTACAAGCCGCTTTCAAAAATTGCCAACGCGTGGATGAAACAACTTTCTATCGACATCAATTACCCGGAACAACATCACCAGCTCATCGAGATCTGCAAAGCAAATCAACAGCAACGCCCTACACCGTTAATTCTCCGATATGAAACCGGTGGTTACAATACGCTGCATCAGGATTTATACGGCACCGTCTATTTCCCATTTCAAGTTGTGTTGGCATTAACTCAAAGTGGTGAAGACTTTACCGGTGGCGAATTTGTATTAACCGAACAAGTTCCGCGTGCCCAATCAAAAGCAGAAGTACTCATTCCTAATCAGGGCGATGCTGTTATTTTTACCACTAACTTCCGACCGATGAAAGGAACAAAAGGATTTTACCAGGCAAATATGAAACACGGTATAAGCGAAGTGAGATCGGGTGTGCGGTATGCGTTGGGAATTATTTTTCATGATGCAGGATGACCTCACCCCAATATAGTGGTGAAATATTTTAACCACGATACAAAGCGAATACAGCACTAAGAACACAAAAATCTTTTTTCAATGTGGGCGCATAGCAAACTAACAGACACAGATCTAAAAAGATTAATCAAAAACGGTGCGATCGTTTTGGCGGGAAACTATCGTCTGAAAATTTATGGAAAGCTCTCTTGCCCGTCTGGCAAACGAATGAAAAAAGAAAATCGCGTCTTCTTTCAAAACGAAACGGAAGCCATTCAATTAGGCTTCCGTCCATGCGGGCATTGTATGCCTCGCCAATATCAGATCTGGAAAAAATTATTTAGTCGTTGATGATTTTATGTTATCGGCTACCAACGTCACAAAGTCTTTTCCTTTTAAAAATCCTTTTCCCCAGTCTGCATCATATTTGTCGGTGATGCCCAATGCAGGAATGTCCTCCACCTTCTTTCCTTTCTTCAATGCTGCAGCTACCTGGTCGCGAATATCAACCAGCTTATCGCGGAAGATTTTCATATCGGCTTTTGTGCATAAATTTCCGTGGCCCGGAATAATTTTGGAATTGTCATCCATCAGACTCATCATTTTGTCTAAGGATGAAATAAACCCATTGATCGTGCCGCCACTGGAAACATCGATGAACGGATAACCGTAGGTAACAAACATATCACCAGTATGGTAAACATTTGCCTTCTTAAAGTGAATGGCAATGTCGCCATCGGTGTGAGCAGGATCAAAATGAATAAGTTCAATGTCTTCGTCATTCAAATGAAAACTCATCTTATCAGAAAAAGTAATCACCGGTAACGCATCTTTTTCACGAGGTGGTGTGGTGCGGTTCATTACTTTATTCACCTGCTCTTTGCTCATGCGCTCTCTCACATTGTCTTGTGCCACGATGGTCACGCCCATACGCTTAAAATTTTCATTTCCACCAGAATGGTCTCCGTGAATATGGGTATTGATCAAAAACCTGATCTCTCCGGGATCAAGTGTTTTGATTGCGCCATTGATCTTATTAGATAATGGTGCGAACTGGTCGTCAATCATAAGCGTGCCATCTTTTCCGATAAGCACACCAATGTTTCCGCCAGAACCTTGTAACATATAAATATTGTCTGTGATTTTTATAGGTCGGATTTTCACTGTATCCATATTGTTGCCCTGACCGAATGCACCTAAGCACCCAAACATGACAAGTACAATTGCAAATGATTTCTTCATAAGATTATAAATTGTTTCGTTTAATGTACCCTGGCTGTTTCCTTCAAGTTACATACCTCGGCCCTATTCCCAATACCCAATGACTAATGACTAGTTATGTCGCCCACGCTTTCCCAACTTTCTCCAGCGGCACGCATCCCTGAAATGGTCCGGGAACCGGATTATATTGCAAGACTTCGCTTGCTCCTGCCTGACTTGTGAAAAACCCAAGAATAGTCAACTCTTTCACTTTCAAAATAAAAGGTCGGTCATTTCCACCACCGGTGTTCCACCATCCCTGAGAGCCGCCTTCCACTTTACCTTCAAAAGCTTTGCTGTGTTGCTTTTTCACAATGGCTGCTTGTTGTTCTGCATCGCAGTCATTGAAGCTGTCGCCATACTCTTTTTTTGCATCCTCATCAAACTCTGTGAGGCCTTTGATGAATGATTCCTGATACTCTTTCGAATACACTTCCTTCAACATGTTATCGATGAAAGACGGCACACCCACATCTTTCGCTCCGGGTGTTGTTGTTTTGGGTAAAATGATTTCTGCGATCTCACCAATCATGCGCGCCTGGTCTTCCGTAAAGAAAACTGGTTTGTAATTCAGCTCGGGCGATGCTTTGCAACCGCTCAATACACCTGTAAGCGTGGGACCTGTGATGGCATACCCCAACACCAATGCTGCGCGTTCAAGTACTTCTCTTCTATTCATATTACTGTTTCATTTTGTCAGGTTGAGCTTGTCGAAACCTTGAAAGTCAGTCGCCTTCGACAGGCTCACGCTGACATTTTAATTTATAAATTTCCTTTCTTCAATTCACTCACTGCATGATCAACAGCCCGCGCGGTCAACGCCATATAGGTAAGCGATGGATTCTGACAAGCCGATGACGTCATGGCAGCACCATCTGTTACAAATACATTTTGTGCTTCATGCACCTGGTTCCATTTGTTCAATACAGAGGTCCTTGGATCTTTGCCCATACGAGCAGTTCCCATCTCATGAATGCCCAAGCCAATGTTGTCCGGGTTATCATACACTCTTACATTTTTAAAACCGGAGGCTTCCAACATTTCTGCTGCGGAGTCTTTCATGTCCTTGCGCATCACTTTCTCATTCTCTTTCCACTCAGCGTCAATGCTGAGCGTTGGCAATCCATACGCATCTTTTTTATCTTTATTGAGGGTTGCCCGGTTATCAGAATACGGCAAGCATTCTCCGAAGCCGGTGATCCCAATTTTCCATTCGCCCGGTGTTGCTAATTCATTTTTCAGTTCTTCACCGATCGACATTTCCTGAACACCTCGTGACCAACTCGAGCGACTCGCACTGCCCTGATAGCCAAAGCCGCGAATGTAATCGGTGCGTTTGTCATTGCCCACATTGCGGAATCGCGGAATATAAATTCCATTAGGTCTGCGTCCGATATAATATTTATCTTCAAAGCCTTCCACATCCGCTTCGGCACCCGCACGATATTGATGATCCATAATGTTACGACCCAACTGATCGCTTCCATTTCCGAATCCATTTGGAAATCTATTGGACGTTGAGTTGAGCAGAATGAAGGTACTGCCTAATGTGGATGCATTCAGGAAAATAACTTTAGCAAAATATTCTGTCTCTTGTTTGCTTTCTGAATCCAGAACTTTTACGCCAACCGCTTTGCCCTTCTTCTCATCATAAATAATCGAATGAACAATCGAGTTTGGCCGTAACGTCATGTTGCCAGTCTTCGCTGCAGCGGGAAGCGTGGATGAGTTGCTGCTGAAGTACGCGCCATACGGACAACCACGGTCGCACATATTTCTCGACTGGCATATTCCGCGAGTTGGATCGTGAGGTAATGCTGCCGTAAGGTGAGCCACACGTCCGATGGTAAGTTTTCTTCCATTAAATTTTTCAGCCAGCTTATCGCGAAAGACTTCCTCCACACAGTTCAAATCCATTGGCGGCAAAAATTTTCCATCCGGCAAATGAGAAAGTCCTTCTGCGCGACCGCTTACTCCGATAAAAGATTCTACATAGTCATACCACGGCTTGAGATCGGCATAGCGAATAGGCCAATCAACTCCAACATTTTCTTTTGCGTTTGCTTCGAAGTCGAGATCGGATAGACGATAGGTTTGTTTGCCCCACATTAATGACCGACCGCCTTCATGATAGCCGCGGATCCAATCAAATGGTTTTACTTCTGTATAAGGATTTTCCGTGTCCTTCACCCACCAATGTTTGTTGGCCTGGTTTACCCAGTTGGTGCGCGATTGCACGGGATAAAATTTCAATTCTTCCGCTGAAAGCTTGTTCGCATTCGGAAGTTGCCAGGGATCTTTTGTCATGGTGGGGTAATCCACCACATGCTTTACGGCACGACCGCGCTCCAGCACCAATGTCTTTAATCCTTTCTCCGTCAATTCTTTCGCAGCCCAGCCTCCGCTGATGCCAGTTCCTACTACAATGGCATCGAAGGTGTTCTCTTTTTCTGCGTCAATGTTCAAATTCATATTTAACAGTATTTCATTAATAGGTTCTAGTCACGATGACCATCTGACCAAGAAGTTAAAGCTAATAAAATGTTTCAATTTTCTCTGATTAGATTATATGGATATAAATCGAAGTTTCCCTCACCCACTTCAGTTTATCGAATAGCAAAAATTCTGCTGCCCTCTCCCTGGTGAAATGGCGATACAAGTCACCAAGTAGCTAGACATCCGGATGAGTGAGGGAATCCTATTAAGCAAGAAACGGGTTGAGCCGCTAGTCGGGTTAGTGCAATTTTGATCCATCAAAAAACAATACCTTTATGATGGTGATCGAAGAAAATATCAACTACCTGCGCATTGAGCAGGCCATTCAGTATCTGGAAAAAAATTTCCAGCGTCAGCCGGAGTTGGACGAAGTGGCTGAGAACGTCCACCTCTCCCCTTTTCACTTCCAGCGAATCTTTACCGAGTGGGCTGGCATCAGTCCGAAACGGTTTTTGCAATACCTCACGGTAGATTTCTTGAAAGAGAAATTACAACAATCAAGAAATCTGGTAGAAGCTGCAGAGCATGCCGGACTTTCGAGTCAATCGAGAGTATATGATTTATTCACCACGCTTGAAGCCGTAACACCACAAGAGTATAAACAAAGTGGCTCTGGCATTCGCATTGAATACGGTATGCACGAAACGCCTTTCGGACTTTGTCTGATTGGTGTGACAGAGCGTGGTATCTGCTGGTTATCATTTATCAGCACAGATGAAGATCCAAAGTTTGAATTAGAGAAGATGAAAGAGCATTGGCACAACTCGGTGTTTCATCAGGACCAGGAGTTGACAAAATCTTTTATTGATAAAATTTTTCCCTCACCCCGTCCTACGGACACCCCTCTCCCCGGGGAGAGGGGAAGAGGTGAGGGAAAACTACACGTACTCGTAAAGGGCACCAATTTTCAGATCAAAGTGTGGGAAGCACTTTTGAAAATTCCGATGGGTGGCGTAACAACCTATCAGGGAATTGCCGAGAGTATTCAAAATCCGAAAGCGATGCAAGCGGTGGGTTCAGCTGTGGGCTCCAACCACATTGCATATTTGATTCCATGTCATCGCGTGATTCGCAAAGATGGAATCTTAGGTGAATACAGATGGAGCTCTACCCGCAAGAAAAGCATCATCGGTTGGGAGATGGCGAAGGCAAGCGGGTTTTGAACTATTGAGGGAAATAACAATATATACAATTGCGTATATTCGGATGTTGGCGCCAATTTGCTTATGACAAGAGATTTACAATTGACATTCTGTTTAATTTGTATAAACCGACAGTTTGCTCCCGACAAAGGAGTAATCTGCCGACTAATCAATAAAAAAGCAGATTTCAAAGATGACTGCAAATCTTACAAAGTCGACAACTCTGAATTCGAACGAATTTGTTTAGAGAAAATACGACAATACGGACTGGATGAAAAGAAAACACTTCTGAATCATTTGAAAAATGAATTTAAGAATGAGCCACCCGACAAATATGAATTGACGAGACTAATTGAATTCGTAAAACCAAGAGCGCAAAATGAGCTTTCGGATTTCTACAGTTTCAAAAAATCATTAACCAAGTATGGACTAGCTATCTCCCTGCCGATAATTCTTACCATTATATTGTTGATTGACATTTCTAAAAAAGACTCTGATGAACTAATCTATGGGCTCTTTGGACTAACGCTTATATTGTCATTTGCTGGCTTAGTTCTATGGGACTTTTTTAAGAATACAAATGAATTCACAGTCTCCGAGCAAGGAATAAAGAAAAATGGACAAATTATTCCGTGGAAGATCGTTCTTGCTACTCTAATTAGAAGACCACCGACAAAGACAAACGATAAGTATTTGGTTCTATCAGTAGCGACAAAAGAGGATATCGAAATAAAACTTAATGGAATTGAAGGAATGCCTGAACAGGTAGGTAATGTTATTGAACTTTATAAAGCGCGATATAAGGCTTTGAATAAAATTTCGAACTAGCAAACAAGCGCCAACAGTAATGTTTCTGCAATTCGAGCTCTTGCATTTAAGTTATTGTTTAGGGGAGATAACACTAAAATAATTTCATGATCCACACCCGCGTGAGCGATAGAAGCGGAAAGCCCGAAGCGTGCTGGCTTTTGGGCGGCCGGACTTGTAGCGAATAGCGCGACCCGTAGGGGCACGCCAAAGCCAATGGCAGTTGTGCCAACTTTCTATTCGTCATGAAATGCCAATCTATTCTTCCTATATTGAAAGCTAAATTTTTAAACCCTTGGCTGAACTTACTCAAAGCACTTCGCGATTCAGAAGAATACTTCTTCCTGGTATCATCCTTCAATCTGTACTCATTGGAGGCGGCTATGCCACCGGACGCGAGATCGTAGAATACGGTGGAAAATTCGGAGCGAGTGGCTGGATCAGTGGTCTGGCCATTTTTTTTGGATTCTCACTCATCTCCATTTTATCCATGGAGGCCTGCCGGCTTTGGCAGGTGTACGATTACAAGTCGCTGCTCAAAAAATTAATCGGCAAGGGATGGTTTGCGTATGAATTCGTTTACTTGTTACTGGCAATTCTGATTATCGCAGTAATGGCATCAGCCGCTGGCGAAATTCTCAACAGTACGTTGGGCTTCAGTCGTTGGGTAGGTGTGATACTCATTATTGTATTAGTGGGCTTTCTCAATTATAAAGGAGATGATGTAATCGCCAAACTGGAAACGATTGGTACCATTGCGTTGTTCGCGGCCTACATTCTTTTTGCCATCACTGTTTTCTCCAACAAAGGAACTGAAATCATGACCACATTTTCAAAATGGGATACCAGTTATCTTGATGAAGCACCAAGTCTGTTGCTGCTAATCTGGACAGGCATTTTATATGTGGGATATAACCTTGCAGTTTATCCGGCTTCTTTCTTTACGTACAAAGGAATTTATTCCAGACGTGAAAGCATCATGGCAGGATTCATTTCAGGATTGCTGATGACGGTGCCCTGGTTCTTAACTTATTTTGCATTGCTCGGTTACTATCCGGACAAAAATGTATTGGCTGCCACGGTGCCATGGTTGATGATGTTAAAAACATTTCACCCGGCACTCGTTATTGTTTTTGGCATCGTGGTGGGCTGGACGCTAGTGGAGACGGCCACCGGAATGATTCACGCTTTCATTCACAGAGTAGAGATGGAAATGACTGAGCGCAAAGCAGAACCTTTGAAGAAGACTACGAAGGCATTTATTGCAGCAATCGCCTTAGTGGCATCATTGATCTTGGCACAAGTGGGCATTATTGATTTAGTAGCAAAAGGTTATACGATCATGGCCTACGCTATGATTGCCGTGTACGGACTGCCGTTGTTATTTTTTGCACCGAAGCTGTTATTCAAAAAATAGTTTTTTGCAGTCGAGGTAATCCCTCAAAAACTTCTATCTTCTGCTATTTCAATAGGTTCCCCGCGATCAATTTGATTTTGTCGAACCATTTTACATACATTTACGTAATTAATCAGTGTTATGAAAGGAACAAACCTTGGTGAATTTGAAGAACTGGTCTTATTAACCATTGCTGCGCTGATGAGCGATGCGTACAGTGTTGCCATCTGTGACGAACTTGAGAAACACACCGGCCGCTCGGCCAAGCTTGGCGTTGTGCACGCTGTCTTGAATCGATTGGAAGAAAAAGGATTTGTAAAAAGTAAACTAGGTGAAGCTACTAATTCACGAGGCGGCAAACGCAAACGTTATTATTCTGTTACGAGTGCCGGCAAATCGGCTTTGATTAAATCAAAAGAAGTGCGGGATCAGTTGTGGAGTATCATTCCTCAGTTGTCATTGAAACACATCGCATGAAGGAAGGCAATAACATCACGCCACCGAAATGGGCCGAGCGATTTCTGTCCTGGTATTGCAAACCGGAGTTGCTGGAAGATTTACAAGGCGACTTGAACGAATACTTCGAACGAAATCTAAAAGCGAAAGGACCCACGCGCGCCAAAGCCATTTACATACTAGACGTTTTTAAATTTCTCCGCCTTTACACCATTCGAAAACCCGAGTTCATCAACGTATTAATCAACTGGATTATGATTGGCAGCTATATTAAAACATCAGGAAGAAATCTTCTTCGCAATAAATTATTTTCTACCATCAACGTGGTGGGGCTTGCCGTGAGCATGTCTGTTGGTCTTCTCCTCATCGGTTTATTGTCAGATATGACGTCATACGATCGCTTTCATGAAAAAGGAGATCGCATCTATCGTGTGGTGAGCCAATATCAATACCTCGATCAGGTAGACGAGAACTTTTATGCTTCCTCTTCACCGATGGTTGGCAAAGAAGTAAAAGACAACCTACCCGGTGTAGAGGCAACGGCACTCTTGTTCAACGGTTTTGGTGGCGACATCACGGCAGGCAATAAAACGGTTCCGCTTAGCGGCCTGTATGCCAACGAATCTTTTTTTGACGTATTCAGCTTTCAGTTGTTGGAGGGCAATGCAAGTACTGCATTAAAGAGTCCCTTTTCGGTGATCGTTACGGAAACGAGTGCCAAAAAACTTTTCGGAACCGAGTCGGCTTTAGGAAAAATAGTTAGCGCGCGTGATGACCGGCAGTATACAATCACCGGTGTCGTTAAAGACCTGCCCAAGTTTTCGCACATTAAATTCGATTTACTGGTGTCGCTCAGCACTCGTGAAGTGACGGAGAAGGATGACTGGAAGGACGAAATGAAATGGGACAACATCTGGTCAGGATATACTTACATACTGCTGTCAAAGGATGCAGACCTTACAAACATTCAGCGCAACCTGAATATTCTGGCTGAGAAAAACGACAACGTAGTGCCGAATACCAAAGTGAGATTATCTACGCAGCCTTTATTCAGCATCGCACTGGGAGTGGATATGAATAATTCACTTGGCAACATTATGGGCAGCAATGAGGTGATGGTGATCGGCATTTTATCGATCATCGTGATTCTGTCCGCTTGTTTCAATTACACAAACCTCTCTATCGCACGTGCTACCAGGCGCTCGCGTGAAGTTGGTATACGCAAATCAATTGGTGCCTTGCGCGGTCACGTGCTGGGTCAGTTTCTGGTAGAGGCAATCATGGTCTCGGTTTTATCCTTAGTGCTCGCATTTGTGCTATTCATTTTACTGAAACCGTACTTCCTGTTGCTTCAGCCAAAAATGCAGGAGATGCTTACCCTCGACCTCTCACCGAAGATTGTTTTATACTTTGTTGCCCTTGCCGTATTGGTGGGTGTACTCGCTGGCATCGTGCCGGCAATCCTTTTCTCGAAGCTGAACGCTATTCAGGTGCTTAAGAACAGCAGTTCAGTGAAGTTGTTCCGTCATCTCAATATGCGAAAGGCGCTGGTGGTTGTACAATACACCATCTCCCTCGCTTTCATTACGGCTACCGTCATCGGTTTGAAGCAGTATAAATTCTATCTCAACTTCGATCTCGGCTACAAAACCGAGAACGTACTGAATATCCAATTAAAAGGTAACAAAGCTGACATTATACGCAAGGAGTTGGAAGAGCTGCCCGAGGTGGCGAAAATATCGCAGTCGATGATGATCACCAGTGTTGGCAATTATTGGGGCACACGGATAAAATACAAAGACCCGATGGATTCCGCGATGGTGTACTACAATGGTGTTGATGAAAACTATATCCCGCTGCACGAGATCAAACTCATAGCCGGTCGGAATTTTACTCCGCTGCCGGATAGTGCAGTTGAATCCGAAGTGATCGTGAACGAAGAAACGCTGAAGCGATTTAAGATTGGAAATGGTGATCCACTCAAAGCGATAGATGAACTCGTGGCCATAGACCGGAAGCCGATGAAGATTATTGGCGTGATGAAAGATTTTCATTATGCCAAAGCCGACAACAATGAAAAAGAGGTGGTGCTTCGCTATCTGCCGGGCAGGGCAAATCATTTGAACGTAAAGATTTCTACAACAGACTGGCTAACCACACTTGCAAAAATTGATGCCGCCTGGAGGAAAGTCGACAACGTGCATCCGCTGGAGGCTGAATTGTATTCCGATCGCATCGCCCACTCCTATCAGGATTTGTCGGCCATGCTGAACATGATCGGGTTCCTTTCATTTCTCGCCATCTGCATTGCTTCTCTTGGCTTGTTGGGCATGGTGATCTTTCTAACGGAAACACGCTTGAAAGAAGTCAGCATTCGCAAAGTGTTAGGTGCCAGTGACAGAACACTCATCTACATTTTGGGCCGTGGATTTGTTGTGCTGCTTGCCGTTGCCGGATGCATTGCATTACCGCTTACGTACTTGTTCTTCGATCAGATTGCGTTTCAGGAAATGCAAAACCATGCACCCATAAGTTTTACGGATATGTCTATTGGATTCATTGGCGTGCTCGCCATTGCTGTTCTTATGATTGGGTCGCAGGTGATAAAAATTGCCAGGACAAACCCTGCCGAAGTATTGAAAAATGAGTGATCCGTTGCTGGCGGAAAACAATCCGTCAGCGATTCAAAAAAAAATATTTTGCAGCTTCTTCCTTCCGTGAGGCAGTACAAGGCCCTCATTTAGATTCCAAATAACGATTGCATACAACACCCAAACAGTTGTTTGCCAGGCCTTGTTAAATGCTTAGTCTATAGATTTTGTAGTTTATTTGAATTCAGCTACTTTAGAGCATTATTTCGATGAAAATGATTGTCAATTGTTGTTGCTCACCAGACGAATTGCAAGCGGGGAAAAGATGCTTGATGCGATAAAAGAACAATAAAAGTTATAAGCCTTTCCCGAAAAACAAGGAAAGGCTTTTTGTTTTTGGACCTCAAATGATAAAACATGCAAAGCTTTAGAACAGAACTAGAGGATTTACACAACCCGGTTGTTGAACAAGACATTATCGATCTGGAAAAAAAGATCAGATTGTTTCAGGAAGGGAAAATTGATCCGGATAAATTCCGCAGTCTGCGATTAGCACGCGGCATCTATGGTCAGCGGCAGAGTGGAGTTCAAATGATCCGCATCAAACTTCCGTTGGGAAGAGTTACCACACAGCAGCTGCGCAGAATTGCCGACATCTCGGATGAATATGCCAGCAAAAATCTACACGCCACTACCCGGCAAGATATTCAGATACACTTTGTAAGTCTTGATAAAACACCGGAACTGTGGGCCAAGCTGGAAAAAGATGATATCACTACCCGTGAAGCGTGTGGAAATACAGTTCGTAACATCACTACATCGCCAACAGCTGGTATTGATCCGAATGAATTGTTTGATGTATCGCCTTATGCGTATGAAATGTTCAAATACTTTTTGCGCAATCCTATTTGTCAGGAGATGGGTAGGAAATTTAAGATTGCATTTTCTAACAATGAAGACGACACCGCTTACACCTTCATACATGACCTCGGCTTCATTCCAAAGATTGTAAATGGCGAGCGTGGCTTTAAGGTAGTGATCGGTGGAGGTCTTGGAGCCAACCCCTATCTCGCACCAACGGCCTACGAGTTTTTGCATGAAGATCAGATCATCCCATTCACGGAAGGAGTATTACGCGTGTTTGACCGCTATGGTGAACGCACCCGCAGAATGAAAGCCCGTTTGAAATTTTTGCTGGATGATATTGGTCTTGAACAACTGATGCATTTGGTGGAAGAAGAAACGAAGGCGCTGAAAGTAAAATCATATTCAATCAACAGAAACATCTTACCACAGCCCGCGCTACCCAACGTCATTGAACGCGAAACCGTCATTCATAGTGACGAAAAAAAATACGCCCGCTGGATAAAGACCAACGTCTTCCGTCAAAAGCAGGAAGGATATTTCGGAGTGTACGTTAAAGTGTTACTTGGAAATTTGTCTTCCGATCTGGCGCGTCAGTTTGCTGCGATCGCTGACACCTATGCGTCAAATGAACTTCGCATCACTATCAATCAAGGATATCTTCTTCGTTTTGTAAGACCAGAATCACTGCCTCACTTATATAATGCGCTGGATGCAATTGGTCTGGCCGAACCAGGTTTTGACAGTGTTGCTGATATCACTGCTTGCCCGGGCACAGATTCGTGTGCGCTGGGAATCTCCAGCAGCTATGGAATTGCTGTGGCTCTTGAAAATGTGATTAAAGAAGAATTCCCAGATCTCATTTACAACAACGATATAAAAATAAAAATCAGTGGCTGCCCCAACTCATGCGGCCAACATGGACTGGCGAGCATTGGACTTCACGGCAGCACCATCAAAGACAAGAATGGAAAGGTAATGCCGGCACTGGTTGTATTACTGGGCGGTGGTAAACTTAAAAATGGTGACGGAATCATTTCCGATAAGATTATTAAAATACCAAGCAAACGCGGGCCAGCCGCCCTTCGCTTGCTGTTAAATGACTATGAAGCCAATAGCCTGGAGGGTGAATATTATCATGACTACTTCATTCGCATGGGGAGAAATCATTTCTACACGTTTCTGAAACCTCTCTTTGACATTACCACCGTAACACCACAAGATTATATCGACTGGGGTGAAGACCGTAATTTTATTCTTCACACAGAAGTGGGTGAATGTGCGGGTGTAATCATTGATTTAATTGCAACGCTGTTATTTGAATCAGATGAAAAACTGGAATGGTCGGTGAAAGCCATTGATCAGAACCATTACGCTGATTCCATCTATCATAGCTACAGTGCATTTATTAATACAGCAAAGGCATTGTTAATCACATTGGATGTAAGACCTTCTACGCATCATCAAGTGATTCATGAATTCAACGAGCGTTTTGTAAAGACAGGAATATTTAATCTCCCAACAGAATTCAGGGAATACGTTTTGCGAATCAACAAAAATGAACCTAGTCAGGAATTTGCCGTGGAATTCTTATCCGATGCCAGGAAGTTTGTTGACGATGCTAAGTCCTATCGGGAAACAACAGTACCTGCAAGAGAATTGAAAGTAGCGATTTAGTCAAATCGCTACTTATCCTTTTCCTTTACTTGATAATGAACTTTACGCCTATCGAAGGATCAACGGCCATGCCCACATTTCCGCGGGTGCTGAATTCAATAAAGGGTTTCAGGTCAATGCTGAATGCCACGGGCACGTTGTCTGGAAGGCGATATTCAAGACCGATGATACCGTTGACTCCAAAACCAACGTCATTTCTTTCGCGATAGTCAACAGCTCTTCCAAAACGATTGTAATACATGGATCGGCCATTGTACGAGGCGATGTGACCGCCCCCACCATAATACCAGCTCAAACCTTTCTCGTTGAAAGCCGGAAGATTTTTTTCCACCAAGCCGGTAACACTAAAACCGTTTGCAAAACCTCCCAGAATTCCTTCGAACGTCATCGTGGGTTTAAACACGTGCTTTATTGTAAATCCACTTGTACCTCCTGCTCTCACACCGATTGCTGTCTCATAAGGACGTTGCGCATAAACCTGTGCACCGGTCATTGCAAAAAAAATGCTTAAGATCATCACCCAACCTGCTATTCTTTGACGCTTCATAATTTCAGTTTAGTTTAAAAAACAAATCAGTGTAAATAACGAAAACCGACATTGATCATTTGCCTGTTATGCTGAGATTCAAGATGAACTAACAATTTAAATGGTTAATCGGCCATCCTTGTCGACCGATTGTACTACCCCTCAACGGGTGATTCACCAAAGTTTTATTTCATATTTTTTTTAAATACTTATATTCGGCAGCCCATTATATGCCGTGAATAAAATTTCATTCCTTTTATTTCTTCTCACTATTTGCGGCTATTGTAACGCTCAGGTAGATACGGAGTTTTGGTTTGCGCCTCCTGAGGTTACGTCTGGCCACGGTGACCTTCCTATTTATCTGAGAGTTTCTTCGCAAGATAAGCCAGCAACCATCCGCGTTTTGCAGCCGGCCGTGGCCAATCCTGAAGTGATTACGTTTTCAATTGCTGCCAACACCACTCGTACGATCACACTTTCTGGTCTGGGAATAGATATTGAATCCAAACCTCCCGCCACGGTATTGAAAACAGGGCTCCACATCATTTCATCAACACCTATCACAGCTTATTACGAAGTGGGCTCCACGTTGAATGGTGAAATCTTTGTGTTGAAGGGAAGGAACGCCATTGGAAATAAGTTTATGATTATCGGGCAAGATTACTATGACAATAGCCCGGAGTACACACCTTTGGCTTACGCTTCATTTGATATCGTTGCCACGGAAGATAATACTATCATAAAAGTGAAACCAACACATCCGGTTGTTGGCTTTGAAGGAAAAGATATCATCGTCATTCGGCTCAACGCGGGTGAAACTTATTCGTTCAAAAAACCAACACAGAGCGCTAAAGATAATTTCACCGGCACTGTAGTCGAATCCAGTAAGCCCATTGCCGTCACAATAAAAGATGATTCAGTAATCAATAGTACTTGCCGCGATTTACTCGGTGATCAAATCATACCGGTGAACGTAACGGGTAAAGAGTATATCGTGCTGAAGGGATCTTTGGCAGACAATGAATTTGCTTACGTCATGGCGACCGAAAACAACACAAAAGTTTTTCTCTCCGGAATCAACGTGCCAGTTAAAACTCTGAATGCAGGCCAGTACTATCGTGTGGATGTTACCTTGTTGGCTGTGTACATCAAAACAGACAAACCAGTATATGTGCTGCATGTTACGGGCTTTGGCTGTGAAGTGGCGATGGCTGTGCTCCCGCCCGTTACCTGCACCGGATCAAAACAAATTGCTTTCACCCGTAGCACAAACGAATTTTTTGAAATGAACATTCTCGTTAAAAAAGAGGGTATTTATTTTTTCAAACTCAATGGATCATCCAACCTCATCACACCTAACAAATTCATACCGGTGCCGGGTACTAATGATGAATGGTACTCTGCTCAAATACCTTTTACTACTGCGCAAATTCCCGATGGCGAAGCCAGTGTAATTTCAAATGACCAATTCTCGTTCCAGGCTGGAATATTGAACGGTAACGCTGGCACCACCAACCGATACGGTTTCTTTTCATCGTTCAGCACGTTGTTTATTGGAGATGACTTTTCAATTTGCAACGATCAAACCGCGATGCTGGATGCCGGCCCGGGCAAGGAAACGTACTTGTGGAGCACAGGTGAAACGACACAAAGAATTGAAGTCAGTAAGTCTGGAGATTATTGGGTGAGGGTAGGGACGCAAGAATGTGTTCTTAGCGATACCATTCGTGTGAATGTGAGAAAGGGATTTGAAGATCTCGGTCCTGATCTGGAAATCTGTGAGGGTGATACTGCGAAGATTGATGGCCAGGAGAATTTCAGTTGGCAGTGGTCGGATGGAACAATTGGACAATACCTGGAGACAACCGTTCTCGGAAAATATTGGGTGACGGTGTTAGACCAAGTTGGTTGCCTTGCCAGCGATACTATAGAAGTAAAAAGATTAGTTCATGAGTTTGATCCTGCGATAAAAGCTAACCTTAATGTGGTAAGCATTGATACCGCTACGCAATCCAGGATTCACCTTCATTGGATCATCAGCGAGCCCGAATTGCTGGAAGTGAATAAAGTCTTCTTGTACAAACGACAACTGGGCACCGAAGAATGGAACCTGGAAGCGGTTGAACCCGGAGATAAAATTTCATTGGAAGATAGGGATAGCTTGACAAACGAAACCAGTTTTGAATATTATCTGGGTCTTGCCAATCCGTGTGGCAAAGAACAGCTCACGAGCAAAATTCATAACACCATTTTATTGAAAGCCGAAGCAGATTCAATTTCTGAAATGATCAGCTTTAGTTGGAACGCCTACAAAGAGTGGGACACGGGCGTAAAAAATTATGAGCTGTGGCGAAAGCTGGATGACAATAACCGTTATCAGAAAGTGGCTGATATCTCGAACGGACAAAACAATTTTTCAGCAAAACTCACAGGCGATGGCTTCACTCATCAATACGTGGTGCGGGCAGTTGACGGCTCCGAACGCATGGAAAGCTGGTCGAATGCCGTCACGTTTAAATTCGATCATCCGATAGTAGCACCTAATGTCTTCACACCTAATGGTGACGCGCATAATCAATACTTTGTTATCAAGAACATCGAACTTTACAAGAACTCTCATTTGGAAATCGTAGATCGCTGGGGCAAAAAAGTATTTGAAGCTACCGGCTATCTCAACAACTGGGATGGCGATGGACTAAGTACTGGCGTGTACTTTTATGTTTTGGATCTCAAAACGGAAAATAATACCATCATAAAAGGCCCGGTCAGTCTGCTGCGATAGTCATGACACACCGGGCATAAAAACAAAAAGGCATCTTTCGATGCCTTTTTGTTTCTATTTCATGGATCGAATCAATATCCCCACTTCTTCATGATCTCGAAATCTTCCTTCATACAAGCAAGTGGTGTTTTGCCCTGGTAAGATTCCTGCTCAATAATAAAGTGAATGGTGCCTCCGGACTTGCGGCCGAGATCAATTACTTCTTTTGTGCTTACAATTCCTGCACCAAGTATCGTACTCTCATATTTTTCATGACCATCGTTTCCGTTTGCCAGGATTTCATCCTTCACATGCATGGAAGCAAACCGACCTGGATATTTTTTCACAATGTCGATGGCTTTTGCTCCTCCATTATAAAGGTTGCCGATGTCCAATTGTTGCATCACCAGTGACGGATCGGTGCTCTCCATAATAATGTCATACATCACTTTGCCGTTCAGCTTTTCACTGAATTCAAAATCGTGGTTGTGGTAGCCAAATTTCATCCCCGATTTCTTGCACAGCTCTCCGCTCTTATTGAAAATATCCATCTGCCTTTTAAGACCATCGTAGGTGTCGCGCAAACTCTTTTCTAGTGAAGGACTGATGACAAATTGCTGACCCATCACAGCGGCATCTTCAACTGTATATTTCCAGGCATCCGTAAAATCATTCTTAGCATCGTCCCAATGCTTCTTTCCCATTACCGTGTGACCACTTGGCATTTTCATGCCGAGGTCATCCAATATTTTCTTAAACTCTTTGGCAGTATAGCCATAGAATTTTCGCTCAACATAGTTGGCGTGTTCAACATTCTTATATCCCATCGCGGCCAACTGCTTCAAGG
Source organism: Cyclobacteriaceae bacterium (assembly GCA_044222145.1). Lineage (GTDB taxonomy): Bacteria > Bacteroidota > Bacteroidia > Cytophagales > Cyclobacteriaceae > ELB16-189. The sequence goes on from JBGANU010000006.1 coordinate 65,180, forward strand.
TGCCCAACGGATCTGTCTTCATGTCATCACGCACGCAATAAAGCTGTAAGCCCATTAATTCTTTGCCTTTCTTTGCAGCAAAAAGGGAGTGAGACATCATTGTTGTTCCGGCAAGCGCCAGCGCACCTGTTTTCAAAAATTCTCTTCGCGATGTTTTCATGATCAGTTATTTTTTTGGATGTGGAATATCCATAAAAAGAGGGACGAAAAAAAGTACTTTCTTTCAGAGCGTCATTAAGGCGATGAGCGGTTGATTAAGCCTTAGAGTATAAACAGGAAGTTAAACGCCTTCTTCGATGTGGAAGTGGCGCTTCAGTTTTTCAGAGCCTTTGCGATCCATCAGCATAACCAGATAGTCGCCCACTTCGACTTTCACATCGCCTTCAGGATTCTTCATCAGGGTTCGGGTTGTTCCGTTAATCTTAACGATCGCAAACAACACAACATTGCACTGTTTTTTCAGATCAAAGAATACCTTTTCGTAAAAGATGCCGGCAAACGGATTGTCCTTTTTCACCAGAATCTGTTTCATGTCATATTCGTGATCTTCATGGGCATAGGCGATAATCTCCTCCGTAAGGAAAGCAACGTCCGGTTCGTAGATATAGCTCGCCAAAAGCTTGGAAGAAATTTCGTTCTTGGAGATGGCATACGTAACTCCGGCAGCATGGAACGTATTTTTTAGATTTCCATTATCCAACGTCACTACGTAATTAAGATCAGCAAAGTGCTTCTTTAGATTGATTACATATACCAACTTTTCAGTGTCGTCATTGAGATTCACAAACACAATAGAGGCATCGCGAATGTTTGCCTTTTCAAGGAGATCAAAATTATTGAAGTCGGTGTAGAGCGTATACACCTTATCCACACTATAATATTCACGTATGATGTCAATGCTAGACCGGTCTTTGGTAATCACGGCCACCTCGCGGCCGGCACCTACTAAGTGACTAATCACCGCCTGGCTGAACTCGTTCCAGCCAATGATCACTACGTGATTCTTAAAGCTTGTTCCATTCAGGCCAAGTTCTTTGCGTTCCTTTATTGTGTTCATAAAATTCGCGATCTGACTTATTATAAAACCATAAATACCCAAACTCGACAGCATGGCCAAAAAACCTATTGTGCGACCCCAATAAGTAACTGGCACGACATCTCCATACCCGATAGTTGTGATCGTGGCCACCACATACCACATCACATCTTGCCAACTCATCATTCTGGCATTTGGCACGCCCAGCTCAATCTTATGCAAAAGCATAATAATCGTTCCGTAGAACAGCACTAATCCTATGATGGAGTAAACAAGTCTTTTGAGGTCGGGCTTCTTCACGTTATTAAACCGCTCCTAAATAAGATAAAAAAAAGATCAAAATAAAAATAGAACGAGTCTAATTAGGGCAAGCTGCCAAAGCGGTACTCACTTCCTTCACTTCCACTATTCCTCTTTTGTGACTCCACGTGTTATAGATATAGGTGGTGATCTCGGCAATCTCAAGTTCGGTGAGCGAAGTGATGCCTTTCATCGGTTTGTTATAACTCTTGCCGTTGACCTGCAGTTCACCTTCCCGCCCATTTTTAATCAGGCAAACAACCTCTTCAAAATGCTGATCCATAAAATCGGAAGTAGTAAGCGGTGGATATACCAATCCTAAACCCGTGCCTTTCTTTTGATGACAATTGCTGCAGTGCGCGTTGTATAATTCCTGACCCTGCACATAGTACTGATCAAACTTGGTGGCTTGCTTGTGTTCGCTGGTGGTACAATTTGAAAGTAACAGAACATAAGCCGCAAGACCTAAAAGCAGGCCCAGCCTGTAGCTTGAAGCTTGTGGCTTGCGGCCAACACTGGAGGCTAGGCTAACAACTACATTCCTCATCTTTCTTTCTTCAATCGCTCAATGTCCGCAATCAAACGATTGACTTCTTCTTCTTTGGTGCCATCATACTTTCCGCGTATTCGGCCCAACTTATCGATCAACAGAAAAGCGCCACTGTGAATAAATCCGTCCGGTTCGGTCTTGTCTTCCATGGCGGTGGCAAAGTAGCTCGTCTGCGCTATCTTATATATAGAGTCTTTCACGCCCGTTACAAAATGCCAGCGTTTGCTCTCCACTCCCAGGCGCTCGGCAAAATCGTGCAACAGCGCAACCGTATCATATTCCGGATCGATGGTATGAGATAGCAATAACACATCCGGTTCATTTCTCAGCGTATCGTATAGCCGGTGCATCTGTGTTTTCATGATGGGGCAAATGGTGCGGCATGACGTGAAGAAAAAATCGGCCACGTAAATATGACCCTTCATGGTTTCATTATTAACAATCGCGCTGTCCTGATCCACAAATTGAAAGTGAGCAATGGAATGATAGACCGTGTCGTTGCCCACCACATTTCGTTCGCCAAGAATGGGCAATGGTTTTTCAGGGCGTGAGCAGGCAAAACACAATAATCCAAAAATTAATCCGCCAATATATTTCATCTATTTTGTAGTTATGATTTCAATCCAATCGCCTTCACTTACTTCACCGGTAGTCAGCGGCAATAAATTTTCGCCAAAGTACACCTTTCCATTTTCTCTCCGGTAGGTTGACAGTGTTTTTAATGGCTCTGCTCCTTTCTCGCCCGTATCAGGATCAACGGTGGTGAGTACGCAGCGGGCACAAGGCTTCACACCCTTGAAGTTTACCGATCCGATTTTAAAATCTCTCCATTGATCTTCTTCATGAGCAGTTCCTCCCGTAAACACAAAGTTGGGCCGGAACCTTCTCATCGATATCGATTCTTCCAGCTTTTGATTTAATTCATCCAATGACGCCTGGCCAATGATCAAAAAAGGATAACCATCTGCCAAACTTACCTGCTCGTTCATTTTTGCATAATCAGGATCAACATCTCTCTTATTACCTTCGGGAAAGAAAACCAGCTTACATGCAAAGCCCAGATGATCGCTAAACCATTTGCTATACATCGCATCTACTTCCACAGCCATCACTTCGTCATCCCAGATTTGAACAGTAGCAGAGTTGCCTGATACATCACTACTCAAATTCAACTTAATACTGTCGGGAACTTCAGTTGACCTTGGCTTGATCTTCGTGACCGTCAGATAGCCATTGTCAATTGCCGTATGAAACAATGCCATTTCAGGATGTTCACGTTGCGTCAGAAATCTTCCTTCGCTGTCCACCAGCATCCATCGCCTGTCATATTGCAAACCTTTGTATTGCACCGTTGCTTTCGGCAAACGAATTCCAGCCAATGATTTGATCGGGTAAATCCATATTTCAGTGATTCTGCGTTTGTCCATGAACTTTTGAGCTCAATTTTTTGCTAACTTAACAAGGATTTATGTAACCATGAACAATACCGCTGCCCTTTGGTTTTTTGAGAGCGTTAACCTGTACCAAACCCTTTGCCCGCACAAGGTAAAGACCATGGCCGACAAGCATGTGTACAACTATTATAAGAAAGACCAGTTCATTTACTTTCCCGAAGAGACGGCCCAGGATATTTTCATGATCGTAAACGGCCGCGTGCGAATTGGCCGCTACCTCGAAGAAGGAAAAGAAGTGGTAAATGCTATTCTCTCCACTGGTGAAATTTTTGGCGAACTGGTGTTGGCGGGCGAAGAAAAACGTAGTGACTTTGCCCAGGCGATGGATGAGAACACTACCATATGTCCGTTAAGTTTAACGGAACTTAAGGAATTGATGAAAGACAACAAGGAGCTCAGCTTCAGTCTGCTGAAATTAGTTGGACTTCGATTGATGAAAGTAGAGCGCAAGCTTGAACTTTTAGTCTTCCGCGATGCCCGCACCCGCATTGTGGAATTTCTGAAAGATGCTGCCTCGTGGAAAGGAAAGAAAGTTGGCTTTGAAACGATGATCCCGACAAGGTTAACGCACAAAGATATTGCAGCACTCACCGGCACCTCGCGCCAGACGGTGACCACTATTCTCAACGAGTTGAAAGAAAAGAACCTGATCAACTTCGATCGCAAGAAAATTTTGATCAGGGATCTAGAGAAGCTGGCTTGATGCAGCGACTAAACACTCTTCATCATTCTCCACATGCCTTTTAGCTCTTCTTTAAAGTAAGGCAGGTCTACGGAAGTCTTGCTGTGTTGGACAAATCCAAGTTTCGTATAAAATTGAATGGAGCTTTCGTTGGTATCTAACACAGCCAGCCAAACAATTTTCTTTTGAAGTTGCTGCGCCAGATCAAATGCTTTGCTGATTAATTTCTTTCCAAGTCCTTTGCCCTGATACTTCCGCAGAAAATAAATTTTTTCAATTTCCAATCCTTCCTGCGATAACCGATCGGGTAAGTTTGAATTCAGATGCAGCTTCATAAAGCCGATGGGTTCATCTTTTGCAAATACTATAAAGTAATTAATGTAAGTATTGCTTAGATCAGACTTGATTGGTTCTATACCGTACACCTTATCGAGATAAAATTCTAAACCTCCCGGATTCCAGTGATCAGCAAAGTTTTCAGAATAACACTGCCGGCAAATTTTATACAGAAGTTGAAGATCGTTGTTGTCTGCTTTTCTTATGGAAAGTTCATTCATGGTGATTTGATCTCTTTTGTCCGTAGGATACATGAACGTCAATCTAATTGGTGTAGTCATCAACAGCATAAAGAAGATCGGTGACAACACCGACTATGGATAAAATCCATTGTTGTGGTTAGCGTTTTTTAATTCTTACTTATCTGTCCGGTGGTCACGTTAACGCTATAAACAAATGCTGTGTCGACCGTTGTTTGTTCTTTGTCTGTCCCATCGGCTGCCTCAAGTACTTCACTCTCCTTTAGCTTGAGTTCTAGTTTGCCCTGTCTTACTGAGTAAGTTAGTTCACTGTTGGATCCATAGTCTGCATAGTGGTGTCCTACTTCAATCTCAGTTATTCTTCGTCCCAATTTGTCAAAGATCACAAGGATTAATTTCTCACAGAGTGCTCCCGCTGTGCAGTTCGCTTCGTAAACCAGTCCCGTTATTTCTGTTGAAAACCTAATAACCTCATGCGTCAAGATGCTTTTTGTGTCAATTCGAATAGTGTCCACTTGAAGGAACTGTTTTACATAGTTGACCGGAATTTTATTGAATCGAGTGTCAAACAAGCTCACAAAAGTGTCAAAATTATTTTCTTGTTCGTCAGTCGTTATCTCGCCCTTGTCCCGAACCGAAGTCGAACAGGATATTAGCGTCACTATTGTTAGCAGGTAAATTTGTCTCATAAAAATATTGCGCCCAACATGCGAATCAACAGCGTTAAGATGAGCGGTGAAAATACCGATCAGGCGATAAATTTTCTAACAAGCAAAGTACATCCTTACTAGCACTTTATTTCCACTTCTCCATTTAATCCAACCTATTCATTTGTTAACGTCTTGATCTTGATCCAATCACCCTGGACTTCCAAAGACTCTCCATTCCATATTTTATATTGCTTCTGGTCTGGGTGTTCTATAATTTTTCCATTGCTTGTCGGAGTCTCTCTTAACGGATTTGCAGACCTGTCGAAATCACAACCAAGAGTAGTCCAGTCCTTTACAAATTCCGCTATACTTTGTTTCTTGAAATCACTATTCGTTTTACTAATTAATACCGACTCAGTCTCATTAATTTTAACTTTATAGTCTGTTCCAGTCGAGTCAATGCACTCAAAGGCAAGCTGGAAATAGTCTGGATTACATCCAAAGAGCCATGGCTTAAACGGATTCTCTTGATCGCATTGAATGTATGATTTTCCGTTGAAGGTTGTTATCAACGACTCTCGGACTTCAACCCTTATGAGTTCTTTATTGTCAGCTGATTTTATAATGATTGGCCTTTTGTAATAGTCGAATTTGTCAGCGAGAATGATGAAACACTGTCCTGAAATATTTTGCTCAGCCTTAAATAAACTTTCTGCTGCCTGGTTTAAAAAGTCAAGACGTGTCCAGTCCTTACGATTTTGCCCAATTGCTGGAAGGGTGAACGATAGAATACCTAGTAGGATGACTAATCTCATTTAAAAAATCTTTACAGCCAGCATCCGAATATATTTAAAGATGATCGGTGACAACACCGACCAAAGGATAAAATTAAGATTAACTATCAACCGTGCCGCCATGACTTATATCTTGTGTTGTGCGCAGTAGGCTAGTCGGTTATTTAAAATCCTCGTTTGACTATAACTATGACTAACAATGTCGTGTGTAATAGAGTAACCAGTCCAGTTCCGAGATACTGTCGTGATGTCCATTTGCCTAGGTCAATTATTAGTCCGTACACTGGAAATTGGCCAAGTAAAACAGTCCAAATTAATGGTCCACCACCACTTTCGAATCCTTTAGAAAGAAATAGAATCGGATAACACAAAGTTGTCGGAATAGGTGTGCCATGCCCACCTCCCAAAGTCACAATTGAAATTATCATTATCAACGGTGTCAATAATGTCAGTCGTAATGTCCATTTAAATCTCATACGTGGTATAATTAGTCATCAGCCTATTGAGCACACCATCCGAAAATATTCAATCACACCCACGTCCCTATCAAGGACCCTCACTTCTTCTTAGCCGAAGTAGAAAACGGTGGTGGTGTAATCTTTATCTCACCTTGTTGTTCCAGTAACCTCAGCGCTTCTTTCACCCCACGCTCCAGTTGAGGATCGATGCCATTGGATAACGACACTGCATCTTGCCGCACTTCTATATCGGGTGCCACGCCTTCGTTCTCGGCTATCCACTTGTTGTTGATCGGATCAAACACACCATTGTCCGGAGCGGTGAGCGCGCCACCATCCACTAACGCATAATGCACCGATGATTTCACCAAACCTCCCCACGTGCGCGCGCCAATCAGTGGCCCGGTCTTCTGCTGGCGAAATACCCATGGGAAAAAATCTCCGCCTGAGCCGGCCAACTCATTTATCAAAAGTACTTTCGGCCCGAGTATGCCAGCGGGCAAACGAAAGGGCGCACCTTGCGGAACTTCATTCGTAATAGCTGCGCGCAACTTGCGGTTCATCAAGTCCACCATATAATCATCGAGCAAGCCACCACCATTAAAACGTTCATCAATCACTACTCCTTTTTTATCCTGCTGCGCAAAGAAGTATCGGTTGAACGAAACAAAACCATTGCCTCCCGTATTCGGCACCCACACATACGCCAGCTTTCCATCCGATAGCTTGTCCACCATGCGTCTGTTGTCTTCCACCCAGGCACGTTGCCGCAGGTTATCTTCGCTTGAAATCGGTTTCACAATCTCTTGCCACGCTCCCACAAAGTCGGGCGTTTTGTTAAAGTGCAGAGTGGTTTGCACGTCCACCGTTCCATCCAACAACTGATAGGGATCATCAGCATCGGTCAGTTCTTTTCCATTAACCCCAACTAAATAATATCCTTCCTGAATTTTTATGCCGGGCCTGTCCAACGGACTGGATAATTCCGGATTCCAACTTTCAGTTGTATAAATGCGATTGATCTTCCAGCGTTTGTTCTCCGCCACAAGATCGGCACCGATCAATCCAATCGAGGGTCTATCTACTTCGGGAAAGTCGCCACCAAAAACAAAACTATGGCCCACGGAAAGTTCACCGTTCACCTGATCGAGCACATACGTGAGATCAGCGCGATGTTTGATAAACGGAACCAATGGCGCATAGCGATCGTGCACGTCATTCCAGTTTCTGCCGTGTATGTTAGGATCATAAAAATAATCGCGCTCATAGCGCCACGCTTCTTCAAACATTTGTTTCCATTCTTCGGCACGGTTCAATTTTGTTTTGACGTTGATCTTCACCGAAGTGCCATCGCTGCCACTGGCCGATGAGGTGTTCATCACTTTCCAATCGCTGCCTACTTTGGCCAGCATCTTATTGCCGTCCACAGAAATGGAAATCTGATTCGCTCCGCTTACAAATTCTTTTGCCTCCCGTTTCTCCAAGGTGAATTTATGCAACACCAAATCTCTTGCTCCGGGTTTTTGCTCGCCAATGAATGCAGTGCCTGCTGGTCCGCTCAACGCCACACGATAATTTGCTTTGGGTAATGGAAGCGCAATGGTTCTGCGATCAATTCCTTCCATGTCAATAAGCACGGCTTCGGGTTCCTTTGCTTTGGTGTCTTTGCTATCAGCATCAGCTTTTTTATCAGATGTTTTTTTATCTGCTGTTTTTTTAGAATCGGCTTCGGGTTTCTTTTCTTCTGTTACTGTTTCTTCATCACTGCGCGGCTTGAAAGGCGATGCATCATCTTTGCGAAGATTGATGACATACGCTTCATAAGCAGGATTAGACATCATTGAACTGGTGTTGGCCCAACCCGAACCTAAAGCCAGTTCGGTGCTCGCGAGGAAATACAAATGATGACCGTCTCTGTCCCAAGCAGGAGAAAAAGAATCGGCAAAGCTATTGGTCAATGCATGTGTGGTGTTGTCTTTCACCGACCACACGGTGATTCTTCTAAAGTTGTTGCTTCCTGTTTTGGTGTAGGCCAGCCACTTTGAATCGCCCGACCACGTGAGGCCCATGTCGCCACGCTCAATGTTAGCACCGCCAACATCTACTGTCTTTATGGTTCCTGCAGCTACATCAATCACTCGTACTCTCACATCGTCATCCGCGAAAGCGATTAACTTTCCATCAGGCGACCACGTTGGCTCCCACGCCATCTTCGATTCGCCAATAGAAATACTTCGCGCCTTTGACAAACCATCTTGCGCAGCAATGTTCAACGCATATCCTTTTCCATCGGCATCCGAAAACCAGGCGATCTCATTTCCTTTTGGCGACCAGATGGGTGCACGATCGGCCACACCCGAAGTCTGCGTCATGTTTCGCGCATCACCAAATTCCACAGGTGCAGTAAATATTTCACCACGCGCTTCCATGATCACCCGCTTGCCTGTTGGCGAAATCGAAACAGAGCTCATACTCTTTGTCACATCTTCCCATTTCGTTTCAGCCCACGGAAAATCAGCGTTGATAGAAATATTTAATTGTGTGGAAGTATTCGTAGTGAGATCAAGCACGTGAAGATATCCTTCGCGTTCAAACGCAAGCTTGTTGCCATTGCCGGCCAGCCATTTGATATCTGATCCTGTAACACTCGTGATTTGTTTCAACTCACCCGATGCAGTTGCATAACTCCAGATGTTCGTTGTCCAATCGCGATCGGACAAGAAATAAATTTTATCACCCAACCACAGCGGCTGAAGGTCCATCGTGGATTCATTCGGTAAAAGTTTTTCAGTTTGATCGGCAAGATTTAAAATCACTAACGGAGTATTCTGTCCTCCGCGATAGTTGCGCCATTCCACATCCCAACGATCTACCCTGTCGATGGCAATTTGTTTTCCATCCGGTGAATACGATCCATCAAAGCCCCATTGTTTTGTTAGCATCGTTGACGGTCCGCCTTCAACTGACACAGTCCACAAGCGATCGTAGCCAGTTGGCGCGCTATCTCTGGATGAACCGTACAAAACTCGTTTGCCATCGGGTGACCAACCACGTGCGAAAGCAGCAGCCGGATGCCACGTTAATCTTTTAGGAGATCCGCCTTCAACTGAAACAACATACACAGCGGTATTGCCCGATCGGTTTGAACTGAAAGCAATCCACTTTCCATCAGGAGAAAAATGCGGGTTGCTTTCAACGGCTGGCGTACTGGTCAATCGCAATGTCTTTTGACTGCTTAACTCTGTAACCCAAACATCGCCACCATACGTGAAGGCAATGTGAGTTGAACTCAATGTTGGTTGACGCAATAGTCTTGTGCCTTGCGCAAACGTTGATGTTGTGAGCAGACAGAAGAAGAAGACTGGCAACATAATTTTTTTTAAACGAACATGAAGGGGATGAGCTTGCATGGGAATGGATAGTTGGTGAGTACTTCGAAGTTAATTAAAAGATCAGCTTTTGATCTTCTTACGTTGAAGATACAAGATGGCATTTTAGTGGCTGGAAGACAAGCCACGGTGGCAGGCAATTTTATCTCGCTGGCCTTAACCACAGAAGGTCGTTACCCAGGATTAGTAGTAGTCAATCTAAACGTTAAGCAAGTGCTTGCTTTGCATGATTGAAACATCACTTTAATTTGTACACCAACACGGCTTTGTCCAGACTTTGTTCCAAACCAAGTTTGGCAAAGTGTGTCATCTGACCAAAGTCGGCATACTGCGTTACAATCATCTCTGTTTTATCGTGGGCGATTGCCTTAAAGGTTACCACGGTTCGCACATCGTCTGGAAAGTCGGGCGGCATGCCAACGTCAACTGGTTTTTGTTTGACGCCCTTTTCATTGGCAAGGCTTTGTATAAACTCTATCTCTTGCAGTGGATTAATTTTAATGTACTTCCAGATGCTGTAATGAGTTTGCCCACCAAAAGCATCTGGCGCTTTCATGCTGACTAACGATGTACTTCCTTCTTTGAAGTTGATGTTGGCCAGCGGACAGGTAAACTTATCGGGCCCCCACCATTGTTTGACAAGCTCAGGCTCCGTCCACAATTTCCAAACTTCCTGAACAGGTGCATCAAACACTCTGCTCACCTTCACGTGCTTTTTTAGATCAGGCATTCTTCAATTTTTCAATGTCAAACTTTTTCATCTTTAGAAATGCCGCCACTACTCGTCCTGATTTTTCCGGATTGCTCATGAGTTCGCCCAGAATAGTGGGCACCACTTGCCACGATACACCAAATTTATCGCAGCACCATCCACACATGTTTTCTTTTCCACCATTGGACGTGAGTTTGCTCCAATAGTAATCGATCTCCTGCTGGTCTTCACAGGGAATCACAAACGATACGGCCTCGTTGAAATCATGAGGCGGTCGCCTGTCGTTGAGCGCCATGAAATGAGTGCCATTCAATTCGAAGTTCACCACCATGGGTGATGCATTCAAAATTTTTGATTTCGGAAATACGCTGCAATAAAAGTCTGCTGCGGCCCTGGCTTCCTTTTCAAACCATAAACATGTGTACAGTTGTTTTGCCATCGCTCGTTTATTTTAAGGTTAACTATTTCTTATCGGCAAGCTTTCCACCTAGCCACGCACTAGGCAAGGTAAGAATGATCAATGAAATCGGATACCAGTGTGGCGGGACGTGCCACATCACGATCGTCCCCACGATCGTTGCCACCAGGCCAATGGCAGCAACGATCATCACGTGCTTCATGGGACGGAACGGGGCCAGTCTGGCCGTTACAAATGAACCCAGGATATTATAAACGTTGCGGTACACGATCACGATGATAATCAACCACACCGGGTTGGCATCAAACGGTTGTGTAGTCATCAGTCCTGTCTTTTCTAAAATGGTGTCGGTTAGAACTGCTAGTATAGCGCCCACCAACATCCCGGCAAGGCACGCCCAAATGCTTTTTAGTATAGAATTTTTCATGCCGATTTATTTTTTGATTTCTTCAACAGATTTTCCATCCTATTAAATCTTCCTTCCCATAGTTCATTCAGTTGTTGCACCCAGTCCGAGACTTCTTTCATCTTTTTTGGATTAAGATGATAGTAGATCTCGCGCCCCGATTGCTCTTGCTTCAGCAGTTGGCATTCGGTCAGTATTTGTATGTGCTTGGAAATAGTGGGCCGTGCCGTATCAAAGTTAGAAGCAATGACGCCAGCCGTCATCGACTGAGAGGCAAGCAATAATAAAATCGATCGCCTGGTGGGATCGGCCAGGGCCTGAAAAACATCTCGTCTCAGATTCATTTTGTGTAGCTATGTGGCTACAAATATATATGTAGCTATTTGACTACACAAATAACCAAAGAATTATTTTTCAAAAATTTTGAAGGCGTGATTTTCTAAAAATCCTGTTCGGTCAGACTTGAATCCTGATTTTGTCTGCTCACCTTAATGTCAATCACGACTAACACTTCAGATTGGAAAATTTTTAGTGTTCACTCAACGAAACCTCAAGGTTCATTTCTTCTGCATGGCCATCCACTCCATAATACTTACCGGATTGCCGTTGACCTTTACCAGTGAACCATCCAACTCCTGCATGGGCAAGTTCTTATGCAAGTACACCCATGACCAGTGACCATTATACTGATATCCTTTTCCTCCAAAGAAACCCGTTACGTCATAAACGTGATCGTAGAACGTGAAGTGAACATTTTTTGCACCGGCTGCCACCAATCGCTTGTACACCGGAACAACAGTGTCGTCAGCCACGGTAGTTGCATCGTCTTTGGAGTGCACAAACCAAATGGGCACTTTCTTAATCTTCATCAGGTCCTGATCATTAATATATTGCGATTGATAAGCGAGCGAACTGATGTACCCAGCGGCAAAATAATCGGGATATAAAAGAATCAGCTTCAAAGCCATGTATCCACCGTTTGAGCAACCACCCACATACACACGACTGGCATCTATTTTCGGATTGGAACTAACATACTGCCTGATCAACGCCATCAAACCTTCATTATAGATGTCGTTCTCTTTACCGGCCGTCATCACGCCTTTGCTATTGTGCATCCATGCACCCGGACATTGAGGAACCAGCACGAACGCCCCGTCAAAAATTGATTGAATCGATTCCGATGCATAATTCGTTGCCAGGTTTCCCAACAACGGAATGGTGGGATCAACACCGCCCTCACCACCACCATGCAACCAGATAATTAAAGGCAGCTTTTCTTTTTTGGATGTGGGTGCATACGATGCATACGAAAGTGTTAACGATTCATTGTGTTTGTATTTTCCGGTTAAATTAAAATCATCAACGATGGGCATGATCTTTCCAATGGGATTGTCCCACACCTGATTTGATTTGGCGTTCACGATGGTAAGCGAATAGTCAATCCACTGATTTCCCTTACCTCTGAAATATTGAATGGGCGATCCGATGGGCAAGTTTGGGCCCACCGCTAACACGAGCGTGATATACTTTCCTGTTTTGATTCTGGTTCCGCGCTCATCCGATACGTAAGCAAACAACACGCTGCGTTGCCCGGAAGCATTTTCTTTGGCAATATCGCCCATGGAAGATTTGCGCGAAGCATAGACAGCAAATTCACTTGCGCTTACAACAGATGTAGTATCATCCAGGCTAAGAATTACTTTGTTGATGGCCGGGCCCCAATCAAAGCCTTCGATCACGGTCTTATAATTTCCGGTTGGCTTGGTGATATTGCCTTTCACATAAGTGACGGCTGCCGAAAATATCATAACGAGCAGCACAACATAAGTAAGTTTCTTCATGGTGATTTGGTTTATGCGTAACAATCTGTAAGATCACATTTTACCAAAGTCCAAACAAGTGATTTTTTTCGACAGGTTTGCACAAAAAAAATGGGTGGAGACTTGCCGTCTCACCCATCGTTACTTTTAAAAGCAGCTTGAATAATTCAGTCTGCTATCAACTCACTAGAAGACAACGCCCAACTTGAACGAGAACGTATTCACTTTTGCTGCATTGTATTCCACAGCAAGGCGTACTATAGAAATTTTTGCAACGGCACCTGCCATAGCTTGTGCGCCCATCACGTGCGCATCTTTCAAATTTACAGCGGCTGTTTTCTCATGCGCATTTGATAAGCGTGCAGACACACCAACATACGGTGCAACAGAAAGCCAGTTGGAGTACAACGCAAATTCTTTACTAGTGATCAGGTCCACTCCCGCAATTGAAAAGTTGAGATCTTGCGGACCATAGATCGAAACAAAACTGGCGCGGGCAGCAGCCGACCATTTCTTTTCTACATTATCAATAAGGTTGTATTGAATCTGGCCACCAAAAAAACCATAGTTGGCACCAATGCTCTTTGTCCAATACACACCTGCATCTAATTTATCGGTGATGCCTCTGCGGTAGGTGATGCCCGGAATAGGTAATCGCGGACCTTCCACCAGCCAATGTGTCGCATTGGGATGAACGAACGTATTGTTCCATGCATCCTTGGCGGGATTGATTCCGGTTTGCCATTGCAACAACGAAAACTCATTCTTTCCGCGGCCCATGGCCTTTGCATCTGTAAGCGGACGAAAGTAAGCGACATAGCCCGCTTCGTTTGCAAATTCATGCCACGCACTTTGCGTGAGCGAAGGATCAATTTGAAAAGAACATTCTCTCCATTTCGGATTGATGTGAAGTGTGGGGTCTTGTGCCAAACATGCGATGGCAGCAAAATGACATACGAGTGCTGTTACTAAAAATCTGAAATTTTTCATGGTTGTGTTTTTTATGAAGTTTGTGGCAACGGGTCGTCATCACGTGATTGACAAACCGAATGCGTGAGCCCCTTAACGGCAGGTAATGACGGGCTGATGCGCGAAAATGAATTGAAATTGACCTTCCGTGAAGGCTGGCACCTTAATTTTCCGAAACCGTGTTGGCTTCCATGAATTCAGACGGAGATTTGCCCGTCACTTTTTTAAAGTAGCGGTTGAAAGATGATTTGGAATTGAACCCGCATTGTTGCGCCAGCGCCAGCAACGTGTACTTCCGATTGTCCGGATCGGCCGCCAGGCGCATAAATTCTTCGATGCGCAGTGAGTTGATGTAGTCGTAAAAATTTTTTCCTTCGCGTTCATTAATCACCTGCGACAAATAGTTGGGTTGTGTGTTCAACCGTTTCGCCAGTTCCGCCAGTGATAGTTCGCTTTCGCGGAAAAGTTTTTCGGTGCTCATCACGAGCAACAAACTTTGGTGAAGTGCCTCCGAGCTGTCGGCAGTAAGTCCTGACTTTTGATACTTACGTCTCTCGCTTTCAGTGTTTGAAAGTACTTCCCCTTCATTCTTCTTTTCTTCTGTTGCTGCAACCGAAGGAGTGTCAGTGTTGGTTTCCGATCCAACAGGCGTGACATAAGCAGGTGACGTGAAAATCCCAACCTGCCTGATTCCAAAAAATCCAATAAAGAGAATGAACAAAACGGTAGTAGCAAATATCAGATCGTCATTGCCAATGATCACCAGTATCCAGATGGCACCCATCCAGTAAATCAGGTATTGAAGCCATTGCAAACTTATTTTCTCCGTAGAGGAAAACTGTTGCACAATGGATTGTCGATGTTTTCGCAACGTCAGGCTGGACAGGATGACATACAACACACCCGATGAAATGGTACAGACAAGCCGCACCAGGTTGAACACTTCATAACCAGCGCCTTTATTTTTAAACACGATCAGCTTTTCTTCCACAGGCAGAAGGAAGAATGGAATAAGATAAATGAAGATGGCCAGGGGTGCTACAAAGTGAGGCCACATCTTTGCAGATGCCGAACGGCCCGTAAGCGCCAGCGTGTACCAATATAAAAACGGGCCATGCATCAATGGCAACGGCATATCCAGCGCCAGCAAATGAGGATGCACACCCTGCGACAAAAGATAAAATAACAGCTGATGAAGTGTCATCACCAGTAGCCACGCTGTGAGTACTCTGTCAGCTAGTGTTTTCTTCTCTTTGCTCAGCAATAAGAGTGAAAGGAAGAATGCCAGGACAACGCCACCGAGATAAAACATACCTCAAAGGTAACATTGGTTCAGGAAATTAAACCAACTTCAGAACACGCCTTCAAAAGTTTACCACGACAAATACTTATAGATCACGCGAATTAACTTATATGCTTCTTCCATATTTTTTGCCTGATACGAAACCGTGTAACCGTCCACGCGCTTCATACCGGGAATACTCATGGCTACATCGGCACGGGTAGGCACATCCACTTTCAATTTAAATTCAATAGGCTCTTGCGTCAATGGCTTTGCCTTCCTGATATCTTTCAAGGCTGCTTTGGTTTGCACTTGCAGTTCTTTGATCACCATATCCGGATGAACGAGTTTTGCAGCACTCGCACCGATCGATTCCTTGGTGATCACCGTTCGCGTAGTGATTAGTTTTTTAATTTCTTCGCTGAATGTCTTGTCACCACTGGCAAGAATCACCGGCACACCAATCATGCTCGCGAAGTAGGCATTCAGTCCACCTTCACCTACTTCTACTCCGTTTAACCAAAGTCCTTTTACGTTGCCCGAACCCGTGTGAGCAAGAAAGCCATTCTCCGTTCCGGCCATCGCATGATAACCAATGAAAATCATCCCATCAAAACTTGCATCCAAACCCTGCACCATTCCCAGCGGCTTGATGTTGCTTTGAATGTATTCCACGCGCGGATCCAGTTGCGTGTGTAACAGATTCTGCATATCGCCATGACTGTCATTGACAACAATTGTGGCTGGCCCCGATTCATAGATGGCGCTCACCACCGCATTCACTTCATTGGTCATGAGCTTCCGTCCTGTCTCATAGTCTTTGCCACCTGTGCTGGTCATGGCCGAAGTGCCAATGCCACCGATGCCTTCCATATCAACCGAGATAAAAATTTTTACAGGCCTGGTTTGCGCAAATGAATGAGCAGACAGAGCGATAAAAAGAATAAACAGATATTTCATATGAGTGAGATTATAATTCGTTGAGACCAATGGACGGCTATGTGAACCAGCCGTAACGAAATATAAAGACTAATCTTCAAACTCACATGACGATGGAGTAAACGAAAGCACTCTAACTCATGGTGAGAAACCCAACACCATCAGAAAGCGGCTCAGGATTGCTGGTTCACCGCAGCATTTGGCAAGACCACGTTGAATCGGGTGAGGCCTTGCGAGCAGGTGAATTGAATGTGACCTTTAAGTTGATCCACAATTTTCTTCACGATGTACAATCCCAACCCCGATCCGAGCGACCGCTCAGACCCACGATAGAAGATGGTAAATACGTGATCGCGGATGGCATCTGAAATTCCCTCACCGTCATCGCACACTTCGATTTCAAAAAATGAATCGGAAAGATTTGCGTTGATACTCACCATTCCTCCCTTTGCGGGATCACGGAAAATCAATGCATTGGCAAGCAGAGCTTTTATTAAAATACTGATCAGCAAACGATCGGTTACTACCTCGTGACCGCCAAAAATATCGGTGCGGATCACGACCGATTCGAAGTTGGGTGTAAATCGAAGATCATTGATACAGCTGCGTATCAGACGATCTACATCCACGGTTGAATAATGAATATCGTTGCTGATGGTTTTGGATAAAATGGAAAGCGACTTCAACAGCTCATCCATCTGACTCGATTTGTCGCGAATGTGTCCGAAACATTTCGCCTGCAACTCGCTCATGGCCTCGTTCTCCAATAAGTTGAGAATGCCAACGATTGATGTAATGGGCGATCGCAAATCGTGAGACGCGCGATACAGAATTTGATCGAGTTCCTGATTCCGTTCTTTCAGTTCTTCAAGCGCACCTTCCAGCAATCTGTTCTTGCGTTCTAGCTCTTCAACAGCTGCAGTCAGCTCTTCCTTTTGGGCCTCTATCTCCTCCATGCGATCGGCCAAATCGATTTCACGTTCCATAAGCGCCATCGTACGCTCATCCAGCAACGCAGTCAATCGCGCAATTTCTTCCTCTTTCACTCTACTTTAATCTTACAAACTCGTACTAACTCCTTAAAAAAATAATTCGCCTACTGATAACAATTACAAAATCTGCTTGTTCTATCGTTCAAAACAGAAAGCAAAATGGAAAACATGATCAAAGAAAAAGTATTCAAGCACGCCACCATTTATCTGCTTCCACATGCACCAGAAGCGGCCATCGTGGAAGCGACAGCCAATTATATTCCACTTGAACAATTCAAAGAGATTTTTAATTTCATTGGCGAACTTACGGTGACGAAAAAACTTACGAAATTGATTTTTGATAAACGGAAATTATCGGTCTTTCACCAGCCGTCTATGGAGTGGTACTTTGTAGAATGGAAAGAAAAAATGTTTGATGCGGGGTTAAAGGTACATCGTAAGATTTTGCCCAAAGATGAAGTATTTCGCCAGAGTGTGCGAATCGGCAGGGAAAAGATCAACAAGACCTATCCAGAAAAAAAATTTCATCAAATGGATATTCGTTATGCCGAGTCGGTGGAGGAATCATTGGCGATGAAATAAATCACGTGTAAAAAGTACATCAGCATAAAATAAGCGTTGGTGTTGGGGGCTGATTGCCCAAATGCCAGCGCTTTTATTTATGATCGTCCTGGGGCTAGTATAACGTTGCTGATTAAAGCGTTTTCGTCAGGAGTTGCCTTATCTCCTCATCCACACTTTGCTCCGATGGCCGGGGTGCCTTCATGTTGACAATATTCCCTGATTGGTCAATTAATATATAAGTGGGCACTCCGAATAATTTATAAGCAGCATATAAGGATTGTATTTTATCTGGTTCCATGATGACATGAATACCTTTCCAGGTTTTGTCTTCCTTTAAAAATTTTTCCCAATCTGATTTGTTACGATCAACGGAAACATTCACAAACCGCACATCTTCATTCAAAAATTCTTGCTGCAACTTCTTAGACGCTGGAATTTCTGCGATGCAAGGACCACACCAGGTTGCCCAGATATCAAGGTAGATTACTTTTCCTTTTAGATCTTTGATCGATAGTTTGTTGCCTTCGAGCGTGTAGCCTTGAAGTTCGGGAGCTGGTTTACCCGGAGCAATGGCGAGCCATTCGTTGTAAACTTTATCTAATGCCGATGTATAAACTGATTTCTGATAGGTGCGCTTAAAATCCGCAAACACCGAGTCTGTTTCGGGAGTAATTCCATATGCCCCAAACCAATACTGAAGATCGAATGCTATTAGAAATTCACGGATCGCTTCAGGATAATCACCTTTCTTTATTAAGGAGTTTGTCTTTAATGGTCTCAAATTCCAGGCGCCTTTAGATAACAACAGCTCCTCTGAAGCAGGTAAATTGATTTTGTTTTGCCAGTAGAAATTAAGAAGCATCTGATAGTCTCCATAGCCATCTGTTAAAAGTGAAGCGTCAAATGGAATTTCATTTGTTATATTTTCAAATTCTTTTGGAATGTTGGCTTCTAGATATTCTTGTCCATTCTTTTGGGCTTCCCATTTTTCGTTCAGTGAATTATTCAGCCTAAGAAATTTAAATTCTTGCCCAACTTCTGAAAACTTAACACGGTTTTTATTTTCGAGCATAGATATAGCTTCGTTTGTGAGGCTAACAGAATCCACGTAGTGAATGTGGAAATTCGTAATCGTAGTTTTGAGCGAGTCAAACCGATGTAAAAATTCATTATGATTTAATTGCCCAAGGCCCCTTCCATTTGCCCATTTGATACTTTCTGAGTTTGAGTTAACCCAGGAAACATAGTTATTTATTTCAGCGCCTTTTCCCGAAAATCGTAATGGTATTTTATAATCCTGGCCAACTTCTTCAAGAAGCATATCATAACCCGGTGACAGATAAACTTCAGCATATTTCTTTCCAATTCGAATAGTTGCAAACACTGGCTTTTGCAACTCAATCTCAAATGAGCTGTTGCCTGAGGAGTCTGTCTTTGATTCGCTGATGGTGATCTGATCTAAGGCATCTAGTAAAGTGATTTTCACTTCGGCATTCGCCTGCGTAGCGCTCCTAATGGTAATCTTTGCTTTGCCACTCTCTTTTTTATTGCACCCAGTCACGACAATACTCAGAGCAACAATCAAAACCCACACACCAAAAGATTGTTTCATTTTCAAGAAGATTTAAGAATATAAGCGGTTGTAAATTGTCCCCCGTGACCGAACTGCTTTTGAAAACACAAATTTTAATTTAACACCAAACCCCGCAATGAAATATGCACAGTGTTGTGCGTAGTGCCAATCACCGTAACTTAAATGATTGATATATAAAATATCCAACTGTCCCAAGTACACAAGCCAGAGACGTTGGCGTAAACCATGTCCCTAGTCCATGCATTTCTCCAAGTCCGTTTTTAATAGTCGCATATGTCAGATAGCCAAAAATCATAACCAAGAACGTCTTGATTACTCTTATCATCTGGGTAGCATTTTTGTACTGTCGCTCGGCATTCTCTCGTGTTATTTCAAACGGGTAGTTAAAAATATGAGGAAACCTTAGTCCAATTGTCAGTATAAGGTAAGTCACAATTGGTATTGCCGTTAAAGTATATAATATCGACTTTCCGCTAAAGCCGTCCGGTTGCCCGGTCAAATTGAAATGTCTCGGTATTGTGTCAGGTAAGTCTTTGTACCGAGTCAAAGTAAATCCAATCGTAATAATGATTCCTATGAGTCCAACTATTTCCAGCATCCAGTCAGTCGCTGTCGGCTGAATTTTTATTCTTGGTCTTTTCATACTTGTCGAGTCTTAATTTTGGCATTACGCACAACATCTGAATATATGCAATTGTTGATATTTCTTATATCTGACATTAGGCGTTGTTCCAGTAAGGCCGCCCCAAAATTGTCCTTTCCTTGACAAAAGTCTGTTAATCGCTATTTTTTACAAACTTTCATACCCCCTTTTCGGTTTAAGATGATGTAGCTTCACACCTGAAATATAAAAACCATGAGCACTTTGATACGCCACTCCGTTCGCACGCTGTCACTACTTGCAATCGTTACAGCTTTCTACGCCTGCAGCAATCCCAATGCCGCGCAACCGGCCGCCAGTAAAACAAAAACGTCCGCTCCGGCCGTGGTTAAAACGGAAGAAGAATGGAAAAAAATATTAACGCCACAACAATACCACGTGCTGCGCGAGAAGGGAACCGATCGTCCGTTCACAGGCGAATATTACCTAAACAAGAAAAAAGGAATGTACGTGTGTGCGGCCTGTGGCAATGAGCTGTTCACCTCCGATATGAAGTTTGATTCGGATTGCGGCTGGCCCAGCTTCGACAAAGAAATTGCGGGCGGCAAAGTGAAAACAGCCGTGGATACCACCTTCGGCATGGTGCGCACGGAAATCATGTGCGGCCGCTGTGGATCACACTTGGGTCACTTGTTCGATGACGGACCCACGCTAACCGGAAAGCGTTACTGTGTGAACTCTACTTCGTTAAGTTTTCAGAGTGCAAAGCCTAAGTAAGTTTTTTTCTTAACCACAAAGTGCACGTAGGCAGCACAAAAAAAGATTAACCACAAAGTGCACAAAGGAGGCACAAAGAATAGAAAGAGATGTTTGTTATGCTCTAAGATTATCTCTGTGTGCTCCGCGTGTATTTTCTTCGTGTTCTCTGTGGTAAAAGGATTAACCACAAAGCGCACAAAGGAACACAAAGAATACGAAGAGATGTTTGTTATGCTCTAAGATTACCTCTGTGTACTCTGCGTGTATTTTCTTCGTGAACTCTGTGGTAAAAAAGATTAACCACAAAGTGCACTAAGGAAGCACAAAGAATACGAAGAGATGTTTGTCAAGCCATAAAGATTACCTCAGTGTACTCTGCGTGTATTTTCTTGGTGACCTCCGTGGTAAAAAAATTAACCGTAAAGCGCAATAGGAAGCGCAAAGAATACGAAAAGATGTTTGTTATGCTATAAGATTATCTCTGTGTAATCCGCGTGTATTTTCTTCGTGTTCTCTGTGGTAAAAGGATTAACCACAAAGTGCACTAAGGAAGCACAAAGAATACGAAGAGATGTTTGTCAAGCCATAAAGATTACCTCAGCGTACTCTGCGTGTATTTTCTTGGTGACCTCCGTGGTAAAAAAATTAACCGTAAAGCGCAATAGGAATCGCAAAGAATACGAAAAGATGTTTGTTATGCTATAAGATTACCTCAGTGTACTCCGCGCATATTTTCTTCGTGACCTCTGTGGTAAAAATTTAACCACAAAGCGCACTAAGGAAACACAAAGGATACGAAGAGATGTTTGTTATGCTCTAAGATTACCTCTGTGCACTCTGTTGTAAAAAAATTAACCGCAAAGACGCAAAGAGCTCAAAGAAATTAGCTTAGTCCTATTCTCCGCGACCTCTGCGTCTCTG
This sequence comes from Cyclobacteriaceae bacterium, assembly GCA_044222145.1. Classification (GTDB taxonomy): domain Bacteria; phylum Bacteroidota; class Bacteroidia; order Cytophagales; family Cyclobacteriaceae; genus ELB16-189. The sequence goes on from JBGANU010000006.1 coordinate 87,009, forward strand.
CGGTTCGCTTTATGGCTAAGTACGCAACGCCTACTTATACATCCGCTCGTAGTACTCATCGGCCATTCTTCCCGAATCAAAAAACGGCAGCACATCCTGCATGCTGGCTTTCATAATCTTCGTCCACTTGGCTGGATTCTTATAATACGTTGGGATGATTTCGTGTTCTAGCAGATCTAATAAATTTTTTGCTTCAATCCGGTCTTTCTCTTCCGGTGACAACGAGTCCTTTGCCGTGTCGATGATGAAACTATTTTTTCCATGATGAGCAAACTCCGGCACCCAACCATCGGGAATGGAAAGGTTGATGGAACCATTCATGGCGGCCGTCATACCCGATGTACCCGATGCTTCGTGATACAAACGTGGATTATTCAACCACACATCCGATCCTTTTTTCAAGTGACCGGAAATCCACAATTCGTAACCGGTAAGAATCGTGCAATTAGGCAAGTCTTTCGTCTTCCAGAAAATTTCATTGAAAATATTGATCGCTCCATAATCTTCCGGATACGGTTTGCCCGCCCAGATAAATTGAATCGGAAATTCTTTGTTGCTCGCGATCTTTAAAAAACGGTCCCAATCCGAAAGCAAAAGATTAGCACGCTTATAGGCAGCAAATCTTCGCGCCCACACAATGGTCAACGCATTCTCATTAAATAGTTTTCCGGTTTGGTTGGCCACTACACGGAACAATTTATACTTCAATTCTTTTTTTCTCGCCAGTAATGCTTTGTCATTGTCTTTCTCCAACGCTTTGTCCAACTCGGCATCGCTCCAATACGTTTTGTTTTGTGCATTGGTGATGGCCGTGATCTCACAAATTCCTTTGTTGGCTTTCCACATCTTGCGTGCTACCTCTCCGTGCAATTGCGAAACTCCGTTCGCGCGCTTGGCCATCCGCAAGGCCGTCAGGGTGTAATTCAATCTTCCGTTTTCCGGATGAACCAAATCTTCCACCTGCTTTACAGTAAGTCCGTTGAAGAAATGCATACTATCAAGCAACGGCATGCTGTGTTCTTCATTGCCGGCCAGTTCGGGTGTGTGCGTTGTAAACACCACGCGCTTCTTCACTTCGTCCAGATCTTTGTATTTGTCCATCAAATAAAAACACAGCGGCAACGCATGTCCTTCATTCATGTGATAGATGTCGGTATCGCGTTCGAGTATATCCAACAGCTTGGCGCCACCTACGCCTAATAAAATGGATTGCGTGATGCGTGTGGTTTCGTTTGGATCGTATAAGCGATGGCTGATTGTTTGCGCGAGGTAATCATTTTCAGGAATGTCGGTGGTTAACAAAAACACCGGAGCCGTATGAAACACTTCGGGTTTCAGCAAAAGGGCTTTTACATACACCTTTGCTCCGTGAATGGTGATGGGAAAAAGAATTCCAGTATCCGTGAGGAAAGAATATTCCTTATCGCGAAAGCTTACTTTCAACGTTTGATCCTGATTGCGTTCCTGGTCGTAGTATCCCTTCTTCCACAAGATGCCGATGCCAATCAAATTTTGTTTTAACTCATAGGCGCTGCGCATGTGCGAGCCCGCCAAAAAACCCAAACCACCGCTGTAAATTTTAAGCGGTTGATCCAGCGCAAACTCCATCGAGAAGTAAGCAACCGGTTTGGAATATCGTTTGTCGAATTTGTACGGAAATAGTTCGGTGAATTTTGCCATGAACGTTAAAACCAGTTTGAAAAGAAATCTGGAGTCGCGAATCTAATAAATGCCGTGCAATTGGTTGAACAAATCGCGAAAAGCCGGACAAAGAAACTCCGCAATCGTTTGATTAGCTGGAAGACAGGGCTGACGATTATTACTACAGGTTATTGAAAATGATCAGACCGTTGGAGTCGATCATGATATGACTGTTCAATTCCTGTTCGGGCTTTACGTCCGCGAGTGTTCCCTTCGATCCCAACAGGTGAATAGAGCTGTCGTTGATCTTAACCACGCGGGTAGTCACAAGACTCTTGCCAACACTCAGTGGCTTGATCAACGCAACATCACCCGTGCTCTTTACTTTAATGAAATAAGAATTTGCTTCCTGATCGTTGACGCGCGTTCTGTATTCTTTGCCAGCGAGGTCGGTAATTTGCAAATAGTTTCCCGCCAGTGCATAGCCATCGCTGAGATTAAACAACTGCACCACGTTGCCGGTAAATTCCAATTCACGCTTCCACAATTGATCGCCCAATACGTTGTAACTTAGCAGTACTACTTTTTCCTTCTCGGTAATCTTTTCGGCAGGCTCCTCGCCTTTCAACAAGATAACAAACCCATTCACACTTTCGCTGTAGGTGATGTGGCGGGGAAAATTCATCTCCACCAGTTTCTTTCGCTTTTTGTCTTCGCCTTTTTCCGTCAGATAAATTAACGTGTTCAATTTTTTTGTTTTCGTTACATCAAGCGTATGGACTACAAATGCACAGCCTTCTTTGGTGAGTGTCATTGGGCCAATAAAATTATCGAAGGCTTCTTTGCTCAGACTATCCGCTTTCAGGTTAAAGTTTTTAAACCACTCGCCCTTTCCCTCAGCACTGATCTTTGCCACATATACCATCAGATTATTTAATTTCTTATCAGGACGGTAAACACCTCCTATGTAAACGCTGCCATCCGAATTTTTGAGCAGGCGCTTCGTTCGCAAAGAATTGTCAGTGGGCAATGAATCGCCCGGAATAATAAACAACGGAACACTTGCTGTGGTGATCTTCACCAGTTTCCCAGGTTCCCCAGCGTAGCCCACCTGCAGCTTGCGCACCACATTTTGCATGGCAGTTGTCTGCGACTGAAAATCTTCTTTGATCGCTTTCTCTTCCGCTTGCACCATATTTTCTATTCCACTCTTTCCTCTATAATAAGTTTCGAGAAAATCTTTATGCTTCTCAATCTTCAGCGGAGCGATGTTGCTTTTTACTTCACGCAACAAGGAATCGGCTTTGAGATTGGAATAGATCCATTGTGTGTAAGCCTGTGCATTTCGTTCGGAGGCCGCAGTATCCAATTGCATTTGCTTCCGTTGACGAATATATTCTTGCTTGAATCCTTTGTATATAAAGAGTGGTTGAAGCAGCGACTGCCGGTCAAAATTTCCCAGCGCAAACATGGTTTGTTTATCTAAGGTGACAGGTGTAAAGGCTTCACCTGCACCAATTACTGCAACTTTCTCCAACGACTTATCAAGACGATCTTCCTGTTGCTTCAGCTTCTCGCGAAGATCAACAATAGCTTTGCTCAACTGCTGTCGGGTTTGATCCACCCAGGTGCCATAGTCCCACAGCGAAATATCATTGACAAGAAAATTAACTCTCGTTTGCAAACCATCGAGGCGATAGGTTTTGATCGGTTGAATCTGATAATGCTGTTGATGATTGGGTATAGGGTTAGCTTTGATTAATTCGAGATAACGATTCAGATAAACGAGGGTCGAATCGTAATGCATTTTCAGACTTCCGAATTTTGTATCCCACTCCTGGTTACTCAACAACAATAAATCTTCTGTGGAATTAAACTGACTGCTGATGTTGGCAAATAGTTTGGAAGCTATGTCATAATGATAAACGCTTTTGGTGAAGTTCTTATAGATAGCCGGCATCTTTTCATAGAACAGTACGGCCGAATCATAACCGTTGTTCATTTTTTGCTGCACCTGCATAAAGCTTACGTAGGGTTTGCCTTTTGCATCAAACGTTTTGAACAAGGGGAAATAATATTCGTTATTCCGATCCACTTCGCGTTCGTCCACCAGTTGCTTTGCTTTGATGTAACGAATCTTTGCCTGCTCGGCATTCGCCATCGCATATTGAAAGTCTGTCAACGGATCAGCCTTTTTAAAATTCATTTCATATACATATGCCAACCTGAAATTGGCATTGGGGTGATCGAGATCTTCCGCGAGATATTCTTTCAACTCATTCTTAATCTCGTCATTAGAAAGAGCTGAAAATGTCGGAAACAAATCCTTGTACTTCACGCGCTGTGCATACGTGCTGTCCACGCAGCCAATCAACACCATCACCAGAAGCGATCGAAAAAATAGTATCGTGCGCGCAGATGCGAGTGTCTTTATCATGGAGGTGGCTTCTAACAAATTCCTTTTCATAACATGCGGGTTAGATGCTTACAATTTTCAATTCCACTCTTCGGTTGGCTGCGCGATTCTCTTCGCTGGTGTTGGGCACTTTGGCCAATGACTCACCAAAACCTTTGGCGTTAAATCGCTCGGGGTTGATGCTATTCTGTAACAAGAATTCAACAACGCTCTTTGCTCGCTTCTCAGAGAGAATGAGATTGTAATTGTCTGAGCCAACATCATCGGTGTGTGCATCGATTTCAACTTTCAGAGAAGGATTCTCTTTCATGAGCTTGATCACGCGTTGAAGCTCTGTAAACGAACTCTCGGTAAGCACAGCAGAGTTTGACTCGAACACAATGTCTTTTAAGGTGAGCAACGCATTTTGTTCCAACTTCAGCAGCGGAATGTTCACCGGTTCAACGGTTCCTTTTGTGAGGTCCAACGTAGTAGAGTTGAAGGCATAACCCTGATCGCTTGTCACCTCCACCTCATAACGATCGCCAGCGCGGAGCGAAACCAGTTGATTTCCCTGCACCTCAATCACTTCATCGCGACTTTTGTTTTTCAATAAAATCTTTGACTTCACTTTCGAATTATTGGAACGATCCGAAACGTTGATCATCACATCTGTTTTCTCAGGCACGAGTTCAATAAATTTTTCAAAATCGCGATAGATTACCAAACCCGAAGCATCAAACACGTCAATAGCACTTTTGAAATGCTGCGCTCCTGCAATGATTTCATAGTCATGACCCACCGGCAAATCCACGCTCACAAAACCTGTTACGGGATTATTCTTTACATCTTTGATAAAAGACGATTCGCCTTTGATCTTGATTTTTATTTCAGCGGAAATCGGTTCAAAGATTTCGCGATCGTTCACCGTGATGTTCAATCGCACCGCACGAAACAATTGCACATCCAGATTAATCTCCTGGTATTTTTTTACTTCGCGTAGATCCAGCGGAGAAGCAAAACTAGAGTAGCCATCTTTGATAAACTCAATATTAAAACTCCGCCCCGTTGGTAATACCACTGTATATCGTCCATCCGATGGATTGTTGTCCAGCTCAACTACTTTTTCAGAAGTGAGGGCATCGGTTACAATCACGCGTGCCGCAATTCCTTGTTTGGTATCCTGGTCGGTGATGTAACCCTGAACAATATTGTTCATGAATTGCCTGAACTTATACGGAATGGTGACCGAATAAATATCGGAGTTGTTGTAGGTATAATACATCTTATCACCTTCTGCCGAGATGCACGGCAGTTGATCATCCAGTTCGGTGTTCACAAAGTCCAACGCCTGTGGTGTTGTCCATTCGTTCAGGTCGTTCAGTTTAGATTGATACATATCGTACCCACCTTTGCCACCGGGGCGATTGGACGAAAAAATAAGTGTGCGACCATCGGCCATGATTCGGGGCGCCTTCTCACAATCTTGATTAATGGGCCATCCTAATTTCTCGGGCCGTCCCCAATTGCCTTCTGCATTTTTTACAGAGCGATAGATGCTTGTACAAAACTGACCGAGTTTCTTTAAGTCGCGATCGCGTGGTCCTTCATTTTGTCGCACGAAATACAACGTAGAACCATCGGCACTGATAGAAGGAAATCCTTCATAACGATCGGTGTTAATGGGCTTACCAATGGCTACCGGTTCTGACCAGCCGGTCTTTTGTCGTAGTGAATAAAATATTTGTTCGTTCGCGCGCTTCGCACCGGTTGCATCCGTCTCCCAAACGGAGCGAAAGAAATAAATGATGTTACCATCGAAACTCAAACTTGGTCCACCAATCAAATCAAGTGAATCGCCCGATGCATTGATGTCGTCTAATGGAACGGGCTTGCCCCAGGTGTCGCCCGACTTCGTTGTTTGATAGAGGCTATATTTTTTTCCGTTTGTACTGGCTTCATAGATAATGGTCTTACCATCCGCCTGGATAGCCGGTGCATACTCTGTCATCTTCGGATCGCTGATAGCAGGCTTCTTGGTGGCATTGTACAACGCCATTGAATCAACCGCTACCGGTTGTTGTGTTGCTGATGTCTTTTGGGCCCATCCATAAGTCAACGACAAGCCTGCCAGCATGAGTAAAATAATCTTCTTCATACAACGAATTTACTTTCCTACTAAAATAAATGCACCCCAGTAATAGGGATCTTTATAAGTCTTCTTGATTTCCAGCTGAGCTTTTCGAAATGCTTCATGTTTGCCTTCGCCACTCAACCAAAAGGTATAAAAGTCTACCATCAGCTCCTGCGTAGCCACATCATCTACTTGCCACAAGCTCATTAATATAGAGTTGGCACCGGCCACCAGAAAAGAACGCTGCAGCCCAAAAACACCTTCGCCATTTTGAATTTCGCCCAGCCCGGTTTCGCACGCGGATAAAGCAACCAGCTCCGTTTTATCTAAACTCAAACTCATGGCTTCATACGCGGTGAGTATTCCATCGTCTTTGCCTTCCTTCGCGCGGGCAGGCACAGCAGCGCCTGACAACAATATTCCAGATTGAAAAAGGGGATTGCTCAGAAACTCTTCGTTGAACGATCCATCATCCATGCTTTTGTCACTCAGAAAAAATCCATGCGAAGCCACGTGGATAACCGACTTGTCTTCCGTCTTCTTCACATTCTCTTCTGTCGCATCCATTTTCACGAGCTTGGTTACCGCCCATTGCTTAGAGGTCATCAGATTATCCAACACATTAATTTCCTTTTCCGTAGCGGGTAGTATGGGAATCTCATCACCTTCAAAACCAAAGAACCGGGCAGCGCTGCGTTTTTTATCTGAGCCTAAAACATTCGATGCCTCCATGTTGAAATCGGCAAAGCCAATCAACAATGCACTGTTGGGAGCTTTAACTGCTTCTGTCGATTTTCTGATCTCCACCAGTTCGCGCGTATTGCTCAGCCTTCGCACCAGCCACTTGTCAATAACAAACTGCTCGGACTGTTTATCCTTTAGCACATTGAAGTTGACCTTATTGAACACGCCATCGCAACTGATGAAAATCGTCTTCGCTTGCTTCAACTTCTCTTCCAGAGGTTTCCAGAAAATTGGATAGGACAAGGAATCAGGGTGAAGGAATTTAATGCTGTTGCGCAGAAATTTGTAGTAGCGACTCTCCAACTTATTGCCGTACGGAAAAATAACCGGTTCGGGAAAATCAGATTGCCGGTTGATCACAAGACCGACATAATATATGGTATCCTTTTTATAGCGCTTCTTAATGCGAAGTATTTCGATGGCGGCCTCGTCTTCATTCAACACATTTTTTACTTCCGACCACGTAACCGTTTCATTGCTCAAACCTTCTTTAAAAAAAGATGACTGCAGCGATAACGATTTCTCCAGATCATTTGCTTTACTCTCCAACTGTTTGATGTCTACCTGAGCACGCTCTTCGATAGAGTATTGCGTGTACCATTTTAAAATCACTTCTTTCGTGCGCAGCCATTCCTGATAAAGCGTGAGCAACTGAATGTCTTTGCTTCCCAGAATTTTAGAACGCACCTTACTGGAGGAGCTTAATAAAATGGCTTTGTTGATCAGCTGAAGATCATACACTTTTCTAAGCAGGTCTGGTCGTTTCGCGCTGTTGGAAGACGCATATTCAATGGCAAAGTCGCTATACGAATCAAATGCATTTTTCACTTTGGCGAAGAAGGCGGCTTTTTCTTTCTCACTCATCGATGGGAAAAATTCTTTCACCTGCTTTTGATAATTAACAATTACGGGCTCGTACAAATCCTCGGCTTCATCCAATTTTGATTGAGCATGATACAAACCGGCCAGTCCAAGTTGTGAGCGCACATAATCAGGATGCTCTACGCCCACGAGTTCTTTTCGAATGCTCAGACTTTCCTTCCAGGCAGTCTCGGCCTTGTCCCACTTATTTTCATCCTGATAAAGTGAAGCTAAGTTGCCAATGGTGGTTGCGTACGATCCATGCTTCTTTCCAAAGTTATATTCGTAATTCTTCAAAGCACTGTTCAAATACATTTCCGCTTCAGCATTCCTTCCGGTCTTTTGATAAACCGTGGCGAGGTTTTGAATCAACACCGCATACTGTGGATGCATTTCCCCTAATAATGTTTTGTCAATCACCTGGGCTTCCTCCAACATTTTCAAGGCATCGTCTAACTGGCCCTGTGCCTGATGAAGGGCTGCCAGGTTTTGCAGTGCAGTGGAGTACTCCACATTGTTCTTGCCCAATTTTTGTTCCACTATCTGTTTGCTCTCCAGCAACAACTTTTCGGCTTCGGTATAGTTGCCGAGAGTTTGCAACAGCAACGCCTGACTATTCAACAACTGAGCATACTCAAGACTTTGCGGGCCTTCGTTTTTCCTGATGATGTCGAGTGCTTGTTTGTATTCAGGTTCGGCCAGATTATAATTACCCAGCAATTGATAGTACCTAGCTTTTGAAGCGAGCGACTGTGCATACTCAGTCGATTCTGTTGCTTTAAGGCTGATGTATATTGTAACAGCCGAGTCTATCGAAAGATTCGCTTCTGAAATAACACCCAATCTTAAATCCAGCATCGCCAAATTGTTTAAGGCGATAGCATACAAACGGCTTTCCTTTCCATACACAGTTGCAGTTTGATTGGCCATCTTGCGCACCAGATCACGACTAACTTTCAGTTGCCCTTGTATTTGCTTGACGGAAGCGAGGTTGTTCAGCGTTGCGAGATAGTTGGCATCCAGTCTTAACTTTTGAGTTTCATATTCGGCAGCTACGTTTTTAAAAATTGAATCTGCCTTATTTATTTCTCCCCGTTGAAAGGCAAGCGAACCAAGCCCGGTCATCGCTTGCAAGCGCGCAACCGTAGTTTCTTGCGAGTTGGATGCAAGAGCAAAGGACATCTCAAAAGATTCTTTCGCTTCATTGGCTTTGCCTGCCTTTAAATAAACAGATCCGATCTTATTTAAAACATTGAGATAAGCATTTGTTCCGGTAGCTTCTGCTTCTTCATACGCGGTGCGCGCTTCCCCTAACAAGTTAAGGGCGTCATCATACTTTCCCTGATCGGACTTTAAAATAGCCAGGTTAGATTTTGTTTCTGCTCGTGATAGTTTTGCTTCGGCATTGGCCGGATCAAATTTGTTGATGGCTTCCAGATATAATTTTTCTGCCTGCACAAAATCGCCTTTGTTTTGAAAAAAGGTTGCCTGATTATTCAGTGATGCCGCATAAATCGATCCGCCATCGGGATGAGATTGAATAATGTTAAAAAGACTTTGCGCCTGAGCAGTTTGTCCCAGCGCTTGAAGATTCACCGCGCGTTCATTCACCAATTTCAAATAATCTTCACCGGTTAACTTCAGTGACTCGAAAAGCTGTTGTGCCGATTGGTAACTTTCTTCAGCTTTGAAAGGCAGGTTAAACCGATGGTAGGACTGGCCCAGACCGGAGAGCACAAGAGCAAATTCAAAATCCTGATTGCGTCCTGCCTTTTCCCATAATTCTCTGGCGCGGATGAAAGCGTAGACCGCATCTTCCGTTTTGCCGAGATCATTCAACAACAATCCATAATAATAGAGTGCGCGAAGCTCTTCATCGTCTGTGGCCGTGAGTTCATTCAACTTCTTGAAGTGCTCGCGGAAAATTTCAAAAGACGCTGGCAACGCACCCGCCAGATAATAAGTAGTGGCAAGATTGAGCTGACAAGAAATAAATTCGGGATCGGTGGGCTTAAAGTAAGCTTGTATTATTTTTTCACTTGCCAGAATATGCGTAATCGCATCGCTGTACTTTTCAAGCTGTTTGTAAAATTCAGCAAGGTTCAAGTGCGCATCGGCCAAACCCTGATCGGGTTTCGGTTCACGAATTTGGATTTCCTTATTAAGAAGCTCTATCCCCTGATCATACTTTTCCAATCCATAACAAACATTGGCGAAATGCCTGAGTACGGCCGCGTAGTTGTCATTAACAGCTCCGCTTTCGCTGAGGTAACTTTGCAGCGACTGATTTGCCAGATCGTAGGATTCGGTGAGTTGCTCCTGCTCGTATAACTTCACCGAGCGATCGTATAATTCCTTCCAACTCTGCGCGCTGCAGTTGATATAATCTACTAAAAGAAAAGCCAGGAATACCACTGGTTTGCAAAACCCGGGAATCATTAGTCACCATTTATCCGGCTATAAATTAGACCAAGATTCCCGAATTAAAAATACCTACAAAAAGGTATATGAATTAACGATCACATGTACTTCAAGTTGATCGTCACTTTGCTTTGACCGCTGAAATTGAACTTCGCCTTTTCAAACGATGGCGGGCCAAACATGCCCATCGCATCATTGGAAAATCCAAAGCCCTCCTTCGGAATTCCAAATGCATTTGAATCCAGTTCATTGTTTTCATTTGCATCGTGCATCACGCTGATGGCATATTCACCGTTGGGGATATCATTAAAAGTCACCTGAACTTCCCCGGCAATGGCCGTTGTGATTTCACCTTTCCAACCCTTCTTTGTGAAATCGTTTTCAGAATTAAATAATGCAACGGCAATTTTCCCTTTCGTCTCTTTCACGTTTCTAATGACTACCGTAAGCGAGTGCTGTTGTGAAAAGGCACTGGCAACAATTGAAAAGATTAATACTACTGTAACCTTGAAAATTTTCATAGCGTTTTTTTCCGAAATATGTCCGTTCAACCTCTGCGTGTAAAAAAATACTTCCTGAGCCGTCTATTCTTCAGAATGAACTGAAGATTCCACTGGATCAATAAATGTGTGATTCCTATACCAATCCCACTGACTTAATACCGATGGTAGCAAACTCAGCAACAAATTAATAGTTTGAAAACCGTTTTTTGTACCTTTCCCTAACAACTTAACTGCCAAATTTGTTGAGTACTAAAAGATGAAAAAGTTGAGTCGCATTCTGCCGGTTACAATAGTGTGTGTGGTGGTCATCGTCTCCGGTTGCTCCAGAAAGGAGTCAGATCGGCCGGCAGCGCAACCTCAGTTTAAATTGATTGCATCACCGAAATTTTTGTTCAACTCCTTTGTCGATTGCAACATGGCGGAGGCCTGGATTGGCGACACGTTCAGAATTTTCCCCGGAAAGTATGGAGAAGATCCTGTGTGGGGATATGCAAATGAATTGAACTATGCCGATGGAAAGAATGCCGATGAAGCGTTCTTAAGAAAGTCGGATGAATTTAAGGTTCCTAAAATGCCTTTGAATTCACCTGTAGGTTCACCTGGGTTGCACGGTGCCGTCTGGTTTGAAACGGTTTATCAAGATCAGACTGACACCTCGGGCAAAACGTTGTTTGCTGTCTATCACAACGAGAATTATCCGGCAACGCTTCCCTTCGATGAGAAAAATGGAACCGGATACAAAAACGAAAAATGGCCCGAAGGACTAACCGGCCCGGAGTCTGCTGCAGCTGTTTGCCGTATTGGTGTGATGAAGTCAACCGATGGGGGTATGAGTTGGGAAAACAAAGGACTGTTTATAGAAGACCTGCAGCCACGCATGATATTGTTGCCGCACAACAACTCGTTGACGTTTGCTGGCGGTGTGGGAGACCCATCAGCAGTAGCAGCAGGTGATTACTTGTATTTGTTCTACGGAGAATACGGCTATCAGGGAGATTATCGGGAAGAAGAATATGACAGCACAAAAGAATGGAGTGGACAGTGCATCAGCGTGGCGCGCATTAAACTCAAGGACCTGGATCATCCCGAAGGAGCAGCAAAGCGCTGGAACGGTCATGAATTTAGTGCACGGTACAACGAAGTTGGAATGCCTATACCATCCTTGCAGATACCCCAAAGCGAAGGAGGTGGTGGCGCTTCACATGCAGGGAAAAAATTTTATTGGGGGCCTTCCGTCAGCTGGAATAACTACCTCAATTGCTGGGTCATGTTGATGGCCAGAGCTGAGGGGAAATCCTGGAAAGGCAGCAGCCTGTACATTTCATTCAATCCCAATCAGGACTTAGGATCGGGAGATAACTCGCAAGCATGGAGCAAGCCGCAATTACTACTCAATAGGCCCGGCCACATTCTTTGGTATCCTTCTTTACAGCCCATGAATACGCCCGAAGATATTGAACATAAATACACGAGTCTGCGTCTTGGAAAAAAGGCGCGTCTCTTTTTTAAAGATATGGAAGGTGATAATCATCAGTACCTTTCGGAATACATAGTTGAGTTTGAAAAATAAATGGTTCATCTAATCAAGCATTAAGTATGATAAAACGATTCCTCTTGCCCGGTTGCGTGTTGGTTTCAATTTCGTTTCTGTCCTTTCAGCATAAGACAAAGTTCGATCTGAAAGCCAGCATGGAGCGTGGCAAGGATGTATACAACATTTATTGCATGAGTTGTCACCAGGAACAAGGCGAAGGCATTGAAGATCTTTATCCGCCTCTGGCAAAAGCCGACTATCTCATGAAAGACACAAAACGTTCCATCGTGCAGGTGTTAAAAGGTGCTAACGGTGAAATGAAAGTCAATGGCAAAATTTATAATTCGGAGATGACCGGATTTGACTTATCGGACGAAGAAGCCAGTGACGTGCTCAACTATATCAGAAATTCTTTTGGCAACAAAGGCGAAGCAGTTACCCCCGACCAGGTAAAGGCCGCAAGAAAATAATGACGTCAAGTTCCAAATCAACAGTTATCACGGGTTCCATCTTGGCACTCTCCGTTGTCATCATTTTGATTATCGGTTATGACACAATGTTTTCAAAACCCGATTTGCAGGAAGGTGTTATCCTGGAGAAGATTTTTATTGAAGGCACGCATGAAACAGCAGCTACACCTTATGCAGGCGCCAGAAGAGGAAACTTTTTTGTCACTGTCCACAAAGACGATCAGTGGATAGCACTCGTGCAAACAAAAAATGGCGAGAAACTTCAAGTGCATTGCCTGTTGGAACATTACCAAACAAAAAATGTGGGAGATGTGATCACCTTTAAACGATATGAAGGCAAAATGACGCACATCCAATACTTTGCTCACAATGAAGAATATTAGGATATAAATTTCGGTAGCTATGAAACTAAATTTGCTTTATGTAATTCTCTCCGTGTTGCCATTGGCTGGTTGCAATGAAAAGAAAACATCAGCCCCTGCCGGCACAGTTTCTTACACATCCGATTACAAAGCTCCGTTCTTCTCCGATGCTGATCGCCAGCAAAAAATAAAAGCTGCGTTGCCCATTGTAGATAAAGTATTTCAAGATCATTTTGAAAATAATCACTTCCCCGGCATCGCCTACGGCATCGTGGTGGATGGCGAATTGATTTACTCACATGCCTTTGGTGTTGCCAACATTTCGTCCAACTATTCAGCTTCTGCCAAAACAAATTTCAGAATTGCTTCCATGTCGAAAAGTTTTACAGCATTGTCAATTCTAAAGTTAAGGGACGAAGGGAAGTTGAGTTTGCAGGACCCTGTTTCAAAATATATTCCAGAAGTAGCCCATGTAAAATACCTCACACAAGATTCACCGCCCCTGACGATCGAACACCTGCTCACCATGTCGGCAGGATTTCCGGAAGACAACCCGTGGGGCGATCGTCAACTGGACGACACCGATACCGAACTGCTGGAGTTAATACAACAAGGGATTTCATTCTCTAACGCTCCGGGTTTAACGTATGAATACAGTAACCTCGGTTTTGGAATGTTGGGTAAAATCGTTGGCGTTGTATCGGGCAAACCGTATCAACAATACATCAAAGAAAATATTCTTACGCCACTCGGCATGAATGACGCACAATGGGAATACGATGACGTGCCAAAGGAACAATTAGCAACCGGCTATCGGTGGGAGGACAACCAATGGAAGCCAGAACCTTTCTTACACGATGGCGCTTACGGAGCGATGGGCGGATTGATTTGTTCGGTGGAAGATTTCAGCAAATATCTTGCGCTTCATCTGTCTGCCTGGCCCCCGCGCAACGAAGAAGAGTCACCGGTCATAAAAAGAAGTTCATTGAGAGAGATGCATCAATTGCAACGCTTTGGCGGATTGCTTCCGGAAGCAAAGACAAGAAATGGAGAATTATGTCCTACGGTTACGGGCTATGGCTACGGACTTGCTTATCGCAGAGATTGTAAGGATTTAGTTTCGATCCGACATGGCGGTGGATTGCCGGGGTTTGGCAGTGAATGGAGATTCTTTCCAGAGCTAGGCGTTGGAATTGTAGCGCTCAGCAACTTAACGTATGGAGGACTTGGCGGAACAAATGCCAAAGCGCTCGACACGTTGATCTACCTTGCTAACTTAAAACCAAGAACACTACCGGTGTCGTCCATTCTGCAGCAGCGACAAAAGGAAATTGTTGAATTGATACAAAGCTGGGCAACTGACAAACAAACTATTCTGGCCGAGAACTTTTTACTGGATCAATCGCTTGATTCATGGAAGAAAGCAACTGGCGATCTGTTAATTGAATCTGGGAAAATAATAAAGGTAAATGAGATGAATCCCGAGAATCAACTACGTGGAACATTTGTTATAGAGTGTGAAAAGAAAAATATAGAAGTCTTCTTCACCTTAACACCGGAAGCTAATCCTTTGGTACAACAACTTGACCTGGCGATTCGGGAGAAAAAATAATTTCAATCGTGAAAGATTTTAAAGCCATCATAGCTGCTTACAAGAAAATTGATTTTCAGGCACACAAGGCTGCATTGGCAACTGTTGTGAAAGTCCGCGGCTCATCGTACAGGAGTCCTGGCGCAAGAATGTTAATTACCGATGACGGTCATTGGGTCGGCTCCATCAGCGGTGGATGTTTGGAAGGAGATGCATTGAGAAAAGCGCGCACAGTAATGGCCGACAAGAAGCCTATGACGGTGACGTATGATACGCGAGAAGAGAGCAATCAGAATCTTGGAATTGGACTGGGTTGTAATGGCGTCATTGACGTGTTGATTGAGCCCATTGATAACACTGGCACTAATCCTGTTCAATTGTTTGAAAGCTTTGCCGACATGAACGAGCCGCTTGCGATGGCCACCATATTTTCAGGGCCGCAGGGTGTTGGAGAAAAACAACTCGTCACCATTGGCAAAACCAATTCTACTTTCTCAAATCCAAAGCTCAATGAAATTGTTTCGCGCGATCTTTCTTTGTTGTTTAAAACGAAGAAATCTGAAGCGAGAGTCTATAAGATAGATGATAACCAGGTAGAAGTTTTTATTGAACTCATTCAACCAACAGTCTCGCTTATCATTTTTGGGGGAGGCTTCGATGCGCGGCCGGTAAGTGAGTTAGCCAAGTCATTGGGTTGGAACGTGTCTGTCACCGATGAATGTGTTGCCCACATTGCTCCCATCTTCTTTCCATCGGCAGACAAACTATCACTTTGCCAGCGTGAGTTTATTGATCGCGACTTCAACATCACACCCTATACAGCATGCGTGTTGATGTCGCACAATTATGAATACGATCGGGATGTGCTGAAGAAACTAATCAAAACAGAAACACCTTACATCGGCATACTCGGTCCGCGAAAGCGCTTTGATAAAATGCAGCTGGAATTCAAAGAGCTAAACATTCAACTCACCACCTACGATTTTCAAAGAATACATTCACCGATTGGCCTTGACATTGGCGCAGAAGCTCCTGATGAAATTGCAGTCTCTATCATCGCAGAGATTCAAAGTAAGTTTGCCAATCGCTCCGGAGGGTTTTTGAAATATCATCCCGGGCCTATACACGATCGCGATCCTCACAGCGATCAGGTTTTCAAACAAGTGTATTTGGGAGATGACGGAATGAAGAAGTCGATGTAAGCACGACAGAATTGTCAAGTAGATAAAAAAAATCTATCTTTATTCTATGAACAAGTACACTCACATCACATTTGATAAAAATATTTTAGGTGGTAAGCCAATTATCAAAGGTACTCGTATCAGCATTGAATTAATTCTGGAATGGTTGGCAAGTGGTGCAACCGTTGATCAAATCGTAGAATCTTATCCTCACTTAAAAAGGGAAGCTGTTCAAGAAGCCATCCGATATGCAACTGATATTTCAAAAAACGAAATTCTAATTGAATCCATCGGGCATTAATGAGGTTCAAGGGCTACCGCTTTTTAGCCGATGAAAACATTCAGCCATCGGTCATTCAATTTCTCAGAAGTTTAAATTTCGATGTCATCAGCACGCTAAGCGAAGATCTTATTGGGCATTCCGATGAGGACGTTGCAGCTCACGCCTATATCAGGGAAAGAGTGATTCTTACCCAAGATCAAGACTTCGGTAAAATGTTTCATACAACCGATACAAAATTCATTGGAATAGTTTATCTGCGTCCGGGTCATCTTGAACCAGATATTCATATCGAGACTTTGGGTAAATTATTTGAACTAGACCCTGACGTAATACAGCCATTTATTATTATCGGAGCAAACGCAAACAAAAAAATTACAATCCGAATTCGTAATCAGGTTCAGTGATAGAAGAATAGCGCTTGCAAACATGCTTCGATTTTTAGAGCTTCCTACAAAATTTTGAATTGCATGAAGCACGCTCCACTTCTTCTTCTCCTGTTATTGATTGCCTGTAGTCAACCCGACAGCACTTACTCGGGTTGGAAAATTAAAGGCGGCACAGCCGATGGCATTCAGTATTCACAACTGAAACAAATCACAAAAGAGAACGTGGCCAATCTTCAGGTGGCGTGGACGTATCGCACGCATGATGCTGACACCATTAATAACCGTTCTCAAATACAATGCAATCCGATTGTTGTCGATGGCGTACTGTACGCAACTTCAGCACAGCTAAAAGCTTTTGCTGTTGATGCAGCAACGGGGAAAGAACTATGGAGGTTCGATCCCGGTGAAGTCAATGCCGGACTTGGTGTTAACCGCGGTGTAACGTATTGGGAAGAAGGTGAAGACAAACGTATACTCTACTCATTCGGTGAAAACCTATATGCAATCAATGCAAAGACCGGAAAGAAAGTGGAGAGCTTTGGAACAGACGGACGCGTAAGTTTAAAAGAAGGTCTTGGCGAACGTGCCTCCAAACTCATGGTGCTGTCCAACACACCGGGAGTGATCTATAAAAATTTAATCATCATGGGTTCACGCGTGCACGAAGGGCCGATTGCGGCACCCGGATATTTGCGTGCATTTGATGTGAAGACTGGAAAACTGGCGTGGGTGTTTCACACTATTCCAAAACCCGGTGAAGCCGGTTATGAAACTTGGCCCCCCGATGCCTGGAAGCGAGTGGGTGGCGCCAATGCATGGGCGGGTATGGCCGTTGATCACAAACGTGGTTTGGTGTTTACCTCAACGGGATCTGCTTCATTTGACTTCTATGGTGGCAATCGTAAGGGGCAAAATCTATATGCGAACTGCGTGCTTGCTTTAAATGCTGAAACCGGAGAACGCAAGTGGCATTATCAAACTGTTCATCACGACATGTGGGACCGTGACCTTCCGGCATCGCCTGTTTTAGTAACTGTCAATCATGATGGGGAAAAAGTTGATGCTGTAGCGCAAGTCTCTAAATCCGGATTTGTCTTTTTATTCAATCGCGATACAGGTGAACCACTGTTTCCAATTGAAGAAATTCCTGTGCCTCCTTCCGATCTTGATGGTGAAGAAGCATGGCCAACTCAACCTGTCCCAACCAAGCCAGCACCCTTCGCGCGTCAAGTGTTCACCGAAGACATGATCAACACCATTACTCCCGAAGGCGAAGCATTTGTGAAAGAAAAATTTAAAGGATTAAAAACCGGCAGACAATTTATTCCACCTAGCAAGGAAGGCACGATCATTTTGCCAGGCTTTGATGGCGGTGCCGAATGGGGTGGACCTTCTTTCGATCCAGAGAGTGGAGTATTGTATGTCAACGCAAACGAAATGCCCTGGATATTAACTATGGTAGATGTGCGCATGAAAGAAGATGCATGGGCCGGCATCTCACTCTATCGAACACATTGTGCTACTTGTCACGGAATCAATCGCGGTGGCGATGGTCACGTGTTTCCGGCTATCAATAATTTGCAATCTAAGTACACGAAAGAAAGTTTGAAGGCTTTTGTCTTAAAGGGAAAAGGTGTGATGCCTGCCTTCAGTCATTTAAGTGACAAGGACCGCGATGCTATTGCGCGTTACGTTTTGGATTTATTGGAACGAACCGATGAAGAGAAAAAAGGAAACTTTGAACGCGATCCGGATATTCTTTATTCCAACACGGGCTACAACCGATTCTTAACTCCTGAAGGATATCCTGCCATTCAGCCACCCTGGGGAACGCTCAATGCCATCGATCTAAACAGTGGTGACACCAAATGGAAAACTCCGCTTGGTGAGTTTAAAGAATTAAAAGAAAAAGGAGTGCCTCCAACCGGGACCGAAAATTACGGTGGTGGAGTGAACACGGCTGGCGGTTTAATTTTTATTGCCGCCAGTCGGGATGAAAAGTTTAGGGCATTCGATAAAGAAACTGGTAAGATATTATTTGAATACGATTTGCCCGCTGGTGGCTACGCGACTCCTGCAGTTTATGAAGTAGATGCGAAACAATTTGTAGTGGTTGCCTGCGGTGGCGGAAAAATGGGCACTAAGTCGGGAGACAGTTATGTTGCTTTTGCTTTAAAGTAAAGGCAAGAAAATTCATGAACCTCACGCTAACCTTCATGAACCTGGTGGTTAAAAAATGTAACCACTAAGAACACAAAGTGAACTGCACAGAGGGAACAATGAAAATCACAAATGAAAATTGAGCAAACTAATATTGGTGTTATACTTCTAGCTGCAGGCTCATCTTCGCGAATGGGCCAATCCAAGCAGCTGCTGGAGATTAAGGGAGAGCAATTGTTATGGAAGTCAACGCAAACTGCCTTACAGTCTGAGGCCGAAAAAATTATTGTAGTACTGGGTGCAAATGAACAAGAGCATCGAAAAATAATTCAGTCACTATCTGTCGACATCGTGGTTAATCCCGATTGGAAAGATGGCATGGGTAGTTCACTGAAGAAAGGACTTCATCAATTGTTACAGACCAAGCCAACATTAGATGCTGTTATTATTATGGTGTGTGATCAGCCGCTGTTGACAACCGGTCATTTGAATAAACTGATTCAAATTTTTAGACAAACAAAATCTCCAATTGTTGCGTCTTACTATTCAAACACCGCTGGCGTTCCTGCCCTTTTCGAGAAATCGGTTTTTGAAAAACTTTTAAATGTGGAGAATGAATCTGGTGCCCGAAAAATCATTCAACAAAATAAAGATCTGGTTCAAACAGTTGACTTTCCGGAGGGAGCTGTTGATGTAGACACACCCGATGATTTTAAAAAGCTGAAAGAAAGATTGAGCAAACAGTAATCGGCAATCAGTAAAACTGATCGTTATTTACTTAAGCAACTAACTCCTCCGTTACAATTTCCAATCCTGCTTGTTGCATCGCACCAAAACCACCGTAGATGTTCATCAGATTTTGAAAGCCGTGCTTTCTCATCAGCGAAATCGCCATCATGGAACGATAACCACCGCCACAATGAACGAGGTAGGGTTTTGCTTTATCGTATGCACTTAGATTAGCCGGCATCCCTGCCAACGGAACAAATTCAGCATCTTTTACGTGGCTAATATTCCACTCACCGGGCTTGCGAACATCCATTACCGTAAGGCCTTTTTGCATTTCAGATTTCATCTCCTGAGCGGTAATTGACTTCACTGTTTCCAGTTTTCCATCCCATGTGGCGGCTCCGCCTTCTAAGTAGCCAATCACATTTTCATAACCTACACGAGCTAACCGTAGAATAGATTCTTCCTCCTTTCCAATTTCTGTAACAAGTATTAACGGTTGTTTGATGTCAATCAATGTTCCTACCCACACTGCATACTGTCCATTCAATCCAATGTTAAGCGAACCGGGAACAAATCCCTTTTCAAAATCATCGGGCATGCGGGTGTCAAGTATCAACGCTCCTTGCTTCACAGCATTTTTGAATTGGGGAAGCGTCAACGGTTTTTTGTTGTCCTTCATCACCACATCAATCGAGTCGTAGCCCATCTTGTTGATGCGCGCATCTTCAAAGAAATATTGTGGTGGTGGAAGAATTCCGCTTGTCAACTCTTTAATAAATTCTTCGCGTGTCTGGTCTTTCAGTGCATAGTTAAACTTCTTCTGTTCACCTATGGTCGAAAAGGTCTCTTTACCTATATTTTTTCCACAAGCCGAACCGGGACCGTGAGCAGGATAAACAATCACATCGTCAGCAAGCGTTTTAATTTTTTTGTTCAACGAATCGTACATCATACTCGCCAACTCCTCCTGTGTCATCACTCCATCTAACAAATCCGGACGACCGACATCACCCACAAACAAGGTATCTCCTGTGAAAACAGCGTACGCCTTTTTGTTTTTATCCAGCAACAAATAACAAGAAGACTCCGGAGTGTGGCCAGGTGTGTGTAAAACACGAAGCGTTAACTTACCGATTTTAAACTCTTCCCCATCTGTTGCATTGTGGACTTTATAATTAGTATTGGCTTGCGGGCCATAGACAATGACAGCATTTGCTTTTTTCGCAAGATCAATGTGACCCGAAACAAAATCAGCATGAAAGTGAGTTTCGAATACGTACTTTATTTTCGTTCCTCGCTTTTCTGCAAGTTCCAAATACGGTTCTGTCTCGCGCAAGGGATCAATAATAGCGGCTTCTCCTTCCGATTCAATATAATAAGCGGCTTCAGCCAGGCAGTTCGTATACAATTGTTCGATATACATAGTGTTTCGTTTCGTTGACTCGGGTCGGCCGGTCCTTAATTCAGATCAGGTAAACCAGAATTTCGGCTCAAAGTTCCAAAAAAAACCTCGATTTACCGTAATGCCACTAACTTTGTGGCATGTACCGAATTTTAGCTATTCTTCTCTTTTCAGGTATGACAGTTGTGTCAAGGGCAGAGTTGTATAAAGTCTTTGAGGAAAATGGAAAAGTTGGACTCAAAAATGAAACCGGACAAATTCTTTTGCCTGCTTCCTTCGAAGCGCTTGGATGGTCGGATGGAAATTTCTCGTTAATCGGACAAGTAACGGGCTATAAGCTTGGTAACAATTGGGGTCTCATTAATCTCAAAAAAGAATACATCACACCAGCCGAGTATGAAGGCATCTTCTACGGCAATGGCGATCGGGTGATCGCCCAAAAAAAAGTTGGACTTACCAGTCGCCTCGGCTGTTTAGATCTCACCGGAAAAATAACAATCCCCTTCAAGTACGATGGCATAAAAATTCAAGGGCTTCGTGCTGTCGTCTTTGTTAAAAATGGCACAAGATTTCAGCATGGACTAGTTGATCTCAACGACAAAGAAATCATTGCATTTAAATTTAAAAGCATTACTGCAATTGGTAGTCTTCGATATGCTGTTGAAAATTTCGAAACCAAAACAGCTTTGTTTTCCGAACAAGGAATAAAATTAACGGAGTTTGCGATCGACAGCATTTCCTCTTTTAGAAAAGGTAAAGCGGTAATCTATCAAAATTTAAAGCAAGGGCTCATCGATCGTGAGGGAGAAATAAAAATTGAACCACGCTATCGCGAAATAAAAATAAATGAGGATGCTACCATTTCTGCGCGCTTGTTTGACGAATGGAAAATTCTCGATGCTGACAACCATGAGTTAAAAAAAATTGAAGGCGATGAACTAAGGCCATTGGCAAAAGGGCTTTATGCGATTACGGTTGCATCAAAGAAAGGCATAATTGACGAAAAGTTGAATTTTGTCATTCAACCGATTTATGATCACTTGTCTGATTTTCATCACGGCAAAATGATCGCAAAAAGAAACGGCAAGTTCGGAATCATTCGCAAAGATGAATCGGTGGTTTTGCCAATAGGTTTTGATTCGTTGTTGTGGGACGGTTTATTTATTCGCGCGCTGGAAAACGACTTCAAAACAACGGGCTGGAATTTGTATGACACGTTTGGAATAAAGAAAACGAATCATTCCTATGAGCAGCTGGGGACTTACAACGGAAAGTTTTTCCCGGCAGAGAACAAAGGTTATCAAGGCGCTGTCAATCGCTATGGCGAAGAGTTCATTCATTGTGTTTACGATTCCATTCTTGAGTTCAAAGAAGATCAACTCGTTGTTAAATTTCAGGGGCAATACGGAATCATTTCATTAAACGAAGACTGGCTGGTTATGCCACAAGCGCATCTATTGGAACTTGTTAATCAAAATCTGTATCTGGAAAAACAACCAGCCATGACGTTTCTAAAAAAAACAAATGGAGAGATCATTTATTTCACGGACAACAAATTTGAAATTTATGAAGATCACCTGCTGGAATTTCTACCAAACGGTACGGAGAAAACAGTAAGCCTCAATGGTCTCATTATTAATCGCACGTCTATCGAATCTGTTGGTAACGAAAAAACTTTTAGGACTACAGAAGGATTGCAAGGAATTAAACGCGATGGCTTGTACGGTTTTGTTGATAGTCGCGGGCGATTGAGAATTGCCAATCGGTATGAAGATATCGGAGAGTTCAAGGAAGGCTTTGCTCCCGTGAAGATCATGGGCAAATGGGGTTTTGTTGATACACAGGATAATATTGTCATTAATCCCAATTACGAGAAGGCAGAAGAATTTGAACAGGGTTTATCGATCGTCAGACGAAATGGAAAAGCCGGTGTCATTGACAAAGCGGGCAAAGCGATTCTTACTATCCGCTACGACTCTGTTCAAAGATTAACTGATCAGAAATTTCTGATCATGGCAGATAATAAACACGGCCTTGCCGACAAGAGTGGAAATGTCTTGATTGAACCACGCTTTGATAAACTTCAATACTTATCGAATAACTACGTTCTGGTGGAGCAACAAGGCAGGTTTGGTTTGCTCACGTTAGAGGGGCTCAGCACAATTCCATTGGTGTATGATCAATTAATTTACGATCAGGAAAAAAACCAATTCCTGGGGTTGAAGAAGGCAGAGTGGATTGAGCTGAAGTAAGAATCAAAACTCATCATGGCCGTTGGGCAAAAGCCTCCAAACCTTTTTCAGTTAACATCGGAGTAATCAGACTATTCGCAACACGGTAATAAAAATCAATTTTTTCTTTCTCCTTTCCTTTATAAAGTATCTCAGCGTGCTGGATCCACGAATCTCCAATAATGGTCATGTTGGTGATCATATCATCAAAAAATCCGGGATAAAGTTCCTTTCGCATCAGCCCCGCCTCAACCATGTTTTCAAATACCTGGTGGAACTCAAGCTTTCTTCGCTCCTGTAGTTTTTGATAATGCTTTTTAACGTCTGGCAACCTGCGCATGACTTCCACAAAGTTTAGCATCAAAAATCTATACTTATAGAGCAAAGTAAGTATCGATTTTCCACCCTGTCCAACCAGTGCACCCTGACCTTTCTCCTGCATTCCTTTTATCAGAATATCCAGTTCGTCAGCCAAATTGTAATACAATGTGGCCACAATATCATCGGTTGTGGGGAAGTGGTAGCAGAGGTTACCATGGCTGATGCCAAGTTCTTTGGCAATGTGCCGAACGGTAATGGTTTCTGTCCCTTCCCGGTTGAAAAGTTCCAGAGAGGCCTCTAAAATCCGCTGTTTCGTATCGATCATAAAAACTTATTCAAATATAGAACATTTGTTCTAATTGTTCCGTTCAGGTTAGTACATTTGTTCTAAAGTAATAAGCTATGAAAGTGATCATTATTGGCGGGGGTATCGGTGGCCTTGCCACCGCCATTGCACTGCGGCAAAGAGGAATTGAAGCAACCGTGTTCGAAGCCGCTCCGGAAATCAAAGCGGTGGGTGCTGGAATTGTAATGGCCTCCAACGCCATGCAGGTATTGCAACGACTGGGTGTGGCCGAAAAAGTAAAAGCCAATGGATACGCGTTGAAAAGTGCGCGGATAGCAGATGAAAAATGGAACGCCATTCAGGAAATTGACAGCACCTATGCAATTGCTAAGTACGGTGTGGGATCTTACGCCATTCACAGGGCTGCGCTTCAAAAAGTTTTATTGGAAGAACTTTCCGAGCAGCATGTGAGGCTAAACCACAAAGTTATTTCCGTCAACCAAAATCAGGACAAGGCTTCGATAAAATTTGACAACGGAATTGAAGAAGAAGGTGACATTGTTATCGGTGCCGATGGGATCAAGTCGGTTGTGCGTGAATCAATCTTTGGAAAAACAACGTATCGTTATTCCGGGCAAACGTGCTGGCGGGCTGCAGTGGATATGCCCGTTCCTGTTGAATTAAAAGACGTTGCTTACGAATTATGGGGAAGCAAAGCGGGTCTTCGCATGGGCATTGTTCCTGTCAGCTCCAATAAAATCTATTTCTTTTGTACCGTTCGTTCAGCAGCGGGAGGAAACGATGACGCAACAACATTAAAAGAAAAATTGATCTACGAGTACGCTGAATTCGGCAACCTTGCTTCGGAAATTTTAAATGCAACCGATTCACAAAAAATTATCCGCACTGATATCTATGACTTTGCTCCTATCAAAAGATGGTATCAGGGAAGAGTTGTGCTGATTGGCGATGCAGCACATGCCACCACACCCAACCTTGGGCAAGGTGGCTGTCAGGCAGTGGAAGATGCCTATGCTCTTGCTCACTCACTATCCAGCCATCAACAAGTGGAAAAAGCATTTGAGGCATTTCAGGCCATTCGGTATGCGAAAGCAAAATATGTGGTAGATACTTCCTGGCAGTTTGGGAAAATCACGAACCTGTCATCAAGCTGGATGATCAAACTAAGAAATTCAGCCATTCGTTTTGTTCCGGAATCAACAGCCCGGAAGAGCGCTGATAAACTATTTCAGCTTAATTATTAAATAGTTCCCAAAAAAGAAGGGCGAGCTCCTCAGCTCGCCCTAACCCCAAAAACCGTCCCATCATGCGATGGAACTAACCCCACAAATCTCCCTGGTGAATCCAGGGCCACACATCCTTTTAAAATTTACTGAACCACCTCAACGCTGTCCAGATTGATGAAATCAAACTCGACCTCATTTTTCATATCAACAAAAATTACCGAGTCTTTGTTTACTTTTCCTGATAATATTTGTTTCGACAATTCATTCAATATTTCACGCTGCAATACTCGTTTTAGCGGTCTGGCGCCAAATTGTGGATCATAGCCGAGTTTAGAGAGCCTATCCAGCGCCTTCTCAGAAATATCCAGTTTCACACCTCCTTCTTCCAAACGTTTCTTAATCATCTCAAATTGTATCTCTACAATTTTTCTAATGTCTGATTTACTCAGCGGACGGAACATGATAATTTCATCAATCCTGTTAATGAATTCTGGTCGCACCGATTTTTTCAACAAGTCCAATACCTGATCTTTCGTCTCTTCCACCACATCGAAATAATTAGCGTCTGTAATCTTCTCGAAGTTCTCCTGAATGATGTGGGAGCCAATGTTGGTCGTCATGATGATGATCGTGTTCTTGAAGTTCGCCACCCTGCCCTTGTTATCCGTCAATCTTCCGTCATCCAAAACTTGTAACAGAATATTGAATACATCGGGGTGCGCCTTCTCGATTTCATCGAGCAAAATCACCGAGTAGGGTTTTCTCCTGACTGCTTCGGTCAACTGGCCGCCTTCGTCATAACCCACATATCCCGGAGGCGCACCGATCAATCGGCTCACGCTGTGTCTTTCCTGATACTCACTCATATCAATGCGCACCATAGCATTATCATCGTTGAAAAGATAATCTGCCAGCGCCTTCGACAGCTCCGTTTTACCAACACCGGTCGTACCCATGAAAATAAAAGAACCGATCGGTCGCTTAGGATCTTGCAATCCTGCCCTGCTTCTTCTCACGGCATCGCTCAAGGCTCGAATGGCTTCTTCCTGTCCCGCCACTCTTTTACTCAACTCTTCTTCCAACGTCAATAACTTCTCGCGTTCACTCTGAAGCATTTTCGAAACAGGAATACCCGTCCATTTAGCCACGACCTCTGCAATATCTTCGCTATCGACTTCTTCTTTCAGCAAGCTATGTTCTCCTTGCATCGCTTTCATTTTTGCCTGAGAGTCGTTCAATCTCTTTTCGGCTTCTGTTATTTTTCCATAGCGAATCTCGGCCACTTTACCATAATCACCGGCTTTCTCAGCCTGCTCTGCTTCAAACTTCAGCTTGTCAATATTCTCCTTTTCCTTACGAAGATTGTTGACAATCGATTTTTCATTTTCCCATTGAGCCTTCAATGCGTTTCTGCTTTCAGAGAGCTCTGCAATATCTTTGGTCAGCAGTGTTTCTTTGTCTTTGTTCTTCTCTCTCCGAATGGCTTCGCGCTCAATCTCCAATTGCATGATCTTGCGGTTAAGCTCGTCCAACTCTTCCGGGAGAGAATCCATTTCCAATCTCAACTTAGAGGCCGCCTCATCCATCAGGTCAATTGCCTTATCGGGAAGAAATCGATCGGAGATATAACGACTGGATAATTCAACTGCCGAAATCACCGCATCATCCTTAATTCTTACGCCATGATGCAATTCATATTTGTCTTTTATTCCCCTAAGTATTGAGATGGAATCCTCCACTGAAGGCTCATCTACCATTACAGCCTGGAATCTACGTTCCAGCGCTTTGTCTTTCTCAATGTATTTCTGATACTCCTTCAACGTAGTGGCACCAATGGCATGAAGTTCACCCCGGGCCAACGCTGGCTTTAATAAGTTGGCAGCATCCATTGCACCTTCTCCTCCACCAGCGCCTATCAGTGTATGTATCTCATCTATAAAAAGAATGATCTCTCCATTTGAATCCGTAACTTCTTTGATAACCGCTTTCAACCGCTCTTCAAACTCGCCCTTATATTTTGCACCGGCCACGAGCAAGCCCATGTCAAGTGAGATAAGCACTTTGCTTTTTAGATTTTCAGGCACATCACCATTCACAATGCGTTGGGCCATTCCCTCAACGATGGCAGTCTTACCAACACCTGGCTCACCTAAAAGAATAGGGTTGTTTTTTGTTCTGCGCGACAAAATTTGAAGTACACGCCTGATCTCCTCATCGCGACCAATCACAGGATCAATCTTACCCTGCTTGGCGAGATCATTTAAATTTTTAGAATAACGCTCCAAAGACTTGTACTTCGCTTCTGCGTTTTGATCTGTTACTTTAGCTCCACCGCGTAATTCTTTAATCGCTTTGATAAGCGCTGACTTTTCAAAGCCGGAATCTTTCATGATGGAGGATACCTTGTCTTTGGTTGCCATCAACGCCAGTAACAAATGCTCAATAGCGATGTACTCGTCTTTGAATTCGCGCAGTTCCTTCTCTGCATTCTGCAACACTGTGTTAGTAGTAGTAGACAAATAAGGCTGCTGGCCAGAAGCTTTCGGATAGGAATTCAGAATCTCATCGAGCTTGGTATCCAATATCGTTGCATTGATATTGAGTTTCTTAAAAAGATAATTGGAAACATTTTCATCTGTTTCTAAAATAGCTTTGAGAACGTGCCCAGGCTCAATAGCCAACTGTTGCTTGCCGGTAGCAATCTCAGCGGACTTTTGTAACGCTTCCTGCGATTTTATCGTGAATTTCTCGAAGTTCATATCATTGTGGTTTTGCTCCCAATGATCAAATTCGAATCCAGCGAGTTTTGTTCAAATCATTTCAGAAATTCTGGCATAAAAATGAACGTAAATCATTCGTTTTCAGCCAATTTGGCTTTGAACAATGCCAAAAGGGCTTTACAATTTTTTTTTTGAAAATGGAACTTTATAAGTGAGGTTGGAAGGCCAAATAAAAAGCACCAATCAGATTGATCAGTGCTTTTCTTAAAAATGTCAAATAATAAAAAATCCTACTGCGCCTTTATTGGAATAGTGAATTTAATATCCGACCACTCAAACACGACATTAATACCGCCATCTGCTTCCACAGTAGAAATGGTATACTGCTCAACCGGAGAACCAGCATGTTCAACCGGGACTTTTGTTTTGAGAATGTCCAAACTATAATCAGGTTCCATGGCGCCCCACTTACCAAGTTCAGTATTCAAGGCAACTTCAAACTCATTGGCACCTGGCACAGCATACATTCTATAGGTTCCCGCTTTCACCGGCTGTCCGTTGAAAAGAAAATCTTTATTGACAGTGATCTCAGTTGATTCATTGGCACCTAGTCTCCAGTATACACCGTAAGGCTGAAGGGCTTTTTGTTCCGTTGTTCCAAAAATCAGGCGGCCGCGAACAGATGGCCTGCTATAAGGGATTGAAACTGTTAATTCATTTGCCGTTAACTCCGCTTTACCGGGAGGGCTAAGGGTGCGATTGCGATAGTTGAGATAGACGAAACCAATTGCCAGTAATACGACTAAGGCGACAACTCCAATGATGATTTTCTTTTTCATGCTTATGATTTTTTAATTGATTTTTCTTAAAGTAAAAAGGCCCTCACGGGCCTTCTATTATTTCGAAGGTGTCGTTGAGGGTCCACCTTTACCCGAGATTGACTCTCGCATACCCGTATCGGCCTGAACATTTTGCATCTTATAGTAGTCCATCACACCAAGATTTCCTTTCACAAATGCATCGGCAATTGCTTTCGGTATCTCTGCTTCTGCCTGAATTACATTTGCGCGCGCTTCCTGTGCCTTCGCAATCATTTCCTGTTCCAATGCAACAGCCATTGCTCTTCTCTCTTCCGCTTTTGCTTCAGCAACTTTCAAATCGGCTGTCGCCTGATCAATCTGAAGTTTGGCACCGATGTTTGCACCTACATCCACGTCAGCAATATCGATCGAAAGGATTTCGAACGCGGTTCCAGCATCCAACCCACGAGAAAGAACGAGCTTTGATATTTTATCAGGATTGGCCAACACCTCTTTGTGCGATTGCGCGGAACCAATCGATGTAACAATACCCTCGCCTACGCGTGCAAGAATGGTTTCTTCACCAGCACCACCAACCAACTGTGCCAAGCTTGCACGAACGGTCACTCGGGCAATAGCAATCAATTGAATACCATCAGCAGCAACAGCAGCAACGCGTGGTGTGTTAATAACCTTAGGGTTTACAGAAATTTGAACGGCTTCAAAAACATCTCGGCCCGCCAGATCGATTGCAGTTGCCTGCTTAAATGTTAAACTGATATTTGCCTTATCTGCAGAGATCAGAGCGCGAATTACATTCGGCACATTTCCACCTGCGAGGTAGTGGGTTTCAAGATCGCTTGGCGTAAGTGGAATCCCTGCTTTGGTAGCTGTGATCAACGAGTTAACAATAATGCTGGGTGGAATTTTTCGAAGGCGCATTCCAATCAATTGTCCGATGCTCACCCGAACACCAGAGAAAATGGCTGTCACCCACAATCCCACCGGCACAAAATACATGAAGGTGAAGAATCCAATGATACCAATGAAAACAAAGAAAATCAGAAATAATCCATCCATAGTTTTAAGAAATAGGTTCTACAATAATTTGGTTTGATAAAATTTTAATGATGCGGATTTTTGTTCCGCTATCGACATACGCACCCAGGGTTCTTACTTCAAAGGATTTGTTTTTTAATTCAGCCTTCCCTACTGGTCTCAAAGCAGATACAGCAACTCCCTCTTCACCGGCACTCAATCCATCTAACTCTCCTTCGTTTACTTTGCTACCGTTGGAGGACTTGAGTGAAAACTTACTCCAGACATTCGACTTGAAAGCAAAATAAAATAACACTCCTGAAACAACAGCCGTGCTGCCTACGGTCACCCATCCAGCCTCACGCCCGAAATAGCTAAAACTCAACGACACGCCAACGATCAGGAAGGCAAATCCTACCATCCCCACCAATGTTGTGCCTGGCACAAAAATGACTTCAGCAATCAGCAATGCCAATCCAAAAAGTATCAGCGATATGACAGTTATCCATTCGATCATCCCATCAAAGTTAATGTATTTAACCAACTGTTCTCTTTTATGTTAGAAAGCTTGTCCTGCCTTATTTAATAGGCTCTGGCAAACAACACCCTTTTGTTAGATGGCTTACCTGAATAAATACACTTTCCGGTTTCTTCTTTTGCATCTAGCGGAATACAACGGATGGTGGCTTTCGTTTCTTCTTTAATTGCAGCTTCTGTTTCTGCAGTGCCATCCCAATGAGCCAACACAAAGCCTGCTTTTTGGTCTAACACTTTCTTAAATTCATCGTATGAATCAACTTTTGTTGTTTTTTCACTCCTGAAGTTTAACGCTCGTTGGTAGATGTTGGTTTGAATATCATCCAACAGCTTAGGAATAGCACTCACTGTGTCATCCATTTTCATCACTTGCTTTTCCTTAGTGTCACGTCTTGCTACTTCCACAGTTCCATTTTCAAGATCGCGCGGGCCAATGGCAATACGAACGGGTACTCCTTTCAATTCCCACTCTGCGAATTTGAAACCAGGTTTCAAATTATCGCGGTTGTCGAACTTTACTGAGTAACCTTGCTTGCGCAGAGAGGCGGAAATTTCTTCTACTTTATTGCTGATTTTGGTTAATTCCTCTTCGCTTCTAAAAATGGGAACGATCACCACATGTATAGGGGCCAGCTTTGGTGGCAATACTAATCCATCATCATCTGAATGTGCCATAATTAAGCCACCTATCAACCGTGTACTTACTCCCCATGATGTTCCCCACACCATTTCCAGTTTCCCATCTTTGTTGGCAAATTGAACATTAAACGCTTTCGCAAAATTCTGTCCCAGAAAATGCGAAGTGCCTGCCTGTAAAGCTTTGCCATCCTGCATCATTGCTTCAATGCAGTAGGTATCGATAGCGCCAGGAAATCTTTCGCCTTCCGATTTTTTCCCTTTGATAACCGGCATGGCCATAAATGTTTCGGCAAACTCAGCATAGACATTCAGCATCTGCACTGTTTCCTTTTCCGCTTCCTGAGAAGTGGCATGTGCCGTATGTCCTTCCTGCCACAGAAATTCAGCAGTTCTCAGAAACAGACGTGTTCTCATCTCCCATCTTACAACGTTTGCCCATTGATTGATCAACAATGGCAGATCGCGATAGGATTGAATCCATTTTTTATACGTGCTCCAGATAATTGCTTCACTGGTTGGGCGAACGACTAATTCTTCCTCCAGTTTTGCATCAGGATCAACGATCAATTTCCCTTTGTTATTTGGGTCCGTCTTAAGACGATAATGTGTAACAATAGCACATTCCTTGGCGAAGCCTTCGGCATTTTTCTCCTCTGCTTCAAACATGCTTTTAGGAACGAAAAGTGGGAAATAGGCATTCACGTGACCTGTGTCCTTAAACATCTTATCCAACGCCTGCTGCATTTTCTCCCAAATGCTATAACCATATGGCTTAATGACCATGCATCCGCGCACGTCAGAATTCTCAGCCAAATCAGCCTTTTTTACCAAATCGATGTACCACTGTGAATAATCCTCGCTTCGCGAAGTCAACTCTTTTCCCATTACGCGTAAATTTTAGGCCTCAAAAATATAGAATTACGCCATAGCATTCAGGGAAATCTGGATGGATAAATGCGGTGAGATGGCATAACTACCCCCCTTAAAACCTATTTTTTTATTGCTTGCGGGCACCACTCTATGTAGATTTACGTTAATAACTTGGACTTAAGAATAAGACTATGAAAACGAAATACGCTTTAATGTCTGGATTGGTGATGCTGCTTGCAACTGCAGCATTTGCTCAGGTGGAGTATGATGACATGTATTTCAACTCCAAAGATCGCGCAAAATTAAATGCCTCTAAGGAAGTCATTTTAGCAAGGCAATATGAGGAAGAGGACAAAACGATTGTTAAAACCTCTCCTATTAACCCAACAGATAGCTACTCGGGCAGAAGTGTTAACCCGGAATATACAAATCGATTAAAAGTGAATTCCAACCCATCGGCTAGTGCTTCACAATATTTCATATCAGGCTATCAACCGGCTAATGTGAACAAAAACGTAGCGAGCAATAACTGCAATTGCGGAAATAGCATGTACAATCCTTACTATGGCGGTTATAGCATGAATCCTTACTATAATGGTATGTACGGCAATAGCATGTATGGCTTTGCAAGTCCATACAGCAGTTTCTATTCGCCCTGGGGCATGAGCATGATGGGTAGTTCCTTTTATCGGCCAGGCTTCTCATCGATGTTTGGCTATGGTTTAGGAGGCATGTACGGTGGAATGGGTTACGGATTTGGAAACAGTTGGGGAAATCCATGGAATTATGGCTACGGATCGTCATTCTATAATAGCTTCGGCTACGGTGGATATGGAATGCCTTATTACGGCTATGGAGGTTATATATCAAATTATTATGGAAACAACGGTATGGTTGTTTCGGGCGGTGATTACAACAATACCGTTTATGGAAAGCGCTCAAGCAGAAGTAGCGACACCAACAATCTGATTGATCGTTCAAGGCCTGAAAGTGCCTACACAAGAAATGGTCGCACTGTTGCCACTGGCAGAAGCAGATCTGACAACAGCCAGTCTCAGTATTATGATCGTGGTTGGAAGAGAGACCCAAGTATTAATTCGTCCAGGTCAATGTGGAGCGACAACTCAGGTTCAACCAGTGGTTCGCGCTCAGCTTGGAGCAACGGTTCATCATCATCCGGCAGAGTAAGTTCTTCCAACAATAACAATTGGGGAGGCAATAGTAACTCAAGGAGTTCATTTAATTCTTTCGGCTCCGGTGGCTCTTCCTTTGGGGGTGGCTCAAGATCTGGTGGTAGTTCATTTGGCGGTGGCGGTGGTTCAAGCGGTGGGGGTCATTCGAGAGGCAGGTAAAGGATCAATTCAAAACACTTTTGTATGAAATTTTTAAAAGGGCTTTTGCTCACTGGCATTGTATTGCTTTGTTCGAAGCAAATTATGGCACAGAGTTTTGCGGAAACAGCGCTTTTGTTTAGTCGCACGCAACCGGGAGGAAGTGCCAGAGTGCAAGCGATGGGTGGCGCTCAAGTTGCGCTGGGTGGTGACTATAGCAGTGCCTACTCAAATCCGGCAGGGCTGGGAATGTATAATCGATCAGAATTTGCGATCACACCAGCCAATAATCTGGCAAACATCTCAACCACTTACCTGGATCAAACAAATAACGCAACCAAGTCCACGCTTTATATTCCTGGCTTAAGTCTTACGCTTCATAACGATAACACAAAGTTGAAAGGAATACAAAGTGGAAGTTTCACCATCTCTTATTCGCGCATCAATGATTTCAATCGCACGTTTTCTTATGGAGGAACGAATAAAGACAATTCAATCATCGACTACTTTATCAACGATGCGACAGGAGGCACACCCAATCAGTTCAATGAAGGCGGAGATCTGTACAACACCGCTACTGAACTCGCCTACGACAATTATTTGATTGGCGAAAAAACGATCATCGATCCTAGCTTAAGTAATAAAGAATATTTTACGGATGTGACGGGCATACCCACGCAACACGAAACGGTTACCACGAGTGGTGCGCAAAATCAATGGAACTTCTCGTATGGAGCAAACGTAAATGATAAGCTCTTTATTGGCGGTGGCATTGGTCTGGCTTCCCTCCATTATAAATCAAAAAAAGTATACACCGAAAGTTTTGTCAATGAACCTCTTTCCGATCTTTCCCTTGTAGAAAATCTTGAGATTAGAGGATCAGGAATAAATGCTAAGATTGGCGCCATCTATCGGCCGGTAGATATTATCCAGTTTGGCGCCTCCATCGCCACACCAACTAAATATCAACTAGTGGACGCCTATGACGCGAGCATGAGTACTAACTGGAAAGACTTCGAGTATCTGCCGGGTCAATTCATCAACAAAGAATCTGCTAAGACAGACGTGATTAACTCGCAATATCCGCTAACGACTCCGTGGAGAATGAGCGCAGGGGCTACGATCTTCATTCAAAAAAGCGGTTTTGTAACAGTTGATATTGAAAGTATAAATTATAGCAACGCTAAATATGGAACTGGCATTGACGGCATTTCCTACAGCGATGATAACAAGCAAATCAAAACACTTTACCAATCCGTCATCAACATGCGGATGGGCGGTGAATTTCGATATGACAAATTCAGATTCAGAGCAGGCTTCAGCTATATGCCAGAACCTTTTAAGATTCAGCAAAATGATGTGTCCAGAGTGATAAAAAGCCTTTCAGGTGGGGCAGGATATCGGACTCAAAAATTCTATGTCGATGTTGCTTTTATCTACGGTCAGGGAAATAATTCCTACAGGCCTTATACGGTGAACTCTCCGACAAGCCCGCTGGTCACCTACAGTCAAAACAACACAAACATTTTACTTACGCTGGGATTCCCGTTTTAATGGCGCTCGGAAAGGCGTACTAATCGAATCAATTCCTGTATTTCTATTCTTTCGCCAGTAACAGTGAGATGAGCCTGCTTATAAAAATTAATTCGCTGTGTACGCATAAATTCAATCCGGTCTTTTAAACTCTCCGCATTATCAGTTGAAAAAAGTGGACGTTCTGAAATGTGAGAGTTCATAATTCGTTTGGCAATCTCTTTTGGCGGCACATCTAAAAAAATGCTTACGCCTGCTTTGTTGATCACTTCCATGTTATCATGAAAACAAGGAGCGCCACCGCCTGTTGCCATCACAAACGGACCAGGTGACTGAATCCATTTTTTTAATACCTGCGATTCTATCTGACGGAAGTAGCCTTCCTTCATCTCTTTAAAAATTTTCTTGATGGATCTGCCTTCCTGTTTTTCGATCTCTGTATCAAGGTCAACGAACTGCGAGGATAACTCCAGTGCTAAAGATTTGCCGATGGTTGATTTACCCGAACCCGGAAGGCCGATCAGAAAAATCTTCATTTCAATAAATCAAGAATGTCTTGAGAAGTAGGTGTATCATTATGGTGCCAGTTGCCAATCACGGTTCCATCTTTCCAGAGGGCAATGCCCGGATTGGATCGAATGATCGTTTTCAAAACGGTGGCGTCAGCATAATAATATGGTATTGCCAACTGGTGCTCGTGGCGAAAAGCCTCCATTTGTTCAGCTAGTGATGCGGTCAGCACAAAACAATCAACTTTACCTTCTAATTCTTTCGTTAGGTTTCTGATAAGGGTGATGTTACTCGAAGATGCTTTGGTAACATCATACATAATAATCAACAGCCGTGGCCCTTCGAATGTATATTGCGTTTTGTCTTCTCCATCCGGGCTTGTTACAAGATAGTCGGTGATCTTAGGTTTGATCTTATCTTCGTTCAGCACTTTTGAAGAAACATATTTGTACCCTTCTTCCGTCAGGAATTTTGTAGACGTGACTTTCTCATTTCCTTTTTCAAAGGTGTACTCTATAATAGGTGCCTCAGTTGGCACCATTTGCTGGGCGATATTATTACCAATTCTATAAGCTCTGAAATCGATGAACGGCAAATGACGGATTGCGTAAATCCCCAGATAAGTGCTCAAGATCACAACTCCTCCAATTAGTGCATGACCTTCACGCGTACGCAAGCTTGCCGTATAACTGGCCCGATACCAAAATAGATGCAGAACAAACACCATCAGAACAACATCTTTGGTAAATGATTCCCAGGGTGTGAGCTTGATCGCGTCACCAAAGCAGCCACAATCTGTAACTTTGTTGAAGTACGCTGAATAAAAAGTAAGGAATGTGAAGAATACCATCAGCGCGAGTAGTACCCATGTTGTTTGCGTCATGCGATAAAAAACCAAAATGGCAACACCCAAAGCTAGCTCAAGAACAATCATGATCATCGCTATCTCCAGCGCCCATGGTATAAAGTATTGAAAGAACGAACCAAAGTCTGCCGCAAAGACTTCGAAATATTCTTCCATCTTTATTTCAGTCCCGATCGGGTCGTTTAATTTGATGAGCCCGGAGAAAATAAAAAGCCCGCCAACAAAAAAACGAGAGAATTGATCTATTACTTTCTTCATACCGTTTGCCGAAAAATAAAATCAGTTATTACTTAAGCTTAATCAGGCAAAACACAGCATAGTTGATCATGTCCTGGTAGTTTGCCTTCACACCTTCACTGACCAGGGTTCTTCCCTGATTGTCCTCAATTTGTTTTACGCGCAACAACTTCATTAAAATTATGTCTGTCATGGAGCTCACTCGCATTTCTCGCCAGGCTTCTCCATAATCATGATTTTTATTCTGAAGTAAATCGAATGTCTCGCGCACGGCCTGATCGTACAGTGTTTCCAACTCATCGAACTTCATTTCCATCTTATCGGAATCCTGCAGTTGCATTTGAATCAAGGCAATAACACAGTAGTTAATAATCCCTGTAAATTCATCTTTGATTGGGTCTTCAACCTTCTGCGCCCCTTTCTCCTGAATGCTTCGGATACGCTGCGCTTTGATGTATATCTGATCGGTAATCGAGGGCAATCTTAAAATGCGCCAGGCCGTTCCATAGTCCTTTGTTTTCTTAGCAAACAAGGCTTTGCAGGAGGCAATTACCTCCTTATATTCGATGGCGGTTTGTTCGTTCATATTCGGCTGCAAAATAGATCAGTATTTTTTGGATTAATAGAGAAATAAAAAATTTTATATAATAATTAACAACGCGTTGGCGTAGGTCATTTGAAATGGTAATCGACAGTATTTTCAAACCGAATAAAGCTTTATCCATAAAGGGACAACTCATTGATCTCTCTGAGCCCAGGGTCATGGGCATCCTCAACGTAACGCCTGACAGCTTTTATGATGGCGGCAAATTCACCAACGAAACACAGGTGCTTAAACATGTCGAACGCATGCTAATGGAAGGAGCAACTTTTATTGACGTGGGTGGATATTCTTCAAGGCCAGGTTCAACTGACATCAGCGAAGAGGAAGAGAAATCGCGGGTATTGCCCGTCATTGATAGCGTGATGCAGGCCTTTCCGGATTGCATAATTTCAATCGATACGTTTCGTAGCTCGGTAGCAAAACTTGCCGTTGAGTCTGGTGCCGCCATGGTCAATGACATTTCGGGGGGATCATTGGATGAGAAGATGCCGGAGGCGATTGCTGCATTGCAGGTCCCTTGCATTCTCATGCACATGAGAGGCACTCCTCAAACCATGAACTCGCACACGAATTACGAGAATCTGTTGAAAGAGACGATCGATTACTTTCATCAAAAAATAAATATATACCATTCATGTGGAGTGAAAGATATCATCGTTGATCCGGGTTTTGGCTTTGCTAAAACAATTGATCAAAATTTTGATCTGTTAAAAAAATTGGATCACCTGAAGTGTCTTGAGAAACCTATACTTGCAGGTCTTTCGCGCAAGTCAATGATTTGTAAATCGCTACAGATCAAGCCGGAAGACGCACTAAACGGAACTACCGCGCTGCATACAATTGCTTTAATGAAAGGGGCTGGCATTCTGAGAGTGCATGATGTAAAAGAAGCCGTGGAGGTAATCAAACTTATAAAGCGGATGATGTGATACATTAGGCATTGGCCGTTGGTCTTTTTAAATTTGTGATAATGGTTCTCGCATTCAAGATCGGATTTCTAGACATCAGTTGGGTAGACCTCGTGGATATCTCACTGGTGGCGATTTTGCTTTACCAGGTCTACAAATTGATTCGGGGAAGTATTGCTGTCAATATTTTCCTTGGCATTCTGGCGCTGTACCTCGTCTACTTGATCGTGCGTGCCGCCCAAATGGAACTGCTTGCTTCCATACTGGGTCAGTTCATGGGCGTTGGTGTTTTGGCGATGATCATTTTGTTTCAACCGGAGATACGAAAGTTCTTATTAGTGATTGGCCGCAGCACAGAATTCAATCGCGATTCATTCCTGAAAACGCTGGCAAACTGGCGTCACGACTATCACGATGACTTTGATATTCATGAGGTAATCGATGCGGCCAAAACTTTAAAAGCAACCCGCACAGGAGCTCTTATTGTTTTCTCTCGGGACACAGAGTTAAAATTTTACATTCAAACGGGAGACCGTCTTGACTCCGAGGTTACCAAACGTCTTCTGCTATCCATCTTCAATAAAAATAGCCCCTTGCACGATGGAGCGGTTATCATTTATAAAGGTCGAATTAAAGCAGCACGATGTGTGTTGCCTGTAAGCGAAAACGACCATCTGCCAACACACTTTGGGCTAAGGCACCGATCGGCTATTGGCATGTCTGAAACAACCGATACATTGGTGATGGCGATTTCGGAAGAAACAGGCCGACTCATTTTGGCGCGCAACGGAAAATTTTTAAAGGCCTTAAAATTAAAGCAGGTAGAGCAAAAGATTCTCGAATATCTTCACAACGAGGAGCCAAAGAACTGGGATGAGGTTGCTGAAGAGGCAGAACCAGAAGGACAAGAAGTAAAAGTTTAATCAGCGTGGTTCGAGCCAGCGCCCTGTGTGTAATATCCTGTCTCCGTCCATTCAAAATACTAAGCCATGTAAGAATGACGACAGATTTCAACAAGTTGCCTTGGGCAGCATTCCTACTTTTACTGCTCTATGTGGCTTTTAAAAAGACTTGAACAATACATACTCTCTGACGATCAGGCGAAACAACTGGGGCGGTCAGAGAAAAGTAGAATCACGCTAACGATCTATCTCTGTGCACTTTGGGCGGTGCTCCTCACATTTTATGCCATCACCGACACGGCAAGTGGTGTATTCTATGCACTGCCTGCCTATGCTTTCTTCCTGCTATCTCTCCTGATGGCCTTCCTGTTGATAAAAAAAGAAAAGTACGATGCGGGTAAGATCGTGCTCATCATTTGTGGAGAACTAATTGTTTTCTATTCTTCTATGGCTGACCCCATTGAGGCCGGTGCCATTTTTTTGTTCATACCCGTATCCATGTGCGCGTTTGCTATGATGGATTACCGGGAATCCAGAAAAATATTTTTACTGATCGGACTGGTCATTCTATTATTTCTGCTCTCCTATTTTAAAATAGTGGACGTTGATGTCCCCACGCCATCCGACCAGTATGTGCGGATAAGTTTTATTGTCAATTTTCTCATTTCAATCATCACCTGTTCGCTTATTCTTTACTTTTTGATCAATCTGAATTTCGAATCAGAAAAAAATCTAATTGACAAAGAGCTTTCAGTACTTGCCAAAAACGATGAGCTTGAAAAAATAAATAAGGAGCTTGATCGATTTGTGTACAGCGTATCTCATGATCTGCGTTCACCTCTTAGCTCCATTCTTGGCATTGTTAATCTGGCAAAACACACCAACGGAGTGGAAGACCTAAAAGACTATTTCAATCTGATAGAAGGAAGAATAAAAGTTCAGGACGAATTTATTAAGAACATCACCGACTATTCGCGAAATGTTCGCGTAGAAATTTCTCATGAAGTAATTCCGTTGCGCCCATTGGTGGAGGAAGTGATCGAATCACTCCGCTTTTTGCCAGGCGCTAGTTCAATTGACTTCCGTATTCAGATGGATGAAAATCTGTCGATCATCACCGACCGACTGCGTGTGCGCATTGTGCTAAGCAATTTGCTGAGTAATGCTATCAAATACAGTGACCCCAACGGAAAAAAAGCTTTTGTGGAGATCGGTGTTGATCTGAAAGAAAACAAAGCAATTCTCTATATACGCGATAATGGCATTGGCATTTCTTCCAATTGGCTTCCCAAGATTTTCGATATGTTCACCCGGGCAACAGAACGTTCCAGCGGTTCGGGCCTAGGCCTTTTCATCACCAAAGAAACCGTAGAAAAAATTGGAGGGGCCTTATCCGTGGAATCCACCCCAGGAGAAGGAAGTACTTTCTTTATTCAATTGGCAAAAGAAATCGTCTTCACGTCTAAGGAAAATTTAGAGCGCGAGTCACCAGCATTATTATAGCACACGACTCAGGCCGATTGCGGTTAAATTCTGGTTAACTTGCATCATGAGCCGTTTGCTGTTTATCATCATTTTGTTGCCACACTTTTCTTTTTCGCAAGAACTAGAGACTGTTATCCAAAAAGGCCACGAGCTTGCTGTGGTGTCGGTGGCGATTAGCCCCGATAGTAATTTTGTCGCCACAGGCAGCAAAGACAAATCAGCAAAGCTGTGGGATCTTCGCAATGGCCGCGAAGTGCGAAGCTTTCTTGGCCATGCAATGACAGTTATCTCTTTGGATTTTTCTTTTGACGGAAAATATCTGTTAACCGGTAGTAACGACAAGACCGCCCGTATCTGGGAAGTAGAGACAGGAAAAGAATTGGTGGCTGTCCCCTCCTATGATCAGGGATTAGTGACGGATGTTGCGCTGGATCCGCTTAAGCGTTTTTTTGTATTAGCGGGATACTCTTCCTCCGGCTATGGCGATTCGGCAGTGGTCTATGATTTCAACACCAAGAAAATCATAACGAAAATCCCTGTTGATCCCGATAAAGGCTTGGGCCATGGAATTGACATTGCGATCAGTGCTGATGGAAAATGGATTGGCTTTGGTGAAGATAATCGCAAGGTCAGAATCTATAGGACAAATGATTGGCAAAAAATCTATCAGTTTGATTTTGAAGAAGGCTGGTGTGGAGGATGCGGTACCAACCTAGTGTTTAGTCCTGACAGTAAATTGGTGTATATGGCCTCTCATCGCGGGCCTGTAAAAAAATATGATTTGTTGGATGGAAAACTCTTAAAGGTTTACGAAAAAGATCCTGAAGAACTAACAGGACTTGCCGTTAGCCCGGATGGCAAGAAAATTTCCCGTGCAACCGAAAAAGAAATTGTGATCTGGAATGAAACAACGGGAGAAGAACTATCAAGACTAACGGCTGAGGACAAAGCAGAATTTCATGAGATCGCCTTCACACGCGACAGCAAACAACTCGTGATCACTTGTGACAATAATACCGCTTTTGTATGGACCATTGACCAAAAGAAAAAAAGTCTTGAATTCACCGGACTACTCAATCAGCGCGATAAGGGTGGACTTACTTACGATGCCAATTTTGTTTGGGAGGCCGGCATTGCCAAATACCTTCGATTCAAGAATCAGTTGATGATCACGAAAGATGGCAAGCAACTGATCAAGGGTAAGTTTGGCACAAAGGTAAAACGTTGGGACATCGCATCCGGACAAAATGCAATGGAATACAACGGTCACAAAAAGGCTGTTCTATGTTATGATCTTTCTCAAGACGGCAAGTTTATGCTTACAGGTGGTGGAGATGGGAAAGTAATTCTCTGGGATGTTTTAAAAGGAGATTCCTTAAAATCATTTCGTCCACATCGCGAGCCGATCTTCGACATTAAATTCAGTCATGACGAAACAATGTTTGCTTGTTCCAGTTGGGATGCCACCATGCGTGTTTACGATCTCAACACAGGAAAGTCAACTCAGTATTTTGATTTCGAAAACAATTCGGTTTACAATCTCGCCTGGCATCCTAATGACTTGTATCTGTTAACTGCACAACTTGATTTCAGTTTGCAGATGCGTGAACTGGATACAAAGTCTTCCGTGCGCTCCTTCATAGGTCATACTGATGTGATTTCATCCATCAGAATAAGCGCAGATGAAAAATATTTACTTAGCGCAAGTTGGGATGGAACTATTCGCCTCTGGGATGTAGCTACCGGTTTGATGACAAAAAAATTCAAAGATGGAATGGGCGCAGTACACATTGCCATCTTCAGTCCAGACGGAAAATATATTTATTCGGCTGGCGCAGACAGGCTGATAAGAGTATGGGATATCTCGTCTTCTAAGATTATAAAAAAACTGGAAGGTCATCTTGCTGAAGTGACATCGCTGCTCTTCAGTCCGGATGGTAAAATGTTAGTCAGCCACGGCCTTGATGGCGTTACAAAGTTTTGGGATTTGAATACGGACAAAGAATTTTTCGAACATATTCATTTGGGCGAGCGGGATTGGATGGTGAAAACAACGGAAGGCTACTTCAATGGAACGGACAATGCCCGGCAATACATTCACTTTGTCAGTGGTCTTAAGACATATTCCGTTGATCAATTCTTCGATGAATTTTATCGGCCTGATCTTTTACCTCAACTCTTTCAAAACCGTGGCGGCAGCGATCTTCAGGATCTGCAGGGAAAGTTAAAAGGATCGCCTCCACCAAGCGTAAGGGTAGCAACTCTTCCCTCTGAAACACCTGGCCTCGTGGAAGTTTATCTCAAAATTACCGACAACGGTGGTGGTGTTGAGAATGTGAAACTGTTTCACAATGGAAAAAGCTTGCTCATTAACAAAGCAGACTTGAAGTTACCATCGAGCAAAGGACAATCCACAACATACAAACAAATTGCTCGTCTTGTTAGTGGTAACAACATATTTTCGGCTACTGCCAGCAACAAAGACCGCCTGGAATCAGACACACATCAGGCTGAAATTTTCTCCGATGTCGTTTCAAAAAACAACACGTGCTACATCTTATCCGTTGGAATCAATTCTTATAAGAATCCGCGTATGAGTTTAAACTATGCGAAACCAGATGCAGATTCTTTTCTCTCTATGTTCAAAGGAAAAACACAAGCACTGTTTGGTAACATTGAATTTCACTCGTTATATGATGACCAAGCCTCCAAAGGAAATATTCTAAAGAAATTAGATGAACTGTCAGCCAAAATTCATCAGGAAGATGTTTTCATATTTTTCTATGCGGGCCATGGCAGCATGGTGGACAACCGGTTCTTTTTCATTCCAACCGAAAGTCTGAGACTATACGACATCTCTTCTTTACAAAAAGAAGCTCTGGAAGCTTCCGTACTACAGGAAAAATTCAAAAACATTCAGGCGCTCAAACAACTGATCATCATGGATGCCTGTCAATCGGGTGGATCAGTTGAGTTGTTGGCATCGCGGGGCGCTGCGGAAGAAAAAGCTATTGCTCAGCTGTCCAGAAGTGCCGGCATTCACGTGATGGCTTCGGCAGGTAGCGAACAATTTGCTACAGAGTTTGCGGAATTAGGTCATGGACTTTTTACGTATCTGTTACTGAAAGCTTTGGCCGGTGATGCTGATGGCGCACCCAAAGATGGAAAAGTAACTATCTACGAATTGAAATCTTATCTGGATGATCAAGTGCCAGAGATGACACGCAAGATGAAAGGCAAACCTCAATATCCGTATACGTTCTCGCGCGGTCAGGACTTTCCGATTACGATTGAAGAATGATCTATCGATTAAGTTGTCTTTATCATCTGAAAGCTTGCTGCACCATTTGCATCTGAAGGAGCTCAATTGGTTACCATTGCAACTTTATTAAAATAAACACGTAACTTAGTATTACGTTAACCAACTTTTTATGTAAAATGAAAGAAGCCAGTCCGGTGAAGTACTACTTCACTAAGTATTTTTTTCTGGCCTTAGGTTTACTGCAATGGTTCATCGGAAGTATCATCTTCATTCGTAACGGGCAATTGCCCAAGAGCCAATTTGCTGTATTTGTTTTTTTTACCTTAGGCTTGGTATGTTTGTCGATCTTTTCACTTGTCGCTTCTAAATTGAAGCGAGTGGCGATGAGTAAAAAGAAAGTAGCTGTGATCAATAGCTATGCAACTCGTGAGTATGATTGGCTGGACGTCAAGTCCATCAAGTTCATGCCTATTTTCAACATGTATCGCATGAAAATTCGTGGGCGCAAAGGAAAGATTTATTTCCTGCCAACGGACGAGAGCGAAGTAATCTATGGCATCTTCTCCTCTGGTCAGCTAACAAAGAATTAATTTTTTTATTCAAGTCATTGATTTGCTACAATGCTTGATGAGCAAGGCAGTAGCCAATTTCCAATAAGCAGCGTTTGCCGATTGAAGATTGTCTACTGCAAACTCATACGTCCAGTCTATTTCAAAACGCCAAGCTCCTTGCCTACTTCGGTGAAAGCTTTGATCGCTTTGTCAAGGTGATGTTGGTCGTGAGCGGCTGAGATTTGAACACGTATGCGTGCCTGACCTTTAGCAACTACAGGGAAGAAGAATCCTATCACGTAAATCCCTTTCTCTAAAAGTTTCTCAGCAAACTGCTGTGCCAACGGTGCTTCGTATAACATGATCGGAACAATTGGGTGCTCCCCAGGCTTGATGGCAAATCCTGCCTTCATCATTTCCGCCCGGAAATATTTGGTGTTTTGTTCAAGCTTGTCGCGAAGAGCAGTTGTCTCCGAAAGCATGTTGAATACCTCAATGGAAGCTCCGGTAATGGAAGGCGCCAGTGTATTCGAAAACAAGTAAGGTCTTGATCGCTGACGCAGCAATTCAATAATTTCTCTGCGTCCGGAAGTAAAACCACCGGAAGCTCCACCCAATGCCTTC
This sequence comes from Cyclobacteriaceae bacterium, assembly GCA_044222145.1. Taxonomy (GTDB): domain Bacteria; phylum Bacteroidota; class Bacteroidia; order Cytophagales; family Cyclobacteriaceae; genus ELB16-189. The sequence continues at coordinate 131,310 of JBGANU010000006.1, forward strand.
CCTAATGTGCCTGTAATGATGTCAACTCTACCTGTTACTCCGCGATATTCCGGAACACCGCGGCCTGTCTTTCCAATAAATCCGGATGAGTGGCATTCATCCGTCATCACCAGCGCCTCGTATTGATCGGCCAGGTCACATATCTTATCCAACTGAGCAATGGTGCCGTCCATTGAAAACGCTCCATCTGTAACGATGATAATTTGTTTAGCTCCGGCATGCTTCGCGTCATCGAGTTGCTTTTTCAAATCATCCATGTCGTTGTGCTTATAGCGATAGCGCATAGACTTGCACAAGCGAACGCCATCAATAATGGAGGCGTGATTTAATTCATCCGATATGATCGCATCTTCAGCACCAAAGAGCGGTTCAAATACTCCACCATTGGCATCAAATGCGGCTGCATAAAGAATGGTGTCTTCGGTTCCTAAAAAATCAGATATCTTTTTCTCCAGCTCCTTGTGAATGTCTTGTGTTCCGCAAATAAACCGTACGGATGACATGCCAAAGCCATGCGTATCGATCGCCTTCTTCGCAGCGGCTATGACACGCGGATGAGATGATAATCCCAGATAATTATTCGCACAAAAGTTGATTACTTCTTTTCCGTCCTGAGTTTTGATGTCGGCACCTTGTGGTGTGGTAATGATTCTCTCCTTCTTATAAAGGCCGGCTTCTTTAATTGACTGAAGTTCTTTCTGTAAAACGGGTTGCAATTTTCTATACATGGATTATTTTATTTTCGGTTTGAAAACAGGTTTAGCATTTGGTGGCTTCTGGACTGTGCTCGTAGCGTCTGAAACCGGATCAATACTTTTTAATACCGGAACAGATTTTAGTGGATACTTCCTTCTGGTAGGATTGATCAGGTAAAGCTTTTGAGAGGTAAAACTGGCCGGGCTTAACTCTATAAAAATAGTATTCCATTCCTGCCACCGATCAGGCTCCGCCTTTTTAAAATCGCTGGACTCGATTTTTTTACTGATCAGATATTCTTCAAAACTCACGCACAAATCTACAAATCGTACTTGGGAAACCGAACATCATAAATTTTAATAACTTCGCCCCGCATTCGATTTAAGCATGAAAAAAACAAAGATTTTGCTCATTGGGGCTGGTGGTCAATTGGGTTCGGAACTCACTCAGGGGCTTTGGAATATTTACGGAAAAGATAATGTGATTGCCTCCGACATTAAAGATGCTCAAGGCATTTTAAAAGAGGGTCTCTATGAAAAGTTTGATGTGATGCAACGCGATAAACTTTTTGAACTGTTGAAGAAAAATGAAATCACTCAGATCTATCATTTGGCAGCTCTGCTTTCTGCCACAGGCGAGAAAGATCCGCGTTGGGCCTGGAAGTTAAACATGGAAAGTTTGCTCTTTGTATTGGAAGCTGCACATGAATTGAAGTTGGATAAAGTATACTGGCCAAGTTCCATCGCAGCATTTGGACCCACAACCCCCAAACAAAACACACCACAGGATACCATTATGGATCCGTCTACAGTATATGGCATCACCAAGCTGGCAGGCGAACTCTGGTGTGAATATTATTTCAGAAGGTATGGAGTTGATGTGAGAAGTCTTCGCTATCCGGGATTGATCGGATACAAAACACCTCCGGGTGGAGGCACAACCGACTATGCAGTTGACATCTATTTTAAAGCACTAAAAGAAAAAAAATACGAATGCTTTCTTGCGGCTGATACTTACTTGCCGATGATGTATATGGACGATGCCGTGAAGGCCACGTTAGACTTGATGGAAGCTCCTGCAGAAAAAGTTAAAGTGCGCACGAGCTACAATATCGGCTCCATGAGTTTTTGCCCCGCACAAGTTGCCTCCACTATTAAGAAACACATACCTGACTTTAGCATCACGTACAAGCCGGACTTCAGACAAGCCATTGCTGATTCGTGGCCCAAATCAATTGATGATTCAGCCGCCCGTGCCGATTGGGGTTGGAAACACAAGTTTGGACTGGATGAGATGACGGAAGATATTTTGAAGAATCTTGAATCGAATCCTCAATATTTGAGCCACTAAGAATTATCTGACTACAAACCGCTCCACTTTTGTAAAATCACTTCCTATGAATTTAGCGTAGTAAATTCCGCTTTTCAGTGAATTCGATATCACCACACTTTGCCGGGATTCGGTTACGGTAGAATAGCCAACAGTCATTCCGAGGTTATCATAAATAACAACTGACGCAGTATTATCCGGAATGAAGTTCAATTCGAATCCAATTGAATTACCGTCTGAGGGGTTAGGTGAGATTCTGAAATACTTTTCATCGGAATAGTCGATAGCAACCACATTGAAGTATTCAGTAAATCCATCAAAATCAACCGACTTTAGGCGATAATAATTTTTACCCACCAACGGTTTTTCATCTTCAAAAAAATAGTCGTGCTTAATGTTGGATGTTCCGTGACCAGAAACTTTTCCAATGCTCTTAAAATCTACGGCATTGTCAGAATGCTCTACTTCAAAATAATCAAAATTAAGCTCACTGCCTGTCGACCATTTGAGTACAACCTTGCTTCCTTCCGTGTGTCCGAAAAATTCTGTTACGGTAACCGGTAAGCCAGATCCACTATTGCAGATACCTCCACCCGAGCACGACCCTGCCGTGAATGTTGGACAATTGCCGTCAGATGCGCATGTAGTATTTCCTCCACCTGTAACTGCGCCTGCACTAATTGATCCACCAGCAGTTCCATTCGTGTCTATGTCAAGATTTAATCCACCAAAGTTAAGCGTGCCAGAAACAACAATTTTTGCAGAAGGTCCATCAACAACCAAGTTCTTACCAGTTGCGCTGCCCGTAAAAGTTATATTGGTAGCCGTTAAGGTATATGGCGATAAAACTTCAACAATTGAACCTGATCCAACCATATTGATGGTGAGCGTTCCATTAATAGTGACGTTGCCGTTGATTTTTATTGTAGAGTTATTACTTGCAGTCAGCGTATAATTTCCCGTTAGCGTGTAGGAACTACCGGCTTGACAAACCGTAAAAAAAAGTTGATTGTTATCGTTGGTGCTGGTTGTGCAGGACTGGGAATAGCCCAACATACTTAGGCCAAGTGCAAACGCCATCAATACATACCGTAATCCCTTCATAATCAATACTATTTTACCTGGTCTGAATACAAAATTAAGTATTTCTAGTAACCCGGATTAAAACATATTACCGGGATTGGCAAAAACTTGCCAATTTGATCCAAATTTGACTTTCAAAGTCTAATTTTCCCAAATCCACAGACGCATAAATGTCCAAACTAAAACAACTTGCCGGTCAAACGGTTCTTTATGGCCTGGGCAGCATTTTGCCCAGAATGCTGAATTTCCTGCTGGTTCCACTTCACACAATAGACGTTTTCAGTAGGGCTGAGTACGGGGTGGTAACTAAACTATACGCCTTTGTGGCCTTCGTCAACATTGTATTCATGTTTGGAATGGAGACAGCCTATTTTCGGTTCGCCTCCAAACCAGGTGTTGATACCAAACGGATTTTCAATTTGGCGCAGACCAGCGTGCTGCTGATTAGCGTACCTCTTTCCATTCTTTTCATACTCTTTTCAACACCCATTTCAATATCGATGGGCATTGAGCAACATCCGGAGTTCATTACCTGGCTTACGCTCGTCATGTTGATCGATGCCGCAGTGGCCATTCCGTTTGCCAGGCTCAGATTAGAAAAGAGAGCACTGGAATTTGCTTCCGCGAAAATCATCAACGTTCTGCTGTTGTTGGCATTGAACTATTATTTTCTGAAGGTAAACTACAATCCAGCGATCAATGTTGGCTACGTCTTTCTCGCCAACCTCATTGCCAACTCATTTTTTCTTTTCTTCTTTTTAAAAACACTGATGAGTTGGCGCCCGGCCTATGACAAAGAAATTTCTCCGGTCATGTTGCGATACGCTTATCCCGTCATGCTCACAGGTGTTGCCGGTATGACCAACGAAATGTTTTCCCGCCTCACGCTGGAATGGTGGCTTCCGGATCAGTTTTATACCATTACAAAAAAAGATGCACTCGGTGTATTTGGCGCGTGCTACAAATTTGCGGTGTTGATGAACCTGGGCATTCAGGCATTCCGCTATGCAGCCGAACCCTTCTTCTTCTCAAATGCCGCTGATAAAAATTCACCCGAGTTGTTTGCAAAGATCAATCACTACTTTGTCATCACCTGCTGCATTGTCTTGCTGGGTATCAGCATCAATCTTGACATTCTTAAATATCTGATTGGTAAAGATTTTTGGGTTGGGTTAGATATTGTTCCGATTTTACTCACCGCTTATCTATTTCTGGGTGTCTATTACAATTTTAGCGTGTGGTTTAAACTCACCGACAGAACACACTATGGCACATGGATAACCGTAGGCGGTGCCGTTGTTACCATCGTTGCGAATTATATGTTGATTCCTGTTTTTGGATACATGGGCAGTTCATGGGCTGCTCTCGCATGCTATGTGAGTATGACGGTAGCCTGCTACGTGATCGGACAAAAATATTATCCCATACCCTATAAAATTATTCCAAGCGTTCTCTACTTGATGATCACCTTGATGATTATTTATGGAGTCAATCTGATTAAATTCTCTGACGTAATTGTATCCATCGGCTTTCATGCTGTGGTGTTGATAATTTTTCTGCTCGCCATTTTTTCTCTTGAAAAGAACAAATTGCGACAAGACGTTTAATTCAGTAACGTCATCTGCGGCACTTGAAATTAGCGAAGCACTTAAACGGCTATTGAGCCCCTTTATTTTCGCAAATGTGGTAACGGATTTTGGTTAATTTTGCAGGATAAATCCGAATCTAACCTCGGACTCTTAAAGCACTACCTTGATTAAGACAAAACGAATCGCGCTCACCTTATTGATTACCTTTTTGGTAGTTACCTCGCCTGCGTTTGCCCAGCGCGACAAGAAGAATAAAAAAATAAGTGACTTCAAATTATCAGATGCCCGCTTGCGCGAAGCCGAGTTCTTTTTTACAGAAGGAGAAAAATATTTTATACTTGAAGATTACACCAAGGCACTACTGTATTTCCAACGCGTAGTGGAGTTAAATCCTGAAAACGGAACGGTTCATTACAAGATTGCAGAGATTCTTTTAAAAGGAAACAAACAAGAAGATTTTATCAAAGCTTCGATCAGCATTGAAAATGCGTTGAAGTTCGAAAAGAAGAACAAATATTTCTATTTACTGGCATCCAACATTTATTCTGGTCTCAACAATTTCGACAAGGCCGAAGACGCTCTCGAAACCATGATGAAAGAGATTAAGGGCACCGATGAATACTTATATGAACTTGCTGCGCTCTACCAATACGACAAGAAACCAGATGAAGCCATTAAAATTTATAACAAGGCGCAAAGTCTGTTAGGCATCAGTGAAGTTTCGTCTCTGCAAAAGCAAAAAATATTCTTGCAACAGGGGAAAATTGATCAGGCCATTGCTGAGGGTGAAGAACTGCTGAATGCGTTCCCGGATGAAGAGAACTATGTCCTCGGATTTGTAGAAACCCTATCGCAACATGACCAGGGAACGAGGGCCATCACCTACCTGGAAAAATTTATCAAAGATCATCCCGATGCCAGCAACTCGAAAATGATGCTGGCCGGATTGTATCGCGATAACGGTCAGGAGAAAAAGGCGCGCGAATATATCCTCCGCATTTTTGATGACCCTACCATTGATGTGAGCAGTAAAGTTTTAATGTTGGGAACCTACAGCAACGCCCTTCATCAGCAAAAAGAAAAAAAAGTGAGTGATCCGGAAACAACAACTTTCGCACTGGAACTATTTGAAAAGCTCAACGCTTCGAATCCCAAAGATCCCAACGTGCATATCATTGGTGGTGATCTATACCTCGTTTTAGAGAACAATGAGAAAGCCCGTGACGAATATTTAAAAGCTGTGCAATTAGGCTCAACCAGTTTTGATGCCTGGCAGAACCTTCTCTTCATGGAATCGCAATTGAATCAGTTCGATAGCCTGATCGTACATTCTGAGCAAGGGCTTGAATTATTTCCCAATCAATCCATGCTTCATTATTTCAATGGCTACGGTCATATGCGCAAGAAGCATTATCGCGAAGCAACTACCTCACTTGAGCAAGCCAAAAAACTTTCAACGGGGAATCCGGGGTTGATTAGCGAAATCAATAGTTTGCTAGGCGATGCGTATAATGGCATAAAAGAATATGCCAAGGCAGACAAGTCGTATGATGAAGCGCTGGCTTTCAATCCCAACAATGACTATGTATTAAATAACTACAGCTATTATCTCGCTTTGCGCAAGGAGAATCTGGAAAAGGCAGAGAAGATGTCTACGCAATTGGTGAAGAATAATCCAAAAAATTCGGCTTACCTGGATACGCACGCCTGGGTTTTGTTCATGCGTGAGAAATATAAAGAAGCAAAAAAGTACATTGAAAAAGCGATCGAAACGGGTGAAGCAGGGGCTACTCACTTTGAACACTATGGCGACATTCTTTTTCAACTGGGCGACATTGACGATGCCGTGAAGCAATGGCAGAAAGCCAAATCGATGGATCACGGGAATGAGTTGATCGATAAAAAAATTGCGAACAGGCGACTTTATTAAGCGTCTGTTGATCGGGAAACGTTAAATAATCCTAAAAATTCGAGGTTGTTCAATCCAATTTGTTGCCTCATTTATTCGCACATCGATAGCTATTCGTTATTTTTGGCCAAACCGGGTCAGTTCAACTGACTTTTTACCTAGAGCTGAACAAAATGCAACAAAGGGCTTTACTCTGTCTATTATTAGCCGGATTGTTATTTCAGGCATGTACCAAAAAAGCGGTACCCATACTCACCGTTGAGCCCAAGAAACTAAGCATCGAAGAGATCGACTTTGAATACTTTCACGGAAAAGCCCGCGTTAATTTCAAAGATGATAAAAAGGAACGCGAGGTTAAAGCAACCATACGCGTTCGCAGAGACAGCGTGATCTGGATGACGTTTTCTGTGGTGGGTGTACAAGGCGGAAAAGCGCTGATTAATAAAGACTCCATTGTGATTGTGAGCACGGTCGATAAAGAATATTATGTGTTTACCTACGAAGAGCTCTCGAAGCGATTTCACTTTACCATTGATTACAGTGTCATACAGGCTGCTTTCTTAGGCAACCTGGTGATTCCACGACTTCCGGAAGATCAAATTGTTCAGGAGACCAGCCATAACTTATTGGAGCAAACACGCGGAACAGTATCTGTCAAAAATTATATCAATGCAGCAAGTTCTAAACTTGAGAAAGTGGAGATGCGGGAATCGGATACAAACAATTCGCTTACACTCAACTACACCAACTTTCAGCAAGTCGGTCCGAAAATTTTTCCTTACAATGGTGTAATCAGTTTGTTCTATAAAACAGCAGCAGGCGTGTTGAATAATACAATTACCTTTGAATACACCAAAGCTGAGGTGGGCGATCGTGAATTAAGATTCCCCTTCAACATTCCGCGGAAGTATGAACGCAGGTAGTAGTCTGTTTTTTAGATTTCTCTTCCTTCTCACGTTACTCTCTTCCGTCAGCTTTGCGCAACGCAACAAAACACAGCTTCAAAGAGAAAAACAGAAGAACGTTGAAAAGATAAAGGAGACGGAAAAAATCCTATCCGAAACGGCCAAACAAAAAAAGAATTCATTAGGTGAACTCACCGCGTTGAATCAACGCATTCGCGATCAGGAAAATCTTATCTCCTCTATTAAAAGTGAAATCACGTTGCTCGAAACGGACATTGCAGAAAATAACGACATCATTTCTGCTTTGGAGACTGACCTCGCCAAGCTAAAGGAAGAATACTCAGCGATGCTCTTCTCCGCTCAAAAAGCGAGCGGCAAAACCACCAAGCTTATGTTCTTGTTTTCGGCTAAGTCGTTTGACCAAATGCTCATGCGTCTCAAATACATGGAGCAATATGGAGACGTGCGACAAGAGCAGGCCGAAGTTATTGGTCGTGTTCAAAAACTGTTGGCCGCACAAGTCAAACAGACAGAACTCATAAAAGATCAAAAGAATGCACTACTAACAGAAGAAGTAACAGAGAATGATAATCTGGCAAACCTGAAGAAGAAACAGAAGACAGTTGTGCGATCTCTTGAGAAAGAAGAGAAGCGATTGAAAAAAGATCTGGAGGAAACAAAGAAAGCTATCGCACAACTTGACAAGATGATCAATGATATCATCAAAGAAGAATTGGAGCGCGCTGCACGCGAAGCAAGAGAAGCAAAAGAGAAGAAGACAGCCAATGCGGCAAACGCAGCCAAGGCCACTGAAGCGGCTGTCGCCCTGTCATCGTCCTTCGAAGAAAACAAAGCAAAGTTCCCATGGCCAGCGTCAGGATTTGTATCACAACGATTCGGTCGTCAAGCCCACCCGGTGCTAAAAGGAATCGAGTTGCAAAACGATGGCATCAACATACAAACCAAGCAGGACGAGAAAGTGAAATCAATCTTTGAAGGTGAAGTGCGAAGAGTGGCCTTCATTCCTGCTATCGGCAGCTCGGTGATTATCAGTCATGGAGAATACTTTACCGTTTATTCCGGCCTCAAAGAAGTGTTTGTGAAACAAGGCCAAAAAGTAACGACCAATCAGGAAATAGGAAGGATAGCAATTAACAGCGATGGCATTTCCGAATTACGCTTCCAAATTCGAAAAAGCACCGTTGCTCTTGACCCGCAAACATGGCTTAAAAATTAGCAAGCCCCCGATGGCCAAACCGGCCCAAAATTACACATGACTCCCCTTTTTGACCATGAACGGTTGACCCAAAGGCATTTTCATTTCACATAAATTCCTATCTTTACCACCTAATTCTTAATGCTATGAACGCAATACTCTTGTTTGGAATGCCTAGTGGGATGGAGTGGTTTATCATCGGGCTGTTTGTACTAGTTTTCTTTGGCGCCAAGAAAATACCTGAATTTGCAAAAGGACTTGGAAAAGGTATCCGTGAATTTAAGGATGCTGTTAAAGATGTTAAAAAAGAAGTGGACGATGCCGGCAAGGAAGTCCCGAAGATTGATGACGTTAAATAAGTGTTGAAGACATACTCCGGTTTTCAGGAAATCCAACACGATCTAAAAAATGGAACCCTCTCCTGTGTGGAGAGGGTTAATTTTCACCTCTCTCTTATCGAAAAGAAAAAACACCTCAATGCTTTTTTGAGTGTGTACAGAGATGAAGCGCTTGCCCGCGCTGCAGTAATTGATCAAAAAATTAAAAACGGAAGTGCTGGTAAACTGGCAGGCCTTGTGGTCGGTCTGAAAGATGTACTGTGCTATAAAGATCATCCGCTTCAGGCCAGCAGTAAAATTCTGGATGGATTTGTTTCTCAGTTTAACGGCACTGCTGTTCAACGTCTGCTGGATGAAGATGCAATTATCATTGGCCGTCAAAACTGCGATGAGTTTGCCATGGGCTCCTCCAATGAGAACTCAGCCTTTGGCCCGGTGTTAAATGAAATTGATAACGAGCGCGTGCCTGGCGGTTCATCCGGTGGTTCGGCCGTTGCCGTCATGGCCGACTTATGTCAAGTATCACTTGGTTCGGATACAGGCGGTTCGGTGAGACAACCCGCTGCTTTCTGTGGTGTGGTGGGATTAAAACCAACGTATTCGCGAATCTCGCGTCATGGATTAATTGCATTCGGATCTTCATTTGACTGCATCGGAATTTTCTCAAAAAGTATAGAAGACATTGCGTTAGTGTTGGAAGTGATTGCCGGTGCCGATGAGTTTGATAGCACGGTTTCGCAAAAAGCTGTTCCATCCTATTCAACGGAGCTCGCTACATCTCCATCAAAAAAATACAAAGTGGCCTACATCAAAGAAGTTGAATCATCGGCCCTTCAACATGAAATACGAGAAACCATTGCTCAGAAAATTAAATCTTTAAAAGCGGATGGACACACGGTGGAGCCTGTTGAATTTCCGTTGATGGATTATATACTTCCCACCTATTATGTGTTAACAACCGCGGAAGCCAGTTCGAACTTATCTCGTTTTGATGGCGTTCGCTATGGCTATAGAAGCCCTCAGGCACATGATCTCGAATCGTTGTATAAGAAGACGCGATCACAGGCATTTGGAAAAGAAGTTCAGAGAAGGATTTTGTTAGGCACTTTTGTGTTGAGCGCCAACTACTACGATGCTTATTACAGCAAAGCACAAAAAGTAAGACGAATCATTCGTGATAAAACACGTGAGCTATTGAAAGAGTATGATTTTATTTTGATGCCCACAGCACCTACAACAGCATTTAAACTGGGAGAACACACAGAAAATCCTGTGGAAATGTACTTGGCAGATTTGTTTTCCGTTCAGGCTAATGTGGTGGGTATGCCAGGTATTTCTATTCCGTGTGGAGCTGATGACAAGGGCTTGCCGATTGGAATTCAAGTGATGGCAAATGACTTTGAGGAATCGAAACTCTTTCAATTTTCCAGACTTTTAGCAAAATTGGAATAGCACTTGTCTTAACTGGACAAACATTTAACAACGAATATGAAAAAATTGGCTTTGATTGGTGTGTTGGTGATGTGTGCCTTCAGCTCCTTTGCTCAGGATTTGGAGGTCGACTCATTGAGTGTACAGGATGCCAATATGGAAATAGCAAATCCATTGGACACGCTTAGGGCTGCTACTTTTGTTCCCATCGAAGATCTCGAGTTTGTGCCGGCCGATGAAACACCCGAATTGATTGCCGATCGTTTGAGTTGCCTCGAACAAACCATTCCACTTACCTACAACGATAAAACGCACGCCTTCATCAACTACTTTGTGGTGAAGGATAGAGATTACACCAAAATGGTGATGCGCAGAAAAGACGTGTACTTCCCTTTGTTTGAAAAATATTTTGAGAAATATAATTTACCTGATGAGCTAAAATACCTTTCTGTTATTGAATCCGGATTAAATCCAAAAGCCGTGTCGAGAGCGAGAGCAGTCGGCCTTTGGCAATTTATGGCCGGCACCGGAAAATACTTTAGCTTAAAACACGATTGGTATCTGGACGATCGCATGGATCCTGATAAATCAACTGAAGCTGCGTGCCGATATCTATCACAGCTTTATTCTATGTTCCATGATTGGGAACTTGCTTTAGCGGCCTACAACTCGGGCCCCGGCACCGTGCGCAAGGCGATTCGCAGAAGCGGTTATAAAAAATCATTTTGGGAAGTGTATCCTTATCTCCCGCGCGAAACACGGGCTTATGTTCCACAATATGTGGCGATCATCTACGCCATGAATCACGCAGCCGAACACAACATAGTAGAGCCCGCGCGTGAAGTGTTGATGCCACACGATACGTTGCAGGTGAAAAAATTCCTCCACTTCGAAACATTTGCAAAACTAACCGGCACATGTTTGGAAGATTTACAAAAATTGAATCCTGCCGTGCAACGAAATGCATTTCCGGAAACGGGAAGAACGTATACCATGAAAATTCCTGTTCATGCGAAACTCAATCTGGAGATGAACAGAGCTTCGATACTTGATTCTGCTTCAAAAGTTGGACGCAAAGATTTGGAAACGCTGGCGCAAAAAACAACGGGCAGCACGTACGGAAGAGAGTCGGTTGTGTACGTAGTAAAGTCAGGTGATGTCATTGGATTAATTGCTCAACGTCATCACGTTCGCGTAAGCGATATAAAAGAATGGAATAATTTAAGTTCGAATGTGATCCGCCCGGGTCAACGACTGAATATTTGGGCCCTTCCTTCTATGAATGCGGTCGCCTCAAATACAACGAAGTCGGCTGCAAATGTTGTTTCCTCACCAGCCGGAAAGGTCTATACCGTGCAGCCTGGTGATTCACTGTGGGACATCTCCAAAAAATTTCAGGGTTTGACCATCGAAAAAATAAAGACCCTCAATAATCTCAAAACCAACAAACTCCAGCCCGGCCAGAAACTAATTGTTGGGTAATTAAGATTTGCATTAAACTGTAAAACAATGTGACCTTCCTCGTAGTTTTGGATTATGGTCATCACTTGCTAACACGATTCATGAGAAAAAGTCTTGCTCTTCTGATCATCAGTACCTTTATCATATCCTGCTCCGGAAAAAAAGGAACCGGTCTTCCACCTGCGGCCGGAAAATCCGGTGACATGTATCTGGTGATGGATTCGCTTCAGTGGAAAGGACCACTTGGAAAATTACTGGACTCCACGTTTAACGCAGAAATGCACGGGCTGCCGCGAACCGAATACATCTACAACATGCATTGGGTAGATCCCAGAAAACTAAATTTCATTCTCAAGCAAAGACGAAATTTAATTTTTGCCACCACGCTCGACAAAAAATCGTACGGTGCCGGCATCATCAAAAAAATATTCACAGCCGACTACGTTGAGAAAATAAAGTCAGATCCTAAACTTTATGTAACCACCTCGAAAGATGTGTTCGCCAAAGGACAGGAGGTGATGTATCTCTATGGTAATAATGAAAAAGAATTGATGGCCAACGTTCGCGCTAATCGCCAGCAATTGATTGATTATTTCGACAAGTCTGAGCGTGAGCGACTTTCCATCTCATTGCTTAAGACCGGTCAGTTGAAAGGACTGCGTGACTGGCTTCAAAAAAATATGAAAGCCGACATACAGATTCCATTTGGTTACAAACTGGTGGTGAATGAAAAAGACTTTGTTTGGGTAAGACAAATAAATCCGAATGACGATAAGGATATTTTTATCGCGCGAAAAAAATACACATCGCCAGATCAATTTAAAAGAGATAGTCTTATTGCCTACCGCGATGCCATCTGCAAAAAATATTTATTCGAAGACCCCGAAGTAAGCAACTCTTACTTACTCACCGAAACAACGGTTCCCTTTGCACCCGTGGAATGTCGTCAGGTGAATTTCAACAATCATTTTGCCATTGAAACAAGAGGGCTATGGCGTGCGAACAATTACTCTATGGGTGGTCCATTTGTGAGCTATTCTGTAGTGGATGAAGTTACGGGGTATTTCTATTACATCGAAGGATTTACATTCAGTCCGAGAAAAAGTCAGCGCGAGATCATGCGCGAATTAGAAACTGTGCTCTTCAGTTTTAAGACGAGTGATCAAATCCCGGCACCTGCCACCAAATAGCTGACATAAATCAATTTTACAGTGCAGAGCAGCAAAGTCTAATCTTTGTATGCGTTTTATTTTGAATTGATCGTCAACGATCATTTAACATTTAATCGTAAATTGCTCTTCGTTGTAAAAAACCAATCTATGTCTATAAAGATCCGTAAACAGGATGCGCTTGATTATCACACGCAAGGTAAACCAGGGAAAATTGAAGTTGTACCGACCAAGAATTTAAGCTCACAACTTGATCTTGCACTCGCTTATTCACCTGGCGTAGCCGAGCCTTGCAAAGAAATTGCCGCTAACAAAGAAGACGTTTATAAATACACCGCCAAGGGAAATCTGGTTGCTGTGATTTCAAATGGCACGGCCGTGTTGGGTCTTGGCAACATTGGTCCGGAAGCATCCAAGCCGGTGATGGAAGGAAAGGGGGTTCTCTTTAAGAAATTTGCTGGCATAGATGTATTTGACATTGAAATTGATGAAGAAGATCCTGACGCTTTTATCAAAATTGTAAAAGCACTGGAACCAACATTTGGTGGTGTTAACCTCGAAGACATTAAAGCTCCTGAGTGTTTTAAAATTGAAACAGAGCTTCGGGAAAAGATGAACATTCCCATCATGCACGATGATCAGCACGGCACCGCCATTATTTCAAGCGCTGCACTTCTCAATGCATTGGAGATTGTGGGCAAGAAGATTGATGAGATTGTAGTGGTGGTGAATGGTGCCGGAGCTGCGGCTGTCTCCTGCACGCGTTTGTATTTCTCACTTGGCCTTACGCGCGAAAATCTTATCATGTGCGATAGCCAGGGCGTTATTAGAATTGATCGCGATCAGCTTGATCCGATCAAAGCAGAATTTGCAACTGCCCGTGATGTGAGCACCTTACAACAAGCCATTAAAGGCGCGGATGTATTTATTGGTTTATCAAAAGCTGACATACTTACGCAGCAGGATATTCTCAACATGGCGAAGGATCCGATCGTTTTTGCGTTAGCGAATCCTAATCCCGAAATCGCTTATGAACTGGCCATGAAAACACGTCCCGATTTGATTATGGCAACAGGTCGCTCAGATCATCCTAATCAGGTGAACAACGTACTGGGCTTTCCCTACATCTTCCGTGGAGCACTCGATGTGCGTGCCACCGAAATCAACGAAGCGATGAAACTCGCTGCGGTAAAAGCGTTGGCTATTCTCGCAAAGGAAGCTGTGCCCGACATTGTGATCAAAGCCTACGGTGACACTAAAATTCAGTTTGGCAGAGATTATCTTATTCCGAAGCCACTAGATCCGCGCTTGATTACCACCATATCTCCTGCAGTCGCGCAGGCAGCGATGGATTCCGGAATGGCCACTAACCCGATTAAGGATTGGGGGAAATATAATCAGGATCTGTTGAAACGAATTGGCATTGATGATAAGCTCACCTCGCGCATCATTGATCTTGCCAAGAAAAATCCAAAACGTGTTGTCTTTGCAGAAGCCGACAATCATAAGATTCTAAAAGCCGCGCAAGTTTTACAAGATGAAGGAATTGCCAAACCCATTTTACTTGGCAGCAGAACTGAAATTGAAAGATTGATCAAAGAACATAGTCTTGAATTAAGCGATTGCAAAATCGTGGACCCTCGTGAAGAAAAAGTGTTGACGGAGAAGTATGCGCAACATTACTATGAGAAACGTCAGCGCAAAGGCGCGACCATCTATGACGCCAATCGTCAGATGAGAGATCGCAACGCGTTTGGTGCCATGATGGTGGAATTCGGTGAAGCCGATGCCCTGGTATCGGGCCTTACAAAAGATTATCCCAAAACAATCTTACCATCGCTTCAGATAATAGGAATGGCGCCCGGTGTGAAAAGAGTGGCGGGCATGTACATCATCATGAATAAAAAAGGAAATTTCTTTTTTGCGGATTGTACAGTAAACGTAGACCCGACAGCTGAAGAACTGGTGGGAATTGTGGGTCTTGCAAAACGCGGTGTTAAGTTCTTTGACTATGAGCCACGCGTAGCCATGCTTTCCTATTCGAATTTTGGATCCAGCAAAGGAGACGTGCCCGACAAAACCCGTGAGGCTGTTCGGCTGGCAAAAGAAAAATATCCGGACCTTATTATTGAAGGAGACATTCAAGCCAACGTAGCGCTGGATACTGATCTGCAAAAAGACAATTATCCATTCAGTGCATTGGCAAAAGACGGTGCCAACACGCTCATCTTCCCTAACCTTGCGGCCGGCAACATCGCTTATAAATTGCTAATGGAGATCGGTGGCGCTGAAGCCATCGGGCCCATTTTGCTGGGCATGAAAAAACCGGTTCATATTTTACAATTAGGAAGTTCTATTCGTGAAATCGTGAACATGGCCGCCATTGCTGTAGTGGATGCGCAACTGGCTGAAAGGAATGAACACTTGTAAGAAAAGGAATCAGGACTTGGGAATTGGGGCATAGGTATTTGCGAAGAACACAAGGTCTCAAATTCCCAGGGCCAAGACCCACGTCTCAATTTTGTGTCTCTTGCATCCCTAGCTAAAACCTCGTAAACTGCGGTTTATTTTTTAAGCTGATTATGATAGCCTACCTCAATGGAAAGCTTGCCCACAAGGAACCTACTTTTGTCATCATTGACGTGAATGGTGTTGGGTATCATGTGAGCATATCGCTGAATACTTTTTCTGAAATTAAAGACAAGGTGGCCATTAAGCTGTCTACCCACATGCATGTGCGCGAAGACGCCCAGATCTTATATGGCTTCTCCTCCGAGGCAGAGAAAAACATGTTTCAAAATCTGATCTCCGTAAATGGCGTTGGGCCCAATACCGCTATGGTGGTACTATCCTATTTGCCAACAGCGGAGCTCAGAAATGCTATTATCCGTGAGGATGCGGCTACTCTGCAGGCTGTGAAAGGCATTGGCGGCAAAACCGCACAGCGCCTCATACTTGAGCTAAAGGACAAGCTGAAAAAAACGGGAGAAGAAACCACGGGAATTCCGGCTTCTGCGCACAATACCATGCGTCAGGAGGCGTTAGGTGCGCTAATGACACTTGGTATCAGCAAGGCTGCAGCCGAGAAAAGCATAGATACGGTCCTGAAAAAATCAGGAAATACGATTAGTTTGGAAGAACTGGTTAAACAGTCACTCAAAAACGCCTGAGATACGATTGATCCCTATACAACGGAAGCAACGGTTCACCCTGGGACTGAGCATGCTTATGCTGGCATGGCTTGGCTGCGCTACCGCGTTCGGTCAAAAACAGGATTCCACTGCCGTTGATACGCTGCGAAGGAGGACCAACAATCCTTACCTGCCGTCCTTCCGGCCGCGCGACCGATATGGCGATCCTTTTTCAAACACCACCACTTTTTCACCTCTTTTCTTAAAAGACCCCAAGAGTCTCAATCTCGATGTTCAGATCGATTCGGGGATGAACTATAACATCTTTGAAAAGATTGGCAGCGTAAACTTCCGGCCCAACTCTTCCATGAGTTTCAATGAATTTAATCGTCAGCAAGAGCGCACGATTCTTAAGGGTTATTGGCAAGGGCGCAGTAAAGCGTTGGATGGCGAGAGTGCGGTGAGCGGCCGAAACCTGTTGCCTAAAATTTATATCAGCCCTACACTCGACCGGATTTTTGGTGGCAGCTACGTTGAACTTATTCCCCGTGGATTTGTGACTCTTGACTTTGGAGGCTCCTGGCAGAAGATTGAAAACCCCGCGATACCCATTCGGCAACAGCGCAACGGTGGCTTTGAGTTTGATCAACAGATCAACTTAAGTGTGGTGGGAAAAATTGGCGAGAAACTTAAAGTGGCCACCAACTTCGATAACAATAACTCCTTCGATTTTCAAAACAACATGAAGGTGGAGTACACCGGCTTCAAAGAAGACGTGCTGAAAAAACTGGAGTTGGGTAACGTAAGTCTTCCACTCAACAACAGTTTGATCACGGGTTCACAAAATCTTTTTGGTGTGAAGGCACAAATGCAGTTTGGAAAATTATTTGTGACCACCATTGCCACCACGCAACGCGGCAAGCAATCGAGCATTGAAATACAAGGCAACACGAGCGGCACCACACAGGGCCGGCCTTTTGAGATTGTGGGATCGAACTACGATGAGAACCGTCACTTTTTCCTCGGTCAGTTTTTCCGCGACAACTTTGAAGGATGGCTGGGAACACTTCCGCAGATTACGTCTGGTATCAACATCACGCGCGTAGAAGTCTATCTGTTGAATCGGCAAAATGATACACAAACCTTGCGCGATGTAGTTGGCTTGATGGATTTGGGTGAATCGGATAAAGCCTATCGAAAAGATTATTACACGATCAAAGTGCCCGATGGATCGCCTACCAGTAACAATGCCAACGATCTGTTTGAAAAATTAGGAAGCATACCGGCTGCATCAGACGGAATCAATGAAGTGCTGGAAGGATTGTATGGTGCCAAACCATTTGTAAACGGCACCGACTTTGAAAAAATTACCAGTGCCCGTAAACTGGCCACCACGGAATTTACTTTTCACAAAGAACTTGGCTACATCACGCTGCAACGCAAACTTCAAAACGATGAAGCCCTTGCCGTTGCATTCGAATACACGTACAACGGCCGCGTGTACAAAGTGGGTGAACTGACGGAAGACTACTCCAACAAAGCAGCGAAGGATGTTGTGTTTCTTAAAATGTTGCGTCCACGAAAAATCAGCATCAAAGATGCAACCGGCAAAATCATGCCTACCTGGAATCTGATGATGAAAAACATTTA
The DNA here is from genome assembly GCA_044222145.1 of Cyclobacteriaceae bacterium. Taxonomy (GTDB): domain Bacteria; phylum Bacteroidota; class Bacteroidia; order Cytophagales; family Cyclobacteriaceae; genus ELB16-189. The sequence continues at coordinate 149,217 of JBGANU010000006.1, forward strand.
CAACTTAAATGTGACGCAGCTAACCCGCGATAATTTTCAGTTGCGCGTGATCTATCGCGATGACCGCACCGGTATTGACAATCCACAATTGCAGGAAGGTGATTATGCCCGCACGAAACAATTGATTGAGGTAATGGGGCTGGACCGATTAAACCCTTATAATGATCCACAACCCGATGGTAACTTTGACTTTGTTGATAAGATCACCGTTCAATCCGAAACGGGCCTCATCATTCTCCCCTATCTCGAACCATTTAACACAGCACTTCGCAAACTGTTCGCAAAAGAAACCAATGAAGCTACGCGGGATCACCTCATCCAAAAATATGTTTACGATACGCTCTATCACACAACCAAAGCGGAAGCAGAACTGGTAGCCACCAAAAATAAATTCTATTTCGTAGGTTCATTCAAAGCTGGCTCCGGAAAAGACATCATCATTCAAGGATTCAACATCGCCCAGGGTTCGGTGAAAGTATTTGCGGGTGGCACGCCTTTGCGCGAAGGCACTGATTACACGGTCGACTATACGTTCGGGAAAGTGACGATCCTTAACGAAGGGATTTTAAGTTCCGGAAAAAACATCAGCATCACCTACGAACAGCAAGATCCATTTGCGTTTCAAACGCGCTCTTTACTTGGAACACGATTGGATTATAAACTTAGTGATGATATCAACCTTGGATCTACTTTACTGTATTATAACGAGCGACCCCTTATCAGCCGTAACCTGATTGGCAATGAACCTGCGCGAAATTTTCAATATGGCGTTGATCTTAACATGAAAAAGAATTCGCGCGTGCTTACCAAAATGGTGGATGCACTTCCCTTTCTTCAAACCAAGGAAGTTTCCACCATCAACCTGAATGCAGAGTGGGCACAACTTCTTCCGGGAACTTCCAACATTGTAAAAGGTGAAGGCACATCCTTTATCGATGACTTCGAAAACTCTGCGACTCCATACAGCTTACTAAGCCCGGTGGGTTGGAAACTTTCTACGGTTCCAAAAACAGTTGACAATCAATTCGATTTAGCGAATGGAGACATTGATAACCTGAAAGCCGGTTACAAGAGAGCAAAGCTCGCGTGGTATCAGATCGACAATCAATTTTACCGAACAGGTTCCGGCACACGATACAAACCGTCTAACATCACGGAAGAAGACATGAAGAATCACTACGTGCGCGCAGTGCCTCCGAAAGAAATTTTTCCTTATCGCGATAACTACATTGGAAATTTTTATGAACAGATTTTTGATGTCGCTTACTATCCCTCCGAACGCGGTCCTTATAACTATAATCCCGACCTTAATACAGATGGTACATTAAAAAATCCATTAAGTAATTGGGCTGGTATTACCACTGCCATTCGCAACGAAGTAGACTGGGATAAATCCAACATTGAATATGTTGAGTTCTGGATGATGGATCCCTTCATCAACACCGAAAATGGAAAAATCAATGATGGCCGTGGTGAAGCTCGCTCGAATACCACCGGAGGTAAAGTAGTTTTTCATCTGGGCAGTATTTCGGAAGATCTAATGCGCGATGGAAAGCATGCCTTTGAAAACGGTTTGCCACCAGATGGAAATCTCAATGGTGGTGGGGCAACATCCAACGCGTGGGGTTATGTAACCACACAACAATATTTAAATGCAGCCTTCAGTAACGATCAGGGCGCACGCGAAAATCAAGATGTTGGTTTGGATGGTTTGCCCGATGAAAAAGAAACCGACTTCTTCAAAGACTATTTAAACAGTGTTACGCCCGCTGCAGCAAGTCTTGTCAAATTAGATCCTTCGGCTGATAATTTTCTAAGTCCTTTCAGCGATACATATACCGAAAAAGACGCCAAAGCTTTGGAGCGCTACAAAAACTACAACGGTCACGAAAAGAACTCTCCAATTTTCACAACTGCCGCTCCGGCACAAGGAACAACAATTCCTGAAAACGAAGACTTAAATCAGGACAACACACTAAGTGATCTGGAAGAATACTATGCTTACAACATTGATCTGAAGCCAGCCAACATGGAGGTGGGTAAAAAATATATTGTCGATAAAATTACCAACAACATTAACGGTGATAATGTAACGTGGTATTTGTTTCGTATACCAGTTCGCCAGTTTGACGAGAAAGTGGGCGACATCACAGGTTTCAAATCCATTCGCTATGCGCGGATGTATCTGACAGGCTTCTCGCAACCTGTGGTGATGCGACTTGCCAACTTCCGTTTTGTGGGCAACCGCTGGAGACGATACACCGGCAACCTGGAAGAATCAAAATTCAGTGAAGTGCTTGAACCTAACCTTGACAACTTTTCGGTGTCGACTGTCAATGTAGAAGAGAATGGACAAGGCAATGCCGAGAAGCCCGCATATGTTGAACCATTGAGACGTGATCGTGATAATACATCAGTTCAGCAACGAAGATTAAATGAACAGGCTGTTCAACTTTGCGTAACGGATTTGCCAGATGGCGATGGACGTTCTATCTACAAAAACGTGTCGATGGACTTTTTCAATTACGGCCGTATCAAAATGTTTTTACATGCACACGGTCCAACAGTAAAAGACAATCAGCTGGTTGGCTTCCTGCGTTTAGGTACTGACTTCGATCAGAACTATTATGAAATAGAAATTCCGCTTAAGATCACACCACCTGGCACGAGTCGCGATCCAGCTACTATCTGGCCAGAAGAAAATTACATTGACATGGATCTGAATGAGCTATATGCCTTAAAGGCCCAACGCGATCGCGAAAACTTTTCATTGGGTGAACTCTATCCGAGACAAGGACCAAAAGTGATTAACAACCAGGGCATCCGGGTTTTTGGCCGACCCGATCTTAGCCAGGTGAAGTTGATGATGATTGGCGTACGCAATCCGCGCAGTGACGATGCGAAGCCCATCAACGTCTGCATCTGGGCAAACGAACTCCGTCTTACTGATTTCGATCGCACCGCAGGCTGGGCCGCCAACGTGGTGCTTAACACAAAGCTAGCCGACCTTGGAACCGTAACCGGTTCACTCAAACACGTCACCTTCGGATATGGAGGTGTTCAATCCAAAATTTCTGAACGCGCACGAGGTGTAACAACAATATACGATGTTTCATCCAACCTCGCCATCGACAAACTTCTGCCAAAGAGCCTCGGATTAAAAATACCGATGTTCTTTAGCTACGAAACCACCACCATCAATCCCAACTTCGATCCGGCCAACCCGGACTTGCGGCTCGCGGCCGCTTTCAAATCTTTTAACACCGATCAGGAACGGGAGAATTATCGAAAGCTCATTCAAGACAAATCCATCAGGCGAAGTTTGAATTTTACAAACGTGCGCAAAGTGAAGGTGAAGAAAGATGCCGTCAGCCATATTTATGATGTGGAGAATTTTGCATTCACCTATGCTTACAGCGAAGCCACTCAAACGAATTTTAACCTGATTGAAAATACCAAGCGAAGCATCAAAGGCTCAGTGGCGTGGCAGTACAGCCCGAAGTTTAAAGGCTTTGAACCTTTCAAAGAAGTAAAGTTTTTGAAGTCACCGTTCCTGCAATTGATCAAAGATTTCAACTTCAATCCACTGCCCACCAATATTTCTATTCGTGGTGAATTGGATCGTTCCTTCAGTAAATTGGTCTATCGCAATAATGTGAAAGACTTGGCGGGAGCACAACCCAATTTCCAAAAGTTTTTCGTGTTCAATCGTTACTACAATGCCAAGTGGAATATCTCCAAAGCACTGACATTGGATTACAATTCACGGATGAACGCGATCATTGACGAACCGAACGGTGACCTGAACAACAAAGACTCCATTGACGTGGTGATTCGAAACTTGAAAAAATTTGGAAGAGCCAAGGCCTTCGAACAAACCATCACCGCTAATTATACCGTGCCGCTCGATAAACTTCCCATCACCAATTGGATTGGGGCCGACTATCGCTACAATGTTGGCTATTCGTGGAAGGCCGGTCCGCTGGAAACAAATGAAACATTAAAACTTGGCAACATTATTCAGAACACACAAGACCAGGCCGTGACCGGTCGACTGGATTTTGTGAAGCTGTATAACAAAGTCAAGTTTCTGAAAGACATCAATACACCCAAGAAAAAACTTACTCCGCTTGAAAAAGCAAAACAGAACAAAGCAAAGCCGGATACGATCAAGCCTCCGCCAGATTTGTTTGCTTTGAAAGGTATGCTTCGTTTTATCATGTCACTGCGCAATATCAGTGGAAATTATAACCTCAGCCGGGGCACCATCCTTCCGGGATTTAAACCAAGCCCGTATATGCTTGGCAACGATCAAACCTGGCTTGCTCCGGGTTGGAATTTTATTTTAGGAGGACAAGATCCCAACATTCGTTACAAGGCCGCAGAGAATGGCTGGATGAGCACCAGCACAAAATTAACAACACCGTTTAGTCAACTTGAAACGAAAGACATTAACCTGAAAGCAAACATCGAACCGTCAACGGATTTTAAAGTGCAGGTAGATGTTAAGAAATCTTCCAACACATCCTTTCAGGAAATTTTCAGATACGATGATGCCAGCAACGGTTATCAATCGCTGAGTCCAAGTCAAACGGGTAGCTATAAAATATCTACATCCACGTTTAATACAGCATTTAAAAACAATACGAGTACAACTTCGTCCGTCTTTCAAACCTTCGAACAAAACATTTCTACCATCCAAAGTCGCTTTACTCAAACTGCTGGCGCGGGTTATGAAGCAAAATCTCAAGATGTGCTCATACCGGCTTTCATTTCGGCCTACACAGGCTCAAGCGTTGATCGGGTTAGTCTTTCACCATTCCCCAGTGTTCCCATTCCAAACTGGCGCGTAGATTATTCGGGCCTAAATAAGATTGGAATCTTTAAAGATATTTTCCAGTCGGTGACATTAAATCACGCTTACAGTTCGTCTTATAGCGTTACCAATTTTACCAACTCGCTTGAATACACCAATGTTGGATTAAACATTCCGGTTGAGAAGTATAACAATGGCGTATTCGCATCGCAGCCAAACTCAAACGGTCAACTCATTCCGGTGTATGTCATCAGCCAGGTGATGATCTCCGAACAATTTGCGCCACTCATTGGCGTGAACGTGCGCACAAAAAATAAAATGACCATGCGCTTTGATTATAAAACCAAGCGCGATCTGTCATTGAACATCTCCAATGCACAGATTACCGAACTGATTGGCAAAGACTGGTCGTTTGAGTTGGGCTACACCAAAAACAATTTGAAGCTGCCGATCAAAGACCAGGGGCGCACCATCACATTAAAGAACGATGTGACCTTTCGCATGAACATGAGCGTGACCAACAACCGCACCATCCAGCGAAAAATTCTGGAAGAGAACATCGTGACCAATGGAAATATTAACTTTCAATTGCGGCCCAATATCAGTTACGTAGTCAATCAGAAGTTGAACATTCAATTCTACTTTGAACGCAACGTGAACGATCCGTTAGTCACGAATTCCTACCGAAGAGCCACCACACGGTTTGGAACGAAGATTCAGTTTAATCTGGCACAATAAAACAGGAATTGGGACTTGGAACTTAGGAATTGGGAGAATCAGCAATTAAATCTCATGTCAAATTTTCCAGACCCTAATACCTAAGTCCCAATACCCAAAGTTACAAACTCTCATACCTAAGTCGCGATTCCGAATTTCCTAAGTCCTAAATCCCAAGACCTAATACAGAATTCAGATTTTACCGCTATTTTTGGGGCCTAATTCTTAATCAACTACTATGAATATCCCGAACGGACTCCTCTACACCAAAGACCACGAATGGATCAAAATTGAAGGCTCAACCGCTACCATTGGCATCACCGATTTCGCGCAGAGCGAATTGGGCGACATCGTGTATATCGACATTAACACCGTAGGTAAGGAAGTGGCCGAGCACGCTGTGTTTGGAACCGTGGAAGCTGTGAAAACCGTTTCGGATTTATTCATGCCCGTGAGCGGCAAAGTATTGGAAGTTAATTCGTTGCTGGATGCCAGTCCGGAAAAAGTAAACTCTGATCCTTACGGAGATGGCTGGATGGTGAAAGTAGAAGTGAAAGGCGCACCTGCCGGCTTGCTTTCTGCCGATCAATACAAGGAACTTATTGGCAAGCACTAATCGTTGTTAGTTGATGGTTGTTAGTTAGTCGTAAAAAAGATTGACAAGCAACTGACAACTAACAACTAACAACTAATGATCGAACTGCCCGTCATATCCAAAGAAGAAACGAAGCGAAGAAAACCCGAGTGGCTTCGTGTGAAGTTGCCTATTGGTGAGGAGTATGCAAAAGTCAGACGGCTGGTAGATGATCATAAACTGCACACCATTTGCGAAAGCGGCAATTGCCCCAACATGGGCGAATGCTGGGGAGCGGGCACAGCCACGTTCATGATTCTGGGAAACATCTGCACACGCAGTTGCACGTTCTGCGCGGTGGCAACGGGCCGCCCAACTGAATATGATCTCGATGAACCCAAGCGTGTTGCCGAAGCTATCAAATTAATGGGAGTGAAACATGCGGTGATCACTTCCGTGAACCGCGATGAACTGAAAGACCGTGGCGCAGAAGTGTGGTATCAAACCGTAGTGCAGACAAAAGCGCTGAGCCCAGGCACCACCATTGAAACATTAATACCCGATACCAAAGGAAACTGGGAAGCGCTCTACCGCATGATTGACGGTGGACAAGAAGTTGTTTCTCATAACATGGAAACAGTGGGCCGGCTCTATCGCATTGTGCGGCCGCAGGCAAAATATGAACGCAGCCTGGAGCAGATCAAACGCACGCGTGAAGCAGGCAAGCGCACCAAGTCGGGCATTATGCTGGGCGTGGGCGAAACAAAAGAAGAAGTATTCAAAGCCATGGACGACCTTGCCGAAAATGGTTTGATGATATTAACGCTGGGCCAATACCTGCAGCCCACCAAAATGCACCTCGAAGTAGCAGAGTTTATCCACCCGGATACCTTTGCGATGTACAAAGAAGAAGGACTGAAGCGCGGATTAAAATATGTGGAGTCTGGTCCACTGGTGCGCTCTTCCTATCATGCCGAACGGCATGTGAATGTGCCGATGAGTTAACCGCCCGATCACTGCGATCATTTTTTGAAATTGTATATTTGGTATATCAGCGATGATAATGTGCCAATTTGCGGACAAATAATATCGAGTGAAAAAGAAAACAAATAGAAAAGAAACTAATGGACTGGCCAACAAATTGAAAAGTGTTTGGGTATTTGGACTCATTGGAATTGTTTTAATCTACCTAATTTACATTGGACTTGAGCGACAAATACGGACTACCCTTTTAGACAAATATTCAAAGAAGACTAAAGCAATAATTATTGACGAAAAAAACTACTTGGGTAATAGCCCAGTTTCTGGTGACTTTTCATATTACTTTAAATTTATGGTTGACAGCAAAGTGTATAGAGGGAAATCTTGGGATAAGGAACTGACCACAGGCGACAGCTTAGAAATTGAGTATGTCGATTTTTATCCTGACTTTAATCGACCTGCAATAAAGAAGTGAATAAACCCCCACTAGCGCAAGCGTCTCGCTTGTGCTCCCGAAAAGCAGTTTACCAAACTACAAATTTGTGGTATATCTAAAATGTATATACCTTTGAATGAAGGGAACTACCATGAAAAATTTATCATTAAAGCTTGAAGACGACATTTTTCAAGAGACTGAGAAGATCGTGAGCAGAGTAAAAAAAAATCGAAACAGATATATCAATGAAGCTATTGAATTCTACAATCGGCTTCATAGACGCAGACTGCTTTCAAAACAGTTGAGCAAGGAATCAAAAATCGTTGCCAAGGACTCGCTGGAGGTGTTGGCTGAGTTTGAAAAGCTGAACGATGAAGATTAAACAATTCGAAATCTGGATTGCCGATTTAAATCCAAGAATGGGAACAGAAGCTGGAAAAATCCGACCTGTTATCATTGTTCAAACGGACTTACTCAATAGGGAGCACCCATCGACTATCGTTTGCCCGATAACGACAAAAGTAAAACCAGACTCCGAGATACTGCGAGTTCACCTTAAAAAATCAAAGTTCAAACTCAAGGAAGACTGTGACATAATGATTGATCAGGTCAGAGCAATTAATAACAAAAGGCTCGTGAAAAAAATCGGAGAAGCGGACAGCGATACTGCCGACAAAGTGAGAGAGAATTTAAAGATAATTTTGGATTTGGACTAACTGGGCATCGCAAACGCCAACATAATCCTCTTGCAGCAATCCCATGAGACAACTTGAGATAGTAAGAAAAGACTTAGCCCCTGGACAGCTAAAAATATTTGGAGTATTAATTGTTCTTGCGACAAATTACAAACTATTGACTTTTACTTTTCATGAAGTGAACCCGGCCATTTTTATAGTGGGCAATTTAGTAGCGTTCGCTATTTGGTCAGCCAAGGACATTATGGTTATTGACTTTGATAAAAACGTCATAGGAGAAGGATTTAAAATTTTCGGACTAAGGTATACCGACAAAACCAAGTTTAGTACTATTGAGAAAATCTACATCAATTCAGTGAATACAGGAGAGACATTCCGACAGCTCACAAGAACAATGAGTATCCACCACGAAGGTTTCAAAGCGTTTTTAAAAACAATTGAAGGAGATAAGTTTTGGATTGCAATGAATACGGACAAGGATAAACTTATTAGACGCTTAAAAAAATACAACACGACAATCATGACGGAGATTTACGACAATACTGAGCGAGAACAAACCAGAGTTGACTAAAAGGTATGAGTCCTAGATTATACGGGCTGCAATCTCAACTAGCGCAAGCCCCTACTAGCGCAAGCGTCTATCTTGTGCTCCTGAAGTAGTTCATTCTACCGACAAATTCACCAATCTCCAAATTACGCGACCTAACTCCTAACAAACTATTTTTCATAAATGCCAAACATATTAATACAAGATCTCATCCGCAGGTTAATTGAAATCCAGGACGGAGCGTTGTGGTTTGATCAAAGCTTCAAAGATAAATTTGATTCATTAGCTGAAGCAGAAGCATTTCACAAACCTACAGCCGCTATTCACAGTGTAGCGGAACATGTTTCGCACATGCTGGAGTGGAGAAAGGAATGCATCCTCCGCTACAACCTCCTAAAAACAGAATTGATGAATAGTCCCGATGATTGGAAAGACGAAGCAGTACTTAGAAAAATCGGTTGGGTAAATCTGAAGGATGCTTTGTATACGAGCACCGGAGATTTAATCAACCTGATTGCTGGCAAGGATGACAGCTATCTGCAAACCAAATTCCAGGACACAGATTATAATTTTCTGTATTTAATGGAAGGTATTATTCATCACGACATCTATCACCTCGGGCAAATCGGAATCACGCTTAAGTTGATGAAGGAAACAAAAATCAATTAGTCGTCATATCCTCTTTGCCCTCAACCGCAAACTATTTCCAATCACCGACACGCTGCTCAAGCTCATGGCCAGCGCAGCCAGCATGGGGCTGAGCAACAATCCAAAGAAAGGAAACAAAACGCCTGCTGCCACGGGCACACCAATCGTATTGTAGACAAATGCAAAGAATAAATTCTGGCGAATGTTCTTCATCACTTCTTTGCTCAACTTTCGTGCGCGCAGTATACCGCTCAGGTCGCCCTTCACCAGCGTGATCCCCGCACTTTGTATGGCGGCATCGGTGCCCGTGCCCATCGCAATGCCTACGTTGGCTTGTGCCAATGCCGGTGCATCGTTGATGCCATCGCCCCCCATCGCTACTATTTTTCCTTCGCCTTGCAACGCCTTTATTTTGTTGAGCTTATCGGCAGGCAAACATTCCGATTCAAATCCATCCAAACCCAATTCATCGGCAACCGCCTTTGCTGTTTTTTTGTTGTCGCCCGTGAGCATGACGACCTGAAGTCCTTGTTGCTGCAATCCTGCAATCGCTGCCTTCGAAGTTTTTTTGATGGGATCGGCAACACTTACATATCCTACCACTTCGTTGTCAACTACCACAAACATGACGGTTTCACCTTTCGCTTGCAGTTCTTCCACTTGTTGAATGCTAGCTGAGCTGATGGTCAATCCAAGATTGAGTATGTGCTTCAAATTACTGACCGAAATTTTCTTGCCAAAAATATTTCCTGAGATGCCGTGGCCCGTGAGCGATTGAAATTGTGTGACATCGATCAACGTCAGATTTTTTTCTTTTGCACCTTTCAAAATTGCACTCGCCAGTGGGTGCTCACTGTGATGTTCCAGAGAAGCTGCCATCTGCAACACATCGTTTTCGGTTACGGTTGGTGCGATAGCTTTTACTGATTTCAACACAGGCTTTCCTTCCGTGATGGTGCCTGTCTTATCGATCACTAATACATTTACTTTCTCCATTTCTTCCATCACCTTCGCCTCTCTTACGAGAATACCCAGCTTCGCTCCAAGACCCGTTCCCACCATGATGGCCATTGGTGTTGCCAAACCCAACGCACAAGGGCATGCGATAATCAACACGGTAACGGCCGAAGCAAATGCATACACCAACCGCGGGTCGGGACCCCAAACGCTCCACACCACAAATGATGTAATCGCGATGGTAACAACAATGGGCACAAAGAACTTTGAAATTTTATCGGCCAGATTTTGAATCGGTGCTTTCGTGCGGCTGGCCTGATTCACCATCTCAATAATTTGTGAGAGCAATGTATCGGCTCCGATCTTCAACGCTTTCATTTCAAAACTACCGGTGCCATTGATCGTGCCTCCGGTAACAGCATCGCCCTCCTTCTTTTCAACGGCAAGAGGTTCACCGGTAATCATTGATTCATCCACTGAACTATGCCCGCTCAACACTCTTCCATCAACTGGAATTTTTTCACCAGGCCTGACTTTCAAAACATCATCCAGCTTTACGTGCTCGAGTGGAATTCTTTCCTCCACGTTATTTCTGATCACCGTTGCTTCCGGTGGCACGAGGTTGAGCAGTTCACGAATTGCACTGTTGGTTTGTCCGTGTGCTTTCAACTCCAATACCTGACCTAACAAAATCAACGTAAGGATAACAATGGCTGCTTCGAAGTAAAGGTGAACAGCGCCATCCATTTTAAACTGATCGGGAAATAACCCCGGCATCGTAAGGCCAACTATGCTGAAGACATAAGCAGAGCCAGCGCCCAGCGAAATCAACGTCCACATGTTGGGCGACCATCTTACAAGCGATTGATAACCTCGCTTGAAAAAATCTACGCTACAATAAAATATCACCGGAACAGACAGCACGAACTGAATCCATCCCCACACGGTGGCACTCGCCATGTGATGCAACGGCAGGCCCATCATATCGCCCATCGCGATCACTAATACGGGTAATGAAAATGCGGTGGCGATCCAAAACTTTTTCAACATGTCGCGATACGCATGATCTTCACCATCATCTTTGGCTTGAATGGTTTTGGGAACGAGGTGCATTCCACAGATCGGACAATCACCAGGCTCTTGCTTAACAATTTCAGGATGCATAGGGCAGGTGTATTCCACCTTACTTCGTTGCAACTTTTGTTCTTTAATCAGCGGCATGCCGCACACGGGGCAGTCGCCAGGCTTAGTGTATTTTTTATCGCCCTCGCATAACATCGGGCAATAGTACACGTCATCATCATGATGACGTTCATTTTTTTTTGGTGCGTGATGATGAACATGTGCAGCCGGACTGTGAGTTCCAGCTTCGTTCACCTGGTAGTGAGGGTAAGGCACTAAACTTTGTTGAAGTGTTGCAATAGCAACTGGCTGTTGTGAGGTAACTGTCGCTTCACCTTTTGCCAGATCTACTTTTACAGACTCTACTCCCGATGTCTTTGACAACGCCCGCTCTACAATATTGGCACAACCCGAACAGGTCATGCCCGACACTTTATACGTATTCTCCATATCGATTTATTCTATGATGTAAAGATACGCGCAAGGTTGGGCGGTGGATTTACATAATTCTGGGAAAGAGTTATACGCAGCAGGCAGCAACTCCTCCTCTTGCAGGCAAACACATCTGCTTAACTAAGCAGACCAAGAACAAGACGATCTTCCTACGCTAACACTTCAAACGACTCCGCAGAAGCCCGCTTCAAATAATCTTCGTAATCGAATGGAACATCTCCGCCTTCCAGCAAACAACCTTCGGGTATACTTGGATAAATCTCTTCGTAGGTCTTCACCAGGTTCATGAATACTCTACGATACACGTGTGTGCGGTTGATCTTATCTGGATGATCTATGCCGGAGGCAGCAAGCAGTTCAACAAAACTTTCCACCGTGTTTTTATGATAGTTCGCTACGCGCACTTTTTTATCATCCACCACCAGTCCATTCATAAAGTAAGGATCTTGAGTAGCCACACCTGTGGGGCACGTATTTTTATTGCACTCCAACGCCTGTATGCAACCCAATGCCATCATCATAGCACGTGCGGTGTTGCACGTATCCGCGCCAAGCGCCATTGCTCTCACCAGGTTAAAGCCAGTGAGTATTTTACCGGAAGCAATCAATTTCATTTCATTGCGAATACCAAATCCGCGCAACGCATCGTCTACAAACGCAAGACCATCCAACAACGGCATGCCCACAAAGTTGGAGAACTCGGGAGGTGCAGCACCTGTACCACCCTCGCCACCATCTACCGTAATGAAATCGGGATAGCTGTTAAGTTGCACCATCGCTTTGCAGATTGAAAGAAACTCACTCTTGCGACCCACGCATAGTTTAAACCCAACTGGTTTGCCACCTGATAATTCGCGTAGCTGCTCAACAAACTTTAGCAATTCAATGGGTGTAGAAAACGCACTGTGAAAGGGTGGTGAAAAAACTGTTGTGCCTGGCTTCACCAAACGTATGGCCGCAATCTCAGGTGTGTTTTTGGCTGCCGGTAAAATGCCACCGTGTCCCGGCTTCGCACCTTGGGACAGTTTAATCTCAATCATCTTCACGCTTGGATGTGCCGCATTCTTTTTAAATGCATCTGCAGAAAATTTTCCGTCTTCGGTGCGGGCGCCAAAATATCCTGTTCCTATTTGCCAGATGATGTCGCCACCATGTTTTAAATGATACGGACTAAGACCACCCTCGCCTGTGTTGTGAGCAAACCCTCCAATCTTCGCACCAGAATTCAACGCCTCAATTGCGTTTTTGCTGAGCGATCCAAAACTCATGGCCGATATATTCAACACACTCATGTCATATGGCTGCTTGCATTTTGATCCACCAAACCGAACGCGCGGGTTGTGGTCCATCTTGTGAAAATCGCGCGGGTTAATGGAATGCGTCATCCACTCATACCCTTCGGCATACACATTCAATTGTGTACCAAATGGAATAGTATCTACTTGTTTCTTGGCCCGTTGATAAATAACAGAGCGCTCGTTGCGGTTAATAGGTGCACCATCGGTATCCGACTCTACAAAGTATTGTTGGATTTTCGGACGCAAGTCTTCAAACACATAGCGAAGGCGACCGGCTAATGGAAAATTACGCTTGATCGATTGTTTCGTTTGGATCATGTCCTGAACGCCCATGATAATTAGGGGGCCAACTATTATAAAGAGCAGGAAAACATCGGCCCAGAAGTATCCCCAAATAATTAAAAGTGCAGTAACAACAATGGAGGTTGTAACGAAGATTTGTCGTGCGTTCATAGGAGGTTTTGATTAAGCCCGATCAAATTAGCGAATTCGTCCCACATAGCAAACGAGATTGGGTACGAGAGATTGGGACTTAGAAGTTGCAGCTAAAACTTTGCGTCATCAAGTGACACCAGGTACTAATTCCCCAGACCCGATTTACGCAACTTTCATCTTTACAATGCCCTTGCTCTTGTGGATTTTTAGCTCAAAGTGCTTGAGGATAAAATGATTCATCCTATTTTCGGCAAGGTCGGCATGGCGGTTATCCGGCAGAAAGACCGTGAGATCTAACACAGCATTGATGAAGAGTTCTTCCTGACAAAAATTATTCGTCCATTGGATAAAGGCTGCTGTCCAATCCACTTTATATTTTTCAAAGTGGTCGCGGCCATCCCACACAAACTCTAATTGACTGTCACCGTATTTGTAACGATAAACCCCGGCCAGATTTTGATAGAAGGTATGCAACGGCTTTACATTTTTTGGAGTGTAGGCCTGAATGCGTTCGCTGAATGAATCGACAATGCCTAACGGGTTGTGGCGAAGCTCGTATTGAACTTTTACGGTTGTAATTAACTGGGTCAGCAATTCATCCTGAAGAGCAACTTGCGCCTCTTCGAGCAGATAATTCTTGTCCAGAGGAAAAAATTTTCGGATCACGCTGGTACAGAAGATTTTACAAAACTAATAAAATTTTAACCGGAATGAAGATTTCGCTGCTAAAGCAATGCGAATAGTTGACATATTTTTCAGGTTTTAATTAACTTCCATCACTTAATCGACATCATATGAGAAAGAAAGTTGTGTATGGTATACTGATCGTCATCGTGATCATTCAGTTTTTGCGCCCCACGCGAAATATATCAACGGAAGCAAGCGCCAATGACATATCCCTACATTATCAAATACCAGCCGAACTTCATGCGGTGTTAAAAAAATCCTGCTATGATTGTCACAGCAACAACACGCAATATCCGTGGTATGTCAACATTCAACCGATTGGCTGGTGGCTGCAAAGTCATGTGAGCGATGGCAAACGGCATCTCAACTTTTCCGAATTCGGAACCTATTCGGAAAGCAAAGCAAAAGATAAGTTTGGCGAAATAGAAGATGCTATGACGGACCAATGGATGCCCCTTTCATCTTATACCCTCATCCACCAGGACGCTAAACTTACACAGGAGCAATACAAAGGCTTGGCGCAGTGGGCGTCTGCCTTAAAATAGGCAGGTAGCGGCAGAAGATGTTCTGCCGCTACCTGCCCGCCTCACTGTTGATGAATGAGCCGTAAAAAATGGCATTCGTTAAAAGTTTATTGGTGCCATACCAAAAAGCTCTGAAGGTGACGCCTTCGGTAAAGCCAATCACTCTTCCCCGGCCTAGTACGGAAACACCAAGCGCGGACGTGTTCTTTAGTTTTTCATAATTTGATTTGCGTATGTAACCACTTAAAAGTGGCGCACCACCATAGATCATCGGATTAGCATAAGCGCCCTTCGCTTTCTCCATAAAAATATTATTCGATTTGAACAGCGCAACTTTGTTGTCGTAGTAACCATACAGCAAAGGGTTTGTCAGGTCCACTGTCGTTTCAAACAATGCGCCACTGGTTTCTTCCGCACCACGGTTCTCATCTATGTCTGCATAAGGTCGCGGAGACATTTCTTTTTTACTGGCATCATCGTCTTTTTTGATTTCAAACTTTCCCAATCCGGAAGTCTGCAGCCAACTGAGGGCGTTTTCAAAACCAATCAGTACACCTCCATTTTGTATCCACAGTTTCAATTTTTCTTTTGCGCTTTCGCTGATGGTAGAATAATTTCCTGGCGGAAGGATCAGCGTGGTATAGCGTGCAATAGAGGTTGAATTAAAAACACTCACCGGCATTAATGTTACAGGCATGTTGAAGCGCTGATCAAACAGGTGCCACATTTCTCCTGCATCGTTGGCCGATATGCCGCCTTCGATCAGCATAGCAATCTCAGGTTTCTTAAGAAGTTGAAATGAACTGCTGCCCAGACTCACTCCTTTATAGTCGAGGCCGGTATTAAATGCATATACATCAATGCCATCGCGTTCGGCAATCTCTCTGATGTACACATCAATCTGATCCGGATTCATGTCCTGATTATCCAGTGAAACCATGATCGCACCATTTTCAAATTTCTTTCCATTCGAGTGAAAGAAAGGTTCTGTTGAAACTTTTGTGCGGATGCCATGACTCAACAGACGATAGATAGCACGAGGCGCATAGTAGCCATACGATTCAAACACATAGGCATAATTCGCCTTACCGCCAAACAGTTTGCCAACGGGCATTTTTGGACTCACTACTTTTTCGCCCAACGAAGGATTTGCTTTTAATTCTTCATACTCCAAACCAAAAGCCAAAGGCAACGTCCAACTGGAAATGTCATAGAACAGACTGTCTTTAAACTGCGAACGTTTTTCAAACATCGCTTTAATGGCGCGGTACTGTGGTTGATTCAAAGGCACGATGTAGCTCGATTCCACTTCGTAGGTTTTTCCATTGATGACCTGATTGGAAGTTGGTTTATATACCTCCACACTTTGACGTTGTAATAACTCCACCAGATGAAAAGCTTTTACTTTATCTTTTGAAGACCCAAACAAATAGGCCTTGACGGGATCTTTGGCTGCATCTGAACTATTCGTCTTATAAAAATCGCGTTGATAGTTGAGAAAATCTTCCCGCATTTCATTTACCGCCTTGAGTGAGCTAAGCATGGTTGTAAATTGATTGCGAATCGTGAACGGAAAACGAAGAACACCATTTACACTTTCCTGTGCGTGACCTCGTGAGCTGGCTTGTTCAAACAACACACCAACGGCTCCCTGCACATCCGGATACGTAGAACCTTTGCCGTAATAAAAATCATCGTAACCCTCTTGTGTAAAATATAACGAACCGATTTGATCAAGGGCTTTGGCATGATACTCTCCCATTCTGCGCGTGAGCTCCTGATTTTTTTCCAACGTGAGTGGGTGAACACGATGAGGTTCACCTGGCATAAAAAAGAACGTAGCATTAGTTCCTTGTTCATGATGATCGGCCAGGTAGTTGGGCTTCCACTGTTGAAATTTTTTGATGCGCGCTTGTGATTCGGGCAACTGCGCAACTAACCAATCGCGGTTGAGGTCAAACCAATAATGATTTGTTCTTCCACCGGGCCAGGGCTCGTTGTGTTCAGTGTCGTTTGGGTCGGCCGAAATAAGTTTGCTCTTGCGCGAGTTGGCCCAACTGGCAAAGCGGTTCAAGCCATCGGGGTTGAAACTGGGATCAAATAAAATGATGGTGTTTTCCAAATATTTTTCAATCTCTGGCCCTTGTGCAGCCGCAAGATGATAGGCCATTGCCAGTCCGGCATTGGCACCACTCGGCTCGTTGCCATGAATACTGCAACCCAGGTAGTAAACGACTGGCATATTTTTTACATCCAATGCCCCCGATTTTTGTGGATCACTTAACTGCAGGTGTTGTGTGCGAATCGCTTCCAGGTTTTGATGATTTTTCGGTGACGTGATGGTAAGCAACAGCAAAGGTCTGGCTTCGTAGGTTAGGCCGGTTTGCTCCAGCGTAATTCTGTCAGAAGCTTTGTCGAGCGCCATCATATAATTTACGAGGCGGTCGTGGCTTACGTGCCACTCGCCCACTTCGTGGCCAATTACAGATTTTGGAGTGGGAATTTTGGGATCATAGCTAACGCCATCCGGCAGGTAGTAGTCAAGGTCTGTTTGTTGCTGGCCAAAAGTGGCTGCAACAGATAGAAAAAGGAGCAAAAAGGCAGTGTAAAGTCGGGTCATTTTTGAGCTGGATTTAATGATTTTGGAAGGTAATTGTTTTTTCACTTCAGGGACTATGCAGAAAGTATAAGCGGTTCAGCGGGTTAATTAATTGTTATCAATTTGTTCAAAAGATTTAAAACCGGGTGTCCGGAAACTCTAGGCTAAAAAGGATATTTTTGCCCCCGAATTTCAATCCACTAAATCCTAAACCTATGAGGAAAATTTTACTACTGGCGATCGGCATTCTGTTCACAACAGGCGGCCTGATGGCTCAAATTACTACGTCCTCCATCTCGGGCATCGTCACAGATGCAAAAGGAGGAGCATTGCCTGGGGCAACAATTGTTGCTGTTCACACACCTTCCGGAACGTCTTATGGTACGATCTCGCTAGCTGACGGAAGATACCGGATTCCGGGAATGAGAGTGGGCGGTCCTTACACCGTGAAAATCAGTTTCGTGGGATACAAAGAGCAAGTTTATAACGATGTGTTCCTGAGTCTTAACGTGGCTGCGGACATTAACGTAAAGCTTGCTGACGAAAGCACTCAACTGGAAGAAGTTCTTATCACGGGAAGCAAGAACGACATCTTCAGCTCAGACCGCACAGGCGCAGCAGCCTCCTACGGCACAGGGCTCATCAACAGTGTTCCAACAATCGGAAGAACTGTGAATGACATTGTGAAATACAATGCCTATGGTAATGGTAGTTCATTTGCCGGTCAGGACAGCCGATTCAATAACTTCACGATTGACGGATCTGTTTTCAATAACGGGTTTGGATTAGGAAGTTCGGCACAAGCGGGAGGACGCACTGGTACCACACCTGTTTCATTGGATGCTCTTGACGAAATTCAGCTGAACGTTGCGCCTTTTGATGTTCGTCAATCCGGATTTGCAGGTGCCAGCATCAACGCGGTAACGCGCTCAGGCACAAATGATGTAACCGCTTCTGTTTATCACCTTCAAAGAGGTAATGGCTTAGTTGGAAAAGAAGTAGATGGTACTAAATTGAGCAACATCAACATCAATGAGCAAACAACGGGCTTCCGCATTGGAGCTCCGATCATCAAAAACAAATTATTTGTGTTTGCCAACTACGAGCAATTCACCAGCAGCACACCTGCGTTGACTTGGGTAGCAAACCAGCCCGGTGCAACCGGTAACGTTTCGAGAGTAACCGCTGCTGACTTAAATGACCTCAGCAATTTCATGTCAACCAATTTTGGCTGGAATGCTGGCGCCATCGATGGCTACAACAACAAAATCGAAAGTAAGAAAGGTCTGATCCGCCTGGACTATAACATCAATAACAATCACAAGTTGGCTGTGCGCTATTCTCAGCACAACTCACAGTCTGATCAAATCATCAGCGGAAGTAACAGCAGTAACACAGCAGGATTTGGTAACCGTACCAATTCGGCTACTGCTCTTTCTGTTGAGAACACAGGCTACATCATTGGTGATAATACCAAATCGGTTGCCGTTGAACTCAACTCGAATTTGGGAAGTAAAATGTCGAACAAACTGATTGGAACCTATAACTATCAGAACGAAGACAGACAATACAAATCACCTTTATTCCCAACCATTGAAATTCAAGATGGCGGAACCACTAACTCCACTTATACTACGTTGGGTATGGATCCGTTCACGCCAAGTAACAAGCTGCGTTATGCTACTTTAAACATCACCGACAACTTTACCTTCTTTGCCGGTGACCACACCATTACCGCAGGTCTTGCTTTTGAACATTATAAGTCCGACAACTTGTTCTATCCTGTGTCTAATGGATTATATGTTTATAAGAACATTGCAGACTTCAAGACAGCTGCTTTGGATTACATCAATAATCCAACTGCCGTTACTTCACCTGTTCCGGTTCTTCGTTATAACCTTCGCTATTCTTTGTTACCAAATGGTGTTGACCCATGGCAAACATTGAAGGCCACGACCTACAGCTTCTATGTACAAGACGAGTTTCAGGTGAATGAGAAGCTTAAAGTTACTGGCGGTTTGAGAGGAGATGTTTTTGCATATGACAACTCTACCGCATCTGATTTTACAAACCCTGTAGTGGGTGGTCTTACTTTCAAGGATGAAAAAGGAAATGACTACAGCGTCAACACAGGAGCGTTTCCAAAAACACGTTTGTTGCTGTCACCCCGCATTGGTTTCAACTACGATTTGATGGGTGACAAGAAAACACAAATTCGCGGTGGATCAGGAATCTTCATCTCGCGGATTCCACAAGTTTTGGTTTCCAACCAATTGGGTAACAACGGTGTCAACACTGCTTTGATTTCAGGCGGTGGTACAACTGGTGCAGCTTCATTGGCTTATCCATTCAGAACAAATCCAGCTGATTTGCCCTCCACAGTAAAACCAAATCCATCGGCTGTCGTGTTGGCCAACTTGCCACCTTATGTGGTTAACGCAACTGACTCAGATCTGAAATATCCTTCCGTTTGGAAAACCAACTTAGCGGTTGATCAAAAATTGCCTTTTGGCCTGGTCGGAACAGTTGAGGTTCTTTACAACAAAACACTTCAGGGCTTACGTTATATCGATGCCAACCTGAAGGCATCAAACAGCTCGTTCAACGGACCGGATACACGTGATCGTTTTCCTGCTTACGGAAGCAACGGTTCCACCAAAACAAACGCGACTAACGTTGCCCGTTTTTATAACACAGACGTGACCAACGTATTCGTACTTAAAAATACACAACGCGGTGCTTCGTATACCTTCACAGCGAAGATTGAGAAGCCTACAACTAAAGGCTTTGGTGGTATGATTGCGTATACATACGGTCAGGCAAGAGATGTGCAGTCGGTGGGTAGTACAGTGCAGGCCAATGCACCTACTTATATTGGTCAAAACTATCTAACCACTGCTTATGCCGATAACGATCTGCGTCATCGCATTGTAGGTTATGCTAACTATCGTTTGAATTATGGCGGTGAATACGGTGGATCAACAATGTTCACACTTGGTTTACTGTCTAACAGCGGAAGCAAAATTTCTTACATCTATTCAAATGATTTAAATGGCGATGGTCAAACCAACGATTTGATCTATGTTCCAAACAGCGCATCGGAGCTCACGTTCTTGCCATTGACTGTTGGATCGGGTGCAACCGCAAAAACCTTTACTCCTGCTGAACAGCAAGCTGCTTTCGATGCTTACATCGATGGCAATCCTTATCTGAAAACACGCAGAGGACAGTATGCAGAAAGAAATGGAGCTTATCTTCCCTGGTTAAATCGCTTTGATTTCTCAGTAGTTCAGGAATTTTATGTGAACGTGAAAGGAAAGAAGAACACCATCCAACTTCGTGCGGACATTCTTAACATAGGCAACTTGCTCAACAATTCATGGGGTGTAAGCTACCAATCGACAACTGGTTCTTTCAACACTGGTTCTCCATTGAGTATTGCTAACGGTGGTGCTACTGCAGCGTCAGCTAGCCCAACGTATCGTCTCGGAACTCAGACGATTACAGATCCAACTGATGCAACAAAAACTACAACTATCTTGTTGAGAGATTCATTTGTAAAAGGTATCAATTTGAACAACGCATGGCAGGCTCAAATAGGTATTCGTTACACATTCGGTAACTAATTCCAAAAGCGTCTTCTTTAAAAAGAGCCTCGATTATATCGGGGCTCTTTTCATTTACAGGTAGTTTACTTACATTCAACTCATGGCCAAAACCATAGTTGCCCGTTTCGTCTTATTCTCCCTTCTAACGCTAGTTTGTTGTCAACCCATTGAAAAGGAGAAGTTTGTCACTGCGCCTCTCGTCAATCTTGATTTGGATCAAATCATTAAGCGCGGCTACATCAACGCACTGGTCGACAATAACTCCACCAGCTATTTCATTTACCGCGGCAGGCCGATGGGCTATGAATACGAATTACTGGAACGCTTTTCCAATTATCTGAAAGTTAAACTTAAGGTCAAAGTAATTGCCGGAATTGAAGAGGCCATCGATTTATTAAACAAAGGCGAAGGTGATGTGATTGCCTTTCCACTAACCATTACAACAGATCGCACTAGATACGTTGCTTTTTCTCAAACTCATTTTAATACGTGTCAGGTGTTAATTCAAAAAAAACCTGACAACTGGAAAGCGAATCCTTATCTCGCTGAAAAGGAAATGATCCGCAATCCTGCCGACCTGATCGGCAAAGAAGTGTATGTGAAAAAAGGTTCTTCGTTTAAGGACCGTCTTGAAAATCTTTCACAGGAAATAGGCGGAGAAATCATCATTCGCGAAGACTCGGCTGATAGCGAAACAGAATCACTTATTCATAAAGTTGCTAACGGAGAAATTCCACTGACGGTGAATGATCAAACCATTGCCATGGTGAACGCCACCTACTTTCCTGAAATAGACATCAAAACAGTTTTAAGTCTGCCTCAACAAATTGCGTGGGCCGTGAGAAAAAATTCTCCGTCCATGTTAGAGTCACTCAACAAGTGGTTGACAAAAATTAAAAAAGATGGAACGTTTCAAGTCATCTTCGATAAGTATTTCAATAGTCCACGAACCACACTTCAACGAATCAACAGCGATTTCTCATCACTTGGCGGAGATAAACTTTCTCCTTACGATGAACAAATAAAAGAAGGCGCTAAACTTCTGGATTGGGATTGGCGATTGCTGGCATCCGTTATGTATCAGGAGTCCAACTTCGATCCAAAAGTACAATCGTGGGCAGGCGCGATTGGCTTGATGCAACTGATGCCCGAAACAGCCGAGCACTTCGGTGTCAGCAATCCGTATGATCCCAATCAAAATATCAAAGCTGGAGTTCGGTTTCTAAAGTATCTTGATGATCAGTGGGCTAAGTCAATCACCGATAAAAATGAACGGCTTAAGTTTGTGCTGGCATCATACAACGTTGGTCTCTCGCACGTGCTGGATGCGCGCAACCTCACCAAAAAATATCATGGCAATCCCACCTTATGGGAAAATAACGTGGAGTATTATCTTCTTCAGAAATCAAATCCAAAATATTACCGCGATGCAGTGGCTGTGGCGGGTTTCTGCCGATGCGAGGGCCCCGTTACATACGTGAAAGAAGTGCTTCAGCGATTTGAGGAATATAAGATCCACATTCCGTAAAATCCTAAATCAATGAATTGGCAATCTCTTCAAAGTTTAAGGATTGCCACGTATTTTCAATTCCGGGCCGGCTCATTACTTCATCCATGATTTTTTTCTGCTTTTGCCCCGTTGCATAGGCGTGTGAATAACGAATGTCTTCATAGAACGTCACCATCGAATAAAGCGGAATCCACTTCTCGGGATACAGTTCATGAAGTTTTGATTCAATCTTCTTTCGAAGCAGGAAATCGGCATCGGCTACGAGATCGCGCATCTCAATAAAATTATCAAGCGCCAATTGTGCAATGGCATCTGTATCCGGTTTGCGCAATTCCTGAAACAACGGAAGAACGTTATCCCAATTGTCATGATGCTCATTCAGTAACTGATTCAACACCTTGCAATCTTCAAAGCCAGCATTCATACCCTGCCCGAAAAATGGAACGATGCCATGGGCAGCATCACCAATCAACAGTGTTTTATTTCGTACCCAGGGAAAACATTTCACCGTCACGAGCGATGACGTTGGATTGATTTTAAAATCATGAAGCGCATTTGGCATGAGCTTTACCGCGTCTGGAAAAGTTGACTGCAGAAATTCCGTGATGTCTTCATCCGTCTTGAGTTTACTGAATGAGGGATTACCTTCGAACGGAAAAAATAATGTGCAGGTGAAACTCCCATCTGGATTGGGCAGCGCAATCATCATAAAACTTTCGCGCGGCCAAATGTGCAAAGCATTTTGATCGAGTTGAAAAGAACCATTTGTACCAGCCGGAATATGAAGTTCTTTGTATCCGTGATCAATATAATCCTGAGCATAATCAAACCGATCAGTGAATTGCAAGGAACCGCGCACGGCAGAAAAAGCGCCATCGGAGCCAATGATCAAATCAAAACTTAGCTGTTGATTGCTAGTCGTTTGTTGTTGGTCCTGAAGGTTCAGTCGGGTTTTATTTAAATCAACTGAAGTGATACGTTGTTCAAAATGAAAATCAACACCAAGAGATTCTGATGAAGTCATTAAGGCTTTATTCAATCCCCCGCGGGAAACGGAGTTGATAAATTGTCCCAGCTTACCGTAGGGTTGAAAAGTAAGATCCCCCTGGCGGTTGTGCATCATTCGGCCGTGCATGGGAACGGCTGTTTGTTTGATGACATCCGCCAATCCAATTTCTTCTAGTGCTCTTATTCCGCGATTACTAAGCGCCAGATTAATTGATCGGCCAGCTTCAAGAATTTGCTTTCGCATATCTGGCCTTCTCTCAAAAACCGAAATCTTATATCCTCTTTTTGCCAAATAAATCGATAGCAACGAACCAACCAATCCGGCTCCAACGATAGCAATGTGTTTCCTTAATGGCATAAATTTTACGAAAGCGCTTTTTTTAAAATTTCGCAAAAGCGATATACTTCAACAAATGTGTTATACAACGGCACTGGTGCAACGCGAATGACGTCAGGCTCCCGCCAATCAGCAATCACGCCTGCTTTGGTTAGTTTGTCAAATACCTTGCGGCCATTTCGTTTCATGAAAATGGACAGCTGACAACCTCTCTCCTTCGGATCAACCGGAGTAATGATCGAGAAATAACTTTGATCAGGATCAATCTGCTTCAGCAAAAATTCAAGATAACCGGTGAGGAGCAAACTCTTCTTTCGAAGTTTACTCATACCTGCATGTTGAAAAATTTCCAGCGATGCAAGTTGTGCTGCGCCAGACAAAACCGGAAAATTTGAAACTTGCCAACCATCAACACCCAGCATGGGCTTAAATCCTTTCTTCATTTGAAAGCGCTCACGATCATCGTGACCCCACCAACCTGCTAATCGGGGCATATCAAAATTATTTGCGTGCTTCTGATGAACGAAGGCACCTGCCATTCCACCCGGCCCTGAGTTTAAATATTTATAGCCGCACCATACCGCAAAGTCAACCTGATCGTCATGAAGTTTAAGCGGAACGTTGCCAACTGCGTGAGCCAGATCAAACCCAACGTAGGCGCCTGCTTTGTGCGCTGCCTCAGTGATCTTCTTCATGCCAAAGAACTGACCGGTGTAATATTGAACCGCACCAAAAATTACCAAAGCAACTTCATTCGAATGTTTTTCAATTGTGCTTATGATATCGTCTGTTCTTAGGTTAAACTCTCCCGATCTCGGTCTTATTTCAATTAATGCATCGTCAGGATTCAGTTTGTGAAATTTAATTTGCGATTCGACCGCATATTGATCGGACGAAAACGCCCCGGATTCTGTGATGATTTTAAAACGCTTTTGAGTAGGCTGATAAAAAGACGCCATCATCAAATGCAGATTGACTGTCAGTTGATTCATGGCCACCACTTCAGACGCTTTCGCTCCAACAATTCCTGCTAACTGCTTCTTGCTAAACTTGTGATAATGCAGCCAGGGCCTGCGTGAATCAAAGTGCCCTTCAACGCCAAGTTGCGCCCAATCATCCAATTCTTCTTTTATAAATTTCTTTGCAGACTTCGGTTGCAACCCAAGAGAGTTGCCCGTGAAGTAAATAACTTCTTTGCCGTTAATCTTAGGTTGAAAAAATTTCGAACGATATGTTTTTAATGGATCAGCCCGATCAAGAGACTGAGCATAGGACAGGGAGTTGTTAAAATCCGACATGGTTTATTTCCAGTAAGTATTCCAGTATTTCTCCGGAGTGATGATTTCAAAAGATTCAAACCTCCGAAATGGAAAATGATTTGAGTTCCCGGTGATCAAAAAATCGACCTCCGCAAAAACGGCCAATTCTAAAAACCGGTTATCACTCAAGTCTTTTAAAAAATCTAACGTAATGTTGGGTTTATAATGACTTGCATCTTTCTCTATCGCATTAAGCGTTGCCGTAGCCAGATCTGAAAAGTTTGGATGCGACAAAAACTTGGGTCGCTTGATTACTTCCTTATATTCCTTCAAAATTTCATTTGACGTCACCAGGTGAACTCTTTGGTTGAGTATTAGTTCGTTTACAATGAGGTGAGGATAACTTCGGCCAATCAATGACGAGATCAAAACATTCGTATCCAAAACAATCTTATGCACCTTTTCTGTAAGCCTTTATCTCCGCATCTATTTCCTTTTGCGTCATTTTAGAGAGCCCTGTTGCTTCAGCCGCCTTTACCGTTTTTTCTAACAAATCTTTCGTTATTGACAGTCGGATTTTTTTTTCCAGATCGGCAAAATCCATTTCTTTCTCTTTGATGCTATATTTCTTCTTATCCTTTGGTTTAATCCTGATTTTAAGCTCCGTCATAACTTTAATGTTTTGATACATGAAATAAATTGGCCTAAACGAATCTCGGATCAGCTTCCATCACGGTGCCACAACTTTTACAGGTCCTCAATTCCTTTGAGCCGTAGAAATCGCGGAAGCGTGGAATAAAATCTTTCTCAATATTATCCAGATGAAATTTATACTCGTGCAATTTGTGATTGCAGTTTTCGCAAAACCACATCAGTCCATCGTCTTCAACAGCAGCACGCTTGCATTCTATGACCAAACCAATCGTATTGGCCGGGCGGATGGGTGAATGCGGAACACGTGCCGGCAACAAAAACATATCGCCTTCTTTCAACGGAATGGCAACCGCCTTTCCATCTTCCTGAATCTTTACCGTTATCTCGCCTTCCAATTGATAGTACAACTCTTCGGTTTCATTGTAGTGATAATCTTTTCGCGCATTGGGGCCCGCCACGATCATCACAATGTAATCTCCGGCATCGGCATACAAGTTTTTATTCCCGACCGGAGGTTTTAGCAATTCCCGGTTGTCGGTTATCCATTGTTTCAGGTTAAAAGGTCTGCGAATGGGCATATTAAAAATGAATTAAAATACGGAAGGTTAACGTGCTTAAAGTTAGCAAAGAAGATGTTCTTTTTATATTTGTCATAAATCGAATTATGAATCTTGATTTAACCGGAAAAAGAGCCGTTGTCTGCGGCAGCACACAGGGCATTGGAAAGGCTTCGGCCATTGAGCTTGCTCTGCTGGGAGCTAACGTAACCCTGCTATCACGCGATAAAGTAAAACTAAAATCCGTGTTGAAAGAATTGCCTGTGGTGAAGCCAAAGCAAACACATGCTTCATTGGTAGCTGATTTCAATTCACCGGAAACGTTGAAAGCCACCATTGAAAAATATGCAAACGGAAAGACTATACATATTCTGGTAAACAATACTGGTGGACCGCCAGCAGGGCCTGCTATCGATGCTGCTCCTGAAGAATTTCTGCGGGCTTTTTCCAACCATTTGCTTTGCAATCAGATTTTAGTGCAAACATTAGCTGCCGGAATGAAGAAAGCTGGTTATGGAAGAATTATTAATGTGATTTCAACCTCCGTTAAAATTCCGATTCGCGGTCTTGGCGTTTCCAATACGATAAGAGGTGCGGTGGCCAATTGGTCGAAAACACTCTCCATCGAATTAGCTTCTTTTGGCATCACCGTAAACAATGTACTGCCCGGAGCCACGATGACCGGAAGATTAGAATCTATTCTTAAAACCAAATCTGAAAAATCTAAAAAGACAATAGAAGAAGTTACGCAGGACATGATTTCTGAAATCCCAGCTGGAAGAATTGCCGATCCGCATGAGGTGGCGGCCGCAGTTGCTTTCCTGGCAACGCCAGCAGCCAGCTATATCAATGGCATCAATGTTCCGGTAGATGGTGGAAGAACCGGAAGTTTATAGACGAATGCAAAAAATATTCAATTATATAAACGGGGAGTTAGTTGCTCCGAGATCCTCCAGTTACCTCGACAATTACAATCCGGCCGAGGGAAAAGTTTATAGTCTAATTCCGGATTCCGATGAGCGAGATGTTGCCGATGCTGCATCTGCCGCTAAGGCAGCTTTCGCAACGTGGTCATCCATGTCATTGGAAAAAAGAACATTTATACTTTTAAAAATTGCCGAGCTGATTGATCGCGACTTCGAAAAGCTTTCATTGGCCGAATCAATTGACAATGGGAAGCCTGTGTCTCTTGCAAAATCAATGGACATCTCACGGGCGGCTGCCAACATAAAGTTTTATGCAACGGCCTCGATGCACTTTGCTTCGGAGTCGCATGTTACTGAAACCGAATCCGTCAACTACACCACGCGTTCACCTATTGGCGTTGCGGGATGTATATCTCCGTGGAACCTTCCCTTGTATTTATTCACCTGGAAAATTGCACCTGCATTGGCGGCAGGCTGCACGGTGGTAGCAAAGCCATCTGAGCTTACACCGATGACTGCGTTTCTCTTTTCACAATTGTGCATCGAAGCCGGCTTGCCAAAAGGAGTTTTAAACATTGTACATGGGTTAGGTAACAAAGTTGGTCAGGCTATTATCGAACATACCGACATCCCGGTCATATCATTTACAGGTGGCACAGTGACTGGAAGAAAGATAGCGTCTACCGCTGCGCCCTTATTTAAGAAACTTTCACTTGAGTTGGGGGGAAAGAATCCCAATGTGATTTTTTCTGATTGTGATTTTGAACAGACCATTGAAACTTCTTTAAGATCTTCTTTTTCCAATCAGGGAGAAATATGTTTATGCGGTTCGCGTATTCTGGTGGAAAGAAATTTATATGATCGATTCGTTTCAGAATTTGTGAAGCGGACTCAAGCATTGGTTGTGGGCGATCCATTGGAAGATAAGACAAAAATTGGCGCCCTGGTCTCGGAAGCACACATGAACAAAGTGCTTTCTTATATTGAACTGGCAAAACAAGAAGGTGGAAAAATACTGTGTGGTGGCAAACAATTGAAAATCTCCGGAAGGTGTGAGAATGGATATTTTGTGGAACCAACAGTGATCATTGGTCTTGACCAAGATTGCAGGACCAATCAGGAAGAAATCTTTGGCCCCGTTGTAACCATCATGCCGTTTGACAAGGAAGAGGAAGCCATTGGTTTCGCTAATGCAACACCGTATGGACTTAGTGCTACCATTTACACACAAAACTTATCGCGGGCACATCGTGTGGCGCATCAACTTAAAAGTGGCATCATCTGGATCAACTGCTGGCTGCTGCGCGACTTGCGCACTCCATTTGGTGGCATGAAACAATCAGGAATCGGTCGCGAAGGCGGCTGGGAAGCGATCCGTTTTTTTACGGAAGCAAAGAATGTTTGCATTAAGCTGTAATCACACCGGATATTATTTCTTTCTTTGAAGAAATTTCTCCCTTCAAGGTTAGCTCAATGAATTTCTTCGACATCGATCAAATTTTTTTTACGATTTGGGAATACCCCATGAGCTACCTCGAATTCTTTGGTACCATAGCTGGAGCCATTGCGGTGTGGCTCTCGGCCCGGGCAAATGTGTGGAGTTGGCCAATAGGTGTTGTGAATGTAACGTTGCTATTCTTTCTTTTCTTTCAAATCCAATTGTATCCAGATATGTTTCTCCAAGTGTTCTTTTTTGTGACCAACCTGATGGGTTGGTGGCGATGGACACATCCCCGCACAGGGGAAGAAGATTACAAAGCGGAATTAAAAGTGAGCTATACACCCGCAAAACAATTGGTGAGTCTGAGTGTAATTGCTTTGGCAGGAACGTTGGTGATGGGCGCATTGGCCAGCAGGCTTCACGATTTCATGCCCACCATTTTTAGTAAGCCCAGTGCGTTTCCTTATCTGGATTCGTTTGTAACCGTTACCAGCATTGTCACTACCTTCCTCATGATTCAGAAAAAAGTGGAATGCTGGATATTGTGGATCATCATTGATATAGTGGCAACAGGCATGTACTTCGTGAAGGGTGTGAAATTTCTAGGATTGGAATATTTAGTATTCTGTTTCCTGGCTGCATTTGGTCTTTGGAATTGGATGCGCGAATACAATCAAAATAAATCACGTGGCTCATTAGCATGAGAATCGTTATCAAATCATTTTGGCCTGCCATCATCTGGTTGATTTTATCGACCATCGCTTTTTGTTTGCCAGGTCAGGCCTTACCAGACGAGAAGTGGTTTAGAATTCCCTACTTTGATAAATGGATCCATGTCATTCTCCTGTCGGTCATGATTTTCTTTTGGTGCTTGCCGTTCTTTTATCGGGATTCGATTAAGCTTTCCACAACCAAATTATTGCTATGGATAGCTGTTGGCTTTTTCGGCTACGGCATCCTGATGGAATTTATCCAACATTATTTTATTCCCCATCGCTCATTTGATGTTGGCGACATCGCTGCGGATGCTGTTGGTTGCCTCATCGGATTTATCATGGCGCGCAGACAACAACGCTTGGCCCATCAGCAAAAATGATTCGAGGGCTCGTCATCGGTAAGTTCATGC
Organism: Cyclobacteriaceae bacterium; assembly: GCA_044222145.1. Classification (GTDB taxonomy): domain Bacteria; phylum Bacteroidota; class Bacteroidia; order Cytophagales; family Cyclobacteriaceae; genus ELB16-189. The sequence goes on from JBGANU010000006.1 coordinate 179,132, forward strand.
CGCTTCACAACGGGCACATTGCATTAATAAAGTATGCAGCCGATCATTGCGATGAAGTGATTGTATCCATGAGCTTTACCGACAGCGATTCAATAAATCCACAATTGCGGTTTGGTTGGATAGAAGAAACGTTTAAAGACAACCCGAAAATTCTTCCCCGATTAGTCGAAGATGATTTCGATAGAGAAGATTTACCATGGAACGAGCGAATTGTGATTTGGGCAGACTTCATTAAAAAGAAGTACGCAAACATAAACGTTATCATAAGCTCCGAAGATTACGGTTCAATGCTGGCAGCTCAACTCGGTATAAAGCACTTGTCATTTGATCCGGAGCGAAAGAAATATCCTGTCTCCGGCTCAAAGATCAGGCAACAGCCATTTCAATATTGGCATTTTATACCGACTGTAGTAAGGCCGTACTTTGTAAAAAAGATTTGCTTCTACGGCCCGGAGAGTACCGGCAAATCAACCATGGCTGAGCACATTGCCAGATATTATGAAACAGAATTTGTGCCCGAAGTCTCGAAAGAGATTGTCACCACAAATGACTTTACGATAGACGACATCATTAAAATTGGCTACGCACAAACAGAACGCGTATTGGCGAAAACAAAAACAGCCAATAAAATTCTCATTTGCGACACAGATGTTATTACCACCGAAATCTATTGCCAGCATTATCTGAAAACCATTCCACCGATTCTGTTTGAATTAGAAAAAATGGTGACATACCATCTCTATTTTTTGTTCGTGCCCGATGTGCCGTGGGTTGCAGATGGAATAAGGGATCTTGGTGAAGATGAAAAAAGAAAGGAAATGTTTGAGATTTTTAAAAATGAATTGGGCAGACGAAGTATTCAATACATTCTTGTAAAAGGAAATTGGGAAGAGCGACAAAACATCATAAGAAGGAGAATAGCGAAATTAGTTGATGACTAATTTACTGTTAACCAAGTCTTTATTCAAAATAGGCTACACTCAAATAAAATCATTTGTTATATTGTTTTAAAAATTTCCAGAATGAAACTCAACTATCTACTCGTGTTACTCCTAATCATGGGTTGTTCGAAGCAATCAACAGAAAGCGAGAATGCTGCAGATACCCTTCAGGTCAGCGAAAGTGAAATAGTTAATGATGAACCTGCAGAAGATGGATCGAATGTATTGACCAGTCATGACCTTATCTTAAGAGAGGTTGATGAAATTGATCATGACCAGTTTATAAAAAAAACGGACTACGTCTATCTTTTTGATGGAGCTGTCATTCCATTTACAATCAGTTATGATGAGGATGAAAGAGGTATTAGATGGTACCGAAAGGCATACTACGAGATAGAGAATGAGAGCTCCAATTTTGCGATCACATACTATTTCGATCGGGAGGCTCGCTTAATTTTTGGACGCTATATCAGAAGCAGCACTCAGGATGCGAATACGTTAATACTTAATATTTCCTATTCAGTTGACGGTGAGATCCTCCATTTTTTGAGAGAAGACGTTTCTGATAAAGCATCTGATTTTTCCGAGGAAATCGACAATAACGCATTGTATGAAAACTTTGAAGGTATATTTTATTTTTCGGATGCTCATAAGATTGTATCCGCTCCGGGAATGGTTGAAAAACAATTTTACCTGGGATCTCGCGAAGACTATTTTGACGCAGGCGATGGAGAGATTGAAAATGCAGATGCACCAAAATCTGTTCGCAGCGAGCAGGGTAATACAATTTATGTATACTCTGATTTAAAGGTGAAGGTGAACGAAGGTGAATCGGGACAAACAGTCAGCTATAGCACGAACAAAGCTGAACCTGAAAACAAAGTGCCGCTTCCACAAAACGCTTATTTCAAAGGGACCTGGGGCAAGGCTCTTATTTTTGACGTGAGGGGTAAGAGTGGAATGCAACTACAGGTATACGATTTGGCGGTGAAGGACTTTGTGCTGATCCGTGAAGTGGCCAACATGAAGATAACTGAAGACAAACAGTTCCTTGTATTTACAAATAAAGTGACTGAGAAGGATATTGAATTTAAACCGTTGTGTACTCCGGGGTCTGACGAACAGAAGATCGGATTTCTCGAAGTCATTCATTTGGACAAGAATTATTCGGAATTACGTTATGGTCAGGTCTACTGCTATCTTTACCGTCCGTAGGCCAAGGCAGCAGCATGGTGCCGGAAAGAAGAGAAAGGAAATGTTTGAGATTTTTAAAAATGAATTGGTTCAAATATTCTTTATTGTTATTCACGTTATGTTTTACATCTGCTAGTTTCGGACAAGACAGTCTGAAAGTGAAACCAACTCCAAAGAAAATAATTGGGCTTTTTCATGGAGCTGGGCTAACCCTCGATTATCAATATCACAACTACCAAAGCGCCAGCATTGGATTTGGTTTTCTTGAAGCTTCTGAGCATTGTAATCTTCTCGGAAAAGGTTTAATGATTAAAAATGAATTTGTCTTCAAGAATCAGCAAAACAAGTTTGTTTACTCACCTCAGGTTTCCAGCATTTGTCTATCCTGCGATTTGCTTTGCTGGCATTAACCTTTCTTACTACACTGATTTTAGTCATCAAGCGTTCGCAGTCGCGCCTGAATTGGGATTGGGGCTTGGAATAATTTTTATTTCATACAAACGAAATGTTGAATTGACTCAAAGTGAGTTAATGACCATCAACAAGAATAACATTTCCGTTAAACTAATTATTCCAACTCATTATTGGGATTGACCAAAAATAATCTTGAACCACAAAAATTAATTGCATCGCAACATTTTCTGTTCTATCAATTGTCTTTCTTGATTTGATGTTGTCAACTCCAGGGCCATCTGAAATTTTTTCTTAGCTAGAATGTCATCACCGGTTTTCAAATAAAAATCTCCCAGAGCCATGTGGTACAAACTATTTTTATCGAGCTCTTTAATTTTCAATAGTTCTTGTATTCCACGTTGTGCCGATTCAGCATAGCCCAACACGATTGCTTTGTTCAATTCAACCACTGGGCCTGGCTTAATTCGCGAAAGCATTTGGTACAATGTCAGGATGCGGTCCCAGGCGGTTTCCGCAAAAGTAGTCGCCAGAGCGTGACAGGCGGCAATGGCTGCCTCCAGATGATATTCACTTACATGATCTCCATCGGCAGCCTCGGTCAGGTACGCATGCCCCCTTGCAATCAGCTCGCGATTCCAGAGTGCACGATTCTGATATTTCAATAAAACAATGTTGCCATCATCTGTAAATCTTGTGTCAAGACGCGAAGCATGGAAACACATCAACGCCAGAAGCGCCTTCGTTTTTGGAAGATTTGTTTTCGGATGTTGTGTTAGCAACAGACAAAGCCGCACAGCCTCCTCGCAAAGATCTTGTCGCACTAATAGTTCTGGATGAGACGAGTGATAGCCTTCATTAAACAGCAAGTAGATTGTATTTAATACCGCATCAAGTCGGTGGAGCAGAGAAGCGTCTGTCGGTGCAGTCAATTCAATTTTCTCTGCACGTATTTTTTCCTTGGCGCGATAAAGCCGTTTGGCAATGGTTTCTTCTGTTGTGAGAAAACCCTGAGCGATTTCATTCACACTTAGTCCGCAAAGAGTCTTAAGTGTTAATGCGATTTGTGATTCGAATGGAATGGCCGGATGACAGCACGCAAAAATCATTCGCAGCTGGCTGTCCTCCATTTCACTCTCCAGAAAAAGGTTGTTAACCGTTGGCGTCAAGGTCCATTCCGATTGAAGGTCGCGAACCATTTCACCTTCAATTTTTTTCAGTACGTTTTGCTTTCGCAGCAGATCAATGGCTCTATTTTTTGCCGTACGATATAGCCAGGCCGAAGGATTATCCGGAATGCCCTGATACTTCCAGGTGTTGAGTGCTTTGAGCAAAGCATCCTGAACAATGTCTTCCGCTAGTTCAATATTTTGAAATCCCAACAGGCGCGTTAACACAGCGGCCATCTTTCCCGCTTCGTGACGGAAAAGATGGCCGGCCAGTTTATGCACGTTCTCTTCAGGTGCAATCACAGATTACATCTTTTGAACCGGACGCACCTGCACCTTACCATTAAAAATAAAATCCGGATAATCTTTCGTGAGGGAAACAGCATCGTTGATGTCTTTCGCATTCACAATAAAAAAACCACCGACCAACTCCTTGCTTTCCGCAAACGGACCATCTGTTACCACTTGCTTTGGGCCACTCACAAATTTGCCGGTGGGCTCAAGTGGTTCGCCACTTATGTAGCGTCCTTCTGCTTTGAGTTTCTCTACCCAGGCAAACCATTTCTGCATGTGCTTTTGCATGGCCTCGGGCGATTTCATTTCCGGTGCGATATCACTGCCACCGTGAAAAATGAGCATAAATTTTTCCATTGTAGTTAGTTTGGTTAAACATTATGCCGGTATGACGAAGACCCTACCTGAAACAGGACAAGGAGTCAAAAAAAAATTTACAATTATTTAAGCTCCGCCTTTAACCATTTCTTACCGGGGATCTCCGACTGAAATGTTTCCACACACTTGCGATCTTGCAATGTTACGTAGCACGTACGGCCATCTTTACCGCCAAAGGTGATATTGCTCACATTCTTGCCCTTCAATTCAACTTCGCGAAACACTTCGCCATCGGGTTCTATAAGCGCAATGGTTCCCTTGCCGTATCGGCAAACATAAAGGTTACCCTCCAGGTCACATTTCATACCATCAAAACCAAAGTCAGGAAACTCTGCCAGTAGACGTTTGTTGCTAATGCCTCCGTTTTCATCCACATCAAAGGCCCAGATTTTGCGCTGTACACTTTCGTTGACGTATAAGATCTTCTCGTCAGGACTCAACTCAATGCCATTAGTCGTTCCCATGTTATCTGCCAATAACACGGCTTGTCCATTTGTATCTATGCGCCAGATTTTCCCGGTACTTTCTTTCCAGTTGGGATCGGACGCGAAGAGCTGTCCTTTCTTGTTTATACAAAGATCATTCGGTTGGTTGAATTGATCATTGTGACAATAGACGGTAACAGCTTTTGTTTTTTTATCCACCTTTAAAACATTGTGGCCGGTAAAATCCGCCAACAATAAATTTTCGTTGGAATCAAACATGATGGAATTGGCTGTGCTGCCTGCGGGCAATGTAACGAACAATTTTACTTTGCCTTTTTTATCTACGATCCCTATTGTTCCGTCTTTTTGAAAATTGACAACAAATAGATTTCCTTTCTTATCAACGTTAGGCCCTTCAATGTTTCCCGTAAAAAGATTTTCGGCAGTAAAATCAGTCGCCTGATAATATTGGCCACGCGACCAAAAAGAAATCGCGAGAAGGGTAATCAGAAGAATACTTTTTTGAAGATGTCTCATTTCAAATTCTCTTATGAATTGCTCTTGCCCATTTTATAACCACGGGCAGCAAAATATAAAATGAATAAATAGCACGGCACCATTAACAAGTACGATTGTTGCGTACCAAAACTCTGCGAAAGCTTTCCGTACAATAGCGGCATGACAGCACCACCTGCAATCGCCATAATCAACAAGGCCGATCCAATCTTGGTGAACTTTCCGAGGCCATCAATCGCCAACGGAAAAATAGCTGGCCACATAAGTGAGTTAGCGAGTCCAAGCATGGCAATAAAAGCCACCGAAGTGTAGCCGGTAGTGACAACCGCTAATATTGTAAAAATAACACCTAGTACAGCGCAAATTCTCAAGGCAAGTGCCTGAGAGATATACTTTGGAATGGTAGCGATGCCAACGATATAGCCAACCAACATAAAGCCCAGCGTCATTTGCGTGAAAAATCTGGCCGTTGAAAGTTCAATCCCTAGAGATTTTCCATAGCTGATAATTGTATCACCTGCCATTACTTCAACTCCCACATACAAAAAGATGGCGATCACGCCCAACACCAGATGCGGAAATTGAAAAACACTTGTCTTCGGTACGTTCGTTGAATTTGTGCTGACCTCTTCACCTTCTTCTTTAATATCAGGCAGGCCCGAGAATAAAATCGCCACAGCCAGGACAATCAGTACTCCTGCGATAATCATATAGGGCATCACCACCCGACTTGCCAATTCATTCAAGGTTGCGTCTTTTGTGGCAGTATCCATTGTTTTAAGACTTTGTTCCAACACATCTGCATCATTCAGGGCAATGTATCCGAAGATAAGTCCGGCTAAAATTCCTGCTATCTTATTACAAATGCCCATAATGCTAATGCGTGTGGCTGCACTCTCAATCGGGCCGATAATGGACACGTAAGGATTAGAAGCTGTTTGAAGCAAGGCCAGTCCGGTGCCAATGATGAACAAGCCTACCAGGAACAAATTATAATCACGGGCGTTGGCAGCCGGAACGAATGTGATCGCGCCAATGGCCATGATGAATAATCCTATTGCCATTCCTTTTTTATAACCCGTTTTGCGCAACACAAATGAAGAAGGGATGGCCATGACCGTGTAGGCAATAAAAAAAGCAGTGGCGACAAGATAAGACTGGAAGTCAGTCTCCAACTGACACGCAATCTTTAAATAAGGAATGAGCGTTCCGTTTACCCAGGTGACAAACCCAAAAATAAAAAACAGGGCCCCAATAATGATCATGGGAAGTACATAGTTCTTTTGATTACTCATGCTGGACGGAAATTTAGTTTAGGCTCAATTACTAATAATTTCAAAAAGAAGTTGGTGCGGGTTTTATACACAAGGCAGCAAAGATTACTTTTGCTCTTGCAACTTCGATAATAGTCGAAATAAAGTAAAGTTCTATGGCCAATCAAAGAAAACTCGCGCTTTTGGTATTAGCGGCAGGCATGGGCAGCCGTTATGGTGGTATCAAACAAATTGATGGCTTCGGCCCGAGCGGTGAAACCATTATGGACTATTCCCTTTTCGATGCGGTTCGTTCAGGATTTACAAAAGTAGTATTCATCGTGCGCGAAGAGATTCTGGAAATCGTAAAAGAAAAGTTTTTACCAAAATTGAAAGGTAAGGTTGAGGTTGAGTTTGTTGTGCAAGCCCTCGACACATTGTTGCCGGAAGAGTATAAAAATACCGGTCGCACCAAACCGTGGGGAACAGGACACGCTACGCTCTGTGCAAAAGACGTGATCAACGAACCCTTTGCGGTGATCAATGCCGATGATTTTTACGGACGAGATGCGTTTCAGTCCATTGCCAATTTTTTTGCTGTCGAAACTGCTGGAGCACACGCGATGGTGGGTTATACATTAAAGAATGTATTGTCCGATCACGGAAGCGTATCGCGTGGCTGTGGCGAACAAGATGCTCATGGCTTTCTGACTTCGGTTGTTGAGCGTACAACAATCGTAAGAGAGAACGGCAAAATCATTTCGAAAGAAAAAGATGGCGATTTAGAATTGTCTCCTGAAACACCAACGTCAATGAACTTCTGGGGATTTCATCCCAGTATATTTCCATTTGTTCAAAAACTCTTTCTGGAATTCCTGAAAAACAATGCTCAAAATCCGAAGGCAGAATTTTTTATTCCCATCATCGGAAACGAGATGATCAAACGGAATGAAGGAAAAATAAAAGTAATTTCCGGTGGCAATATCTGGTTTGGCGTTACCTATAAGGAAGATAAGGACGCTGTCTCCTCCCGGATCAACGACATGGTAAAAAAAGGCGAATACCCCGCAAAGCTGTGGAGCTAAGTTGAGCAGACTTGAACGTACCTGAAAAAATACTTGCTTCATTTGGATTAGCTCCTTCAGCGAAGGCTACGCGCATTGGTTCGGGTCATATCAATTATACATTCAAAATTGAAAGCGAGCCATCTTTCATATTGCAACGCATCAATAAAAATGTCTTCAAAGAACCCGAGATCATCGCGAACAATATCCGGTTAGCAGCAAACTTCTTACGCGATCATCATCCGCACGTTGTTTTCATGAACAACCTCCCAAACCTCGATGGCCAGGAGATGGCCTATGACGATGATGGATTTCCGTGGCGTTTGTATCCATTGATTGATCATTCCTTCACAATCGATGAGCTCGAAACCGAAGCACAGGCGTTTGAAGCCGCTAAAGCATTCGGGAGATTATGCCGCAACCTGGATGGATGCGACACGCAACTGTTCAAAGCTGTTATTCCGCGCTTTCAGGATCTCACCTGGCGCTATCAACAATTTGAAGAAGCTCTGGCAAATGCTACACCTGAACGAAAGGCAGAAGCTCACGACAGCATTGCAGCCGCAAAGCATTTCAGCTATCTGGTCGATAATTATAAAGCACTCATTCAAAGCGGAGCGCTGAAATTGCGGATCGTTCACAATGACACAAAAATCAATAACATCTTGTTTGATGGCATCACGGGCGAAACGATTTGTGCCATTGATCTGGATACTTTAATGCCGGGTTATTTTATCTATGATCTCGGTGATATGGTGCGTACTTTTGTAAGCCCCGTGAGCGAAGAGGAGAAAGACGTTTCGAAAATCATTTTTCGTAAAAATATTTATGACGCTCTCACAAAAGGCTACTTATCACAAATGAATGACGTGATGAGTGCGGAAGAAAAATTAGCCATTCCTTTTGCGGGATTAATGATGACCTATATCATGGCCCTTCGTTTTTTGGCCGATTACCTCAACGGAGACATTTACTACCATACCAAGTATTCGGGGCAAAATCTTGTTCGTGCTAAAAATCAATTTAGGTTGTTAGAAGTTCTGTCGAAAGAAATCTAGTTACGCCTCTTTAGAAAAAACCAGCGATACCTCTCATCAAGTAGTTAGTAGGGTGATAATCGTTTTTTTCTATTTTTGAAAAAATCTAAATGTTCATGAATAAAATATTTTTCTTACTTGCCTTTGTCATTTCGCTTGGCGCGAATGCTCAGGTAAATGAATCTGCTAAAACGTATGCAGCGCAAATCACAACTGCTGATTTAAAGGACAACCTCTCGATCATCGCTTCAGATGCGATGGAAGGCCGTGAGACCGGAACGCGCGGTCAGAAGATGGCAGCTGCGTTCATCGCTAATCACTTTCAGGAGTTGGGCTTGATTGCACCAGTTAACGGAGGCAACCTTCAAACCGTTGAGTTGTATGGCACCATGCCTCCGGTTATTTCGCTGGGTTCAGGAGCCACCACGCTTACTCCGGTGGATGAATTCTCATTTATGGGATCTACCTCCACCAACGGTCGTGTTGAGTCTTCTTTACTGTTTGTTGGAAGTGGAACAGAAGACGACATGAAGCAGGTTGTCGTTACTGGTAAAAATGTGATCATACTCCTGCCATCTGATGCCAATCTGAGAAACAATAAAGCCGTGGCAGCACTACGTGAAAAAGAAGCGGGCGATATTTTTGTGATACTCGAAAATACGGAGACCTATAAAATGGTATCGTCATTTGCGAACGGCAGCAACAGACTCTCCTTGACAAAAGGTGGTTCAACGCCAGGGCTTTTTATTTTGACCACGGCTGCTGCAGAAAAACTATTGAAAACATCTGTCGACAAATTGAAGAAAGCTACTGCGGATAAAAAGTTAGCGAAACAAAAACCGTTTCCGGTTTTCTATTCCGTTGCGCAAGCTTCACGCGAAGTGAAATCTGAAAATGTATTGGGTTATTTAGAAGGTACTGATAAGAAAGACGAAGTGGTGGTGATCACTGCACACTATGACCACATTGGAAAGAAAAGCTCTGGCGAAGGTGATCTGATCAACAATGGAGCAGATGATGATGGATCGGGCACGGTAGCAGTATTGGCCCTTGCAAAAGCATTCGCGAAGGCGAAGAAGGAAGGTAAAGGACCACGCAGAAGTATTTTATTTATGACCGTTACAGGTGAGGAAAAAGGATTGCTGGGTTCCGATTACTACACACAGCATCCCATCTTTCCGTTAGCAAACACCGTTGTTGACTTAAACATTGATATGATTGGCCGGAGTGATCCTCAACACAAAGGAAGCGCTCCTTATGTGTACGTGGTGGGTGCCGATAAACTTTCATCTGAGCTTCACACGTTAAGTGAATCCATTAATAAGGCAACCACTAACCTCGTGTTTGATTACACATACAATGATGAGAAACATCCAGACCGCATTTATTACCGCTCTGATCATTGGAATTTTGCGAAGAAAAATATTCCTATCATTTTTTATTTCGATGGCATTCATGAAGACTATCACAGAGTCACACAGCCTGGGAAATTGCCAACCGCGACAATAGACTGGTAGTGGATAAAAAGTAATATCTCTAATAAAGAGCGAAAGGCAGGTTGAGCAACCTGCCTTTTTTATTTCGTGTCACCTCACAATATCAAACCCAATAAAACCCCTCACTTCACCGGGAACAACCTCAACCTTCTGCACCTGCGCGCGTGGCGGGCCCACATTGCACCACTTTACGAACTTATAGAGTATCTCCTCCGCACCCTCCGCCTCAACATACACACTCCCATCAGGTTCGTTTCGCACAAATCCGTTCACACCCAACTCTTCTGCTTTTTCTCTTGTGGCTGCGCGATAGAACACACCCTGCACTTTTCCAGAGACAATGATGGTAAGGTGTTGATTCATTCCGATCCTTAGAAAATTTCATTATGTCAGACTGAGCTTGTCGAAGTCGTTTCGACAAGCTCAACGTGACAAGCTTTATTTACATAATGTAATCAGTACTCAAAAACACCGACTCGCGGTTGGTAATAATGTTGCTGATGATTTTCTTGTTCGTGTCATTTGATTTAGCGGCTACTAATGTGCGAATGGAAAATACGCGCAAAGCATCGGCCACCGAAAGTGTTCCTTCGGCTGAATCTTTCCTGCCATTGAATGGAAACGAATCCGGGCCACGTTGACTTTGTGAATTCAGATTGATACGACCTACCTGATTCGAGAATGCATCGATCATGCGAGAAATTTGTTTCGAGTCATTGCCGAATATACTTACCTGCTGACCAAAGTTTGAGTTCACCACATATTGAATGGCTTCTTCAGGGTCATCAAACGGAACCACAGGAATTACGGGACCAAACTGCTCTTCGTGATAAACGTTCATCGAAGCATTCACCGGATACAACAATGCCGGATAAAAGAAAGAATGAAAGTAAGCACCACCATTTTCATTCATCACCTTGGCTCCCTTTTGCTTTGCATCTTCTACCAAATCATTGAGATAGTCCGTCTTTCCGGGTTCAGGTAATGGTGTGATGTTTACACCCGGTTCCCACGGCATACCTAGCTTCAGTTTACTAATCTCGGAAGATAGTCTTCGCACAAACACGTCTGCAAGACTGCGATGAACGAATAGGATTTTTAAAGCGGTGCAACGTTGACCGTTGAATGACAATGAGCCCAAAATGCTTTCAGCTACTGCGTTGTCCAGGTCGGCATCTTGCAAAATAATGCCCGGATTTTTTGCATCCAGTCCCAGAATAGATTTTAACCGATGCGGTTTGGGATGCAGTTTCTTTAAATCATTTGCTCCTTTATTTGTCCCAATAAAAGCAAACACATCAATCTTTCCCGTTTCCATTAATGCGCCAACGGTATCACGCCCGCGCCCATAAATAATATTAATAACACCAGCAGGAAAACTATCCCGAAAAGCTTCGAGCAACGGACGAATCAATAGCACGCCATACTTGGCCGGTTTAAAAATAACCGTGTTACCCATGATCAGCGCGGGTATCAGCGTAGTAAAGGTTTCATTGAGTGGATAATTGAATGGCCCCATGCACAACGCCACGCCTAATGGCACGCGTCTGATCTGTGCCATGAATCCCTGATCTTCCGAAAGCTTGGCAGAACTACGATCCAGTTCTTTTAAAGCGCGGATGGTATCAACAATATAATCGCATGTACGATCAAATTCTTTTTCAGAATCTTTCAGTGGCTTGCCAATTTCCCACATCAACAACTTCACCACTTCCGCACGCTTCTCTTTCATCTTGCCCAAAAAAACCTCCACGTGACTGATGCGATCCAACACGCTCATGGTGGGCCACTCACCCTGACCAATATTATACGCTGCAACGGCAGCATCCAGCGCGTCCAGTGCTTCGTGCTTGGTAAGCAGCGATGTGCTTCCAATAACTTTCTGTTTATAACCTGTTCCTTCTTTCATAAACACCGGACTGCTCACCGGATTCAAGGTGCCGGGCCATATTCGCAATTTACCATTGATCAGATACTCGCGTTGCTCCAGATACGGACCAACATTAAACTGCGATGGCACATTTGACTCAACTGGAAAAAGAGTGGATAAAAATTCGCTCATGCGGGATGGGTTAAAATAAAATTGAGGTTGAAATTAGTAATCTTTATGGCGATTACACAATCGGGAGCTTGATGTTAAGACTATCTACTCACTAACGATCTTGATACCGGAAGATGTACCGATTCGCGAAGCACCCGCTTCAATCATTTCAATCGCTTGCATTTTAGTTTTGATTCCTCCTGATGCCTTAATGCCAACTCCAGGAGTAATGACAGAATTTATTAAGCGAATGTTGTCAACTGTTGCACCGGCCGGAGCAAAACCGGTGGATGTCTTCACAAAATCAACACCTGCATCGCAACAGAGTTTTGTGGCACGCGCTATTTCATCGGCATTGAGGTAGGCAGTTTCAATGATTACCTTCAACATCTTTTGATGGTCGTGGGCCAGTTTAGCGCATTTGGCAATTTCAATTTTCGTCCAGGGGATACCGGTTTTAAAAGAACTGACATTCCATACCACGTCCAACTCATCGGCACCATTATCGATAGCGCGTTTCATTTCGTCTAATTTAGTCTCCGTCATGTTGTAGCCCAGCGGAAATCCGGCAACCGTTACCAACACGATATTGCGCGCTCCGATTTCACGCTTTGCTCGCTTTACCCAAAAAGGCGGAACACAGATCCCAAAAAAATTATAGTGATGGGCCTCAACAACCAATTGATCGATGTCTTTGATCGTGAGTATCGGACTTAAATTGGTATGTTCAATAAAACGAGAGAGGTCCATGATTAAAAGTAGGTAAATGAAATTACATCCCAGATCAGATGCTATTGATCATTCTTACTGATTAACAAATTAGTGTCTTATGCCGCAGACCTTGCAAAATTTCATCTTCTCAGGGGGGCGCTTACGTGGAGGGCGCTTGTGACCAAAATATTTTTGATCTGAATACTGAGGCTTCTCACCTTCTTTTTCGTTTTTCTCTCGCTGTTTACTCAGCATCTCCTGACGATCATAAAAATTATTGCGCGCATCGTAGGTGGTAGGTGAATTCTTCGATTTCTTTTTTTTCTTAGGCGAATAATCCTGCTTAGGATACACCGATTCTACGGAAGTAGATTGATCTGCTTTCTCAGCTTTACTCTTCCTTTGTCCAAAAGAAACAATTGCCAACGAACTGAAAATAGCCAGCAAGAAAATCTTCTTCATCTTCATGCGGCAAAGTTAAGAAGATTACGACTCAATTAATGCCGTATGCCGCATTCCTTACAATAACGCATTCTCCAATAAGGTCTTTTCTTGGGCATGCACTTGTGCCCAAAGTGACGAGGATCGGAATATTGTGGCTTGGCCAGTTTTCTCAGAATTTTCTGTTTTTCCTTAGCGGCCTTTTCTATTCGTTCATAATATTCATAACGGGCCGTGTGTTGCACCTTGGCCTTCTTAAACTTCACCGATTTCATGCGGTGAGCAGTGTGCGCTTTCTTCGGTTGAGAGGGCGCCAACGAGGTGGGCAGCACACTACTTTGTTCCTTACTTTGCCCGATTGCCAAAAATGGCAGTAAGAACAAGACATAAAAAAACCTCAGCTGTTTTGTTTGCATAGCTGAGGTTTAACGAATCTTGTTACAGATTATTACAGAGGTCTATTGTTCGCTAACTTGATTTCGGTTGAGTCATGGTTTGTTGCCTGCGGAAAATCCAAGGAGGAGTTGGGTTTTCATCCTTCCATAAACCCTTACTCTTTTCACGGGCGCTTTCTTTAAGTTGCTCAAGCTCTTCAATTGGATTTCTCTCGGACGTCCACGCCAATCCTTCTTTCAATAATTCATAACGAGGATCTTCTTTGCCATCAATCACCAACACACCAAGGCGATTGCCCCAACGATCTTTGCCTTGAATTTTCACCTGAACATTTTTCTTCAACGCCAGCCGCTCTAACAGTTTTCTCGCTTTATCGCCATACTCCTGCTCTAGCTCAGGGCAGTCGATGCCATGCAATAATATTTTGTATGTCTCATTATCTTCTGCGATCACTTCAACCGTGTTCCCATCGATAACGGAAACCACCTTGCCGGTGATCTCATCGCCAGCGAAAGCCACCATAGAAAAGAAAAGCCCAACTAGCACACCCAACACTTTATCCATGTGAATTTTATTTGTCAATTGATGCATCAAATGTCGGCTATGTAACAGCCACTCAACGACCAAAAAGGTCATTCGTTGGACGCATGTAAGATTTGCCTACATTTTAAGCGTTGCGAAGCTTCGCATCTTTACCGAATCGGAAGTTTACTTCTTGCAGTATTGATCAATGGAATAGCGTGCCTTGGCATCGCCTAATTCAACTGCCTTTCTCCAGTCGAAGCACGCCTTATCTTGCTCTTTCATTTGATAGAAAAAATTGCCGCGTTGCTTATAGAAAGACGCATTCTTCGAATCAAGCTTAATCGCTTCATCCATGTCTGAGATAGCTGCACCATAATCATCCAGCTCTGCTTTACAATTGGCACGACCATAGAAAGCTCCGGCATCTTTATTATTGAGATGTATCGATTTGTTGTAGTCCAATACGGCTTCCTCGTACTGCTGGTTCTCTTCCTTGATCAAACCACTGTTGTAATATACATCGGCATTGTTTGGATCGAGTGCGATGGCTTTCGCCAGATCGTCCAGCGCACCTTTCTTGTTTTCAATGCCAAGGTTTGCCCGCGCCCTTTCCAGATAAATCTGTACGGAGTTTTCACCCAACTTAATCGACTCGTCAAAATCTTTCACAGCTGCTTCGAAGTCTTGTTCTTCTAAAAGACATTTACCTCGTCTGTACAAAAGCGTTTTGTCTTTTATGCCACCTTGAATAGTCTTGTCCAGGTATTCGTGAGCGGGTGTGTAGTTCTTTTGCTCAAAATAACCGTCAGCAATTTTTCGATACAATGCTGCCTCGGGTTTCTCGGTCAGCTTTTCAACCTGACGAAAATCTTTCGTGCCGTTTTCATACTTGCTGGTTTTGAAATAAGCCTCCGCCCGATTCTCATAGGCTTTAGCATAGTCTTCTTTCAAAGTCACTGCCATCCCAAAATCCTGAATGGCAGATTCAAACTGGTCTTGATTTAAATATGCTTTACCGCGATTGTTAAATAACACGGGATCTTTCAAACCAAGATTAGCAGCATTGGTATAATCCTGTATGGCTCCGGGCAAATTTCCACCTTTAAATTTTGCATCGCCACGATGGTAAAATGCTGTGGCCAACTTTGGATTTTTTTCGAGCGCGGTTCCAAAGTCCGTAAGTGCCGCATCCAATTCGTTGCTTTCCAATTTACAATATCCACGCATGTCGTAAGCCAGCGCATCATCATAACCGGAATTGATAGCGCGATCCAGACTGGTACGTGCAGCTTTATAATTTGCAGCAAAGAATTCGCAAGCACCTTTCTTGTAAAATACTTCTGAAGAGCTTGATCCTAATTCAATGGCCTTTGCAAAATCAGGAAGTGCCTTCTCATAATTTTTCAATTCATAGTAGGCTCCGGCTCTTGAGGTTAATGCTACCGGATCGTTTGTACCGCCCTCAATCGACTTATTCAAATCGTCAATCGCTCCGGCATAGTTCTTCATGTTGTACTTTCCAATTCCAGACATGGTGTATTCGGCTGTTCCTGCTTCGCGATTGGCAATAACAAGTGCGAAGTCAAGCACACTCTTGGGCCAATCGCTTAATTGATAATAGGCGGCTCCCCTGTTCTTTAATGCTGGTGCGTAGTTATTTTTAATCTGAACGGACCGCGTAAAATCTTCAATAGATTCCTTTACCAAACCTGTATTCAATTTTGCTTTGCCACGATTGTTGAATACGACTTCGTTGTTCAATCCAAGTTCAATGGCTTTATCATACGCTTCAATGGCTCCCTTAAAATTTTCACTTTTAAATCTGCCGTTGCCCGCCTGAAAATAAACCTCCTTGTCTTTGCTGCCCAAACTCACCGCTTTCTCCAGTTGTGGCATCGCTTCTTTTTCCTTTTTCACCTGGATGTAAGCAAGGCCGAGATATTCATAGGTGGGCAAATCAGATTCTCCTCTCTGAATCACTTTTTCTAAATCTGACACGGTTAAAACAAAATCATTGGTAAGAAAAGCAGACTTTCCCCGCTTCTCATAGACTTTCATTTCTTTCTCTCCTGCTGCCTCCGCTGCTGTTAACAACGTGATTGCTCCTTTATAATCCTTTGCTTCAAACCGAAGGTAGCCGAGGTATAAATTCACTTTGTTGTCTTTGATGCCAGCCCTTAACGCATTTTCAAGATAGGTCTTGGCTGGCTCCATCTCCTTAAGTTCATACTTGCTCACTCCCAGCATTTTGATGAGCTCGGGAGATTCACCTTCTCGTTGTCTTACCAATTCCAGATCCTTTACCGCAGCAGTGTAATTCGATAAACTATATTGAGCAGTGCCTCTGTTACTGATAGCTTTTAGATAATCACCCTTCAAGGTAATCGCTTTATCGAAATCAGGTAGTGCTCCCTGAACGTCACCAAGATTCATTTTGGCTTTGCCGCGGTTGTTAAACACCACTGCATCGTTGGCAGAAATGGCAATAGCCTTGTCGTAATTCTTGATGGCCGAGGCAAAATCATTTTTACTGAATTTAATGTCTCCCATATTTTTAAACGTCAATTCATCAGACGCACCCATTGACACAGCCTTCTCCAAATCAACAAGTGCTTTGTCAAAACTTTGTGTTTGAACTTCGGCATTGCCCCGCATCACCAACACTTCTTTCGTGTTGATGCCTGCGTTGATTGCGCGGCTGAGCGATTCAACAGCCCCCGTATAATCTTTAATATTATATTGAGCAGTTCCCAATTGTTCAAATACCTCTTTTTCAGTTGACCCCAAAGAAACAGCAGAAGCCAATGCCACTGACGCTCCGTTGTAGTCAGCATCTTTAGCAAGACTCAATCCCAGCATTCGAAATACCTCTTTGTCCTTCACGCCTTTACTCACTACTTTATTCAAAGCCTCAGCACATCCTTTGCTATCGTTGAGGTTAAATTTTGCCGTGCCAATTTTTTGGAACAACTCCACATCACTTCTTCCGGCTCCCACTACTTTCTCAAAATCCGCCACAGCGCCTTTCCAATCCTGAAGCTTATATTTTGTCTCAGCCCGGTTCTCAAGCGCCTTATCGTAATCAGGTTTTAATTCAAGTGCTTTGTCTAAATCAGGAAGTGCACCTTTAAAATCCTGGAGATTTATTTTAGCCTTTGCCCGATTGTTAAATAAAACAGGGTCATTCTTTCCGGTCGCCAGTGCTTTGTCGTAGTTGGCAATGGCTTCCTTAAAGTTTTCCATCCTGAATTTGGCATTGCCCAGGTTGGCAAATGTTTCAAAGTTGGAGGCGCCCATTGTTACAGCTTTATCCAAATCAGTAGCTGCGCCCTGATAATCTTCTAATTTGTATTTGGCGTTACCGCGATATTCAAAAAGTTCGGCTGAGTTTATTCTTCCTTTTACCGCCTCATCAAAATCTGCTTTCGCTTTTTCAAATTCTGATTGTTGAAAAAAGATGATTCCTCTTTTGACAAAAATTTCTTTGTTGGCAAAACCTGTATTGATCAGTTGTGTGAATTGAATCGTAGCCCCACTGTTATCTCCGGACTTGAGTTTTTGAAGCGCCTGTTCGTACAGAGCTTGCTGAACAGAATCCGGCTTTTGTGAAAAGGCCGCCATTGTACAGCATACGAATATGATAAAGAGAAGTGATGACCTCATGATTTTCAATTGATTGGAAGGTAAAATTATCAAATCAACAGGTCGGAAAACGTTAAAAACTTCTAAAAATATAACCTGCAAGATTTTGACTGCAAAAAGCAGCTAAGGATTAATGGTCCGTTCGGGCTGACGAAATCGAAGGATGCCTTAATGCATCAGTCTGTTCAACCCAGAAAGGCCTGATAAAAATAATACAGAACCGCAACTACGATGGTGGCGAGCACCAGATAGCCGAACACTTTGGCCCGCAAAAAA
This sequence comes from Cyclobacteriaceae bacterium, assembly GCA_044222145.1. Lineage (GTDB taxonomy): Bacteria > Bacteroidota > Bacteroidia > Cytophagales > Cyclobacteriaceae > ELB16-189. The sequence continues at coordinate 197,342 of JBGANU010000006.1, forward strand.
TAGCCTTTTACTGGAATCATACCTTTGTTCTTTGACACAGTTGTTAATTAAATAAAAGCCTTGCAACGAGATACGCCACCAGACTAAATCCGGTTGAGCCCACAAAAATAATCAGCCGATCATAGACAAGACGAATAAAAATGTCTTTCATAACTGCGTGATTTTAATTGATTTATATGGTAATATAGAAAGAAAAAGTTAAACAGCCACAAAACTCCGCTAAAACGTCATAAATGAGTGATTAGCTGACTTCTAAAACATGAAAAAATAACTCAGCTGGCCGATCCAATCACTTGCATAGTGGCCATTGTTGGACTTTCCTTTCCTCCACGCGGCTCAATGGTCACTGCAAAAGCAGTCGCTCCCTTGATGCTTTTCATTCGTAGCAAACCAGCATAGCCCGAATCAAAAACCCCGGCATCCACTGGCTTGCCGTCTACTATGGCCCACAATTGAAACTGATTGTCCTTCGAGATTTCTTTGAGGTTTTGAATGCTTAGAAACACTTCTGAGGTGGAAGTATTCCAATACACCGAAGCCAGAGCATTAGGTTCACCTGGCGTGCCTTTCATCACCACTTTGCGGAAGGCTGTACTTTCGATGATAGAAAAGTCACTTTGAATTTTTTCCAGTTTTTGATTGACGACATTATAATCTTGTGCCACACGCTGATTCTGAGCAATCAAATCGCTAAGTGCAACGGTTGTCTCTTGCCACTGCCGGTGATAATCATGAGCGAGATAAGATGCACCCAGGGCGATGAATATTGAAGCGGCTGCAGCATACTTCCAACTATTTTGCATTGGCGCTAATGGAATCACCTTTGATTCAAGCTTATCAGAATTGTTGGATATTATTTCGGCCAGGATTTTTTCCTTCAGTTGTTTGCGCGGCTCCTTAGCCGACTTCATGGCAAATGACTCCAGCGTTTGCTCAATCAATTGAAGCTCTTGCTTCAACTCCGGATAAAGCGTGATCATTCGCTCCACCTCCATCCTTTCCTGAGGTGTTACCTCATCCAGCAGATAGGCCTCTAAAATCCCTGACGCTATGTATTCCTTTATATTCAAGCTACTTCTAAGATGGATCGTAATTCTGTCATGGCCATTCGCAATCGTGTTTTAACCGTACCCAGAGGAATATCAAACTCCACGGCAAGTTCAGATTGCGTATAACCTTTCAGATACAAATGTTCGACAACAAACTTCTGCTCCTTTGGTAAACGCTCCAGCACTTCTTTGAGGCCAATGGCGTCTACTGCCAGTTCATCCGATTCCTGATTGTCAATTCTACTTACGAGATGATCGATGTCATCGGTTTTCTTACCCTGACTCATTTCTTTTGAGCGGGTCTTGTCGATGGCCTGATTGCGGGCGATGTTCAGCATCCAGGTGAAAAGGCGGCCTTTGCCGGCATCATAATTTTCAACCTTATTCCAGATTTTGAGAAACACATCCTGAAGAATCTCCTCTGCAATAGCCTCGTCCCGAACAATGCGCTGCACAATTCCATACAACGCACCGGAATAGTGATCATACAAGTAGTCAAGAGCCAACGAATCTTTTTTCTTTAATCTGGCGATCAGTTCCTCTTCGGCAATATGTAAGCTTCTCGATGCGATATGATTTCTGTATTGGTAAAACTATCAAAAGAATGAAACAGACAGGACGACAGAAATGTTCAGAAAAAAAAGAAGCTCTCACACGGGAGAGCTTCTATCAATTACTATTATTATAATCTATAAATGAATTACTTCACCATAAGCAGCTGCTGCCGCCTCCATTATTGCTTCACTCATCGTTGGATGTGGGTGAACAGTCTTGATGATCTCATGACCTGTGGTTTCCAGTTTACGAGCAGCCACTACTTCGGCAATCATTTCCGTAACGTTAGCTCCAATCATGTGAGCGCCCAGAAACTCGCCATACTTCGCATCAAAAATAAGTTTCACAAAACCATCCGAAGCACCGGCAGCCTTCGCCTTACCCGAAGCGCTAAACGGAAACTTACCAACCTTCACTTGATAGCCAGCTTTCTTGGCAGCCTCTTCTGTGTAGCCAACCGAAGCTATCTCAGGTGAGCAATAGGTACATCCTGGTATGTTGTTATAATCCAATGGCTGAGGATTGTGCCCAGCTATTTTCTCCACGCAAATAATTCCTTCGGCAGAAGCTACGTGCGCCAGCGCTTGCCCTTTCGTGATGTCTCCAATTGCAAAAATTCCCGGAACGTTTGTCTTATAGAAATCATCTACAATTACTTTTCCTTTGTCTGTCTTCACACCGACTTCCTCCAATCCCAGATTTTCAAGATTAGTGGCAATACCCACTGCTGACAAAACGATATCGGTTTCTACTTTTATTTCTCCTGTTGGTGTTTTAATCGTAGCTACACAACCTTTTCCTTTCGTATCCACTTTTGTTACCTCCGAGCTGGTATAAACAGTCATCCCTGATTTCTTAAATGACTTTTCAAGCGCTTTGGAGATCTCCTCGTCTTCTACTGGAACTAAACGCGGTAAAAATTCAACGAGCGTAACTTCCGTTCCAATCGTGTTGTAGAAGTAAGCAAACTCAGAACCGATGGCACCTGATCCGACCACCAACATCTTCTGCGGTCTTTGAGGAAGCACCATGGCCTCACGATAGCCTATAATTTTCTTTCCGTCAATCGGCATTGTTGGAAGTTCGCGCGAGCGGCCGCCTGTTGCCAGAATTATATTCTTCGCTTCATAGTCTGTCTTCTTACCAGTTGCATCCGTTACCTCCACCTTGCCACCTTTCTTTATCTTGCCGTGACCAGCAATTTGTTCGATCTTATTTTTCTTGAAAAGAAACTGAACGCCTTTGCTCATACCCGCGGCAACATCACGACTTCTCTTCACAATGTTGGTCATGTCGGGTGCTGCTTCTTTCACATTAATGCCATAATCTGCAGCATGCTGTATATATTCAAAAACATTAGCGCTTTTAAGTAAAGCTTTGGTGGGTATGCAACCCCAGTTGAGGCAAATGCCTCCCAGTTCTGCCTTTTCTACCACACCTACTTTCATGCCCAATTGAGAAGCACGAATGGCTGCCACATATCCTCCAGGGCCAGAACCAATTACAATTAGATCATAACTTGCCATAGAAATCAGTTTTTAAAATTTGCTGTCAAAGATAGACCCCTGATCTTCTTTTAAAAAGTCTGGATGAAATATTTACCGACAACTTCTCAATTTTAAGTTTCGGTCTGATGAAGCTGATATTTTAGTTATTTTTGAACGAAATAAAGGCATCGGAATAATCGACTTCGATATGAAACTATTACAGAATAAAACGGCACTTGTAACCGGAGCGTCAAAAGGAATCGGAAGATCTATCGCTATAAAGTTTGCCGAGCAAGGTGCCAACGTGGCGTTCACCTATTTATCCAGTGTAGAACAAGGCCAGGCGCTGGAAGCCGAACTTGCAGCCAAGGGCGTGAAAGCTAAAGGCTATCGCTCAGATGCATCTGACTTTGCGCAAGCGGACAAGTTGGTCAACGATGTTGTTGCAGATTTTGGATCGCTCGACATATTGGTGAATAATGCCGGTATCACAATGGATAATCTGTTGCTGCGCATGACAGAAGAAGCATGGGACAAAATCATGAATGTGAATTTGAAATCTTGTTTCAATACGGTGAAGGCAGCCACTAAACCGATGATGAAACAAAAAGGTGGCTCCATCATCAACATGACTTCAGTTGTTGGATTGAAAGGCAACGCAGGTCAGGCGAATTATGCTGCATCAAAAGCAGGTATTATCGGATTCACCAAATCAGTCGCGCTGGAATTAGGTTCGCGCGGAATCAGATCCAATGCAATTGCTCCTGGTTTCATTGAAACAGAAATGACCGACAAGCTGGATGCTAAGACGGTTCAATCCTGGCGCGATGCCATTCCATTGAAGCGCGGTGGCAAACCAGAAGATGTTGCCGATGCATGCGTATTCTTAGGCTCCGATATGTCTTCCTATATCAGCGGCCAGGTGATACAGGTGGATGGCGGAATGCTAACCTAACACTAATCCTTTTCTTCGATAAGCTTATCGATCTTCTCATCGTCAAGTTGTACTTTGTATCTTGATTAGTACAGCTATGTCTATGAAAAATCTCCTCTTTGTTGCTTTTATCCTGGGCTCATTATCTGCCAGCGCGCAAAATCAAAATATTGATAGCTTAAAGTCTGTCTTGCATAACGCGAAAGACGGAGATAAAATCAAAACACTCATTGAGCTTTGTTGGGAGTACCGCTTCACCAATGCCGATTCGGCAAGGATATACGGACTCAATGCATTGGAACTTTCGCGCAAAGCCAATAATCAAGATTACGAAGTAGAAGCACTACACAACATTGGCGTGACGCATGAAGCTCAGGGAAATTACGCTGAAGCTCTTGCGTACGAATTGGAGGCATTAGACTTGAGACGAAAAATTGGTGACGAGTTAAAGACTGCCAATACACTCAACAATCTGGGTATCATCCACGATGAGCAGGGCAACTATAAGAAATCGCTCGATTATTATTTTGAAGCACGCAAGATTTATGAAAAGCTCAAAGACGAATCGAAGACGGCCATGGTGCTGGTAAACATTGGAATTGTTTTGCGGGCACAAAAAGAATACGACAAGGTTCTGGACTACTATAAACAAGCCATCTCTATTTACAAAAAATTAGATAAGCGTTTTGCGCTGGCCGCTTGCCACGCCAACCTTGGTTCAGTTTATCTTAACATGGCGCGATATGATAGTTCTCTTCATTACTCATTATTGGCAACCCGCGAGTTTGAAGAGCAAAACATCCAACAGTTTTTACCCACTACGCTGGGGAATGCTGGTATTGCTTATGATTCGTTGGGTATGCTGGACCGTGCACAGGAATATCTGATGAGGGCCAAAGCCCTTCACGAAAAGTATGACAACAAAAAAGAACTGTCCACTGTGTTGATTGAATTGTCGCACATCTATCTGCGACTTAACCAGCCGGGATTGGCGGAATCTTCTTCGCGCCAGGCGTTGGCGATTGCACAAAAAATAGGAGCTCTGGAACAAGAAATGAACGCGCATTTAAATCTCGCCCGAATTAAAGCTCAAACCAAAGATTTTGCAGGCGCCTATCAAGAGCACAAAAAATACGTGCTGGCCAAAGATTCACTTTTCCAGCAAGAGAAATCGAAACAGATGGCCGAACTGCAAACACAGTATGAGACCGAAAAGAAAGAACAGGAAATCAATATTCAAAAGCTGGTGATCACTGAACAAAAGCTTACGCTCCAGCGAAATGAAACATTCATAATCGGATTAATAGTGTTGTTGGTGTTGCTTGCATTGATGGGCATTCTGATTCGAAGTCGCATTAAACTGAAACAGCAAAAGGAAATGGAGCGGCAGCAGCGCGAACATCAGGAGGCGCTTACGAAAGCAGTTATTGAATTGCAGGAACGTGAACGCGCACGATTTGCGCAAGACCTCCACGATGGATTTGGTCAGATGATCACCGCTTTGAAATTTCAACTGGAGAACGTCAATCGGGAAACAGAAAATTCGTCTCAGCTCATTGGTCAAATGCACGATGAAATTCGCAATGTTTCCTTTGCATTATCACCTCAGGTGCTGGTAAAGGAAGGACTTGTTCAGGCCTTGAAAGAATTAGCCGCGCGACTTAATAAATCGGGCAAAGTTAATCTGTCGGTGCAATCAACAGGACTTGATGCGCGCTTGCCCGAAAACGAGGAGATTACTATTTATCGCATCTGTCAGGAGTGGCTTAATAATGTGTTGAAGTATAGTAAAGCAGATAAAATTGTACTCCAACTGGTAAATCATCCGGACGAATTGCTGGTTACTGTAGAAGACAATGGCGAAGGCTTCGATCCAGGTATTCTTGAAAATGGAAAAGGCAATGGATGGAAAAATATCCAGTCACGCGTTCACATTCTTCGGGGAGAAATTGACATCGATAGTCGATCTGGAAAGCGCGGAACTACCCTTGTTTTACATCTGCCGAATGGATCGAATGTCATTCGCGAAGTGGCGTAACATCTCAAGCAAGACATGGAGCGCGTTCCATTTTTTATCCGATCCAAATTCTCACGCATGTAGAGTCATTGTTTGATTCCCGGCAGAGGAACAACAAACAACACCCTTTGTTGGCCTTACCAATCCGTACTGGCACGGATACAAATTACCTACATCACGGTATTGAGCCATCAGGTTCCCAGTTGCAACTTTGTTTGACAACCAGATGGAATACACCTATCAAAATCATCCGAGAGAAAAAGTCAACGTCATTCAATTGCTCAACTATGAATTGACGCTGACATCCGGGGCTACGCGACACACCATTCCTTATCCGGACATCGTTGAAGTTCGATTAAACAAAAAAAGAAATTTCTACTCTCTTCATCTTCGCACGTTGTCGTTTGGAACAATCTATGTGACCAGCCAATCATTTGCCCCCGATGGAAAAAGAATGGATCAGTTGCGCGCCTATCAAACCTTCACCCGTGTACTGCATCTGCATCTGATCGAAAAAAGTAAAGCACAGTATTACACCGGACCAAGTTTGCCGGCTACGTTGATGCGGTTCGGCATGCTACTCAGCTTCTGTGCCGTCTTCTTCGTTGTAAATGACTATTTCCAATTACTTCCGGGCAACTCGTTAACAGTTACGCTTCTTTTATTGACCTCAGGAACTTTGCTTCTCGTGGCACTGCAATTCAACCGGTGGCCCAAAGCCTACAACCCCAGCACGATCCCCATTCACATGTTACCCTCCGCGACTTGAGTGTTGGGCAAGATAAATATTTAACTTATTTTACCGCTGGTAACCAAGTGTTTACGATGCCAGCAATCCGAATCTTATTGGTCGATGATCACCAAATTATATTGGACGGCTTGAGCATGTTGCTTGAACAAGATCCTTCGTTTGATGTGATGGCTTCGTTTTCGCATCCCGAAAAAGCGTTGGCATTTCTGGCTGCACAAGAGCCCGACATCTTACTCACCGATTATTCATTGCCAGACCTGAATGGACTTGAGCTCATCCGCAAAGCCAAGACCATTCGACCGGCTATGAAATCAGCATTGCTCAGTATGCACGATGAACCCGCCATTGTGCGAGAAGCTATTCGTCAGGGTGTGAATGGATACCTGTTAAAAAATATTCAGCAGGCGGAATTGAAAGAAGCCATTCGCAAAATTTACAGCGGCTTGATTTATGTGAGCGCAGAAATCACCACACAACTTTTGCAGCCCAATGCCAATCAAAATGAATCAGCCCTCACCGATCGCGAACTGGAAGTACTCAAATTGATCACGAAGGAAAATTCGAACAAGCAGATTGCAGAAAAGATGCACATCAGCGAACGCACGGTGGAAACCCATCGCAAGAATATTTTTCGCAAGACAGGCACAACCAGTCTGGTGGGCCTGGTCAAATACGCCTACGCAAACAATCTTATTTCTTAATTCTATCCGTACCAGTACGGAGTCAAAAATGCCGTCCTCATGGTATGGCAGGCGCGTGCACGCTTCTCTAGTTTTGATAAGTAATCAATACCTATGCTAACGATCTTCAAACATTCATTCATCAAGACCAAATTTCTGATTGCACCGATCGCAATCTTCCTATCAACGATGGCCTTTGGTCAGGCTTCTGATAAGCAGGCCGTAACCGAGGAAGCGCAAAAACAGCTCATTCAAATGGCGACACCCACTGGCGAGCTGGGCGAGGCCTGCCTGAAAAACAATATCACCGGAAAATTTGTGGTTGACATCACGCTGCAAGGAAAAGGAAAGGTCTTGACTGTATTCATGGTTTCCAGTGATGTGGAAAATATTAAAGACCGGAATTTCCTGAAGAATAAGATTACCGAGTTAGAGTTTTCCAATATCAAAATCCCAAAAAAAGAACGAGTAAAATTCAGAACCACGTTAACCTTTTAAAAATTTAATATGAAAAAAATTGTAATGATGTTGGCTGTTGTATGTGCCGTTGGCATTGCAAAAGCACAAGATGAGATGAAAGAAGTCTTCGAAACACAGATCGATCACTCATTTGATTATACCGCCAATGGCGATGACAACGGATACTCTATCGCTTCCTCTTCAAAAGAGATAACCGTGCTTGACAACAAGTCGGGTAAAGTGCTATGGAATAAAAAGTACAGTCAGATTTCCAATCAACTCGGTAAGGTGGATGACATTATTTCTATGTGGGATGCCAACGTAGTGTTTGTCTTTGACAGAAAAGTTGGAAAAGATAAGATGGCATGCATTGATGCCAACACAGGCGATTTGCTGTGGGTATCGGCCAAGTATCAAAATGTTGACGATGCTGAGAATATTGTTTTCATAAGCGCGCTGAATGCTTTTGCCGTTACCACCAAAGATCACCTGACGATGATAAAAGCACGCACCGGTGAAGAGCTCTGGGAAACGGACAAATTCAAAGGAATCGTGGGTGATTATGTAACTACCGATGATGGATTCATGGTGATGATCAACATGAAGGCTTCCGCCATCGGTTCGTTGTTTGCCGGTATGAAAAACCAAATCGTGAAGATCAACATGAAAAATGGTGATGTGGTGTGGGATCAAACTTATCGCGGTGCGGTGGAAAAGAAAATTCTAACGAAAGAGCGCATCGTAAAGCTTAACGTGGAAGAAGGCAAAGTCTTCTTATACATGAATGGAATTCAGGTGTTTGATTACGCTGATGGAAAATCACTGTGGGCCGCTGTTTACGATCAAACTCCATCGGATGTTGTGAAAAACAAGAAGCCCATTGGCGCGGTGAGATTTGGAGCGTACGGTGTGGTGGCTCAGCCAGTGGTGGTAGGCGATTACATCTACGTGCTGGATCTGGTGAACAAACGGAATCAGTATCTGAAAAAATATGCACTCAAAACTGGTAAGATGGTTTGGCAGTCTGCGGAGATCAAAGATGCACGCGCTATTCCCGGAATTTATGTGTCGGGTGACAAAGTGATTTTGCAAGTCGGGGGTCAGGTTGAATTACAATACGTGCAACGGACCAGAAATCCTGACGGTGGCTGGACATACGTTAACACCATTGAAATGGAAAACATAAAGCCACTCAACGTGCAATGCTTCAATGCCATCACTGGTGAACAACTTTGGGAATCGGAAAAAATGAAAAGAGGACTTACCAATTTGTTTTTGTCGGGCAACAACGTGATCGTTTGTTCGGGCAAAGCTCTTTACTCAATGGACATCAACACGGGCAAAGAAAATTATGAGAAGCCTTTGAAAGAGGATAACATTGGCGATGCTGACTTAATCATTGACTACAATGATCAGGTGGTTATTCTTGGAGAAAAAGGTGTGAGTTCACGCAAGAAATCCGATGGCTCGCTTTCCGGTTCGAGTAAATTCAAACGCTCTACTCCGCTTTCTTACAATGGCAAATACATTTACGGTGACGCTACCATTGCTTTATACACAACCGGCAGCGACTATGCCGTATACAATTTAAAAACAATGGAGTATAAGAGATTTGATGCCCGCAAAGGAGCGGCCGCTTACTTGTCGGACGATGGATTGGGATTATATGTGTTCGAGTCGGGCGGCATGCTTCGCAAATCCAAGTTCACTAAAATGAGTACCCAATAACCAAACCATTTTTTAATCTATAGTTGACGCCCTTCGGACTTATCCTCCGAAGGGTTTCTTTTAAAAATTTTAAAATCAACATATATGAAATCGTCATTGGCTTTTATCCTGATGTTTGTCGCAAGCGTCTCCATCGCGCAGAAAAAGAAAAATGTGGTGGTGGGTGATCAATCTGCTATCTCCTACGAACAAGGGAAGGCGAAATACGATGACAGTAAATACAGTGAAGCAATACCCTACTTCGAAGAATCGATCAAGTCGAATGCAGAGAACGAAGATTGTCTGTACTACTTAGGATTATCTTATCGGTATGCGGATCAACCACAAAAGGCAATCGAAACGTTAAGAGCGCTTGAGAAAATTAATCCCAACTATTGGGCATGGTTTTATTATGAACTGGGTGTCGCCTATGATGAGCTAGGTCAATTTGAAAAATCACTGGGCGCGTACGAAGCGTTTCTGCAAAAATTTCCGCACGATGCATCGCGCACCAATTACATCCACCAGGCAAAATCAAAACTCAACTACGCACAAAAGTCACCTGCCATCCGGTCAATGAGTCTTACGATGGAACCTGCCGTAAATTTGGGAGAGCTCGTCAACAGCAAATGGGGCGACTACTCACCGCAATCTAATCCAAGTGGCAAAGTCATCAACTTTACTAGTCAGCGAAAAGATGCTGAAAGTGACGGTCAAACCGACAAAGATTGGAACGAAATCAATGGATGGGATGAAGATGTGTATAGCATTGAAAAAGAAGGCAAGGGATGGAGCAAGCCAACAAAACTGCCAGAGCCGATTAATTCTAATGGCAACGATTTTGGAACTTCCTTTTCAGGCGATGGTCAAAACATGGTGTATGTGGCGTGCAGCCGGGAAGGTGGCGTTGGCAGTTGCGATCTGTATACATTAACATTGGAAGGCAACACCTGGTCGGCCCCGGTTAACATGGGCAATGTTGTGAACAGTAAAGAATGGGATTCTCAACCAACCATGTCTGCCGATGGCAACACGATCATTTTTTCGTCCACGCGCGATAATGGATTTGGCAATGGTGATTTATACCTGACCACCAAAAATAAATTTGGAGATTGGGGTGCGGCCTCTAATCTGGGGGGCACCATCAACACACCCTTTACAGAGAAAAGTCCTTTCTTAAGTCCTGATGGCAAAACACTTTACTTCACTTCCAATGGACATCCCGGACACGGTGGCTTCGACTTATTCATCTCTGTAAATGAAAATGGAAAATGGAGTGAGCCCGTCAATCTTGGCAAGCCGTTAAATTCCGAAGAAGACGATTCGTACTTCACCATCGGTGGGTCGGGCGAAGTGGGTTACTTTGCCTCATCCCGCAAAGGAGGCTTTGGTGGTCTCGATCTTTATTCCATTAAAATTCCCGAGTCTATGCGACCCCAACCAACGGTGGTAGTGGAAGGTGTTGTGACAAACTCCAAAACAAAAGAACTGGTTGGCGCTTACGTGATGATTGAAGATTTGAACACTGGCGAATTAATAGCCGTGAACAAAAGCAACAGCGCTACCGGAAAATATTTGGTGGTATTGCCGACTGGAAAAACGTACAGCGTATCGGCCAACAAGGAAGGATTCTTCTTTCATTCCGAAAGATTTGATGTACCCAGCACATCCAGCTATCAGGAGATAAAAAAGAACATTGAGCTAAAGCCAATCGAAAAGGGTGCGAAAGTAGTCCTCAACAACATATTCTTTGAAACAGGCAAAGCCACTCTATCACCACAGAGCAGGGTTGAATTGCAAAAGGCTATTGATCTGATGAAGGCAAATCCTACCATGGTGATTGAAGTTGGTGGCCACACCGATAATGTTGGCGATGATGCCTTCAATATGAAGTTATCGCACGACCGTGCAAAAGCTGTACGGGAATACATCGTGACGGGAGGAATTGTTCCTGAACGCATTCAGGCAAAAGGCTATGGCGAATCAAACCCAATTGCATCAAACGATACAGACGAAGGTCGTCAGGCCAACAGACGAACGGAGTTTATCATCCTTGAATTTTAACTGGATCGCTGACCCCAAACTCTGCAGGAGCCTTATGCGCCTTTTTTCCTGACGGGAAATAATTACTTTTGGCCACTCTTTTCACATGCTAGAGGCCACGCCCGAAAACGCTGAATTAATTGCTGCAAACCAACTTTTGGTCGAGGCTTACGACATCCGCGCGGTCGATCTGAAGAAAAGCATCGAACTCACGCAAGACGCGCTGAAGCGTTTTAATGATCTGAAAAACGAAGAGGGCGTTGCAAAATCAAAAAACCAGCTGGGGTTGTTTTACTCCATTCACGGTGAGTTTGATATTGGCATGAAATTGTCAAAAGAGTCTCTTCAATATTTTCAGACACATCCGTCCGTGCGTGGGCAAGCCGAAGCGAAGTATAACATTGGCAGCATTTACTACAAGACTGATAACTATCATCAGGGGTTATTGTATTTGCTGGAGAGTCTTCAACTTTATCGTCAGTTGAATGATTTTGATAAGCAGGCTCGCGTGTTAAAATCCATGGGCACGATCTATGAATTCTTCAACGACACCGAACGGGCCGTAGAATCGTATCAGCAAAGTATTGAAGCAAGTCTTAAAATAAATGCACTCAGTACTGCTTCCAATGCATACAATCCATTGTCTGGAATCTATCTCAACCAGGGATTAATCACACTCGCCCTGGAAACCATCGAAAACAGCATCGCGATAAAAAAGCAAACCAACGATGTGAGGGGAATGGGTTTTGCGCTTTACGGCAGAGGTAAAATATTTTCAAAAACAAAACAGTACCTGAAAGCCTTAGCCGATTTTGACAAAGCCGAAGAAATTCTCACCGAAGCAGGCGACACTCTCGGTATGGGCATGGTGTATAACAAAAGAGGCATCGCTCATGTACAGCTTGACGAAAACGCCAAAGCGAGGGCTTATTTTCTAAAGGCTGTTCGTCTCTCCGAGAAATTCAACGTTCGCTTCATCCTCTTTAAAGCGTACTATAACCTGTATGAACTCGCCAAAAAAGAAGGAGACGGGGCCATGGCACTTGAGTACCTGGAGAAATATCTGCGACACAAGGAATCGGTGATTAATAATGAAGCCTATAACATTATTAAAAGCTACGATGCCTTATCAAAGATTCAGATGCTGGAACATGAGGCCCGTGCACAAAAGGAAAAAAATGAAATCATCGAACGGAAAAATGCAGAGCTTGATTCATTCTTCTATCGCGTATCGCATGATTTGAAGGGACCGATTTCATCCTTGCTAGGAATACACGGACTTGTAAAAATTGAAGTCAAAGATGAATCTTCTCTGCGGTTGTTTAATATGTATCACTCGCAGGTTATTCGGATGAACAATATTGTGATGGGCCTTATCAACCTGACCGAAATAAAAAATACGGAGAAGCTCAAGACGAAAATTGATTTCATTAAGCTGGTTGACGAGTGCATCCAATCTTGTCAGTATTTGCCAAGTGCTGCTGTTATTTCTATTAAAAAGGAAATCGAAGAGTTTACCTTCCACTCAGAGTGGGCCATTATCAATACCATTCTTCAAAACCTAATTGAAAACGCTATCAAATATTCAAAGCCTTTTGCCGAGGCATTCGTAAGCATTAAAATCTCGTCAGCTAAGGGGAAGGTTATTCTGGAAGTTGAAGACAACGGTCAGGGAATTCCATTTGATCATCAAAACAACATCTTTGATATGTTTTATCGTGCCAACGATAACACCAAAGGTTCCGGGCTTGGCCTGTACATTTTAAAAAGAGCAGTAGAGCGACTTAATGGAAGCGTGGAGTTGACGAGCATTCCGCACCAAGGCTCTAAGTTTACGGTCACGCTGCCACTCGTTTAATCGCAGTGCTTTCATTTCTTACTAACACTCGTCAGTAGGTCTTCACAAGATTTTTTTGATTGATGATTTGGAAACTCTGCCAAACTGCAATACGTTTGTGCCATCATAGTCGGTAAGCACATCGCAAACCGATTTATAAAGAAGCGTGGAGAGATAAGGCTCAATGAAACGCTAGCAACCGCCCGAATGGAAAGGTGCTAAATCCTACCCCGAGATGGTCTCGGGGAACTATAAACCGGTAAGAAAATGAAAACTCTTTTCAATTCTCTCGAATCAGGTCTGCGTGACTTGTGTGCACTCTTCCAAAATAGTAATCATTCTATTTGTTGCATGTGTTGCACATGCTGTTGCTGCTAAGCGATTTGTTTAAATCCTTTCGCAACACAACCAGCAGGTAACCTTGCCGTGTGACGGGCAATCCGGTTCTCTGGTAACAACCAATCTTACTTAACATATTGATACCAACACAAAAACATTTATAGCCATGTCAAATTTACGTTTCGAAACTCTTCAGTTACACGCAGGCCAGGAAGTTGACCCAACTACCGGATCACGCGCAGTGCCCATTTATCAAACTACTTCTTATGTTTTTAAAAATTCTGAGCACGGAGCAAATCTGTTTGCCTTAAAGGAATTTGGAAACATCTATACGCGCATCATGAATCCAACTTCGGATGTGTTTGAAAAACGAATTGCAGCATTGGAAGGTGGCGTGGCCGCACTTGCAGTAGGCTCCGGTCAAGCTGCTCAATTCATCGCACTAAACAATATCCTTCAGGCGGGTGACAACTTTGTGTCAACTTCATTTCTCTACGGTGGCACGTACAATCAATTTAAAGTTGCTTTCAAAAGATTGGGCATCGAGGCACGCTTTGCTGAAGGCGATAAACCTGAGGCATTTGAAAAACTGATTGATAAAAAAACAAAAGCCATTTACCTCGAAACCATTGGTAACCCTGGTTTCAATATTCCAGACTTTGAAGCCATCTCGGCATTGGCTAAGAAGCATGACTTGCCGCTGATTGTTGACAATACATTCGGAGCGGCTGGCTATCTTTTCCAACCGATCAAGCACGGAGCGAATGTGGTTGTAGAGTCGGCAACAAAATGGATTGGCGGACACGGCACCACAATTGGTGGTGTGATCGTTGATGGAGGAAACTACAACTGGGGCAATGGAAAGTTCACACAATTCACGGAGCCTTCCGAGGGCTATCATGGATTGAAGTTCTGGGAAATATTTGGAGAAGGTAATCCGCTGGGCTTGCCAAATATTGCATTCATCATTCGCGCACGCGTGGAAGGTCTTCGTGATTTTGGTCCGGCACAAAGCCCATTTAATTCATTCCTGCTGCTGCAAGGATTAGAAACTCTTTCGCTTCGTGTTCAACGCGCGGTGGACAATGCATTGGCATTGGCACAATGGCTCGAAGCAAATCCATTGGTAGAAAGTGTAAACTATCCTGGCCTGCCAAGCAGCACGTATAATAAGCTGGCTAAAAAATATTTGCGAAATGGGTTCGGGGCTGTTCTTTCGTTTACCGTGAAAGGCACTCAGGAGAATGCCACCAAGTTGGTCGACAATCTTAAATTGATAAGCCACCTGGCCAACGTTGGCGATTCAAAAACATTAATCATCCAACCTTCTGCCACAACACATCAGCAACTATCCGAGGAAGAAAAAATATCGAGTGGTGTATTGCCAAACTTGTTGAGGATTTCGGTTGGAACGGAACACATTGACGACATCAAGGCTGATTTGCAGCAGGCGTTTGCGAAGGTGTTTGAAAAACAATTGGTAAGCTGAGTTATGTCGAAATCAGATCACGTCTTTCATCATTCTAATGACTTTTTGTTGGAGTCTGGAAATAAACTTTCCGGATTCCAACTTAAATACACGACACTGGGCCAACTCAACAAAGAGCGAAGCAACGTAGTTTGGGTGTGTCATGCACTCACGGGTAATTCTGATTTTACCAGTTGGTGGAATGAAGCATTTCATGAAGGAGCGCCTTTTGATCCTCGTCATTATTTCATTATTTGTGCCAACTCACTCGGTGGCTGCTATGGTTCAACCGGTCCGCTTTCGCTGAATCCGGCAACGAACAAACCATTTTATCACACCTTTCCCCTGCTGACCAACCGCGATGTTGTGCGTGCGTTTGATTTGCTACGCCAGCAATTAGGATTTGAAAAAATTCATACGCTGATTGGAGGCTCTCTGGGCGGGCAACAAGTTTTAGAATGGGCAATTGAACAACCATCGGTATTTCAGCATGTGATACCCATCGCTTGCAATGCTCAACATTCTCCCTGGGGCATTGCCATCAATGAGGCGCAGCGTATGGCCATTGCTGCCGATCCAACGTGGAAAGAAAATGATCCGCGCGCTGGAAACGAAGGCATGAAAGCAGCCCGGGCCATGGGCATGATTTCGTTCAGAACATACAATACGTATGGACAAACGCAACCGGAAAAAACGAACGACAAGCTGGATGATTTCCGAGCGTCATCCTATCAACAATATCAGGGGCAGAAGCTGGCGGGGCGCTTCAACGCCTTTAGTTATTGGACATTGACGAAAGCCATGGACAATCACAATGTTGGGAGAAATCGCGAAAGCATAGCTGCTGCATTGAAATCTATAAAAGGCCACACACTCGTGATTGGAATTGACAGCGATATTTTATTTCCATTAACCGAGCAAAAGTTTTTAGCTGAACATATTCCAAATGCTGAGCTGGACATTATCTCCTCGCTTCACGGACACGATGGATTTTTAGTGGAATTCAATCAATTCAATGAGATTGTGAGAAAATTCTTATCCACTTCTAAAAAAGAAAAAACAGTACTAGTCGAAAAAGTCTAAGCATTAAAAATAAAAATACGATGGCATCGGAAACAACAAACGGAGCAATTCACCTGGACCACACTCACCGGCACAACAATCTACGCCTGGGCGTATTTGGTTTTGGATGCGTTGGTCAGGGGCTCTACCACGTACTTCACGAAACAAAAGGCGTAAAGGCGGAGATTAAAAAAATCTGCGTGAAGCATAAAAACAAACAACGCCCCTTGTCTGAAGATTTATTCACGTACAATAAGGAAGACATTTTGAATGACCCCAACATTGATGTGGTGATCGAATTGATCGATGATGCCAATGCCGCCCACGAGATTGTGAAGGCAGCACTTCAAAATGGAAAGGCTGTAGTTACCGCTAATAAAAAAATGCTAGCCGAACACCTGGAAGAAATTTATCAACTTCAAAAAAAATACGACAAGCCTGTTTTATACGAAGGCTCTGTATGTGGAAGTATTCCCATTCTTCGGAATCTCGAGGAGTATTATGATAATGATTTGCTCAATAGCATCGAAGGGATATTCAACGGTTCTACCAATTTCATCCTGACTAAAGTTTTCGAAGAAAGAAAAAATTATCAGGATGCGTTGAAGCAAGCTCAGGAACTCGGCTTTGCCGAATCCGATCCAAGCCTGGATGTAAAAGGCTATGATCCAAAATACAAATTGGTAATTGCCATCGCCCACACTTTTGGTGTGTTTGTGACACCCGAAGAAGTAATCAACATTGGCATTGATAAAATTTCCGATCTCGACCTGAAGTTTGCCAGAGAAAACAACTACACGATCAAACTAATTGCCCGCGCTTTTAAAGAGGATGGGAAGGTGTATGGCTTTGTTGCTCCACAGTTTATTGAAGCCACTAATCCGTTGGCCTCGGTGCGAAACGAATTTAATGCCGTGCAAGTACAAGGCGCATTTGCTGAAAAGCAATTGTTCATCGGAAAAGGTGCCGGCAGTTATCCGACCGGATCAGCCGTGTTGTCTGACATCTCTGCTCTTTCTTACGATTATGCCTACGAATACAAAAAGCGCAAGCAACTGGGTGATTTGAAATTCTCCAATGATTTGCTGGTGGAAGTATTTGTAAGTTTTGATGAAGCCAATCAGGTCACCATTCAGGATTTTGAGCGCTTTGAGTCAGGCTATGCCGCTCATGGCAAACAATACATGGTGGGTTTGGTGAAGCTCGAAAAACTAAAGGAATGGAATCAAGTGCCGGGCATTGGAATCATATTGGCGCCAAATGCGAAATTTGTAACTGAATCTCAGCAAAAGAAAAAGCTGGTTGCCGTCTGATCGATACAGACTCCGTTAGACAAGGCAGCTGTCCGGTGCATAGCTGCTTTTTCTATTTCAATCCCAAAACTAAACCTCTGAGAACCTGATTTTTGCCAGTCGAAAAATCGGTGTTGAATCCAAAGTCGTTTTCGCACAAAAAACGGCCTCTTCCTATAAGTTTCTGACTACACTCAATATATTTGTAGCCGTTAAATTAACCTTTCCATGCTAGTTACTACTTCCATTGTAGCGTTTACCATCATCATCTTGATGCTGGTGGCGGTGTTGCTGTTTGCTCAAAAAAGTTTGGTGCAGTCGGGACCAGTTAAAATCATTATTAATGGCGAAAAAACGATCACGGTTTCGGCCGGTAGCTCGCTTTTGTCAACTCTCGCCAACGAGAAAATATTTCTGCCATCGGCTTGCGGTGGTGGTGGCACCTGTGCAATGTGCAAGTGCGTGGTGGAATCAGGCGGTGGCGATGTGCTGCCAACTGAGCTGGGCCATTTAAGCCGTCAGGAGAAGAAAGAGCATGTGCGCCTCGGCTGCCAGGTAAAAGTGAAACAAGATCTGAACATTCGCATACCAGATGAGATTTTTGGAATCAAGAAATGGGAGTGCGAAGTGGTGTCGAACTACAACGTGTCGACTTTTATCAAAGAGTTTGTTGTGAAACTGCCTCCGGGCGAAACATTGAAATTCGAGGCAGGCGGTTATATTCAGATCGATGTGCCCGCGATTAATGTCGATTTCAAAACGATGGACATCACTCCTCATCCAGAACTAGGTCACAAGCAGGATGTGTTTCAAGGCGATTGGGATAAGTTTAAGTTGTGGGATCTTAAGATGAAAAATGAAGAGCCCATCTTCCGCGCCTATTCGATGGCCAACCACCCAGCCGAAGGAAATATCGTGATGCTAAACATTCGTATTGCGACACCACCCTGGGATCGCAATAACAATAAGTGGATGGATGTGAATCCAGGCATTTGTTCTTCTTACGTTTTCTCCCGCAAGCCTGGAGATAAAGTGACGATCTCAGGACCGTACGGAGAATTCCACATCAACAAGACACAACGAGAAATGATCTACATTGGTGGTGGTGCCGGTATGGCTCCGCTGCGTGCACAGATATTTCACTTGTTCCATACCGAGAAAACAAACCGCAAAGTTTCTTACTGGTATGGCGGTCGATCTAAGAAAGAACTTTTCTATACCGAGCATTTCCGGAACATCGAAAAGAACTTTCCAAACTTTAAGTTCAACATTGCGCTTTCCGAGCCACTTCCTGACGATAATTGGAAAGTAAAAAAGACATTGGATGATAAAGATGCCGATGGTTACATTGGCTTTATTCACAAGTCATTATTTGATAACTATTTGAAAGATCATCCTGCACCTGAAGATGTAGAATATTATCTGTGCGGTCCTCCGATGATGAACGCAGCTGTTTTGAAGATGCTGGACGACATGGGTATTCCAAAAGAGAATGTTAGGTTTGACGACTTCGGTGGATAAGCATAAGCCAAATGGAAACTACTTTGAAGGAGAGGCATTAACCTCTCCTTCTTTTTTTTATTTAACTTGAATTGATTTTACAAAGGCTACTATGGATCTCCTCCTCTTCTTTTCTCCCATTGACGAAAGTGTTTATTCCGGAATCACGGCATCCAACACCGTACTTAAAAACATTAAAGTCTATGGAGAAAAAATGCCATCGTATAAAGATGCACACATCGCCATCTTCGGAATAAATGAAGAGCGGGGCACCCATACAAATCTCGGATCGGCAAGGGCTGCCGATGAAATCCGCAAAAAACTTTATAATCTCAAAAAGGGAACGGGTGTTTACAACATTGTTGATCTGGGAAATCTCAACCCCGGAATTGACCTGGATGAAACCTATGTTAGGATCAGTGAAGTCTGCCGCATGTTACTTGAGAATAATGTGTTGCCCATCCTTTTGGGGGGGCCGCAAGATCTAGACATCGGTCAATATCGCGGCTATGAAGAAATGGAGAAGCTCGTGAGTTTGCTAAATGTTGACGCGTTTCTTGATCTTGAGGATGGAAAAGATCAACCGATGGCCAGGCAACACATCAATAAAATACTGTTGCATGAGCCCAACTATCTCTTCAGCTACACGCACCTGGCACATCAAACCTATTTAATCGATCCGCTGTCGACATCAATTTTGGAAAAGCTTTATTTCGAAGCATTCAGAATTGGTCAAATGCGCACTAACCTTCAGGAGATGGAGCCTGCCATTCGCAATGCCGATATGCTCTCTTTCGACATCACATCCATTCGATCTTCAGATGCACCTGGTAATGCAAACGCTCAGCCATTTGGTCTAACGGGCGAGGAAGCCTGTCAGATCTGCTGGTACGCAGGCCTGAACGAAAAGCTCAGTTCCATCGGCTTTTATGAATACAATCCTTTGAAGGACGATGAACAGAAGAAGACCGCCTCGGTGATTGCTACTATGATCTGGTATTTTCTGGAGGGCTATTATCATCGCAAAAGCGAGCAAGACTTTAAAGCAAATGACTTTATTAAGTATGTAGTTTCGATGCCGGTAGAGCCTGAAACAATCGCCTTCTACAAAAGTAAGTTTACTGAAAAATGGTGGATGGAAGTTGCCTATAACCGACCCGGAGCAAAGTATCCACGCAATAGTGTGGTGCCTTGTAGTTATGCTGATTATCAAACCGCAACGAAAGGTGAGGTTCCCGGAAGGTACATCAGCACGCTGGCCAAGTTAAGTTAGCAATCAACGCTCTTTGGTTTTTCGCAACTTGAATAAGTTTCCGCCAAGCGCGACAACACAAGAAGTAGTAATCACAACGATTATGGGGAAATGACTTCCCGATAATCCAAAGACTGTGGAAATAGATTTATCAAGGCTGGTCAGACCTATCAAGAGAACGCTGAATAAAATTAACAGAAGAAAGCCGTTGTAAAATTTAGGATGTCGTTGCTCACGCGGCATAATGCTTTCATCGTTAACGATGATAATCAGATAAGCGGTGATCAACGGAAGAATAAGACCATTCAGCGCCTGCACCAACAAAATAATAGGAATTGGTTTTACCCCGCTGATGCCAAATAAAAATCCTGTTGATAATACAGTGCCCCACACCCAGCGAATAGTACTCTTCTTTTCTGCACCCAGCACATTTGACGTAATAATAGACGCTGCATAAGGAGATGTAATAGCGGAAGAAAATCCTGCAGCAAACAATCCAATTCCCAATGCCCGTGCTCCTATTGCTCCAACTTTGTTTCGAAACTCGTTGGCCAATAAAGGGAAAGAAGAAAATTCATGAACCAGTGTCCCCGCTAATAAAATCCAGGCCGTGATCAATCCTCCAATGATAACCGATATCACCAGCCCGATGCGCATCAACGGAACCGTTTGACCTTTGCTAATACCCGATCCAAGAAAAAGATTATACGGCACAATGGTGGTGCCAACCAATCCCAACGTAATAAGTTCAGACCCCGAAGGCATTTTCGGAATCAGACTTGACGTAACAACTTCCGTTATTGAAAAATCTATGTGCAGTGCCAATACAAAAAAAGCAAGACCCATCATCGCTACTAATAATGTCATCAATGATGAAATCCATTTTTGTTTACCACTCCACAGCACAAATGCTGCAGCGAGTGTGATGACAACAGTATAAATTCTCCCGTCTCCGTTAAACATGAGGTTAAGACCGGAGACAGCGCCTAGAATATTTCCAGCCTCGTACGCAGCACAGCCAAGCACCACGGATGTGCCAATGACTACATTTATCCAAAATCCGCGTGCGTCTCCAAATTTCTTCAACACCGCCTGGCCCAGGCTAAGGCCGCTGGCAATAGTAATGCGTGCCGAAACTTCCTGCAGCGCTATGCAGGCAATAGTAGCAAATACGATTGCCCACATTAAATCCAATTGATAAAGCGACCCTGCAGTGACAGCGGTGGTAACAGTGCCGGGCCCGATAAACGCTGCTGAAATAACTGACCAGATAACAACACTCGAAAACTTATCTCTCTTCATATTGCCATCCAATCTAAGTTAAAAAGTAAAGATTAGTGTGCATTGGTGAACAGAGAATTGTACATTAATGAGCACTAAAATTTCAAGGAGCTCCCTTGAGACTTTCTATTGTGCATTCTTTCTAATGGCTGAATTTTTGTTGACTTAACAAAAAACGGAATAGCATGAAAACCTTTGTCGCGGTAATTCTCTGGTTCATTTTATTAGCACTGTGTTGGCCCCTGGCACTGGTCATGCTCGTACTGTTTCCATTGATCTGGTTGGTGCTACTTCCGTTTAGAATTATTGGACTAACGATCGGTTTGATCTTCAAGTTTATTACGGCCGTATTGATGTTTCCATTTCGGATGGTAGGCATCAAGTAAGGCAACTAAAGAATATTATTCAGTTGCTCCTTGATTTTCTCCAGCTCTTCCTTCATCAGGATAACATGTCGTTGCATGTCGGCATCATTGGCTTTGGATCCAATGGTATTAATCTCGCGTCCAATTTCTTGTGAAATAAATCCCAGCTTCTTGCCATTGGAAGCTTTGTCGGTGAGGACTTTCATAAAATAATCCAAATGCGTTTTTAATCGCACCCGTTCTTCGTGGATATCCAACTTCTCAATGTAGAAAATGATTTCTTGCTCAAGTCGGTTGGCATCAAAGCCTTCGCTGCCAAAGAACTCCGTGACGCTGCCTTTAATTTTACTTCTTATTTTTTCAACCCGTTTGGGATCAATCTCTTCAACGCGTAATAACTGCTCCCTAATGCTTTCGAGATATTGTATCAATTTTACTTCTGTTGATTTCCCTTCGGCCAACCTGAATTGCTCAAATTTTTGGATTGCTTCAGAAACAGTCTGCATCGTTTTTTCCCACAGGATTGGGTCGAGTTCTTCTTTGCCTTTACTCTCGGCAACATCCGGGGAGTTTAGCGCGATCTCAAAAAGATTGTCATACGGCGCTACAACTTTATCGGCTAACCTTTTTAATTCCGCATAGTACGCTGCGAACAAATCTTCATTATATCGCTGACGCACATCTGCTTTTGCTGATGTTTGATATTCTATTGAAAACGATAGCTTTCCCCGTTCGAGCTTCTCTGAAATAAGATTGCGTAACTCCAGTTCCTTTTCGGAAAACAACTTGGGCAATCGAAGACTAAGGTCTAAGAATTTTGAATTAAGACTTTTAATTTCAACGGTAATGGTCGCTTCTGTACTGTTTAAGACAGCCTGGCCAAAGCCAGTCATGGATTTAATCATAAATTAATAACAAATTATCAACGAAGGTATTGATTTTTTATGCGATAGCAGAACGTAGCTACAGATCAGAAGTCAAAGCCAAGTGTTACGAAAGGCCGGGGATTGCCGACCTTATAATTCTCCACCGGCCATGCCAGGTCAAACTTCAGATAGTAGCCAAAAATCATGGACCGGAAACCAAATCCATAACTATACAGCCATGGATTCAGGTATTCTTTGAGATCGATCTTGAACGGGCCCTGATCAACTTCTCTGGTTCGCACACTATTTTGTGATTTCAATGGAACCGGACCCGACCAGCTTGAACCGATATCGTAGAAAGCTGCCAATTGCATGTTTCTAAAAAAGTTGGAGGCGATAGGTCCACCCGATAAAGCGCGAATCAACGGAACTCTTAACTCTGCATTTGCCATGGCGACACTGTTGCCATAAAGTGTTGCATAGTTGAAACCGCGAAGGCTAGTTGCAAATTCAGTAAACACAAGATTGTTATTAAAGTTAGTGCCGCTGCTCACCAGGGGATTGCCATTACCCTGGGTATTGAATTTATTACCAAACCAATTATCCATACCGCCCAGTACATATTTCTTTGGTGAATTGCCAAAGTAAGTGCCCGCAAAACCGCGCACAGCAAAAACAATTTCTTTATAGATCTTTTGATAATGACGCAGGTCTATCGAGATGTGCGAAAAACTTGCATTCTTATTTCCCAAACCTTCGTAGTGAACAAAATTTATTTTACCACGAGAGCCTTCAATAATATTCAAACCGGTTGTGATGCTGTTGTCATACACCAGTTCTGCTTTTGATCCGGCATAGAATTGCTGTTGAGTAGGCAGGAACGTTGGTGGCGTGGAAGGAAAATTAATACTACCACGATCAACATATCGGGTGTAGCCTACAAACGGCTTCAGCGTCACGCGAGCCTTCACTGTAAGAGGTAGCGAAGCACCTAGCTCAATACGTTGCCAGGTATATTTCTGATAATTGGGAGTCTGCTCTTTCAGGCCGTCCCAGTAGATGACTTTGCGATCTACACGAATGCTGTAATCGACCAGATGTGGTAGATATTGAATTTCGCCAAAAATATCTCCACTCTTCCAATCGAAGGCGGTTTGAAGGCCGCCATAAAATCTGAAATTCTGAAGCATATCATTCATTTGCGCTTCAAGTTTCGCACTAAATCCACGAAGCGGATCAATAACAAAGTTGGTGACAAGATTCTCGTAACTAAATCGAGGCTCATATGGAAAAGGCCCGGTGAGCCTGTTTGTCTCTCGTGCTTTCATATAACGAGTGAGGAAAGTCTCGTTGGCTTTATTCTTATCGGCATCATCCTCAAACGTGTAATCCTCAGTATTTACACTTTTCTTCTCATTCACAGGAGGTTTAACAACCGTGTCTTTTTTCACTTCCGATGTATCGAAGCTGTAATCGTCTGTGTTTACCACATTGGGGGTTTTCAAAGAGTCTTTCTTTTCCTCAACAGGTTTATCTGGTTTTACCGCTGTCGTGTCTTTTTTCTCACGCAGCCTTGAATTAATCAACTCTTTAATGGTCATGCTTTTCACATTCTCCTTCTTCTTCCGTTCACTCACGACTTTGGCCAGTTGCACTTCCTTTCGCCTCGTGGCGGGTGTAAATACCTGTCGGTCGTAATTAAAGTTAGGCATGAGAAAAATATCCTCACTCAGATTTTTATTCATCACCAGCGCCAACGAGCGATTATAAAAATCAAGATCGTATTCCTTTATGCTCGTATTGAAATTTGTGATTTGTGAATAGATACCAGTTTCGCGGTTGAACTTAAACAGGTTTACGATACCGCGCTGATCGCTCAAATAGTAAAAGTTATTGGCATCGATGGCCTTGGGATAAAAGTCTTTGCTCAACGTGGTGGTAATGTGTGCGACTACATTCGTAGTAGTGTCAAGATTATAGGTGTAAAGATTGTATTTACCTGTGATGCGCTGATATCCTTTAACGATCGTATTAACTGTATCTGTGGTTCGGTTTGAACTGAAAACGATTGAGTTTGTATTGGGAATAAAGGAGGGATCAAGATCATCGTAGATATCATTCGTCAATCGCTTGGTGCGATCATTTCGGCTGCTGATAAGGAACAAATCATTTTGCCCGCCCGCGTCAGCGCTTAACACTGCAAGTCTTCCGTTGCCCGAAAAATCAAAACTCCTGATGTTACTAAACTTGTCGAGTTGGCGTGGCAGTTTACTGCGCGTGCTAAGGTCATACAACCAGAAAATATATTCGCCATTTTTGACTCCAATAACCCCAAGCGTGTTTTGATCGGCCCAACTCAACAAGGGCACACGAAAGTCAACGGTCTGCTTGATCACACGATTACCTCCATTGATGATGGTGGTTTCTCTTCCGCTTTCAAGCGACTGCACCTTAACCACAAATCTGCCGCGGTCATTCTCAGCATATGCTACTTTCTTTCCATCGGGACTAAGTTTAACGGTTGTATAAACGATGGCACGATGATGTGACGGTGTAAACTTATTTGAATCGGCCGGGGAGAGATAGCTCAGACTTACCTTTTCCTCCATATCGCCATAATAATTTTGCCAATCGGTCATCAATTGTTTGAAGCTTACTCCCAGCGTAATCAAAATACTTTTCTGCTCATTACGGATCACACGGGTGTAATTCAATATGTTGGATATGCTGCTCTTTCCATATTTCTCTACGATATAATTCCAAATGGATTGGCCGACCAGTGCCGATTCTTTGCCCGTAAATCGAAGTGCCTTATTTATTTTTTTACTTTTTACTAACTGACGCACATAGTCGTCCATTTCTGCATTCCAACCTTTCGCCACATAGCGCGAAGCACCGTTAATGAACCACTCGGGAAGATTAAGCAACACCGCATTTTGAAACATATCTTTCAAGCTGCCGCCAAACATCATCTCGTTTACCATGAGATCGGCCATTTTGTAAATGAGCTCTTCCTTAAACTCATCCAGATTTCCCGGATGCGCTATCTCTACGATAGGCTTGATGAACTCTGTTTCTCCTCCCACATTGAACTGTGTGCTGTTCAATCCAATATTGCTTTGTTGCAAATCGGTAATGGAGTTGTACAGAAAAACTTTTGTTTTCAGATAAGGCGGATATCCAATCAGGTCGGTGATCCTGTCAAATTCCCCTTCCAGGTATTGGATCGCATCGGTGGCTACTTTTCTGCGATCGTCATAGTAGTAAACATCAAAATTTTCTGAACTGAGATAGGTCCAATTAAACTGACGGTATTGAATTCTATTCTTACCAAAAACTTCACGTGCTTGTTGGCCGTGCGACAGCGTAAAGACACCCAGGCCCACTATCGTTACCAAAATCCTAAAACTCCATCTCATACAATCTGCCAAGAACCACTAATATAACGGATTGAAATAGCTTTGCGCATTGTGCAATAAGGCTATTTTTTAAATTTAAACCGGCTGATATTCACCTCCGGATCGATATCTCCCTTACCTACCAACCAATTGGCCAACTGACTCGCAAAATAGGGAGCTAAACTCACTCCTTTGGTACCTAATCCATTAAAAATAATAACGTTCTTATTTTCAGGATGAGCTCCTAAAAATGGCTTTCGGTCGGGGCTGGTGGGGCGAATACCCCAGTCTTGGTTAGTTATTTTATAAGGTAATTTTAGCAACTCACTTAGCTTGCTTGAAAGCTCCTGTTTTCCGTTTGCGGTCACAGCTTCCGACAAATCTTTCGTGTTATAGGTTGCACCCACTTTATAGGTGCCGGCCTCAGAAGTTGGAACGATATACACCCCCCGATTATAAATGGTCTGCAATGGCGTTTCAACTTTTATCTGAAGTGTCTCTCCTTTCAAAGGCTTTAAAGGAAGCCACCCGAAATATTTACTGGCCGTGGATTGAAATCCGCAACAGAAAATTATTTTCCTGGCTTTTATCTCCCGATAAACAACAAACTCATCGTCTACAACAATCTCTTTTTCATCGAAGCATTGTGAACTGAAGGATTGTCGTGCAATAAGGTTTTCGCGGACAGCCCTAACAAAGCGAGTTGTGTCAACATATCCGCATTGCTTTAGTAGCAGTCCCCCAAAATCATCATGAATATGATCAGCATAAGTCGGTGTGCTTACAACACGCTCAACATAAGGGCTCATGGAAGAGTCGGCACTTTTTCCCATCCACTCGTTTTGCTCATGAATAGAAATAAAAGGTCGATACAACGGCATGGGATAAAAAAAATCAGCACCTAGTTTTTTTTCTGCGCTTGAATAAAAATCGATCAGGTACGGAAAAAGCAAGTCTGCCTTCCAGGTTTTGGTCATCAACTTCCCGGTAATGGGATTAAACAAGCCAGCCGCCACCACCGTGGAATGGTTTTGTTGCGGTTCATCTATCACAAAAATTTGCTGACCTCGTTCTAATAACTCAAGGGATAAGGTAGAGCCTGCCAACCCCTGGCCAACAATTAAAAAATCTACTTCTTTGGCAACCTTCATGGTGGTCTAAAAATCTTAAATAATTCTCCGGCTTCCTACACATCTACTTTTAAGCTTGGCAAAACAGAGAAATGGGCTTTATGAAAAGAACGTTTAACTTTGCGGTTTGTCTTCGTATGCTTCACATTGAGTCTTTTACATTCAATCCATTTTCCGAAAACACGTACGTGGTTTTTGATGACACCAAAGAAGCAGTGATCATTGATCCCGGCTGTTATGAGCGTGCAGAGAAAGAAGAACTCGATCACTTTATAGAAAAAGAAAAACTGATTATTAAGTATCTGCTTAACACTCACGCCCACATCGATCACGTGTTGGGAAATTATCACGTCAAAGAAAAATATAAAGTCCCCTTCCTGCTTCATAAAAAAGATGAGTCTGTATTGAAAGCCGTGAAGTCATATGCCCCTAACTACGGCTTTGCACAATACACCGAAGCTTTGCCCGATGGTTTTCTCGAAGAAGGAGATACGCTACACTTTGGCGCATCACAATTTAATGTCTTGTTCTTGCCAGGACATGCGCCAGGTCACATCGGATTTTACAATGCCAAAGAGAAAATACTTTTGGCGGGCGATGTACTTTTTCGTGGTAGCGTTGGCCGCACTGATCTTCCCGGTGGAAATCACGCAACACTAATCAGCAGCATCCAGCAAAAGCTGTTTACCCTGCCTGATGATGTAACTGTTTATCCTGGCCATGGACCAACCACCACGTTAGGCGAAGAAAAAATCTCAAATCCTTTTTGCGCACTTTCACTTCTCAATTAACTATGCTCAGGCACCTTCCCAACTTCCTCACTTGCTGCAATTTAGTTTGCGGTTGCTTCGGTATTGTCTATTGCCTGGAGGAACGAAATGTACCGGCTGCGTATTTTGTTTGGACTGCCGGTGTGTTCGATTTCTTTGATGGCTTTGCTGCGCGAATGTTAAAAGTAACTTCACCCATTGGTAAAGAACTAGATTCCCTGGCTGATATGGTAAGCTTCGGTTTGCTTCCGTCTCTGGTGATGTATAAAATGATGGCAGCATCGTCCTCGGTTGAATGGCTGCCCTACACCGCATTCTTGATTGCTGTTTGCTCTGCTTTACGCCTTGCCATTTTCAATGTAGACGAAACTCAAAGCGATTCCTTCAAAGGTTTGAATACTCCAGCCAATACCATTTTCATCACATCATTGCCGTTAGTTTCCAATCAAATCGGTGGGTGGTTGTATCAAGACTGGATGTTGTTGATGATCACTATCGTGTTCTCATTACTTCTTGTTTCACGCATCGAAATCTTTGCATTCAAATTCAAAGACTTTACGTGGAAGCACAATAAGGTAAGATTTGCCTTTATCCTGCTTGCCGTATTATTACTTGCCTGGCTTGGCAAATTAGCGTTGCCATTGCTTATACTACTTTACATTCTCTTTTCGTTACTAAGTAAAGCATTCAAACTAGGCTGATTAGCACATAAAAAATTCTACATTTCTTGCAGCGGCATTTTAAGATAGCAGGTGTGCTCCTATTCCTTCTCGGGAAATTTATTTCCTGTGATGGCCAGATCATCCCTGTCTTAAAAACCGGAATATGGTCAAAGTTTTCAGTTACCACAGATGGTGTATACAAAATTGATTATAACCTTCTTAAGAAAGCGGGAATAAATCCTGACAAAGTAGACCCTCGTGATATCAAACTTTATGCAAGTGGCAATGGCATGCTGCCGCAACTGAACAGTGCACCTCGCAATGGAAACTTAACTGAATTAGCAATAACCGTATCAGGCGAAGGGGATGGCCACTTCGACAAAAGCGACTACATTCTTTTCTTTGGACAAGGTCCTGATGTGTATCGTTTCAATCAAACGGCAAACATGTTTGATTACGTTGACCACCTGTATACCGACAAAAATTTCTACTTCCTAACGGCAGACGGGCCTCCTGGAAAAAGAATACCAAGTGTAGAAACAGCGGGCACGGGATTTCCTGTTATCAACGAGTTTGATGATTTTGTCTTCCACGAAACAAATCAATACAATGAATTGAAATCCGGCCGCGAATGGTTTGGCGAGCAATTTGACGGAGTGACCGAACAAACCATAAAGTTTGACATACCTGGTATCATTGATAATACCGAAATCAAAATTGCCTCGAATGTTATGGCAAAGTCCTTTGCCGGATCTTCGTTTAAACTTTTTTTAAATGGAACTGCCATCGGAGAACAATTCATCGATAAAATTCCCAACACAACTTATGGTTTAAAAGGTCGTCATGCCATTGACACTTTTAAGATCAATTCCTCATCCACTTCGTCTGCGACAAAGTCCGTTCAAGAGATTAAGTTTCAATATGTGAAAAGTCCCACGGGCTCATCCACTGGTTTTATAAACCACTTCCTCGTCAGTTTCAAACGGAAACTCGCGCTCTACGAAAACCAAACCATATTTAGCGCCATCAAAAGCCTGGAGTATGCGACTTCAACTTTTGAAGTAGCTTCGGCTACATCGTCATCAGCGATTTGGGAAATCACAGATCCGTTTAATGCTGCAGACATAAAGTTTTTGCTCAGTGAAAGCAAGGCTAGTTTTTCATTGGCTACCGGCTCGCTGAAGAACTTTGTGATCTTCAACTCTGAAAAACTTCCCACGCCAGACTTTGCAAGTATTGTTTCAAATCAGGATTTGAGCAATGTGCAAACCGACTTATTAATTATCACGCATCCCGATTTCAAAGATGAGGCGCAGCGATTAGCAAGTCATCGCATGAGCTTTAATAAAATTTCCGCACGCGTCTTTACCACTGATGAAGTCTACAATGAGTTTTCAGGTGGCAAACAGGATATCACAGCCATTCGAGACTTTGCGAAAAGTATTTACAGTCAAGGTGGTCTAAAAAATATTTTATTGTTCGGCCGTTGTTCATACGATTACAAAGATCGACTTACTAAAAACACAAACTTTGTTCCTACCTATGAATCCGTCAATTCATTAAGTCCACTAGAAACTTATTCCTCTGATGATTATTATGCTTTTTTTGGAGACAATGAAGGTGAATGGAAAGAAAATCCAACTCAAAATCACACGATGGAGGTGGGTGTGGGTCGACTTTCGGTAAAGACGACAACCGAAGCCGCTAATGTTGTTGATAAACTAATCGAATACGATCTTGGAAATAGATCATTCGGCAAATGGCGCAAAGAAATTTTGTTTATTGCCGATGACGGTGATTATAGTCTTCATCAGAGCCAGGCCGACCAACTCGCCACGCAAATCGAAACCAGTCATTCAGAGTTCAACACACAAAAAGTTTACCTGGATTCTTACACACAAATCTCCAGACCCAGCGGACAGATTTCACCGGAAGCAACAGAAGCGCTAAGGCAAGCTTTGAAGAAAGGTGTATTGATTGCAAACTACACGGGACATGGATCTGAACTTCAATGGATGGACGAAAGAATCCTGGATGATGCTTTCGTATCAAACTGGAAAAATTTTGCAAGTTACCCGTTATTAGTAACAGCAACATGTGAGTTCGGTCGCCACGATGATCCTGCTCAAATTTCCACCGCTGAACTAGCTCAACTTAAAAAAAGTGGCGGTGTTATTGGCCTTGTCACAACTGCACGCCCAGTTAATTCATCTTCTAACTATACTTTGAACGAAGCATTTTACGCTTCGCTTTTTCAAAAAATAAATGGCCGTCAAAAGGACTTAGGTACAATATTCAGAGATACAAAAAACAAAAGTCTGAGTGGTGTTGGCAATCGCAATTTCTCTTTGCTGGGAGATCCATCTATGATGCTCGCCATTCCCGAGCAGCAGATAACCATTTCAAACATTAGCACAACTGATAATTCCGATACTCTGAAAGCTCTTTCAACAGTTCGGGTAAACGGAGAAATTCAACTAGACGGAGAAAAAAATCAAGACTTTAACGGAACAGTGCTGGCAACTCTATTTGATAAGGAGACGCTCCTGCAAACAAAAGGAGACGAGAATCCTGTCTTTAACTTCGGCCTATGGAACAACGCCTTGTTTAGAGGTGAGGCGAAAGTGGTTGATGGTAGCTTCGAAGTTGAATTCATGTTACCCAAAAACATTTCCTACCAGGTAGGTTCGGGAAAATTAAGCATCTATGCACAAGATTTCATCAACAAAACCGATGCAAGCGGAAGCGCAACATCGTTCAAAGTCGGAAAAAGTGAACGGGATATTGTAAGTGACACGACCCCGCCACAAATCAAATTATTCTTGGGCGATACAACTTTTGTTGCCGGAAGTATCATCGGCAAAAACTCTGAGTTAGTGGCAAAACTTTTTGACGATAGCGGAATAAATATTTCAAGCTATGGAATCGGAAATACGATGGTGGCCATCATGGATAATGATGTAACATTTGAAGTGGCCGAATATTACGTTGCCTCAACTGACGATTTCAGGAAAGGCACGCTTCAGTTTCCGTTGGAAGACTTAACACCTGGCAAACACACAATCACATTGAAAGTGTGGGATAATCTCAACAATACATCTTCTGCGAGTCTGGATTTTGAAGTCTCGGATCACAATGGAATCGAAGTTCAACGTTTATCGAATTACCCTAATCCTTTTTCTGAATCAACCACAATTGAATTTGTGCACACGAGGCCGGGCGAAGACCTGGAGGTGAGCCTTGGAATATTTGATTTAAGGGGGCAAATGGTAAAGACTTTGAACTTCTCAGTTCCCGAAAGTCAATATCATGTTTCCCTTACCAATTGGGATGGATCGGATGCCAGCGGTTCAAAATTGACAGATGGAATATACTTGATGAAGGTTTTAGTTCGTTCTTTGGCGGATGGTTCGAAAAATGAGCATTTTGCCAAGCTAATTATTTCGAATTGATTATCTTTAGCCCTTAGAAGTTGATTATGAATAAGTTAAGGAGTTCATTTTTACTGGTTGCAATTTCGTTCACGGGCTTTTCAGTCTATTCTCAAAAAGGAGGACTTCAGGGTACGCTGGTAGGGCAAGACAGTACCAATAGAATCATTACTACTGCCGTGCCATTTTTGGGCATCACGCCTGACTCACGTGCAGCAGGTATGGGAGATGTGGGAGCCGCTACCTCACCGGATGCTAATTCAGGTTACTGGAACGCTGCCAAACTTGCCTTTATTGAAAACGGATATGGCGTGTCTGCATCCTACACTCCGTGGCTGGGTAAGATTATCAATGACATGTCCATCTTTTACCTTTCCGGGTTTTATAAAATAAGCCGTGAACAGACTGTTGCGGCTTCTATGAAATATTTTGATCTCGGTGAAATTCAGTTCAGAGACATTAATGCTGTGGATCAGGGAAGATTCAATCCCAGGGAATATGCATTTGATGTGACCTATTCAAGATTGTTGACAGAACATTTTAGTTTGGGGGGAGCACTCAGATACATTCATTCAAATCTAACCGGAGCGTTAACAACAGGAAACGTAGATGCCCGACCCGGAAACTCTGCTGCCGTAGATTTAGGTGTGTTTTATACAAAACCGATGGTGACGAAAAATTCAAACTTATCATTCGGTGCAACAATGACTAACGTGGGCGCTAAGATTTCTTACTCCGATGCAAAACAAAAGGACTTCATACCAGTCAATCTTAGACTAGGTGGTGCATTTAAAACCGAACTTGATCCGTACAACAGCTTAACATTTGCTATGGATCTGAATAAACTGATGGTTCCATCGCGGAGACCTCCAATTGGAGTTGCTCCTCCAACGTTATTAAATGGAATATTTAGTTCATTTACAGATGCACCCGGTGGTGCGAAAGAAGAACTCCATGAAATAATAGTTTCTTCAGGAGTAGAGTACTGGTACAGAAATACTTTCTCTGGTCGTCTGGGCTACTTTCTGGAAGCAAAAGATAAAGGCAATCGCAAATACTTGACGTCAGGCGTGGGGATGCGTGTCAATAACTTTGGCTTGGATATGGCTTATCTCGTCCCAACCAATAAACGCGAAAATGCCCTGGCGGAAACAATTCGTTTTACAATTCTCTACGTGATCAAAACCAAAGACAAAGAAGACGAATCTGTTACCGACTAATTCTTAGATGCTCAATCGAACTATTGCTCCTCCGTTTGTAAAGTCGGCTTCTTTCCAATTGCCAAGTCCAACAACGATTGACCTATCAAATGGCGTAAAACTCCATGTAATTGATGGGGTGCAGCAAGACATAATTAAGATCGAATGTGTTTTCAGATCCGGAAAATGGTTTGAATCCAAAATAGGTCAGTCGCATTTCACAGCTCAAATGATTGAGCGCGGCAGTGCGACAAAAACCTCAGCTCAACTGGCAGAGTTCTTCGATTACTATGGAGCACATATAGAAATAAGTCCAGGTCTTGATTTCACCTCTATTGCACTCTACTCACTCACCAAAAATCTTCATCAGGTTCTACCTGGATTCATGGAGATGCTAAAGACTCCAACATTTCCTGAACACGAGTTGAAACACATGAAGGACGTGTTTATCGAAAACCTGAAAGTAAATAACGAGAAAAGTAGTTTTTTGGCATCGAAGGCCTTAAGAAGAAATTTGTTTGGCCTCACACATCCTTACGGAAATTCAATCGAACCTAATGATGTAAAGTCTCTGAATAGTGACGACCTCCGTAATTTCTTTGAATCACATATGAACCCCTCGGAGGTATTCATCGT
This sequence comes from Cyclobacteriaceae bacterium, assembly GCA_044222145.1. Classification (GTDB taxonomy): domain Bacteria; phylum Bacteroidota; class Bacteroidia; order Cytophagales; family Cyclobacteriaceae; genus ELB16-189. The sequence continues at coordinate 231,512 of JBGANU010000006.1, forward strand.
GTCAAAATCAAACATGTCTACGCTGGATTATCTGGCCGAGATTTTCTCGTCATTCCCCAAAAATAAGCGGGCTATTCAAAAATCGTTGGATATGTCAGGGTCCAATGTTTTTTTTGAGAAGATTAATAAGGCAAATAGTGTACAGTCATCTGTACGGCTGGGGAAGAAAACAATTTCCAGACCGCATCATGATTACTTCGATCTGCTTTTTATTAATCACGTTTTAGGAGGATATTTTGGGTCGCGATTAATGAAGAATATTCGTGAAGAAAAAGGACTCACCTATGGAATCCAATCTTCAGTAAACAGCCTGATGCACGAAAGCTTTATGGCTATTGGTGCAGATGTCAACAAAGAAAATGAAGAGCTGATTTTTAAGGAAATAGAACACGAGTTAGTCAAGCTTCAATCTCAGGAAATTGAAGAGAGTGAACTAAATGCCGCAAAAGGGCACTTCATTGGCGGCCTGCAGTCAGAAACATCGAATCCATTTTCAGTAGCTGAAAAAGTTAAAGCAATAAAGCTTTTTTCACTACCAGCCAACCACTACCAAAATCTTGTACAACGAGTGGATTCCGTAACGCCATCAGAGTTAATCAACGTGGCTAACACCTACCTTAAAGGAGACACTTTTTTCAAAGTAGCTGTAGGCTAACCCATAAACCAGCAAAAACCAATTCGACTCCCTCATCCATGTGGGATTCGATAGAAGGGATTCGGAAGGGTTAATATTTTTTGTTTGGCGGCCCCTTTGGGTCGGGCTATCCGCTGCAAGCTGCCTGTGAGGTTTTGGCTTTGCTGTTTCAGTTTTAGTGCAGGCAGGCTTTCCGCTG